>NZ_JBIWAK010000011.1:44192-266191 GCF_044759995.1 Streptomyces sp. NPDC098781
CGAGGGGCCCTTCGACGTCTGCTGGGGGTCCGGGGGTCATCCCCCGGGAAGACACAGCATCAGCGGGTCCGGGGTTCGAGTCCCTGGCGGCGCACATATGAAGGGCCTCTCGTGGGAGCGAGGGGCCCTTCGACGTCTGCTGGGGGTCCGGGGGTCATCCCCCGGGAAGACACAGCATCAGCGGGTCCGGGGTTCGAGTCCCTGGCGGCGCACACAGGAAGGGCCTCTCGTGGGAGCGAGGGGCCCTTCGGCATCTGCCGGGGTGTCCGCCTCGGTCAGCCTGCGGTACGCCCGCTCCCCGGTCGGCCGCCACCACACCGGGTCGGCACACCGCACCCCCTCCTTCCGCAGTCCCGCCCGATGGATCTTGTTCGTGGCGGTCACCGGCATCCGCTCCACCACCCGCACGAACCGGGGCGCCATCTTCGTCCCCAGATCCGGCTGGGCCAGCAGGAACGCGGCGAAGGCCGCCGGCTCGAACTCCCCCGCGATCGTCGCCATGACCTGGTCCCCGGTCACCGGATCCGGCACCGCGTAGACGGCGACGGCCGCCGCGCCCCCGTACCGGGCGAGGATGTTCTCGATCATCGCGGCGGACAGGTTCTCCCCGTCGACCCGCAGCCGGTCGTCGCCGCGCCCCGCGAAGTACAGATAGCCGTCGGCGTCCCGGCAGAACAGGTCCCCCGTCCAGTACCAGCCGGCCCGCCGCCGCTCAGCCTCCGCCTCGGGGTTGCGCCAGTACCCCTCGAAGGGGTTCGGTCCCCGGTTGACCAGCTCCCCGATCGCCTCGTCCCCGTTGACCAGCCGTCCCCCCGAGTCGAAGACGGCCGGCGGACACTCCGCGCAGGTCTCCGGATCCAGTACGACGAGCCCGGGCCCCGCCCGCCCCACGGCCCCCGGCGGAGTCCCCGGCGACCACTGCACGGCGGCCCCGCCCTCCGAGGACCCGTACCCCTCCACCAGCCGCACCCCGAACCGCCGCTCGAAGGCGGCGGCGTCCACGGCGCCCGCCTCGGTCCCGAAGCCGAGCCGCAGCGCGTGGTCCCGGTCGTCGGGGCGCGGCTCGGTGGCGAGGATGTACTGAATCGCCCGGCCGACGTAGGTGAAGTACGTCACTCCGTAGCGCCGTACGTCCGCCAGGAACCCCGACGCCGAGAACCGCCGCCGCAGCGCCACGCCCGCGCCCGCCGCGAGGGCGGGGGCCCAGTCGGCGATCACCGCGTTGCCGTGGAACATCGGCATGCAGATGTAGTGCACGTCCTCGGGCCGGACCCGGAACTGGCCGGCCAGGGACTGCCCCGCCGCGGCCAGCCGCCCCTGGGTGCAGATCGCGGCTTTGGGGGCGCCGGTCGAGCCGGAGGTGAAGTAGAGCAGGAGCCGGTCGTCCGGGGCGGCGCGGGAGGGGTCGGGGCGGGCGTCGGCGTACGGGGCGAGCAGGGCGTCGTACTCCGGTGCGTCGGTCAGCAGCAGGCGTACGCCGGGCAACTCCAGGCCGTCGAGCAGCGGCAGCCGGGTCCGCTCGGTGACCAGGACCCGGCACTCGGTGTGCAGGATGTCGCGGGCGAGCTCGGCTCCGCGCCGGGTGGGGTTGATCCCGGCGACGGCGGCTCCCGCGAGGGCGGCCGCGCCCAGCCACATCGGGTACTCCGGGGTGTTGTCCAGGAGCACCCCGACATGCGGCTCGGCGCCGGATGACAGCAGGTCGGCCAGCAACGCGGCGCGGGCCGCCGCACCGGCGGCCACCTCGTGGTGGGTGAGCGTGCGCTCCTCGAACCACAGCCCCGGGCGATGGTCGCCCCACTGCGCCGAGACGAGTTCCGCGACCGTGGTGCGCGCCTTGGACTCCATGGCCGCGCACGGTAGTTGACGTACCGTCAGAAGTGGAGGCCTAGGAGGCTCCCGACAGACCCCAGTGGGCGACGGTGACGAAGAACAGGCAGAAGACGATGATCGCGAAGTTGGCCGCCAGCGCGCCGCCCGCGATCGCGCCGAGGACGCCGGGTGCCGGAGGGCGGACCGTGGCCCGCTCCGGCTGTTGAGCGACGTAGAACACCGTGACGAAGTCGCCCTCGACCCTCGTCGCCGGCCCGTCCTTCTCCTCGAAGCGGACGGTGCGTCCGTCGTGCGCCGTGAACTCGTAGACGTGGTGCAGCCTCGTGTTGTCGTTACGCGTCATCGCGTACGCCCGCATGCACCGCGCCTCGGCCGTGAGCCCGCTGTTCCAGGCGCCGCGCACCTCGCGGGCCCGTCTGATCAGCTTCACCACGGAGAAGACCGCGAGAGCCATGATGACCAGCGGCAGGAGATAGAACAGCGCTTCCATGAGACCCCCGAGGTCGAGTACCGCCACTCCCCCTACGCCGTCATGGTCATGTCGACGTAGGGGGAACGTACCCGTGGGGGACGCCGGATTTCCTCAAGTCACGCTCAGAACGTGACGTCCGAGCACGCGTAGAACGCGTTGCCCGTGTCGGCGATCGTCCACACCGCGAGGATGACGTGGTGACCGCTGAGCCCGGACGGCAGCCTGCCGCTGTGCGAGAGCGTGGACGGCGGGCGCTGCCCGTTGTACGGGACGGTGAAGAACGGCGTCAGGTTGAGGTCGGAGCGGGACAGGTTGTGGTTCTGGTTCCAGCCCGGCTTGGTGACGTAGTACCTGAAGTCCGTCGTGGCGTGCATGGCGGTGAACTGCCAGCGGAACGTGTAGTTCTGACCGCCCGTCACACGCGTGGTCGGCCAGTCTCCGCCGGACGGCGTCTTCGGCGCGCTGAGCTGGCTGAACTGGCCGAGGCCGCCGTTGCAGATCTGGCCGTCGGCCGGGCCGGAGCCGGGGAAGCCCTTCGGGCCCTCGACGCTCTGCGGCTCCCACTGGATGGAGCCGCAGTTGGTCACGGTGCCGTTCTGGCACAGCTTCTGCCGGCTGATGGGGAGGTCGGTGTAGCCGTGGCTGCTGGCACCGCCGCCGGAGAGCACGACCGTTCCGGCCGTGGCGAGTCCGAGCGCGGCGGCATACCACTTGGTCCTTCTGCGCATGCTGCTGCTCCTGGGAACGTGGGGGAAGTTCGATGAGCTGTGCAGGTCTAGACCAAGTCTGAGAATATTGCCGTTAGTTGAACATGTCCATACCAATCACGGTCCCTGTTCGCCGCGCCCCGCGCAGAACGCCACCGTCAAGTCCTTGACCAGCGCCTTGCGTTCGTAGTCGTCCAGCTCGACCAGGCCCCGCATGGTCAGCCGGGTCACCGTGTCCTCCACCGAGTCGACGACCGAGGTGACCATGGTGGCCCGGTCCTTGGCGTCCAGCGCGGCGATCCGGCGGCGGTGCATGGCCGCGGCGACCTCGGGCGCGTACTCCACCCGCACCGGCCGCACCGAGAACACCTCCAGACCGACCACCCCCGCGTCCCGCACCACCCACCGCGTCAACGCGTCGGCGGCCACCTCGACCGACCCGCGTGCCGTACCCGGCGTCTCGACCGGCACCCGGGCCAGCGCCGCCTCCACACACTCGCGCAGATACGACTCGTGGTCCTCCACCCCGAGCGTGGCCCGCGCGGTGTCCTTCACCCGCCACACCACCAGGACGACCACCCGCAGCGCGACCCCGTTGCCGTCCGCCGCCGGCATCGGCTCGCTGCGCCAGTGCCGCAGCCGGACGTCGACCCGGCGGCGCAGCAGCAGCGGGTTGACCCACATCAGGCCGGTGCGCCGGACGGTCCCGCGGTAGCGGCCGAAGAGTCCGAGCACCCAGGCCGCCCCGGTCCGGCCCCGTGCCAGCCCGCCGAGGCCGAACAGCCCGAGCGCCCCGGCCCCCGTGTACGCCGCCCACTGCGCGGGCCCCAGCCCGGAGCTCGCGGACACCGGCAACCCCAGCGCCTGCACCGTCAGCGGCGGCAGTACCCCGGCCCACCACGAGGTGGCCAGGCACCCGGCCGCCCCACAGGCTCCGGCGAGCACCCCGGCCGCCCCGGGCAGCACCCGCGCGGGCCGCTCCACCAGTTCGGGGTCGACCTGTGGCTCGGGACGCGGCTTCGGCTGCACCGGGCGGCGCAGCCGGGGCTGTTCCCCCGTGCCCTGCCTGCGTGCCACGACCGTCGGGCTGAGCGGCACGGACACCGGGCCCGCCTCGTCGCGGAACAGCAGATGGACGGGGATCTCGGTGGTCGCCTCGTTCTGGATCAGCCGACCGGGCCGGGCGGGCCCCTCGGGCTCGGGCGTATGAGAAGTGGTCGTGGTCATGGGTGCCTCCAGCCTCCGCGCCAGATGCGTCACAACGGTGGTCGCCGGGATGTCGGGTTACGGGACGGGGGTGGGATCACGCGAACAGCCGCCGCCAGGTCTCCGGCCCGGGGTAGCCGTCCGCCGCGCCGCCGCGCCAGCCCTGGGTGCGCTGGAAGGCCTCCACGGCGCGCCGGTCCGCCTCGCTCCAGCGCGGCCCCGGCCCGGTCTTGTAGTGCTTGCCGAACCCCTTCTTCACCAGCTGCCGGCCGAGCTGGGTGACGTACTTGTTGTCGGCGCCGGGCCGGAACATCGCCCGCCCCGGATAGCCGGGCACCCCGTGCGAGGCCGGCTGGTCGGGCGGGCGGGCGCCACTCGCCGCGGCGGGAATGTCCTTGCCCTTGCCCGACACCAGCAGGGCCCAGGTCCCCGGCCCCGGCAGCCCGTCGGCGTCCTGGCCCCGCCAGCCCTGCGCCAGCTGGAACGCCTGGGTGGCCCTGCGGTCGGCGTCCGACCAGCGCGGATCGGGGCCGAAGGTGTAGAAGCGGCCCGCCCCACGCTGCACGAGCAGCCGGCCCAGCCGGGTCACGTGGGCGTTGTTGGCGCCGGGTCCGAAGTGCGCCGGCCCGGGGTAGGCCGCCGGACCGGGCTGCCCGGCCGGCTTCGGGGTGCCCGGCTTCGGGGTCCCCGGCTTCGGGGCGTTCGGCTTCGGGGTGCTGGGTTTGGCGGCGCCCGGCTTCGGTGTACTGGGCTCGGCCGCGCCCGGCTTCTCCGCTTCCGTCTTCCCGCCGGCCTGCTGTCCGGTGTCCGTTTTCGTACCCGCCGAGCTGCCCGCGAGCCCCTTGTAGCGGTAGGCGACATAGCGGTCGGAGTGGTTCCAGTAGGCGTACGGGGTGGACTGTCTGCGGGCGTGCGGCGGCGCGGACTCGTAGGCGATGTAGTAGGTGTGCGTGTAGTCCGTCCAGCCGCCGAAAATGACGACGTGCGAGCCTTTCTCGGGGTCGGCCGGATTGTGGAACAGCAGAATGTCCCCTGGCTGGAGATCCGCCTTCGGGATTCGTACGCCGTACTGGTCGAGGCTGCCCGTCCATTCGTTTCCGGGCAGGCTCCAGGCCATCGAGACGAAGCCCGAGCAGTCCTGCCGGTATCCGTCCGACCAGTACCTGGACATGCTGTACGGCACCTTCGCGGCGACCCATTTCTTCGCCCGTTTGATGATCTCCGCCCGGGTTGTCGGGGGCGTCTTGACCGGACCGGACGGCTTGGCGGGCTTGCCGCCGGGGCCGTGCAGCGGGGCCTTGCCGCCCTGAGGGGTATAGGGCTCGTCACCTGCGGGAACGGCCTGGTGGTCGAGGGTGTCGGGGGTGTCGGAGGCGGCGACGGCCGGGGCCGTGTGGCCGACGACGACGGTCGTGGAGGCGGCTGCGGCGAGAATCAGCGCCCGGTGGGCGGCGGGGTGGCGGCCGGCCCGGGAGTGCGGCAGGACGCGCTGCCAGTGAACGCATCCGGGGCAGTCGCAGTCACTCGCCGGATCGAATTCCTCGAATACCGGAGTCCGAGTCTCCATGCGATTCCCCTCACACTCCAGTTGAAATGTCCGCGGCTGTACACCTCGTCAGTTTCTCAACTGTCTTCCGGACTCGCATGTTGACGGTCCGAATGGTTTACAAGGCTCCCGGGCGGCCCCCGCCCCGCCCGCCCGCATGTGGTCCGGACCACCCCGGGAGGTCATGTAGAGTTAACGAGGTCAGCATGCGCCGCTAGCTCAGTTGGTTAGAGCAGCTGACTCTTAATCAGCGGGTCCGGGGTTCGAGTCCCTGGCGGCGCACAGACGGTGAAGGCCCCTCGCGATCGCGGGGGGCCTTCACTCTTGCGGCTGGGCCCGCGGCGAGGCGGCCTTCGCGACGGCCTCGGGAAACGCCGAACAGCGCATCGAGGGCGCGAGCCCTTCGCAGCACGCAGCCGGCCAACACCCCTCACACTGCCGCGCCCCTCGCATCGGGGCAGGCCCTTCCGGGTCCGCCCGGTCCTCGGCGGCCCCTGCCGCGCGATCCCGGCAGCGACGCGACCGCGGATTCGGAGCCCGCAGCGAAGCCGCCCTGCACACCGCCCCGGGAAACGCCCATGAGCACATCGGAGCGCCAACCCCGCGCGGCACGCGGACGGCCCACACCCCTCGCACCTGCCGGACCCTGCGCCATCGCGGCGAGCCCGCCCGTTCCTCAGCGGCCCCACCCGCCCGATCCCCGCAGCAACGCGACCACAGACCCGGGTGCCCGCCCCAGAGCCGCCCCCGGCCTCAAGACCCTGTGGCACCCACTGTCGGACTTCGCGCCCACCGAGGCCCCGGCCGAGAGCCCTCCTGCACGGAAGGGGCTGTTCCAGGGTTTGGCCGGATACTCTCTGGCCATGGCAGCGCGTGACCTGCAAGAGCGGATCAAGAAGCTCATCATCGACCGCCGGCTGGCCTCCGGGGCCCCGCTGCCGACGGAGCCCGAGCTGATGGCTCATCTGGGGGCCAGCCGCAATTCCGTGCGCGAGGCGCTCAAGGGGTTGCAGGCGATGGGCATCGTGGAGATCCGGCACGGGTTCGGGACGTACGTCGGCACCATGTCGCTGGCCCCCATGGTCGAGGGCCTCACCTTCCGCACGGTCGCCGGGCACTACCGGGGCGAGGACACCCTGCTCCAGCTGGTGCAGCTGCGGGAGGCCGTGGAGACGGGGCTGGTGTCGCGGCTCGCGGGGCGGCTGCCGGACGCCGACCTCGTTGAACTGGACACCCTCGTCGGCCGTATGGAAGAGCAGGCGGCGCGTGGCGGCGACGGCATCGCCGAGACCGACCGGGCGTTTCACGCCACCCTCTACCGGGGGCTGGACAACGCGCTGCTGGGCGAGGTCATGGAGGCGTTCTGGGACGCCTTCCACCGCGTCCACACCGATCTCGGGGGCGCCCCGCAGGACCCCTTGGTCACCTGCCGCCAGCACCGGGAGATCGTGGACGCGGTGCGCTCGGGCGACGCGATACGTGCGGAGGAGGCGATACGGGAGCACTTCGGCAACATCCGCGCCCGTGTGTCCACAACGGGTACACAACACCCCCACAGGTGCCACAATGAGCGCGTATGACCGGTAAACACCTCGTTTCGCATCTTGCGATCATGCGGAACGCCGTAGAACCCTGGGGATGGGTTTAGCAAGATGCTGCGGATACGCGGCAGTTGGGGGGCAAGGAGCCGGTTGCCGGTTTTTGCGGGGAGTAGGGGGCCCCGTTCATGACCACATGCCGAGGGGGGCATCATGCAACCGGAAGGTCGCGTTTCCATGTCTAAGGTGTGGAAGATGTGGTGACTGCGGCCCGCCACTGATACGCCTGTGAAGGTCGAGGGGGATCGACACAGTCGTAAAGGAACCGACAGACACGCGGTCGACCGCGTGTGGGGGGATGACTCATGACGTCGACGCCGACGGGCGCCCGGCAGAACTACGATCCGTCTCAGACGACCCAGCTACGGGTGCCATCGCAAACTCGGACCGGCGCGTTCCGCCGCATCAAGAAGACGCTGCCGAAGTACGACTACGAGCACTACAGCCGACTGGCGGGTCCCCTCACGCAGCCCGACCCGAACAAGCCGTACCGGGTCCAGTACCGCTCACTGATCTCCCAGGAGCCGCACCGCATAAGGGTCGCGCTGATGCTCGCCGCGGCTCCGGTGCTCTCCCTCGTCCTGCTGTTCTGGCTGCTCCAGCCCGAGCACTGGACCGAACGGGACTACCCGGCCTTCGACTTCCTGCCGGCACTCGACATCGTGATGCTCGTCTCGATCGGCCTGATCGAGTTCTTCCGCTGCATGAACGTGCTGTCCAACGCGCACGCCACCCTGGTCGCCCGCGACCCGATCCCGGTGGTGCCGGAGACCGGCACGAGAGTGGCCTTCCTCACCTCCTTCGTGCCCGGCAAGGAGCCGCTGGAGATGGTGACCAAGACCCTGGAGGCGGCCGTCAAGCTGCGCCACCGGGGTCTGCTGCACGTCTGGCTGCTCGACGAGGGCGACAACGCGGAGGTGAAGGAGGTCTGCGCCCGGCTCGGCGTGCACCACTTCTCCCGCAAGGGCGTCGCGAAGTGGAACCAGGCAAAGGGCCCGCACCGCGCCAAGACCAAGCACGGCAACTACAACGCCTGGCTCGACGCGCACGGCGACGACTACGACTTCTTCGCCTCGGTCGACACCGACCACGTGCCGCTCCCCAACTACCTGGAGCGCATGCTCGGCTTCTTCCGCGACCCGAACATCGGCTTCGTCATCGGCCCGCAGGTGTACGGCAACTACGACAA
Organism: Streptomyces sp. NPDC098781; assembly: GCF_044759995.1. NCBI lineage: Bacteria > Bacillati > Actinomycetota > Actinomycetes > Kitasatosporales > Streptomycetaceae > Streptomyces > Streptomyces sp. NPDC098781. The sequence continues at coordinate 52,744 of NZ_JBIWAK010000011.1, forward strand.
CTTCGTCACCAAGGCCGCCGAGTCCCAGCAGTTCCTCTTCCACGCCCTCATCCAGCGCGCGGGCAACAAGTACGGCTCCCCGATGTTCGTGGGTACGTCGAACGCCGTACGCATCAAGGCGCTCAAGCAGATCGGCGGTCTGTACGACTCGATCACCGAGGACATGGCGACCGGCTTCGAGATCCACCGCCACAAGAACCCGGCGACGGGCAAGAAGTGGCGCTCGGTCTACACGCCGGACGTGCTGGCCGTCGGTGAGGGCCCGAGTGCCTGGACCGACTTCTTCACCCAGCAGATGCGCTGGTCGCGAGGGACGTACGAGACGATCCTCAAGCAGTACTGGAAGGGCTGGTACTCGCTGCCGCCGAGCAAGCTCTTCAACTACACGATGATGATCATCTTCTACCCGATGTCGGCCCTCAACTGGATCCTGGCGGCGCTGAGTTGTGCGCTGTTCCTGGGCCTGGGCGCCTCGGGTGTGAACATCGACCCGACGATCTGGCTGATGCTCTACGGCAACGCCTCCGCGCTCCAGATCGGCCTGTACGTCTGGAACCGCCGTCACAACGTCTCGCCGCACGAGCCCGAGGGCTCCGGCGGTGTGGCCGGCATGGTGATGTCCGCGCTGTCGGCGCCGCTGTACGCGAAGGCGCTCTTCGACTCGGCCCTGCGCAAGAAGAGCAAGTTCGTCGTCACTCCCAAGGGGGATTCCGCGAGCCCCGACCGGTGGTTCGCGACCTTCCGCTACCACTGGTATTTCATCGGGATTTTCGGCGCTTCCATCACCGCCGGGTTCGTCTACGGGCACTCCCACCCCGCGATGATCATCTGGGCGACGTTTGCCATGCTGATCACGGCGACGCCGATCTTCGCCTGGCGCTACATGCTGCGGCAGGAGAGGAAGAAGCCCGCCGCGACCGGGCCGGCCCAGACCGGGCCGCAGGAAGCGGTGGCGACGGGCGGTGCGACCGCGGTGCCGTACCAGCCGCAGCCGCTGCCCGCGCACGCCACGCCGCAGCACGGTCAGCACGGCCAGCACGGCCAGCACAAGCCGAGCTGGGCCGCGTCCGGCAGCGGCGGAAATGACCAGACGATGCAGATCGCCCTTGGTGGACTTGGGGGACGTAAGGAATGAACGACCGTGCAGGCCGCCGCCGCGCCCGTCGACTCGCGATAGGCACGGCGGTGGTCATCGCGCTGGCCGGAATGAACGGGCCGTGGCTCTACCGCGTCGGCACCGAGAAATACCACCAGTACCAGATCAACAGACCCGAGTACAAAGCCGAGAACGGCAAGTGGGAGATCGTCGAATTCCCCGAGGAGTACCGCCTCAACACGATCCACGCGGCGCTCCTGCACACCGGCAAGGTGCTGTTGATCGCGGGTTCGGGCAACAACCAGGACAACTTCGACGCGAAGAAGTACGACACCCGGATCTGGGACCCGGTCAAGGGCACGATCAAGAAGGTGCCGACGCCGAACGACCTGTTCTGCACCGGCCACACCCAGCTGTCCAACGGCAACCTGCTGATCGCGGGCGGCACCAAGCGGTACGAGAAGCTCAAGGGTGACGTCACCAAGGCCGGCGGCCTGATGATCGTCCACAACGAGAACCCGGACGAGCCGATCACCCTGCCCGCGGGCACCAAGTTCACCGGCAAGGAGAACGGCAAGACGTTCGTCTCCAAGGACCCGGTGCTGGTGCCGCGCGCGAAGAAGGTCTTCGACAAGGCGACCGGCGAGTTCCTGCGCAACGACCCCGGTCTGGGCCGGATCTATGTCGAGGCGCAGAAGCAGGGCGCCAAGTACGAGACCGGCACCCAGGACAACTACCGCATCCAGGGGCTGTCCGGCGCCGACGCGCGCAACACCTACGGCATCGCGCAGAAGCTCGCCCTCGACAAGAAGGACTTCCAAGGCATCCGGGACGCCTACGAGTTCGACCCGGTCGCCGAGAAGTACATCAAGGTCGACCCGATGAAGGAGGCGCGCTGGTACCCGACGCTCACCACCCTGGGCAACGGGAAGATCCTCAGCGTCTCCGGCCTCGACGACATCGGCCAGCTGGTGCCGGGCAAGAACGAGGTGTACGACCCGAAGACCAAGAAGTGGACGTACCTGACGAAGGTGCGGCAGTTCCCGACGTACCCGGCGCTGTTCCCGCTGGAGAACGGCAAGATCTTCTACTCGGGATCGAACGCGGGCTACGGTCCGGACGACGTGGGGCGTGAGCCCGGCATCTGGGACGTGGACACCAACAAGTTCTCCAAGCTGCCCGGTCTGAGCGATCCCAAGCTGATGGAGACCTCCGGCACGGTGCTGCTGCCGCCGGCGCAGGACGAGAAGTACATGGTGATCGGCGGCGGCGGTGTCGGCGAGTCCAAGGAGTCCAGCGAGAAGACCCGGATCGTCGATCTGAAGGCCGACAACCCGAAGTTCGTGGACGGGCCCTCGCTGGAGAAGGGCACGCGCTATCCCCAGGCTTCGGTGCTGCCGGACGACAGCGTGCTGGTGTCGGGTGGCTCGGAGGACTACCGGGGTCGCGGCGACTCCAACATCCTCCAGGCGCACCTGTACCACCCGGGCGCGGACACCCTCGACCGGGTCGCCGACCCGCTGGTGGGCCGCAACTACCACTCCGGTTCGATCCTGCTGCCCGACGGCCGGGTGATGTTCTTCGGCTCGGACTCGCTCTACGCCGACAAGGCCAACACCAAGCCGGGCAAGTTCGAGCAGCGCATCGAGATCTACACGCCGCCGTATCTCTACGGGGACGCGCAGCCGTCGCTCTCGGGCGGCCCGCAGACCATCAAGCGGGGCGGGACGGGCACGTTCACCTCACAGCACGCCTCGTCCATCGAGAACGTACGGCTGATCCGGCCGAGCGCGTCCACGCATGTCACGGACGTGGATCAGCGGTCGGTGAAGCTGGACTTCGAGAAGTCCGGGGACAAGATCACGGTGAATGTGCCGACTAACCGGAATCTGGTGCCGTCGGGGTGGTACATGCTGTTCGTGACGGACGACCAGGGGACGCCGAGCAAGGCACAGTGGGTCAGGGTCCCTTAGGGTCAAGGTCCCTCAGCGGATACGCGATCGGGGCGCCCTCCACGACGGAGGGCGCCCCGATCTCACGTAAGAGCTACTTGCTGGCCTGGGCGAGGCTCAGGGCGTAGTCCACCCACCACTCGCCCGCCTTCGGGCCGCCCTTGCACTCGCCGTCCGACTCTCCGGGGCGCTTGACCCACACGTAGGCGTCGACCAGCGGGTCGGACGTCTTGGTGGTCGGGGTCTCCCCCAGCGCGCGGCCGGGCGGGTTGCACCAGCGCTCGTCGGGGTTGCCCCCGGTGTAGGGGCCGTTGCCGTTGCGGCTGGTGTCGATCACGAAGGGCTTGTCGCCCACCTTGGCGGACAGCTGCTTGCCGTACGCGATCGAGTCCTTGGTCGTGTAGAAGTTGGAGACGTTGACCGAGAAGCCGTCGGCCTGGTCGATGCCCGCCCACTTCAGGGGCTCGAAGATCTGGTCCGGGTGGCCCCAGCCGGCGTTGCCCGCGTCCACGTAGACCTTGGTGTTCTTCAGCGACTTCAGCTTGCCGATGGCGCCCTTGAGGAGGTCGTAGCGCTCCTCGTGGAACTCGTCCGGGGTGCACCCGTCCACCAGGTGCAGCAGCGCGTCCGGCTCCAGGATCACCGTCGCGGCGCGGTCCTCGATGCCCTTGGCCACCCCGTCGATCCAGTCCCGGTAGGCGTTGCCGTCGGCGGCGCCGCCCTGGGAGTACTGGCCGCAGTCGCGGTGCGGGATGTTGTACAGGACCAGCAGGGCCGTACGGCCGGCCTTGTCGGCGGCCTCGGTGTAGCCGCGGGCCTCCTGCTCCGGGTTCTCCGGGCCGATCCACTCGCCCGTCGGCTGCTGCGCTATCTTCCGGATCTCCTCGGCGTCCTCCTTCTTGCCGTCCTTCATGTAGGCGGCGACCTGCTGTGCCGCGTTCCCGTCCGGGTTCACCCAGAACGGGTCGGTGTCCTTGGGCTGTTGGCTGATCCCGGCGCCTGCGTTGTCGTCCGGCTCGTCCCCGTCACCGGAGGAACAGCCCGCGATCAGCAGTGCCGCCCCCAGCACCATCGCGGACGTCCGGGCACGAGTGCCCCGCCGGGCCCCCCTCTTCAGGTACATCCAGCTCCCCCTCGGGTGCTTCGTTCCAAGGCTCAATCGTGACATACGTGTCGTGCGGCACACGAGGTCGCCCAGCCTTGTCGGAGAGCTGTTACAGCCACTATGACGGCTTCGTCGGCACGGGGCGGGGACGCCCGCGCGGGGCGGCACTCGACGGGGAACCACAGGGGAGCAGGGGAAGGGAGGGTGCGGTGATGCACCGGTTCACCCGGGAGATCCGGCTGGCGCAGGCACTGGTGGAGTCGGCGGACACCCTCGTCGACGAGTTCGAGGCCGGGCGCTACTTGTCGCGGGTCGCCGACCACTGCGTACGGTTACTGGCCGCGCGGGCGGCCGGCTTCATGCTGATCGACGAGGGCCGCACGGTGTCGCTGGCGGCGGGCGGCACCCGGCAGGAGACCGCGCTGGAGCTGCTGCGGGCCCAGCACGGCGGCGGGCCCTGCCTGGACTGCTACGGCTCCGGCCGGCCGGTGCCGCCGGTCTCGGTCCGGGCGGCGCGGACGGCGGCCCGCTGGCCCGAGTTCACCGAGCGGGCGCTCGCGCACGACATCGCCATCACCTACGCGGTCCCCCTGCGCCGCCGGGGGCGGCTGCTCGGCGCGCTGAACGTCTTCGGCCCCGCCCTCCCGGGCGACTCCCCCGCCGAGGACGACACGGGGCTGAAGCTGGCCCAGCTCCTCGCCGACTGCGCGGCCCTCGGGCTGGAGAACAACACCCGGTACGCCCAGTGCCGCACCCTGGCCGGTCAGTTGCAGCAGGCGCTGTCCAGCAGGGTGCGCATCGAGCAGGCCAAGGGCATGCTCGCCGAGCGCTGGAACGCCCCCGCGGACGACGCCTTCCTGGCGCTGCGGCAGTACGCGCGCCGCCGTCAGCTGCCGCTGGACCTGGTCGCGCGGGCGGTCATCGACCGGGTCGCGGACGACTCCGAACTGCGCCGGGAGGCGGGGCGGACGGACGACGAGGGGCGCCTGTAGCGGCCCGTTGCCTCTTCCCCTAGGCCGCGCTCGTCTTGTCTTCTAGAGTCGTCTGCGGACGACCCCAGCCCCCGGTCGGACCGTCTCCACCGGTCGTACAGAACCTCCCGCGCCGGACGCCGGGCTACTCCCGCAGCCCGTGCGCCCGCGGTCGAGGACCGGCCCGGTCGGCGGCTTCGGGGGGAGCGGGTCGTCGGCCGGGCCAGGTGGGCCCCGAGAGCGGGCTACGGCCCGGTGCCGGTGAGATACGCCGAGACGACGAGGTTCGCGGTGTAGCCGCCGGTCGCCCGGTCGAAGGTGCCGGCGCAGGTGATCAGGCGCAGTTCGGCGCGGCCCGTGCGGTGGGCGCCGTAGGCCTGGTGGGCGTCGAAGCGGTCGCGGGTGACGACCCGGACGTCGTCCACGGTGAACTCCGCCGCCCTGCCGTCGTCGCGGAGCACCCGTACGGTCACGCCCGGCCTGAGGGTGCCGAGGCGGTGGAAGACGGCGGCCCGGCTCGTGGTGTCGACGTGGCCCACCATCAGCGCCGCCCCGGGCGCCCCGGGCTTCACCCCGGCCGCGTACCAGCCGACGACGCCGGCCTGCGCGTAGGGCGGTGGATCGATGGCGCCGTGCGCGTCGAGTCCCCGGGGCGCCACCGGTGCCCGCAGGCCGAGCGCCGGGATGTCCAGGCGCAGCGGCCGGGCGTCGTCCATCGGCCGTGCCGCGGACGGCAGTCGCGGCGAGGCGGGCCGTCCGACCGCCGGGATGTCCCCGGAGACCGGCGCGGACGCCTTGTGCCGTACGTCGGTGACCTCCCACCCCCACAGCCACAGCCCGAGCAGCAGCAGCGTCCAGACGGCGGCCATGAGGAGGCGGCCACCGCCGGCGGAGCGTTCGTGGTCGGACATGGTCAGCGCTGCCGTCTGCTCCTGCGGGCGCTGCGCAGGGCCACGGCCGTGGCGGCGACGCCCGCCAGGATCAGCCCGGTCACGGTGTGCGCCGTGCCGGGGCCGGCCTCGCGGGCGTCCACCATGGCCAGCTGGGAGGTGCCCCCGCCGCCGGCCCGGACGGGGGACGTCGGTGAGGCCGCGACGGACGGCTGCGGTCCGTGCCGTACGGACTGTTCCGCGCCCTTGCGTGTGACGGTGACGGCGCCGGTGCGGGAGGCGTCCCCGCAGGCGACCTTCACGGCGTAGGTGCCCCCCGCGGCCGTGGACCGGATGCGGCTCTCCCCGGCGAGGCTGCCGTCGGCGTCGACGGTGAGGCGGGCGTCGGCGACGAACGCCTCGGAGACCGCCGTGGCCGTCCGCTGCGGGCATCCGCTCACCCGCAGGGTGATGTCGCCGCCCGGACGCGGGGCCGCCGGACCGACCCGGACGTCCCCGTCCGCCGCGTGTGCCGCCGGGGTGACGGGGACCGCACCGAGGGCGGCGATCGTACAGAGAGTGACCCGCAGTGATCCCATCGTGAACCTCCAGATATCTGGAGACTCCCCCCGAACCACGGGCCCCGCATCCTCAGCGGGGCCCGCTTTGCTCCGTTTGGGTCGAATTGCGGGTGTACGGGGTTTCAGATGCGGTCGACGAGGTCCGCGATCGAGTCGACGATCTTGGACGGCCGGTACGGGAAGTTCTCCACCTGCTCCGGCCGGGTGAGACCGGTGAGCACCAGGAAGGTCTGCATCCCGGCCTCCATGCCGGCCAGCACGTCGGTGTCCATCCGGTCGCCGATCATGGCGCTGGTCTCGGAGTGGGCGCCGATGGCGTTCAGTCCGGTGCGCATCATCAGCGGGTTGGGCTTGCCGGCGAAGTACGGCTGCTTGCTCGTCGCCTTGGTGATCAGTGCGGCGACGGCACCGGTGGCGGGCAGCGGGCCCTCGGCGGACGGACCCGTCTCGTCGGGGTTGGTGCAGATGAAACGGGCACCGTCGTTGATCAGCCGGACCGCCTTGGTCATGGCTTCGAAGGAGTAGGTGCGGGTCTCGCCGAGGACGACGTAGTCCGGTTCGTGGTCGGTGAGGATGTAGCCGATGTCGTGCAGGGCGGTGGTCAGTCCGGCCTCGCCGATGACGTAGGCCGAGCCGCCGGGACGCTGGTCGTCGAGGAACTGGGCGGTGGCCAGCGCCGAGGTCCAGATGTTCTCGAGCGGCACGTCCAGGCCCATGCGGTTCAGCCGGGCGTGCAGGTCACGCGGGGTGTAGATCGAGTTGTTGGTGAGGACGAGGAAGGGCCGGCCCGAATCGCGCAGCTTCTTGATGAAGGCGTCGGCGCCGGGGATCGGTACGCCCTCGTGGATGAGCACACCGTCCATGTCGGTGAGCCAAGACTCGATGGGCTTGCGGTCTGCCATGTTGCTGTGACTCTCCTGGCCTGCGTACGGACGAGCTGGGGGCGCCGGAACCACGGCGTGCCGACGCCCCCAGCGTAGTCAGGACTGGCTGATCCTGACCCCGTCGATCACCCAGTACCAGTTGTTGGACCCGGTGTAGCGGAACCGGAAGTTCACGCTGGAGGCTCCGGAGGGGACGTCGACGGTCAGCGACTGGGGCTGCGAGACGACGTCGGAGGTGTAGCTCTTGACGACGGTGGGGGCGCCGCCGTTGAAGGAGACCAGGATCTGGGCCGTCTGGGCGCCTTCCTGCCGGTAGAGGGTGGTGAAGTCCAGCCGCACCTTGGTCCGGCCGGTGACGTCGTACGCCGGGGTGACCAGCGTGGAGTCGTAGGTGCCGGACAGGGTCTTGTCCGACCACTCGTCGGAGTCGGCGACCGCGAAGACACCGCGGGCGCGGACGTTCAGTTCACGCCACTGGTCGCGCTGGGTGCGGGACCAGAACTCGTCGGTGGCGAAGGCCCAGCCGCGCCACTCGGTCATCCCGCCGGTGCCCATGGCGTTGTTGATGACGGACCAGCCGCTGGGCGCGGTGTGCGTGAAGCCGAGCACACCGGCCGGGATGCCGGTCTCGTCGACCCGGCCGGTCAGGGACGGCCGCAGCGCCTCGAAGGGGTCGGTGGAGCGCTCCTGGACGGGCTTGCCGTCCAGGCCCCAGGCGGGGTCGGGGGTGATGCCGAGCTGCTTGAAGACGGTGGCGGCGACGTCCACGAGCCGGGTGTCGATCGGGCGGGCGCCCGCCGCGATGCCGGGACCGGTGGCGAGGACGAAGGTGCGCCGCTCCTCGATCGAGGACCCGCCGTGACCGCCCGCGTCGAGGTGGCCGTGGTCGGTGGCGACGATGACCGTCCAGCGCTCGGTGGCGTAGGAGGGCCGGGCCTTGATCGCGGCGCGCAGCCGGCCGACGTAGGCGTCCTGCACGGCGATCTGGTCGAGGTAGGCCTGGCTGCCGGCGCCCTGGTTGTGGCCGACGATGTCGGACTGGCCGAAGTAGACGAACAGGACGTCGGGGTTCTGGTCCCGGATGATCGCCTCGGTCTCGGCGGCGATGGTGGCGTCGTGGCCGGTGTAGCCGTCACGGTCGCCGTCGAGGACGAGCTTGGCGTCGGCGCCGGGGGTGACGGTGCCCTGGGCGTCCAGGGGCTTCCAGTCGACGGCCGCGTACGTGGAGAGCGCGGGCTGCACCTGGGCGAGACGGGCCAGGAAGCCGGGGTACTGGCCGTACTTCTTGCCGACGAAGGTGTTGTCCTTGACGCCGTGCTTGTCCGGCCACACACCGGTGGAGATGGTGGACCAGCCGGGGCCGGAGGAGGTCGCGGCCATCGGACTGGCGTACAGCAGCGAGGTGCCGTACGTGCCCTCGCTCATCATGGCCTTCAGGTGCGGGGCGTTCGCGGCGTCGATGCGGTCGTGGCGCAGTCCGTCCATGCCGATGACGAGCACCTTGTCCTTGCTGGTGCCGTTCGGGAGCGTGGGGACGGCGTGCGCCTGGGAGGCGCTGGCGGTGCCGAGTGCCAGGGTGGCGGCGGTCGCCGCGCTGGTGGTGAGGACGGTGCGGCGGGACAGGTGTGACGTCACGTGATCCTCCTGGGGCGGGTGGGTGCGGGCATGGCGACGCCCCCGGTGGTGGTGCCAGGGGCGTTGCGGTGGTGCGGCTTTGCAGGTGTGGCTCTGGTGGTATCGCCTCGGTGGGTGGACTTCAGGAGGCGGGTCAGCTGCCGGTGGCCGACTTCCAGGCGTCGACGTACGACGTCAGGTTCTTGTCGATGTCGTCCCAGTCGGGCTCGAAGACCTCGACGCCCTCGATGATCTTGGCGAGGGCGATCGCGTTGGCGTCGGTGGCCTTGACGTCCTGGCGGGCGCTGAAGCCGCCGCCGATCTCGCTGACCTGCTGCTGGGCGTCCTGGCTCAGCATGAAGTCGAGGAGCTTCTTGCCGTTCTCGGTGTGCGGGGCGTCGGTGACGAGGCCGGCGGCGTAGGGCAGGGCGAAGGTGGTGGGCTTGCCGCCGTCCTTCGCGGGGAACCAGATGCCGAGGTTCGGCATGGTCTTGGACTGGGCGAAGTTCATCTGGACGTCACCGTTGGCGACGTGGATCTCGCCCTTGTCGACCTTGGGGGCGAGCTTGCCGGTGGAGGCGGACGGGCCGACGTTGTTGGACTGGAGCTTGCCGAGGTAGTCCAGGGCCGCCTTCTGTCCGCCGAAGTCGTGCATGGCCTTGATGAGGACGGCGGTGCCGTCGCCGGCGACGCCCGGGGTGGAGTACTGGAGCTTGTTCTTGTACTTGCCGTCCAGCAGCTCCTCCCACGTGGTGGGCGGCGTCTTCAGCTCCTTCTTGTTGTAGATGAAGCCGAAGTAGTTGTTGACGACCGAGGTCCAGGTGGCGTCGGCACCCTTGTCGGCGCCGTTGACCTGGTCGGAGCCCTTCGGGGCGTACTTCTGGAGCAGGCCCTTGCCGTCGGCCTGCTGGATGAAGGGCGGAAGTGTGACGAGCACGTCGGCCTGCGCGTTGTTCTTCTCGCGGGCGGCGCGCTGCACCATCTCGCCCGAGCCGCCCTCGACGTACTCGACCTTGATGCCGGTCTGCTTCTCGAAGTCCTTGAAGATCTTGTCGTACCAGCCGTCGCCGTTCTCGCCCTTGAGGCCGTCGGCGCTGTAGACGGTGACGACCTTCTCGTCGGAGGCGGCGGAGTCGCCTCCGCAGGCGGACAGCAGCGGGGTGGCGGCGAGGGACACCGCGAGGGCGATCTTGAGCGTGTTTCTGGGCATGACGAGGTGAACTCCTTGCGGGGGAAGGGGTGTTGATCGGCGGACAGGGTGTGTCAGCGGTACGAGGCCTTGGTGCGGACGCGGGAGACGACGAACAGCGCGAGCAGGGTCGCCGTCATCAGGACCACCGCGAGGGCGGACCCGGCGAAGAGGGCGCCGCGGTCGGTGGCCGCGTAGATCAGGACGGGAAGCGGGGTCCAGTCGGGCGGATAGAGCATCATCGTGGCGCTCAACTCGCCCATGGACAGGGCGAAGCAGAGGCCGGCGGCGGCGGTCAGGGAGGGCAGCAGCAGGGGCAGCCTGACCCGCCACAGGACGTAGCCGGGCCGGGCGCCGAGGGAGGCGGCGGCCTGTTCGTACGCCGGGTCGAGGCGGGCGAGCGCGGCGGACACGGACTGGTAGGCGAACGCGGTGACCAGGACGGTGTGGGCGAGGATCACGATCTCCCGGGTGCCGTTGAGCAGGAACGGCGGCTTGGAGAAGGCGACCAGGATCGCCAGGCCCACGACCACGGACGGCACGGCGACCGGCAGCACGAAGAGCGCGTCCATCACCCTGCGGTGGCGCCGTTTGAGTCCGGCGGCGGCGAGCGCGGCCCAGGTCCCGGCGGCCAGGGCGAGGACGCTCGCGGCGGCGGCGGTCACCAGGCTGGTGGTGAGGGCCTGGAGGGCCTCGCCGCGGGTGGCGGCGTCGTAGTGCCCGGTCGTGAAGCCGGAGGGCAGCACGCTCGACCAGTTGGTGGCGAAGGACGCGCTGAGGACGACGAGGAGAGGCAGGGCGAACAGGGGCAGGAAGAGGACGAGGAACACGGCCCATACGGCCCACTTCGCCCCGCGGCTATGCACCAGCACGGCGGCTCACCACCCGGTAGAGGCCGTAGAGGCCCACGGAGATCAGGACGTTGACGACGGCGACCACGCACGCGCCCGGGTAGTCGGACTCCAGGATCGCCTTGCTGTAGACGAGCATCGGCAGGGTCGTGACGCCTTTCGCGCCGGTGAACAGGACGATCCCGAACTCGTTGAGACACAGCACCAGTACGAGGCTGCCGCCCGCCGCGAGCGCGGGCACCGCCTCGGGGAGGATCACCCGGCGGACGATGCGCAGCGGACGCGCGCCGAGCGAACTGGCCGCCTCCAGCTGAGCGGTGTCCAGTTGGGAGAAGGCCGCGAGCAGCGGTCGTACGACGAAGGGCGTGAAGTAGGTGATCTCGGCCAGCAGCACGCCCCAGGGGGTGGTCAGGAACTGGAACGGGCCGTCCGCCGCGCCGGTGACGTCGGTCCACAGGCCGTTGGCCATGCCGACCGTGCCGTAGATGAACAGCAGGGCCAGCGTGATCAGGAAGGACGGGAAGGACAGGAAGACGTCGATGAAGCGGGCCACCGCCCGTGCCCCGGGGAAGGGCACGAAGGCGATGACGAGCGCGATCACGAAGCCGAGGACCAGACATCCGACGGTCGAGCCGACCGCCAGCCACACGGTGGTCCACAGCGCCTCGCGGAAGGCGTCGGAGGCGAAGACGTCGGCGTACGGCTCGAAGGACGTGCCGCCGGTGTCGGGCTGGAGGGATTGCTGGACGACGAGGGCGAGGGGGTAGAGGAAGACGAGGGCGAGGAGGGCGACAGGTGGGGTTGCCCACAGCAGCCGTTTAGTCATGGGTGACTCCGGCGGTCAGCAGCACCGCGTCCTCAGGGGCGAAGTGCAGCGTCACCGCGTCACCATGAGCCGGCGGGTCCCTCAGTTCCCGCAGGTCAGCGATGACCCGATGCCCGTCGACCTCGACGTACAGCCGGTGGGTGGAGCCGCGCCACTGGATCTCCGTCACGGTCCCGGCGAGCCGGTTGGGCCCCTCGCCGAGGCCGACGAGGTGGGGCCGTACGCACAGCGTCGCCTTCGCGCCCCGCGCCGCGCCCTCCGTGTCCACCTTCAGCTCGCCGCCGCCGAAGGCGACGCCGCCCGAACCGACCGTCACCGGCAGCAGGTTGGCGTTGCCGACGAAGGAGGCCGTGAACTCGTTCGCGGGCGCCCGGTACAGCTCCCGCGGGGTGCCGCAGGACTGGAGCCGGGCGTTGTCCATCACCGCGATCCGGTCGGCGAGGGTGAGCGCCTCGACCTGGTCGTGGGTGACGTACAGGATCGTCACGTCCGGCAACTCGCGGTGCAGCCGCGCCAGTTCGGCGAGCATGCCGGAGCGCAGCCGGGCGTCGAGGGCGGACAGCGGCTCGTCGAGGAGGAGGACGCCGGGGCGGATGGCGAGCGCGCGGGCGATGGCGACGCGCTGCTGCTGGCCGCCGGACAGCTCGCGCGGGTAGCGGCGGGCATAGCCGGCCATGCCGGTCATCTCCAGGGCCTCGGCGACCCGGGTGCGGATCTCGGCCTTGGGAAGCTTGGCCTGTCCGCGCCGCGCCCTCAGTCCGAAGGCGACGTTCTCCTCGACCCGCATGTGCGGGAACAGGGCGTACTGCTGGACGACCATGCCGATGCCGCGCCGGTACGGCGGCAGGTCGGTGACGTCCTCGCCGCCGAGGAACACCCGCCCGGAGGCGGGCCGGACGAACCCGGCGACCGCCCGCAGCGCGGTGGTCTTGCCGGATCCGGACGGCCCGAGCAGCGCCATGACCTCGCCGGGCTCGACGGTGAGGTCGAGCGAGTCGAGGACGACGTTGCCGTCGTAGGCGACCGTCACCGAGTCGAAGCGGATGCCGGTCATGTGATCACGCCCGGCAACTGCGCCACGCTGTCCAGCACATGGGTGGCCCCGGCCGCCCGCAGCGCGTCCGCGTCGTGCGCGCCGGTGAGCACGCCGGCGACGAGGCCGGCGCCCGCACGCACGCCGCTGAGCATGTCGTAGGAGGTGTCGCCGACGACGGCGATCTCGCGGACGTCGTCGGCGGCGGCCGTCCGCAGGAGCGCGGTGAGGACCATGTCGGGGTACGGACGCCCCCGGCCTCCGGCGTCCGCGGGGCACAGGGTGAGGGGCACCAGGTCCCGCCAGCCGAGCGCGTCGAGGATCGCGTCCTGGGTGACCCGGGCGAAGCCCGTGGTCAGGACGACGGTACGGCCGCCGGCCTGGAGTTCCTCGATGGCCTCGCGGGCGCCGGGGATCGGGGCGACCAGCCCGCCGTCGACGAGTTCGCCGTACGCCTTCTCGAAGGCGGCGTTGGCGCGCTGCGCCTTCTCCTCGGTGCCGAACAGGTGCCGGAAGACGGAGATCTTGGACTCGCCCATGGTGGCGCGCACGTAGGCGAGCTTGTCGGCGTGGTCGGGGGTGCCGGGCTCGACGCCCAGTTCGGCGGAGGCCGCCGCGAAGGCCCGCTCGACGAGGCCGCCGTCGGCGACGGTGGTGCCGGCCATGTCGAGCACGACGAGCCGGAGATTTCGGATGCCCTCAGTCATGTCTGTCACCAGCCCAGTTCGTTCGCGGTCGTCTCGGCTATCGCGGGCGAGCAGGTCATACCGCGCCCGCCGGGCCCGGTGACCAGCCACACCCCGTCGCGCACCTGCTGGCGGTGCACGACCCGGGTCGTGTCGGTGCACTGCGCGTACACGCCCGCCCAGCGGCGCCGGACCTTCGGCAGCGGGCGGCCGAGGAGGGACTCGACGACCTCGGTGAGGTGGTCGTAGGGGTCCTCCAGGGTGTCGAAGGCGAAGGGGTGTTCGTACTCGTGGGTGTCGCCGATGGTCAGGCCGCCGTCGGCGCGCTGCACCATCAGCAGCTGCATCTTGTGGGCCGCCGCGGTCTCCGCCTGCGCCTGACCGGCGTTGAGCTCGTCGAGGGCGGCGGAGGCGTAGGCCGGGTAGTAGCGGAAGCTGTCCGCGTCGGCGACCGACGTGGTCAGCGGCTCGCCCAGCGGGTCGGTCTGCATCATCTGGAGGCGGACGCGGCGCACCGGCAGGTCGGGGCCGGCCAGCTCGCGGACCAGGCCGCCGAGCCAGGCGCCGGTGCACAGCACGACGACGTCGCCGCTGTGCACGTCGCCGTGGTCGTCGCGGACGGCGCTGTGGCCGATGACCTCGCGGACCTCCCGGCCCGGCTTGAAGGTGTAGTTCGGGGACTTCAGCAGCTCTTCGCGCAGGGCGAGCTGTGCGGTGCGCGGCTCGACGGCCGCGTCCCGCTCGCAGTACAGGGCGGCGGCGAACTCGCCGCGCAGGGCGGGGTTGAGGGCCCGTGCCTCGTCGGGGGTCAGCAGCTTGTGACCGCGCGCGGCGGCGTCCTCGCGGGCCACGGCGGCCTCGGCGACGGCGAGTTCGAGGTCGCCGCGGACGGGCGTCAGGGAGCCGTTGGGCCGGAAGCCGAGGCCCGGCACCCGGGCTCCGATCTCCTCCCACAGCTCCCGGGCCCGCAGCGCTGTCTCCAGCTCCGCACCGCCCGCGCGTCCGCTCACCCAGATCTGGCCGAAGTTGCGCAACGAAGCGCCGCGAGCCTCCGCCTCGCGCTCGATCTGTACGACCTCATGGCCGCGTTCCACTGCTTGCCAGGCGTGCATGGTGCCCACCACGCCGGCTCCGACGACTATCACTCTCACGACGGCCACGCTCCTCGGGATCGGGTAACCGGAAGGGTCCGGCTGACAACGAGAGCGTGAACTGGCTATCACGTTTGGGCTAGACCCGTTATCCTTTCGTGACATTCACAGGCCTGCGAAAGGGGTTGGTTTCCGGACTTTTCAGCCGCCGAGGTGGGCGCTGAAGGAGAAGCGGTCCCCCCGGTACAGCGTCCGCACCCGCTCCAGCGGCCGGCCCTCGGTGTCCCGGGAGACACGGTGGATGAGCAGCATCGGCAGGGCGGGCGGAGTGCCGATGAGCAGGGCCTCGCGCGGGGTGGCCAGCACCGTCTCGATGCGCTCGTCGGCGTCGCCGAAGCCGATGCCCTGCCGGTCCAGGAAGGCGTAGAAGGAGGAGTCCGGGTCGAAGTCGACGTCGAGGCGCGGCACCCGGGCCACGGCGACGTATGTGCTCTCCAGGCCGACCCGCTCGTCGTCGGCGAGCAGGACGCGCTCCAGGTGCCAGACGGGAGCGCCGGGCTCCAGGCCGGTCTCGGCGGCGAGGGCGGCGGGGCAGGGGAAGCGGTCGAGGGTGACGAGGGTACGGCCGGGGGTGCGGCCCTGGCGCCGTACGCCCTCGGTGTAGCTGGCGAGCGAGAGGGGCTGTTCGAGCTTGGGTCCGGCGACGACGGTGCCCCGCCCCTGCCGCCGCAGCTTCCCTTCCAGCACCAGTTCGCGGATCGCCTGCCGGACGGTCTCGCGGGCGACCTCGTAACTCTCCGAGAGATCGCGTTCGGTGGGCAGCGGGTCGCCCTCGTCGAGTTCGCCGATGAGCTGGTCGAGCCGGGCCTTGACCGCGTAGTACTTCGGGATGCGGCCGTGCTCCGGGATGCCGTGGCGCACGGGGGCGCCGGGGGCCTGGTCGTTCGGGTAGTCCACGCAGGGATCGTCGCAGACGGGGCGGGCCGCTTCGGCGGCGCCTCCGCACAGGGCTCCGGGGCTCGGCCTCAGCGTCGTCTGCGGACCAGGAGGATCGCGGCGCCGGTCAGGAGGAGGAAGGCGGCGACGGCGAGGGTCACACCCGGGGTCGAGGTGAGGCCGGTGCGGGCCAGTTCGTCGGCGAGGGAGAGCTCATGGCGGTCGTCCGCGCCGGGGCTGGGCGCCGCGTCCGGGTCGGAGGGGTTCACCGAGGCGTCGGCGTCGGGGTCGGCGGGATCCGCGGGATCCACGGGATCCGCGGGGTCGGTCCGGGTGGCCGTGCCGGACGGCTCGTCCGCCGTGTCGGCGGGGTCCGCCTCGATCTTGAAGCGGTAGTCGTTGGACTGCCCGACCCAGTCGCCGTCGCCCTCGTGGCGCTGGACGACGGCCGCGTTGGCGGTGACGTCGTTCGGTACGGCGTCCGAGGTGACCGCCAGCCGCACCTTCACGGTGACGGTTTTGCGAGGGCCGACGGTGAAACCGGGGAAGCCGTCGAAGGCGCCGACGAGTTCGTCGTCGTCGGTGGGCTCGAAGCGCACGGGGTGCGGGCGGGTGCCGTGCCGGGAGGCGTCCCGGGCTTCCTCCCGGGCACCGACGGGGGTGCCGTAGAACTCCAGGCGGGGCTGGGACGGCCGCAGGGCCCGCTTGCCGTCGACGAGGACGACGACGGGGTGGATGCCGGTGCAGGTCCGGCGGGTGGTGTTGGTGAGGTCCAGGTACCAGGTACCGAACCCGCCGCCGGCGGTATAGGAGGCGGGGCCGCCGTGCAGGCGGGTGGTGAGGGGGAAGGCGCCGTCTTCGGTGGCACAGCCGGGCAGCTCGACGGGAGACTCCGCGCGCACCGGGGGCGCGGCGGCCAGGAGGGCGGCTGCTGCGAGGACGAGGGGGACAGGTGTGTGCAGTCGCATGAACACATGACCATGCCGGGTGCGCGCGGGATCGGGGTGGAGCCATTCCGTACGGCGACGGCAAGTCCGCTCGTTCAGCGGACCGCCCGCATCAGCACCGGACCCGAACGGACGTCACCCCTCCGCCCGCCCGAACAGGGGCGCCAGCAGCAGTTGCGCCGCCCCCTCGGCCACGCCCTGCCCCGCACCGGAGGCGACCCGTACCGGCACCGCGTCCTCGCCCGCCCGCCCGGCGCGTTCCTCCAGGACGGCGGTGACCCCGCGTACGAAGGTCCCGGGCGCGGCGGCGATCGTACGACCGCCCAGCAGGACGAGGTCGACGTCGAGCAGGGCGGCCAGGTTGCCGGCCGCGGTACCGAGCACGCGTGCCGCCTCCGCGAGGTCGCCCCGGGCCACCGCGGCCAGGCACAGCGCCTCCACGCAGCCGCGGTTGCCGCACTCGCAGGGCGGCCCGTCCAGCTGCACGACCTGGTGCCCGAACTCCCCAGCCCCGGTGCGGGCGCCCCGGTGCACCGCTCCCCCGATCACGAGCCCGCCGCCGAGCCCGGCCCCGAAGTGCAGATACGCGAAGGACGCGAAGTTCCCGGCCGCTCCCTCGACCGCGAGTCCGAGGGCGGCGGCGTTGGTGTCCTTGTCGACGACGACCGGCAGCGAGAGCCGGCGCGCGAGCACGTCCCGCAGCGGGAAGCCGTTCCACTCCGGGAACCCGGTGACCCGGTGCAGCACCCCGCGCCGGTGGTCGAGCGGTCCGGGCAGCGCCACGCCGACCCCGAGCACCGCGCCCGGAGGTCCGTCGTCACCCGCTATTGCCGTCACCTCGCCGACCGCCCGCTCGACGACCGTGTCCGCACCGGCGCCCAGGTCCAGCGCGGCGGTCCGCCGGGCCACCACGGCGCCGGTCAGATCACAGAGCACGACCGTCAGCTCGTCCCGGTCCAGATGCACCCCGACCGCGTGCCCGGCCTCCGGCACCAGCCGCAGCACCGTGCGCGGCTTGCCCCCGGTCGACGCCCGCCGCCCCGCCTCCGCCGCGAGCCCCTCCTCCCGGAGCCGGGCGGTGATCTTGCTGACCGCCTGCGGGGTGAGCCCGGTGCGCTCGGCGAGTTCGAGCCGGCTGATGCCCTCGGGGCCGGCCGTGCGCAGCAGATCGAGCACGAGCGCGGTGTTGTGACTGCGCAGGGCGCCCAGATTCACACCGCTCACCCCTCCGGCACCGCCATCGTCGGGTTCGGCAGGGGCGCCCGGGGCTGTGCCGCCCCCGCCCTTCGTCCTGTCCACACCAGCCATCACCCGACCATTCTCTCCCGCGCTTGCACTTTGGCAACAGCGTTGCGAAAGTAGACGGCATGACTGGCACTCCCGGCACGACCGCTACCCCTCTGCGCGTGGGCCTCGTCGGATACGGCCTGGCCGGCTCCGTCTTCCACGCTCCGCTGATCGCCACCACCGAAGGGCTCGCCCTGGACACGGTGGTCACGTCGAACCCCGAGCGGCAGAAGCAGGCCACCACCGAGCACCCGGACGTACGCGTGGCCGCCACGCCCGACGAGCTGCTCGCCCGCGCCACCGATCTCGACCTCCTCGTCATCGCGTCCCCGAACAAGACGCATGTCCCGCTCGCCACCGCCGCCCTCAAGGCCGGCCTGCCGGTCGTCGTCGACAAGCCGATCGCCGGCACCGCGGCCGAGGCACGTGAGCTGGCGGCGCTCGCCGAGGAACGCGGCCTGCTGCTCTCGGTCTTCCAGAACCGCCGCTGGGACAACGACTTCCTGACCCTCCGCCACCTCCTGGCCGAGGGCGAGCTGGGCGACGTATGGCGCTTCGAGTCCCGTTTCGAACGCTGGCGTCCGCAACTGAAGGGCGGCTGGCGGGAGTCCGGCGACCCGGCAGAGATCGGAGGTCTGCTGTACGACCTCGGCAGCCATCTGGTCGACCAGGCACTGGTCCTCTTCGGCCCCGTCACGCATGTCTACGCCGAGGCCGCCGTCCGCCGCCCCGGCGCCGAGACGGACGACGACACCTTCATCGCGCTCACCCACGCGAACGGCGTCCGCTCCCACCTGTACGCCTCCGCCACCACCGCCCAACTCGGCCCGCGTTTCCGGGTGCTGGGCTCCGAGGCCGGCTACGTCAAGTACGGCCTGGACCCGCAGGAGGCGGCGCTGCGCGACGGCCTGCGCCCGGGCGCCGGCGCGGACTGGGGCGTCGAACCCGAGTCGCTGTGGGGCCGGGTCGGCGCCGGCGAGTCCCCCCTGACCGGCGGCGGCCGCGCCGAACCCACCCTGCCCGGCGACTACCCGGCCTACTACGCGGCCGTGGCCAAGGCGCTGCTCGACGGCGGCCCCAACCCGGTGACCGCCCTGGAGGCGGCCGCCACCCTCGACGTACTGGAGGCGGCACACCGTGCGGCCCGCGACGGAGTGACGGTGACGCTGTGACCCACGAGACGCACACCCCGGAGATCACCCCGAAGTTCCACCCGGAGATCACCCCGTCCCTGGAGGAGCTGGAGGCCCAGGAACGCCGTCTGGTCTTCCCCCGGTTCACCTACGAGGACGCCTGGGCCCTGGGTTCCCTGCTGGTCGAGATGGCCCGCGAGCGCCAGGCCCCGGTCGCGATCGACATCCACCGGGCCGGCCAGCAGCTCTTCCACGCGGCGCTGCCCGGCTCCACGCCGGACAACGACGCCTGGATCGCCCGCAAGCGCCGGGTGGTGGAGCGCTACGGCACCTCCTCCTACATCGTCGGCGCCCGCTCCCGCGCCAAGGGCACGACCTTCGAGGACTCCTCCCGCCTGGACCCCGACACCTACGCGGCGCACGGCGGCTCGTTCCCCGTCCATGTCGAGGGCGCCGGCGTCATCGGGTCGGTGACGGTCAGCGGCCTGCCGCAGCTGGAGGACCACCGGATGGTGGTGGAGGCGGTGGAGCACTTCCCGGAGAAGCAGTAAGAGCAACGCCCGCCTTCAGGGGCGCGGGGAACTGCGCGAGCGACCACGGACGACCCGCGGCCGCCCATCCACGCGCAGCCCCCGCCCCTCAGGCGTCCTTCAGCTCCTGCCGCTGCCGTCCCAGCCCCTCGATCTCCAGCTCCACCACGTCCCCGGCCCGCAGGTACGGCTTCGGCTCGGGCTGCCCCATGGCCACCCCCGCCGGCGTGCCGGTGTTGATGACGTCACCGGGATACAGGGTCATGAACTGGCTGACGTACCGCACGACCTCCGCCACCGGGAAGATCTGCTCGGCGGTCGTCCCGTCCTGCTTCAGCTCGCCGTTGACCCACAGTTTCAGCGCGAGGTTCTGCGGATCCGGCACCTCGTCCGCCGTCACCAGCCACGGCCCCAGCGGGTTGAACGTCTCGCAGTTCTTGCCCTTGTCCCAGGTCCCGCCGCGCTCGATCTGGAACTCCCGCTCGGACACGTCGTGCGCGACCGCGTACCCGGCGACATGCGCGAGCGCCTGCTCGGCGGACTCCACATAGCGGGCCGTACGGCCGATGACGACCGCGAGCTCGACCTCCCAGTCGGTCTTCACGGACCGGCGAGGGACCAGCACGGTGTCGTTCGGACCCACGACCGTGTCCGCGGCCTTGAAGAAGACGACCGGCTCGGCGGGCGGCTCGGCGCCGGTCTCGCGGGCGTGGTCGTGGTAGTTCAGCCCGATGCACACGACCTTGCCGATCCGCGCGAGCGGCGGCCCGATCCGCAGCCCGGCCGCGTCCAGCTCGGGCAGCTCCCCGGCGTCCGCGGCGGCACGGATCCGGCCGAGTGCCGCGTCGTCGGCGAGCAGCGGCCCGTCGATGTCCGGCACGACGCCCGACAGGTCCCGCAGAACCCCCTCGGCGTCGAGCAGCGCGGGCGTCTCCGCTCCCGCCGTACCGACTCGCAGCAGCTTCATGGTCACAATCTCCCTCGATCGCGGGGCGCCCGCCGACGGGTGCAGCCATCGGAGGACTGGTCGATCCTCCAAGGTCCACGGCCAGTCCGCAATACCCGGTTCACGTACTGGACCGTAGGCCCGGGCGTCAGCGGTAGAGCACCGCGCGTTCCACCGCGCTCCACGTCGTGCTGGTCACCACGTACAGCGCGGCGGCCAGCGGTACGACGGCCACGGTGACCAGAGTGAAGAAGGACATGAACGGCATGACCTTGGTGACGGCGCCCATCCCCGGCACCGGCTCGCCGTCTACCACCGGCGCGACCGGATTGGCCGCCATCATCCGCTTCGTACGGCGGTAGTTGAACGCGGCGACGCCGGCGACGACCACGAACAGCCCGACGTACACGAGCCCCGCGCCCCCGAACAGCCCGCCGCCGCCGAGCGCGTCCGCCCACCGTTCGCCGAGGGGCGCGGCGAACAGCTGGTGGGTGAGCAGTTCGTTCTCCCCGCCGCCGATCGTGCTGTTCGAGAACAGGTGGTACAGCAGGAAGAACGCGGGCAGCTGGCACAGGCTGGGCATGATCCCGGACAGGGGGGACACCTTTTCCCTCGTGTGCAGTTCCAGTACGGCCCGCTGGAGCTTCTCGGGGTTCTTGCCGTGCTTCTTCCGCAACTCGGCGATCTTCGGCTGCAACTCGGTCCGCCGCTTCTGTCCCCGTGCGGCGGCCCGGGACAGGGGATGCACGAGCAGCCGTACGAACGCGGTGAACAGGACGATCGCGGCGGCCGCCGCACAGGCGCCGAACAGCGGGGTGAGCAGATCGGCCAACTGCTGAACAAGGTCAGCGAAAACGGACATGGGTGAGCCCTCCGAGGGTCTCGTCGTGCCTCAGTGGTGGAGAGATGCCGGGAAGCGGCATCGCGGCAGGACGACCCGCGTCGGGTCACACGTGGGGAATCAGAGGTCGGTGCGTGCCCTACGCGACGGTCGCCGGGAGGGCGTGCCCGGGTGCCCTGGGCCGGGGCCGGCCCGAGGCGTCGGGGTCGCGTTGGGGCAGGAAGGCCGTACGGCGGGCCCGGTCACGGATGGCCGTACGCACCCGCGTGGGCGCCACGGCGGGCGCGGCGCGCGAGGCCAGCAGGGAGCAGACCGCGAACGCGGAACCGGCGGCGGCGGTCGCCGCGAGCGCGACGGTCGCGGAGAGGCTGCCGGTGTCGAGCAGGGCGATCTGGAGGAAGAGCAGCACGAGCGCGGCGGCGGGGCGCAGACCGGCAAGACCACGGATCATCGGCGCCCCTCCCCTCGTACGTCTCGTCGCTGCGGCGCTCGTTCTGCTGTTCGTTATACAGGATCCGCCGACTCGGCCTCGATGGGCAGCAGCAGCCGCTTGGGCTTGAGCAGCGCCCGGCCGACCGGATCCGCCGGGTTCGGATCGAGTCCGGGTCCCGGCTCCATGAGGACGTCCTGGACCGGTACGACGGTTGCGCAGGCGGGGCATTCTCCGTACGTCCCCAGTTCGGTACCGCACCGCGCGTGCCGGAAGTACCGCAGCTTGGCCTCGCCGAAGTGCTCGCGCCCCCAGATGCCGAGGGAGCGCAGGGTGGGCCACAGGGCGATGCCGCGCTCGGTCAGGACGTACTCGTCGCGTGGCGGCGACTGCTGGTACCGGCGCTTTTCGAGGATGCCCTCCGCGGTGAGGGTCTGGAGGCGGGCGGCCAGCACGGCGCGCGGGATGCCCAGGTGGAGCAGGAAGTCGTTGTAGCGCCGGACCCCGTACAGGGCGTCGCGGACGACGAGCAGCGTCCAGCGCTCGCCGACGACCTCGAGCGCCCGAGCGATCGAGCACTGCTGTGTCGCGTATTCCTTGCCCAGTGCCATGGCGTCCACTCTAGCCCTTTCCACCTTCATGGTTCAATGAATGAACTGACCCTGTTAGGGTGCGACGCATGCCCAAGTTCAATGAACGAACTCTCACCGAGGTCACCCCGCGGGCCACCCCCCGGACCACGTCCGAGGCCGCCCCCGCCGAGCAGCCCGCACACCGGCGCGCCACGCTGGCCCTCACCAGCGCCGCCACCGTCGTGGCCCTGATGACGTATACGGCACCGATCGCGACGCTCCCCCAGACCGCCGCCGCCCTGCACACCCCGCTCTCCACCCAGGCCTGGCTCCTCAACGGCACCCCGCTCGGCCTCGCCGCGCTCCTCCTGGTGGCCGGCAGCCTCGCCGACGACTACGGCCGCCGCCGGATCTTCATCGCAGGCACCTTCGCCCTCGGCCTCACCACGGCCCTGGGCGCCCTGACCACCACCACCTGGCTCTTCACGCTCGCCCGCGTCGCCCAGGGCGCCTCCAGCGCGGCGATCCTCGCCAGCAGCCTCGGCCTGATCGTCCACGCCTTCCCCGACCCGCGCGGCCGACTGCACGCGACCGGCGTATGGGGTGCCTGCGTCAGCGGCGGCATCGCGCTGGGCCCCCTCCTCGCCGGCGCGATGGCGAACTGGCGGATCTCCTACGGCGTCCTCGGCGCCGCCGCGATCACCGTGGCGGCGCTGTCCACCCGCGCGCTGTCGGAGTCCCGCGCCCCGCGCGGCGGCCGCCCCGACCTGGCCGGCGCGGTGACCTTCGGACTGGCCCTGGTCTCCCTGGTGGCGGCGCTGACCCTGGGCCGCGACGGCTGGCTGCGGGCACCCGTGGGCCTGCTGCTCCTGGCGACCGTGGCCCTGCTGGCGCTCTTCACCGTGATCGAACACCGCACCGCGACACCGATGATCGACCTCTCCCTGCTCCGCCGCCCCCGCTTCCTCGCGTCCTCGGCCGGCGGACTGTTCACCGGTCTCGCCGTGATCGGCCTGTTCAGCTTCCTGCCCGCGCTGCTCCAGCAGACGCTCGGCCTGTCCGCGATGGACACCGCGTGGCTGTTCCTGCTCTGGTCCGGGCTGTCCTTCGCGGTGGCCCTCCAGGCCCGCAGGCTGGCGGGCCGGGTCTCGCCGCAGTGGCAGCTGGCCATCGGTTTCGTGCTGCACGCGGCCGGCGCGCTGGCGCTGCTGGGCTCACTCGGCTCCGGCTCCTGGCTCCGCCTGCTGCCCGGCATGATGGTGGCCGGCGTCGGCAGCGGCCTGCTCAACGCCGCGCTGCCGCTGCTCTCGGTGCAGTCCGTGCCCGCCCAGCGAGCCGCGATGGGCTCCGGCGCCCAGCAGACGTTCCGGTACATCGGCTCCTGCGCCGGCGTGGCCCTGACCATCGCCCTCGTCACATCCTCCGGGGGCGGGCTGGCGCGGGGCGCGGACACCGCCATGGTCGTCTCGGCCGGGCTGGCGCTGCTGGCGGCGGTGAGCGTGGTGGCGCTGCGCGAGCGCGCGGCCTAGGAGTGTCCGCCTCAGCGCGGGCGCATCGACACGAGCTTGGCCCACACCACCAGGCGGTACTTCGAGGTGTACTCGGGGGTGCAGGTGGTGAGGGTGAGGTAGTAACCGGGTTCGTCGTATCCGGCGTCCGGCTCGACGACGGAACGCGGTACCGGCCGGATCACGCCGCTGTCGTGGGGGGCGGTCCGCGGCAGCGTCCGGTCCACGGTGTACGTGAACGTCGCGCCGCGCGTCTCCACCCGTACCGTGTCCCCGCGCTCCAGCCGGTTGATGTACCGGAAGGGCTCGCCGTGGGTGTTGCGGTGCCCGGCGACGGCGAAGTTGCCTGCCTGGCCCGGCTGCCCGGTGCCGGGATAGTGGCCGACGTAGCCCTTGTTGAGCACCCCGCTCCGGCTGACGCCCTCGGCGACGGGGACGCGGAGGTGGAGGCGGGGGACGGTGAGGATGGCGTAGGCCTGGGACCAGTCGGGTGCGGGCGCGGCGGCCGGCTGCCGTCGGGTGCCGTCGTTCGGTTCGGCCGAGCCGCCGCCCTCGGGGGCGGACGCGGGTGACTCGGCCGGCGCCGCCGGAAGGACCGTACGGGAATCACCGCCGTCCCAGGCCCGCTCCAGCGCCCGGACCTCCCGCTCGGCCCCTTCCCTCGCCTCCCGGTTGGTCCACCACATCTGGTGCACGACCAGCAGCAGAAGCACCACCCCGACGGTGACGAGCACCTCCCCGCCGCCCCACAGCACCCGCCGCCCGCGGGCACGCCGCCGCAGCCCGCTGTGCCGCACGACGCGAACCCGCACCATCGAGAGCCTCCTCCGCCGGGGCCGCCCGCACGATAGGGGCCGGGGCGCGAGGTCTCCAGACCCATGCACGCCCCAGGCCCGACCCAGGCACGTCCGACCGCCCGAACACTTCCTCCACAGGTTTGAGAAAGGGCTGTCGGAACCCTCGACAACCTTACGCGCCACACCCGATGCTTCGTGACGGCACGAACGGGTCAGCCCATGAACGGGACAACCCACGAACGGGACAGCCCACGACGCCGGTTGGACGACCGCCGTCGGACGAAGCGGAGATGCCATGATCCGACGCAGAACTCTGCTGACGGCGACCGGCGGCGCCCTCCTCGGCAGCGCCCTGGCCACGGGCACCGCACACGCGGACGCGACCATCGCCGTCAACCCCGGCACGTCGTACGGCACCTGGGAGGGCTGGGGCACCTCGCTGGCCTGGTGGGCCAACGTGTTCGGCAACCGGAACGACTTCGCCGACCTCTTCTTCACCACCAGCTCGGTGACCTACAACGGCACGACCCTCCCCGGCCTGGGCCTGAACATCGCCCGCTACAACCTCGGGGCGTGCAGCTGGAACAGCGTGAACGGCGAGACGATGGCCGAGTCGCCGAACATCCCCGCCTTCAAGCAGATCGAGGGCTTCTGGCAGGACTGGAACAACGAGGACCCCACCTCCTCGGCCTGGAACTGGACCGCGGACGCCAACCAGCGCGCGATGCTGGTGAAGGCGGCCCAGCGCGGCGCGACCACCGAGCTCTTCGCCAACTCCCCCATGTGGTGGATGTGCAACAACCACAACCCCTCCGGTGCGGCGGACGGCGGCAACAACCTCCAGACCTGGAACTACCGCCAGCACGCCTCCCACTTGGCGGCGACCGCGCTGTACGCCAGGAACAACTGGGGCGTGAACTTCGCGACGGTCGACCCGTTCAACGAGCCGGCGTCGAGCTGGTGGACCGCCACCGGCACCCAGGAGGGCTGCCACCTGGACCCGGCGGTCCAGGCGGCCGTACTCCCGTACATACGCAGCGAGTTGGACAAGCGTGGCCTGACGTCCCTGCGTATCTCGGCATCGGACGAGACGAACTACGACACGGCCCGCTCGACGTGGGCGTCGTTCGGTTCCTCGACGAAGTCCCTGGTCAGCCAGGTGAACGTGCACGGCTACCAGGGCTCGGGCGGCCGACGGGACCTGCTCTACACGGACGTGGTCACCACCTCCCGCAAGAAGCTGTGGAACTCGGAGACGGGCGACGGAGACGGCACGGGCCTCACCCTGGCCTCCAACCTCTGCTACGACTTCCGCTGGCTGCATCCGACGGCGTGGTGCTACTGGCAGGTGATGGACCCGACGACGGGCTGGGCGATGATCGCCTACGACGCGAACACCTTGCAGCCCACGACCGTGCAGACCAAGTACTACGTGATGGCCCAGTTCAGCCGGCACATCCGCCCGGGGATGACGATCCTCGACACAGGCGCGAGCAACGCGGCGGCGGCGTACGACCCGTCGGCCCGCCGCCTGGTCATCGCCGCGGTGAACACCTCGACATCACCCCAGACCTTCACCTTCGACCTCTCCCGCTTCACGACGGTCTCCGGCGGCACGGGCGGCCTGGTCCCGCGCTGGAACACGGTGACGACGGGCGGCGACCAGTACCGGTCGTACGCGAACACCTACCTGAGCGGGAAGACGGTGGCGGTGCCGTTCGCGGCACAGTCGGTGCAGACGTTGCAGATCGACGGGGTGGTGATCTGAGGGGGCGGGAGTGAGGCGGCCGTGGGGACGTCAGGAACGCCGTGTGCCACGTCACGGCAGAAAGACCTTGCCGACATAGCCGAACACAACGGCATAAACGGACGCAGCCGAACGCGGACGCAGCCCGCCCCCGGCCCCCCCAAGCCCTCGACCAGCCAATATCCGCCCCTTCTTCTCCCCTCTGTTCTCCGCTCCGCCATCCATGGGCAGTACGGTGTCCCCCATGCGCCCCGACACGCCTGCCGAAAACGTCGACCACACCGCTGAGGCGGCACGCCTGGAGCGAACCGCCGGCCTCTACCCCGAGGACACCGAGGCCCTGCTGCTGCGGGCCGCGGCCCACCTGGAACTGTCCGGCGACCGCCCCGCCGCGACCGCGCTCTACGACCGCCTGCTGTCGTCGCCGACGCCCCTGGAGAACCCCCATCTGGTACGGGCCCTGAAGGCCTCGAACCTCTGGGAGTACGGCCACGAGGCGGAGGCCCGCGCGATCATCGACGGCGTCCGAGCGGCCGCCCCCCGCGACCCGGCCCCCTGGGTGATCGTGGCGGAGGCGCTGGAGTCCCACGACGAGCTGGAACAGGCGCAGGAGACGTTCACGGAGGGAGTACGGCTCCTCCTCACCGACGTCCCGGAGCCCCCGTACGCCACCCACGCCCTCCTCTTCGGCCGCCACCGCGTACGCCGCATGCTGGGCGTGGCCCACGACGAGTGGGACACCTTCGCGGACACCCTGCACTCGATGCCGGTCTCCCTGGACGAACTCCACGACCCGAAGCGGGTGTGGTCCCTGGGCTCGGACAACCCGGCGGAACTGGAGGCGGAGATCTCCCGCCTCCGCGCGGAACTGGGCGCCTACCGAGAGGCCCTCTCCCGCCCCTTCCCCGTGGCGGTCCTGCACTGGACGGCGGGGGAACTGGCGGAGCTGGTCGCGGCGTACCCGTCCCTGGCGACGGAGTACCCCTCCCACGAGGGCCACCTCGCGACGATAGAGAGCGCCCTGAGGGAGCTCTCCTCCTCCGGCACCCCGAACCTCGGCATCGTGACAGGAACGCTCCCGTCCTACGAGGCCTTCGCGGCATCGGAGGGCACCTCACCGGAGGACACGACCCTGCTACCGCAGTACGCCACGACACTGGCCGCCCGGGGGCGGGCCGTGGGGTGGCCGCCGCAGCGGGGGGCTGGGTGTTGGTGTGGGTCGGGGCGGGCTTATGGGGAGTGCCACGGAACCGTGAGCTGACCGGAACCCGTCCAGCTCCGCCAATCCACTGCTTGCAAGCCTAAACTCCTTGGCAGAAAAGGGATTTATCGACCCACTTCACAGTTCAACCTCCCGCTATGTCCCACCTTTGCAGTACGGTCACATTTACCGTCTGACCTAGGGGGCGACGTCTTCGGTGTGGCCCTGACCTGTGCACTTTGAGGAACCGATGCCCTACGAGCCCGGCACCGTCTGGCAGTACGACGTCCCCACCACCGGCAGCACGCATCTGCCGCCAGACGCCGGCTACGGCCGAGCCCTGACCAACCAGGGTTATGGCTTCGAGGTCGCCGTAGCGGACCTGATCGACAACTCGATCGATGCGGGCGCAGACAAGATCGTCGTGCACTTCCTGCGTGACGCCGAACGGATCCTCACCCTGCTGATCATCGACAACGGCAGGGGAATGGACGAGGCGGGCCTGGATGACGCGATGACAGTCGGGCGGCGCCGTAGCTACGGCGACAGCGCCCTCGGCATGTACGGAACCGGCCTGAAGGCCGCATCCCTCTCGCACGCTTCGTCTCTCACCGTGGTCAGCCGCACCAAACGCAGCCGTGCAGCAGGCCGCCGCCTCACCGCGGAGGGCATCGAGGACAGCTTCCGCTGCGACACAGTCGACCCTCGATACGCGCAGGATCTCGTCGACCGGTACGACGGCATCATCGAGTGGCACGGCACGGTCGTGCGGTGGGACGGGGTGCGCGCGTTCGAAACCGTCACACCGGGGCAGAGCGACCAGTACCTGTCGAAGGCGATCGCCCGCCTGGAAAACCACCTCGGCCTCTACTTGCACCGCTTCCTGAAGCGCGGTCTCCAGCTGGACATCGCCGTATGGGACGTGAGCAGCAGCACGGACGAACTCGGCGAAGAGGTGGACCACATCGCCGTCGAGGCGCTGGACCCCTTCGGGTACAAGGTGCCCGGGAGGAAGGGATACCCGAGGCAGTTCACGGCGCCGGTCGAGGGCATCGGGGACATGCGGCTGACCGCCCACATCTGGCCGGCGAAGTCCAAGCAGGCGGGCTTCCGGCAAATCGGTGCGCTCGCAGACCGTCAGGGCTTCTACTTCTACCGGAACGACCGACTCGTCCAGGCGGGCGGCTGGAACGGCCTGCGCAACCCCGAAGGGCACCTCGTACTGGCCCGAGTGGTTGTGGATCTCCCCCCGGACGAGAACAGCGTCCTGAGCCTCGACGTGAAGAAGGAAAGGGTCACGGTCACCCCCGCCTTCACTCTCGGTGTGGACAAGGCGGTGGACTCTGCGGGGAACACCTTCCACCAGTACCTCAGCGACGCTGAAGCCGCCTATCGGGACGGTTCACGGCGCACGGAGATCGTCCGGAAGCCCGTCACTCCTCCGGGCAAGGGACTCGATCCGAAGGTCAAGCGGGTAATCAGGGAGGAACTGCCGGAAAAGGCGGGCGAGGAACCGATCACGTTCACATGGGCAGCGCTTCCCCGCGACCGGTTCTTCGACCTCGATCGCGAGAACAACGCCGTCATCCTCAACAGGGATTTCCGCGAGGACTTCAACGATGGCAGGCGCGGCGGCGCGAACGACGTTCCCGTCACAAAGACCCTGCTGTACCTGCTTCTTGAGGATTGCTTCGGGCTCGGGCGCTGGGAGCGCAGCCGACAAGACCGTGTGGACTACTGGAACACCATTCTCCTGGCTTCTGCGGAGGCACATCGCACACGGCGTACGCAGGCGCTCTCCTGACCACCGTACGCCCTCGCCCTGGCTCCCTCTCCCCGCTGATTGAGGCCCCGCATGAGCAAAAACCCCTCTGCCAACGCGCTCCTGGACATCCATGCATCCGCCCTGGCAGGCATGGGCAACGTCCCTCGGCAGTTCGAACGCTGGGCCGCTCTGGCTGCCGACGAAGTCCATCCTGACGCCGACCTCAGCGAAGAGCGCTTCCACGAGTACCTAGTCTGTGCAGACGAAGCGCTAGCAGCTCTCTGGAGCCGCCATCTCACCGCATGGGACTTCGCGGAGCGACCTGACTGGTCGATGGGCACCCCCGCACGTACTGACGAACGACGGGCGGTCGTCTATGACAAGCTCAGGTTCGGCAGCGACCTGCGGAAGGCACTGGACCATGCCGTTCCCGTCGCGAAGCTTCCGGGCCCGACTGTGATCACCCGCGAGTTCACCCCCTGGTACACCCCTGAGCGCAGGGCCTCTCGATCCTTTTACTGGACGTCGTACGAGGGAAAGCTCCGCGCCAAGGGCTGGTCCGACGCGGCGATAGCCAGCCTGGATGAGGCGAGCCGAGCAGTCGTCGAACGTCTCACCGACCCTGAACAGCCCGCGGCCCGGCAGGCGAAGGGTTTGGTGGTGGGCTATGTCCAGTCAGGCAAGACAGCCAACTTCACCGGTGTCACGGCCAAGGCGATCGACGCCGGCTACCGTCTCGTCATCGTGCTCGGCGGGACCCTGAACCTCCTGCGCGCACAGACTCAACGCCGCCTCGACATGGAGCTGATCGGCCAGGAGAACATCCTCCGTGGTGCCGACATCAACGACCTGGACTCGCTTGTCGGCGTGGACTACGTCAGCGACGACGACGCGGACTGGCCCGACTTCGTCCGGCATGGAGGACGCCCCTCCACGCTGGGCGCCTTCGATGTCGAGCGCCTGACGACCCGGGACAACGACTACAAGAGCCTCGCCCAGGGCATCCGGGCCCTGGAATTCGAGAAGCGGGTACCAACCCGCCCTCTCCACGACCCGGCGAACATTCATCACGCCGCGGCTCGCGTGTTGGTGGTGAAGAAGAACAAGTCCATCCTCACGAAGCTTGTCAAAGACCTCAAGCAGATCCACGGGCTCCTCGGAGAGCTTCCCGCCCTGATCATTGACGACGAGTCCGACCAGGCCTCCGTGAACACGCTGAACCCGAAGAAGTGGGAGGCCGGCACCACCGAGCGCACGGCGATCAACGGACTGGTCTCACAGCTCCTGAAGCTTCTGCCTCGGGCGCAGTACGTGGGCTATACGGCAACTCCATTTGCCAACGTGTTCGTTGACCCTGGGGACGACGAGGACATCTTCCCGAGCGACTTTCTGATCTCGCTTCCCCGCCCCACCGGGTACATGGGCGCTCAGGACTTCCACGATCTGGACTCTCCAGTAGCGGGGGATGAACGGACATTTGCCAACTCACAGGAGAAGGCTCACGTCCGAGGCATCTGTGAAACAACCGGTGACCGCCTCCAGGAGGCCATGGACGCCTTCGTCCTGTCGGGCGCCCTCAAGCTCTACCGAGTGGAACACGGCATCCCGGGAGAGCCTTTCCGGCACCACACGATGCTTGTTCATGAGTCGGTGCGCAAGGACGACCATGCTGAACTGGCGTTGCGCATCAATTCCATGTGGCATCAGGCGGGGTACAGCTCAGCAGCGGGCCACGAGCGACTTGCCGCTCTTTGGTCCTCGGACTTCCTTCCAGTGAGCGAGGCCCGTGCCGCTGACCTCCCATCACCGGGCTCCTATGAAGAACTCCGACCGTACGTCAACCTGGCTCGGCAGCGCATTGGCTCAAACGGCCAGCCGGTCATCGTTGTGAACGGCGACAGCGATCGCTACTTCGATCAGCTCGGCCTCGACTTCGACAGGACCCCGCATGTCTGGAAGATCCTGGTCGGGGGCACGAAGCTGTCACGCGGCTTTACCGTGGAGGGCCTGACGGTCACCTACTACCGGCGCACCACTCAGCAGGCGGACACGCTGATGCAGATGGGGCGTTGGTTCGGATTCAGACCTGGATACCGGGACCTGGTGAGACTCTACATCGGGCGGGAAGAGCCCTTCGGCCGCGACAAGTCCGCGGATCTGTACGAGGCCTACGAAGCGATATGCCGGGACGAGGAGACGTTCCGGGAGCAGCTGGCTCAGTACGCCGTGGTGGTCGATGGAGAACCCCAGATGACACCCGTGGAGGTGCCCCCTCTCGTGGCACAGCATCTGCCCTGGATCAGGCCCTCGGCACGCAATAAGATGTTCAACGCGGAACTCGTGGAAATCCGTTCCCCTGGACGCCCCATCGAGCCTGCCTCGTACCCGCTGAACGACAGTGCCGCGCACAAGCGGAACACTGAACGCTGGCGTCCGCTTCTCGATGCCCTGGGTACGACGCCAGTGTCATTCAGCAATCCACCAGACAGCTCTAGCTCGCTGACACGCACCTTCGAAGCGCTCACCGGGATCGTTGCTCACGACGATCTCCTGGGCGTGCTGTCCCAGCTCGAGTGGGAGCGTCCACGCTACTTCGACCCTCACCTGACCTACCTGAGGCAGCTCAACGGCGCCCTCGCGAAGGTGGACGACTGGTTGCTCGTCTCGCCCCGACTGACTTCTAACAACCGTGTCGATGCCAGCATCCTCGGCTCCATCCCGCTGTCCCTGGTCCGACGCAAGAGGCAAGCCGGCAAGACGTCCTTCGGGCGCATCGCCGGTGTGGAACACCGTACGGCCGCACAGCGCCTCATCGACACTGCCGCCTCACCGCTCGGTCTCCACCAGGATCAGCAGGCGGCAGTCGGACCAGCAACCGGAGTCATCCTTCTCTACCCCGTCGTCGATGGCGACAGCCACAGCAACTTGCACAGCGTCGTACGCAACGGATCAGCCGACCCATCGAAGATCGTGATGGCGTTCACGCTGATCCCGCCGGCTTCAGCCATGGGCGCGGACCGCCGTCTTGTACGGTTCAGAGCGAAGGACTCCCGATACCCCAACGGCGCTACAGTTCCGGTTAGTTGAGCCAAGGGGGGATCCACCTGCTGCCCATCGACATCAACGCCGCACAACACATCCGCCTGGCGGATGAGCTGCGGCTCGACGCAGAACTCCAGACAGTGCACGCGGAGTTGACACGTATGGCCCCGTCGGGGGAACGCTTCGCCATAGTGCTTCGGGACACGATTGATCAACTGCTGAACGGAGAGGTCACAGGCCGTTTCGCCTGGGAATCCCTTTACAAAACCGAAAGGACGCACGCGGGAACTCTCGTCGAGATAAATCTGCAAAGAGAGTTCAAGTTCGCAGATGGCACGGCGATGGACTACCGAATCTCCGACATCGAGGTCGACTGCAAGTACTCGCAGACTTTCGGCGGCTGGATGATCCCACCCGAGGCCCGGGGTCATCTCTGCTTGCTCCTGTGGGCAAATGACCAGGAAAGCCGCTGGAGTGCAGGTCTCTTCCGGGTCAGGGAAGAGTGGCTGAATCAAGGAAGCAACCGTGATGCGAAGCTCACCATAAAGGCAGCCCACCGGGACAAAATCCACTGGCTTTGGCGAGACGCTGCCCTTCCGGAGAATGTGCTCCTCCACATGGACCCAAAGGACCGCAACGCAGTCTTCGCACTGCCGTCCGGGCAGCAGCGCCTGAATGAGCTGTTCCGGCGCGTACAGAAGCGACGTATTAGCCGCAACGTGGTGCGGACCGTGGCCCAACAGAAGGACTACATGAAGCGGGTCCGCGGCAACGGAGGGGCACGATCAGCCCTGAAGCCCGAGGGAATCCTCATTATTGGCGACTATGACAGTCACCGGGCAGTTGCAAAAGGACTTGGACTGCCGGAACCAGGCGAGGGAGAGTTCGTGAGTGTGCGTGTTGTGCGTGCACGCCACAGCACCAGCCCGCAGATAGAGCTTGACGGCCAAAACTGGACTGTAGCTGACGACAACGACCCGCCAGAAACGGCGCCCCGACTCCCTGCCCACACAAAGTCTCCCTAGATCCCCATCCTCAGCAAAATCAGCCGCTGCCCGGAACTCACTTCATGCCACTTACCCTTGACCAGCAGGATCTCGTCGACAAGCATCTAACTGACGCGGAAGCTATCAGCGCCGTCATCCTTGGACTGTGCTGGAGTGACTCGAAGCTTGCCAACGCCGCGAAGATTGACCTTGATGAGAGTGAAACACTCGACGGCGCAACGACGCGTCACAGTCTGGGCTGGAACCCAGCCTGGCTGACAGACGCCGGATATGCGGCCTATGACTCTTCCGGAACTATTCTGGAAGGACCATCTCACGCCCCCGGCCCTGTCATTTGGGCACCTGAAGTGAGAACATTCCGCCTGGACGACAAGGTTAAGGATTCGGACCGAGGGCACGCTTATCGTCGACGAACGTCGGCTGAACTAGCTGTTCTATCACTGTGGACACATGTCGTGAACACCAGAGGTATCACAGTCGACAGACCTCTTGAGTTGCACCCCAATACACGCGGCACCCTTTTCCGTGACCTCCTCATCTACTTCTTGGAGCGCAGCCTGCCATCGGGCTGGCGAGTACGCCACGAAGTCCCGCTGACGCATATCCGCGGGCTGCACATGCGAAGAGACGTGGGAGGCAGGAAAAGCGATATCCTAGTCATCGACGACGGTGGACGGCTCGTAGCAGCTCTATCGTCCAAGTGGTCCTGGCGATCCGATCGGGGCACTGAGGCCGCACAGATGGTGCCGTTGACGCGTTATCGACCCGACGTCCCGTACGCCCTTGCGACGGCAGAATTTCCCCGAGCGGAGAAGGTTGCGCGCGAGAGCATCGAAGATCGCACCTACCATATGTGCCCCAACTGGGTCGGTTCCTGGATGGCAGTGAACGAGCTACCGGCAGGCGTCTCACCTCTCGAACACTGGCCGAGCCTGGAAGCGCTCCGCCAAGCCGGGACCTTCCGGGCTGAGGCGCTGGGTCTAAGTGGCCTGGATACCCTGGTGGACGACCTTCGCAACAGCGGCGACATCCTGTGAGCAAAGATTGGGAGGCCACGGGCATGACCCAAGCAGATTGGGAACCTCCCGTCGGCTCCTGGGCGTCATCCGCAGCACGGCGGCGAAACATGCAGGCCATCCGGAGTCGGGACACCAAGCCGGAGTGGCTCATTCGCAGGCTCGTCCACGCCCAGGGGTTGCGCTACCGAGTCGCTGCCAAGCCGCTTCCAGGCCTTCGCAGGACTGCGGACATGGTCTTCGGCCCGGCGAAGGTTGCTGTCTTCATCGATGGCTGCTACTGGCACGGATGCCCCGAACACTACGTCTCACCGAAGACCAACCCGGGCTACTGGTCCGACAAAGTTGCCCGGAACATGGCCCGCGACCGGGACACCGATCAACGCCTCACAGAGGCGGGCTGGACGGTGCTCCGGTTCTGGGAGCATGAGCCCTCGGAAGACTGCGCTGCGCGCATTGCGGCCGAGGTCGAAAAGCGCCGCAACGCAGTCCGGAAAGCGAACCCGAACAGCTAGGCCTTCTTCTGATCGCGCTCGCGCGCCGCCCTCAGCACATCGATGATTGATTCGCCGATGGCCTGAGCGACTGGCGGCGGGAAGGCGTTTCCAACCTGCCGGTACTGGGCCGTTTTACCCCCACTGAAGTCCCACACCGTGGGAAACCCCTGAATGATCGCGGCCTGCCTCACCGTGAGCATCGGACCGTCGGCACCGAACAGATCCCGGTCTTCGGTGCCCGTCGGAGCGCCGTTCACGGGAGCGTTGGCCACGCCCATGCCCGAGACGCCCAGCGCCCGCCACGCCTTCTTCGCTCGGCTGGGACCGAGATCAGCGCCACCGTGCTTCTTGGAGCCACCGACGAGTGTGGGAGCAATATCCTTGTCGGCGGCCTGCTTCCAGGTATCGAAGACCTGCCGCGCCTGGGCAGCTAGTGGCCCGTTCTTGAACGGCTGGATGCGCTCCAGCATGGTCTCCTCCAGCGCCTTGAAGACTGAGACTCTCTCGGCACTAGGTGCGGGAGCCTCGTACTTCAGATCCCGGAGGACATCCCGGCGGAAGGCGACAAGGATGGACCGGGGCCGGAGCTGCGGCACGCCGAACTTCTCCGCCTCGTACACCTCCCACCCCACTACCTTGTAGCCAGGCAGCCCGTCGCCTGTCGGCTCCATCTCCTCAAGCTCAGCCTGAATGCGTGACCTGTAGTCGTCGAACTTAGCGTCCATGAGGCCACGGACGTTCTCGATCATCACGGCTCGGGGACGGATCAGCCCGGCGAGATCCAAGATGCGCGGGAAGAGGTCGCGTTCATCGTCCTCCCCGAGCTGCTTGCCGGCATGGGAGAACGGGGGGCACGGCACACCCCCAGCCAGCAGGTCGACCTCGCCCCGTCGATAGAGGCTGGCGCTCTTCGTCAGATCCCGCTCTGGCACAAACTCCAGGACGTCCTTGCAGAGAACATCGCAGTTGTCGCGCTCCCAGTCCCACTTTGGGTGCACCTCGATGTTTTCACGCAGTGTGGCCGCGGCGTACTTGTCAATTTCGACCAGGGCCAGGTGCCCGAAGCCCGCCTGATGCAGACCGATGGCCTGTCCGCCGGCCCCAGCGCAGATCTCGATCGACGTGAACTCAGGCGCTCGCACCTCGGTAGCGACCTGCTCCGGTTCCTTCGTGTGGGTCATGCCCCCTCCTTACAGCCGTTCAGCGGCAGACACATCTTGCAATCCACCATCACTGAGGGTGACAGACCCCACTGACAACGAGACCCCCCTAAGTGTGCAGCACGCCCCGCGGTTCGTTGAACGCACCCTCCGTTGCGCCGAACACTCATACGATATTGCCCATGCGGATACCTGCCTGGACTGAGGACGAACTGGTGCTTGCCGGAGCGCTCGTGGTGAGGAACGGCTGGCGAGAGCTGCGCACCAACGACCGGGAGGTCCACGAGCTGTCGGAGTTGATCCGCTCGCTTCCGATCCACACCGCGGAGGAACGAGCCCTTCCCGGCTTCCGATCGCCCGACAGCGTCAGCCGCAAGACCACCGACTTCATGACGAACCACAAGCTGTACTCGGGCAAAGCCACCCGATGCGGCAAGCCGACACTTCTCATGATCAAGGCCTTCACAGAACGTGAGGCTGACATGCTTCAAGCCGCCAAGGCCCTTGAAGAGGGGATTGGCACGGGCCAGCTCCAGCTCATCTCCCCGCAGCCGGACGAAGTCGACGACTCCGGGGCCACAGCTATCGAAGGCCGGCTCCTCGCCCGCTGGGCACTGGCCCGCGAGCGAGACCCGAAGCTTCGCAAGCTCAAGATCGAGAAGGTTCGCCGCCTCAGGCGCGCGCTGTGCTGTGAGGTTTGCGGCTTCGATTTTGCCCGCACTTACGGAGACCTGGGCGAGGGCTATATCGAAGTGCACCACGTCACCCCCCTCTATATCTCCGGCACCCGGGAGACCAAGCTCGACGACCTCGCCTGCCTGTGCTCGAATTGCCACCGCATGTGCCACAAGAGCCGTCCTGGTGAATCCTGGCGTACTCCGGCAGCCCTGCGGGACCAGATACACAAGTCCGCTCAATCGACCGTCCACTAGGCCGCATCCGCTTCGGCCTCAAAGTGCATCAGAGCTCGGTCAAGAATGTCGTCCGGATCATGGCCTCGGGCGGCCGTCCAGTGAAGCAGGTCCGCGATCAGCTCAACCGCCGACTCCTGGAGGCTTGCCTCGTGACCGGAACCTCGTAGGGCAGTACCGCTCTTTGCCGCTTCATACTGCTCAAGCGCTTCGGCGGCCCGCTCAAGGCGCAGGCAGACGCTCCCCTCCCCTGTTGCAATCTCGCACCACACCGCCTTGCCTGCCGCGGTCCGCATCGTGCCCCAGTCGACGGCAATGGTCGCAATCAGATGCAGCCCACGGCCACACTCCTCATCACAGCCCACCAGCCTGAGGGATGGCACGGCCCGGCTCTTGTCATGCACCTCGAGGCGCAGCCGCTCGCCCTTCCATTCGAGGATCAAGGTCGCTGAAGCTCCCTCACCGACGTGCTTGACGACGTTCGTTGCCAACTCCGTGACGAGCAGTTCCGCTTCGTCGACAGCCACGGGCATGCCCCATCGAAGCAGCTGCTTGGCCGCAGCTCTCCGCAGCAGGCTCACTTCTGCTGGCGCCGCCTCGAAGGGCAGGACACAGCGGAGTCGGGGTTCGGTGACTTCGTAGCCACGCACGGCCACTCCTCCCTTCCATGCCACGCACATGCTGGGCCTGCCGTGTCCGTACGGCTGCACTGCGTAGCGGTCTGCCAACGAGCACGATAGAGAGAATTCTCGCTGTGTAACTTCTCATGCGCATCTATCGAGTGAACCTGTTGGTGAGTCGGGGTCTGCGTTGCCTAGCCTGACGGGATCGCCGGGCCGCTAGTCCGGAGCGTGACGAAGGAGCCCCATGCCTGAGCGGACAACCACAAGGCGTCGACAACTAGGCGCAATGATGCGCAAGTTGCGGGCCCGTAAAGGGCTGACGCTTGAGGAGGCCGGGCAGCTTGTCGGCGTTTCCAAGGCGACAGTCAGCAGGTACGAGACCCAAGCCGGACCGGTCAAATGGGTCGTCGTAGACGCACTGTGTCGCGAATATGACGCAACTGCGGCTGAGCGTAAGGCAGTTGTCGGGCTGGCGAAGGACGTCAAGCAGCAGGGCTGGTGGAGTTCGTTCGCCGACTCCATTCCGGAGAGCATGAACCTGCTGCTCACGCTTGAGGACGATGCCGTACGCGAAAGTCACTTTTCTTGTGTCTACGTCCCCGGCCTCCTCCAGACACGCGCCTACAGCACGGCCCTTCAGAAGGCCAACGAAGTGCCGCTCCAGCCGGCCGAGATCGAGCGGCTCGTCGACATCCGCATGAAGCGGCAGGAGATTCTCACCCGCCCGAAGCCGCTCCACCTGTGGGCGATCCTCGACGAGTCCGTTATCCGCCGGGTCGTGGGATCACCTCAGACCATGAAGGGACAGCTCGACCGCCTTCTCGAGGCGAACGAGTCACCTCACATCACGCTTCAGGTGCTGCCGTTCTCCCAGGGCGCCCACGCCGCAGCCCTGGGTAGCTTCGTCATCATCGGAGGCACGGAGCCGGCCCTTGACGTGGTGTATGTCGACTTTCACACCGGCTCCCTCTTCCTGGAGAAGGAAGAGGAACTGGATCGATACAGACTTGCGTTCGAGTACCTCAGGGCACAAGCGTTGGACATGGAGGCCTCCTCCGCCCTGATCCATCGCGCCAGCAAGGAGCTGTGAATGCCCACTGCCCCTGGACTCACTTCCGTACCACTCTGGTTCAAATCGTCATATAGCGGTGGCAACGCAACGGAATGCGTCGAAGCGGCGTTCGTGCCGTGTGGCGTACTGATACGAGACTCCAAGCGCCCGAAACACCCACACCTCACCGTCTCGGCCAGGGCATGGTCTGGCTTCTTGAACGACGCTCGTCAGGCATGAATCCAGTCAGCTACACGGTTGGGTTCTGAACGCCCGCGACCCCGCTCCCCGTGATTCACGAAGCGGCCTTCGAACGCAGGTAAGTGCCTTGCAGACGTCGCGCATCTCGCCTTACGAGGCATTCAACGCCGCCCTCAGTGCAGCCCCGGTCACAAGGCTCCGCCCCTCTACACCAGGATGCCCCCATGACGAAAATCAACGGTGAAGTCGCGGGCGGATTCGAAGCCGTTCGGGAAGCGTTCGCGGAGAACTTCGGGCGGCGTGGGGACATCGGGGCCGCCGTGTGCGTGTACCGGGACGGGCGGCCGGTGGTGGATCTGTGGGGTGGGGTCGCTGATCGGGAGGCGGGGCGTCCGTGGGAGCGGGACACCTTGCAGCTCGTGTACTCCGCGACCAAGGGGGTGACCGCCACCGCGGCGCATCTGCTCGCCCAGCGCGGCGTCCTGGATCTCGACGCCCCGGTGGCCAGGTACTGGCCGGAGTTCGCCGCCAACGGCAAGGCGGAGATTCCGGTGCGGTGGTTGTTGTCGCACCGGGCGGGGCTGGTCGCGCTGGATCAACCGGTGCCGTTGGGCGAGGCGTTGCGGTGGGAGCCGATGGTTGCCGCGCTCGCCGGGCAGCGGCCGTTGTGGGAGCCCGGCACGTTGCACGGGTATCACGGGCGGACGTTCGGGTGGCTGGTCGGGGAGGTGGTCCGGCGGGTTTCGGGGCGTACGCCGGGGCAGTTCGTGGCGGAGGAGATCGCCGGGCCCTTGGGGCTGGACTTCTTCATCGGGCTGCCCGCGAGTGAGCGTGGCCGGGTCAGCCGCATGGTGTATCAGGAGCTGGATGTCGATCTGTCCGCCGTGCCGCTCGAGTCCGTTCCGGAGGAATTCCGGGCACTCGTCGCCGCCATGCGCGACCCGGACTCCCTCAACAACAGGGCGTTCGCGGTCACCGAGCCGGCCGAGATCGACTTCAACTCGCCCGAGGCGCAGGCCGCGGAGCTTCCCGCCTCCAACGGCATCGGTACGGCACGGGCGTTGGCGCGCATGTACGCCGCGCTGATCGGGGAGGTGGACGGGGTGCGGCTGTTCACGCCCGAGACGCTGGCCGCGGCGACCGTGGAGCAGTCGAACGGCATGGATCAGGTGATGGTGATTCCGAGCCGGTTCGGGTCCGGGTACATGCTGCCGACCGAGGGCAATGCCATGGCCGGCCCCCGGTCCTTCGGCCATGCCGGCCGGGGCGGCTCGCTCGCCTTCGCCGACCCCGAGCTCGGCATCTCCTTCGCGTACGTGATGAACCACATCGTCGAGAGTCTCGATGACGTCCGTGCGATGTCCCTGGTCGAGGCCGTGCGGCAGTCGCTGGGGTGAACGCGCCGGGGGGAGTCCGGGCGTACGGGTGACGGGTTCCGTCGGGTGAATGGTCCGCCACGGCGCCGTAGCTGATTGGGGTTCAGGCGCCGTAGCTGATTGAGGCTCAGGCGGCGTGGTCCGTTTGGCAGCCCCGATGAGCGCACCGGGACATATCGGATTAGCCTCCGAAATGAGCGCTATGTGGATCTTTAATCAGGCGCTCCACTCGACCCTAGGAGGAGTCATGCGCAAGCTTCAGAAGGCCGCTGTCGCGGCCGCGATGGTCGGGACCCTGAGCCTCATAGCCACCGGCACCGCCAGCGCCCAGCCTGCCTACGACGGCCATGGCCACGGGGGCTGCAAGTCCCACGACTTCAACCTCGAACTTCTCAGCAACATCGGGGTGCTCCCCGGCCTTGCAGGGAACCTTGCCAACGGTGAGGGCAACCCCGGCGCGATGTACAACGACATCGGGTCCGACTGCCACCACTGAGCCAGATCGATTTCGTGGAGTAGTTCAACGCAATGGGCCCCGGTGCCCTGGGCGACGAGCCCGGGCATCGGGCCTTGCTTTGGGCAGGGCCGGGAGGAGCGGAACCGGTCAGTGAGCCCAGTGATCCCGTGGCGACAGCGGTGCTCACCGGCCCGGCAGGCCCACCACCGCCCGTGTGCCCGTCGGGCACAGGCCCGCCCAGGCGCCAACGTACGCCACGGCGTTGTGGAGGAGGAGGCAGAGGGCGCCGGGGTCGGTGCCCGCGGCGGCGAGCGCTTCGGTCAGGCGTCTGCCCTCGACAGCCGCCGCGCTCCCCGGGCTGCCCGAGGGGGCGGACGCGTTGATGCGGGCCCGAGCGGCGGCTCGGGAGAGGGACGGGGGCGCGGACGACTCCCGGGAGCTGCGCGGGGAGCTGCTGAAGCTCGGCGTCGTCGTGCGTGATGAGGGGAAGCGGCAGTACTGGCGTGTGCCGGTGGGGGCTGACGCTCTGTACGACCTCGCCCTCGGGGTCGCCGTGGCGGCTGAGAGGATGGCGCCGACCGTAGAGGAAGAAGGGGGATGAGCGTGATCGTGCTCGTCTTGGTCGGCGTGCTGCTGCTGGCCGTCGGGGGATGCGTGTGTGTCGTGTGGGCCTCGCGGGGTGGTCCTCGCTGGGTGCGGGGTGTGGCCGCCGTGACGCTCGGGCTGGGGGAGGTCGCACGGGCGGTGTCCCGTAGCGGGGGGAGGTCGCGGGCGGGCTCGAATTCCGACTCCGGCGACTGACAGGGGCTCATGGCGGCTGACCGCGGCTCACGACGGCTGACCGCGCCTGACGGCGGCCCACGACGGCTGACCGCGGCCCACGACAGCTGACGGCGACTGTCCGCGACTGACTACGTACGGCTCTCATCACGCGAACGCGGGCCGCCCCGCCAGATGTTGCACGGTACGGCCCGCCGCGTCAGCCGGCCTGCTCAGCTGGTCTTCGTCGGTGGCGGGGGCGGACTCGTCGTCGCCGTTCCCTTGCCCTGTGCCAGAAGCCACTCGCGGTGGAGCGCGCCCAGCGGGATCTTCGTCTGGAGGACGGGGGTGCCGAAGATGGTCAGTTGGAAGTTGAGGGTGCCGGTCAGGTCCACGCCGCCGTACAGGGCGTAGGCGCCGGTCGCCGAGCCCGTGCCGTCGGCCGAGCCCTCGGCCGAACCGTCCGCGTGGGCCCGGACGTAGGGGGCCAGGTCCGCCGTGACGCCCACCGTGCCGTAGAGGCCGACCGTGGCCTCGGCGCCGAGGGCTGCCTTGACGTCGCCCGCTGCCGTGACCGTGGCCTTCAGCGGCTCCCCGGTCATCTCGGACTCGCTGACCGGGGTCCAGCCCTTCGCCCAGGAGAAGGAGCCGCCGACTCGGAAGTCGCCCTTCAGGTCCTGTTCGACGTCGACGGTGACCCTGCCGTCCGCGTTCACCTGGATGTAGCAGGTCAGGTCGAGATTGACGACCACGGGGATCGGGCCGACCTGGATCACCGGGTCGGAGTGCAGCTCGGCGAACGGGATACGGATCGGCTTTCCGTCGGTCGAGCCGGCCGCGCGGCCCTTCAGGGACCACTGCGAGGCCCAGTCGCCGGACAGGCCCAGGAAGGCGGCGCCCGGCGAGGAGCCCGAGCCGGAACCGTCGTACGAGAACGCGACCTCGGGGGCGAGCTGGACGAAGCCCTCCACGGACGCCGCCGCCGACGCCGGGGCGCCCTCGGCCGTCGCGACCGCCGCGCCGACGTCGATCCGCAGGCTGCCCAGCGGGAGCTTCGCGCCCTCGGGGCCGAAGTGCAGGTCACCGGTCTTGGCCCAGGAGACCTTCACGCCCTGGATGAGCGGCTCGACCTCGACGGCCGAGGGGTCCACCGGGACCTCGCCCTCGGCCTTGCTCTCGCCGAGCACGGAGTTGAGCTTCGCCGGTTCCGTCTCGACGGTCGTACCGCCGCTCTCAGCGGTGCCCACGACCTTCGTGACCTCGGCCAGTACGCCGTCGGGGGCGCCGGGCGCGGGGGCGCTGGCGATGATGTCGCCGGTCGTGACCGGGGGTTGGGCCGTGGGGTCGGCGGGGTCGTCAGGAGTGGTGGGGCTGTCGGACGGGTCCCCCGAAGGGGTTGTCGTCGGCTTGCCGGCGGTCGGCGCCGCGATGACGGCCCGCCCGGTCTTCCTGTCGTACGAGGCGACCTTCAGGGAGGACTTCTTCGCCCTGCCCGCGTCACCGCCGTCGGCCACGGCGGTGGGGGTGGCCTTGCCCGACGGGGCCGGGACGACGGCCAGTTGTTCCTGGACCTCGGCGGGCTCGGGGCGCTGCGAGGCCGCCGCGTCCGTGGTGGTCGGGGAGTTGGTGGAGCAGCCGGTGGTCAGTACGGCCGCGAGAGCGATCGCCGACAGTAAGGCGTTGCTCTTGAGCTTGGGTCTGTGCATGCGTGTTCCTCGGGAGCGGTGTATGGGGGTGCGCTTCAGGAGGTGACGCGTGGGGGGGGTGGCTCGCCGTAGCGAGACATGCCTGGTCAGGGCATGCCGGTCAGGCCGGTGCGGCGTCGCGCAGCGTGGTGCGGCGTGGTACGCCGGCGGTGGTTACCCCCCAGTAGTCATGCATGAGCATGCCAGTACGACGGGGGTGGCATCCGCTTTCTTTTCAGGGGAGGGCGGTGACGTGAGTCACAGCTGATGCGCGGTCAGTTGCCGCGCCCCCACCCCCGGTCCGTACGCGTTCGTGTCACGAAAATCGTTTGTCCCGCGAACTCGGCCCGCCCTAGAGTGAGCCGACTTCGACGTGACGTTCTCCTGGAAACAGGCCGCAGCGCGGGAGCGTCCCACCTCGCAGAGGTGCCGGAGGGGCGGCAGCATCCTTTGTCGACCCCTCGTTTCGGAGGTATTCCGTTCATGATGAACGTCGGAATCGGCCTGCCCATCGGCGACCCGGCCGCCCTGCTCACCTGGGCCCGGCGCGCAGACGCCGGTCCCTTCAGCACCCTCGGTCTGCTCGACCGCCTCGTCTACGACAACCCCGAGCCGCTCGTGACCCTCGGCGTCCTCGCGGGCGCCACCACCCGTATCCGCGTCCAGACCGAGGTGCTGCTGGCCCCGCTGCGGGACACCGCCCTGCTGGCCAAGCAGGCCGCCACCCTGGACCTGATGAGCGGCGGCCGTCTCGTCCTCGGCCTGGGCATCGGCGGCCGGGAGGACGACCACCGTGTCGCGGGCACCGACCTGCGCACCCGGGGCCGTCGGATGGACGAGCAGATGGCGACCATGTGCCGCCTGTGGCACGGCGAGCCCTACGGCGACGGCATCGGCCCCATCGGCCCGGTGCCCGCCCGTATCGGCGGCCCGGAGATCCTCTTCGGCGGCTTCAAGCCCGC
This sequence comes from Streptomyces sp. NPDC098781, assembly GCF_044759995.1. Lineage (NCBI taxonomy): Bacteria > Bacillati > Actinomycetota > Actinomycetes > Kitasatosporales > Streptomycetaceae > Streptomyces > Streptomyces sp. NPDC098781. The sequence continues at coordinate 96,879 of NZ_JBIWAK010000011.1, forward strand.
CGCCCTCGAACGGGTCGCCCGCTGGGGCGACGGCTTCCTCGCGGCGGCGGATCCCTCGTGGGCGGGCGGCCTGTTCGACGCCGTGCGCGGGTTCTGGAAGAAGTACGACCGCCCCGGCGAGCCCCGCCTGGTGGCCCAGGTGAACGTCGCGCTCGGCCCACGGCAGGTGCTGGACGACGCCCTGGCCCGGATGCACGCGTACTACGCCTTCACGGGCATGCCCGACCGCATGGTCGAGGGTCTGCTCACCACCCCCGCCGCGATCCGCGCCGCGCTCACCGCGTTCGAGGACCTGGGCGCCGACGAGGTCGTGCTCTACTGCTACGGCCTCGACCCGGATCAGGTGGACCGCCTGGCCGAGCTGATCTGACGAGTCCCGTCCCCCGGAGGCCAAGTGCTGCTGCCACTCCTGCTGTTGGTCGTCGTCGCGGTGATCGCCGCGGTCGGTCTGGCCGGATACGGCGGCCGCACGCTGGCCGACCGGCATGACCGCCGTACGGGCGTGCCCGGCGCGCTGCGTGGGCTCGCGGCTCTCGCGGGCGCCGGGGCGTTCGCCCTGTACGCGTGGGGACTGCTCGCCGTCTGCGGCGCCGTCATGGCGGCGGAGGACGGCGGCACGGACTCGTCGCCGGCCCGGTCCTGCCGTACGGCCGGCTGGTGGGAGCGGCATCAGCGGGGCATCGAGATCGTCGACCACTCGGTGACGTACGTCCCCCTCGGGTTCGTGTGCGAGACGAGCGACGGTGGGAGCTACGACACCGGTGACGTGCCGGGGTACGTCAATCCGGCCGTGCTCGTGCTCGCCCTGAGCGCCGCCGGGTGTGCCATCGGCGCGGGGTACGTGTCGGAGCTGCGGGCCCGGGCGGAGTTCCGCGCGGGTGGCGCCGGTTAGCCTCGGTTGTCGACGGTCCGGCAGGAGTGGTGGGAGGCAGACAGCATGGCGAAGGTGAAGGTTCCCAGCGCGGTGATCGCCGCGGGCGGGCTCGTCGGGGGGTACGGCGTGGCCCGCTGGACGAAGAAGCGGCAGCTCGGCGGTGCCGTACTGGCCGTCGCGGGTGCCGCCGCCGCCCGGCAGTGGCGGCACCGGGCGGGCGACAGGGCCGCGGGGGCGCTGACCGCCGGGTATGTCGCCGCCTTCGCCGGATCGCACCCGCTGGCCAAGAAGGTGGGCGCCTGGCCCGCCGTGTTCGGGGTGGCGGGCGCGATGGCGCTGGCGTCCTGGGCGGTGGCGGACCGGCGCGGCTGACTTCCCGCGCGAAGGCCAGGGCCCGGGGTCAGAGGCGGTGGCTCAGCACGTTCACCACGCGTCCGCCGGGATCCCGTACGAAGAACCGCCGTACCCCCCACTCCTCGTCCCGGATCTCCCGTACGACCTCCGCCCCCGACGCCACGACCTGCGAGTACACGGCGTCGACGTCCTCGACCTCCACGCTCAGGTCGGGGACGACGGGGGCGGTCCGTTCCTCGATGAAGAAGCTGATCTGGGCCGTGGGGTTGGTGGGGGACGCCATGGTCGTCACCCAGCCCATGTCCATCACCTCTTCGAAGCCGAGCAGGCCGTAGAAGTCGCGGCTGGTCGCGATCGCTTCCTCCGACCCGGCGTGGACGTTGGGCACGATCCTGCGAATGGTCATCGGACACGGCTCCTCGGTGGTGTCGGTTTCCGGTTTCTGTTATCGCCCCCAGTCTTCTCACGTCTCCTCACCGCCCCCCACCGTAGGCACGCGAGGAATTGACGACGTGACAGCACAGATCAGCCGCCGCAGCATGCTCAGGGCCGCGGGCGCGGCAGCCGGAGCGGTCGGTATCGGTACGGCCGTGACGCCCGCTCCCGCCGTGGCGGCCGGCGCGTACGCCCATCCCGGCCTTCTGCACACCCGTGCCGACCTCGGCCGGATGGCCGCCAAGGTGAGGGCCGGTGCCGCTCCCCAGACGGCCGGCTTCGCCCGGCTGACGGCCAACCGGCACGCGCGGAGCGACTGGACGGCCAACCCGCAGGCGACCGTGGTCCGGGGCGGTACCGGCCAGAACTACGGGATCCTCTACAACGACATCCACGCCGCCTACCAGAACGCCCTGCGCGGCCATGTCAGCGAGGACGGCGCGCACCTCGACACCGCCGTGGCGATCCTCAACGCCTGGTCGGCCAGGCTGACCGCGCTCGCCGGCAACGCCGACCGCTTCCTGGCCGCCGGGCTGTACGGCTACCAGATGGCCAACGCGGCCGAACTCGTCCGCGACCACCCCGACTTCGCGCTCGGCCGCTTCCAGGAGATGCTGAGCACCGTCTTCGCGCCGCTCAGCGACAGCTTCCTGGTCAGGCACAACGACGCCGTGGTCACCAACTACTGGCCGAACTGGGACCTCGCCGCCATGTGCTGCGTCCTGGCCACCGGCATCTTCTGCGACGACAAGGCCCAGGTCGGTCGCGCGGTGGAGTACTTCAAGCACGGCGCGGGCCTCGGCTCCATCAGGAACGCCATCCCCGTGGTGCGCGACGACGGACTCGCCGAGTGGCTGGAGGCCGGCCGCGACCAGGGGCACGCCCTGCTGGGCGTCGGCCTGATGGGCACCTTCTGCGAGATGGCCTGGAACCAGGGCCTCGACCTGTACGGCCACGACGACAGCCGCTTCCTCAAGGGCGCCCAGTACGTGGCCAAGTGGGCGATGGGCGGAGAGGTGCCCTTCACGGCGAACACCCGCGAGAAGGGCGCGGTCAACGGCTGGTCGGGATCGGAGACGGTGACCGAGGCCGCGCCCGTGGACCCGGCGATGACCCGCCCCATCTGGGCGATGATCGCCAACCACTACACCGGGCGCCGGGGCCTGCCGGCGACGTACCTCACCCGGATCGCCGCGAAGTCGGCACCGGAGGGCGGCGGCGGGGACTACGGCCCCAACAGCGGCGGCTACGACCAACTGGGCTTCGGCACGCTGACGTTCACACGGGACCGGGTCGCGGGGGTGGGTGCGGGTGTGGATGGCTCGGGGGGCCCGTCCGCGGCGGGTGCGGGTGGTTCGGCGATGCCGTCCACGGCGGGTTCGGCCGCTCGGCCGCAGGCGGGGGCAACGGCATCCCCCTCGCCGTCCCTCTCGGCGTCCGCCTCCGCCGGCGACCTCGCCGCCACCGGCTCGAACGACGTCCTCGGCTGGACCGCCGCCACGGGCATCACCGCCCTGGCGGGCGGCCTCCTCCTGCTGCGGCGCCGCGAACGGGTCCGGGTCCGGGGCGAGTCGCAGTAGGCGCGCCCGGACGACAGAGCACCGGTTCCGGATCCGGGGGCGGGCCGGGACCCGGTGCGGGCGGAGGTCGTCCGGTAGGCCCTCTGCCGACCGGCCCCCCGGGAGCGGTCGGTCCTGGCCGACCTCGCCCGCCTCGTCCCGTCGCTCCGGCCGCCGCCACCGACATCACGTCCCTGGCCGCCCGCCCACCCGCGCCGCGCCACCACGACCAGCTCGCGCACCGCGACAGACGCCCCCGACCCGGCTCGCGCCGCTGCGGCCCCCGGCCGGGGGCCCGCACGTGACACCGGCACCCGCCTTCCGTCGGAGGAGCCAGGCCCAGTCCAGGCCCAGGCCGACCCCGCCCCGTAACGGCACGCACCCCCTACGTCCCCGTCGCCCCCGCAGCCCCCGTGGGCCCGGTGCCCCCGGACGCCGCCCCCTTCGCTGCTGAGGCCCCGGCGGCCCCGGCCGACCGAGCCGCTCGTACGCCTGCCTTAGCCGGGCCCGTCACCGCTGTGAGCGGTCGGGCGATGTCCTCCAGGGAGCGGCGTTCCGCGCGGACCGCGAAAACGGCTGCCACCAGGCCCGCCAGGCACATCAGGGCCGCGCCGATCTGGAAGGCGAGGACCGTGTCGCCGACCTTGCCCGTCTCGGTGAGGTCGGCGAACAGCAGGGGGCCGCTGATGCCGCCGGCCGCCGTGCCGAGGGCGTAGAAGAAGGCGATCGACATGGCCCGGGTCTCCATGGGGAAGACCTCGGAGACCGTCAGGTAGGCACTGGACGCTCCGGCCGAGGCGAAGAACAGGACCGCGCACCAGCAGGCGGTCATCGTCGTCGCGTTCAGCGCGCCCTGGTCGAACAGCCAGGCCGTGCCGAACAGCAGCAGCCCGGAGAGCAGGTACGTCGACGTGATCATGATCCGGCGCCCGACCGTGTCGAACAGCTTGCCGAGCAGCAGCGGGCCCATGAAGTTGCCGACCGCGATGACCGCGAAGTAGTAGCCGGTGTTGCCGGTCGGGACGTCGAAGAACTGGGTGAGGATCGCGCCGAAGCCGAAGGTGATGGCGTTGTAGAGGAACGCCTGGCCGATGAAGAGGGAGAAGCCGAGGACGGCCCGCCTGCGGTACTTGGCGAAGACCGTGCGGCCGATCTCCAGGAAGGTCACGCTCCTGCGCTGGCGGATGGTGATCTCGCCCTCGGGCGGCGGCAGCGGCTCGCCCCGCTCTGCCTCCACCTTGCGCTCGATGGAGGACACGATCCGTTCCGCCTCGTCGTCCCGGCCGTGGATCAGCAGCCAGCGTGGGCTCTCGGGGACATGCCGCCGGACCAGGAGGATGACCAGGGCGAGGACGGCGCCGAGCGCGAAGGTCAGCCGCCAGCCGACGTTCGCGGGCAGGACCGCCGTGTTCAGCGCCACGATCGACAGCAGCGCGCCGCCGACCGCGCCGAGCCAGAAGCTGCCGTTGATCATCAGGTCGACCCGGCCCCGGTACTGCGCCGGGATCAGCTCGTCGATCGCGGAGTTGATCGCCGCGTACTCACCGCCGATGCCGAAGCCGGTGAGGAAGCGGAACAGGAAGAACCACCAGGTGTCGAAGGAGATCGCGGTCAGGGCCGTGGCCGCCAGATAGACGGCCAGCGTGATCATGAAGAGCTTCTTACGGCCCCACCGGTCGGTCAGCCGCCCCCAGAACAGGGCGCCGATGCACGCTCCGGCCACGTACAGCGCGGCGGCCAGGCCGGTGACCTGGCCCGAGGTGATGGGCAGCCCGCTGCCCGGTTCGGACAGCCGGGGCGCGATGTTGCCGACGACCGTGACCTCCAGGCCGTCGAGGATCCACACGGTTCCGAGACCGATCACGATGGTCCAGTGCCAGCGCGACCACGGAAGGCGGTCGAGGCGTGCTGGGATGTCGGTCGTCACGGTACGGCCGGTCTCGGCCTGCGCGGTGGCCATGGGCTCCCTCCTCGTCGAGCGGAACCCTCGTCGAGTGCCCTGAAGAGGGGGCTCTACGCCCCCAGCGCCCGCGACACGGTGTAGATCAGCAGTCCGGCGAGCGAGCCGACCACGGTGCCGTTGATCCGGATGAACTGGAGATCGCGCCCGATGTGGGCCTCGATCTTCCGCGTGGTGTGCCCGGCGTCCCAGCCGGCCACGGTGTCCGTGATCAGGGAGGTGATCTCCTTGCGGTAGGTGGTCACCACGTACACCGCGGCACCCTCCACCCAGCTGTCGACCTTCGCCTGCAACCGCGGCTCGACCGCCATCCGCGAGCCCAGCGACAGCAGCGAGGCCCGCACCCGCAGCCGCAGCTCACTGCGCTCGTCCTCGGCCGCCGAGACGATCATCGACCGTACGGCGGTCCACGCGGACGCGATCAGGTCCTGCACCTCGCCGCGCCCCAGCACCTCGCCCTTGAGCCGCTCGACCCGCGCGCGGGTGTCGGTGTCGGACTGGAGGTCGGAGGCGAAGTCGGTGAGGAAGCGGTCGAGGGCGCCACGGGCCGGGTGGGAGGGCATGTCGCGCATCTCGGTGACGAAGCGCAGCAGCTCCCTGTAGACCCGCTCGCCGACCCTTTTGTCGACGAACTTCGGGGTCCAGCCGGGGGCGCCGCCCTGCACGGCGCTCATGATCTCGTCGTCGTGCAGGATCAGCCAGTGCTGCGCCCGGGCGACGATCAGGTCGACGGCCCGTTTGTGGCCGCCGTCCGCGACGACCTTCTCCAGCATCTTCCCTATGCCGGGCGCGATCTCCTGGGCGTCGGCCCGCCGGGTGATCGCCTCTCCCACCACCGCCTGCACGTCCGAGTCGCGCATGACCGCCAGGGCGCCTCTGAGCGCCGCGGACAGCTCGGCCGTCACCCGGTCCGCGTGCTCCGGGTCGGCCAGCCAGGCGCCCAGCCTGCTGCCGATGCCGACGGCGCGCAGCCGCTGCCGTACGACGTCCTCGGAGAGGAAGTTCTCGCCGACGAACTCGCCCAGCGAGACCCCCAGCTGATCCTTCTTGTTGGGGATGATCGCGGTGTGCGGGATGGGGATGCCCAGCGGATACCGGAACAGGGCGGTGACCGCGAACCAGTCGGCGAGCGCGCCGACCATGCCGGCCTCGGCCGCCGCGGCCACGTAGTCCGCCCACTCGCCGGCCCCGTGGTGCGAGGCGACCTTGGCGAGGACGTACACGAGCGCCACGAACAGCAACAGCCCGGTCGCGGTGAGTTTCATCCGCCGTACGCCGCGCTGTTTCTCCTGGTCGGCGGCGGTGAACGTGGTCATCGCACGTACGGCCGAAGCAGGCACTCGCCGGTTACCGGCGGCGCCCGGCCGGGCATGCTCCTCTATGCCACGTGTTTCCGTTTCATCCGGATTCGTACGTTCCATTCCCGCTCCACCAGTCCAGGATCCCCCGCTCATATTGTCCCTTCCTGACCGACTCCTGGAACGAACCAAGAGTTCCCGGCGTCTGTTCGGTGGGGGGAGGTCGACGACGAACTCCGGATGAACTCCGGCGGCCCAATGGGGGGTCCGTGCAACTCCCCGCCGCCTTATGACGCATCATGAGGTGATCACATCGGAGCCTCGGGCTCCCATCCGCCCGAGGAGAAACGCACCGCATGACCAGGCAAAACGCTGGGGGTGTGGGGGTTTCCCCCATCAAGCACGGCGTCCTGCTGTCCGCGATCATCGCCCTGATCGTCTCCGTCTCGGTCGCCATATACGTGGGGGTCGCCGCCGACCACGGAAGCGCCGCCGGCCAGTCCACCCCGACCAGGCAGGGCGCCCAGCGCGGCCCCGCCGCCCCCGCTTCCACCGGCATCTGGGTCGGCGCCTGGTCCGCCTCCCCGGTCGGCGCCGAATTCGGCACCGAAGTCCGCGGCATGGCGGGCAGTTCGGTCCGCAACGTCGTACACACCAGCGTCGGCGGTACGAGTGCCCGCATCACGCTGTCCAATCTCTACGGCCAGTCTGCGCTGACGATCACCCACGCGTCGATCGCGGTGTCCTCCTCCGCCGGGACCCCGGCCGCCGTCGCGGACACCATGCGGCGGCTGACCTTCGGCGGCAACGCCACGGTCGTGGTCCCGCCCGGCCAGCAGGTGCTCAGCGACGCCGTGCGCGTGGTGATCCCGGCGGACGCCGACATCCTGGTCACCACCTACTCCCCCACCCCGTCCGGCCCGGTCACCTTCCACCCGCACGCGCGGCAGATCAGCTTCATCGCGCAGGGCGACGCCACCGAGGACGCGACCGGGACCGCGTACACCGGGCGGACCGGGGTCTGGCGCTATCTGACCGCGCTGGACGTCCTCAGCCATGAGTCCAACGGCACCGTCGTGGTCTTCGGCGACTCGCTGACCGACGGCATCACCTCCACCGAGAACGCCAACCGCCGCTGGACGGACGCCCTGTCGCGCCGACTGCGCACGGCCGTCGCGGCCGGCGAGGACGTGCCGCGCTACAGCGTGGTCAACCAGGGCATCAGCGGCAACCAGATCCTCGCCAGCGGCTCCGGGCGCCCCGCGGACAACCAGGCGGGCGTCGGCCGGTTCCAGCGTGACGTCCTGTCCCGTACGAACGTCAAGGTCGTCGTCATCGCCCTCGGCGTCAACGACATCCTGCGCAACCCGAACCTGGCCGACCCCGACCGCATCCTCGACGGCATGCGCGCCCTGGTCCGCCAGGCCCACGCCCGCGGCCTGAAGGTCGTCGGCGCGACCCTGATGCCCTTCCAGGGCCACCGCGGCTACACCGACGACCGCGAGAACGTACGGCAGCAGATCAACGCCGAGATCCGGGCCGGCAGGGTCTTCGACGCGGTCGCCGACTTCGACGAGGCGCTCCGGGACCCGTACAACCCCCGTAAGTTCCGCCCCGACTACGACTCGGGCGACCACCTCCACCCGAGCGACAAGGGCTACGAGCGGATGGCGGAGGCCTTCGACCTGGAGGCCCTGAAGGGGGCCGCTCCGGCGAAGCTGTAGCGGGCCCGGCCGGCGCGGCGCAGGGGGCGGGGGCGGCTCAGTCCTCGTCCCGGCCCGAGCCCCTCAGCTCGCGCTGCTCCCGCCGCTCCAGCTTCTCCCGCCGCCGCTCCTCCCGGAGCTCCAGCTTCTGCGCCCGGGTCAGCTTCCGCTCGACCCCGACACCGCCCCAGAACGCGAACCCGGTCACGATCACCCGGGGCCCGCCGGAATCCCCCGGCACCCCGTCCTCACGGTGGTCGAAGCCGCCCATGATCCCGACCCCGCGCACCTCGACCTCGACGCCGGGCGGCACGATCACCTCGATGCCGCCCATGATCGCGACGCAGTTGATCTCGATCACCCGGTCCGCGAAGTTCGCCTCGCGCAGATCGATCTCCCCGCCGCCCCAGAAGGCGAAGCAGTTGAACCGCCTCGGTGCCGTCCAGCGCCCCTTGCGCTGGAACCCCGACATCACGGCGACACCCCACGTCGACGACCCCTCGCCGCCGACGATCCGCCCGGCCCAACTCCCGTCCACCGCCCCGGGCTTCTTCACCATGTCGACCTTGGGCACGGCCACCTCACCCACCGGCAGATCCCGGGTGATCGGCGCCAGCTCACCGTAGGTACGCGCCTTGTACGTCGTGTCCAGGCGTTCCTCGAACTCCTCCATGTCGAGCCGCCCCTCCGCGAGGGCGTCCCGCAGGACCTCGGCGACCCGTTCACGATCGGCGTCGGAGGCACGCAGCTCCGGGGCATCGTCGCTCATGCGGCCAGCCTACGAGTTTCCAGGCCCGCAGGGCTACGAGATCGCCCGCTCGGCCTGCGACGGCGGTGGTTTCGGGGTGTCCCCCAAGGAGTGCAGCATCTTCGCGATCACCGCCTCGATGTCCGGCTCCCGCACCGACAGATCCGCCAGCGGATACTCCGCCGCGATCCGCGCCACCAGCACCGCCGCCGACTCGGCCGCCGGGAACGCCAGCCACTGCCGGGGACCCTCCACCTTCACCACGCGCGCGGGCGGCGCCTCGATCGGCGGCAGCTCCCGCTCCAGGTCGACCACCAGGGTCCGCTCGCTCTCCCCCACCTCGTGCAGCCCGGCGAGCGGACCGTCGTACATCAGCCGCCCGCGGTCGATGACCATCACCCGGGAGCACAGCTGCTCGATGTCCTGGAGGTCGTGCGTGGTGAGCAGGACCGTGGTGCCGCGCTCGGCGTTCAACTCCCGCAGGAACTCCCGCACCCTGGCCTTGGAGATGACGTCGAGACCGATCGTCGGCTCGTCCAGGTACAGCACCTCCGGATCGTGCAGCAGCGCCGCCGCGATGTCGCCGCGCATCCGCTGGCCGAGCGAGAGCTGCCGCACCGGGACGTCCAACAGCTCGCCCAGGTCGAGGAGTTCGACGAGGCGGCCGAGGTTCTCGCGGTAACGGGCCTCCGGGATGCGGTACATGCGGTGCATCAGCTTGTAGGAGTCGATCAGCGGCAGGTCCCACCACAGGGTCGTGCGCTGCCCGAACACCACGCCGATGCGGTGCGCGAGCCGTGTGCGCTCCCGGGACGGGTCGATGCCGGCCACCCGCAGGCGGCCCCCGCTGGGCGTCAGGATCCCGGTCAGCATCTTGATCGTCGTCGACTTGCCGGCGCCGTTCGGCCCGATGTAGCCCACCATCTCGCCGCGCGCCACGCTGAAGGAGATCGAGTCGACGGCCCGCACCTGCCGCCGCTCCCGCTTGAGGAAGCCGGTCCTCCTGCGCACGTCGAAGACCTTCTCGACCCCGTCGAGCTCGATGAACGCGTCGTCCCTGTCCGCCATCGCCTGCCCCTAACTCCCCGTACTCCGATACGACCGCAGCCCGGCCCGCCACGCCAGACCGGCCAGGGCACAGCACGCCACCGCCACCAGCGGCGAGGCGAAGGCCGTCCAGCCGGGCAGGGCGATCGGGTACGGCCGCCCCAGCACATGGGCGGCGGGCACCCAGTTGACGAAGGCGAGCGGCAGCATGAACGTCACGCCGCGCACCAGGTCCTTCCCGAACACGGTGGGCGGGTACTGGAGCAGCGTCGTCCCGCCGTACGTGAACGCGTTCTGCACCTCGGCGGCGTCCTGCGCGTAGATCTGGAACGACGCGCCCGCCACGAACACCGCGCAGAAGATCGCCGCGCCGCTGACCACCATCACCGGCACCAGCAGCACCTTCGCGGCCGTCCAGTCGACATCCACCGACACCAGCGCCCAGCACAGCACCAGCGCGCCCTGGGTGATCCGGCCCAGCCGGCGCAGCGCGAACCGGTCCGCGCCGACCTGCGCGAGCACCGGCGCGGGCCGCACCAGCAGCGTGTCGAAGGAGCCGTCGCGCATCCGGGCGCCCAGCACGTCCATCGAGCCGAGCACCAGGTCGGCGATCCCGAACGACGTCGCCGACAGGCCGTACAAGAAGGCGATCTCCGGCAGCGACCAGCCGCCGAGGGTGTCGACCTGCGAGAACATCAGCAGGATCGCCACGAAGTCCAGGCCGGTCACCAGCAGGTTGCCGAGCACCGTGACGGCGAAGGAGGTGCGGTAGGTCATGCTGGAGCGCACCCACATCCCGGCGATCAGCCGGTAGGCCCGCAGCCCTTCGAGCAGTGCGCTCCGCTCACCCACCCTGCACCACCACCCGCCGTGTCGCCGCCGACTGAAGCAGCCGCCCCGCCGCCAGCAGCGCCACCGCCCACACCGCCTGGAAGGCGAACGCCCCGAGCGGATCGGCCTCCCCCATCAGCACATCCGCCGGCATCTGGATCTGCGCCGCCCACGGCAGCGTCCGCACGATCTCGCCGAAGACGCCCGGGAACGCGTTCAGGGGCAGCACCATGCCCGAGAAGAAGATCCCGGTGATCATCAGGGCCTGGTTGACGCCCATGCCGTCCATGAGCCAGAACACGCTCAGGGCCGCCAGATAGCGGATCGCGAAACTGACCACCGCCGCCAGCAGCAGCGTGACCACGAAGGCCGCCCACGGGCCGACGTCCGTCGGCAGCGCCATCGGGAAGAACAGCGCGCCGAACACGAACGGGATCACGCCCCGGCCCACCATCTGGAACAGCGCCCGCCCCATGTCCCCCGCCAGCCACCACAGTTGGAGGTCGGCCGGCCGGTACAGGTCGACGGCGATGTCACCCGTGCGGATGCGCTCCATGAGGTCCTTCTCGGCGCCGCCGCCCTGGATGGCGAGCGTGGCGTACAGGCACTGGCCCAGCCACACATAGGTGACGGCCTGCGTCTGGTCGTACCCGCCCAGATGCGGTCTCTCGTCCCACAGGGCCAGATAGGTGTAGACGAGGATCACGCCGAAGACGGTGTTGGTGAACACCCCGGCGGCCGTGGCCACCCGATAGGTCGCATACCTTCGGAAGCCGCCCACCGCGACGGCCAGGTACAACCGCCACGAGCCCACATCCACAGCCCTCCTCGCCCGTGTCCGGCACCGAAGCGCAGGAGCCTAGTGCGCCGCCGACGACGGCTGCCAGCCAATTTCCGAGGGCCGCCCGCGCGAGAGTCCGGTCACTTTCCGATGACACGCGCGTTTTCCGGGAACGGAGCGCCCGTTGAGAGAGTCTTCAATGGGGGCGCAGCAGGCGTACGAGGCGTACGGGAACGTACGAGGCGAAACAGGAGTCCGTGCACGACATGAGCGACGAGCCGCAGCCGCAGCAGCAGCCGACCGGAAAGCCGAAGCGGCCGAAACGGACGGGCTGGCGGCGCATCATCCCGACCTGGCGCATGGTGCTCGGCACCTTCGTCGTCGGCGTACTGCTGGTCGTCGGCCTGTTCTTCCTCGCCTACTCCCTGGTCAAGATCCCACCGGCCAACGCGCTCGCCACCAAGCAGGCGAACCTCTACCTGTACGCCGACGGCTCGGTCATCGCGCGCGACGGCCAGGTCAACCGGGAGAACGTGACCCTCGCGCAGATCTCCAAGGACGCCCAGCACGCCATCCTGGCCGCCGAGGACCGCGACTTCTACAGCGAGTCCGCCGTCGACCCCAAGGCGATGCTGCGGGCCGCCTGGAACACGGCCACCGGCAAGGGCAAGCAGTCCGGCTCCACGATCACCCAGCAGTACGTGAAGAACTACTACCTGCGGCAGGACCAGACGGTCACCCGCAAGGCGAAGGAGTTCATCATCGCGATCAAGCTGGACCGCGAGAAGACCAAGAACGAGATCCTCGAGGGCTACCTCAACACCAGCTTCTTCGGCCGCAACGCCTACGGCATCCAGGCCGCCGCCCAGGCCTACTACGGCCAGGACGCCAAGAACCTCGACCCGGCCCGCGCCGCCTACCTGGCCGCGCTGGTCAACGCGCCCAGCGAGTACGACGTCGTCGCCCACCCGGAGAACAAGTCCGCGGCCCTCGCCCGGTGGAACTACGTCCTGGACGGCATGGTCGACAAGGGCTGGCTCAGCGGGTCCGAGCGGGCCGGCATGAAGTTCCCGATGCCGAAGGAGGCCGCGACCTCCACCAACCTCTCCGGTCAGCGCGGCTACGTCGTGCAGATCGTGAAGGACTACCTGACCCAGAACAGGATCGTCAGCGCGCAGGAGCTGGAGGCCGGCGGGTACCGCATCACCACCACCCTCCAGAAGGACAAGCAGAACGCCTTCGTCGACGCCGTCAACGACAAGCTGATCTCCAAGCTGGACAAGAAGAACAACAAGGTCGACACCTACGTCCGCGCCGGCGGCGCCTCCGTCGACCCGAAGACCGGCAAGGTCGTCGCGATGTACAACGGCATCGACTACGTCAAGCAGTACACCCCCAACGCCACCCGCAGGGACTTCCAGGTCGGCTCCACCTTCAAGCCGTTCGTGTTCACCTCGGCCGTGGAGAACGGCTCGACCACCCAGGACGGCCGCCCGATCACCCCGTACACGATCTACGACGGCACCAACAAGCGCCCGGTCCAGGGCTGGACGGGCGCCTACGACCCGGCCAACGAGGACGACGTCTCCTACGGCGACGTCTCGGTGCGCGAGGCCACCGACAAGTCCGTCAACTCGGTGTACGCGCAGATGGCCGTCGACGTGGGCCCCGAGAAGGTCAAGGACACCGCCGTCGAGCTCGGCCTGCCCTCCGCCACCCCCGACCTCCAGCCGTACCCGTCGATCGCCCTCGGCACCGCCACCGCCAGCGTCCTCGACATGGCGGAGGCCTACGCGACGCTCGCCAACCACGGCAAGCACGGCACGTACACCATGATCGAGAAGATCACCAAGGACGGCGCCGACGTCATCGAGCTGCCCGAGCGCAAGACCTCCCAGGTCATCACCCGCGAGGCCGCCGACACCACGACCTCGGTCCTTCAGAGCGTGGTCGAGAACGGCACCGGCACCCCCGCCCAGGCCGCGGGCCGGCCGGCGGCGGGCAAGACCGGCACGGCGGAGGAGGACCAGGCCGCCTGGTTCGCCGGCTACACCCCCGAACTCGCCACCGTCGTCGCGGTGATGGGCCAGGACCCGACCACCGCCGAGCACAAGTCGCTGTACGGCGCGCTGGGCGACCCCCGCATGAACGGCAGCGGCCCTCCCACCGCGATCTGGGCCCAGTTCACCAAGGAGGCGCTGAAGGGCAAGCCGGTCACCGAGTTCGACCTGGAGCTCCAGGAGGGCGCGGACGTGCCCCAGTACCCGACGGCCGACCCCACCGAGGGCGACGACGACACCCCGGACCAGGACAACGGCGGCACCACCGGCGACACCACGGGCGGCCAGGACACCGAGGGCCAGACCGGCGGCGAGACCCCGGGCCAGACGGACGGCGGCACCACGGGCGACACGACCGGCGGCGACGCGGACGGCGGCACCACCACCGACGGCGGCACCACCGGCGACACCGGCAACGGCGGCACCACCGACGGGGGGACCACCGACGGCGGCACCACGGGTGACTCCTCCACCGGCGGCACGGACACCGGAGGCGCGACGGGCGGCGACTCCTCCACCGGCGGAACCGACAGCGGCGGAGGCGGAGTGACGTCCGGGAACACGGCGGGGACGCTCAGCACGACCCGCCGGCCGTGAGCGCCGGGGCTCAGTGACCGCTGGTCGCCTTGAGCCCCACCACGGCCACCAGCAGCAGGCAGACGAAGAAGATCCGCGCGGCGGTGACCGGCTCCCCCAGCACCACCATGCCGACCACCGCCGCGCCGGCCGCCCCGATCCCCACCCACACGCCGTAGGCGGTGCCGATGGGCAGGGACCTGGCGGCGTAGGACAGCAGCAGCATGCTGGCGACGATGCCCGCGCCGGTGAACAGGCTGGGCACGAGGCGGGTGAATCCGTCGGTGTACTTCATACCGACCGACCAGCCGACCTCCAGCAGACCGGCGACGACGAGCAGAACCCAGGCCATGACAGGCACCTCCGAGACGTGACGACGTTGTGCGGGGTGCGTCGTCTTTGCGTTCGTCCCGGTACGGCGCGTCTCGTCGGGTTCCTTCAAAGCTAGCAAGGAAACGACAAAAGGGCTGGTGACGATGGTCACCAGCCCTTTTTCCCGTTGAACTACAGGTCCCCGGCCGTCACAGATAGAGCCCCGTCGAGTCCTCCGACCCCTCGAACCGGTCGGCGGCGACGGCGTGCAGATCACGCTCGCGCATCAGCACGTACGCGACCCCGCGCACCTCGACCTCGGCCCGGTCCTCCGGGTCGAACAGCACCCGGTCGCCGGGCTCCACGGTGCGTACGTTCTGCCCCACCGCGACGACCTCCGCCCACGCCAGCCGACGGCCGACGGCCGCCGTGGCGGGGATCAGGATGCCGCCACCGGAACGCCGCTCGCCCTCCGAGGTGTCCTGCCGCACGAGTACCCGGTCGTGCAGCATCCGGATGGGCAGCTTGTCGTGCTGGGTGCTGTGCTCGTTTCTGTTGGCGCTCACGCCTTTGAACCTACCTGCCTTCGCCGCGTCCGTACGCCCGTGGGTCCGCCGTCCGTCAGCCCCTGCGGCGCCGGGTGCCCAGCGCCAGCAGGCCCACGAGACCGACGGCGACGAGCGCGACCGGCACGATGCGCTCCAGCCGGGGCGCGCCCTCCTCGTCGGTGAACTTGGCCGTCACACCGCTCACGGCCCGGTTGACCCCGACATAGGCCCGCCCGAGGGTGTGGTCGATGTTCGAGACCATCTTGGCCTTGGCGTCGCCGACGATCGTCTTCGGGTGCACACGCACCCCGATCTCGTCGAGCGTCTCGGCCAGCGCTGCGCGACGGGCTTTGATGTCCGCCTCGATCTGCGCCGGGGTTCTGGTGTCCGACGTGTCCGCCACCGTACGGCCTCCGAAGTGAAGCTGATGCTGTTTCCGGACAGTCTGTCAGTTCCACCCCGGACCGCACTGTCAGGCTCCCCGGTTACGCTGGTTCGATGAGCGAGCGACTCCAGCCGGGGGACGTGGCCCCCGCCTTCACCCTGCCCGACGCCGACGGCCACCAGGTGTCCCTGGCGGACCACAAGGGCCGCAAGGTCATCGTCTACTTCTACCCGGCCGCCCTGACCCCCGGCTGCACCAAGCAGGCCTGCGACTTCACGGACAACCTGGAGCTGCTGGCCGGCGCCGGCTACGACGTCATCGGCATCTCCCCGGACGCCCCCGACAAGCTCGCCAAGTTCCGCGACAAGGAGTCCCTGAAGGTCACGCTGCTGGCCGACCCGGAGAAGTCCGTCACCGAGTCCTACGGCGCCTACGGCGAGAAGAAGAACTACGGCAAGACGTACCTGGGCGTCATCCGGTCCACGGTGATCGTGGACGAGGAGGGCAAGGTCGAGCGCGCGCTGTACAACGTGC
The DNA here is from genome assembly GCF_044759995.1 of Streptomyces sp. NPDC098781. Classification (NCBI taxonomy): domain Bacteria; kingdom Bacillati; phylum Actinomycetota; class Actinomycetes; order Kitasatosporales; family Streptomycetaceae; genus Streptomyces; species Streptomyces sp. NPDC098781. The sequence continues at coordinate 112,884 of NZ_JBIWAK010000011.1, forward strand.
GGGCGACGGGGCACGTCGCGAAGATCATCAAGGACCTGGGTATCTGAAGGAGATCCACACGTCGGGAGCCAGGTCGGCCCGCCCCGGCACCGGCCTGCGCTCCTCGCTCCACATCCCCGGCGCGAGTTCCTCGGCGACCCGCCGCCAGAACCGTACGGCGCCCGCGTTGGCGTCCTGAAAGGCGACGGCCCATTCCCCTGGATGCCGCCGCACCACCTCCCGCACCGCCCCCGACCCGACTCCGGCCCGGCGCGCTCCGTGCACCACGAAGAAGCTGTTGAGCACCCGGGTGGGGCCACCGGCCGCCCTGACGAAGGCGAAGCCGACGGGATGCTCGCCCCTGCTGAACAGATACGGCACCCAGTCGGCATCACCGTTGAAGGCCGCCTCCAGCCGCTCCCTGCGAAACGTCCCGTCCGGGTTGGGCAGTTGCCCGCCGAACTCGGACAGGTCGTGCCGGAACAACAGCCAGAGGCGTTCGACGGTGGGACGGTCGTCGGGGGTGGCCGGGCGCACACGCACCGGCACAGCACTGTGAATGATCATGAAAAAAGCCTCCCGGAATTGCTCGGTCGCCCGAGCCCGGAAGGCTTGCCTGGTGATCCACACCATACCAACACCCCCGTCACCACCCGACCACCGGTTCGTTGCTCCGTACGGGTCATGAACAGGTGACCGAGAGCGGAGGGGCGCGATGGGTGCCAGTGCGTACACCAGGGAGCGGTTGGAAGAGGCGGCTCGGGGGGCGCGGACCTTGTCGGAGGCGCTTGAGCGGTTGGGGGTGGATCCGAGGAGCCCAACGCGGCGTTACATCCGAGAGCGGATGAAGAAGCTGGGGGTGGACACCTCGCACTTCGGCAGCGAAGGGGTCAAGTGGACGAGGGAGATCCTTCAGGCGGCGGTATCGGCCTCGACGAATACATGCGAGGTGCTGCGCCGTCTCGGACTTGAGGTGGTGGGCGGACATCACACTCACATCAGCCGTCGGATCAGGGCGTACGGGATCGACACCTCGCACTTCGAGAGGCCCTCCCGGCGTGGGGAAGTCCGGAGCCCCATGACGCCTGAAGGTCTTCTCGTCGAGCAGCCCTTCGGTCACGCCCGGCGCATCCCGAGCGACCGACTCAGATGGGCGATGACCTCCTCGGGCGTACCGGACCGGTGTGCGCTCTGCGGCACGGAAGCGGTCTGGCGGGGCCATCCGCTGCCGCTGGAGGTCGACCACATCGACGGCAATTGGCGAGACAACCGCATCGAGAACCTCCGGTTCCTCTGCCCCAACTGCCATTCGACCACGGACAACTACCGGGGGCGCGCCAAAGGGCGTGCCGGGAATGGGGCGTCATGAAAGGAGGAGTGCAGTACACCCGAGAGCGGTTGACCGAAGCCGCCGCACAGTGTTCGGACATTGACGAGGTCATCGCGTTCTTCGGCACTCGTCCCTACGGCAACCTCCGCCGCCATCTCTTCCGACGCTTCGACCGCTTCGAGATCGACGTCTCCCACATGCCACGCCAGAGACGCCGGTACGGGCCGCCTGCCAGACCCGCCGACGATGAGCTGCGCCGTGCGGTCGACGGCACGGCCTCCATCGCCGGTGCTCTCCGCGCTCTCGGCATGGAGCCATACAACAGCCGGCTGCGTACCCTTTTCCACCAGTGGGTCGCGGCCGCCGGCATCGACGTCACGCACTTTCTGGGACAGGCCCATCAACGCGGGAAGCCGGGCCCCACTCCGGTCAGGCGCGCGGGTGACATCTTGGTCCGACACGACGGCAAGCGTCGGACGAGAACCCACCTGCTACGGCGTGCGTTGCTCGAGGCGGGTGTGCCCGACGAGTGTGCCGAGTGTGGAGTCGGCCCCGTATGGCTCGGTAGGCCCATGACGCTGGAGGTCGATCACATCAACGGTGACTGGAGCGACGACCGGCAGGAGAACCTGCGCCTGTTGTGCCCCAACTGTCATGCGATCACCGGCACCTGGTGCAGAGGTGGTCAGCGAGGACATACTCTCGCCCAGTAAAGTGGAGCTGGCCGAGCGCCCGTACGCCAATGGCCGAGCGGCGATCTTTAGGTGGTCGTGTTTGTCGGTTCGAATCCGACCGGGCGCACAAGAAGAAGCGGCCCCGCACCGTTGAATCATAGGTGCGGGGCCAGTTTCACGAAGTCAGCCCACCAGCTCCCGCACCACCGGCACCAGGGCCCGGAACGCCTTGCCCCGGTGGCTGATGGCGTTCTTCTCCTCGGGGTTCAGCTCGGCGCAGGTCCGGCTCTCGCCCTCCGGCTGCAGTACAGGGTCGTAGCCGAACCCGTTGGTGCCGGCCGGCACCTGGCGCAGGATGCCCCTGAGCTGTCCCTCGACCACCCGTTCCGTGCCGTCCGGCAGGGCGAGGGCGGCGGCGCAGGCGAAGTGGGCGCCGCGGTGGGTCGCGTCGATGTCGGACAGCTGGGCCAGCAGCAGGTCCAGGTTGGCCTTGTCGTCGCCGTGGCGGCCGGCCCAGCGGGCGGAGAAGATGCCGGGGGCGCCGTTGAGGACGTCGACGCACAGTCCGGAGTCGTCGGCGACCGCGGGCAGCCCCGTCGCCTTGGCCAGCGCGTGGGCCTTCAGCAGCGCGTTCTCGGCGAAGGTGACGCCGGTTTCCTTGACGTCGGGGATGTCCGGGTAGGCGTCCGCGCCGACGAGTTCGTGGTCGAGACCTGCGTCGGCGAGGATCGCCCGGAGCTCGGTGATCTTTCCGGCGTTGCGGGTGGCGAGGATGAGGCGGGTCATGGCGACACAGTAGCCAGGCGGCCCCGGGCGCCCCAAGGCGGGCGCGGAGCGGCCGGAGGGGGCGCGGGGATCTGCGCGACCAGTCACGACGAGCCTGCGGCCGCCCGCCGACGGAACCGGGCAGATGAGTCGCGCCGGCCCGGTGCTACGGCGTGCAGACCTTCGTCAGTTCGCCGGCCGCGTCGGTGATCCCGCTGATGTCGGGGGTGGTGTCACCGTTCTCGACGGCGGTCTGGACGTCGAGCAGGGCTTTGCGCATGTCCGCGGTCGCCTTGTCGAGGTCGGCGTTGTCCGTCTTGCTGCCGATCTCGTCGAGGTTGTCCCCGATGGACACGATCGCCTCGTCGATCTGGGTGGGGTCGTTCGAGGCGTTGTCCACGGCTTGCTGGAGTTCCGTGACGCTGTCGGCGACGGCCTCGGCGGTCTGGACGCAGTCCAGTGCCTTGTTGACGGCGTCGCAGCCGGTGGTCAGTCCGGCGGTCAGCCCGACCGCCGCGATGGTCGCGGCGGCTATGGCGATCCGGCTCCGGCGTCGTCGGCTCGTGGCCATGCTTGACGTTCCCCTCCCTGCACAGGCCCCGCAGGCCCCCCGTGTTCACTGGCCGGGCGCACAGTGGTGTGCCGTACGCCCGTACCCCTAGTGACGCCGGGGATGGCCGCGTGGTTGCCCGAAGCGGCGGCTCTTCTTGGCGCGCCCTTTACTTTTCGAGGACGGTATCAAGCGCCTTGCGCTGGAGGTCTGCCAGCTCCCCGCAGCCCGAAACGGCCAGGTCCAGAAGGGCGTTGAGCTCTTCGCGGGCGAAGGGCTCGGCCTCGGCGGTGCCCTGGACCTCGACGAAGCGGCCGTCGCCGGTGCAGACGACGTTCATGTCGGTGTCGGCCTTCACGTCCTCCTCGTAGCGGAGGTCGAGGAGCGGGACGCCGTCGACGATGCCGACCGAGACGGCGCTGACGGTGCCGGTGAGCGGCTTGCGGCCGGGCTTGATCAGTTTCCTGCCCTGGGCCCAGGCGATGGCGTCGGCGAGGGCGACGTAGGCGCCGGTGATGGCGGCGGTGCGGGTGCCGCCGTCGGCCTGGAGGACGTCGCAGTCGAGGACGATCGTGTTCTCGCCGAGCGCCTTGTAGTCGATGACCGCGCGCAGGGAGCGGCCGATGAGGCGGCTGATCTCGTGGGTGCGGCCGCCGATCTTGCCGCGGACGGATTCGCGGTCGCCGCGGGTGTTGGTGGCGCGGGGCAGCATGGCGTACTCCGCGGTGACCCAGCCCTCTCCGCTGCCCTTGCGCCAGCGCGGGACCCCTTCGGTGAAGGAGGCGGTGCACAGGACCTTGGTGTCGCCGAAGGAGACGAGGACAGAGCCCTCCGCGTGCTTGCTCCAGGCGCGTTCGATGGTGACCGGGCGGAGCTGCTCGGGGGTGCGAGCGTCGATTCGGGAAGTTGAGGAGGTAGCTGCCATGGCGTGAGCCTAGCCGCACAAGGGGAAGGAGCCCCTCCCCGGTGGGAAGGGCTCCTCATGGCCTGAGGCCCGGGACGATGCCCGCGCTTCACATCATGTCTTCGATCTCCGCGGCGATCGGGTCGGCGTCGGTGCCGATGACGACCTGGATGGCGGTGCCCATCTTGACGACGCCGTGGGCGCCGGCGGCCTTCAGGGCGGCGTCGTCGACCAGCGAGGGGTCGCTGACCTCGGTGCGGAGCCGGGTGATGCAGCCCTCGATCTCTTCGATGTTCTCGATGCCGCCGAGCCCGGCGACGATCTTCTCAGCCTTGCTGGCCATGTTGCTTCTCCCTGATCCGAACCGCTTTGTCGCAGTAACCCACAGTTGGCCCATCTTTGCGAGCGGTCATGTCGTCCGTGCCGAAGGATGGCGTTCACGACGTGGAACCGTCCGCCAACTGGTCTACACCACCTTACCGAGGGGCGTCCATGAGTGCCGACAGCTCCGCCATCAGTCCCGCGCGGGCTCGCTGGAACAAGTTCTTCCAGGGCCTCCAGAAGATGGGCCGCAGCCTCCAACTGCCCATCGCCGTACTGCCGGCCGCCGGCATTCTCAATCGCCTGGGCCAGCCGGACGTGTTCGGCGACGACGGTCTGGGCTGGACCGATGTCTCCAAGGTGATGGCGGGCGCGGGCGGCGCGCTGCTGGACGGTTCGCTCGGGCTGCCGCTGCTGTTCTGCATCGGTGTGGCCATCGGCATGGCGAAGAAGTCCGACGGCTCGACGGCGCTGGCGGCGGTGGTGGGGTTCCTCGTCTACTACACGGTGCTGCGGCAGTTCCCGGAGGACTGTCCGGAGGGCTCGAAGGCGGTGCCGAACGTCGGCTGCCAGGTGGAGGACGGGACGGTGACCGTCTTCGAGTACCAGAACCCGGGTGTCTTCGGCGGCATCGTGATCGGCCTGCTGGCGGCCTTCTTCTGGGCCCGCTACCACCGTACGAAGCTGGTGGACTGGCTCGGCTTCTTCAACGGCCGGCGTCTGGTGCCCATCATCATGGCGTTCGTGGCGATCGCCTTCGCGGCGCTGTGTCTGTGGATCTGGCCGCCGATCGGTGACGCGCTGGAGAGCTTCAGCGACTGGATGGACGGCCTGGACGCGTGGGGCGCGGGCGTGTTCGGCGTCGCCAACCGGGCGCTGCTGGTCATCGGGCTGCATCAGTTCCTCAACGTGCCCATCTGGTTCCAGTTCGGCACGTACACCAAGCCGGACGGCACGGTGGTGCACGGTGACATCAACATGTTCCTGGCGGGCGACCCGGATGCGGGCCAGTTCACCTCGGGCTTCTTCCCGATCATGATGTTCGCGCTGCCGGCCGCGGCTCTCGCCATCACCCACTGCGCGCGTCCCAGCCGCCGCAAGGAGGTCGGCGGCCTGATGCTGTCGGTCGCGCTGACGTCGTTCGTCACCGGCATCACGGAACCGATCGAGTACTCGTTCCTGTTCGTCGCCCCGGTGCTGTACGCGGTGCACGCGCTGCTGACGGGTGTGTCGATGGCGGTGACGTGGGGGCTGGGCGTGCACGACGGGTTCAGCTTCTCCGCCGGGCTGATCGACTACATCATCAACTGGAACCTGGCGACCAAGCCCTGGGCGATGATTCCGATCGGTCTGTGCTTCGCCGCGGTCTATTACGTGATCTTCCGTTTCGCGATCACGAAGTTCGATCTCCGGACTCCGGGCCGGGAGCCCGAGGACCAGGTCGAGGACACCACGAGGGTGTAAGCGTTCCGCGCCGGGTACGGCGTAGCCGTTTCGTCACAGAAATCGCGGGTTCCTTATCCGGCCTTCACCGTGCTACAACAGGTCTACACCACTCAGTGGTGTAGACCATGCGGCGCTTCCGCATGGCGATGAGACGCCGCCGTCCCCATCCTTTTCCCCGGGCGGCGCCATGCCCTCTGGAGGAAGTTGTGACCACGGCCAGCGCCGCTCCCGCGGCCGACAAGAAGAAGAGCGCCGGCGCGATGGCTGTCCTGCAGCGTATCGGCCGCAGTCTGATGCTGCCGGTGGCCGTGCTGCCCGCCGCCGCGCTTCTGGTCCGCTTCGGCAACGCCGACATGCTCGGTGACCCGGAGTACCCCGCCTTCCTGACGAAGATCGCGGGCTTCATGACCGCCGGCGGCAACGCCATCCTGGACAACATGGCCCTGCTCTTCGCGGTGGGCATCGCGATCGGCTTCGCGAAGAAGTCGGACGGCTCGACCGCGCTCGCGGCGGTCGTCGGCTACCTGGTCTTCAAGAACGTGCTGGGCACGTTCACCGACGGCAGCCTGCCCAAGAAAGAAGCCATAGTCGACGGCAAGATCGTCATGGTCGAGCAGGCGGTGGACGCCAAGGTGCTCGGCGGCGTGGTCATGGGCATCGTCGTCGCCCTGCTCTACCAGCGCTTTTACCGCACCAAGCTGCCCGACTGGGCGGGCTTCTTCGGCGGCCGCCGGCTGGTCCCGATCCTGTCGGCCTTCGCAGGCCTGATCATTGGCATCGTCTTCGGCTACATCTGGCCGGTCCTCGGCACCGGTCTGCACAACTTCGGTGAGTGGCTGGTCGGTTCGGGCGCGGTCGGCGCCGGCATCTTCGGTGTCGCCAACCGTGCGCTGATCCCGATCGGCATGCACCACCTGCTGAACTCCTTCCCCTGGTTCCAGGCGGGCGAGTACGAGGGCAAGAGCGGCGACATCGCCCGCTTCCTGGCCGGTGACCCGACGGCCGGACAGTTCATGACCGGCTTCTTCCCGATCATGATGTTCGCCCTTCCGGCCGCCTGCCTGGCGATCGTGCACTGCGCCCGCCCCGAGCGCCGCAAGGTCGTCGGCGGCATGATGTTCTCCCTCGCGCTGACCTCGTTCGTCACCGGCGTGACCGAGCCCATCGAGTTCACCTTCATGTTCATCGCGCCGGTCCTGTACGCCATCCACGCGGTGCTGACGGGTGTCTCCATGGCGCTGACCTGGGCACTCGGCATGAAGGACGGCTTCGGCTTCTCGGCCGGCGCGGTCGACTTCGGCCTGAACCTCGGCATCGCGACCAACCCGTGGGGCCTGGCGCTGGTGGGCCTGTGCTTCGCGGCGGTCTACTACGCGGTCTTCCGGTTCGCGATCATCAAGTTCAACCTGCCCACGCCGGGCCGTGAGTCCGACGAGGAACTCGCCGAGCTCCAGAAGGCGGAGGCCAAGTAGGCCCCACACCACGACGAAGGCCCCGGGACCGAAGAGGTTCCGGGGCCTTTCTCGCGCGTACGGGCCCGAACCCCGTACGGGCTGCTTCTCGACCGGCTGTTCGCCGGCTAGATCTCGTACACCTGGCTGGGCGCGGCGAGCGCCACCGGACCGTCGTAGACCTCGCGCGCGTCGGCCAGGTTGACCTGGGGGTCGGTCCACGGCGGGATGTGGGTGAGGACCAGGCTGCGGGCGCCCGCGCGCGCCGCCGACTGACCCGCCTCGCGCCCGTTGAGGTGCAGGTCGGGGATGTTCTCCTTGCCGTGCGTGAAAGCCGCCTCGCACAGGAACAGGTCCGCGTCGCGGGCGAGTTCGTCCAGGGCGGTGCTGATGCCCGTGTCGCCCGAGTAGGTCAGCGTCCTTCCACCGTGCTCGATACGGATGCCGTACGCCTCCACCGGGTGGGCCACGCGTTCCGTGTGCACCAGGAACGGGCCGATCTCGAAGGTGGAGGGCTTGACGGTGTGGAAGTCGAAGACCTCGCTCATGGACGAGGCGGTGGGGGTGTCGGCGTAGGCGGTGGTCAGGCGCTGTTCGGTGCCCTCGGGTCCGTAGACCGGGATCGGGTCGCAGCGGCCGCCGTCGTGCCGGTAGTAGCGCGCGACGAAGTACGCGCACATGTCGATGCAGTGGTCGGCGTGCAGGTGGCTGAGGAAGATCGCGTCGAGGTCGTAGAGACCGCAGTGGCGCTGCAACTCGCCAAGGGCACCGTTGCCCATGTCGAGAAGCAACCGGAAGCCGTCGGCCTCGACGAGGTAGCTCGAGCAGGCCGATTCCGCGGACGGGAACGACCCCGAGCAGCCGACGACGGTGAGCTTCATGAAACAGAAACCTCCGCTGGCGGGAAATCCAGAAGATCGGGAATTGGGGCGTCGGGGGTCGTGCGGTTTGTCGAGCGTAAGGCGCAAAACCTCCGGTCGCTCCTCCGCAAAGGTCTGTTGTGGGCGAACTCACCTGTGGTGTCACGCGTTCGGCTGGATACGCGGCGCGAGAAACGAGAGGTGCGTGCGAAGCACTCGTACAGGGGTGGTGGGGGCGACGGATGGGAGGGGGAGAACGCGCGCGCGGGTGAGGGCCCGCCGGTACCTTCGTCCTCATGGACACGTCCTGGTGGCTGGCGCTCGCCGCGGTGGTACTGCTGGCGCTGGTCGCCACGCTCGTGGACGGGTGGGGACGCGGGCGGCGGCCGAAGGGGCGGCGGACCCGGCCGCCGGGAAGACCGGGGCGGCGTCGTGCGTCGGCCAAGCCGGTGCCCGCCGAGATCTGGTGGGCGAGGGTGCCGTACGAGGACGGGCCGGGGGCGAAGGACCGGCCGTGTCTGGTGCTCGCGGTGCGCGGGCAGCAGGTCACCGTCGCGAAGATCACCAGCAAGTACCGGGACGAGCGGTACGGCGTCATCCCGTTGCCGCCGGGTGCGGTCGGGGACGCGCGGGGCCGGGCGAGTTTTCTGGAGACGGCCGAGCTGCGGCTCGTGCCGGTGTGGGACTTCCGGCGGCGGGTCGGGGTGATGGACCCGGTCGTGTGGGACCAGGTCCGTCACCTCTCGCCGTAGGGCGCCGTCACTCGCCCCGTCCGGGCCCGAGCCCTGTGATCAGGCCCTCGCGGGCCCCGAGCCGGCGGGCCGGCTCATGCCCAGAGCTGACCCTGGAGCGTCTCGATGGCCTCTTCCGTCGTGGCGGCGGTGTAGACGCCGGTCGACAGGTACTTCCAGCCGCCGTCGGCGACGACGAACACGATGTCGGCGGACTCCCCCGCCTTCAGCGCCTTGTTCCCGACGCCGATCGCGGCGTGCAGCGCGGCCCCGGTGGAGACGCCCGCGAAGATGCCCTCCTGCTGGAGGAGTTCACGGGTACGGGTGACCGCGTCGGCCGAGCCGACGGAGAAGCGGGTGGTGAGGACGGAGGCGTCGTACAGCTCGGGTACGAAGCCCTCGTCGAGGTTGCGCAGGCCGTACACCAGGTCGTCGTAGCGGGGTTCGGCGGCGACGATCTTCACGTCCGGCTTGTGCTCGCGCAGGTAGCGGCCGACGCCCATCAGGGTGCCGGTGGTGCCGAGGCCGGCGACGAAGTGCGTGACCGAGGGGAGGTCGGCGAGGATCTCCGGGCCGGTGGTGGCGTAGTGGGCGCCGGCGTTGTCGGGGTTGCCGTACTGGTAGAGCATCACCCAGTCGGGGTGCTCGGCCGAGATTTCCTTGGCGACCCGTACGGCGGTGTTGGAGCCGCCCGCCGCCGGGCTGGAGATGATCTCCGCACCCCACATGCCGAGCAGGTCCCGGCGCTCCTGCGAGGTGTTCTCGGGCATCACGCAGACCATGCGGTAGCCCTTGAGCTTGGCCGCCATGGCCAGGGAGATACCGGTGTTGCCGCTGGTGGGTTCGAGGATCGTGCAGCCGGGAGTCAGCCGGCCGTCCTTCTCCGCCTGCTCGATCATGTGCAGGGCGGGGCGGTCCTTGACCGAGCCGGTGGGGTTGCGGTCCTCCAGCTTGGCCCAGACGCGGACGTCCTCGGACGGCGACAACCGCGGCAGGCGCACCAGAGGGGTGTTGCCCACCGCGGCGAGCGGGGAGTCGTAACGCATCCTGATCAGGCCATACCGCCGGCCACCGCCGGCAGGATCGTGACGTTGTCGCCGTCGGCGAGCTTGGTGTTGATGCCGTCGAGGAAGCGGACGTCCTCGTCGTTCAGGTAGACGTTGACGAAGCGGCGCAGCTGGTCGCCGTCCACGATGCGGGCCTGGATGCCCGTGTGCCGGGTCTCGAGATCGGTGAACAGCTCGGCGAGGGTGTCACCACTGCCCTCCACCGCCTTCTGACCGTCGGTGTAGGTGCGGAGGATGGTGGGGATGCGGACCTCGATGGCCATGGCTCAGGGCTCCTGTCGGGAGTAGTCAGTCGGGGGCGCGCGGCAGCGCAGTACAGCGGAGGGTGGTGCGTGTGAGGCGCCGCGGCTCACGGCCGTACGGCGGCAGGGTGTCGCGTCAACAGATGGCGCTGGCGAGCCTGCACAGGTCGACGTGCAGCCGCGCCACGAGCAACATGCCCGGCGTCTTTTCGCTCACGTCGTGGGAAACCATGGGGTCATCGTATCGATTCCCGGTCCGGCTTTTGGAATGTGATCCCACATCGCGGACACATTCCGGCCGACAGCTGAGACAGCGCCCCCGGAAGGGGCGCGGGGCTGCATCGATGTGCGGCTCGCCGCGCGGGCGCGACCAGCCACGACGGCGACGCGGACGGCCACGGCCCCACCTGCGGAGCAGTCAGTAGGCCTCGACGACCTTGACCTCCTCCTCCGTCACCTCGCCGTCGACGATCCGGAAGGAGCGGAACTGGAAGTCGCCGAGGCCGTCGGTGTCTGCGGTGGAGACGAGGACGTAGTGGGCGCCGGGCTCGTTGGCGTAGGAGATGTCGGTGCGCGAGGGGTAGGCCTCGGTGGCGGTGTGGGAGTGGTAGATGACCACCGGCTCCTCGTCGCGGTCGTCCAACTCGCGGTAGAGCTTGAGCAGGTCGCCGGAGTCGAACTCGTAGAACGTGGGCGACATGGCCGCGTTCAGCATCGGGATGAAGCGCTCGGGGCGGTCCGAGCCCTCCGGGCCGGCGATGACGCCGCACGCCTCGTCCGGGTGGTCCTTGCGCGCGTGGGCGACGATCTGGTCGACAAGGGCCTGGGTGATGGTCAGCATGCTCGCCAGGATAAGCAGAGGGGCCGCCCCGTACCGAGGGATGGTACGGAGCGGCCCATATGCCGGACGTGGGGACGTCCTTGGTGCGGACGTCCTGAGCGGCAGCCGGCCGGGGGCGCCACGAGTGCCCCCGGCCGGCTGGACGTCCACGGTCTGGGTGTCAGCCGACCTTTTCCAGTTCCGACCCGTCGCCGCGGCGGGCGGCGATCTGCGGGTTGCGGCTCTTGAGAACCGCCCAGCCGACGCCCAGGGCCACGGCCCAGCCGGCCGCGACGTACAGGCAGACCCGCGCGTCCTTGTCGTACGCGATCATGCAGGTCACGCCGATGAGGAAGAGGAGCGCGACCCAGCTGAACAGCGCCCCGCCGGGAGCGGGGAAGGACGACGCGCGCAGCCGGCCGGCGTCCACCGCGGCACGGTAGCGGATGTGGCTGACGAGGATCATCATCCAGGTCCAGATGCCGGCCGCGGTGGCGACGGAGGTGACGTAGAGGAACGCCTTCTCCGGGACGACGTAGTTCAGGACCACGCCGATGCCCATGAGCGCCACGGAGACCGTGATGCCGATGGCGGGCGTCTTGCGGGAGTTGAGCTTGCCGAACGCCTGCGGGGCCTCGCTGTTGGCGGCCAGGTCGCGCAGCATGCGGCCGGTGGAGTACATGCCGGAGTTGCAGGACGACAGGGCCGCGGTGAGCACCACGAAGTTCACGATGCCCGCGGCGAGCGGGATGCCGATCTTGCCGAAGGCGTGGACGAAGGGGCTCTCACCGGCGGAGAACTCGGTCCACTTCACCACGGACAGGATGACCAGCAGCGCGCCGACGTAGAAGACGATGATGCGCCAGGGCAGCGTGTTGATGGCCTTGGGCAGGGTCTTCTCGGGGTTCTCGGACTCGCCCGCGGTGACGCCGACGAGCTCGACGGCGAGGTAGGCGAACATGACGCCCTGGAGCGTCATCAGGCTGGAGCCGATGCCGTTCGGGAAGAAGCCGTCGTGCGACCAGAGGTTGGAGACGGCGGCGGTGTCACCGGCGTCGGAGAAGCCGAGGGTGAGCACGCCGAGACCGATGACGATCATGCCGATGATGGCCGTGACCTTGATCATCGAGAACCAGAACTCGACCTCGCCGAAGATCTTGACGGAGATCAGGTTGACGCCGAAGAGCACCACCAGGAAGACCAGGGCGCTGACCCACTGCGGGATCTCGGGGAACCAGAAGTGGATGTAGATCGCGGCGGCCGTGAGCTCGGCCATGCCGGTGACCACCCACATCAGCCAGTACGTCCAGCCCGTGACGAACCCGAAGAACGGGCCGAGGAATTCCCGGGCGTACTCGGCGAAGGAGCCGGAGACGGGCCGGTACAGGAGCAGCTCGCCCAGGGCCCGCATGATGAAGAAGATGACGACGCCCGCGAGGGCGTACATGAGGATGATGCTGGGTCCGGCCTTCGCGATGTTCGCTCCGGCACCCATGAACAGGCCGACGCCGATGGCGCCGCCGATCGCGATCATCTGGACCTGACGACTGCCGAGACCCCGCTCGTACCCCTCCTCGGGGGCACTCGTGGCCGCTGTGTCAGTGACCTTCGGTGAGGTCATGTGTGGTGCGCCTTTCTCCATGCCGACCCGGGCCCTTCGGCGGCCTCGGATCGGGTCTCGATCCCCCCGGATTGCTGGAGCTGTGCCTGACCGACGATCCGCCGGTCACGTGGCGCACCCGGCCGAACATTCGGGTGGTGTTCGCCGGGCGTCGTGAAGATTTATCACGGCCGTCACAGTGATCGGTTAAGGCGCATGTGGCGCACCACACAGGAAGAACCGGACAAACGCAACGCCGCCCCCCATTGCGGGTGGCGGCGGTGACGCGATCGTTATCCGGATTTGAGCGTCCGCTGAGCGAACACAAAAACGTCACAAACCAACACATCAAGGTCGCAAATCACGGCATGCGCGTCGCGAACTACGGCATGAGCGTCCCGACCAGCGTCTCCTGGAGCCCGCCCAGCCACAGATACGCCATCACCATCGGCTTGCGCGGATCCTCGTCCGGGAGCCGGTAGAGCAGATCGGTGTCGTCCTCGTCGGCGATGTCCAGCCGGGAGCCGATGGCCAGCCGCAGGTCGTTGAGGGCGCCGAGCCACTGCTGGGACTCCTCGACGGAGAGCTTCAGCACCGCGCCGCCCTCACCGGCGGAGGCGGTGCTCAGCGAGTCCAGACAGCGGACCACCGTGAGCGCGTTGTCGCGCTTGCCGGCCCGCAGGTCGTTCTCGGTGTAGCGGCGGAACTCGGCGGAGTACGCCCGCTGCTCCTCGGCCTCCTGAGCCTGCGGGGTGCCCTCGGGGTCGCTGTAGGCGTCCGGGAACAGCCGCTTGAGGACCGGGTCGGCGGGCGGTTCGCTCGGGCCGTCGGCGAACAGCTCGGCGAGCGGGTCGTCGGGGGCGTCCTCGCCGGGGCCGGGGCCGATCAGCTCCAGGAGCTGCACGGCCAGCGATCGGATGATGGAGATCTCGACGTCGTCGAGGGCGACGGCCGCGCCGCCGCCGGGGAGCGGTTCGAAGGTTCCTGGCATGGAGACGATTCGCTACTTCCGGTCCTGCTGGAGGGTGGCCCACAGACCGTAACCGTGCATCGCCTGCACATCGCGTTCCATCTCCTCGCGAGAGCCGCTGGAGACGACCGCCCGGCCCTTGTGGTGGACATCGAGCATGAGCTTGGTGGCCTTGTCCTTGGTGTAGCCGAAGTACGACTGGAAGACGTAGGTCACATAGCTCATCAGGTTGACCGGGTCGTTGTGCACGATCGTGACCCAGGGGACGTCCGGCTCGGGGACGGCGACTGTCTCCTCCGCCGATTCGGTGCGTTCGATCTCTACGGGAGCGGGTGACGTCACAGTGCCCATGCTGCCACCGGAGGGGGGTGGTCGCACAAATCCCGGGCGAACCCCCGGCTCACCCCCGGGACCAAATCGTCAGATTGACGAGATGGGGGTACCATCGGTTGCCATGAACACAGCGGACCTTGGGCTGCCGGTGCACGTACCCTCCACGGCGCTCTTCACGGACCAGTACGAGCTGACGATGCTCCAGGCCGCCCTGAAGGCGGGCACGGCCGAGCGGCGGAGCGTGTTCGAGGTCTTCACCCGGCGGCTGCCCGAAGGCCGGCGCTACGGCGTCGTGGCCGGCACCGGCCGGGTCCTGGACGCCGTCGAGAACTTCCGCTTCGACGACGGCCTCCTCGGCTTCCTGCGTGAGCACTCCATCGTCGACGAGCAGACCCTGAAGTGGCTCGCGGACTACCGCTTCTCCGGCGACATCTGGGGCTACCCCGAGGGCGAGGTCTACTTCCCGGGCTCGCCGATCATGCGGGTAGAGGGCAGCTTCGCCGAGTGCGTGCTGCTGGAGACCGTGATCCTGTCCATCCTCAACCACGACTCCGCGATCGCCGCGGCCGCCTCCCGGATGTCGTCGGCCGCCGGTGACCGCCCGCTCATCGAGATGGGCGCCCGGCGCACCCACGAGCTCGCCGCGGTGGCCGCCTCCAGGGCCGCCTACCTCGGCGGCTTCGCCTCCACCTCCGACCTGGCGGCCGGCTTCCGCTACGGCATCCCCACCGTCGGCACCAGCGCCCACGCCTTCACCCTGCTGCACGACCGCGAGCGCGACGCCTTCCAGGCCCAGGTGGCCTCCATGGGCCGGGGCACCACGCTGCTCGTGGACACCTACGACGTCGCAGAGGCGGTCCGTACGGCCGTGGAGGTCGCCGGTCCGGGCCTCGGCGCGGTCCGGATCGACTCGGGCGACCTGCTGCTCGTCGCGCACCGGGTCCGCCAGCAGCTGGACGAGCTGGGCGCCACCGGCACCAGGATCATCGTGACCTCGGACCTGGACGAGTACGCCATCGCCTCCCTGGCGGCGGCGCCGGTGGACGCGTACGGCGTCGGCACCCAGCTGGTGACCGGGTCCGGGCATCCGACCTGCTCGATGGTCTACAAGCTGGTCGCGCGCGCCGAGTCCACCGACCCGGCGGCGCCGCTGGTGGCGGTGGCGAAGAAGTCCAGCGGCGGCAAGACCTCCATCGGCGGGCGCAAGTGGGCGGCGCGCCGCCTCGACGAGTACGGCGTCGCGGAGGCCGAGGTCGTCGGCACGGGGGCGGTGCCCGACGAGCTCGCCGACCGGCAGCTGCTGGTCGAGCTGATCAAGGGCGGCGACGTGGTGGCGCGCGAGCCGCTGGACGCCGTACGGGACCGGCACACGGCGGCCCGGGCGAATCTGCCGCTGTCGGCGACGCAGCTCTCGCGAGGAGAACCTGTCATTCCGACGGAGTATGTCAACGGGCGCTCGGGGAGCCGGACGGGGTCGTGAGGCGAGTGCGCCCGGCGCGCTCACTCCGTGCCCCCTCCCGCACCGCACCCGAAGTCTCTAGGCTCGGAAGTTCACGGCCGGGCCCGCACGCTTTCACCGTCCCGACCTCAGCGTCCATAACCGAAGGACACCGACCATGCGCCGCGCCTTGATCGTCGTAGACGTGCAGAACGACTTCTGCGAGGGGGGCAGCCTAGCCGTGGCCGGCGGAGCCGATGTGGCCGCCGCCGTCACCGAGCTGATCGGGCAGGCGGCCGGCTCCGGCTACCAGCACGTGGTGGCCACCCGCGACCACCACATCGCCCCCGGCGGTCACTTCTCCGCCCACCCCGACTTCGTCCGCTCCTGGCCGGCGCACTGTGTCGCGGGCACGGAGGGGGTCGGGTTCCACCCGAACTTCGCCCCCGCGGTCGCCTCGGGCGCGATCGACGCCGTCTTCGACAAGGGGGCGTACGCGGCCGCGTACAGCGGGTTCGAGGGGGCCGACGAGAACGGCGTGAAGCTGGCCGACTGGCTGCGGGCCCGGGAGGTGTCCGAGGTGGACGTGGTGGGGATCGCCACCGACCACTGTGTGCGGGCCACCGCGCTGGATGCCGCGCGCGAGGGGTTTCGCACCCAGGTGCTGCTGGACCTGACCGCGGGGGTGGCCACGGAGACCACGGAGGCGGCGCTCGAGGCGATGCGTGAGGCCGGGGTCGAG
This sequence comes from Streptomyces sp. NPDC098781, assembly GCF_044759995.1. NCBI lineage: Bacteria > Bacillati > Actinomycetota > Actinomycetes > Kitasatosporales > Streptomycetaceae > Streptomyces > Streptomyces sp. NPDC098781. Next base: position 129,107 of record NZ_JBIWAK010000011.1, read on the forward strand.
CTGACAGGGAAGCCGGTCGTGGCCTAGGTCGCCGCGGGGCGTCTCAGCAGCGCTCGGATCGGGTGCCAGAGCTCCTGCATCAGTTCCGGGCTCGTGGCGACGCCGTGGTCCGGGGCCGTACGCCATATCAGGCCGTCGGGGTGGTGGAGGACCGCGGTGATCTCGTCCAGCGTCGGCGGGGCCGCGTTGCCGCGCAGGTAGACCGCTCGCATGCCCAGGTTGCGGAGCCTGGTCAGGGCTCGGGCGCGGTTCTGGGCGTGCACGAGGACACGGACGCAGCCCGTGCCGTCCGTGGTGGGTCTGGGCAGGTTCAGCGCCACCACCACGCTGCCGGACGGCAGCTTGCAGAAACCTCCTGCGGCCATGCCCCTACTCCCCGTTTCTCGGTGCGGTGTCAATAACGGAAGCACAGGGTGCACCTAAACACGAGCGGCGGCAACCCCGCCAGGGGGTCACCGCCGATCATGCTCTGACCTGCTGAAACGCGTTTTACTTCACTGCGGGGCCGACCTCGAGCTCGATCGTCGAGCCGTCCTTGGCCTCCTTGACGATCTTGATCTTGGTGTTGGTGTCAGTGATCTTGACACCCGCGGCGGGGTTCGTCGCGTCGTAGTACGTGCTGGTGCGGTCGTTGAAGACCGACACCCCCGCACTCGACGGGATCTTGGTCGCGACGTCCGCGTTGTGCAGCCACATGCCGTCCGTGCGGAACTTGCTGAACGGCGAGTCGTAGGCCTGGATGCGGTTGCGCATCAGCGTGCCGTCGGACCACTTCATGGGGGTCGGGTGGGAGTCGATCGGCAGGACCAGACCGGTACCGGGGTGCTGGCTGGTGTTGTTGTCCTGCTGGGAGGTGTCCCACTTCCAGATCAACAGGCCGTTCTGGTAGGCGTAGTGCTCCACCCAGTCCGGAAGGCTCTTCGAGAAGCCGAAGTTGTACGGGCCGGTCTTCAGGGTCTTGTCGTACGACACGTACTGACGGTTCTCGGCGATGTAGTACTGGGCGTAGTCGTCCGTGATGGACGCGCCGATGCGCGAGAAGCCCTTCGTCTTCCAAGCGGCGTCCGCGGCCTCGGCGTTGTCGGAGAACACCGCCGTGCCGTCCGCGGTCACGGTGATCTGGTCGGCCGCGAAGCCCTTCTGGGCCACGCCGCCGTCCGTCTGGTAGCGGAAGCGCAGGTCGATCTTCTTGCCCGCGTAGGCGTCGAGCGGGAAGACCAGCTTCTTGTACGCGTCCACCGTGCCGGTGATCGCGGGCTTGCCGCTGGCGTCCTTCGGGAGGGCCGCGCCGTCGACGGTGCCGTCGATGGCGGTCCAGTTGGCGCCACCGTCGGTGGAGACCTCGGTGTAGAGGTAGTCGTACTCGGCCTCGATGTCGTACCAGCCGTCGAGGGTCAGCGAGGCCGCCGACTTGCCGGTGAGGTCCACCGAACGGGTCAGCGTGTTGGCGAGGTTGTCGCCGCTGCCGCTCCACCACTGGTTCTCGCCCTGGGCGGGCTTGACGACCTCGGTGGTGACCTTCTTCTTGGGCAGCTCGACCACGAGGGCCTGCTTGTGCTTGGTGTTGTACTCGGCGACGCCCAGCTTGTGCCACGAGTTCGTGGCGGCCTTGGCCGTGTCGTACTTCAGCCAGCCCAGCTGGAGCTTGTCCCAGGCGGTCATGTCGCCCGGCAGGTCACCGATCTCCTTCTTGCCGGTGCCGAGCCAGGAACCGGAGGACATCAGGGTCCAGAAGCCGGTGGAGTTCTCCCCGCCCTGGGTGTCGTAGTGGTCCGGCAGACCGAGGTCGTGGCCGTACTCGTGGGCGTAGACGCCGAGGCCGCCGTTCTCCGGCTGGACCGTGTAGTCGCCGACCCAGACGCCGGTGTCGCCGATCTTCGCGCCGCCCAGCTTGTTGCCCGCGGGGCCGGTGGCACCCGCGTCGGTGCCGAACGCGTACCAGCGGTGGGCCCAGATGGCGTCGGTGCCCTGCGCGCCGCCGCCCGCGGACTCGTCCTCACCGGCGTGCACGACCTGGAAGTGGTCGATGTAGCCGTCGGACTCGTTGAAGTCGCCGTCGCCGTCGAAGTCGTAGCGGTCCCACTGGTCGAACTGCTTGACGTCCGTCTTGATCTCGGCGTCGGTCTTCCCAGCTGCCTTCTGCTGGGCGACCCACGCGTTCAGACCGTCGCTGACGACGTTCCAGACGCTGGAGCAGTTGGTCTGGCCGCAGGCGTTGTTGCCGTAACGGGCCTCGTTGTACGGGACCTTGACCCAGTCGGCGACCTCGCCCTCGACCGAGTAACGGCCGGAGGACTGCTTCTCGTAGTACTTCTTGACCGACTCGGTCTTGCTGCCGGTGCCGAAGTACAGGTCCTCGAAGTACTGCCGGTTGTAGTCGGACCGCCAGGCCGTGGAGTTGTCCTTCTTGCGGTCCGGCTTGGCTATCTGGTTGTGCAGCGGGCCGGCGGTGCCGCCGAACTCGCTGATCTTGTCGCCGAACTCGACCAGGATCGTGAAGATCTTGTCGGTCTTCTCGCGGCCCAGCTCGACGTACTTGCTGTCGCCCTTCTTGCTCTTGAGCTCGACGACCTGCGAGCCGTCACGCTTCTTGGCCTTGGTCCGCCCGGATATGAGCTGGTTCAGGGCCTCCTCGCGCTGCGCCTCCTGAGTCTTGCTCATCGGGCCGTCGAGGTTGTGGTCGGCGTGAGTGTGCTCCGCCGGGTCGTGCCGCTCGACGGACGCCGCCGGCGCGCCTTCGTCGGCGTGCGCCACCGCGAAGGTCGAGAACGTCGCCGCTGCGGTCGCGAGCGCGACGGCGGTTGCCGCCGTTCGGAACGTCCAGGGTCTGCTGGTCACTTGCTTCCTCCCCCGCGTCCGGGCACGCGGAGGGAAGGGTCCTGGTCGTGGAGTTTCCGCGTGCGCCTGATGAACGCGTGTAGTCAAGTGACGACATTTGACTAGAGGTTAAGCAGAAAAAACAGACCTTGACTTGAACAGGTCAATTGCATTATGTGAAGTCGATGTCCGTTTAGCGAACAACGATCTCACTCGAACAGGCGCGCGGCTTTGTCCACTTGCTGGACGCCATGACTCCGTGCGCCCCCCGTGCACCGGCACTGTTGGTCAGGTCACGCTTACGGTTTGTTCCCCTCGGGCATGCACGCGGTTAGAGTCGGATGGCGGAACGCCCGGACGTCGGCGGAAAGCCAGGCCGAAGCCCCCGTGCACCCCTGATTCCGAGGACACGATGATCATGCCTCGTCCGACTGCCGCACAGCTCGCCTACGGTTCGTGCACCGTGATCTTCTCGACGCTCGCCATGCTGCTGCTGTCGCAGACCAGTTCGGGCGTGGGTATCGCGGTCATCGCCGTATCGGCCCTCCTGCTCGGGCTGTTGGTCGCCCTGACGGTGCCCATGCCGAAGAAGCCACGCGTGGTCGCGGTGCGCAAGCCCGCCGGCGCGGAGCGGCACAAGAGCGAAGAGCCCGCGCTCACCCAGTCCTGACGCCCTCAGCCGCCCGTGCTGACCACGACCGTCTTCGCCGCCTTGTCGTGCAGACCCTGCTTGTAGGGCCGGTCGAAGTAGCTCCACCCGCCGCAGATCGCGGTCCAGATGCAGGCGCAGCAGAACGCGAACGGCAGCCACAGCACCGCCGCGCGGATCAGTGAGCTCTGCACCGAGGGTGTGGCGCCGTTGTCGAGGTTGGCCACGCGCATGTTGAAGAGCTGCTTGCCGAGGGTCTGGCCGTTCCTGACCGTCATGAAGGTGTCGTACGCGATGTAGAGCACCGCGGCGATCGCCGACTGCCCGAGGGATTTGCCGTACTCCACCTTGTCGGTGTCCACGTCGAGTTCGGTGACACCGAAACCCCAGGTGAGCAGCCAGACGACGACGCCGACCAGGATCATGTCGATGATGCGCGCCAGGGTGCGCTTGCCGCTGTCGGCGAGCGGTGGCATCCCGGCGAGCGGGTCGGCCGGCTGACCGCCGCCCCCGTACGGGGCCCCGCCGTAGGGGCCACCGCCGCCCGGAGGAGGCGGCGGCTGGCTGCCGTACGGCGGCTGATCACCGTACGGCGAACCCGAGCCGCCGGACGGCGGGGGCTGCTTCCTGAACGGGTCGTCCTCCGGGGGCTGCTGACCGGAGCCGGGAGGCGGTTCACTGCTCATGGCCCCGAGTCGACCGCGAACCCGGCGGTTTCGCATCCGGCGAGGGGCCGTCCGAGGTACGTAAATCCCGTACGGCGGCCCCCGTACCGGTCAGCCCGCGACGAACGTACGCGCCGCCTTGTCGTGCCAGCACTGGCGCCACGGCCGGTCGAAGACGCACCACAGGACGCCGACCACGCCGACCACGAGCAGGCCGGGGACGCTGTACACGAGCCAGCGGCGCAGGGCCGCGCCGAACTCCGGGGGCTCGTGGGCCTCGATGTCCCGCACCTCCAGGCCGAGCAGCTTCTTGCCCAGGGTGCGGCCCCACTTGGCGGTGGGCAGGGCTTCGTAGAGCAGGCCGGACACGAGCAGCACGGCCAGGATGACACCCAGGTACACCGCGGTGGTGCCGTCCAGCAGCCATACGGTGACCGTCTCGCCGGAGAGCTTGGCGGCGTCGATCTTCTCGTTGACGTGGTCGAGCGCCTTGGCGCCGAGCGGTACGGCGGCCACCGCGGTGACGGCGGCCAGGACGACGGTGTCCAGCAGCCGCGCGGCCAGCCGCTTGCCGAGGCCCGCGGGGCGGGCGGACGCCTGACGCATGGCGGCCGCCTGGAAGGGGTCCAGGACCGGGGGCTTCCACGGGGCGACCGGCTGGTCCTCGTCGGACGGGCCGGCGAGCCGGTGGACCTGCTGCGCCCACGAGGACTGTCCGCCTCCGGCGCCCGGTGCCATGGGCGCGGACGGGGCGGCGGCAGCGGGCTGCGGGCCACCGGACTGGCGGGGGACGCTCGGAGCGGGCTGCTGGGGGCCGGAGAGGCCCGTGGGGGCCTGTCCCGAGGCACGCTCGGCGGCGGCCTTCCCGGCGCCGAAGCCGGGGCCCTGCGGGGCGCCTGCCGCGGAGGGGCGCTCTGCGTCCGGACGTGCGGCGCCCGGGACGGCGGACGCGCCCGTGCCCCCGCTCTGCGCCCCGGCCGCCCCGCCCTGCTGCCCCGTGCGCGGGGACACGGCTCGGATCGCCATGGTGCCGTCGACAGGGGCGGGGCCGCTGGGGTTCGGGATACCGGCGCCGGCCGACTGCGCGGCGCCGGACCCGGCGACCGGCCTGCGGATCATGAACGTGTCACCGGAGGCGACGCCCCCGGCGTCCGGCTCCGGCTCGGCGGGCGGGATCGTGGCGGTGCCGTCGGTGCGGGCGGCGTGGCCGTCCGGCTGGCCGACGGCGGCGCGCGGGTCCCTCGGGTCGGGCTCCGGCTGCCCCCACGAGACCCGGCGGTCCTGATCGCCGCCGAACCCCGACTGAAGGGCGGAGTCGGCACCCCAGGCGGACGCCGGCTCGGGCCGGCTGCCGTGCTGGGCACCGCCCGGCGCGGGCTCCCCGGCCGGGTCCTCGTCGAAGAAGTGCGGGCCGGTCTCCTCCACCGAGCCGCCCTGCGCGGGCTGGGCGCCCGAGGGCGGGGCGAGCGATTCGCCGTCCGACGGTGCGGGACGGCTGGTGCCCGGCACCCAGGAGGCACCGTTCCAGTACCGGACATATCCAGGAATGGACGGGTCCGGGTAATACCCTTCGCGGGGCCGGTCGTCACCGGGGGCCGGGGTTGGGGCGCTCATGTCCGTCGTCCGGTATCTGCTCGTGGGTCAAATGGGGGCCTCCACATCTACCAGACGGACGCAACCGGCACCGCCAGTCCCGCCGGACCCACCCCTATCCGGGCAACGACCCACACCCGCTTCACACGACCGGAACCACCCCACCGACAACAACACCGACCCCCGCGCCGGCCCCGCCGAACCGGTCGTGAAAAAAGTTTCGTGGACCCGCGTAATGGTCCGCGCCCCCGCTCCCTCTCCACTCGTACGGGCCCGTCCGCACGGCTCGCTCGCGTCACGAGAGAGGACATCCACGCCATGCAGCACACCGTCGTAGAGCGCGAACTGGAGCTCAGGCTGATTCTGTCGCCGGAGCGGGGCGTCGCCGTGCCGGCGCGGTTGAGTTATCGCAGTGACGATCCGTACGCCGTGCACATCACCTTCCACATCAACTCCGAGCAGCCCGTGTACTGGACCTTCTCCCGCGATCTGCTGGTCGAGGGGGTGTTCCGGCCGTGCGGGCACGGGGATGTGCGGGTGTGGCCGACGAAGGTCGACGGCCGCAGCGTCGTGCTGATGGCGCTGAGCTCGCCCGACGGTGACGCGCTGCTGGAGGCGCCGGCGGCGCAGGTGTCGGCCTGGCTGGAGCGGACGTTGCGGGTGGTGCCCCCGGGGACCGAGGGCGAGCAGCTGGGGATCGACGACGCGCTCGACCAGTTGCTCGCCCAGTGAGGCGGGCGGAGGCGGGACGGTCAGAACAGCTTGCCGGGGTTCAGGATGCCCAGCGGGTCGAAGACCTGCTTGACGGCCCGCTGCATCTCGATGCCCACCGGACCGATCTCGCGCGCCAGCCACTCCTTCTTCAGCACCCCCACCCCGTGCTCGCCCGTGATCGTGCCGCCGAGTTCCAGGCCGAGGGCCATGATCTCGTCGAACGACTCACGGGCGCGCCGGGACTCGTCGGGGTCGGCCGCGTCGAAGCACACCGTCGGGTGGGTGTTGCCGTCGCCGGCGTGCGCGACGACGCCGATGGTCAGCTGGTGCTTCTCGGCGATCCGCTCGACGCCCTCGATGAGGTCGCCGAGCCGCGAGCGGGGCACGCACACGTCGTCGATCATCGTCACGCCCCGCACCGCCTCCAGCGCGGTCAGGGACAACCGCCGCGCCTGGAGCAGCAGTTCGGACTCGGCCGCGTCTTCCGCCGGGACCACCTGGGTCGCGCCGGCCGCCTCGCACAGCGCGCCGACGGCGGCCAGGTCGGCCGCGGGGTCCGGGGTGTCGAAGGCGGCCAGGAGGAGGGCCTCGGTGCTCTCCGGCAGCCCCATGTGCGCGAGGGCGTTGACCGCCTTGACCGTCGTACGGTCCATGATCTCCAGCAGTGACGGCACATGCCCGCCGGCCATGATCCGGCACACCGCGTCACAGGCGGCGGACGCCGACGCGAACTCGGCGGCGAGCACCAACTGCTGCGGCGGCTGCGGGCGCAGCGCCAGGACGGCCCGTACGACGATGCCGAGGGACCCCTCGGAGCCCACGAACAGACGGGTCATGTCGTATCCCGCCACGCCCTTGGCCGTACGGCGGCCCGTGGACATCAGGCGTCCGTCGGCGAGGACGACGTCGAGGCCGAGGACGTACTCGGCGGTCACCCCGTACTTCACACAGCACAGCCCGCCGGAGGCGGTGCCGATGTTGCCGCCGATCGTGCACATCTCCCAGCTGGACGGGTCCGGCGGGTAGTACAGCCCGTGTTCGCCGACCGCGCGGGAGAGGGCGGCGTTGATGACGCCGGGCTCGACGACCGCGATCCGGTCGACGGGACTGATCTCCAGGATGCGGTCCATCTTGGTCAGGGACAGCACCACGCAGCCGTCGGAGGCGTTGGCGCCGCCGGACAGGCCGGTTCGGGCGCCCTGGGGGACGACCGGGACGCGCAGCTCGGTGGCGGTGCGCATGACGTGCTGGACCTCTTCGACGGTGCGCGGCAGCACGACCACGGCGGGGCTGCCCGCCGGGCAGAAGCTCGCCATGTCGTTGGCGTAGGAGGCCGTGACGTCGGGGTCGGTGAGGACGGCCTCGGCGGGCAGACCCTCGAGCAGCCGCTCGGTGATGAGGTCACCGCGGGCCTGGTCGGGTGCGGCTTCGGTACGGCTCATGATCACAGCCTGACACCCGGGGCCATCGGTGTGAACCCCGCGTACGGCAGCCGCCGCAAGGCGGGTGTGGTCGTCGTATCGACGGACGGTTTCACGCACAGTGAGCGCCATGGAGAACGACGCCGTGGACAACGGACCGGGCACACCGCAGCGCCGCCCGCGCATCACGCGGCGGGTGCTGCTCGCCTCGGTGGCGGGGTGCGCCGTGCTCGGCGGGGTGCTGACGCTGCTGCCGTGGGGCACCGGCGGGACGCGGGCCCCCGAGCCGGCACCGGGGGCGCAGGCGCTGACCGCGGTCACCACCGGGGTGACGGCCGCGCTGCCCGATCTGGCGGTGCTGATCGACGAACGGGAGAAGCGGGTGCGGACGCACCCGAGGGACGCCGGGTCGTGGGCGGTCCTGGGGGCGGCGTATGTGCAGCAGGGGTGGCGGACCGCGGAGCCGTCGTACTACCCGAAGGCCGAGGATGCGCTGCGTACGTCGCTGAAGGTGCGGGAGCGCAACGCCGCGGCGCTGGACGGCATGGCGGCGCTGGCGAACGCGCGGCGGGACTTCCGGGCGGCCCGGACGTGGAGCGAGGCCTCGATCAAGACCGACGGCAAGCGCTGGACGGCGTATCCGCAGCTGATCGACGCCCATTCGGGGCTGGGTGACTACAAGGCGGCCAAGCGGGCGCTGGACCGGATGCTGAAGCTGGGCTCGGGCCCGGCGGTGCTGGCGCGGTCCGCCGGTCTGTACCGGGACCGGGGCTGGCGGGAGGACGCGGCGGCGGCGTTGTCGGACGCGGCGGCGGGCGCCGGGACCCCGGCCGAGCGGGCGGCGTATCTGGAGGGCGGCGGGCAGCTCGCCTGGGAGCGCGGCGACCTGGACGTGGCGCTGCGGCACTTCCAGGAGGCGGTACGGCTCGACCCGGACCAGCGGGCCGCGCTCGCCGGGCAGGGGCGGACGCTGGCGGCGCTGGGCCGCACCACGGAGGCGCTGAACGCCTACCGGGCGGCCTTCGCCAAGCGGCCGGATCCGGAGTACGCGCTGGAGCTGGGCGAGTTGTACGAGTCGCTGGGTCTGGGGCAGGCGGCGCGGGTGCAGTACGACCTGCTGCGGGAACGGGCGGCGCGGGGCGCGGCCGGCGGGGTGGACGAGGAGCTGGTCCTCGGCCGCTTCGAGGCGGACCACGGCGACGCGGACTCCGCGGTACGGCGGCTGCGGGCCGAGTGGCGCCTTCAGCCGGGGATCGCGGTGGCCGACGCGCTGGGGTGGGCGCTGCACCGGGCCGGGGAGGACAAGGAGGCGCTGAAGTTCGCCCGGATCGCGACCGACCGGCAGAAGGGCGGCGCGGTGCGCAGCGCGCTGTACGTCTATCACCTGGGGATGATCGAGCGGGAGCTGAAGATGCCGGGCGCCGCGCGGCGGCATCTGCGGGAGGCGCTGCGGATCAATCCCGGTTTCTCGCCGACCCGGGTGCCGTTGGCCGAGGAGGCGCTGGCGGAACTGGGCGAGCCGTCCGTGGAGGACGTGCCGGACATGGACGCCGAGCCCCGTCGCAAGTGAGCGGGGCGCGGCCGGTCTCCCCCGGTCGTGCGGGCCCCCCGTGGCATCCGCACGACCGGAGTGGCTCAGTCGGCGGTCACAGGTTGCCGCGCTTCTCCTGCTCGCGCTCGATCGCCTCGAACAGGGCCTTGAAGTTGCCCTTGCCGAAGCCCATCGAGCCGTGCCGCTCGATGATCTCGAAGAAGACCGTCGGACGGTCCTGGACCGGCTTGGTGAAGATCTGGAGCAGATAGCCGTCCTCGTCGCGGTCGGCGAGGATCTTCAGCTCGCGCAGGGTGTCGACGGGGACCCGGGTGTCGCCGACCCACTCGCCGAGGGTGTCGTAGTAGGAGTCCGGGGTGTCGAGGAACCGGACGCCGGCCGCGCGCATCGTCCGTACCGTCGCGACGATGTCGTTGGTGTTCAGCGCGATGTGCTGGACGCCCGCGCCGCCGTAGAACTCCAGGTACTCGTCGATCTGGGACTTCTTCTTGGCGATGGCGGGCTCGTTGATCGGGAACTTGACCTTGAGCGTGCCGTCGGCCACGACCTTCGACATCAGCGCGCTGTACTCGGTCGCGATGTCGTCGCCCACGAACTCCTTCATGTTCGTGAAGCCCATGACCTTGTTGTAGAAGCCGACCCATTCGTTCATCCGGCCGAGTTCGACGTTGCCGACGCAGTGGTCGATGGCCTGGAAGGTGCGCTGGGCGGGCGGCTCGACCATCGGCTCGGCGGCGACGTAGCCCGGCAGGTAGGGGCCGTCGTAGCCGGTGCGCTCGACCAGGGTGTGGCGGGTCTCGCCGTACGTGGCGATGGCGGCCAGCACGACGGTGCCGTGCTCGTCCTTGACCTCGTAGGGCTCGGCCACCGAGGTGGCGCCGTGCTCGATGGCGTAGGCGTACGCGGCACGCGCGTCCGGCACCTCGATGGAGAGGTCGACGACGCCGTCGCCGTGCTCGGCCACATGCCGGGCGAGGAAGTGGCCCCAGGTGGTGGCGGGCTTGATGACGGAGGTGAGGACGAACCGGGCGGAGCCGTTCTCCAGCACATAGCTCGCGGTCTCGCGGCTGCCGTTCTCCGGTCCGGAGTAGGCGACGAGGCGCATGCCGAAGGCGGTCGAGTAGTAGTGCGCGGCCTGCTTGGCGTTGCCCACGGCGAAGACGACCGCGTCCATTCCCTTGACCGGGAAGGGGTCGGCCTGCCGTGCGGTGTCGGGAGTGTGGTGTGTGGTCTGCGTCATAGGCGCAGCCTCACCCGGTACGGCAAGGTGCGCAATAGTTTGGTTTTTCGCTGGGCAATCTGCTGGGTGAAGGGTCCGTTTCTGCGGACTGTCTGTACAGGATGACTACCCCGGAAGGGTGACTGCCGTGGCGATCGATCATCTGGACGGACGGATCATCCTGCTGCTCGCCCGCGAGCCCCGGATCGGGGTGCTGGAGATGTCCCGGCGGCTGGGGGTGGCCCGCGGGACCGTACAGGCGCGGCTGGACCGCCTTCAGTCGAACGGAGTCATCCGCGGATTCGGTCCCGAGGTGGACCCGGCCGCGCTCGGCTATCCGGTCACGGCCTTCGCCACGCTCCAGATCCGGCAGGGGCAAGGGCCGGACGTACGGGCCCACTTGACGACCGTCCCCGAGGTGCTGGAGCTGCACACCACCACCGGGACCGGGGACATGATGTGCCGGCTCGTGGCGCGCTCCAACGCCGATCTTCAGCGTGTGATCGACCGCGTCGTCGGTTTCGATGGGATCGTCCGGGCCTCTACCGCCATCGTGATGGAGAACCCTGTTCCGCTGCGGATCATCCCGCTGGTGGAGCAGGCGGCGGAGGACCGGGAGAGCAGCTAGCCACTACCTGGTGGGGTGAGCCGTGAGCTTCTGGGAGTACCTGGACAACCGTCACCAGCAGCTGCTCACCGACGCCTACCAACACGCCAGCGCCGTCTTCCAGTGCATGGTCGTGGCGACCCTGCTCGGGGTGCTGATCGGGGTGGTCACGTACCGCAGCGAGTGGGCCGGCAATCTGGCCACCCTCACCACCTCGGGCATTCTCACCATCCCCTCGCTCGCCATGATCGGTCTGCTCATCCCGATCGTGGGGCTCGGCGTGGCCCCCACGGTGATCGCGCTGACGCTGTACGGGCTGCTGCCGATCGTGCGCAACTCGATCGTCGGACTGCGCGGCGTCGATCCGTCCCTGGTGGACGCGGCCCGCGGTATCGGCATGTCCCGGCTCACCCGGTTGCTGAAGGTGGAGCTGCCGCTGGCCTGGCCGCCGATCCTGACCGGGATCCGGGTCGCCACGCAGATGCTGATGGGCATCGCGGCCATCGCGGCGTACGCCTCCGGCCCCGGCCTCGGCAATCTGATCTTCCGTGGGCTCGCCTCGCTGGGCAGCGCGAACGCGCTCAACCAGGTGCTCGCGGGCACGCTCGCGATCATCGTCCTGGCGCTGCTGTTCGACGCCGCCTACGTCCTGATCGGACGGCTGACCGTCTCCAGGGGGATCCGTGGCTGAGCAACCGTCCGGGAGTGAGCACCACGGCGCCGCCATCGAGCTGGAGAACCTGACCAAGCGCTATCCGGGCAGTCCGCAGCCGGCCGTGGACAACGTGAACATGGAGATCAAGGCGGGTGAGGTCGTCATCCTGGTCGGCCCGTCGGGGTGCGGGAAGTCGACGACCCTGAAGATGATCAACCGGTTGATCGAGCCGACCGGGGGCCGGATCCGCATCGGCGGCGAGGACGTCACCGACATCGACCCGGTGAAGCTGCGCCGCAAGGTCGGGTACGCGATCCAGTCCGCCGGTCTGTTCCCGCACATGACGGTCGCCCAGAACATCGGCCTGGTGCCGAAGATGATCGGCTGGTCGAAGGCGCGGATCGGCTCACGGGTGGAGGAGCTGCTCGACCTCGTCGGGCTCGACCCCGGCGAGTTCCACGGCCGCTACCCGCGCCAGCTCTCCGGCGGTCAGCAGCAACGCGTCGGCGTGGCGCGGGCGTTGGCCGCCGATCCGCCGGTGCTGCTGATGGACGAGCCGTTCGGCGCGGTCGACCCGATCACCCGCGATCACCTCCAGGACGAGCTGATCAGGCTCCAGCACGAGCTGCACAAGACGATCGTCTTCGTCACGCACGACTTCGACGAGGCGATCAAGATCGGTGACCGGATCGCCGTGCTGCGGGAGCGGTCGCACATCGCGCAGTTCGACACCCCGGAGGCGATCCTGACCAACCCGGCGGACGACTTCGTGTCCGGGTTCGTGGGCGCCGGGGCGGCGCTGAAGCGGCTGAACCTGACCCGCGTACGGGATGTGGAGATCACCGACTATCCGACGGTGACCGTCGACGACCCGCTCCAGGAGATCTTCAACCGGCTCCGCTCCAGCGGCACCAACGAGATCCTGCTGCTCGACAAGCGGGGGCGGCCGTACAAGTGGCTCAGACGCGGCGATGTGATGCGGGCGCGGGGCTCGCTGGCCCGTGCCGGGACGCTGGTGCACGACACGGTGACGCGGGACGCCACGCTGCGGGACGCCCTGGAGGCGGTGCTCACGGACAACGCGGGGCGGGTCGTGGTGACGGGGCGGCGCGGTGAGTACACCGGCGTGGTCGACATGGAGACGCTGATGAACTCCGTGCACGAACTGCTGGAGGCCGACCGGCTGGAGGCGCTGGAGGCCCAGCACGACCTGGAGGGGGCCAGGGCCGAGCGCACGCACGCCGAGCAGGAGGGCGCCGGAGGGGAGGGGAAGGCGTGAGCGGCCCGGAACTGAAGAAGACGGACGGGCCGGAGGGGTCCGGAGGGCCGGAGGACTCCGAGCGGCGAGGGGGTTCCGAGGAACCCGGCCAGACGCCCGCCGTCTCCCCCGCCGCCGGACCCCCGGCCAGAAAGGTGGGCTGGGCGAAGCTGACCGTCGTACCGTCCTTTCTGGTGGTCATGCTGCTGGCGACCTGGCTGTGGTTCCAGCAGGCGGACCTGGACACGGTCTCCGAGAACGCGCTGGCCGACGGCCAGGTCTCCAAGGCCCTGTGGCAGCACATCGAACTCACGGCGATCTCCACCTTCTTCGTGCTGATCATCGCGATCCCACTGGGGATCCTGCTCACCCGCCGGCCGTTCCGGAAGGCCACCCCGGTGGCCATGGCGTTCGCCAACATGGGCCAGGCGACCCCGGCGATCGGTCTGCTCGCCCTGCTCGTCATCTGGCTGGGCATCGGCCGCAGGGCGGCCCTGATCGGCATGATCGCGTACGCCGTTCTGCCCGTGCTGTCCAACACCATCACCGGCCTCAAGGCGAACGACCCGACCCTGCTGGAGGCCGCGCGCGGCATCGGCATGTCCCCGACGGGCGTGCTCAACCGGGTGGAACTCCCGCTGGCGGTCCCGCTGATCCTGGCGGGTGTGCGGACGGCCCTGGTCCTCAACGTCGGTACGGCGACCCTGGCGGTCTTCGGCGGAGGAGGCGGCCTGGGCGTGCTGATCACGGCTGGGATCACCAACCAGCGGATGCCGGTGCTGGTGCTGGGCTCGATCCTCACGGTCGCGCTCGCCCTGCTGGTGGACTGGCTGGCGTCGCTGGCCGAAGTGCTGCTGCGGCCACGGGGGTTGGACGTATGAGGCGGCCCACGGTCCTGCTGGCGACGGGGTTGCTGCTGGCCGCCTCCGGGTGCGGTCTGACCAGCGGCTCCCCCATGGCCGACGACGTACAGGCCGGGACGATCGGCCGAGGCGAACCGCTGAAGGGCGCCGAGCTGACGGTCACCTCGAAGTCGTTCACCGAGCAGCTGATCCTCGGCGCGATCATGGGCATCGCCTTCGAGGCGGCCGGCGCGGAGGTGCTCGACCGCACCGGGATCCAGGGTTCCATCGGCAGCCGCGAGGCGGTGGCGAAGGGTGACGCGGACGCCGGGTACGAGTACACGGGCACGGCCTGGATCACGTACCTGGGCCGCAGCGAGCCCATCACCGACCCGCGCGAGCAGTGGGAGGCGGTGCGCAAGGCCGACGTGAAGAACGGGGTGACCTGGCTGGAGCCGTCGGCACTGAACAACACCTACGCCCTGGCGATGAACCAGGCCAACCACAAGAAGTACCGCACGAACACCCTCTCCGAGGTCGCCGCGCTGTCCAAGTCCGACCCCGGCGCGGTCACGCTCTGCGTGGAGGTCGAGTTCGCCAACCGGGCGGACGGGTTGCCGGGCATGGAGAAGGCGTACGGCATGAGCATCCCGGCGGGGAACATCACCCAGATGGACACCGGGATCATCTACACCCAGGTCGCGAAGGGAAGTTGCACGTACGGGGAGGTCTTCACGACGGACGGCCGCATCAAGTCCATGAACCTGGCGGTGATGCAGGACAACAAGAAGTTCTTCCCCAACTACAACGCGGCCCCGATGGTCAACACCAAGACCCTGAAGAAGTGGCCGGCGATCGCCGAGGTCCTCAACCCGATCAGCAAGAAGCTGAACAACTCCGTGGCGCAGGATCTGAACGCCAAGGTGGATGTGGACGGGGAGGATCCGCATCAGGTGGCGTTGGACTGGATGAAGGCGGAGGGGTTTGTGCGGGAGGGGTGAGGCGGGGATCAGGCGGGGGCGAAGCGTATACAAAGAAGCCGTTGCAAAGGAGCCTTTGCATAGCTATCTTTGTACGCATGGCGGAACAGCACGACGTACGGAAACTCGACGCACGGTCACTGCGGGGGCTCGCGCATCCGCTGCGGATGGAGCTGCTGAATGCTCTGCAACGCAACGGCCCCGCCACCGCCTCCATGCTCGCCGAGCGGTTGGGCGAGTCCAGTGGGGCCACGAGCTATCACCTCAGGCAGCTCGCCGAACACGGCTTCATCGAGGACGCGCCGGGGCGCGGCCGAGGGCGGGAGCGTTGGTGGAAGGCCGCGGCCAAGGGCATCCAGATGGACGAGACCCTCTATCAGAGCCCGGATCCGGCGGTTCGAGGCGCGGCCGACCTGCTTCTGCACGAGTTCGTGAACAGGCACACCCGTGAGCTGTCCACCTGGCTGTCCACCCGCGAGAGGTGGCTTCCGCGCTGGAAGGACCATTCGACGGACCTGAGTGACTTCACCCTGCGCCTGACCCCGGAGCTCTCACGCGAACTCAACGGCAAGATGCACGAGTTGATCAACAGCTACCGGGCGTACGAGGCCGCGGAGGACGACCCCGAAGCGGAGCAGGTCCGCCTCCACACGCACGTCTTCCCCATCGCCACGGACCCGAAGAGAGGCCCTGATGATCGCCCCTGAGACCCACCTGGTCCTGCACCACGCCCACGCCGCCGAACTCCGCGCCGAGGCCGACACCCACCGCCTCGCGTCCCGCACCGGGCAGCCGTCCGACATGCGTACCCGCCTCGGCTGGACCCTCGTAGAAGTGGGCCTGCGCCTCGCCACCCCCAAGCCGGCGCTCGCCCGCTAAGAGGTTCCGGCGGCACCGCTCGTGCTGTTGGACTGCTCTCGCTCGGGGGTGTCCTTGCTCACGGCTACGGCCATGCCGTACGCCAGAAGACCGACCGCGCAGGTAATGCCGACAACCGGGCGCCAGACCCCCGAGGAGACGGGAAGGGCTAGCGCCAGGACACAGAGTGCGGAGATCAGGAGGGCATTCATGAGCCGGTTCGGGATGCTGAGGATCCAGCCGCAGTCCAGGTCGAGCAGCCGGTTCTCGCCCGCCGGGGCGACCGAAGCGTGTTGATCGGCCTTGGCCCTCGCGGACTCCTCGTAGTCCGGGGCGAGTCCGCCCGGAATGAACCAGCCGGCATCACCGACGAAGACCGCGCCCGTGCGATGCGGTCCCTGCTTGCCCCCGTGCTTGTTGCGGTCGGGGGCCCAGACGAGATGGCCTTCCGCCTGCCCCACCGTGTCCACGTACCTGGCGTTCTTCCCGTCCACATGCAGTTGCACGGGGCCGGTGGGAGTGCTCAGGCCGATGCGCGTCTTCCCCGCCCCATGACCGTCGTATCCGGAGACGACGGCGCGCAGCACCCGTTCGTCACCGCGCAGTCGCCGCGGAAATCGCTGGTCCCGGATGCTCGTGAAGGAGCCGACGAAAAGTGTCCCGACCAGGCCCAGCCATCCGAGACCCAGGATCCAGGTCCACCAGTTGCTCATGGCGCGACCGGAGAGCGCACGGTCGACGCCGGCCCGGTCGTCGTCGCCCACCGCGCCCAGTTCGGGACGATCGGGGGCGTAGGCGACGTAGACCTTTCCGCCGACCTCCGCGCGCTCCGACCATTCCGATCGGAACTCGACGCGCCGCCCGCTCCCCGCTGGGTCGACCGAGGGAAGTGTCACGCTCACGGTGCAGTAGTACGTACTGCCGTTGTTGTGCCGGTCCCTGACGACGTCTCGCACCGACTCGACCGGCAACTGCCGCACGACGGCGCCGGAAGAGGCGATCTCCGCCGCCCTGCCGGTGGGCGTGGGGTCACCCACGCCGAGGGCGAGCGGGAGGATCAACGCCATGACCGCACCGTAGAACGTCAGGACCTGTCCGTTCAGCTGCGCTGAGGCCCCTCGCAACCGCGCCGGGAGCACCCCGGGTTCGCGCCCACCGGCAATCGACGCACGGTCGGCGAGGGCCCGATAGACCGACGGGGCATCCGGATTGCCCGAGGAGCGTCGCAACGCCCAGGCGGAAACGGTGAGGACCGCGATCCCGATCGCGCAGCCCAGCACGACGGCGTCACGCAGGCCGGACTTCACCAGGAAGAGCCAGCATCCGAGCAGCACCGTGGCCAGCAGACACGTCGTCCAGGCCATCACCTTGCCCAGAAGGACGGCCGGACCGAGCGTGCGAAGTCCGCCGTTCGTCATGGCACCTGTTCTCGTTCCGTACGAACCGTTCATCCGAAGTCGTCCACCAGACTCGTGTTCTTTGTGTGCTCGCGAAGCCGTTGGGCCGACTTGTGCTGATCTTCGGCCAGATCATCCTCAAGGCTGTCCGCCTCCTTGAGCCGGTTTCCGGCCGCGCCTGTCTCCGTACCTACTCGGCTGTTCGTGGCCTCGTCGCGCAACGTGTTCCGCTGGTCCTGCGTCAGCCCTTCAGCATCGGCGCCGGTGTCCGGGATGCCCTGTCCATCGCCGGCCTCGCCCGCGCCGGCGGATCCGCTCGTTCCGCCCGCGGCCTCACCCGAAGCGCCGTCAGCCGTGCCGCTCCCCTCGGCTTCCCCACCGGATGCGCTCTCACCGGTGCTGTTGGCCTCCCCAGGGCCCGAGGCGTGCGTCAGCCCGCCTCCGATACCGCCGCCGGCCGCTCCGGCCCCGGCCCCGATCAGCGACTGCGACCAGTCGAACTTGTCATCCGCGTCCGCCCACGGGCCGTAGGAGTTGGCGGCATCTCCGACCAGACTGCCCGTCGCTCCGCCGATGGCACCGGTGCCGATCGACTCGCGGATTCCTCCGCCGAGCCGGCCACCGAGCATGGCGTCGGAGGCCTTGCCCATCCCCGCCCCGGCCATCCCGCCGACCAGGTTGTTCTCCCACTCGGGGCCCTTGCCGCTGATCACACTGGTGGCCACTCCGTTGCCGAACTCGATCGCGGTCCGGCCTGCGAACGTGCTGCCGAAGCGGACGCCGTACTGGAGAAACTTGCTCGAGTGCTCGAATGTCCGCAGTTTCTCGAACCAGCGCGCGATCGTGGCGAGGATCCGGCCGAGCCGCGCGGCGGCGGTCGCCGCCTGGCCGGCAAGTCGCGCCGCGTTCGCCGCCCCGGCGGCTGCGGAGAAGCCGAGCGTGATGAAGGAGGTGGCGACGGAGACGCCGATCGTGACACCGATCTCCAGATAGATCTGATGGATCTCGCTGTTGATCTCCTCGATCTTGTCCGCTGCCTCGTTCAGGCCCTTCCTCGCTTCGTCGAAGCTCGGCTGGGCGTCCTCGGCGGACTTCTTGACCTCTTCCCAATGCTTGACGAAGGCATCGGCGGCCGGACCGCGCCACTGCTCGCCGTGGACGTCACGGATGACCTTGTCCATGTGGACGACGAACTTGTCGAGGGAATCCCCCATCGCGCCCCATGCCTTGGCCGCGTCCCGCAGGACGTCCGGCCGGCCACCAGGGTTGTAGAGCTCAAGTCCAGCTTCGTACACGGTCTCCGCGGCCGATTCGCCGCTCACACGTTCCTCCCCTTGAAGAGATCCTCCAGGGCGTGCTCGGCGGAGGCCGTGTTGTGGGAGTTGTCAGAAAGGTTGTCGGCCATGTCGTAGAGGTGGTCCTGCAACCCCTGGACCGCCCTGGTCATGTGATCCGCCAAGTCGATGTAGGCGGTGGTCACTTCCTCCGACTCGGTCAGAAAGCCGAAGCCGTCGTGAATGGCCTCGCCATCCGTCTTCGGCCTGAACTTGGCCAACCGCTCGCCGAGTTCGTCGGCCTCCTTCTTGAAAGCGCCGCTCAGCCTTTCGAGCGCGGAGTGGCCGATGTAGAACCCGTCCGACACAAAGCTTCCTCTGGGTGTTGCCGTGACACCCCGAGCCGACCCGCGGCTCGGCGTCCCGCCGTGTGGAGGCGAGGCGGAACTGTCGATTCTGCCAGTCGGCGACCGGTGCCCCGCCGCAGGTCAGGACGGCTGGAGCACACCTTCACAAAGGTTTACGACCCGCCCCCGGTTTCAGCACGACAGAACCGTGGGACGTTCGACGCCCGCCTAGCAGCTCGGCACAGAGCCCTTCCCCGACCCGAGTGCGTCCAGCGCGCTCACCGCGCCCTTCAACGTCGTCACCGGCACCAGTCGCAGCCCCTTCGGCAACTCCGCCTTGGCGTCGCCGCACTCCGCCTTCGGGACCAGGAAGACCGTCGCGCCGTCGCGCTTGGCGGCCTGGGTTTTCAGGGAGACACCGCCGACCGCTCCGACCTTGCCCGCGTCGTCGATCGTGCCGGTGCCGGCGATGGTGCGGCCGCCGGTGAGGTCGCCGCCGCTGCCGTTGCCGTTGAGCTTGTCGATGATGCCCAGGGAGAACAGGAGGCCGGCGCTGGGGCCGCCCACGTCCGCGAGTTTCAGGGTGACCTTGATGTTCTTGTCGTTCAGGTCGAGGTAGTTCAGCGCGGCCCGGGTCGCCTCGTCCTGCGACTCCTTCATCTGCTCGGTGTTGTACTGCTCGATCTCCTGCGTGCTCTGCCCGCTCGGGTACACCGAGTCGCGCGGCATGACCGCCTTGTCCGTGCGGAACCACGCGTCGATCAGGTCGCCGAGCCGCACGTCCGCGTCCGGCGAGGTCGCCTCGATCGTCGTCATGCGCAGCTGGCCGCTGGTGTCCCGGGTCGGCGCACCGGAGATCGTGATCACCGGGTCGCCCTGGTTCGCGCCGAGCACGTTCGCCGTCAGGCCGGGCTGCGTCAGCGAGAACGGCAGTGGCGCGAAGGCCGCCGTGGCGACCAGGGCCACGACCGGCAGGGCACAGACGGCGATGGCCCGGGGGCGCGTGAGACGAGAGAACACGGGATCAATCTAACGTGGTGGCGAGTTCCGGCCCGGTGCAGGTCGGAGCTGCCCAGGTTGCCCCATCTAGGTCACGTACAGGTCTCGCCGCTGCCTGGTGAAGCGCCGCAGTGCCTCCGGCAGCGGCTCCACCCCGATCCCCGGCGACCGCGGCACCGGCAGATGGCCGTCCACCAGCACGAACGGCTCCGTGATGTCCTCGGCGAAGTAGCGGCTGGAGGCGGAGGTGTCCCCGGGCAGGGTGAAGCCGGGCAGGGCCGCCAGCGCCAGGTTCGGCGCCCTGCCGATCCCCGTCTCCAGCATGCCGCCGCACCACACCGGCACCCCGTGCGCGTGCGCCACGTCATGGACCCGCCGCGCCTCCAGGTACCCGCCGACCCGCGCCGGCTTCACGTTCACCACCCGGCACGCGTCCATCGCGATGGCGGACGCGGTGTCGCGGGCGTTGTGCAGGGACTCGTCCAGGCAGACCGGGGTCGCGATGCGCTGCTGGAGGCGGGCGTGGGCGTACAGGTTGTTCTCGTCCAGCGGCTCCTCGATCAGCAGCAGCCCGTACTCGTCCAGCCGCCGCAGATGCTCGGCGTCCGCGAGCGTGTACGCCGTGTTGGCGTCCACCTGGAGCGGCAGGTCCGACCCGAAACGCTCACGTACGGCCCGTACCGGTTCCAGGTCCCAGCCCGGCTCGATCTTCAGCTTGATCCGGACGTAGCCCTCCGCGAGATAGCCCTCGACATCGTCCAGCAGTTCGGCGACCGTCTCCCTGATGCCGACCGACACCCCGGCCGGCACCCGCTCCCGCACCGCCCCGAGATACGTGGCCAGCGGCATTCCGTACGACCGCAGCTCCGCGTCCAGCACCGCCGTCTCCAGCGCCGCCTTCGCCAGCTCGTGCCCCTTGATCCCGGCCGTCGCCGGTGCCAGGCGGGCCGTATCGAGCACGGGGAGGGACGCGGCGCGCGGCAGCAGGAAGTCGCGCAGCACGATCTCCGCGCCGGCCACGAACTCCGAGCAGTACCGCGGCTCGGGATCCGCCGCGAACTCCGACCAGCCCTCGGCGGTGTCCGTGACGACGTGCAGCAGGAAGGTGTCCTTCGTCGTCATCGTCCCGAAGGAGGTACGGAAGGGGGTGACCAGCGGGATCGCCACATGGACGATCTCCGCGCGTTCGAGCTTCACAGGGCGTCCTCCGAGGAGCGGGTGAGCGTGTACCAGCCGTCCCGTGACATACCCGTCGCGGTGAAGCCGTCGGCGAAGGCCTTCGTGAACACCTCGCGCACGGCCCGCCGCCAGGCCAGCGCCAGCGCCGGGTCGGCGGCCCGGATGCGCACTATGTCGTCCGGCACCCGGCACCAGACGTGCCGGTCGTCGAGGTCACGGCAGGCGAGCGGGCCGCCGTCGGGGGCGGGATGGGTGGTGGGCGCGCAGTCGCGGTCGGGGGTCTCGTCCGGTCGCGGGGAGGAGGCCGGGTACGCGGGTGCGGGCGCGGTCAGCGCCCAGGTCACCGAGAGCCGGTCGCTCTCGTCGCCGTCGTTGACGCCGTCCGACATGGGGCCGTAGAAGTCGACGAGGTACTCCGTGCCGACGGCGCCCAGCTTGACCAGGTTGAACCGGGCGTTCCGCCCGACCAGCGGGTCGAACGTCCACCGCATGATCCGCGCCCCGCGCTCCACGAACCAGGCCCGCTGCGCCTGCTTCACCTCGAACCCGAGCCCCTGATCGGCCGCCGCGACCAGCGAGTACGCCTCCCCCGACGCGGGCGGCCCGAACACCGCGACCGCGGCCCCGGCCAGCCGCGCCCCGTCGTACGCGGCGTGCACCGCCCCGCCCGCGTGCACAAGGCTGTGCAGCACTTCGGCCGGATACGGCGGTGTACTCGGCGGCGTCTGCCATACGTCGCTGAAGTAGCCGGCGACGGCGGAGAGCGCGGTGACGTCGTGGACCGTGCGGATGCTGACAGAGGTCATATACCGAGTGTCGGATTCGGTGGCGGCTGTGCCTAGAGTGCCGTACGGCCACCGCGACCGCGCCGGGGCCGGCGAGCCCGTCGCCCCGCCGTCGGTCACCGCAGTGCCTCGGCGACCTCCTTGGCCGCGTCCATGACCCTCGGCCCCACCCGCTCCGGCACCGCGTCGGTCAGCATGACCACACCCACGCTGCCCTCGACCCCGGTCACCCCGAGCAACGGTGCGGCAGCTCCGCTCGCGCCCGCCTCCAGCTCGCCGTGGGTCAGGGTGTACCCGGGCTCCTCCATCGGCTGCTGCCGGGCGGCGAGTATCGCCCGGCCCGCGGCACCGCGGTCCAGGGGGTGGCGGAAACCGGCCCGGTAGGCCACGTGGTAGTCGGTCCACGTCGGCTCGACCACGGCGACGGCCAGCGCCTCGGTGCCGTCCACCAGCGTCAGATGGGCCGTCGCGCCTATGTCCTCGGCGAGCGAGCGCAGTGCCGGCAGCGCCGCCTCACGTACCAGCGGATGCACCTGCCGGCCGAGGCGCAGCACCCCGAGTCCGACGCGGGCGCGACCGCCCAGGTCCCGGCGTACCAGGGCGTGTTGTTCGAGCGTGGCGAGCAGCCGGTACACAACCGTCCGGTTCACGCCCAGTTTGTTGGAAAGCTCGGTGACGGTCAGCCCGTGGTCCGTGTCGGCCAGCAGCTTGAGGACACGCAGTCCCCGGTCGAGCGTCTGAGAGGTCTCCGCGGTCACGACGCCCACTCCTTAAGTGGTGAGGTCGGCGGCCCCCTCGCGGCAGGTGCGTCACCGAGTCCCGTCAGTGACGCGCTTCAGAGGCCGCCGATCGGCCTGCGGTCCGGCCTTCCGGACCGCGTCGCTTCACGGCTGCGCTCCGCGGCGGCGCTGCCACGGGGCGTGTGCGTAGGCGGACATTAGCGAAGCCGGTTCGCTGAGCGGAAGGCTCCGTCCAGAATCCGGTCAGCGGCCGGTACGGACCACTCCCGTTTGCCCTGATACGTACGGCGCGCGGACCGGGCAGAGCGCCGGTCACTGCATCCGGGTCGCCCACTCCTGCACCTTGGCGATCCGCTGCCGTAGCTGCCCCGCGGTGGCCTCCGCGCTCGGCGGCCCCCCGCACACCCGCCGCAGCTCGGTGTGGATCACACCGTGCGGCTTACCGCTCTGATGGACGTACGCGCCGACCATCGTGTTGAGCTGCTTGCGCAACTCCATCATCTCCTTGTGCGAGACGACGGGCCGCCGCTCGGCGGGCAGCTCCAGCAGATCCGCCTCGGCGTCCGGCTTCTTGCGGCTGTGCGCGATCTGCCGTGCCTGCCGCTTCTGGAGCAGGAGTTGGACCTGGTCGGGCTCCAACAGGCCCGGAATGCCGAGGTAGTCCTGCTCCTCCTCGCTGCCCGGGTGGGCCTGCATACCGAACTCGGCGCCGTCGTAGAGGACCCGGTCGAAGACGGCCTCGGACTCCAGCGCCTCGAAGGAGAACTGCTCCTGCTCGCCGGTGTCCTCGTCCTGCTCCTTGTTCGCCTCCTCCATCTCCTTCTCGGACTCGGCGTACGGGTCCTCCTCGCCCTCCTTCTTCGGCCTGTCGAGGGCGTGGTCGCGCTCGACCTCCATCTCGTTGGCGAAGGTGAGCAGGTCGGGCACGGTCGGCAGGAACACGGACGCGGTCTCGCCGCGCCGCCGGGACCGGACGAAACGGCCGACGGCCTGCGCGAAGAAGAGCGGGGTGGAGATGGTGGTGGCGTACACCCCGACGGCGAGCCGGGGCACGTCGACGCCTTCGGACACCATCCTCACGGCGACCATCCAGCGGTCGTTGCTGCCGCTGAACTCGTCGATCCGCGCGGACGCGCCGGCGTCGTCGGAGAGCACGAGGGTCGCCCTGCTGCCGGTGATCTCGCGGATGAGCTTGGCGTAGGCGCGCGCGGCGTCCTGGTCGGAGGCGATGACGAGGGCCCCCGCGTCCGGGATGGCCTTGCGCACCTCCGTCAGCCGCTGGTCGGCGGCGCGCAGCACGCTGGGCATCCACTCGCCGCGCGCATCCAGGGCGGTACGCCACGCCTGCGAGACGGCGTCCTTGGTCATGGGCTCGCCGAGCCGGGCGGCGATCTCGTCACCCGCCTTGGTCCGCCAGCGCATGTTGCCGCTGTAGGAGAGGAAGATGACGGGCCGCACGACCCCGTCCGACAGCGCGGAACCGTAGCCGTACGTGTAGTCCGCGGCGGAGCGCCGAATGCCGGCGTTGTCCTCCTCGTACGTCACGAACGGGATGGGGTTGGTGTCGGAGCGGAAGGGCGTGCCGGTGAGGGCGAGCCGGCGGGTGGCGGGCTCGAAGGCCTCCAGACAGGCCTCGCCCCAGGACTTGGAGTCACCGGCGTGGTGGATCTCGTCGAGGATGACGAGGGTCTTGCGCTGCTCGACGCGGTTGCGGTGCAGCATGGGCCGTACGCCGACACCCGCGTAGGTCACGGCGACGCCCTGGTAGTCCTTGCCGAGCGGGCCCGCGCTGTACTCGGGGTCGAGCTTGATGCCTATGCGCGCGGCCGCCTCCGCCCACTGCTTCTTCAGATGCTCGGTCGGCGCGACCACGGTGACCTGCTGCACGACATGGTGGTGCAGCAGCCAGGAGGCGAGGGTGAGCGCGAAGGTCGTCTTGCCGGCGCCCGGCGTGGCGACCGCGAGGAAGTCACGCGGCTGCTCCTGGATGTACTTCTCCATCGCCCCCTGCTGCCAGGCACGCAGCTTGCTGGCGGTGCCCCAGGGGGCGCGGCCTGGGAAGGCGGGCGACAGGTGGTGGGAGTGGGAGGCAGAACTGGAGCTGGCGGCGGTAGTAGTCACGGTCTCCGGGGAGGGGTTGGGCGGCTCGGCTGGGTATGACAACCGGGCCACCCTATCCGCGGCCCCGCGGTGCCGAGGCGCGGACGATGCCCGGTCACGCGTGGGTGGGACCGACGTCACAGCCGCCGCAGCCGCCCCGCGATCACGCAGACATCGCTCTCCTCGCCGGAGGCGACATCGATGACCAGGTCATACGCGGTGTCCTGAGCGCAGCCCGTGAGGTCGACGCCGTTGATGCCGAGAAACGTCGCGGTGGCGAGCCAGGCCGTGCGCTTGTTGCCGTCGACGAAGGGGTGGTTGGTGGCGATGCCGTGCAGAAGCGCGGCGGCCTGCTCGTGGAGGTCGTCGTAGGCCGGCGTGCCGAACATGCGGGCGCGGGGCCGGTGCACGGCCGAGGCGAGCAGCCCGGGCGCGCGTGCCTCCGGCGCCCGCCCGCCGAAGGCGACCTCGGCGAGGGCGGTGACCTCGGCGACGGTGAGGTGGCGGGTCATTCGCCGAGCCTCCTGAGCAGGTCGGCGTGGTCTCGGGCGATCCGCTCGGCGAACGCGCGGACCGGCGCCCCCTCTTCGTGCAGATGCCTGCGTACGGCCTCCCGCACGATGTCCTCCGGCCGACGACCGCACGCGTCGGCGAGGTCGTCAAGTGCCTGACCGACCGCCGGGTCGAGGCGCAGCGTGAACTCGTTCATGGCGACAGAGGCTAGTCCCGGCGATCACACCGTCACGACCGGTTTACGGTTCACCGCTGACGCAACCGCGTGGTCACCCACGCCCCCACCAACGCCACCCCCGCCATCGGCAGGAACACCGCCGCGAACGCCGCCGGATGCGAACCGGACGCCTGCACGGCCGTGTGGCTCACCGCACCCCCGCCCAGCGCAGCGAACGCGGCGCCGCCCGCCGCCAGCAGGACCACATTGGACAGCGCGTCGGAGATCTGGAGGGCGGCCGAGTTGGTGCCGGCCTCCTCGGGCGCGGAGAGATGGAGGAGCAGCACGCTGCTGGAGGCGATCACCAGGCCCATCCCGAAGCAGCCGAACGCCCATGCCACGGCCACCGTCCAGACCGGCACGGAGGCGATCAGCACGCTCGGCGCGGCGGCGATCGAGGCCGCGACCAGCAGCATCCCGAGCGTCATCAGCCGTTCCCGGTACGGCTCCACGCGCGACCGCGACTGCACCCAGGACCCCAGCGCCCAAGTGCCCCCGCCCGCCGCGAGCGAGAACCCGGCGAGGGTCGGCGACAGCCCCCGCTGGGTGACCAGCATCAGCGGCACGAAGGACTCGGCGGCGATGAACGACCCCGCGGCGACCCCGCGCAGCAGCACCACGGACGGCAGCCCGCGGGCCGCCCGGTAGGTGCCGCGCGGGAGCAGCCCGCGCACGGCCGGCACGAGGAGCGCGGCGCCGGCGGCGCCGGGGAGGAGGGAGAACCAGCGCAGATCCTGGGCGGCGTACTGGAGCAGCCCGGCCCCGAGGGAGATGCCGAGGGCGAGCCGGATGCGCCGCCGGTCGAAGGTGGCGGAGCGGGCGGAGTCGTCGACGGGTCCTGCGGCCCGCCGCCGTATCTGCGGCAGCGCGAGTGCCAGCGGAAGGACGACCAGCACCGGAATCCCGACGAACACCCAGCGCCAGCCCAGATGCTCGGTCACCGCGCCGGAGGCCAGCGGCCCCACGATCGACGGCACGACCCAGCTCGCCGCGAACGCCGCCATGATCGCGGGCCGCAGCCGCTCGGGGTAGGCCCGCCCGACGACGACGTACAGGGCGACGATGACCAGTCCCCCGCCGAGCCCCTGCACGGCCCGTCCGAGGATGAACAGCCACATCGCTCCCGCGGTCCCGGCCAGCAGCAGCCCGGCCCCGAAGGAGGCGATCCCGGCGGTGAGCGCCCCGAGCGGCCCGCGCCGGTCCGACCACTGCCCCGCGAGCACCATCCCGAACAGACTGGTCGTGAAGTACCCCGAGAACGCGAAGGCGTACAGCGACACCCCGTTCAGCTCGCGCGCCGCGACCGGCATCGCCGTGCCGACGGCGGTGGCCTCGAACGCGATCAGCAGCACCACGGAGACGATCCCGATGCTGAGCGCCCGGTACGACCGCCCCAGCACGCTCTCCTCGGCCACGGTCTCGACCGCGGCCCCGGCCTCGGGGTGGGCGCGGACACCGGACGTCTTCGCGACATCGGCGTCGCGCGGCTCAAGGACGGTCATGGTCGCCAGCGTAAGGTCCGCCACTGACATCGTCCCCTGTCGGAAGAAGGCCACCGCCTCGGACCTTCGTCGTACGACCGCCGGGCTTCATGAACGCGGTGTGGCAGTCCCATTGCGGCGTGCGCGATTCCCTTGAGCCGCTCCCGGACCGGCCCGTACGGTCGATCTCACCGATCAAGGCCGTGTGCCCGAGTGGTTCAGGGATTCGCCTGCAAAGCGAATTACGCGGGTTCGATTCCCGCCACGGCCTCCATCTCCTCCGTTTCTCCTCGAACGACAGGGCAACCACCGACGCCTTCCAGGTGTCCAGTACATGACTGGACGGAAAACGTCCGGTCATCGTGCTTCCTGTTCCGACGAGGAGACCCATCCGTGCGCCAGCGCCTCCGCCCCTCGCACCTCCGCACGTCGGCGGCCTTCGTGGCCGCCGCCGCGATCGCCGCGGCCGTTCCCGCGGTCGCCGCCACCTCGGCCCATGCCGAGGAGGGCGGGCCCGCCCTGGTGATATCGAGTCTGCCGAGCGCGTCTCCCAAGCCCGGTGAGGTGTACGACGAGAAGGTCGTCGTCACCAACAACGGCACGGCGGCCGCGGACGGCGTCACCTTCCGGATCCGGCTCACCCGAGGGCTCGACTTCCCCGATCAGGTGCCGGGCTGCACCTACTCGACGGTGGCCGACCAGGTCAGGCAGGCGCTCTGCGAGCTCGACACCGTCGTCGAACCCGGCGCCTCCGTCGAGACACCGGTGCGGTTCAAGGCGCTGCCGCACGCGCTGATGGAGGCCGTCGAGTACGGCACCTCGGCCACCGGCGAGACCCCGGGCGAGGGCTACGACGACAGCTACCGGCGGCTGGCCCTGACCGCCGACAGCTCGGCCGACCTCGTCGCCGTGGGCGAGGACACCGAGGCCCTCGCGGGCGACAAGCAGTCCGTCACGGTCCAGCTCCGCAACGACGGCCCCGGCTGGATCCAGAACCAGGAGAGCGACGACCAGGCCGCGCTCATGGTGCGGATCCCCAAGGACACGGTCGCCACCCAAGTGCCGGAGGAGTGCGCGCCGTTCGGCATCGACGGCCCCTCCGGGCCCGGCGGCACGCCGGGCAAGTCCACGTACGTCTGCTGGCCCGCCGACCACACCCTCGACGTCGGTGAGTCCCTCTCCTTCACCTTCACGCTGGCCATCGAGGACGACGCGAAGACCACCACGGGTGAGGTGAAGGCGACCTCCGTCTACGACATCCACCCGGAGTTCGACAAGAACCCCGCCAACGACAAGGCGCAGATCCGGATCGCCATCCCCACCGACTACGAACCCGAACCCACCCCCTCCGACGACCCGACGGACGGCGGCTCCACCACGGGCGGCGACGGCAACACCCCCGACGGCCAGTCCACCGGCGGCAACGGCAGCACGGGCGGCACCGGCTCCACGTCGGCCGGCTCCACCACCGGCACCGTCGACGGCAACCTCGCCAGCACCGGCTCCGACGGCACCCCGCTCATCGCCGGCACGGCAGCCGCCGCGGCGGCCCTCGGCGCCGGCCTGTTCCTTGCCGCACGCCGCCGCCGCGCAGCCACCGCCGCCAACGCCACCGAGTCCTCCTGACGCCGGCTGCCCCTGAGACCGGCCCCCACAACACTGCCCGGGGCCGGTCTCGGGGCTACGGCGCCGTCCGCGCGACGTACGCCTGGAGAAGACGCGGCGAGTTCTCGAACCCTTGGCGCGCGTACGCCGGGATCGCGCGCGGTGAGGAGTGCACCGTGACCCGCTCCAGCCCGAGTTCGCTCGCTCTCGCCAGGGTCTCGGAGATCAGCAGGCCGCCCAGCCCCGCGTCGCGTGCCTCGGGCACGACGTACACGCACTGAACGTCGCCGGACGCCCGGTTCAGCGCGTGCGGTGTCGGCACGCGCTGCACCACCGCCAGCCACGCCATGCCGATGATCCGGAGGTCCCCGCCGACCAGGACCATGCAGCGGTGCGAGGCGACGTGCCGCTCCGCCCAGGCCACGAAGTGGCGTACGAAGTCCTCGCGGTCGGCGGCCGCCGGCGCGTCGGCGTCGTTCTCCTGGAGCCACTGCCACCGCAGTCCCGCGACCACCGCCCACTCGCCCGGCTCGGCCGGACGGACCGTCACCCCGTCCACGGGGCACCGTCGGTCAGGCTCACCGCACTCCGCCGACCGACTCCAGCAAGCCGCTCGCCTCGTCCTGGAAGGCCTCGGTCCAGTAGTGCCGGCCGTCGCTGCCCGCTCTGGTGCCCGTCGGGTCGACCGTCGACAGGACCTGGAGCATCGTCATGGCCAGTTGGTCATAGGTGTCGCTGGTCAGCGCGTGACCCGACTCCTCGTCTATCGCCTGTTCGCGGTGGAGCAGCCAGAGGGTGAAGGCGAGGGTCGAGACGTCCGTGTTCAGCGGGAACAGCCTCGCCTCGGGCTCGCTGAAGTTCAGGACCGCGCCCGTCTCGCCGTCGACGACCAGGCTGTTGTCCTCGACAAGGTGACCGAGCCGGATCAAGTGATCGGCTCGGGCGGGCAGTTCGGCCGAGGGGTCGACGTCCGCGTAGTACTCGGCCAGCGTCGGCAGCGACACGTCGGTGTCGAGGGAGAACAGGAAGCCGTCCTCCGGCAGGCCCACCTCGCGCAGGAAGCGCCGGGTCGGCTCGTGGGTGAGCGTGGCCGGGAAGTCGACCTCCTCGAAGCGCACCACCTTGTGCCGGCCGAACTCCTGGTCCAGCAGGCGCGGCGGCAGGTCCAGGGCGAGCCCCGACTGCCCGGCGCGGCCCGCTACCAGCGCCAGGGGCCGGATCAGGGCCGCCATCCGCCAGAACGGCGCCGGCTCCCCGTCCGTGCCCTCCTCGAACACGGCCAGCAGATGGCGCGACGCCTCCGCCACCGCCTTCGGGCCGTACCGTCCGACGTACGAGGCGAACTGGCCGCGCAGGCCCGCCAGTTCGTCCGTCGCCTCGGCGAAGCGGACCAGCGTGTGCAGGGAGGGGGCCAGCGGGCGGCGGTCCATCAGGTCGGGGCGGTCGTGCAGTAAGTGCGTCGTGGAGATCTCGCCCGTCACGCCGTCCAGCAGGACCGACTCCGTCTCCAGGCCGCCGGGCCCCAGCAGTCCGCCTATCACCAACTGGTCCCTGAGCTCCACGGCCAGCCGGTCCTGCGGATCGCCCGTCGAGTCCGCGACCGTGCGCAGCCCCGCCCGGCTCAGCTCGGCGAAGCTCAACACACCGCTGTCGCCGGGCAGTCCGGGTCCCGTCAGCCGGCGTCGCGTCGACGCGTGCGTGACGTACGGCCCCAGCTCGGCCTCGGTCAGGACGATCGCCGTATCACCGACGCGAGTCGTAGTAGTCGTGCTCATGGCTCCCCCGCATGCGCTTTCCCACCGCTCCCGGACACGGCACGGCCCACCGGCCGGCAGCCCGGATCCGGCTGCCGTCCCCACTGCCCAGAACACTACGCGCCGGCACTGACAACGCCGTTGGAACACAGCACGCCCACTGACAGCGCTTCACATCAGTAGACGCTCGGCGCACCCGCGAACGTTCCCTCCTGACTGGAATCGCTCCCACGACCGCCGTCACGGCCAGGGACAATCAGGGC
Organism: Streptomyces sp. NPDC098781; assembly: GCF_044759995.1. Classification (NCBI taxonomy): domain Bacteria; kingdom Bacillati; phylum Actinomycetota; class Actinomycetes; order Kitasatosporales; family Streptomycetaceae; genus Streptomyces; species Streptomyces sp. NPDC098781. Next base: position 159,591 of record NZ_JBIWAK010000011.1, read on the forward strand.
GATCAGGAAGAACCGGTACGCCGACCGGGCCCCGCTCACTGCGGGTTGACCACCGCCGCCTGCGGCCGGATCGGCAGCCGGTTCACCGGCCGGCCCGTCGCCGCGCGCACGGCCGACGCGATGGCCGCGGGCGAGGTCACCACCGGCACCGCGCTCACCGCCTTCGCACCGAAGGGCGCCACCACGTCCCGCTCCTCGACCAGCTTCACGATCCTGATGTCCGGGGCGTCCAGGGCCGTCGGCAGCGAGTAGCCCGTCAGGTCCGGGTGACGGATCAGGCCGCGCGCCGAGCGCAGGTTCTCCGTGAGCGCTATGCCCACGCCCTGCGTCACGCCCGCCTCGATACGCGCCTCCAGCTGGGCCGGGTTCAGCACCCGGCCGACGTCCTGGGCGAGCGCCAGCTCGACCACGCGCACCGAGCCCAGCTCGATGTCGACGTCGACCACCGCGCGGATCGCGCAGAAGGCCATGCCGACGAAGGCGTCGCCCTGGCCGATGTCGTTCAGCGGCTCGGTCGGATGCGGGCGGCACTGGGCCGTCGCCCACAGCTCCTTGCCGTCCATCGCCTCGGTGACGGTGGTCGACAGGACGCCGTCGTACGACGTGATCTTGCCGTCGGTGATCTGGAGCAGCTCCGTGGACATGCCGAACTTGTGCGCCAGGGGCTGGAGCAGTTGTGTGCGGACCATCTTGGCCGCCCGCTCCACCGCGCCGCCCGACACCCAGGTGTGCCGGCCGCGGCAGCCCGCGCCCGCCGGGGGCTGGTCGGTGTCCACGGGCGCCACGTGCACCTCGTCGATGCCCAGGGTGTCCTGGACGATCTGCCGGGCGAGCGTGGTGAAGCCCTGGCCCGTCTCGACGGCCGCGCAGAGCACCGTCGCCACGCCGTCATGGACCTTCACGGTCGCCGTGGAGACCTCGTCCGCGCCCTCGGCGCCGAGCATGTGCACCATGCCGAGCCCGTAGCCCACGCCCCGCCGCACGGCACCCGGTTCGCCCGCGCCCTCGGGGCCGCCGGGCAGCAGCCACTCGTCCTCCGGGGTGTCCTTCGGGAGGGCGGGCAGCGGGTAGTCCCGTACGGCCTGGAGGAGTTCGGCCACGGGAGCCGGGCAGGTCACCGTCTGGCCCGTCGGGAGCACGTCGCCGGTGGCCATGGCGTTGCGCAGGCGCAGCTCCGCCGGGTCGACGCCGAGCTTCTTGGCCAGCTTGTCCATCTGCGCCTCGTACGCGGCGCACACCTGCATGGCGCCCTCGCCGCGGACATGGCCGGAGGGCGGGTTGTTGGTGCGTACGGCCCAGCCCTCGATGAAGGCGTTCGGGACGACGTACGGGCCGCAGGCGAAGCCCACGGCGGCGGCCAGGGCCTCGGCGGAGGTGTCCGCGTAGGCGCCGGCGTCCAGCAGGATCTGTGCCTCGACCTTGACCAGCCTGCCCTCGGCGTCCGCGTGGTGGCGGTAGCGCAGCAGGGTGGGATGCCGGTGGGTGTGGCCGAGGAAGGACTCCTCCCGGGTGGCCGTCAGCTTCACCGGGCAGCCGGTCTTCAGCGCCAGCAGGCCGAGCGGCAGTTGGAAGCCCTGGTCCTCGCGGTCGGCGGTGGCGCCCGGGACGCCGGTGACGACGACCTTGACCCGCTCGGGGTCCAGGCCGTAGCAGGCGGCGGCCCGGTCGCGGTCGGTGTGCGGGTCGGTCGAGGCCAGGTAGAGCTCCACGCCGCCGTCGGGACGCGGAACGGCGAGGCCCGCCTCGGCGCCGATGGGGGCGGGGTCCTGGCGGCCGATGCGGTAGAGGCCCTCGACGACGACGTCGCCGGCCGCGTCGGGGTCGCCGTGGCGCAGCGGGATGTGGCGGATGAGGTTGCCGTCGGGGTGCAGCGGCTCGGCCTCGAAGGCCTGCTCGGGGTCGGTCACCGGGTCGAGTGCCTCGTACTCGACGATGACGGCCGCCGCGGCCAGGCGCGCGGTGTCGGGGTGGTCGGCGGCGACGGCGGCGATGGGCTCGCCGTGGTGGCGTACGACCTCCGAGGCGAAGACGGGACGGTCGGCCTGACCGCGGCCGAGCAGCGGGCTGCCCGGCACGTCCTCGTGCGTGACGACGGCCCGGACTCCGGGCATCTCGCGCGCGTGTGCGGTGTCGATGGACTTGATGCGCGCGTGCGGGTGCGGCGAGCGCAGTACGGCCGCCCACAGCAGGCCCTCGGCCCACAGGTCGGCCGCGTACGGGAAGGTGCCCTCGGTCTTGGCGCGCGCGTCGGCGGGCGGCAGGGAGGCGCCGAGGCCGTGCGGGATCGGCTCGGGGGCGGGTGCTGCCTCCGCGGCCGTGGTCGCGGTGGCGGCTTCGTTGCTCACGCCTGGCCTCCGTCCTGTCCGTACGCCTGGTCATGCGGTCCCATGGCGCCCGGGGCTTCGAACGCCGAGCGGTTGACCCCGCCGGCTCCCGGGCCCGCCTGGTGAGGGATACGCGGTTCGCCGCCGTCCTGTTCGCCGTCGGCTCCGGCGTGCGCCTCGCGTTCGGCGACGACCTCCTTGACGGCCTCCACGACACCCCGGTAGCCGGAGCAGCGGCACAGGTTGCCGCACAGCGCCTGGCGGGTCTCCAGCTCGGTCGGCGCCGGATTGCCCTCCAGCAGGTCGTGCACGGTCATCGCCATGCCCGGCACGCAGAAGCCGCACTGGACGGCGCCGCACCGCGCGAGCGCGCGCTGCACGTCCGAGGACTGTCCGTCGACGGCCAGACCCTCGACGGTGCGCACCTCGCTGCCGGCGGCGGTCACGGCCGGCACCAGGCAGGACGCGACTAGCCGTCCGTCGACCTGCACGTTGCAGGCGCCGCACTCGCCCTGCGAGCAGCCGTCCTTGGCGCCCGCGAGGCCGAGCCGCTCGCGCAGCACGTAGAGCAGCGACTCGCCGATCCAGGCGTCCGACACGGGCCGGTCGACGCCGTTGACGCGCAGCACGTAGGAGGCGAGGGGGTGTTCCTCGCCGGGGGGCGGCGGCGCGTCGTCGGTGGCGTCCTCGGCGGTCTCCGGGCCGGAGTCGCCGTCGACGGCCGGGGCGTTCTCGCCGGAAGCCTCTGCCGGGCCCTGTGCGGCCTCTGGGGCCCCGTGGGCGTCCGCGGCATCCGTGGCGGGCTCACCGGCCCGCACAGCGGCCTGTGCGGCCTCTGGAGCGCTTGCCGCGGAGTCCTCGGCGGGCGCCGGTTCCGCGACGAGCCGCCCGTGCGGGTCACGTCCGTCGCCCGGCCGCATGTCGTGCGGTCCGCTCCCGCCCGGTTGCCCGGGCGCGTCACCCACCGCCTCGCCGGTCTGCGGGTCCTGCCCCCAGGGCTGCCCGGTCGGCTGGGGCGCCCACGGTGCGGGCGCGCCGCCCGGCAGCGTGGCCGGCGGGGTGCCGCCCCACTGCTCGACGAGCGACGATGTGGTGAACTCGCCCGATTCGTCCGGAAGGTCGCCGTCGGCGACGGGGATCGACCACTGCCCGGTGACGTCGTGACCGGGCACGGGGGCGCCGGCGCCTTCCCGGCCCGCCGCGGTCTCGGAGAAGTTCCACTGCTGGGTGGCCGCGGGGTTGTACGTGAACTGGCCGCCGCTGGTGTCCTGCGCCGCGTTCGGGTCGGGCCACCGGGCACCCTCGGCGGGGGCGCCCGCGACCGGCCAGCCGCCGGGGGCCGCGGGGTCGGTGCCCGCGGTCGACTCCGGTGCGGCCGTTATCCGCGGCGGGACGTACCCGTGGCCCGGCGCGGCGAGCGGGCTGTCCGAGGACGCCAGGAGGGCGTCGATGCCCCCTTCGGGGAGTTTGACGAAGGCGGTGGCGCCGTCGTCGTACTCGCCCTGGGGCAACGGGTCCCAACGGCCCCTGCCCCGGGGCGCGCCCTCTCCGTGCTGGTCGTCGGTCACGACAGTGCCCTCCCCAGTGCTCGTCGGGCCAGCGCGGCGACGGTGCGCCGCAGGTGCAGTACGGCGGGCGGATGCTGGGCCACGGACCCGTCCTCGGCCGGGGCCTGGTCGGGGATGCAGGCCGCGGCGACGTACTCCCCGAAGGCGTTCAGCGCCTCGGGGACGATCGCGCGGTTGTTGTCCCAGTCGATCAGCTGGGCGACCCACTGCTCGGCCTCCAGGGGCCGCAGCGGCATGGGCGCTATGGCTCCGACGGCGCACCTGACTCCGCGCCGGGCGGGGTCGAGCACGACCGCGACGGACGCCGTGGCGCGTCCCGGTCCGGTGCGGCCGGTGGCCTTGAGGAAGACCTGCGGGGCGTGCAGCAGGGGCACGCGCACGTAGCCGATGAGTTCGCCGGGGCGCAGCATCTCCATGCCCGCCAGCAGGTGCGACACCGGGACCTCCCGGCGGCTTCCACCCGGGCCCACGACGATCAGGGTCGCTTCGAGGGCGGCGAGCACCGGCAGCGCGTCGCCGGTCGGGGACGCCGAGGCGATGTTGCCGCCGAGGGTGCCGGCGTTGCGGATCTGCGGCGGGCCCGCGGCGCGCGCGGCGGCGGCGAGCGCCGGGATCAGGGCCGCGAAGTCGGGACGGCCCATGCGCGCGTGCGTGAGGCCGGCGCCGAGCAGCGCGTGACCGTCCTGGTACTGCCAGCCGCGGATCTCGCTGATCCGGCCGAGACCGACCAGCGCGGCGGGCCTGAGCTGCCCGGAGTTGACGGCGGCCATGAGATCGGTGCCGCCCGCGACGGGTACGGCGGCCGGCATGGCGGAGAGTGCCGCCACGGCCTCGTCCAGCGTCGTGGGCAGCGTGACGGACTGCCCCGCCTGCGGTGCGTGCGTGGTCAAACCGGCTGCCCCTTCCCGCTGCCCCACCTGGTCCCACCTGTGCTGCCGTACGGTACGTGCTGACAGGGCGGACGTGGCAACTCTGGCACATCTTCGCAGGGCACGAGGACAGGGGTCCGCTAGGAGGCATTCGCCCAGCTGATCAGGGAGATGGTCCGTTTTCGTACGGCATCACCGGTGAGTGCCGATTGACACTCTTCGGTGACCCCTTGCCGGTTTTTTTCCATTATCTGTTCGGGGGCGGCCCGTCGATCGGCCTGCCGAGCACTCCGGGGCGCCGCTGCCAGGGTCGCGGTCCCGTCGGTGGCCGGTAGGCGACCCCGAGGGCGTCAAGTCGCCCGTAGTGGGACGTCATTCGGCGCTCGAAGTCGGCGAAGTCCCGTTCCGCGGGGGCGGGCAGTGCGCTCCAGGCCACCTCGGCGAAGGCGGCCAGGCGCGGGAACGTCTGGTAGTCCACCCGCGACCGGTCCTCCATCACCTCGGTCCACACATTGGCCTGCGCACCGAGCACATGCCGGGCCTCCTCCGGCGTCAACTCCGGTGGAACAGGCTCGAACCGGTAGACGTCCTCCAGAGTGCGGACGTACCCGATCGGCACCGGCTCGTCGGCGCCCGGGTCCTGCCGGTGGTCCAGGTAGACGTGCTGCTCGGGGCACATGACGACGTCGTGACCGGCGCGGGCCGCCGCGATGCCGCCCGCGTACCCGCGCCAGGACGACACCGCCGCGCCCTCGGCGAGCCCGCCCTCCAGGATCTCGTCCCAGCCGATGAGCCGGCGCCCGCGCGCGGTGAGCCACTTGTCGAAGTGGCCGATGAACCACGCCTGGAGCTCGTCTTCGTCCTTCAGTCCGAGTTCCCGGATGCGTTCCTGGGCGGTCGGCGACTGCCTCCACTGGTCCTTGAGGCATTCGTCGCCCCCGACATGAACGAACTCCGACGGGAACAGCTCCAGGACTTCCTCGAACACCCCCTCGTAGAACCGCAGGGTGTTGTCGGTGGGGGCGAGTACGTTCGGATTGATCCCCCAGGTGTCCCAGACCGAGAGGGCGGTGCCCACCTCGTCGGATGCGGTGACGACGTCGGTGTTGCCGAGTTCCGGATACGCGGCGATCGCGGCCTGCGAGTGTCCCGGTACGTCGATTTCGGGGACGACCGTGATATGCCGCTCGGCGGCGTAGGCGACGATCTCGCGGATGTCGTCCTGGGTGTAGTAGCCACCGTGTGGCTTCTCGTCCCACAGCGGTGACGCCCGGTGGCCGAATTTCGTGCGCGCCCGCCAGGAGCCGGCCTCCGTCAGCCGCGGGTACTTCCTGATCTCGATGCGCCAGCCCTGGTCGTCCGTCAGATGGAAGTGGAAGACGTTGAGTTTGTGGGCGGCCAGCAGATCCAGGTAGCGCAGGACGCCGTCCTTGGGCATGAAGTGCCGGGCCACGTCGAGCATGAGACCGCGCCAGCGGAATCGGGGGGCGTCCCGGATCTCCGTCAGGGGCAGCCGCCAGGTACGGCCGGGAAGGGGCGCGCGGCGGAAGGCGTCGGCGCCGAGGAGTTGGCACAGCGTCTGGGCGCCCCAGAAGACACCGGCGGGCGAGCCGCCTTGGATGTGGACGCCGTGCGGGGCGACTACGAGGCGGTATTCCTCGGCGTCGAGGCCGGGCCGCACGGACAGGTGCAGGACGTCGTGCTCGTCCCCCTTCTTGGGCGGCAGCGCGAGCCCGGTCGCCGCGCCGAGCGTCGCGCGCAGCAGGCGCGCGGTGTCCTGCGTGCCGGGCCCGGCCTCGATCCCGAAGCCGTCGCCGAGTTCGAGGAAGCCGTCGGCATGCTCCGTGTGCCGAGGTGCCGGAACGAGATCCATGAATGATCAGCCCTTTCAGTCCGTCAGCCCTACCGTCAGCTCTACCGCCAGTGCTGCCATCAGCCCTTACGTCAGCCCTTCCGTCAGTCCTTGACCGCTCCGCCCAGCCCCGACACCAGCCGTCGCTGCACGAGCACGAAGAAGACCAGCACCGGAATCGTCATCACCGTGGAGGCCGCCATCACCCCGCCCCAGTCCGGCTCGTCCGGCTTGTAGAAGACGAGCAGGGCCATCGGCAGGGTGGACTGCGATGTGTCGCTGATGATGAAGGACTTGGCGAACAGGAAGTCGTTCCAGGCGGAGATGAAGGAGAACACGCTCGTGGCCACGAGCCCCGGGAAGACCAGCGGGAAAAGGATCTGCCACAGGAATCGCGACCGGCTCGCACCGTCCATGTACGCGGCCTCCTCCAGGGCCTCCGGAACGGCCTTCACAAACCCCCGCAGCATCCAGATCGCGAACGGCAGCGAGAAGGCGATGTGCGGCAGGATCAGCGAGCCGAGCGTGTTCAGTTGGCCGAAGTCCCGCATGAGGAAGAACAGCGGGATGGTGAGGGCCTCCACCGGCACCATCTGGGCCACCAGAAACATGATCAGCAGGGTGGTCCGGAAGCGGAACCGGAATCGGGTCACCGCGGTCGCCGCGAGAAACGCGATCAGCGCCGAGGCGATCACGACGGTGCACGCGACGACGAGGCTGTTGAGGAAGTAGCGGCCGAATTCGTTCTGCTCGAAGACCCGCCGGAAGGAATCCAGCGAGGGGTTCAGCGTCCACGGCCGCGGCTCGCTCGACTCGATCTCCCCGGCCGGTTTGAAGGCGCCGAGCACCATCCAGTACAGCGGAAAGGCCACCACCACGGCGATCAGCAGCGCGGACGCCTCCGCGAGCAGCCGCCAGGGCCGCCGTATCAGAGTCGTCGGGTTCACGGATTTCACAGCTCCTCCCCCTGCCTGCGCAGCAGCCGCAGATAGACCAGCGTCACCGCCAGCAGGATCAGCAGCATCACCACGCCGATCGCGGAGCCGAGGCTGTACTGCGAGGACGCGAAGGCCTTCTGATAGGCGTAGACGTTCAGCACCAGGTTCTGGCCCGCGATGCCGCCGCCGTTCGTCATGACGTAGATCTGGGTGAAGACCTTGAAGTCCCAGATGACCGACTGGATGGTGACGACCACCAGGATCGGCCGCAGCATCGGCGCCAGCACCGACCGCCATACCCGCCACTGCGAGGCACCGTCCAGCTCGGCGGCCTCCAGCACCTCGGCGGGCACGGCGCGGATCCCGGCGTACACCGTCACCATCACGAACGGGAAGGAGCACCACACCACTTCGAGCAGGACGAGGAAGAAGGCGCTGAGACGCCCGTACGTCCAGGAGTGGTCGCCGAGCCCGAGTACGCGGTTCACCGGACCGAAGTCCGGGTCGAACAGGAACAGCCACACGGTCGAGCCGGTGATGGCCGGTGTCGCCCACGCGCCCAGCGCGGCCAGCATCAACGCCAGCCGGGGCAGCGCCCGTACACGCGTGAGCAGCACGGCGAGGGCGCATCCCACGGCCAGCGTCGACACGACACAGGCCGCCGCGAAGACGACCGTGGCGAGCAGCACCTGCCAGAACTGGTCGTCCCCGAGCAGCTCGGTGTAGTTCCCGAACCCCTGGAAGGTGGTGGGTTCCCCGCCGCTGACCTGGGCTTGGGTGTACTGGAAGAACGAGATCAGCCCGAGCTGATAGATGGGATAGACGAGCAGTCCACCGAGGACGACGAGGGCGGGGGCGAGATAGAGCCAGGGTGCCCGGGTGGGCTTGGTGCGCGAGGTCACCGGCGTCACCCGGCGGAGCCGAACGCCTCGTCCATCTTCTTCGCCGCGTCCCCCGAGGCCCCGGCCACATCCTTCTTACCGCTGATGACCTCCTGGAACATCGTCGGCAGAACCAGCGACGCGTCGATCTCCGACCACGCCGGCGAGGCGGGCACGAACTTCGTCCCGGACGACAGCGTCTCGACGAACGGCTTCACGAACGGCTGCTCCTTCGCCGCCTGCTGCCGTACGTCCCCGAACGTCGGCAGGAAGCCCATCGCCTCGAACATCGACGTCTGTGTCTTCTTCGAGGTGAGCTGCTCCATGAGGTCGACGGCCAGCGTCCGGTGCGAGGTGCTCTTCAGCACGCCGATGTTGTTGCCCCCGGCGAACGCCGGCGCGACGGACCCCGCCTTCACTCCGGGCAGCGGCACGACCGCGTACTTGCCCTTCACCTTCCCGGCCTCCACGGCGGCGTGGCTGAAGTCACCGCCGATCGCCATGCCCGCCTTGCCGGCCGCGAACGCGGTCACCGTGTCGTTGCCGCCCATGCCGGCGCACTTGGCGGCGGGACAGTTGTCGTCGGAGAAGAGGGACGTGTACTCCTTGATGCCCTTCCGGGCGGCCTCGCTGTCGATCGCGGAGGCGTACGACCCGCCCTTGCCGGTGGCTATCTCGCCGCCGTTGGCCCAGACGAACGGCATCGCGCCGTAGGTGTAGGCGCCGCCCACCACGAGCCCGTACAGCTCGGGCTCGGCGGCCCGGATCCTTCGGGCCGTGGTCGCCAACTCGGCCATGGTCGTGGGCACTTCGAGACCGTGCTCCTCGAAGACGTCCGTGCGGTAGTAGAGGGCGCGGACACCGACGTAGAAGGGCGAGCCGTAGATCTTGCCGTCCACGGTGACGGACTGCTTGGCGGTGGGGTCGGTGTCCTTCGCCTCGCTCCAGCCGCCGAACTCCCGTGTGACGTCGAGGAGTCCGCCGTCCTTCACATAGCCGGCGGTGTCGGTGTTGCCGTACTCCATGACGTCGGGGGCGGACTTCGGGTCGTTGAAGGCCGCCTTGACGCGCTGGGCGCGCGTCTCGACCGGGATGTACTCGACCTCGACCTTCGTGCCCTCGTGCTCCTTCTCGAAGGCGGTGACGACAGAGTCGACGACCTTCTCCTTCGGTTTGTTGCCGACTTCCTGGAAGAGCCAGACCCGCAGGGTGCCGGTCTTCTCGTCCTTGTCGGAGGAGGAGTTGTCGGAGGTCTGCGGGGCGCAGGCCGTGACGGCCAGGGCGGTGAGCAGTACGGCGAGTCTGGGGGCGAGCTTCATGGAGCGGTCCTCCGGGCGTACGTTGCAACATATGCAATGACGGTTTCGCTCTGTACAACGCAACGGAGCCTAGGGACTGCGTGAACATGTCCACAAGAGGTCTCAACCACTTCGTGACACGTGAAGGCCCCCGGTGCGCGCCGAAACGCGCCCCGGGGGCCTTCACGGACCTCAGGCCGAGGGGAGGGCTACTTCTTGTCGCCGCCCTTGCCCTTGTCGTCACCGCCGCCGGCGCCCATGGACTCGTAGATCTCCTTGCACATGGGGCACACGGGGTACTTCTTCGGGTCGCGGCCGGGTACCCAGACCTTGCCGCAGAGCGCCACGACGGGGGTGCCGTCGAGGGCGCTCGCCATGATCTTGTCCTTCTGGACGTAGTGGGCGAAGCGCTCGTGGTCGCCGTCGCCGTGGGAAGTCTGCGGCGTGGGCTCGACGAGGGTCCCCGTACCAGTCCCGCGCTCGGGCTCGAGAGTGCTCATACCGCCAAGAGTACTGAAGCTCACATGCTTCAGTTGAGCGACGGGTCGTCCGGGTACGTGGCCACCATCGCGAGCTCGTTGCGCTGGCGCCGCAGCACCGAGCGCCAGAGTCTTTCCGGGGACGGCGAGGACACATCCCCCGGCTCGGACTCCACGACGTACCAGGCGCCCTCCACCAGCTCGTCCTCCAGCTGGCCGGGGCCCCAGCCGGCGTATCCGGCGAAGATTCTCAGGGACCCGACGGCCGAGGCGAGCAGCTCCGGGGGCGCTTCCAGGTCCACCAGGCCGATCGCGCCGTGCACCCGCCGCCAGCCCAGCGGGGCGCTCTCGCCGACCGCGCCGCCGGGGATGACGGCGACACCGAGCGCGGAGTCCAGGGAGACCGGGCCGCCTTGGAAGACGACGCCGGGTTCGCCGGCGAGGTCGGCCCAGCCCTCCAGGATGTCGCCCACGTCCACGGGGGTCGGGCGGTTGAGGACCACACCGAGGGAGCCCTCCTCGTCGTGGTCGAGAAGGAGCACCACCGCGCGGTCGAAGTTCGGGTCCGCCAGGGCGGGCGTTGCCACGAGCAACCGCCCTGTGAGCGAGGACACCTCGGTCATGCCAGACATGATCCCGCATCTTCCCTTCGCGTGGGGAGGCAATGCGGGTTCGGCAGTGAATGCAGCTCAGGGCGGACGGAAGCGCCGCCCGGCGCACGGCCGGGGCGGTGACCGCTCGTGCCCGACGGTGAACCGTTCGTGTTGTGACAGAGCTATGACGTTCCTGAGGCGTACTTGGGCTTACTGAAGGGGGGTCGGCGGCGATTACCCTTTCTCATCGGCCCCTGCCCAACTCATCGGAACGCGAGATACATGACCGTCAACGACGATGTCCTGCTTGTCCACGGCGGAACCCCGCTGGAGGGCGAGATCCGTGTCCGCGGTGCGAAGAACCTCGTACCGAAGGCGATGGTCGCCGCCCTGCTGGGCAGCGCGCCAAGTCGACTGCGCAACGTACCGGACATTCGTGACGTACGCGTCGTACGCGGCCTGCTCCAGCTGCACGGGGTCACGGTCCGCCCGGGTGAGGAACCGGGCGAGTTGGTGATGGACCCCTCGCACGTCGAGAGCGCGAACGTCGCTGACATCGATGCCCACGCGGGTTCGAGCCGGATCCCGATCCTGTTCTGCGGCCCTCTTCTGCACCGCCTCGGCCACGCCTTCATCCCCGGCCTGGGCGGCTGCGACATCGGCGGCCGGCCCATCGACTTCCACTTCGAGGTGCTGCGGCAGTTCGGCGCGCGGATCGAGAAGCGGGCGGACGGGCAGTACCTGGAGGCCCCGCAGCGGCTGCGCGGCACGAAGATCCGGCTGCCGTACCCGTCGGTGGGCGCGACCGAGCAGGTGCTGCTGACCGCGGTGCTGGCGGAAGGCGTCACGGAGCTCTCCAACGCCGCCGTGGAGCCGGAGATCGAGGACCTGATCTGCGTGCTCCAGAAGATGGGCGCCATCATCGCGATGGACACCGACCGCACGATCCGCATCACCGGAGTGGACAAGCTCGGCGGCTACACCCACCGCGCGCTCCCGGACCGCCTGGAGGCCGCCTCCTGGGCGTCCGCCGCGCTCGCGACCGAGGGCAACATCTACGTCCGTGGCGCCCTGCAGCGCTCGATGATGACGTTCCTCAACACCTACCGGAAGGTAGGCGGCGCCTTCGAGATCGACGACGAGGGCATCCGTTTCTGGCACCCCGGTGGCCAGTTGAAGTCCATCGCCCTCGAAACGGACGTGCACCCGGGCTTCCAGACGGACTGGCAGCAGCCGCTGGTGGTGGCCCTGACGCAGGCGACCGGCCTCTCGATCATCCACGAGACGGTCTACGAGTCCCGCCTGGGCTTCACCTCGGCCCTGAACCAGATGGGCGCCCACATCCAGCTCTACCGCGAGTGCCTAGGCGGTTCCCACTGCCGCTTCGGCCAGCGCAACTTCCTGCACTCGGCCGTCGTGTCGGGCCCGACCAAGCTCCAGGGCGCCGACCTGGTCATCCCCGACCTCCGCGGCGGCTTCTCGTACCTCATCGCGGCCCTCGCGGCCCAGGGCACGTCCCGGGTCCACGGCATCGACCTCATCAACCGGGGCTACGAGAACTTCATGGAAAAGCTCGTCGAACTGGGTGCGAAGGTCGAGCTGCCCGGCAAGGCCCTCGGCTGACACAGCTGAAGCAGAACGCCGATGGGGCGGCCACCCGGAGTTCGGGTGGCCGCCCCATCGGCGTTACTACAGCGCCCTGAAAGGGGCGCGGGGAACTGCGCGACCAGCCAGGGCGGGCCCGCAGTCGCCCGCGGCGCCTCGCCACAACGGCGTTCGGGCGGACCCTTAGTTGCCCTTGGCGGCTTCCTTGAGCTTGCTGCCAGCGGAGACCTTCACGCTGTAGCCGGCCGGAATCTGGATCGGGTCGCCGGTCTGCGGGTTGCGCGCGGTGCGAGCGGCACGGTGGGTGCGCTCGAAGGTCAGGAAGCCGGGGATGGTGACCTTCTCGTCGCCCTTGGCGACAATCTCGCCGACGGTCTCGGCGAACGCGGCCAGCACGGCGTCGGCGTCCTTGCGGGTCACCTCGGCGCGGTCGGCCAGCGCGGCCACCAGCTCACTGCGGTTCATGTTGTTACTCCCGTGTTCATTTGCCTTGAGGCGTGCCACGCGGCGGAGCCGCATGTCGGGCACAGCGATGTCGATGCTGCCAGGGTCCTCGGTGTGACCCGGAACCCGGGTCCGTCGTCAGACCCTCGCGCCCAGAGACGCATCCTGCCCCTACCTGCGGCGGGAAAGCCAATCCGGCGCCCGGAGGAGTCGTGAGAACACCCTTGGGAGTCACACGAAGAGAGGGCCTGAGCTTGGCCGTCACGATAAACGGCACTCCAAGGCCCCAGGTTCCACGACGCGCCGTTACAAGGGCTTGCCGTGGCGATCCTCACAGCCCACACACACTTTTCGGGGCTGTGAGGCACCGACACCCGGTGATTACTGGGCCGACGTCGCCGCCGACGCCCCCTTCGCGGCCTCCCGCACCGCCCCGGCCACCGCACCGGCGACCTTGTCGTTGAAGACGCTCGGGATGATGTAGTTCGGGTTCAGCTCGTCCTCGGTCACCACGTCCGCCAGCGCCTTCGCGGCCGCGAGCATCATGTCGGTGTTGACCGTGCGGGACTGCGCGTCGAGCAGACCGCGGAAGACACCCGGGAAGACCAGCACGTTGTTGATCTGGTTCGGGAAGTCGGAGCGGCCCGTGGCCACAACTGCGGCCGTCTGACGGGCGATTGCCGGGTCCACCTCGGGGTCCGGATTCGCGAGCGCGAAGACGATGGCGTCATCGGCCATGGCGGCCACGTCATCGCCGTCGAGCACGTTCGGGGCGGAGACGCCGATGAAGACGTCCGCGCCGCGCACGGCCTCCTTCAGCGTGCCGGTGAGGCCCTCGGGGTTGGTGTTGTCGGCGATCCAGCGCAGCGGCGAGTCGGCGGGGGCGTCCCGCAGGTCCTCACGGCCGGCGTGCACGACGCCGTGGATGTCGGCGACCACGGCGTTCTTCACACCCGCGGCGAGCAGCAGCTTGAGGATGGCCGTACCGGCCGCGCCGGCGCCGGACATGACGACACGGATGGTCTCGATCGCCTTGTCCGCCACGCGCAGCGCGTTGGTCAGGGCGGCCAGCACGACGATCGCGGTGCCGTGCTGGTCGTCGTGGAAGACGGGGATGTCGAGGGCCTCACGAAGGCGCGCCTCGATTTCGAAGCAGCGCGGGGCGGAGATGTCCTCGAGGTTGATGCCGGCGAACCCGGGGGCGATGGCCTTGACGATCTCGACGATCGCGTCGGTGTCCTGGGTGTCGAGGCAGATCGGCCAGGCGTCGATGTCGGCGAAACGCTTGAAGAGGGCCGCCTTGCCCTCCATGACCGGCATGGCGGCCATCGGGCCGATGTTGCCGAGGCCGAGGACCGCGGAACCGTCCGTCACGACCGCAACGGTGTTGCGCTTGATGGTGAGGCGGCGCGCGTCCTCGGGGTTCTCGGCGATGGCCATGCAGACACGCGCCACACCCGGCGTGTAGACCATGGACAGGTCGTCACGGTTGCGGATGGGGTGCTTGGACTGCATCTCGATCTTGCCGCCGAGGTGCATGAGGAACGTACGGTCCGAGACCTTGCCGAGCGTGACGCCCTCGATGGTGCGCAGCTGCTCCACGATCTCGTCGGCGTGCGCGGTGGAGGTGGCGGCGATGGTGACGTCGATCCGGAGCTTCTCGTGCCCGGAGGCGGTGACGTCGAGGCCGGTGACCGAGCCTCCGTGGGACTCGACGGCCCCGGTGAGCTGGGAGACCGCGGTTCCGCTGGCGGGCACCTCCAGCCGGACCGTCATCGAGTAGGAGACGCTGGGCGCCGTTGCCATGGCCGACTTCCTCTGCTTTCACCGTGTGACGCTGGTATGCCGTCCGATCGTCGCACCTACCGCCGAGTAGGAGTTAGCCGGGCCTGGATTGCGAACGTATTGTTCGCCACGTCTTCGCACGACTTCGCAGGTCGTCGCACGTCGTCGCAGGTCGTCGCACGAGAAGGGACCCACGTCACACGGTGACGTGGGTCCCTTCTCTACGTTCATGACACCGACCCGCCATGCTCGCCTCGCGGCAAGTGGTCGCTCGTAGCGACGAAGGTTGGGCCCGGGGGCTTGGATCGAGCCGGTGCCACACCCAGGCTAACAAACGGATCCCGTAAGGCCATTCCCGTCCCCGTGGTTCATTCGGATCAATCTCTGAGCAGGTCCGGCACCCCGGACGCGTCCGGCTCGTCCCGCTCGGCCGAGACCACCGTCAGCTGCTGGGTGGCCCGGGTCAGCGCGACGTACAGCACGCGCAGCCCGGCCGGTGACTCGTCGGCGATCTCGGCCGGGGAGACGACGATCGTGGCGTCGTACTCCAGGCCCTTCGCCTCCAGGCTGCCCAGCGCCACGACCCGGTCGCCGAGGCCGGTGAGCCACTTCGCCGCCTCGTCGCGCCGCTGCATGGCGACCACGACGCCGACCGTGCCGTCGACCTGGCCGAGCAGCCGGACGGCCTCGTCGCGGACGGTCTGGGCGAGGGTGTCGCGGACCACGGCGTAGCGGGGCCGGACGCCGGTGGAACGGACCGCCGAAGGTGCCGTCGAGCCCGGCATCGCGAGGGCCAGCACCTTGGCGGCGAGCTCGGCGATCTCGGCCGGGTTGCGGTAGTTCACGGTGAGCTGGAAGCGGCGGCGCGGGCGGCTGCCGAGGGCCTCGTCGCGCGCCTCGGCCGCCTCGTCCACGTCGGACCAGGACGACTGGGCCGGGTCGCCGACGACCGTCCACGTGGCGTGCCGGCCCCGGCGCCCCACCATCCGCCACTGCATCGGCGTGAGGTCCTGGGCCTCGTCGACGATGACGTGGGCGTACTCGACGCGCTCGGCCGCGAGCCGCTCGGCGCGCTCGCGCTGCGACTCCTCGCGCACCGGCATCAGCTCCTCCAGGCCGGTGAGCTGGTCGAGCGGGTCGAGCTCGCGCTTCTTCCTGGGGCGGGCCGGGGTGCCGAGGATCGCCTGGAGCTCGTCGAGCATGGCGATGTCGTGCACGGAGTGGCCGTCCCGTCTGAGCGAGCGGGCCACCTTGCGGATCTCGCCGGGGTTGAGAATCCGGCGGGCCCAGCGGCCGAGCCGCCGCTCGTCGGCCATCGCCGCCAGGACCGCCTTCGGGGTGAGCTCGGGCCACCAGGCGTCGAGGAAGGCGATGAAGCTGTCCTCCGAGGTGACGTCCTCGTCGAAGGAGGAGCGCAGCTCGGCGGCGAGCTCGGGGTCGGTGTGCCGGCTCGCGCCGCCCGACTGCGACCAGAGGGCGTCGAGCAGCAGCTTGCGGGCGCGCGGGCGGAGCAGGTTCACGGGCGCGGTGCCGCCGAGGGCGTTCCGGCGGATGCGTTCCAGCGCCTCGGCCTCCAGCTCCAGCCGCCGCCCGAAGGCGACCACGCGCAGCCGGGTGGGCGGGCCGGCGGGAGCCGGCGCCGGGACCCGGGCGTCGTCGTCGCCGAAGGCGAGCTGCTGCCCCGCGCGGTCCGGCCCCAGCTCCAGCGCGCCGCGGGCCGCCTTCCGCAGCACCTTGAGCATGCGGTACGAGCCCTTGGCGCGGGCCGTGGCCGGGGAGTCGTACAGCGTGGCCTCGACACCGTCGACGAGCGAGCCGATCGCGCGGATGGCGACCTGGCCCTCCTCGCCGAGCGACGGCAGCACACCCTCGGTGTACGCCACCAGCAGCGGGGTAGGCGAGACGATCAGGATGCCGCCCGAGTACCGGCGCCGGTCCTGGTAGAGCAGGTAGGCGGCGCGGTGCAGGGCGACGGCGGTCTTGCCGGTGCCGGGGCCGCCCTCGACGTAGGTCACGGAGGCGGCGGGGGCGCGGATGACCAGGTCCTGCTCGGCCTGGATGGACGCGACGATGTCCCGCATGGTGTGGGTGCGGGCCTGGCCGAGGGCGGCCATCAGGGCGCCGTCGCCGATGACGGGCAGCTCGTGCCCGCCGAGGGAGGCCTTGAGCTCGGGGCGCATCAGGTCGTCCTCGACGCCGAGCACCTTGCGGCCCTTGGAGCGGATGACCCGGCGTCGTACGACCCGCCCCGGGTCGACCGGGGTGGAGCGGTAGAAGGGCGCCGCGGCCGGGGCCCGCCAGTCGATGACCAGCGGGGCGTAGTCCTGGTCGAGCACTCCGATGCGGCCGATGTGCAGGGTCTCGGCGATGTCGGCGGTGTTGTCGTCGCGGACGGCGCCCTCCGCGGGCTCGACCGCGGTGTACGCGCCGTCCGGACCCTTCTTGCCGTCCTTGCCGGGCAGCAGGTCGATCCGGCCGAAGAGGAAGTCCTCGAACTCGTTGTTGAGCCGGTTGAGGTGGACCCCCGCCCGGAAGACCTGGGCGTCCCGTTCGGCGAGCGCGCCGGGCGTGCCGACCTGGCCGCGCTGGGCGGCGTCGTTCATGAGGAACTCCGCCTCGTGGATCTTTTCCTCGAGGCGCCGGTACACCCGGTCCAGGTGTTCCTGTTCGACGCCGATCTCTCGGTCTCGCAGGGAGTCTTCGAGCGCGGTTTCCTGTGGAGCCTGAGCGGCCACCGGGCCCCCTTCTGACGTGCTGGGCAGCCGTCAACCGTACGCGAAGGGGACCCGTAAAAGCTACGTCGACTACACGTCGACCTCGACGAGCTTGTTTCCGTCGAAGTCCATGACCTCGACGTGATCGACCTCGTCCGGGGCCATCGAGACCCCGCCGCTGACGTAGAGCGGGTTCCTGGCCTGCTCGGTCTTGGCGTCCGGGATGCCGTAGCCCCACTTCGGGACGGACCAGGAAGCCGCCGTCTCGCGCTGGCCGTCCTTGCTGACGAAGATCAGGGAACACTTGAGCGGGCCTTTGACGCCCTTGAGCTCAAGGGCCGTCTCGGTGCCCCACGCCTTCTCCGACATGCCGACGGACGCGCTGGCACCGGTCGTCGGGTCGGTGCCCGTGACCTTGTTCTCGCTCCCCGTGAACAGTTCCTTGGCGGGGTTGGCCGCGAGGGTCTGACCGGGGGTGCCGCCGCCGTCCGAGTCGCCGCCGTTCGTCGCCACGGCCACGAACGGACCGCCGACGATCAGCGCGGCCGCCGCCGCCACCATGTAGAAGCTGCGCCGGCGCTTCTGGGCGCGGCGCTCGGCGACCTCGTCGACGAGCTTGTTCGCCATGCGCGGGCTGGGCTTCGCCGAGAGGGACTCGCCGATCGCTGGCGAACCGGAACCGGGCAGGTCCGCGAGGGCGGCCAGCATCGGCTCCATTCCCGCGAGTTCGTCCAGTTGCTGGGCGCACCATTCGCAGGTCGCGAGGTGAGCCTCGAACTCGGTCGCCTCCGCGTCGTCCAGGATTCCGAGGGCGTAGGCACCGACGGTCTCGTGCTCGCTCGGGGCCGGATGTCCCTGCATGGGGCTCATGGATCCAGACATACCCGAACCGCCTCTACCGAATCCCTGGTTTCCCCCGTAAACACTCATCACGCCGTCACCCCCCGCTCCTCCAGAGCCAGCTTCATCGACCGCAGGGCGTAGAACACCCTTGAGCGGACAGTTCCGCTGGGTATGCCCAGCGTCTCGGCCGCCTCGTTGACCGTACGCCCCTTGAAGTACGTCTCCACGAGGACCTCCCGGTGGGCGGGGGTCAGGTCGTCGAGTGCGTCCGACAGCGTCATCAGCCACAGCGCCTTGTCGATCTCGTCCTCCGCGGGGATGACCTCCAGCGGCGACGGATCGACCTCCTGCGGCCGGGCCTGCCGGCTTCGGTGGCCGTCGATGACGATGCGCCGGGCGACCGTCACCAGCCAGGGGCGTACCGATCCGGTCGCTCGATTGAGCTGTCCGGCGTTCTTCCAGGCACGGATGAGCGTCTCCTGCACGACGTCCTCTGCTCGTTGCCGGTCACCGGCGACCAGTCGAAGGACATACGCCAGGAGGGGTCCGGCGTGCTCTCTGTACAGCGCACGCATCAGCTCCTCATCAGGTTCCGAGGGCTGGGACATGCGATGTCGGGCCCTCGATCCACGTTCATTGGCCACGACGGAATCCTTGCGCACGCCCACCTCCGATGTCCGGGGGTTCCCCCAGTCGGTCGCTCGACCACCCGTACGCAAGCGGTGCGTTGAGTGTTCAAAATGAGGCGACAGTTTTCTTCGGAGTGACGTGACGAGCGGGACATGGCAGCACATTCCCACCGTGCGATCTTTACATATCCGTCACATCGACAAGATCGATCTCAGGCTTCCCTACGGTCGCGTAGGTAAACGACGTGTAATCGAAATCACTTCGACAGTCGTTCCACAGAAGCCGCATAACGGACTATCAGGCTCGCGCGAGAGCCGCGCGGCGACGATGCCGGGCCACTCTTTCGCGGTTCCCGCAGACCTCACTGGAGCACCAGCGCCTCCTGCGCCCCCTGGACGTATCGAGATAGACGATCGGGCAGTTGTCCCCCTCGCACTCCCGCAGCCCGGCCCGCGCGACGGGATCGGTGAGCAGCTCCACGGCGTCCCGGGCGATGGCCGCGAGCAGCGCGGGACACGGGGGCGGTTGATCCAACTGACGCACGAGGGTGCCGTCTTCCGCGCGTACGGCACGGGGGGCCGGGGGCGCCACGAGGGCGAGGTCGTTCACCCGGGCGAGCGCGATGTCGTACGACGGCCAGGGCTCGGGGGCCAGGCAGCCCCGGACCAACTGGGCCACACGTCCGCGCAGTTCGCGAAAGTCCACGAGCCAGGCGGGGTCGGCGTGGGCGAGCGGGGTGCCCGGCGGGACGAGACCCGTCCCGGTGATCCAGGCGCACAACACCTCCAGGGAGTCGAACCGTTCGTCGGGATGCGTCGTCGCGAGGAGATCCAGACAGATCCGCCCGGCGTCGAACCGCAGCTCGTACGCGTCCGTGGCCGTATCCGGTGCCGTACCCAGTGCCATGTGCCTGTCACCGCCTAGGGGTCACCCCGGTATCGAGGGGTCGGTGAGATGCCGTGAGGAGAGCTGGGGAACCGTTCCCTCTTACAGTGCCTGCCCGCCGACGCGGCCGGAACCCCTCGTACCGGCGGTCGGCGCTGGACGACCGCGTATGCGGCTGCGCGCGACGGCCATGTTCCGGGGCCGTCCGGGGCCGTTGACTGGCTGACATGACACGACGAGGAAACGGGTTCGCCGGAACCGTACTGGGCGCGGCCATGGTCGCGACGGGCCTGATCGCCGGGGCCTTCTACATCTTCGCCTGCGCCGTGATGCCGGCGCTGGCCCGCAGCGACGACCGGGTGTACGTGGAGGTCATGCGCGACATCAACGACGTGATCCAGAACCCGGTGTTCCTGCTGGGCTTCCTCGGGGCGCCGGTGCTGACGGCGGTGTCGGCGTGGCAGCTGCGCGGGGAGCCGTACCGGCGATGGGTGTGGGCGGCACTGGCGGCGAACGGGCTGGCGTTCCTGGTCACGGTCGTCTTCAACATCCCGCTGAACGACGGCCTCGACGGCGGTGGCGATCCGGCGGCGCTGCGGGAGGAGTTCGAGGACCCGTGGGTGGCGTGGAACGTCGTACGGGCGGCTCTGTCGACGGTCGCGACGGCGTGCCTGGGTGTGGCCCTGGTCGGGTACGGACGGGTTGGGCGCCGGCCGGCCTCAACCGGCGGCCCGTCCGGCGTCTGAGGCGCCCCCCGGCGATGGCGCGGTACCGCTCACCCGTCCCCGTACTTCTCGTCGGACGCCGGATCCAGCGCCAGCCGATACCCCCGCTTGACCACCGTCTGGATCAGCTTCGGCGTCCCAAGCGCCGTACGCAGCCGGGCCATCGCCGTCTCCACCGCGTGCTCGTCCCGCCCGGCCCCCGGCAGCGCCCGCAGCAGATCGGCCCGCGGCACGACCCACCCCGGCCGGCGGGACAGGGCCCGCAGCAACGACATCCCCGCGGGCGGCACGGGCCGCAGCGCGCCGTCCACCAGGACCGCGTGCCCACGGACCTGCACCTGGTGACCGGCGATCGGCAACGACCGTGCCCGCCCGGGAAGTTCCTGGCAGAGCAGCTGGACCAGCGGCCCGAGCCGGAACCGCTCGGGCTGGACCGTGTCGATGCCATGGGCCTGCAACGGCAGCGCGGTGACCGGCCCGACACAGGCCGCCAGCACATCGTGGGCGAAGGCGGCGAGCAGCTCCGGGAGCAGCCCGCGCTCCTCCGCCCGCGACAGCAGGGACGCGGCGGCCGGCGCGGAGGTGAACGTCACGGCGTCCAGCCCCCGGGAGACCGCGGCGTCCAGCAGCCGGTCCACCGGCCCGATGTCCTCCGGCGGCAGCCACCGGTACACCGGCACCCCGAGCACCTCCGCTCCCCCGGCCCGCAGCGACTCCACGAATCCGGGCAGCGGCTCACCGTGCAGCTGGATGGCGATACGGCGCCCCTCGACGCCCTCCTCCAGCAGCCGGTCCAGCACCTCGGCCATGGACTCGCTGGACGGCGACCACTCCTCGGTCAGCCCTGCGGCCCGCACCGCCCCCTTGACCTTGGGCCCACGGGCCAGCAGCTCGACCCCGCGCAACCGCTCCAGCAGGTCCTCGCCGAGCCCCCACCCGTCGGCGGCCTCGATCCAGCCCCGGAACCCGATCGCGGTCGTGGCGACCACGACGTCCGGCGTCCGCTGGATGATCTCCTTGGTGGCCGCGAGCAGTTCGCTGTCGTCGGCGAGCGGCACGATCCGCAGGGCGGGGGCGTGCAGGACGGCGGCGCCGCGGCGCTGGAGCAGCGCCCCGAGCTCGTCGGCGCGGCGCGCGGCGGTCACGCCCACGGTGAACCCCGCCAGGGGACCGTGTTCGGCTTGCTGCTGTTCGTCGTTCATAACTCTCGTCCCGCACTCGAGTCGTGTTGCTCGCACCAGGTGATCACACCGTCGGTGTTCCTGATCGCGCCTTCGGTGGTTACACCTGTATGCCGAGCGAGCCTGTCAACGGTGCGTGACAGGCTCGGTTCGGCTTCATGTCGGCGGTGTTACGTCACACCTCGGCGTAGCTGAGCTGCGGCTTTGCCTCCGTGGCCGGTGTGGCGTCGGTCTCGGTGACAGCCGGGCGGCGAAGGTATACGGCCCAGGTGGCCGCGAAGCAGAGGCCGTAGAAGGCGAGGAAGGCGACGAAGGCGCCGGTGCCGGAGCCCACGCTGAGGAAGGACTGGCGGAAGGCGAGGTTGATGCCGAGCCCGCCGAGCGCGCCCACCGCGCCGATCAGCCCCATGGAGGCACCGGAGAGCCGACGGCCGTAGGCGGCGGCCTCCTCACCCTGGAGTCCCTTGGCGAGGGCCTTGGCGTGGAAGATGCCGGGGATCATCTTGAAGGTCGAGCCGTTGCCCAGCCCGCTGAGCACGAACAGGGCGATGAAGGCGGTGGTGAACAGCGGCAGCGACTGCTGCATCGAGGCCACGACGACGACGGCGGTCGCGGCGGCCATGGCGACGTAGTTCCACAGCGTGATCTTCGCGCCGCCGAACCGGTCCGCGAGCGCGCCGCCGACGGGGCGGATCAGGGAGCCCAGCAGCGGGCCGATGAAGGTGACATAGGCGGCCTGGAGCGGCGTACGACCGAACTGCGTCTGGAGCACCAGCCCGAAGGCGAAGCTGTACCCGATGAACGATCCGAACGTCCCGATGTAGAGGAAGGACATGATCCAGGTGTGGGCGTCCTTCGCGGCGTCCTTGGCGGCGCCGGTGTCGTTCCGGACGGACGCGATGCTGTCCATCCTCAGCCAGGCGAGGGCCGCGGCGATCACGATGAGCGGGATGTAGACCCCGAGCAGCAGTCGAGGACCGCCGCCGGCCCCGATCACGGCGAGACCGACGAGCTGCACGACGGGCACGCCGACGTTGCCGCCACCGGCGTTGAGCCCCAGCGCCCACCCCTTCTTCCGCATCGGGAAGAAGGCGTTGATGTTGGTCATGCTGGAGGCGAAGTTCCCGCCGCCGACGCCGGCCAGCATCGCGCACACCAGGAACGTGCCGAAGGAGGTCCCCGGCTCCATCACCACGAACGCGGCGACCGTCGGCACGAGCAGCAGACTCGCCGAGATGACGGTCCACATCCGGCCACCGAAGACGGCGACGGCGAAGGTGTACGGCACACGGACGACGGCGCCGACGAGGGTCGCCATGGAGACGATGGTGAACTTGTCGGCGGGGGTGAGCCCGTACTCCGGCCCCATGAAGAGCACCATCACGGACCACAGGGTCCAGATCGAGAACCCGATGTGCTCGGAGAGGACGGAGAAGAAGAGGTTGCGCTGGGCGACCCTTTCCCCCGTCTCGTTCCAGAACGTCTCGTCCTCCGGGTCCCAGTGCTCGATCCAGCGGCCTCCCCTGCTCGCGACGGGGGCTGTACTAGGGGCTGTCATGACGCCTCCACGGTCTTCGGGCTCGGTCGCACCACGCCTGTGAGTGGCTGATCCCGAAGGTAGGGAGGACGCGTTTCCACGCTGTGGCACCGGGTGACCGGAAAGGAACTTTGCTCTCACCCGGTGGGGAGGGCGGATGAGAGGTTCGGTGCCCGTGCCCCTATATACGGCCCCTGTACGCGGCCCCTGTACAGGGGGTCCTTACTGCTGCGGAGGCTGCCAGTGGGGGTTCTGCTGGGGGTACGGCGGCTGCGGGGCGCCCTGCTGGGGGTAGGGCTGCGGGTGGCCGTACGGCTGCTGCGGGTGAGGCTGCTGGGGGTACGGCTGCTGCGAGAAAGGCTGCTGAGGATGGCCGTACGGGCCGGGAGCCGGGGCAGGAGGCGGGGCGGTGGGCGGCTGCGCCGGGTAGGCGCCGGGGGCGGCCGGCTGACCGGCGTATTGGCCAGGGGCCACCGGCTGACCGGCATACGCACCAGGGGCCGCCGGCTGACCGGCAGGGGCGCCGTACGGCCCGGGGGCCTGCTGGCCGTAGCCGTAACCGGAGCCGGCCGGAGGCTGAGCGCCGTAGGGACCGTTGCCGCCCCCGAACGGATTCCCGTGCCCCGCCGGCTGCCCGCCGGGCGGCAGATACCGCACCCGCCCGCTCTGCTCCGTGACCGGCATGAACCCGGCGGCCCGGAGCCGGGCCGCGAACTTGGCGTTCCGCTTCCGGGTCACGACGAGCCCGGCCCCGAGCAGAGCGATGAGCCCGGCCCACCCGAGACCGGCGAAGAGGAAGGCGTCGCCGTCTCCGCCCGCCTTGGCGACGGCGACCACGAACCCGAGGGTGACACCCCCCGCCGCCCACCACATCCGCTTCTCGGCGTGCTTGCCGGTGAGGTCGAAGTTGATGCGCGCCTTGAGCAGTTCGTGCGCGTCCGGCACCAGGGGCGGTACGGACACCCCGTCACTGGCGTTCGGATACTGCGCCCAGTTCTGCGCCGCGCGGGCACGGGCCTGGGGGCTGGGGTCGGGCACGATCAGCATGACCAGCGCGTTGTTGCGCCCGCCGCTCTGCCGTACGTCCAGGTACTCGTACCCGAACTGCTGGGCGATGAAGGCGAGTTTGGCGAGCTTCTTCACGGAGGCCATCGGACTGGTGAGCTCCACGGGCTCTCCGGTCGCGATCAACCGGAGCATCTTCTGCACTTGCCGCTTGCTCATCAGCACCTGCTCCCCACCGACCACCCGGGCCAAGCGACCCCTCGGGCCACCCCGTTCACTTGCGTAACTCGGTCAGTGTTCCATGAGGGTCTGACAGCGGGGACCTCAGCCGACGGGGTTCACAGGATCTTAGTGAGGCTTTGAGGGAAGAGGGCGGCCTTCGGCCGGTCACCGCCGGTGTATCGGGCCACTGTGAGTGCGGTTGGGCCGGTAAGCCCGTTCCTGTGCCGTCGAGCATGTCCAGGACCTCTAAGCCGACGCCCTCCACGTAGCGCTGGGTGTGACGGGGGGGAGTCAGGCGGGTGTGGATGCGGCAGCCTCTTAGCCGCTGCTAGACGAAGCACCTGCCCCCGAATCGACTCCGACGACGACCATCCCGGTCGTCGTCGCCTTCCCAGCCGAAAGACCGCGGCCAGCCCCGGCTCCCGCCGTCGTAACGACGGCGGTCAACCTCCGGTCTGGCCCTGTCGGCTGCCCTGCTGGACGCGGCTCGGCGCATCGCGGACACCCACCGCGTCGAGCACGAGGTTCCGATCACAGCGACCAGTTGGGGACTCGCATGGGCGTCGTCCTGCCGGTGGCCACCGCCGCACTCGCTCAGCTCTGAGCCCCGGCTGCCGTCGGCCGCATCACCACCTCTCACTGACCCTGCGCCCGCCTCTGGGTCTGGTTCGCCATCCCCGAGCAGCAACCAACTCGCCTTCCCTCCTAGCTGGTTGCTGCTGCGGGGGCCACCCACCCGACCGAAGGGACACGCCCCGAATGATCACCCTGGACCTGGCCACTTCAACACCCCGCTTCGCAAGGCAAAGCTCCGCCGCATCCGGTCCCACGAACTCTGCCACTCGACCGCCACCCTCCTCCTGGAACAGGGAGTGGAACTCGTTGCGATCAAGGAACTGTTGGGCCACGCCCACATCGGCGTCACCGCCGCCGTCTACGTCCACGTCCGGGTCCGCCTCCAACGCGACGCCATCGACCTCCTCGGCCGGCAAGCCTGGCGACGAACCACCCCTCGCCGGGGCCGCCGTTCGCTGACGTTGCCGTCAACTACTACCTCACCCCACGCAGAAGCCCCGCCAGGACGCACCTGGCGGGGCTTCAGATTTGCGGTCGCTCACTCCGATCCGGTCCGCATCAGACGATCACGACGCAACCCAATCCGAAGCGGCGGCGGGAGCGCACGCACTCGCCTATCTCCTTACCAGCTCACGCATTCGCGCGATGAGATCACGAGAGCCGAGGTCTCCCGACAGCCGAACAAGCCGCTCGTAATACTCCTCACTAATCGACAACTCGTCTTCGTAAATCCACGAGCACATCGTGTCGAAAGCTAGGGCGAACTCTCCGGCCGTGAGAAGTTCGCGCACGTCGACTGCGACTGAAGGCGCAGTGATGGGAGATTCCTCTAGCAGTTCTTCGATCTTGGCGGCGTACTCTACGGCTTCCACTGCGCCTCCATCAGGGTCGGTACGGGAAGCCGGTCACAATTCGGTCCGTTGCAGGTTCATAAATGACCCTGATATTCACGCCGTCCACAACTCCTTCGATCTTCCATCGCGACGGAGCCCCGTTCCTCGTGTACAGGGCTCCAGCTCGGCCCGTCTGCTGCGTTCTGACGCTGTTCGGACCGGTCGCCACATCGGCAATGCTGTCGAGGATCTTGTCGGTGTCCCAGCCACGCGGAAACACGGTCTTTCCAGGCTGTCCCGGCCACTTATGGCCACCCCCCGTTCTGTCGCCGTGAATGATATGGAGTTGCTCTTGCCCACCAATCAAATCGCGTCCGGCGCCGGGGCAATTACTGTTGTGAACGAGGACCGGCGTCTGACCAGCGAGTACATAGTACGTGTGCAGGTCGCCAACCGTGAGATTGAACGTGCGGGCATGCCTGGTGAATGAGCGGTTGGCCGTGACGATGACGGTGGCGTCCTCGTCGGTGAGCAGGGTCATGCCCGGCTTGAGGTCCCCCGCTTCGACCCACTCTCGTTCTGAGGGCGACCAGAACGGGTGCTCGTGCGTGGCCGTCAGTTTCTCGATACCGTCCGCTGCTGCGATGGACAGCTCG
Organism: Streptomyces sp. NPDC098781; assembly: GCF_044759995.1. Taxonomy (NCBI): domain Bacteria; kingdom Bacillati; phylum Actinomycetota; class Actinomycetes; order Kitasatosporales; family Streptomycetaceae; genus Streptomyces; species Streptomyces sp. NPDC098781. The sequence goes on from NZ_JBIWAK010000011.1 coordinate 186,034, forward strand.
TTGAAGTACTTGTCGTCCTCGGTGACGATGAGGTGGGTGACTTTCCTGGGCCCCGACTCCCCGGTTTTCGGATCAGTGGCCAATACCTTGTCGCCGACTTCGACATCCTCGATGTCCTTGGTGGTGCCATCAGCCATGAGGACGTCCGTGCCGGCCAGGAAGCACTTGCAAGAAATGCCCGATCCCGTGCCCCGCCCTCGGGCTCCAGCGCTGGTCAAGGTGCCAGGCCCCTCGCCACCACCTCCACCCAGCGCTGCGGCGGCAGCCATCGCAGATGCGAAGGAGATCACATTCCCCAAGCAGCCGCTCTGACGGCCAAGAAGTGCACAGGCCCGGAACTTCAGCAGCGCCAGCTGCTGCTGATCCATTTGGGCTGCTTCAGGGGTCTCCGCTCCAGTCAGGCACGGCCCCAGCGCATACTTACAGTAGTTGTCGATTACCCGGGTCAGGGCGTTCCCGTACTGGTTGGCGTACTTCCATTTACGCTCGACAAAGACCTTCGGATAAACCTCTTGATACTTCTTCGTAACGATAGCTGGAGTGACGTTGCCCGCATCCAGGGCCGCTTGATGATTCTGGGAATTCTTCTCTTCGCCTGGGACGTGCCCCGGAGTGGTGTTTTCGGAGCCAGGGCTGGGGCGGGTCGGGCAGTCAACGTAAGGGCACAGTCCGGTGGGGTCGCTCTTGCTGACCGGACTGTTGTTGCTGTACGCATACCCGTTCATCTGAAGTGGGTCCGCGAGGTTGATGATCGGGTCCGCCGACAGGAAACGGCCGGAGGACTGGTCGTACTCGCGGGCCCCGATGTGTGTCAGGCCCGTGGCCGCATCGTCGATGCCCACGCCCAGGTAGCCACGCTTGTTGGGCCAGCTGGACGGCTTGGGGCCGCGGACCTCGCCGTACGGCTTGAACTCGCGGCGTGTGACGGGCTGACCGCTCGTCACTTCCACCGATGTGTTGGCCGTGCCGATGTGGTCCGCGAGCAGAACGTTCAGCTTGTGACCCGTCGTAGCACCGTTGCTCGCGGTGCGAGTCACCGTAGGTGCACCGGGTTGGGCGTAGGAGCGGGAAGCCTTGGTGATCGCGCCCGTGGAGTTCGCCGTCACCTCGGTCCCGCCCAGGTAGAGCGTCGAGCCGGACGGTGAGTTCTCCAGGATGCGGTTGCCGTCGTCGTCGTAGACGTACGTCGTCTTCTTGCCGTCGTCGGTGATCGTGTCCAGCTTGTTCTCGGACGTCCACGTCAGGTTCTGCGTGGTGGCAGCCAGCGAGCGCACTTCGGTGTTGCCGACGACGTCGTACGTGTAACTGCTGCCCTTGCCCGCGGGGTTGGAGCTGATCCACTTCATCGTGTGCGGCTGCGCGATAGTGGCATAGCCGTACGTGTAGGTGACGTTCTTGGTCGCGTCCGCCGGGTCGTGTTCGGTCAGCGTGGCGCGGTTGCCCAGCCAGTCGAAGGTGAACGACTGACGGTACGCCGTCGCGCCCGTGGCCACGGTCCCCGCGTCGGGAGCCGTCGCTGCCAAGGTCGACGACAAGGAGGCGTCCGGGCTCGACTTGTCGCTCGCCGTGTCCGGGGCGTGGGCCACCGGGCCGGAGGAAGTCAGGTAGTCGGTGCGATAGCCCCACGTCGTGCCGTTCGACGCCTTGCAGCCGGTGGCGTTGCCAGTCGGGGTGATGTTCGACGTCCAGGCGTTCAACAGCTCGCCCATCACGTCGTACGTGAAGCACTGGGTGTCCCACGTTTCGCCCGAAGCCGACGACAGCTTGCGGGCGTTCGACGTGATGGTGCCGGACACGTCGTACGAGTAGTAGCTGTCCGTGATGCGGTGCGGTCCGGAGGTCTCGCGGTCGGTGACCGTGCGTTGGAGGGTGCCGGTGTGCGGGTCGACGAAGTTGGTGGTCCATACCCGGTAGGGCTGGGAGCTGGACACCGTCCGCAGGACCTCGCCATACGGCGAGTAGGTGGCGTCGGACGTGTACCAGGCGAGACCCGACGTCGACTCGGCCAGGCCGTCGCCGTTGTAACGGGTGACGACCTTCTCCTTCTCCAGTCCGCCGACGGCAGGCAAGGTGACCGACTGCGGCTTGCCGGTCTGGGTGTAGGTGTAGGCGTACGGGTACGTGCCCGCCAGGCCCGCTGTCAGCGCGTTCGACGGGATCACCGTCTCGGTGCCCGTGGGCCGGTAGTCGGTGTCGTAGCCGGTCACCCGGTTGATGTAGTCGCCGCCGGACGTGTGACGGGTCGAGGTGACCGGCTGGCCCAGCGCGCCCGGCAGGGAGTCGTACGTGAACGACTTGACCGGGGCGGCGGTCGCCGAGCCCTCACGAACGAATGTGACCCGGTCGAGCTCGTCGTACTCCGTGTACGTCGTCCGCGATTTGGCGTCCGTGACCTTGACCGGGCGGTCGGCGCCGTCGTACGAGGTCTCCGTCTTGCCGGTGTCCGGGTCGGTGGTCGAGGTCACGCGGCCTCGGGCGTCGTACGTGTACATCCAGGTGTTGCCCGCCGGGTCGGTGACCTTCGTGCGGTAGCCGCGGGCGTCGTACTCGTACGTCGTCTTGCGGCCGCTGTTCTCGGAGGTGGCGGGGTCCCAGTTGGCCGTGGCGACGTTGTCCTTGTAGTGGCGGATCGCCGTGACCCGGCCGAGGGCGTCGGTGTACGTGCGTGTCTGAGGGGCGGTCGAGCCCACCGGGTCCGTGAAGGCGCTGGTGTCGTCGTGGAAGGTGTACGACACGTACCGGTAGGTGTCGCCGTGGTACGTCAGCTGGATCGACGGCCGTTCCAGACCGTCGTAGCCGTACGAGGCCCAGCTCGGGATCAGTGCCTTCGATCTCGGCGCGAACAACTCGGCCGCCGGCTCGCCCTTCGCGAGGTAGCCGCTCGTCTGCTCGCCAACCAGGCCATGGTCGTCGTACTTCGTGTCGGTGATGATCCGGCCCGGGCCGTGCGCCTCGGACTGGGTCTGGACCTGACGCATCAGGCCGTCGTAGATCGCCACCTGACGGCTGTACGTTCCGTCGTCTTTCAGTGTCTTCATGGTTACTGCGGCGGGCCTGGTCTCTTCGGCGGTGGCCACCGCCGCCTGGTACGCGATCTCCACGTCCGGGGACTTGCCGCCCGAGGAACGCGACGGCGACCAGCCCTTCACCAGGCGGCCGAGGGCGTCGTACTCGTGGCGCATGACCCGGCCGTTGGCGTCGGTGACCGTCAGTGCCAGGCTGCGGCCCGGGTCGAAAGTTGTAGTGACGGCGTGGCCCTTGGCGTTGATCGTCTTCACCGAGGTGACCGGTCCGCCCGTGTCCGCAGGCGTGTACTGCGTCTCTGTGGTGCCGACCTCTGGCTCGGTGACGGTGCGGGTGCGGCCCAGTGGGTCGTAGGTGGTCTTGGTGACAACCGAGTACGAGGTTCCCGCGCCGTTGACCCCGGCGGCCGACGTGACCCGCCCCTTCGTCGGTGTCTCGCCGAACGCCAGGCCGTCGTAGCTGTTCCGCACCGCCGTGATGAGCTTGGTCGCCGGGTCCGCCGTGTCGTGGGCCGCGCAGGACGTGCCCGTACTGCGCTGCTCCTTCGGCAGGCCGATCAGCCACGCGGACGTGTTGTGCACATACGACGTCTTGGTGCAGGTCTGCTCGGAGAGGGTCTCACCACTGCCGTTCGGCTTGACCACGGCGGTCTCCACCTGGATCGGCAGACCGTATGTGTCGTCGACCGTCGTGAGTGTCCGGACGGCCCGCCAACTGCTGTCGACCGGCTGAATCTCCTCCGTACGCTCGATCCCTCTGCGGTACGCGAGCAGCGGATCCATGTCCGTGCCGTTCTCGGCCTCCCGCGAGCGGGACGCGGTCTGCTTCGACCAGGGATAGTTGAGCGTGCGCTTGTGGATGCGCTTGTCGGCGTCCCGGTAGGTGATGGTCTCCGCCGTCATGCCCGCGTACTGCGGTGCGTCGTCGGCGAGCAGCGTGTACTTGCCCGTGGAGTCCTTGACCGCGCCACCGACTCCCTGGAAGTACCGGGTCTCGGAGTACGACTGGGCCTGCGGGAAGTTCAGCTGGTTGGTGGTTCTGCTGCCCTTCGTGACGGCCACCTGGCGGTAGCCACGCCAGACGCTGTGCGTACGCAGGGACGGGCGGGTGAACTCGTCGTCGCTCTTGGCCCAGGCGGGGTCCGTGTACTGGTACGTCGTGTGGACGGGCTTGCCGTGCGAGGTCACCTTGTCGGTCTCGGTCACGGAGTCGACGACGTACTTGTTGAACCAGGACTTCGCGGGTGTCTTCTCGTCTCCGTCGGGCGACCATCGGACGGGATAGCAGGTGCCGTTGTTCTCGCCCTTGTCCTCGGACGGCTCGGTGGCACAGCCGCCCTTGTACTCGACCTCGATGTCACCTCCGTACTCCGTGGCGACCGTGCCGATCCGTGGGCGTGTGAACGCGGGACGCTGGTCGTTCGGGCCGCTCGGCACGAGGTTCGGCAGCTGGCGGTCCTTCAGGCGATCGCGCAGGGGCGAGGTTGAGCCGACCGAGTACTCGGCGAAGCTGACGCCGTCCTTGTGCTGGAGAGTGCCGGTGGTGTCACCGGGGGCGAAGCCGCGACGAGTGATCGAGTTGAGCCACAGGCCGGGGGCCGTGTCGTACCAGTCCTCGGGGAAGGATTGGTGGAGCTCGTACGTGTCGACCTTGCCGAGGCCGGTCTGTCCTGCGCGGGCGGCCTTGGTTGTCACCGAGTCCAGGCGCATCTGCGTCCAGAAGGACGGGAAGGGAGGGCACAGCTTCGACGTCGACTTGCAGTTGAGGTTGCCGGGTGTGTCCCACCAGGGGCGGTACGCGCCGGGGTCGTCGGTCTTGGCGAAGTTCGCCGGATCGCAGGCGGTCGCTGACTTCAGGCAGCGCTGCTCGGCGCCGAACTCGACCATGGCGGACGGCTTGGTCAGGTCCGAGCGCATGCCGTACTCGATGGACTTCGGGTAGGCGTAACGGTCGTACTGCTCCGGGGACGTGAACTTCTTCTTTACGGCGTAGTAGTTCTTCTCCTGCTTCCAGCTGACGACCATCGTGTTGCCGTGCACGTCGACGACCTTGTCCAGGCCCCAGCGCCAGGCCTGCTTCTTGCCGGCGCCACAGCGGGAGTCGGCGAAGGCGGTGGCGTGGCAGGGCTCTGAGGGGTGGTTGCCGAAGACGGGGACGGTGGAGACGGAGTCGGTGCCGGCGTGGCCGCCGCCGACCTGGTCGATTCCGAAGTAGTACTTCGTCCCATCCTTCTGCGTGACGATCCAGTACTCGCCGTTGTTGTCGCCGTTGGTGCCGCCCGTCCGGCGCTCCACACGGGTTCCGTCGTCGCTCTGGGGGCGGTAGATCTCAGTGTCGGTTTCGGGGTTGCTGCCCGTCGGCGCGTCCCGTACCAGCTCTACGCTCCGGCCGCCCAGCGACATCACCGCGTTGTACGACACCCAGCACAGGTCGGACGTCTTGTCCTTCTTGGCCGTGTTGTTGGGCGTCCCGGACTTCAACGCCTTGCGGTCGTCCTGACAGGTGCGGTAGCGGCGCTCGATGTGGCCGGGGTCGTAGTCCCAGCCCTCTCCGACCCAGGAGGACTGGGGTGAGGACACCGCGACACGGCCGTCCACGGTCTGGGAGTTGTAGTTGAGCGAGATGGTGGGGGCCGGGCCGGCCGGCGCCGCGGGCACCAGCAGCGGGTACGACCAACTGAACGCGCCGGCGGAACCGCCCGCCTCCCACTTGCCGCTGGTGGTCAGGGGAGTGGCCTTGAAGGTGCCGCCCGCGCCGCCGCCGGAGTCGACCGCGCCGATGACCGCCGCATCTCCGGTCGCGGCAACCGGTGTGGCCGACGTGCGGTACGCGGCCTGGGCGATGGACGGGCGGTCGGAGTCGGTGGTCGTCGTTGAGGCCGGGGTCACGGCGCCGTCGGCTGCCGTGTCGACCGTCGCCGTGATCGACCGGGTCTTGGTGTCGTTCGCTGTCTCCAGTTCCTCGTACTCCTGGCACGCCTCGACATCCGGCGTCGTCAGGTAGCACTCGGGGAACTGGACGAAGCGCAGCCGGGAGGCCCAGTCGGCGCCGTACAGGTTCTTGAACTTGGTGTAGTCGAGCTTGACCGAGATCGGTACCGAACCGGTGACCGGGGCCTGGACCTTGACGACGGCGCCGTCGACCCCCTGAGAGACGGGTGCAGTGCGGTCGAAGACCTGGACGGACCAGGTGCCGGTGGGGGCCGGCTGGTCCGGGGCCTGCCCGAGGCTGACGGGGAGGTCGTCGACAGGGGTCAGGGCAACCTGCCGTGCGGTCGTGCCCGTGCCCGCTGAGGCCTGGGTGGTGGCCGATGCCGTCGAGCCGAAGCTGATCGACCCGGAGTCGGCGGCCGGAGCTGTGGCCGTACCCGCGGGAGCCGCTTCCTGGTCCTCCGGGACCTCGACCTTCAGGGTCTCCAAGTCACGCTCGAAGGTCTCGCCGACAACCGGCTCGTCCTGGTCGAGCGTCTCCAGGTCGAGGGTTTCGCGGCCCTTCTCCTCGACCGCCGGGTCGGGTGGCAGGGCAACCGACTGCGAGGGCAGCAGGCCCACCAGCAGTGCGGCGCCGAGAACGGGTACGACGGCCGTGCGCAGACGACTCAGACGACGGCGACGGACATGCGAAGAGCGACCGAACACGACGAGGTCCCCCCGGACCAATGAGGCGGGACCAGGATCGGACCACGCGTGATGGCGTATCAGATGGCGCAGATTTTGTGACGTTGCCGTGGAGTTCCGCTAGATCAATTGTGCGGATGTGATGATCATCACGGTACGTAGTCATCCATAGCGGTACGTGACGTCAGGGTATGTCACCTATTCGAGATAGCGGGAGGCGCTACACCTTCGCGACCATTTGCTCGTTCCGGAGATTCATTGGCAATTGACAGTAAAGTCAGTGGTGTTAATGAATGATTCACGATGTTTGTGCACAAGTTCGCGCTGGTACCGACGAGTTGACATTCCCTAGTCGCAACCACCTTTACGACGCGCGTGGTTGATCGACTCATCCCCCCGCACTGCTCGCGAAGCGTGACGACAGCCCGCTCATGGGTCATCATCTGCTCGCCCGGCCGCGCCCTGTCCGCGCCGGTTCCAAGGGGGGAAGGGGAGCTCGCCCGATGACGCGCAAGACGCGCAGCTGGCGTCGTGTTCCAGGACGACGGACCACCGCCGCCGTACTCACCGCGGCTCTCGCCGCCACCGGCATCACCTTCATCGGCTTCGGCCTGGACGACCCGAATTCGCGGGACGGGTCAGACCGAAACGCGAAGGCCAAGTCCGTGACGGAGTCCGCCGCGGCCGCACAGGCGGCGAAGACCGGCAAGTCCGTCGAGGTCACCGCCCTGCGTACCGCTCGCTCCACGACGTGGGCGCGACCCGACGGTCTGATGGCGAAGAAGCTGTACTCGTCGCCGGTCCGGGCCAAAGTGGGCGGTGAATGGCGGGACATCGACTACGACCTACGCCGCACGAAGGCCGGTTGGGAGCCCAGGGCCACCAACACTCGGATGGTGTTCTCGGCCGGCTCCGGGTCACCCGGTGGGGAGCAGCGAGCGTCGCGCTCCTCCGTCCACCGGATCTCCCTCGTGAAGGGACTGAAGAGCGCCGGTGACGAGACACCGAGCGCCCTGGTGACCCTGACCGTCGACGGCCACGAACTCCAGCTCACCTGGCCGGGTACTGTCCCGTCCCCGATCATCGACGGCTCGCGCGCCCTGTACCCCGAGATCTTCCCGGGTGCCGACCTGGTACTGACGGCCGACGACGACGGATTCGCCCAGCTGCTGGTCCTCAAGAACCGGCAGGCCGCCGCCGATCCCCGGGCCCGGCAGATCTCGTATGGCATCACCTCCGCAACGCTGAACTTCCGGCTGGACCCGGTCACGGGCGTCCTCACCGCGGAGGACGCGTTCGCCAAGGAGGTCGCCCTGTCGCCGACCCCGCTGATGTGGGACAGCAGCGGCCAACCGGCTGTCACGGACGGATCGGTCGGCGCCACCGCTCAGCCGACCACGTCCGAGAGCCCCGCACCGACCGAGTCGGCCGCCGAAGAGCCGAGCGAGAGTCCGAGCTCCACCGAAGAACTCGTCGAGACCGACGAGCAGGTGGACACCGCACCCGAGACTCTGCCGGCGGCCACCGACGGCCCCGAGCCCTCGGTCTCCGAGTCCCCGCTGCCTTCCGCCCCTGGCGAGCCGACGCCCGCCCCCTCACAGACCGGGTCGGCAGCCACCCTCAGCCTCCCCGGGCTCGACGGACCCTCGCCCGACTCACGCGGCGAGCTGGTCGAGCCCAGCCTGACCGCAGCAAACTGGGCTCTCACCCCGGACGTGGCCTTCCTCGACGATCCGGCCACCACATACCCGGTCTTCATCGACCCGTCGGTGAAGAAGCACACGCAGAACTGGACGACCGCCTACAGCCGCCACCCCAACGCCACGTTCTACAACGGCAAGGGCTTCAACAAGGGCGGCACGCACGAAGCCCGCGTCGGCTTCGAGTCGGACACCTGGGGCACTTCGCGCTCGTACTTCAACATCGCCTTCGACGCAGACCTCAAGGGCACGAAGATCACAAGTGCGAAACTGCGCATGCTGGAGACGTACTCGTGGTCGTGCAGTGCCCGTTCCATGAGCGTGCACCTCACTGGCCCGGTCAACGGAAAGACCAACTGGAAGAACGCGCCCAGGCTCCACGACGGCAACAAGTTCGCGACCAGGGCCTTCGCGCACGGCTACAAGTCCGGTTGCCGGGACGCGTACGAAACGTTCGACATGAGGAGGGCCGCCCAGAAGCAGGCCGACCAGGGCAAGGAAACCATCACCTTCGGCCTGCGAGCCAGCGACGAGCACTCGCAGTACGCGTGGAAGAAGTTCCAGGCCAATGGCGACCACGCCCCCGTGCTGGAGCTCGTCTACAACCGCAAGCCGACCATCGACTCCAAGTCGCTCGATCTCGGTCCGGACGCGAAGTGCACCACCACCGAGCCGTACGTCCGGATGGGCTCGGGCGATCTGACTTTCACCGCCCGGGCGTCCGACAAGGACAGTAACCTCGACTACATCGACTTCGACCTGTGGCCGCACGGCAAGTGGGGCACGACAGGCGACCTGCTGGGCTCCAGCGGCAAGCTCTCCGTCGGCGGTGACAAGGACACAGCGCTGCGGACGACGACGGGCTTCTCCACCAGCAGACTCAGCAACGGCACCCTCTACTCGTGGCGGGTGCGCGCCGTCGATGACGCCGGTGTCAGCTCGACCTACGCGCCGGCCAAGACGCCGTGCCGCTTCGTTCTCGACACCACCGCGCCCAAGCCGCCGAAGGTCAGCTCGACCGACTACCCCAACGCCGACGGCAGCAACAACGGCTTCGGCAACGACGCCGAGGACGCCAACTGGTCCACCAAGAAGTTCGGCACGCCCGGTTCCTTCACCTTCCGTGCCCTGAACACCGACGTCGTGCGTTATGAGTACGGCTTCAACTCGTCCAGCTACACGGGCAGCATCTCGCGCACCAACGGCACGGCCACAAGCGTCAGCGCCACGTTCGCCAACGCCAAGCCGCCGACCGCAGGCCCCAACGTGCTCTACGTCCGCGCCGTCGACAGCGCCGGCAACCCCTCGCAGCCGACGAGGTACTTCTTCTACGTCACCCCACGCGACCAGGCCGACGCTCCTGGCGACTTCACAGGCGACAAGCTGCCCGACATGATGGTGGTCACCGCGGCAGGCAATCTCGGCCTCTATCCCTCGCAGGCGACGACGACCGACCTGAACAAGGGATCCGGCGACCTGGCGAACTACTCGATGCCCGCCGCCTACCGCGACAACCCCGCGAAGGACCCCAACGGCGATGACCTACCGCCCTACGTGTCCCTCTCCAACGGCCACTTCAACGGCGCTCTGATCACCCACAACGGCGACATCTACGGAGGCGACGGCCTCCAGGATCTGGTCGTCCGACTCGGGAGCAAGCTGTGGGTCTACCCCGGCGACGGCTACGGCGCGGTCAACATCGACAGGCGCCGCGAGATCCTTCTCCCCGACAGCGCCCCCGACCCCGCCGATCTCACCCAATTCGTGTCGGCCGGTGACGCCACCGGCGATGGGCGAACCGACTTCTTCGCCACGATCGGCGACGAGTTGTGGGTGTTCACCGGTTACCACGGCGCGACCATCGACCAGGCCACCCGGCTGTGGACCTCGGGCTGGTCCGGCCGGGACATCGTGACCGCGCTGGACATCAGCGGCGACGGCGTCACCGACCTCATGTACCGCTCCGACGCGTCGGGCAAGCTCCAGCTCCGTACGGGCATCGCCGCCTCCGGGGGCGGCGTCAGCCTCACCTCGCTGGGCAACGCCGGAAGTTCGGCTGAGGGCGAGGACAAGGAGTACGGCGCCGCCGGGTGGGCGGTCAGCAACTTCCCGCTGCTGATGGGCACGCCGGACACGAATGGCGACGCGGACACCACCCCCGACATCTGGGGTGTGCGGTCCGACGGTTCCGTGCGCCTTTACGAAGGTGGCAAGACCAGCGTCGTACCGGGGTCCGGTGTGGAGATCATCGCTCCGGCGAGCTACTGGAAGACCCGCATCGCGATCGGATGACACGGCCCCTGGCTGCCGGTGCTGCGAAACCGGCGGCCAGGGGTGGGCCCTACTTGGCGTGCGTACGCCTATTACGTCCACCGTCCGGCCACAACTGCGGCTTCCGCTTGGCCGCCAGATCCTCCGCCCAGCCGAACCAGACGATGCAGCTACAGATCAGGACCCACGTGAACGCCAGCACCGGCCATGGACTCTCCAGCAGCCAGGAGAAGTGCATCCACATCACGTCGATGCCCCACAACTGGTCCCACATCGTCGCGGCGACGAGGATGCAGATGTTGTGCCACAGATAGATCGTCACCGCACGGGAGTTGAGCAGCGTGATCACCCGATCCCAGCGGCGCAGGCGGCGGGGCCACTCCGACCAGGACGGGCTGACGTGCAGCAGCAACAGGACCGTGCCGAAGGACCAGAGGGCCTGGGCCAGGGGCATGCTGTCCAGATCGTGTTCCATCGAGAAGTTGTGGTTCAGGGCGTACCACAGGCCCAAACAGGCGAAGACAGGGGCGACCGACGGCACGACGTAGCGCGGGAGTCGCCGCAGGATGCCCTCCTGGTGGGCCATTCCGAGGATCCAGCAGGCCCCGAAGGTGCTGAAGTCGGTCAGCGCCGAAGGGATCCGCTCGCCGGGGAGGGTGATCCAGCCCTGTTCGAAGGCCAGCGAAAGCGCGATCGGCGCAAGGATCGTCGCCAGCGGCATCGCGCGCAGAGCCTTCAACAGGAAGGGCGAGAGGAGGACGTACCAGAGGTAGGCGCGGATGTACCAGAGCGGTCCCGCGAGGTCCGCGGCCCAGTTCTCGCCGATGACCCCGTGAACGCCGGGCAGGCCTTCGGCGTACGGCGGATCGCTCAGCGGGACGATCCAGTAGGCCAGGTGGATCCACCACCAGCCGGGGTGGCCTTCCGCGTCGGGGCCCCAGCCCTGGATCACCATGCCGGTGACGCCGACCACTCCCAGAAGCCACAGCGGGGGCAGAAGGCGGCGGACGCGGCTCTTGATGACCTGTACCGCTGGGCGCTTCAGGGAGCGGGCCATGAGGTTGCCCGCGAGGGCGAACATCACGCCCATGGAGGGGAAGAGCAGCGGGAGCCAGGCCCAGCCCGTCAGGTGGTAGAGGACGACACGGAAAAGAGCGAGAGCCCGGAGGAGGTCGAAGTAGCGGTCCCGCTTCGGGGCAGTTCGGGCCTGTTCCGGCTTTGCCGATCCGGTCGTCGTATGGGGGTCGGAAAGAGGCTGAGCCGGGGCGGTCGCATCCAGGGCGCCGCCCGCTGTCGGCATCGCACCTGCCGTAGCCGTCGACGATTCGAAGGAAGGTGGGTTCATCGGACCGGCCTCTCGTCCATGATCTGCCGACGCTGCGCCGGCACGGTCGGCGGGGCGGACACCCCGCCCTTGCGCCGCAGCTTCTGCCAGCGCAGCCGGCCGCCGGTGAGGGCGGTGATCCAGGACTGGAGCAGGACGACGTACATGAGTTGGCGGTAGAGGATTTGCTGGAGTGGGAGCGAGATCAACGGGGTCAGCGGCTCGCGGTCCAGGATGAACGCGTAGGCCGCGCAGGCCGCCTGAATGGCGAGGACGCCGAACCAGGCCAGGATCGTCTTCTCCGTGGGGCCGAAGACCAGGCCGTAGATGAGGAAGACGTCGATCAGCGGGGCGAGTAGGGGGGCCAGGACCATGAAGAGCGAGACCAGCGGCAGGCCGACCCGTCCGAAGCGGCCCGACGGGCCGCGTTCCACCAGGGCCCGGCGGTGCTTCCACATCGCCTGCATGGTGCCGTACGACCACCGGTAGCGCTGCGACCACAGTTGCTGGACGGACTCGGGTGCCTCGGTCCAGGCCCGCGCCTTCTCGGCGTACACCACGCGCCATCCGTCGCGGTGGATCGCCATCGTGATGTCGGTGTCCTCTGCGAGTGTGTCGTCGCTCATGCCTCCGACCCGCTCCAGGGCCGAACGGCGGAACGCGCCGACCGCGCCTGGGATGGTCGGCATGCACTGCAAGACGTCGTACATACGGCGGTCCAGATTGAAGCCCATCACGTACTCGATGTGCTGCCAGGCGCCGATGAGGGTGTCCTTGTTGCCGACCTTGGCGTTGCCCGCGACCGCGCCGACACGTGGGTCCGCGAAGGGCTGCACGAGCTCGTGGACCGTGGCCGGCTCGAAGACCGTGTCGCCGTCCATCATCACGATGAGGTCGTAACGGGCGTTCGCCACGCCGCGGTTCAGTGCCGCCGGCTTACCCGCGTTGAGCTGGCGAACGACGCGGACGTTCGGCAGGGCCAGATCCTCGACGATCCGTGCCGTCCCGTCGCTGGAGCCGTCGTCGATGACGATGACCTCGACGGGGTGTTCGCTGCGCATCAGGGACCGCACGGTGTTCTCGATGCACTTGGCCTCGTTGTACGCCGGGACCAGCACCGACACCGGCTCGGTGACCGGTGCGTCGGGGCCCCAGGTGAAGTTCCGGCGGCGGGTGCGGCGGGTGTGGACGGCGGACAGCAGGAGCATCAGGCCGAAGCGCGCGATGACGAGGAAACCGATGGCCGCGAGTCCGACCACCAGGATGGCGGTGATGTTGTCGGAGGCGTCGACCAGGAAAATCCAGGCCTTGCCCTTCCACCGGTCGAGGCCGGTGACCTCGGTGTGGGCGCTCGGGGCCTGAAGGGCCTCGGTCAGGTTCTGGAACTCATAGCCCTGACGTTGAAGTTGGGGGATGAGTCTGTCCAGCGCCTGCACCGTCTGGTGCCGGTCACCACCGGAGTCGTGCATCAGGACGATCGCGCCCTCACCGCTCTTGGGCGTGGAGTTGCGGATGATCCGGTCGACACCCGGCTTGCGCCAGTCCTCGCTGTCGGTGTCGTTGACGACGGTGATGTAGCCGCGGCTGCCGATGTACTCGGTCACCGGCCACGAGTTGTTGTCCATGTTCACGGACTTGGAGGAGTACGGCGGCCGGAAGAGGGAACTGCGGATGCCGACCGCTCCCCCGAGCGCCAGTTGGTTCTGGGAGAGCTCCCAGTCGATGCGCTTCTTGGACTGGTAGGAGAGGTCGGGATGGTTGAAGGTGTGCAGACCGATCTCATGGCCCTCGTCCACCATCCGCTGGACGAGGTCCGGGTAGCGCGAGGCCATCGTGCCGGTGATGAAGAAGACCGCGTGCGCTTCGTTCCTCTTCAGCGCGTCCAGCACCTTCGGCGTCCACTCGGGGTCCGGGCCGTCGTCGAAGGTGAGGACGATGCTGTTGTCCGGCACCCGCAGGGTGGTGGCTCGTCCGCTGCGGGTGTCGATGACCGGGCCGCCCTTGAGGATCTCCTGGGGCACCTTGTCGTTGGCGGCGGCGGGCCGTACGCGGTAGTCGGCCAGGATCTCGCTGTGCACATACCCCCGCAGCATCAGCATCGCCATCAACGCGACGAGAACGAGCAGGGGAAGCAGCAGACGCATGGGCACACGGCGGCGCCGGGAGCCGTCGCGGGCTCCGGTCGCGGGCCCGTGACGGCGGGTGCGGGATGCCATCAGAAGATGTACTCCGGGGACGGGGCGGCGGGCGCGGAGGCGGTGGTGCCGGGCTCCTGCGCGATGGGCGTGGGGTCGCTCGGGCCGTTCGCGACCGTCCCGGTTGCGGGGTCCTCGGTGGTCGCGGGATCGGTCGGCTCCTCGGTGGGGCCGCCGCCGTCCGTCGGGCTCGGGTCGGGGTCGCTGGTGGTGGGCGCGGTCGTCGGACCGGGGTCCGCCGTGGGGTTCGTGCCCGGGTTGCCGGTGGCCTTGGTGGCGGTCGGCTTCGGGTCGGCGGAGGTGCCGGGGGCCTCGGCGGTGGTGGACGCGTCGGGCGCGGTGGCGTCGGCGTCCGGGGACGCGGTCGTGTCGGTGCTCGCGGTCGGCGAGGCGCCCGGGGAGACGCTGCCGGTGCCGGTGGGCTGCGGTGCCGACTCGGCGGGCAGCGGGGAGGTGTCGACCTTGCCGGCCGGCTTCTCCTTGGGGCTCTCGACGGGCAGCCAGGGCGCGTCGGAGTTGCCGGACAGCAGGGTGGCGACGATGACCACGGCGTAGACCGCGCAGGCGAGGCCCACGGCCATGCCGATACGGCGGAAACGGCGGCTGCGGCGGCCCGACTCGTCGACGAACACCGGTCCGTCGGAGCCGCCGTCGCCGCCGCGCGGGCCGTCCTTGGCCGCGCGCAGCATGCCGTCGAGCTGGACGCCTATGCCGTCGAGTTGGACGGTGACCTCGTGCGGATCGTGGGTCGCGCCAGGAGCACCTGACCCGCCCGGCCGCACGGGAGCCTGCGGTGCCTCGGCCTCTTCCGGCTCGCTCCAGGGGTCCCGGACGGCGGCGCCGCGAGGCTTCTCGCCGGACGCCGGGGTGTGCCCGGCGCTTCTTCGGGGCGCGGGGCGGTCGAACGCCGACCAGCCCTCGGGCTTCGCTCCGGCAACGGGCACGGGTATCTCCGCCGGGCCCCCGCGCAGGATCTCTGTCTCGTCGGCGTCCGAGGAGGCACGCCCGCCACCGCTGAGAATGTCCGTCTCCCTTGCTTCGGACCGGGAGCGACGGCCCTGACCGGGCGTGCCGAGCACCTCGGTCTCCCCGTTCACCGGGAAGGCCTGGGTGTCGGCCCTGGAGCCGGTCTGGGAACCCCCGGCGGAAGAACCGCCACCGGACCCTGATGACACATCGGGCCACTCAGGTTGGGCGTCTTCTCGCCACTTCTTCACACGCACGCACATCCCCCCACGGGACCGTTCTGGGTGCGCGCACGACACTGAGCACCCGTCGCCGTACCAGGCCCCCACCCGGCCGAGCGCCCCCCATTACCACAATGTGCTCAGGCCATGAATGTAGCGCACGCAGAGGTTCTGTGGTTGCCGCGTGTCAATTGTGCCCGCCCATAACGGCAGAATCCATGGCTGGAATCCATCCATCGGCGGGCCGGCGCAGCCACCCCTCCTCGACCGACAGTTCGGACGCCGCGCGCCGAAGGGCGTCGAATCCCGCGTGTACCAGCCCCTTTCGCCACACCAACGACACCGGTGACAGCGGAACGGGTTCGACGAGCGGGCGCAGCACGGTCGACGGCATGGCCGGAAACCCCACCACGACGAGGATCGGGTTTCGTGACCTGGCCATGATCCGCTGGAACTCCTCCTCCCCGACGGCGAGCGGCTCGGGCGCGGCGAGCGCGATGCCCCGCCCCTCGAACAGCCGGCGCCCGAGGTCCGTCCACTCCGGCGTACGGGGGTTTCCGGCACCCGCGTACACGGTCTCGCCGGCCAGCGCGGCGAGCGGCACCTGTCGCAATTCGGCCAACGGGTGGTCCTTGGGGAGCAGGACCGCCATCGGCTCGAAGCGCACCGGCTGGTGGTCGAGGCCCGCCCGCAGCGCCGGGTCCAGTCCGGCGAACCGTCCGAAGGACGCGTCGAGCCGGCCGGCGACCATCTCGCCGGCCGCGCCCGTCAGGCCGCTCTCGTAGCGGGCCATCAGTTCCTGGTCGGGGGCGAGCTCGCGGGCGCGGTGCAGCACGCTGCGGGCGGTGACCAGACCGGGCGAGTTGAGGTCCACCAGCAGGGGGCGGGCCCGGCCGAAGGCGGCGAGCAGGTCGTCCTGCGCCTGCACGGCTCGGCGGGCGTAGGGCACCAGTCGCTCGCCGTCGGGGGTCAGCGTGACCTGCCGGGTCGTGCGCACGAACAGCTCGGCGCCCAACTCCCGTTCCAGCCGCCGTACGTCCCGGCTGAGCGCCTGCTGGGCGACGTACAGCCGGGTCGCGGCGCGCGTGAAATGCAGTTCCTCGGCGACGGCGAGGAAGCCGCGCAGGAGGCGGGGGTCGAGGTGGGCGGGGCCGGGCATACGGCAGAACTTACAACGCGGGCGCGTGAATCCGCACCGAACAGGTGTTGGACCCCTTGATCGGCTACCGGCGACGGTGGACCCATGCCGCAGCAGCCCACCAGAGGCACCCGCCTGTACACCGTCACCGCCGACACCCTCGTCGCCGTCGACTTCGGCCCCCGGACGGACGGCGCCGGGACACCAGGCCGTCCGCCCGGCCCCTACCGCCGTCTCCTCGCCCGCCCCGGCGCCCGGGCCTTCACCCTCGCGAACCTGGTCGCGCGCCTGCCCATGGGCATGTTCAGCGTCAGCGCGGTCGTGATGATCGCCGGCACGAGAGGGTCGTACGCCCTCGCCGGCGCCGTCACCGCGACCGGCCTCGCGGCGACCGCGCTGGTCGCCCCCTGGACCGCACGGCTGGTCGACCGGTACGGCCAGGCCCGGATCGCCGTACCCGCCACGCTCGTCGCGGCGCTGGGCAGCCTCGCGCTGCTGCTGTGCGTGCGCCACGACGCCCCGGCCTGGACCCTCTTCGCCGCCTACGCCGCCACCGCGACCACCCCCAACACCGGCGGCATGTCCCGCGCCCGCTGGGCCCGTCTCCTCAAGGACGACCCCGACGCCCTGCACACCGCCAACTCCTTCGAGCAGGTCGCCGACGAGCTCTGCTTCATGCTGGGCCCGGTGCTCGCCGCCTTCCTGTGCGGGACCTTCTTCCCGGAGGCGGGCACGCTGGTCGGGGTGGTGCTCCTGGTGACGGGCGTCCTGGCCTTCGCGGCCCAGCGTTCGACCGAGCCGCCGCCGCGAGGCCGTACGACGGTCGGCGCGCCGCCGCTGCGTGCCCCCGGCATGCTCCCGCTCCTGGCCGCCTGCCTCGCCATGGGCGCCGTGTTCGGCTCGACGGAGGTCGTCACCCTCGCGTTCGCCGACGCGGCCGGCCACCGGACGGCGGCGGGAGCGGTGCTCGCCCTCCAGGCGGCCGGGTCCGGTGCGGCGGGTCTGCTGTACGGCCGGCTCAGGTTCGCCGGCCCCGCCGAGGACCGCTATCCGTGGTGCATAGCCGCGATGACCGCCCTGCTGACGCTGCCTCTGCTCGCCGCGTCCCTCACCGGCTCGCTGCTCCTGCTGTCCGCCGCCCTGCTGCTCGCCGGCATGGCCACCGCCCCGACCATGATCACCAACATGACCCTGGTCCAGCGGCGCACCCCGGACGGCCGCCTGAACGAGGGCATGACCCTCGCGGTGACCGCCCTTCTCGGGGGCATCGCGTGCGGCAGCGCGGCCGGCGGGTGGGCGGTGGAACGCCTGACCCCGACGGCCGGATACGGCGTGCCGGTCACGGCGGCGGCCCTGGCGCTGCTGATCGCACTCGCGGCGCCCGGGATCAGCGGGGGCAAGGGCCGCCGTACGTGATCAGCAGATGTCCGGCTTGCGCCAACTGCACTCGACGTCGGTGACCGCCCCGCCCCCACGCACGGACGCCGAACCAGCCGCCTGCGCGGTCGAATTCGCCAGCGTCACCACGATGGCGTCCTCCAGGGGCTTCACCGACGAGGCGAGATAGTTGTTGAGGACGATGCTGTACACCAGCTCACGTCCGCCGGCGTCCGTGACATACCCGGACAGCGCCGACGCCCCCGTCAACGACCCCGTCTTCGCACGGGCGTTGAGGGCGGCGGCCGTCCCGCACATCCGGGTGCGCAAGGTGCCCCCGACGAACCGGTCGGGGGCGCACGCGACGGGCAGCGACCGGTACCAGTCGGCGTACCAGGGCTCGGCACGTACGGCGAGGAGCAGTTCGACGAGCTGCGCGGCCGGGAAGTTGTCCATGCGGGAGAGCCCCGAGCCGTCGACCTGCCGCAGCTTGCCGGTGTCGACACCGATGCCCTTGAGATAGCCGCCTACCGCGGCGAGCCCGGCGTCCCAGCTCCCCTCCCCCGAGACCTCGACGCCCATGGCCTTGGTGAGGATCTCGGCGTGCATGTTGTTGGACAGCTTCATGAACGGGACCAGCAGGTCCTTCAACGGCATGGAGTCGTGCGAGGCCAACTGCCGTGCGGACGCCGGGGTGGGGCGCCCCAAGCGGGTCGGACCGGCGATCTGGACGCCGTGCTCCCTGAGCGCCTCCCGGAAGACGGCGGCGGCGTACCCGGTGGGGCCCCAGACGCTCACCCACTCCTTGGCGTCCGCGCCCCCGACAGGTGCCGTACCGCTGACGACGATCGTATTCGTGCCGTGCTCCCGCTCGACCGTGAGGTCGTTCGCCCCGTCGGCGGCGACCGTCTCGGCGGTCACATCCAGGTCGACGTAGTCGGTGTCGGGTGTGACGGTCACGGCCGGCCGGTCGCCCGGCGACTCCCCCGGCCGGACCGTCACGATCACGGTCCCGGTGTCGTAGTCGGTGTCCGGTGCCACGCTCAGCGCGCTGATCTGCGCCGAGTAGTAGGCGGACTCGTCGTCGGCGGCCCAGGAGCGGCCGAGGCGCCGGTCGTCGAAGCGGGTGTCGTCGGCGACGAGACGCCCTTCGACGCGCCTGATCCCCGAGGCGGCGAGCCGCGCGGCGAGCCGGTCGTAGTCGTCGGCGAGCAGGGTCGGATCCCCGCTGCCCCGCAGATACAGGTCACCGCGGAGCACGGAGCCGTGCCGCCGACCGGTGGCCAGCACATCGGTGGCGAACCGGTACCGCGGCCCGAGGATCTCCATCGCGGCGGCCGAGGTGGCGAGCTTGGTGTTGGAGGCGGGCATCAGCCGGGTCGACGGAAGGTGCTGGTAGAGGAGTTCACCGGTACCGGCGTCGGCGATCACGACGCTCGCCGTGCCGCCCTCCATCCGCGCGTCGCCCAGGACGGTGTCGACGGCTTCCGGCAGGCCGGAACGGTCGGAGTCCGCACCGGCCTGCGCGCCGGGTCCGAGGACGGCGGCGACGAGCGCCACGGCGACGGGCCAGATCCACAGTCTCTTACGGGAGTCGAGGCATCTCCCGGAGTCGCTCACGGGTCTGCTCATGCCTCAGCAGCATCCCCGACAACGGCTCGTGGCGACAGAGGGCCTCCCCCTCAGCCCAGCCCCCAGGCCCGTCCCATCCGGTACGCGGCACACAGGTTCACGTCCAGGACGTACGCCCCGGCGCTCCCGCACTGCTCGCTCCCGCTCCCCGGGTCGACCGGCTGCCCGTGCCCCATGCCGGTGACGCTGTAGGTCTCCACGACCGCGCGTCCGCCCGCGTCCCGGAAGACCTGATGCGGATACCCGGCGACGCTGTCGCTCACGTCGGCCGTCTGGTCGGCGCCCCGCACCTCGGTCCACTGCCGCGTCAGGTCGGTCATGTTGACGGGCTTCACGGTGTAGTCGGCCGTGCCCTGGAAGGCGATGAGGGTGGGCCAGGGCCCGGCATACCCCGGCCGAGCGGCACGCACCCGATCGCCCCACTGCTTCGGGGTCTGCGTCGCCCCGACGTACATGCAGACGTACGGCGACCCGGCCGCCTGCGCGCAGCCGTACGGCAGCCCGGCCACGATCCCGCCCGACCCGAACTTCTCCGGGTACGCGGCCATCATCACGGCGGTCATCCCGCCCCCGGCGGACAGCCCGGTGACGTACACGCGCGCCGCGTCTGCGGAGACGTCCGCGAGCTGCCGGTCCACCATCTGGGCGACGGACGCGGCCTCGCCCTGGCCGCGCGCGATGTCGCCGGTCTGGAACCAGTTGAAGCAGGACGAGGCGTTGTTGGCGGTCTGCTGCTGCGGCAGGACGACGGAGAAGCCCCAGCGGTCGGCGAGTTGGAGCCAGCCGCTGCCGGTGCCGTAGCCGGAGGCGTTCTGGGTGCAGCCGTGCAGCGCGACCACCACGGGGCGGCCGGCGGGCAGTCCGTCGGGGACGTAGCGGAACATCCGCAGGGCACCGGGGTTGGTCCCGAACCCGGTGACCTCCTGGAGCGAGGCGGCGGTGGCCCGGCCCGGGGTGAGGAGGCCGGCGATCAGGGCGACGAGGAGGGTCGCCAGGGCGTAGACGTGGCGGCGGCTTGCGGCTCTGGTCGGTGTCATGCGGAGGGACCGTAGAAGCGTGAACGACCCACCGATATGGGGTGGGACACCACAACGGCCGGGTCCGCCATGGTGGTTCAGCGAGCCGGTGGCCTCGTCCCGGCACGGAACTGCCGCACCAGCGTCCCCGGCTCCCGCGCCACCTGCCACAGGCCGGTCGAGAGCAGCGCCAGACTGACGGCGAAGCACACCCAGAACACGAACTGGGCGCCCGAGGCGAGGTTGTACGTACTGCCGTCCCGGTAGAGGCAGTACGCCTGCGGGGGAAACGCCTCGGAGACTCCGACCCCGCCGTAGCGCATCGAGCACGGGTCCTCGCCGGGGTCCTTGAGGGTGTCGTCCGCGGTGACGACGAGCAGCCAGGCCAGCGCCGCCACCGGCACGGTGCCGAACACGGTCGTCTTCGCCCAGACGGACAGGCGGGGGTGGCCGACGACCCCGTTCAGCGCGACCAGTACGACCACGAACACCGCCGCGACGGCCAGGGCCGCCGACGGCTCGTCGAACACCTCGACCAGCAGCCACACCACCACGGCCACGGGAGGCGCGGTGAGGACGAGGACCTTGACGCCGGGACCGACGCCCGGCCGGGTGAGCAGAAAGACGCCGAGGGCGCACCCGAGGACGAACAGGAGCGCGCTCACGGCTGCTGGGTGCCGGCGGGGGCCGTCGTGTCCTTCTTCCACGGTCCGACGCCGAGCTTCCCGGTCGTCCCGAGGTCCAGTTCCGGTACGACCGTCACGGGATCGGCTCCGGGCTCGGCCCATACGCGCACGTACGGCGCGTTCACCGGTTCGCCGAACTGCGTGGTGTTGCGCCAGGCCAGCTGGGCGACCGCGGCCTCACCCGGGCGCAGCACCACCGGCTGCGGGCTGCCGTCCCCGCCGGTGCCGGTGCTGATCCGGTCGGTGCCCTGGAGGATCCGTACGCCGTCCACGGTGTCGTGGTCCTCGTCCTGGACCTCCAGCTTCGGATAGCCGTTGACCCGGTGGGGCCCGCTGCCGCAGTTCACGAGGTGCAGGCCCACCACGCGCAGCCCCATGGCCGCGTCCCCCTGGTCCGCGTAGAGACGCACTCCGGACTCCGGGCACGGTCCCGACGCGGACGGCGCCTCGTCGACGGGGACGCTGCGCACCTTGACCAGCTCCACGCCCGTCACCTGGGGCGCCGACACCGTCGTCCCGGCCATGACCACGGTCCCCTCGGCGTGCCGCCCCGGCTCGACCGACTCGACCGTCTGCTCGACGTTGTCGACGGCGCCTCCGGAGGCCGAGAGGAAGCCGAAGGTCAGGATGTAAGTGGCCGCCTGTGTCCCCTGGTTGGTGACTTGGAAGTCCGCGCTGTAGTCGACCCCGGCGCAGCCGCTGTCCGGCCCCCAGGCGTACAGCCCGGTGACCGTCACGCCGTCCTCGGCGGAACCGGCGGCGGCCGGGAGCGGCAGCGCGCTGGGCGTGCCGGACGCGGTGACGGACGGTTCGGTGGACGGGGCGCTGCCGTACCGCGAGAAGTCCGCGGGGCACAGCCTCTCGGCCCGGACCCGGCCGTCGTCACCGCCCGGCGAGGCGCTCGGGGAACCACAGGCGGCGAGCAGCAGAGCACCGGCGAGAACAGCGGGGGCCGTGCGGGCGACGGTAGGCATTCGCTCAGCTCACCAAGGGCCGGGCGAGTGGGCTGTGGCGGAGGCCACACCTCCGGTCACAGGGGTGTCACAGATCACTGCCGCCCCGGGCGGAGGCGGCATGACAAAGGCCCCGTCACTCGAAAGTGACGAGGCCTTGCCCACATGGGATGAGTGGAGATGGCGGGAATCGAACCCGCGTCCAACGGTGCGGAATCAGGGCTTCTCCGTGTGCAGTTCGCTGCGATTTTCTCGGCCCCGGCGATCACGCGAACAAGTCGCCGACGGGCCCAGTCACTGTTAGATTTCCCTCTTCACCCCGTGACCGGGATCAAGGTTTAGTTCCCTAGCTGATGCCAGGATCCGGGTCGGGAACAGCCCCGGGCTGACACTTCGCAAGTCGCTACTTAGGCAGCGAGGGCGAAGGAATCGCGCTTGGTATTGGCGATTATTTTTTGCGACATATGGTTTACGAGATCATTGCCGCTTCCTCGACACGCTTCCCCTGCTTCGACAGCCGCTGTCGAAACCGATCATCCCCATGTTGTTTTTTCAATCCTCCGGAGAACCGGAGGAGCGCGCACCCTCTGTGAGGTGCAGTGCCATCGTACGTGACCAACGCAGCACGATGCCAGCGCATTCCCGGCGACCGCCTACTGGCCCCGCTGCCTGCGCTTCGCCGCCGCGATCGCGCGGTCCGACTCCCGCCGGTCCTGCTTCTCGCGCAGGGTCTGGCGCTTGTCGTACTCCTTCTTGCCTCGCGCGAGCGCGATCTCGGCCTTGGCCCTGCCGTCCTTGAAGTACAGGGCGAGGGGCACGATCGTGTGACCCGTCTCCTGGGACTTCGCCTCCAGCTTGTCGATCTCCTCGCGGTGCAGCAGCAGCTTGCGCTTGCGGCGCGCGGAGTGGTTGGTCCAGCTGCCCTGGTGGTACTCCGGGATGTGGGCGTTGTGCAGCCACGCCTCGCCCCCGTCGATCTGGACGAAGCCGTCGGTCAGCGACGTCCGTCCCTCGCGCAGCGACTTGACCTCGGTGCCCATCAGCACCAGGCCCGCCTCGTACGTGTCGATGATCGCGTAGTCGTGCCGGGCCTTCTTGTTCTGGGCGACGATCTTGCGCTTGCCGCCCTTCTCGCCGTCCCGGCCCTTCGTGGCGGCGCCGCCCTGCTTGGGCTGGGACTCCTTGGGTACGTACATTCCCTTGCTCATAGTGCCGTCCATTTTCGCACTACGAAGGGGGTGCGCGGAAAGCCGATTTACGAGTCGGCCTACGACTCCCCGAGCCCGCTGAGGACCGTCGCGGCCCGCTCCAGTACGCCGCGGTCGGCCTCCAGGTCGGGCGTGATGCCCCGCCCGTCGACGGCCCGTCCGGACGGGGTGCGGTAGTGGCCCACGGTCAGCTCGGCGACCGAGCCGTCGGGCAGCCGGCTGGGCATCTGGACCGACCCCTTGCCGAAGGTGCGCGAGCCCACGACCACCGCGCGGCCACGGTCCTGGAGGGCGCCGGTGAGCAGCTCGGCGGCGCTCATGGTGCCGCCGTCGACGACCGCGACGAGGGGTCGGCCGGTGTCGCCGCCGGACCGGGCGTGCAGGGCACGCTGGTCCCCTTCGACGTCGTAGGTGGCGACGAGACCGCCGTCCAGGAAGGCGGAGGCGGCGGTGACGGCCTCGGTGACCAGGCCGCCGGAGTTGCCACGCAGGTCGAGGACGATGCCGGAGGCGGCGGGGGCCCGGCGGACGGCCGCGCGGACCGCGTCGCCGGCGCCCTTGGTGAAGGAGGCGATCCGGATGACGGTGATGCCGCCGGCGAGTTCTCGAACGGTGACCGAGTCGGTGGACAGCCGGGCCCGGCGCAAAGTGAGGTCCCACGCGCGGGTGCCGCGCTCCAACCCGACCTTCACGGCCGTACCGGCGGGCGCGTCGGTGGCGTCGCCCCGCAGTAACGAGACGACCTCGGTGACCGGACGTCCGTCGACCTTCGCGCCGTCGACGCTGCGCAGCCGGTCGCCCGCGCGGATCCCGGCGGTGGCGGCTGGCGAGCCCGCCCGGACCTTCGTCACCTCTATGCGGCCGTCCCGCTCGCGCCGCGCCCACAGTCCGACGCCGGTGTACTCGCCGTCCAGGGCCTCCTCGAACTCCTCGTACTCGCCCTGGGAGTAGACCGCGCCCCAGCGGTCCCCGCTGCGGCTGACCGCCCGTTCGGCGGCCTCCATCGGGGACTCGCCGGCCGCCATGGCCTCGGCGGCGGCCTCGGCGACGTCCTGCTGGCGGCCCACGGGGGCGGCCGAACCGGCCGTACCGGCGGGGGATTTCCGGTCACCGGGGAACGAGCCGGTCGCGGCGCCGGCCACCAGCACGCTCGCGAAGACCAATGTCAGGGCGGCCCCGCGGCCGAAGCGGCGGGGCTGACAGAACAGGTCACGACCTGACATGCCGGTGAGTCTAGGACAACGTGAAGGGGCCGTACGGTGCGTTGCCCGTACGGCCCCCTTGGCGTTGGTCACACCTTCAGATACTTGCGCAGCGCGAAGAACGCCGCCAACGCCGGCATCAGCAGGCTGGTCGCGAGGATGAGCGGCAGTTTCGTCAACACCGCGTCCCAGCCGATGAAGTTGATCAGATTCAGCTTCTCCGACAGGGCCAGGCCGTGGTCGATGATGAAGTACCGCGCGACCACCAGGAAGCCGCACGCGACCGTGCCGCCGATGAGCCCGGCGACCGCGGCCTCCATGATGAACGGCGCCTGGATGTAGAAGCCCGAGGCGCCGACCAGCCGCATGATGCCGGTCTCACGCCGCCGGCTGAAGGCCGAGACGCGCACGGTGTTGACGATGAGCATCAGCGCGACGACGAGCATCAGCGCCATCACCGCCCGCGCGGCCCAGTTCATGCCGTTCAGCAGCCCGAAGAGGTTGTCCAGGATGCCCTTCTGGTCCTGCACGGACTGCACACCGTCACGCCCGTCGAAGGCGGTCGCGATGACCTGGTACTTCTCCGGGTCCTTCAGCTTGATCCGGTACGACTCCTGCATCTGGTCCGGCGTCAGCGAGGCGGCCAGCGGCGAGTCGCCGAACTGCTCCTTGTAGTGCTTGTACGCCTGGTCCTGGGACTCGTAGGTCACCTTGTCGACGACCGTCATCTTGTCCAGGTCGCCGAGGATCTCCTTCTTCTGGTCCTCGGTGACCGCGCCCTTGGCGCA
Source organism: Streptomyces sp. NPDC098781 (assembly GCF_044759995.1). Lineage (NCBI taxonomy): Bacteria > Bacillati > Actinomycetota > Actinomycetes > Kitasatosporales > Streptomycetaceae > Streptomyces > Streptomyces sp. NPDC098781. Next base: position 211,352 of record NZ_JBIWAK010000011.1, read on the forward strand.
GTTGGGGTCGGACTCGGCGTCGCTCTTGTTGCAGAGGAAGACCGAGACGTTGACCTTGTCGTACCAGTAGCCCTTCATCGTGTTGACCTGGTCGCTCATCAGGAGCGACCCGCCGAACAGGGCGAGCGACAGGGCGACGGAGACGATGACGGCGAAGGTCATCGTCAGATTGCGGCGGAGACCGACACCGATCTCGGACAGTACGAACTGGGCGCGCATGGCGTCTCTTTCAGGCCTTTCCGTGGACGGGTCGGGTCAGTGCTGGTAGCCGTAGACGCCGCGTGCCTGGTCGCGGACGAGGCGGCCCTTCTCCAGCTCGATGACGCGCTTGCGCATCTGGTCCACGATGTTCTGATCGTGCGTGGCCATCACGACCGTCGTGCCCGTCCGGTTGATCCGGTCGAGCAGCTTCATGATGCCGACGGAGGTCTGCGGGTCGAGGTTGCCGGTGGGCTCGTCGGCGATGAGCAGCTTGGGGCGGTTGACGAACGCGCGCGCGATGGCCACGCGCTGCTGCTCACCACCGGAGAGCTCACCGGGCATCCGCTCCTCCTTGCCGCCGAGCCCGACGAGGTCGAGCACCTGCGGCACGGACTTGCGGATCTCGCCGCGCGACTTGCCGATGACCTCCTGCGCGAAGGCCACGTTCTCGGCGACCGTCTTGTTGGGCAGCAGCCGGAAGTCCTGGAACACGGTCCCCAGCTGGCGGCGCATCTGCGGCACCTTCCAGTTGGAGAGGCGCGCGAGGTCCTTGCCCAGGACGTGCACCTGCCCGTGGCTGCACCGCTCCTCGCGGAGGATCAGCCGCAGGAAGGTGGACTTGCCGGAGCCCGAGGACCCCACGAGGAACACGAACTCGCCCTTCTCCACTTCCAGGGACACATCCCTGAGTGCGGGGCGGGTCTGCTTGGGGTAGACCTTGGAGACATTGTCGAATCGGATCACGGATGCACCACGGGTCGCCGGGGGTAGATGAGCGTGACCATACGCGAACCGGGGGCTGGGGCGCAGTCGCCAGGAGGGGTTGCGTGGGGGTTGTGCCTTTTTGTGCCGGACGGCGCCCCCGCCGAGTGACGGCGACCGGCCCCGTACGGCCCGCGGACGCGAGACAATGGCAGCCCTCTCCCAGAGCGCCCGAGCCCTTTCCGGAGGAACCTGGCATGGTGGAGAGGGGAACGTTCTCGGGGCACGACCCGTTGAACCCCCTGAGGGACTGGCTAGGAGGGTGGCGCATGACGTACGACCGGCTGGTGTGCGCGAACTGTGCCGCGCCCGTGAGTGAGGGCCGCTGCCCCGTGTGCCGGGCGAACCGCCAGCGGCTTCAGCAGGAGAACCCGTTCGCGGGTCTGAACCCGATGACGCTGATCGCCCTGCTGGCGGTGCTGATCGCGGCGGTGGCACTGCTGGCGCACCAGACGGCGTAGGGCGACCCAGGACCCCGTACGCGGACATACGAAGGGCCCGGAGCAGGCGCTCCGGGCCCTTCGTCGCACGATGTCGGTCACACGGTGTGACGAGACGGCTGCCGTCAGGCAGCCGCACCGCCACGGCCGCCCGCGAGGCGCGGGAGGACGCGGAAGCCGATACCACCGACGATCATCGTGGCGGCGCCGACCAGCAGGAACGTGGTCTGCGCGGCACCCGTCTCGGCGAGCTCGTCGCCGCCGCCCTGGGCGGAGGTGCTGGCGCCGGTGCTGTCGGTGCCGGTGTCGGTCAGGGAGGAGGAACCCTCTTCCTGAGTGGAGGTGCCACCGTCGGGGTCGGTGTTGTTGTTGCCACCGCCGTTGTTGTTGTCGCCACCGTTACCCGGGTCGGTCGGGTCGTCGGTCGGGTCCTCGGTGGGCTCCTGCGGCTCGGTGGGCTCCTCCGTCGGCTCCGTCGGGTCGACCGTCGGCTCCTCGGTGGGGATGTCCGTCGGGACGTCCGTGGGGACATCGGTCGGGATGTCGGTCGGCGGGTCGGTGGGAACCGGCGGCTCGGTCGGGTCCTCGTCCCCGATGCAGATGCCGAGCACGCATGCTTCGTCCGCCTCGGCGGCAGATGCGGCACCCGCGGCGGTCAGCGAGGCACCGGCCGCGATCACGGCGCCGGCCGCGAGGCGCGCGATACGGATCCGCGTCTTCTTCGTCATGTGGTTGCTACCCCCAGTAGCTGAATCGTCGGTGAGGCGGCGCTCAGGGGCCGGCCGTGATCGACGGAGGTAACAGAACTTGAGCCCCCCGGTTCACATGCGCCCCAGAGATACGCATGCCACGCTTTACCCTTCCCATTTTTCAAGGCATCGTCAAGGCCGTTGCGCGCGCGATGTCCAATTACGGGTTCTTTGCCTGGGGTTGGAAGCTGTGAGTGTGATGTAAAACCCAGACATAACAGGTACAGAAAAGGCAACTGCCGCCCAGACGGCGGCAGTTGCCTTGTCGACAAAGTAACTCTGTTACTTCTCCTGCTGCTTGCGCCAGCGAATTCCGGCCTCCAGGAAACCGTCGATCTCGCCGTTGAACACGGCCTCGGGGTTGCCGACCTCGAACTCGGTCCGCAGGTCCTTGACCATCTGGTACGGGTGCAGCACGTACGAACGCATCTGGTTGCCCCAGGAGTTGCCGCCGTCGCCCTTGAGGGCGTCCATCTTGGCCTGCTCCTCCTGGCGGCGCCGCTCCAGCAGCTTGGCCTGGAGGACGTTCATCGCGGTGGCCTTGTTCTGGATCTGCGACCGCTCGTTCTGACAGGAGACGACGATGCCGGTGGGGAGGTGGGTGAGGCGCACCGCCGAGTCGGTGGTGTTCACGCCCTGGCCGCCGGGACCGGACGACCGGTACACGTCGACCCGCAGCTCGGACTCGTCGATCTCGATGTGGTCGGTCTGCTCGACCACGGGAAGCACCTCGACGCCCGCGAAGGAGGTCTGCCGGCGGCCCTGGTTGTCGAAGGGCGAGATCCGCACGAGCCGGTGGGTGCCCTGCTCGACCGAGAGCGTGCCGTAGGCGTAGGGCACCTGCACGGAGAAGGTGGTCGACTTGATGCCGGCCTCTTCGGCGTACGACGTCTCGATGAGCTCGGTCTTGTAGCCCTTCTGCTCCGCCCAGCGCAGGTACATCCGCTGGAGCTTCTCCGCGAAGTCGGCGGCATCGACGCCACCGGCCTCGGCGCGGATGTTGACGAGCGCCTCACGGGAGTCGTACTCACCGCTCAGGAGCGTGCGGACCTCCATCTCGTCCAGCGCCTTCTTGACGGCGGCGAGCTCGGACTCGGCCTCGGCACGGGTGTCCGGGTCGTCCTCCTCCTCGGCCATCTCGAACAGCACGGCGAGATCGTCGATCCGGCCACGCAGGGCTTCGGCCTTCCGCACCTCGGCCTGGAGGTGGGACAGCTTGCTGGTGATCTTCTGCGCCTCGTCCGGGTTGTCCCACAGGGACGGCGCGGCCGCCTGCTCCTCGAGCACGGCGATGTCTGCCCTCAGCTTGTCGAGGTCCAGAACGGCCTCGATCGACTCCATGGTCGAGGAGAGGGACTTGAGCTCTTCGGATACATCGACGACTGCCACGCCTCCAGCGTAACGGCTCCGCCAAGCGGGGAGGTCCGGGTGCTGTCGCCCCGGAGGCGCCGCGGGGTCACCGCGGGCTCACCAGGGGCTCCGCTTCCTGGGTCCGGGGGGCGCAGGCCGACCGGGGGCCACCTCGTGGCCGAGCGGCGCCGCGAGGTCGCGCAGGCCCATCGGAGGCCCCGCGCCCTGCCCCCGGGGCCCGCCCCTGGCCCAGGACCGCCCGACTCGGTCGGCCCGGCCAGGAGGCGGCACCGGACAGCACCCGCGGCTACGGCGTCGCCGGGGCCGAGTTGTTCGTGTCCTGGGGGGTCGCGCCGGCGTCGTCGTCCGACGTCGCCAGCCACGCGCCCACGCCCGCCGCGGCCACCAGCGCCACGGCCGCGGCGCCCAGCGCGATCCGGCGGCGCCGTGCGACGGCCCGATGGCGGGCCGAACCGGGCCGGGGGGCACCGGCCGCCCGTGGCACCCGGGCCGTGCCGCGCGCGCCGCCGGCCAGCTCGTCGGGCCCGGGCACCCTCATCGACGTATGGGTGTCGCGGTTGGAGTCGGCCGGCTTCGCCCCCGGCACCAGCGGCACCGCCCCGCGCCGCCGCACCCGCTCCCCGACCGGCGCCGTCTCCTGCGCGGCCGGCGCCTCGTCCTCCGCCGGCTCCGAGTCCGGCTCGTCCACGTCCAGCGGCGGCATCCCGGCGACCAGCGGCAGCAGTTCGCGCAACCGGGCGCCGAGCTCCGACGCGCGCAGCCGTGAGGCCGGTGCCTTCGCCAGGCACTGGACGATCAGCTGCCACAGTTCGTCGGGGATGCCGGGCAGCGGCGCCACCGTCTCCGTGACATGGCGGCGCAGCACCGCGCCCGGGTGGCCGCCGCCGAAGGGAGTGAAGCCGGCCAGCAGTTCGTACAGGACCGTGGCCAGGGCGTAGATGTCGACCGCCGCCCGGGGCGGAAGGCCCTCCACGATCTCCGGCGCCAGATAGTCCGGCGTGCCGATGATCTTCGTCGCGCGGGTACGGCGCGGTGAGTCGATGAGTTTCGCCACACCGAAGTCCGTCAGCAGCGCCGGGTGGGAGCCGCCCGGCCCCAGCGGGCCCTGCATGTCCAGCAGGACGTTCTCGGGCTTCACGTCCCGGTGCACGACCCCGGCCGCGTGGGCCGCCGCCAGTCCGTCCGCGACGTCGGCGACGATCGCCACCGCCGCCTCCGGCGCGAGCCGACGGTCCCGGTCCAGCCGGGTGCGCAGGTCGGTACCCCGGACCAGGTCCATGACGAGCGCGAGGTCGTTGCCGTCGACCACCAGGTCGCGCACGGAGACCACGTGCGGATGCTCCAGGCCGAGCAGCGCCGTGCGCTCCTGCACGAAGCGTCCGACGAGTTCCTGGTCGGACGCGAGATCCTCGCGCAGCAGCTTGACGGCGACGGGCCCGTCGGGCCCCTCACCGAGCCACACCGTGCCGGCGCTGCCCCGCCCCAGGATCTGGTTGGCGGTGTACCGGCTGCCGATCTTCCGTGCCAAGACTGCTCCTACCTGACGCGTGTTGTCGCTAAAACTACGCGTCCGGAGAGCCAACCTTCACCGCGGAGGCGGAAATCACCCGCCAGATGTCGACAAATAACCAAACCAGCCGTGCCCGAGCGGCCTCCAGTCGATCCGCGGTCGGGCTCCGGTCAGTTCGTGCCCGAGCCGCCGCCCGAACCGCCGCCCAGATCCCCGATCCATCCGGTCACGGTGGTGAACCAGTCGCTGAGCTGGTCCCAGTAGCCCTTGCCGGTGCCGATCCACTCCTGAAGCGGGCTCAACTCCCAGACCAGCCATCCCGCGACGAACAGGATGACGATCGTGAAGAGACAGCCCTTGAGGCAGCCGAGCCCGGGGATCCGCATGGGGTTGGCGCTGCGCTGCCGCGGCTGCCGCGGCTCGCGCTGGGGCCGCTGCTGCTCCGGCGGCGGAGGCGGCGGGGCGTACCGCTGGGGCTGCTGCTGCGGCTGGCGCGGCGGGGCGTACGGCTGCGGCTGGTGCTGCTGCGGCTGGTGCTGCTGGGGATGGCCGTAACCACCCTGCTGCCCACGCTGCGGCGGCCGCTGCTGGGGCTGCTGCGGGCGGGCCACCTGGCGCTGGGGCCGGCGGCGCAGCGGGTCCTGGCTGGGGTCGAGGTACTGGACCTGCGTCTGCTCGTTGCGGTCCCGGGCGGCGCGCAGCTGGTTCTGCCAGGGGTGCGGGTCCTCGGGGCCGGGCTGACCGGGCTGTCCGGGCTGCCCCGGCGGCATGGACGGCATCACGGCCGTCGGGTCGGCGGCGCCCCGTCCGCCCGGGCCGCCGGTGTTCGGCAGTACGGCCGTGGGGTCCGCGGCGCCCGCCGGGCCGGGGGCGCCGGTGTGCGGCAGGACACTGGTCGCGCCGTTCGGGTCGTACCCCCCGGGGGCCGCGCCGTGCGGCAGCACCTGCGTGGGGTCGGCCGAGCCGGGCACGGTGGCCGGCGCGGGATCGGGGGCGAGCAGCGCGGCGACGCCCTCGGCCGCCGCGATCTGCGCGGAATTCGCGTGCACGCCGATGCCCTCGGCGACGACGCGCAGGCCACGGGCGAGGTTCTCGGCGCTGGGCCGTTCGTCGGGGTTCTTGCGCAGGCAGCGTTCTATGACCGTCCACAGCGGGTCGGGGACCGTGGACGGGCGGCGCGGTTCGGCGCTGAGGTGCTGGTGCAGGACCTCCAGGGCGGAGCCGCCGCCGAACGGCGGGCGTCCGGTGAGCAGCTCGTAGAGGAGGATTCCGGCGCCGTAGATGTCGACGGCGGAGGTCTGCGGGCGGCCCTCTGCGGACTCCGGCGCGATGTACGCGGGCGTGCCGACGAACTCGTGGGTGCGGGTCAGACCCGGCGAGTCGGCGAGGCGGGCGATGCCGAAGTCGGTCAGCAGCGGGTGCATCTGGCCGGCGTTCTGCTGGAGCAGGACGTTGGCGGGCTTCAGGTCGCGGTGGACGACGCCGTCGGCGTGGCTGGCGGCCAGCGCGTCGGCGATCTGCGCGGTGAGCAGGGCCGCGGCGACCGGGGTGAAGGGGCCGTTCTCGCGCAGGTAGCGGTGCAGGTCGGGGCCCTCGACGAGGTCCATGACCAGGGCCAGCAGCTCACCCTCGACGACCAGGTCGCGGACCCGGACGATGTTCGGGTGGGTCAGCCGCAGCAGGACGGAGCGCTCCCGCAGGAACCGCATGACGATGTCCGCGTCACTGGCGAGCTCCTCCTTGAGGACCTTGATCGCGACCGTCTCGCCGGGCTGCCCCGGCACGGCCGCCTCGGCGCCCGCGGTCTCCCGCTGGCGGGCTCGCCAGACGGTCCCCGTGGCGCCGCGACCCAGCGGCTCCTCGAGGATGTACTTGCTGCCTACCGGCCGCACGTCGCGCTCCCTGCTGCTTGCCTACGTTCCGACCCACTGTAGTGCCGTGCCCCAGGGCACCGGCCTGTCCTCGTTCTGTGCGTCTTACGTACGGCTTCCCGTACATGTTCGAAGGAAAGACGCTCGCCTCTGTCTCGTGGTTGCCGCAAGCGGACGTGACCGATCTCAAGCGATCGCCGCCAGGTCAACTGTCAGGCACTTTTGCGGGCAGAGCCGACCAATCAAGATCACTTGCCTTCGGGCGGGGGGCGCGTTGTCAGTGGCAGGTGCGAGGATGCGTGCAGTACTGGCCGATGTGCTCGTGCGGGGTGGGGAGATCCATCGGACGGCCCTGGTCCGCGCAGGCGCAGAAGGGACCGCTGACGCCGATGCAGATCCGGCTGACCGTCGTAGACCCGCTGGCCCCGCCTGCCCCGACCCGTGGCCGCGCCGCGAGCTGCGACGTGCTGGTCACGGCGCCCGCGGGCACGGCCCTGGCCGCGGTGGCGTCGGCCCTCGCCTCGGCGGTGCCCGGCGCAGCGGGTGGCTCTCAGGCGGGCGAGGCCGAGCGCGGCGGGGGCCCGGTCGTGCTCTACGCGGGCGCGGAGCGGCTCGACGACCGGCGCAGCACCCTCGGCGAGCCCCCGCTGATAGACGGCGCGGTGCTGTCCCTGGGCGCCCCGGCGGCCCCCGAACCCCATCCCGAGCTGGACGACGCCCCTACCCAGCTCCATGTGGTGGCGGGCCCGGACGCGGGCGGGGTGCACCTGCTGCACGGCGGCGAGATCCGCATCGGCCGCTCCGCCGACGCCGACGTCCCGCTCGACGACCCGGACGTCTCCCGGCTGCACTGCGCGGTCACGGTCGGGGCCGACGGCCGGGTCTCGGTCGCCGACCTCGGCTCCACGAACGGCACGACGCTGGACGGCACCCGTCTGACCACCCGCCCGGTCCGCTTCGCGCCGGGCGCGCTGCTGCGGATCGGCGAGTCGGCCCTGCGGCTGACGCCGGCCGGGGGCCCGGGGGCGCGGGTGCGGACGGAGCCGGACGGTGAGGGGCATGTGCGCGTCCCTGCCGGGGGCGAGAGCGCGGGGGACGGCTCGGCGGTGCCCCACGCGCGCGTGCCGGACGGAGGCGATACGGCCGCACTTCCGGAACACGGTCCGGTCGAGCCGCCCATCGTGCCGACGCAGGGCGGAGCACCGCGGATCGAACGGCGCGGCGACACCGAGGTGCCGCTTCCGGGGCCGCGCGCGGGCGACACCCATGGCGCGGGTGTCGGCGTGGGCGGGCTCGACGCGGGCCGGGAAGGCGCCGGGAGCACCTCGGCGCAGTCCGCGGGCGCGGTCGCCGGCAGCAGCCGCAAAGGCACCCCGCTGCGCGGCACCGACGTACCGCAGGGCGTGCGCAGGCGCGGCGGGCTCTCGGCGTGGGCGCGGCGGCTGGCCGGAGGGCGCGCGGAGCACGGCCCGGCCCGGGACGACGTGTACGACGATGACGAGCCGGCCGAGATGTCCGCGCAGCCCTCCGCGGCGAGCGGCTTCCGGCAGCCGGAGACCTGGCCCGACCCGGCGTCCCTGCTGCTGACGGCCCTGGGCCCCGGACCCCGGCTGTGGGAGCGGCCGCCGGGACACGCGGAGGCGCTCACGGTGCGGCTGGGCACGGCCGACCGTCCGGCGCCGGACGGCTCGGGCCTGCTGCCCGCCGTCGCGGTGACCGCGGATCTGCGGGAGGTCGGGGCGCTGGGGCTGGCCGGTCCGCGCGAGCGGCTCGCCGGGCTGGCCCGCGCGGTGATCGCCCAGCTCGCCGCGCTGCACTCCCCCGACGCCCTGGAAGTGGTGCTGATCAGCGTGGACCGCGCGCGTCCCGTGGCGGAGCGCACCGCCGAGTGGGCGTGGCTGGGCTGGCTCCCGCATGTCCGCCCCGGGCACGGCCAGGACTGCCGACTGCTGCTGGCCTACGACCGCGAACAGGCGACGGCCCGTGCGGACGAGTTGCTGCGGCGGCTGGAGGACGTGGCGGCGGAGACAGGGGCCGGCGGCACGGACGGACCGGGACCGGCCCAGGCCGTGCCGGACGGGCGGCTTCCGGCTCAGCGTGCCGTTCGGCGGCCCTCCTGGGCGCGGGACGACGACCGGGGCGGCGAGGCGGACGGTTTCGCGGGGCCGTACACCGTGGTCGTCGTGGACGGCGATCCCGGGGGCGCCGATGTGCGGGAGGCGGTGGCCCGGCTGGCGCTGGAGGGGCCGCGGGCCGGCATCCACGTGCTGTGCCTCGCCGAGACGGCCTCGGCGTCGCCGGCGTCACCGGTGACGGAGACCTACGAGGCGGCGTGCACGGTGTCGCCGACGTTCCGGGAGTGCGGCGCGGTCGGGCTGCTCAGCGGTGACGTGGCGACGGCGCTGCGGCTCATGCGGGTCGCCCGGGGCACCGCCGCCGAGCAGGGCGCCCTCGCCCACGAGCACCTGGCGGAAAACGGCGCCCAGCAGCGCGAACCCGCCGCCCACGGTCCCGTCGGGCATGGCACCGTCGCCGCGGTGGACGCCGTTTCGCTCGCCTGGGCGGAGCGGTTCGCGCGGGCACTGGCGCCGCTGCGCACCGAGGGGGGCGTCGGGGAGCGGCACGCGCGTGTGTCGGTCCCGTTGCCCCAGGCGGCGCGGCTGCTGGACGAGTTGGGGCTGGCGCGGGCCACGCCGGCGTCGCTGATGGCGCGTTGGGCCGACGCCGCCGACGACCCGCAGGCGCTCGGCGGACGGGCGTGCGCCGTGCTCGGGGCCGGGCCGCGCGGGCCGGTCGGCGCGGATCTCGGCGTGGACGGGCCGCATCTGCTGATCGAGGGGCCGCCGGGCAGCGGGCGTACGGAGCTGCTGCGGGCCGTCGTCGCGTCGCTCGCGGCGGCCGAGCGGCCGGACCGGCTGGGCGTCGTGCTGATCGACGGCCGGGACAGCGTGGGCGCGGGCGGCGCCCACGGCGACGGGCTGCGGGCGTGCACCGACATACCGCATGTCACCACCCACCTGACCGCCAACGACCCGGTCCGCATGCGGGAGTTCGCCCAGTCGCTCAGCGCCGAGCTGAAGCGGCGCGCCGAGTTGCTCGGGCGGTCCGACTTCGCCGAGTGGCACACCGGGCGTGAGCTGTCGGGCCGGATGGTCGCGCAGCGCGCGGCGGCGGCCGGAGCCGGGTCCGGCAGCGGTGCCGGTGACCTGGGCGGGGATCTCGACAGCCCGCCCAGTTCCACGATGCGGCTGCGGCCGGGGGCGGGGCGCCGGCGGACGGAGGCGGTGCCGCCGCTGCCCCGGCTCGTCGTGGTGGTGGACGACCTGGACGCCCTGGTCTCGCCCGCGCTGGGCTCACCGGGCAGGCCGGCCGCGGGCTCGGTGATACGCGCGCTGGAGGCCGTCGCACGTGAGGGTGAGCGGCTCGGCGTGCACCTGGTGGCCGCCACGGCCGCCGGGGGCCGTACGGCGGAGTCGGAGCCGGCGCGGCGGGCCACGTTGCGGGTGGTGCTGGACGCGGTGACGGCCGGTCCGGACGAACCGGCACCCGGTCGCGGACGGCTGACCTGGGCGGACGGCAGAGCGGTGCCGTTCCAGGGCGGGCGGGTCACGGGACGCATCCCCCGGACGGCGACGTTGCGTCCGACGGTCGTACCCCTGGAGTGGCACCGAATGGGCGACCCCCCGGCCCGCCGCCAGGTACGGGAGCTGGGGAACGGCCCCACGGATCTGGCGTTGCTGGCGAGCGCGGTGGAGCGGGCGGCCCGGGAGGTCTCGGCGACGGAGGTTCCCTCTCTTCTGTGAGGCCGGTCCTGGGACGCCGGTCCCAGGACGCAGCTCCTGTGACATGACTCCTATCCCCGGGCCACGGCCACCGGCATGCCCCCGCCCCGGCACTTTCAGCCCGTCCGGCGATTGAGGACGAGGCCGTTCAGGCCGATAGCGGGGGTCCGGGGGCGGCCGCCCCCGGGGACGTTCAGGCCGGCACAGGGCCCCTGGTCACGAGGCGGTCACGATCCCGAGGTTGACACGGGACGCGGTCTTGCCGCCCCCCATGGCAAGGCGTAGACCAGATCGCACGGGACAGCGCTCGAACGTTCGACGAGGCACGAAGAACGGGGCAGTGATGCGCAGCACGAGCAGCAAGAACCGGACAAGCAGGGCCGCAAGGACCGCCGCAGTCGTCTGCGCGGGCGCCCTCGCACTCTCGCTCACCGCGTGCGGTGGCGACGACAAAGACAGCGGTGGCGCAGACGAACCGAGCGGAACCGGCCAGGACACCGCGAGCACCGTCACCCTTCCCAAGCTGGACGGCGAGAGTCTCGAGGTCGCCGCCGTGTGGACCGGTGCCGAGCAGGAGAACTTCAAGAAGGTCCTCACGGAGTTCGAGAAGCGCACCGGCGCCAAGGTCACCTTCGTGCCCGCGCAGGACCCGATCATCAACTTCCTCGGCTCGAAGGTCGCCGGCGGTCAGCCGCCGGACATCGCGATGCTCCCGCAGCCCGGCGCCATCAAGCAGGCCGTCGACAAGAAGTGGGCCAAACCGCTGGGCGCCGACGCGGTCAAGGAGCTCCAGGAGAACTACTCGCAGGGCTGGCAGAACATCGGCAAGGTCGACGACAAGCAGTACGGCGTCTACTACAAGGCCGCCAACAAGTCGCTGATCTGGTACAACGCCGCGGTCCTGGAGAACGCGGGGGCCGCCGAGCCGAAGACCTGGGACGAGCTGCTGACCACCGCCCAGACGGTGTACGACTCCGGTGTCACGCCGTTCTCCGTCGCCGGTGCCGACGGCTGGACCCTGACCGACTGGTTCGAGAACGTCTACCTCTCCCAGGCGGGCCCCGAGAAGTACGACCAGCTCGCCGCCCACGAGATCAAGTGGACCGACCCGTCGGTGAAGGACGCCCTCACCACGCTCGCGCAGATCTGGGGCAAGAAGGACTACATCGCGGGCGGCCCGGACGGCGCGCTCCAGACGGACTTCCCGGCCTCCGTCACCCAGGTGTTCACCGGCGGCGACCAGCCGAAGGCCGGCATGGTCTTCGAGGCCGACTTCGTGCAGGTCAACATCGCGGACACGCCCGCGAAGGTCGGCACGGACGCCAAGGTGTTCCCGTTCCCGGCCGTGGGCGGCACCGCGCCCGTGGTGACCGGCGGCGACGCGGCCGTCATCCTCCAGGACTCCGAGGCCGCGCAGGCGCTGGCCACCTTCCTGGCCTCCCCGGACGCGGCGACGATCCAGGCGAAGCTGGGCGGCTACCTCTCGCCGAACAAGAACGTCGACTCGGCGGCGTACCCGAACGACGTGCAGCGCAGGATGGCCGAGGCCCTGATCAAGTCCGGCGACGACTTCCGCTTCGACATGTCCGACCAGGCCCCGCAGGCCTTCGGCGGCACGCCCGGCAAGGGCGAGTGGAAGGCGCTCCAGGACTTCCTGAAGAACCCGTCGAACATCGCGGGCACCCAGCAGAAGCTGGAGGCCGACGCGGCCGCGGCGTACGGAAACTGACGTCATGGCGTCCGCGGAAGCGGCAGGGGGCACCGGCACCGCGCCCCCTGCCGGAGGCAAGTCGCGCAAGAGCGTGACCGGCACCCGCAGGACGGCGGCGGTGCTCTTCCTGCTGCCCGCCCTGGTGCTGCTCGGCGCGCTCGTGGTGTACCCGATCGGGTACTCGCTGATCCGCAGCTTCTACGACCAGTCCGGCGGCGGCTTCGCCGGATTCGACAACTACCAGGCCCTGTTCACGGACGACGGCATCCGCACCGCCCTGAAGAACAACGTCATCTGGGTGGTGTTCGCCCCGACGGTCGCCACCGCGCTGGGACTGATCTTCGCGGTGCTCACCGAACGGGTGCGCTGGGGCACGGCGTTCAAGCTGGTCGTCTTCATGCCGATGGCCATCTCGATGCTGGCCGCCGGCATCATCTTCCGGCTCGTCTACGACCAGGACCCGGACAAGGGCGTCGCGAACGCGGTGTGGGTGGGCGTCCACGACACCTTCGCGCAGGCGTCGGCGTTCCCGAAGGCCCACCCGGGCCGGGAGTCGCCCCTCGAAGCGGCGCCGGGCGGCGCCTTCATCACCAAGGCCACCGTGAGCGCCGGCACCCCCGTCACCCTGCCCCTGGTCGGTGTCGCCCCCGACCGGATGCCGGACGACGCCAAGACGGCCGTGGCGGCGAAGGCCGAACCGGACAAGGTCACCGGCACGACCTGGCAGGACTTCACACGCGGCAAGGGCGTCGGCACGCTCGGCGGGGTGGACGCCTCCGAGCTGGGCTATCCCGGCATGAAGATCGAGGCCGTCAAGGACGGCGAGGTCGTGGCCTCCACCAAGGCGGCCGACGACGGTACGTTCACGCTGCCGGCCGCCGCCGACGGGGCTCAACTGCGGCTCCCCGCGGACAACTTCAAGGAGCCGTACAACGGCGTGGACTGGCTCGGCCCGTCCCTGGTGACACCGGCCATCATCGGGTCGTACATCTGGATGTGGGCCGGTTTCGCGATGGTGCTGATCGCGGCGGGGCTCGCGGGCATCCCGCGCGATCTGCTGGAGGCGGCACGGGTCGACGGCGCGAACGAGTGGCAGGTGTTCAGAAGGGTCACGGTGCCGCTTCTCGCACCCGTCCTCGCCGTCGTCACCGTCACCCTGATGATCAATGTGCTCAAGATCTTCGACCTGGTGTTCATCATCGCCCCGGGTTCCTCCCAGGACGACGCGAACGTCCTGGCGCTGGAGCTGTACCGCAAGGGCTTCTCCGAGGACCAGCCGGGCATCGCGAGCGCGATCTCGGTGTTCCTGCTGCTGCTCGTGATCCCGGTGATGTGGTTCAACATCCGTAGGCTCAGGCGGGAGGTGCGGCGATGAGCGCGGACGCCGACAGGCTCACCAAGGCGGCGCCCGAGCCGCTCACCGTCGTCAAGGGCGAGCAGTCCCTCGGCGGCAAGCTCGCCTCCTTCGTCAGCGGTGGGATCGTGCGGGTGTTCCTCATCGTGGTCGGCCTGTTCTGGCTGGTCCCGACGATCGGACTGCTGCTGTCGTCGCTCCGGCCGCCGGACGAGATGACCGCGAGCGGCTGGTGGGAGGTCTTCAGCAAGCCGTCCCAACTCACCTTCGAGAGCTACGACAAGCTGCTCGGCAACAGCGACATCACCGACTCGATCCTCAACACCGTGCTGATCACGGTCCCGGCGACGGTCCTCGTCGTGATGATCGGGGCGCTCGCGGGATACGCGTTCGCGTGGATGGAGTTCCCGGGCCGCGACTGGTGGTTCCTGGGCGTGGTCGGTCTGCTGGTGGTGCCGGTGCAGGTGGCGCTGATCCCGATCGCCGAACTCTTCGGCACCATCGGCATCTTCGGGTCGCTGATCGGCGTGGTCCTGTTCCACGTCGGCTTCGGGCTGCCGTTCGCGGTGTTCCTGCTGCGGAACTTCTTCGCGGAGATCCCACGCGAGTTGCTGGAGGCGGCCCGGCTGGACGGAGCCGGTGAACTGCGCCTGTTCTTCCGTGTCGTGATGCCGCTCGGCGGTCCCGCGATCGCCGCGCTCGGCATCTTCCAATTCCTGTGGGTGTGGAACGACATGCTGGTCGCGCTGATCTTCACGGACGCCGACAGCCAGCCGATCACGGTCGCATTGCAGACCCAGGTACGGCAGTTCGGCAACAACGTCGACATCCTGGCGCCCGGCGCGTTCATCTCCATGGTGATTCCGCTGGTCGTGTTCTTCGCGTTCCAGCGCCAGTTCGTGTCCGGCGTGATGGCGGGCGCGGTCAAGTAGGCGCGAGCGCGGCACGCTTGAGGGGGCGGACCGTCATCGGTCCGCCCCCTCGCGTTCATTCATGATCCCCCGTATGCCGTACCGCACCGTAACCAAGTCACTCCATCGGCCGTTCCCGGGCAAGGCGCTGTCGCCGCCCTCACCCCGGCCGACCCAGTGGAAGTCCCTTGCCCAGGTTCAGTGTCATCGTCCCCGTCCACCAGGTGCAGGCCTACCTGCACGAGTGCCTGGAATCGGTGCTCACCCAGTCGTACCCGGATCTCGAACTGATCGCCGTCGACGACCGTTCCCCTGACGCGTGCGGCGCGATCATCGACGAGTACGCGGCCCGCGACCCCCGGGTGCGTCCCGTGCACCTGACCGAGAACCAGGGCCTGGGGCCCGCCCGTAACGCCGGTGTCGCGGAGGCCACCGGTGACTACCTGATCTTCCTCGACGGCGACGACACCCTCGCCCCCGACGCCCTGCTCGCCATCGCCGACCGGCTGAAGGAGACCGGCGAGCCGGACGTCCTGGTCTACGACTACGCGCGCACCCACTGGACGGGCGAGACGGTCCGTCATCAGGCCGCCGGCCGGCTCACCGAACAGGGCCCGGCCTCCTTCCGGCTGGCGGACCGCCCGGAGCTGCTGCGGCTGCTGATGGTCGCCTGGAACAAGGCGTACCGGCGGGAGTTCGTCGAGCGGGAGGGCTTCGCCTTCCCGTCCGGCTACTACGAGGACATGCCCTGGACGTACCCGGTGCTGATGACGGCGGATTCGATCGGGACGCTGGACCGGGTGTGCGTGCACCACCGGCAGCGCCGCCGGGGCGGCCTCCTCGGCACGGTCAGCCCACGCCACTTCGACATCTTCGAGCAGTACGACCGAGTCTTCGCCTACGTAGCCGACCGGCCCGAACTCACCCGCTGGCGCCCGCTGTTGTTCCGCCGGATGGTCGACCACCTGATCGTGGTGTTCGCCCGTCGCGACCGCCTCCCGCGCCGCAGCCGCGCCGCCTTCCTGCGCACGGCCCGCACCTACTACCGCCGTTACCACGCCCCCGGCATCCGCGTCCCGGCCCGCACCCGCGTCCACTACACGCTGGTCCGCCTCGGCATGCACCGCACCTACCACGCCCTCCAGCGGACGACGTCCCTCGTCCGCCGCACCGCCAAGGTCACCGGCCGGCTGCTGAAGTCCGTCCGCTCGAGCGCCCTGCGGCTGCACTACCGGCTCCAGCGCTGTCTGCCGGTGCGCGTCGACCGGGCCGTCTTCGCCGCGCGGGGCGTCCGCGGCCACGGCTGCCACCCGGGCGCCCTGGAGGAGGCGTTCCGCGCGCACGCCCCGCACATCCGCACGGCCTGGATCGACGACACCGAGGAGGGGCAGGACTCCGTCCCCTCGGACACCCGCCGTCTGCGCCCCGGCACGGCCGCCTACTTCACCGCTCTCGCCCGCTCCAAGTACCTCGTCCACAACGCCGAGTTCGACCGGCGGCTGGTCAAGCGCCCCGGCCAGGTCGTCGTACAGACCCGGCAGGGCACCCCGCTCAAGCACATGGGCCTGGACCTGCGCGAACGCCCGGCGGCGGCAGGCGACAAGGACATCGACGAACTCCTCGACGACGTCGACAGGTGGGACTACGTGCTGTCCGCCAACCGCCACTCCACCCTGACCTGGGAGCGGGTGTTCCCGGGCGAGTACACGACCCTGGAGTACGGCAGTCCGCGCAACGACGTCTTCCAGCGGGCGACTTCGGCGGACGTGGCCCGGATCCGCGAGCGGCTCGGCATCCCCGAGGGCTCGGTGGTGATCCTCTACGCGCCCACCCACCGCGACTACCGCCGCACCCAGCGCGCCGCCCTCGACCTGCACCACGTACAGCGCCGGCTGGGCCCGCGGCACGTCATCCTGGCCCGCGCCCACCACCGCCACGGCGGCCCGCTCGTCACCCACCCGTCCGACCGGGTCATCGACGTCAGCGACCACCCGAGCGTCGAGTCACTGTGTCTGGCGGCGGACGCCCTGGTCACCGACTACTCGTCGATCATGTTCGACTACGCCGCCCTGGACCGGCCGATCGTCGTCCACGCCGACGACTGGGAGGCCTACGAGGCGGCCCGGGGCACCTACTTCGATCTGCGCGCCTTCCCGCCGGGCGCGGTCTCGCGCGGCGAGGACGAGCTGATCGACATCTTCGCCACCGGCCACTGGCGCGGGTCGCGCTCCGCCCAGCTGAGGGCGGCGTTCCGCGAGCGTTTCTGCCCGTACGACGACGGGGGCGCCGCCGAGCGGGTCGTACGCCATGTGGTGCTGGGCGAGATCGGCCGCCCGTCGGTCGTGCCGCTGGACGGGCGCCACCCGGTGCCGTCGCCGGCCGCCGCGCTCACACACTCCCCGCTCGCCACTGTGCCCCACCCCACGGGCCCGGCGCCCGTCACCGAGAGCCGCTGAGCGGCGCTCTCGCCCCAGAGGAGTCCGCGTGCCCTCCAGCCCTTCACGGCCCACACCGACCCGACCGCCGAACTGGCGTCCCGCCGGACGGCCGGGACGCTGTCGCGCCGGCTGAGTCCGGTCTCGGCCTCCGCACCCCCGACAGAAGGCGCAGCATGCCCCGCTTCAGCATCATCGTTCCGTCCCATGGGGTCGCCGGCCGGCTTCCGGGAGCGGTTCTGCGAGTTCGACGACGGGCCGGCCGCCGAGCGGGGCGTCCGGACGCTGATGCTGGGTGAGCCGATGCCGGTGCGTCCCGTCGGGGCGGAGAGGGCACCCGCTCACTCGATGAGGTGATCAGAGGCAATGCCGTTGACCCGATCGGGAACATACGGCAAATGCCCCCAACCCGCTCATTCCCCGACAGTCCTCCGGGCGCCGGTGTCGCCGTCCGGCGGGCCGTACGCAGCGGTGCGAGCGCTCTGCGGGGCGGCCGCGTCCGGCGTCCGACGCCGTATCAGGTCTTCGGCTTCCTGTTCTTCCTGGTGATGCTGCTGGCGTACTGGGCCGTGCCGCTGTGCTGTGACGCGGGCCGGCACGCGGCGGTCGTGGAGCGGTTGACGGCGGATCTGCTCCACCCGCGCCATCCGATGGCGGACCTGCCGGGCGCGGGCAGCCCGTACTACTCGCCGTACGCGGTCGCGCAGGGCGTGTTCGCCCGGCTGACCGGCCTGGGCGGCTGGGAAGTGGTCCGGCTGGCCGGGGTGCTGAACCTGATCGTGCTGCTGACCGGGATCGGCCGCCTGGTGCGGACGCTGACGCCGAGGCCGTGGGCGCCGGTGCTGGCGCTGGGGACGATGACGCTGCTGTGGGGGACCGAGCGGGCCTGGTGGAGCGGTTACCTCAGCCTGATGTCGATGACGGGCAACCTCGGCTACCCGTCGGCGTTCGCCATCGGGCTCACCTTCTGGGCCTGGGCGTTGACGGGCGCGCGGGCCCGGGGACGCGGGCCGGTGCGGTTCGTCGGGCCGAGCGGGCTGCCGGGGTTCGCCGGGTACGCGGGGCTGGGGGCGCTGTACGGGGTGATCCTCCTGGTGCATCCGATCACGGCGCCGGCGGCGGCCCTGGGAGCGGCGGCGTTCGTGGCGGGCTGGCAGCGGGAATGGCGGACCGCCGTGCTGCTGCGCTGGGGAGTGACGGCGGGCACGGCGCTGCTGCTCGCCTGGTCCTGGCCGTACTTCGACGTGTTCGCGCTGGCCGCCGACGACAGCGTGGACGGGATCCACCGGCGGCTGTACGAGCAGTTCCCCGGGCAGGTCTGGCTGGCGCTGCTCGGGCTGCCCGCGCTGTGGCTGCGGTGGCGGCGGGGCACCTGGCGGGATCCGCTGGTGCTGCTGTTCGGCCTGGACTGCCTGGTCGTGGCGTACGGCTGGATCAGCGGCCACTACACCTACGGCAGGGTCCTCGGGCTGACGCCGGCGCCGCTCCAGTTCGCGCTCGCGGTGGAGCTGGCGGCGCCCCGGCCGTGGGGCAGGGCACGCCGGGTGCTGGGCGGGGCCGCGGCGGCCGGGGCCTGTGTCGGGTTCCTGACCGTGCAGGGCGGGGCGGTGGTGCCGCGCGCACTGGATCCGGTGGGGCTGGAACAGCCGTCGCGCCGGCCCTCGTACGCCTGGGTGGCGCGGTATGTCGGGAAGGGCGAGGTGGTGATCTCCGACGGGCACTACGCCCCTCGGACCCTCCCCGGGTACGGGCCGAACCTCGCCGCGCCGGTCTGGCCCGACCCCGCCCTGGACGAGCGGGAGCGGGCCCGGCGGCTGGCCGATGTCCGCGCCTACCTCTCCCCCGCCTCGACCCGCGCCGAGCGCACCACCGTGGCCCGCCGCTACCACGCGCGCTGGCTGCTGCTGACGCGGTGGAAGCGGGTGCCGCGGGAGGCGGTGGTGGTGGCGTGGAGCCGGGAGACGGGGGAGGTGCTGGCGCGGATCGGGTGACTTCGCGCCGGGAGTGCTCCGGGACTACTCGATGACGAGGTCGACGTCGATGTTGCCGCGGGTGGCGTTGGAGTAGGGGCAGACCTGGTGGGCCTGCTCGACCAGCTTGCGACCGGTCTCCTCTTCGAGGGTGTCGGGCAGCTCGACACGCAGCGTCACCTTCAGACCGAAGCCCTCGCCCTGCTTGCCGATGCCGACCTCGGCGGTGACGGCGGCGTCGGAGACGTCGACCTTGGCCTGGCGGCCGACGAGGCCGAGGGCGCTGCCGAAGCAGGCGGCGTAGCCGGCGGCGAACAGCTGCTCGGGGTTGGTGCCCTGCCCGTTGCCCCCCATCTCCACCGGGATGCCCAGCGGGAGGTCGATCTTGCCGTCGTTGGAGACGGCGCGACCCTCACGGCCGTGGGTGGCGGTGGCGACAGCGGTGTAGAGCGCGTCCATGGAAAACCATCCCTCTCAAGTCATGTTCCGGTGGCTCTGTTGGCGGCCTCCGGACGACCACAAGTAGAGCACACAATTCAATTGCACACAACTAAATGACGAGGCACGAGCTACCCTGGAGCCATGACGACCACGCCCACCGCGGACTGGCTCCGCCTCGACCAGCAGATCTGCTTCTCCCTGCACGCCGCCTCACGCGCCTTCGGCGGTGTCTACCGCGTGGTCCTGAAGGACCTGGGACTCACGTATCCGCAGTACCTGGTGATGCTGGTGCTGTGGGAGCAGGGCGACCTGCCCGTGAAGAAGCTCGGCGAACACCTGCGCCTCGACTCCGGCACGCTGTCCCCGCTGCTCAAGCGGCTGGAGGCGGCGGGTCTGGTGCGCCGCGAGCGCAGCGCCCGCGACGAGCGCTCGGTGGAGGTACGGCTCACGGACGAGGGCACCGCGCTGCGCGAGCGCGCGGTGCAGGTGCCGCGCCGGATCGCCACGGCGACGGGCTTCGGCGCGGACGAGATCGGCGAGCTGCGCGAACGCCTCGACCGGCTCACCGCGGCCCTGGACGCGGCGGCCTTGCAGGAGGCGCCCGGTCAGGGCGGTGCGTGAGGGGCCGAGTGCCCCGGCCCCTCACTGCCGGGAGACATGTCGGTGGCCCGCGACAGTCGGCCGCCTGCTTCACTGTCCCTTGCCGAGGACTGCTCAGGAAGAACGCTGACGCGGACCGCCGACACAGACCGTCGGCGAAGACCGCTGACGCAGACTGACACCGACCGACCACAGGCCACTGACGAGGGGACGGCCCGTACATGACCTGGTTGATCACCGGCGGCGCCGGATACATCGGAGCGCACGTCGTACGGGCGATGACCGAGGCGGGCGAGCACGCCGTGGTCTTCGACGACCTGTCCACCGGCATCGCCGACCGGGTGCCCGACGGCGTCCCCCTGGTCGTGGGCTCGACCCTGGACGGCGAGCGCGTCGCCCGCGCCATCGCGGCCCACCGGGTGACCGGTGTGGTCCACCTCGCGGCGAAGAAGCAGGTCGGCGAGTCGGTGGACCTGCCGCTGCACTACTACCGGGAGAACGTCGAGGGCCTGCGCGTCCTCCTGGAGGCCGTCACGGCGGCGAACGTACGGTCCTTCGTCTTCTCCTCCTCGGCCGCGGTGTACGGCATGCCGGACGTCGACCTGGTCACGGAGGAGACGCCGTGCGTGCCGATGTCGCCGTACGGCGAGACGAAGCTGGCGGGCGAGTGGCTGGTGCGCGCGACGGGCCGCGCCACGGGCCTGTCCACGGCCTCCCTGCGCTACTTCAACGTGGCCGGCGCGGCCACCCCCCAGCTGGCCGACGTCGGCGTCTACAACCTCGTCCCGATGGTCTTCGAGAAGCTGACGGAGAACGCCCCGCCGCGCATCTTCGGCGACGACTACCCCACCCCCGACGGCACCTGCATCCGCGACTACATCCACGTCGTCGACCTGGCCGAGGCCCATGTGGCCGCGGCCCGCGCACTCCAGGCCTCGCCGGGCCACGCCCTCACCCTCAACATCGGCCGTGGGGAGGGCGTCTCGGTCCGCGACATGATCGACCAGATCAACGCCGTCACCGGCTACGACCGCCCCCCGACCGTCACCCCCCGCCGCCCCGGCGACCCGGCCCGGGTCGTCGCCTCCGCCGACCGCATCGCCACCGAACTGGGCTGGAAGGCCAAGCACGACGTCCGCGACATGATCACGTCGGCGTGGGAGGGGTGGGTGCGGCTGCATCCGGGGGCGGCGCGGGACTGACGTAGCCTCACCGGGTGACCGAGTCCGACCGTCCCCTGCGCGTCGAGCGCGCCCTCGGCGCCGTCATCGGCTCGGCCGTCGGCGACGCGCTGGGCGCGCCCTTCGAGTTCGGCCCGGAGGGCGCCTTCTCGGCCCGCTTCCCGAAGCCGGGGCAGGGCGGGGAGATGTGCGGGGGCGGCGGCTGGGATCCGGGCGAGGCGACCGACGACACGCAGATGGCCGTACTCGTCGGCGAGTCGCTCCTCCAGTGCGGCGGGCTCGAACTCCCGGACGTCTTCGAGCGGTTCCGGCGCTGGGCGGCGGCCGGGCCGAAGGACATCGGCCTCCAGACCGAAGCCGTGCTGAGCGGCGGCGACCCGTGGGACAGGGCGGCCGCGCTGCACTTCCAGGTCAGCCAACGGGCGGCGGGCAACGGCGCGTTGATGCGGGCCGCCACCTCCGCCGTCCACTTCGCCCCGCGGGGCCGCGAGGTCACCATGGACGCGGCCCGCCGGCTCGCGGCCCTCACCCACGGGGACCGGGCGGCCTGGGAGGGCACGGCCGTCTTCCACGAGCTGGTGCGCGTGGCCCTGACCGGCGGCGATCCCCTGACCGCCCTTCCGGACACGCTCAGGTCCGTCCACCCCGACCACCGCGACCGCTACGCCACCGTCCTCGCCCCCGACTGGCACCCCGACCTGGCCACCGAGTTCAACGGCGCCGTCTGGCCGTGCCTCGGCTCCGCCGTCTGGGCCCTGCGCACCACTTCCTCCTACGAGGACGCCGTACGCGCCGCGATCGACCTCGGCGGCGACACGGACACCGTCGCGGCCGTCACCGGCGGGCTGGCCGGCGCGGTGTACGGCATCGCGGCCGTACCGAAGCGGTGGGCGGCCGTACTGCACGTGCCGTTGCCCGGTTTCGGCGACCGGGTGCTTCGGGTGGGGGACTTGGCCGGACTGGCTGAGCGGCTGAGCGCCCCGAGCTCCTGAGTGGCGGCGGCTGAGGGACCAGGCGTCCGCTACGAGTAGCTGTCTACGAGTTGTTCAGATACGTGAGCACGGCCAGCACCCGTCGATGCCCGCTGTCGCTCTGTGGCAGGCCGAGCTTGAGGAAGACGTTGCCGATGTGCTTGTGGACGGCGCGTTCGGTGACGACGAGGGTCCTGGCGATGGTCGCGTTGTCGTGGCCCTCGGCCATGAGGGCGAGGACCTCGCGTTCGCGCGGGGTGAGGGAGTCGAGGGGTGAGTCGGCGCGGCGGGTCAGGAGTTCGGTGACGACCTCGGGGTCCAGCGCCGTGCCGCCGGCCGCGACCCGCTCCAGCGCGTCGAGGAACTCGTCCACCCGGCCGACCCGGTCCTTGAGCAGATAGCCGACACCGCTCGCGCCGCCGGCGAGGAGTTCGGCGGCGTACGACTCCTCGACGTACTGGGAGAGGACGAGGACGGGCAGTTCGGGCAGCTCCTTGCGCGCGGCGAGGGCGGCGCGCAGCCCCTCGTCGCGGAAGTCCGGCGGCATCCGCACATCGAGCACGGCCGCGTCAGGGTGGTGCTCCAGCAGGGCGGGCAGGATCTCGGGGCCGGTGCCGGCGACCGCCACGACCTCGTGTCCGGACGACGTCAGCAGCAGGACCAGGCCCTCGCGCAGCAGGGCGTTGTCCTCGGCGATCACCACTCGCACGGCAGGTCCCCGCTCACAGCGCCTTGAGCGCCTGGGCGGTGGCCCGGGCCAGGGCGTCCAGATACCGCTTGGAGGGCTTGGGGCCGCGGATCACCACGGAGTGCCAGTACAGGGGGCCCGAGATCAGGTCGAGGGCCAACTCCTCGTCCATGCCCGGGCGCACTTCGCCGCGCTTCTCCGCGGCCATCACGATTCCGCTGGCCACGCTCGCCTGCCCGTCGCGCAGCGCCTTCTGCACGGCCTCGGCGATCTCGGGACTGCGCGCAGCCTCGGCCTGGAGGTCCGGGAGGATCTGCGAGGCCAGCGGGTGCCGCAGGGCTCGGGCGGTCACCTCGTACAGCAGCCGCAGATCACCCTCCAGGGAGCCCGCGTCCGGTACGGGGAGCCCCATCACGGCGACCGCCGACACCACGTCGAGCACCAGGTGCAGCTTGGAACGCCAGCGCCGGTACACGGCGGTCTTGCCGACGCCCGCCCTTCGCGCGATGCCCTCGATCGACATGCGGGCGTAGCCGACCGCCGCCAGTTCCTCGAAGACGGCGGCCCTGATGGCCTCCGTCACGTCCTCGCGGAGCACGGCCGCCCCCGCCGGGGTCCGGCGGCGCGGACGCGTCTGGGACTGGTCGGCGTTCGTCGTCATGCGGACCAGCATAGGGCGTTGCGACGATACGGTCCCGTCCTTACGTGGCCGTTGCGTCGGCCGCATGCGTCGGCCGCACGTGTCGGCCATTTGCGTCGGCCGTTGCGTCGCTCACGTCACGGGCTCACGTCACGACGAAACGGTTGCGTTCCGACGCCCTCTCGACCTACGCTCACGTTACGACGATACGGTCCCGTCCCGACGTAAGAAAACGTGAAGAGAAGCGTAAGGAACCGCCGAACCACGCCCACCTTCACGGCAAGCTCTGCCCTGCCTGCCTGCCTCCCCTCCCTCACCGTCCCTCCCCTCCCCCGCCACCCGAGCGAAAGCAGCGGATGTGACCCAGGCCCTCCACACGCCGCCCCCGACGGCCACCGCCCCGCCCCCGGCCCACGACCTCGCGGCGCTTGCCGCCCGGCACGGTCTCGCGGTCAGCGGTGCCCGTCCCTCCCTGCCCGAGTACATCCGCCAGCTGTGGGCGCGCCGCCACTTCATCAGCGCCTTCGCCACCGCCAAGCTCACCTCCCAGTACAGCCAGGCGAAGCTCGGCCAGGTGTGGCAGGTCATGACGCCGTTGCTGAACGCGGCGGTGTACTACTTCATCTTCGGCATGCTCCTGGGCACCAGCCACGGGGTGCCGGACTACATCCCGTTCCTGGTGACGGGCGTGTTCGTGTGGACGTTCACGCAGAGCTCGATCATGGCGGGCACCCGCGCGATCTCGGGGAACCTCGGCCTGGTCCGCGCCCTGCACTTCCCCCGCGCCGCGCTGCCGATCTCCTTCGCGCTGCAACAGCTCCAGCAGCTGCTGTTCTCGATGGCCGCCCTGGTCGTCATCCTGCTCTGCTTCGGCATTCCGGTCGCCGCGTCCTGGGTGCTGGTGCTCCCGGCGCTGTTCCTCCAGTTCACCTTCAACGCGGGCGTCGCGATGGTCGTGGCCCGGATGGGCGCCAGGACGCCGGACATCGCCCAGCTGATGCCGTTCGTGCTGCGCACCTGGATGTACGCCTCGGGCGTGATGTTCAGCATCAGCCACGTCATGAGCAGCCACAAGGATCTGCCGTCCTGGGTGACCGGGGCGCTTCAGGCCAACCCCGCCGCCGTGTACATCGACCTGATGCGTTTCGCGCTGATCGACAGCTTCCACGCGAGCCAGCTCCCGCCGCATGTGTGGGCGATCGCGACGGGCTGGGCACTGCTCGCCGGCGTCGGCGGCTTCATCTACTTCTGGAAGGCTGAGGAGACGTACGGCCGTGGCTGAGCACCCAATCCCGCAGCACCCCACCGACAGCGCCCCCACCGTCGGCGCTCCCTCCACCGACGCCCTCGCGCACAACGCGCCCGACGCGCCCACCGTCATCGCCGACAAGGTCGACATCGTCTACCGCGTCAACGGCACCGGCGCGGGCCGCGGTTCGGCCACCGCCGCTCTCAACCGCATCCTGCGCCGCAAGCAGGCCGAGAAGGCGGCGGGCGTACGCAAGGTGCACGCCGTCAAGAAGGTCTCCTTCGTGGCGTACAAGGGCGAGGCCATCGGCCTCATCGGCACCAACGGCTCCGGCAAGTCGACCCTGCTCAAAGCGGTCGCGGGCCTGCTCCCGGTGGAGAACGGCCACATCTACACCGACGGCCAGCCCTCCCTGCTCGGCGTCAACGCGGCCCTGATGAACGATCTCACCGGCGAGCGCAACGTCTTCCTCGGCGGCCTCGCGATGGGCATGTCCCGGGAGCAGGTCAGGCAGCGCTACCAGGAGATCGTCGACTTCTCCGGCATCAACGAGAAGGGTGACTTCATCACCCTGCCGATGCGCACGTACTCCTCCGGCATGGCCGCCCGTCTGCGTTTCTCCATCGCCGCCGCCAAGGACCACGACGTACTGCTGATCGACGAGGCGTTGGCGACGGGCGACCGCTCCTTCCAGAAGCGCTCGGAGGCCCGGATCCGCGAGATGCGCAAGCACGCGGGCACGGTGTTCCTGGTCAGCCACAACAACAAGTCGATCCGCGACACCTGCGACCGCGTCCTGTGGCTGGAGCGCGGCGAACTGCGCATGGACGGTCCCACGGACGAGGTCCTCAAGGAGTACGAGGCGTTCACAGGCGACAAGGCGGCCAAGCCGAAGCCCAAGCCCAAGCCCGCGCCGGCTTCTTCGTAGGCGGCGCGGGACCGGCGGAGACGGCACGGGACCGGCGCACGCGGCACGGACCGGCGCAGGCGCACACGGCGGTCCCCCGACACGAAAGGGCGCCCCGGGCAGTCACAGCCCGGGGCGCCCTCACGCGCGTACGCCTTACGGCATCACACCGCTCACGTGTGCGTCCGCAGCAGCGTCCGCATCGTGCGCATCGCCACCGACAGGTTGGCGAGGTCGAACTCGTCCGAGCTCCGGATCTCCTCCAGGGTCGTGCGCGCACGGCCCAGGATCGCGCCGTTCTTCTGCTCCCACGACTTGAAGCGCTGCTCGGGCGTCGCCGTGCCGTTGCCGGCCGCGAGGACGTCCGAGGTCAGGGCCGCGTGGGCGGCGTAGAGGTCCTCGCGGATGGAGGCGCGGGCCATGGACTGCCAGCGGTCGGCGCGCGGCAGCTCGATGATCCGGTCCATGAGCTGGGTGATGTGCAGCCGGTCGGCGAGGTCGTAGTAGACCTCGGCGACGTCCATCGGGTCCTTGCCCATGCGGTCGGCCACCGAGACGATGTCGAGCGTCGGGAAGGCGGAGGAGAACCCGGCGACCCGCGTGGCGAGTTCGACGGGCACGCCGACGGCCGTCAGCTCGTCGTGGATCTGCTGGTACCACTCCAGGTCCGCGCCGCGCAGCAGCTTCGGCAGCTGCGACCACACCTGCTCGACTCGATCGGAGAAGAAGTCGACCGTGTCGGCGAGCTGGAGCGGCTGCTGACGGTTGTTCAGCAGCCAGCGCGTGCCGCGCTCGACCAGCCGGCGCGAGTGCAGCCGGATCCGGGTCTGGACGGCGGCCTCGACCTTGTTGTCGAGCGCCTCGACCGCGTCCCACACCTCCGCCGAGCGGAAGATCGCGCGGGCCACGGTCTGCGCCCGGACGATCTCCTCCAGCGAGGCCCCGGTCTCCTCGCGCAGCCGGTGCAGATACGTCGTACCGCCCGTGTTGACCGTGTCGTTGACCAGCACGGTCGTGGTGATCTCGCGGCGCAGCGGGTGGCTGACCAGGTACTCGGGGAACCGCTCGCGCAGCTTGGTCGGGAAGTACGCGTGCAGCAGGGTGCTCAGGTACGGGTCGTCGGGCAGCGTGGTGTGCAGCAGCTCCTCGGCGACCGTGATCTTCGTGTACGCCATCAGCACGGCCGTCTCCGGGCCGGTCAGGCCGTGGTCGGCGCCGAGGCGTTCGCGGATCTGGCGGTCGGTGGGCAGGAACTCCAGCGCCCGGTCCAGGTGCCCCTCCCTGACCAGGTGCTTCATGAAGCGCTGCTGGGCGTGGAGCATGGCGTTGGACTGGGCCAGCGCGTTGGCGATCGCCGTGTTCTGGGAGTAGTTGTTGCGCAGGACCAGACGGCCGACCTCGTCGGTCATCTCGGCGAGCAGCTTGTTGCGCTGCTTGACGGTCATGTCGCCCTCGGCGACCAGACCGTTGAGCAGGATCTTGATGTTCACCTCGTGGTCGGAGGTGTCCACGCCCGCGCTGTTGTCGATGGCGTCGGTGTTGATCTTGCCGCCGTGCCGGGCGAACTCGATCCGGCCGAGCTGGGTCAGCCCCAGGTTGCCGCCCTCGCCGACGACCTTGACCCGCAGGTCGGCGCCGTCGACACGGATGGCGTCGTTGGCCTTGTCGCCGACGTCGGCGTGCGACTCGGTGCTCGCCTTGACGTACGTACCGATGCCGCCGTTCCACAGCAGGTCCACCGGCGACTTGAGGATGGCCTTCATCAGCTCGGCCGGGGTCATCTTGGCGACCTTGCCCTCGATGCCCAGGGCCTCGCGGATGTGCGCGTTGACCGGGATGGCCTTGGCGCTGCGCGGGAAGACACCGCCACCGGCCGAGATCAGGTCGGTGTTGTAGTCCTCCCAGCTGGAGCGGGGCAGCTCGAAGACGCGGCGGCGCTCGGCGTAGGAGGTGGCCGCGTCCGGGGTCGGGTCGATGAAGATGTGCCGGTGGTCGAAGGCGGCGACCAGGCGGATGTGCTCGCTGAGCAGCATGCCGTTGCCGAACACGTCACCGGACATGTCGCCGATGCCGACGACCGTGAAGTCCTCGCTCTGCGTGTCCACGCCCAGCTCGCGGAAGTGCCGCTTGACGGACTCCCAGGCACCGCGGGCGGTGATGCCCATGCCCTTGTGGTCGTAGCCCGCCGAGCCGCCGGAGGCGAAGGCGTCGCCGAGCCAGAAGTTGTACTGCTCGGCGACCCCGTTGGCGATGTCGGAGAAGGTCGCGGTGCCCTTGTCGGCGGCGACGACGAGGTAGGTGTCGTCCTCGTCGTGCCGTACGACGTCGGCGGGCGGCACGACGTCCCCGGCCACCATGTTGTCGGTGATGTCGAGCAGGGCCGAGATGAACGTCTTGTAGCTGGCGATGCCCTCCGCCATCCACGCGTCCCGGTCCACGGACGGGTCGGGAAGCTGCTTGGCGACGAAGCCGCCCTTGGCGCCGACCGGCACGATGACGGTGTTCTTCACCATCTGCGCCTTGACCAGGCCGAGAATCTCGGTGCGGAAGTCCTCACGCCGGTCGGACCAGCGCAGACCGCCGCGCGCGACCTTGCCGAAGCGCAGGTGCACGCCCTCGACGCGGGGCGAGTAGACCCAGATCTCGAACGCCGGGCGCGGCGCGGGCAGGTCCGGGATGGCCTGCGGGTCGAACTTCATGGAGACGTAGTCGTGCGGGTGACCGCCCGCCGCCTCCTGGAAGAAGTTCGTGCGCAGCGTCGCCTTGATGACGGTCAGGAAGGACCGCAGGATCCGGTCCTCGTCCAGGCTCGCCACCTGGTCGAGCGCCGCGTCGACCTCTTCGAGCAGCGCGTCCACGATCTCGTGGCCGGCGCGCTGGCGGTCCGGCGACATCCTCGCCTCGAACAGGGAGACGAGCAGACGGGTGGTGTGGACGTTGTTCCGGAGGGTGTCCTCCATGTAGTCCTGGCTGAACGTGGAGCCGGCCTGGCGCAGGTACTTCGCGTACGCCCGCAGCACCATCGCCTGCCGCCAGGTGAGCCCGGCGCCCAGCACCAGCGCGTTGAAGCCGTCGTTCTCCGCCTTGCCGGTCCAGGTGGCGGCGAAGGCCTCGGAGAACCGCTCGCGCGCGTCGTCGCCGAGATAGTCGCCGCCGCCCGCCGCCGGGGCCATGCGCAGACCGAAGTCGTAGATCCAGGCGACACTGCGGTCGGCGCAGCGCAGTTCGTACGGCCGCTCGTCCACGACCTCGACGCCGAGGCGGCTGAGGACCGGCAGGACGGCGGACAGGGAGACGGCCGCGCCCTTGCGGTAGATCTTGAAGCGGCGCTCCTCGGGGGCCGCACCGACCGGCTCGTACAGGCTCAGCGAGAAGTCGTTCTCCTCGGTGAGCTGTTCGATGTGGACCAGGTCGGAGACCGCCGAGCGCGGGGAGTGGTCGGCCTTGTAGCCCTCGGGGAAGGCGTTGCCGTAGCGCCGCAGCAGCTCCGCGGCGTGCTCCTCGCCGAGCTCGGCGTTGAGCGCGTCGGCGAAGCCGTCGGCCCAGGAACGCGCGGCCTCGACCAGACGGGCCTCGATGCGCTCCTTGTCGGCGTCGGACAGCTCCGGCAGCTCGGTGCCCTGCGGCACACGGACCACGAAGTGCAGCCGGGAGAGGATCGACTCGGTGTTCCAGGCGGTGAAGTCGACGCTGGTGCCGCCGAGCTCCTCCTTGAGGATGTCGATGATCCGCAGCCGCACACCGGTCGTGTAGCGGTCCCGGGGGAGGTAGACGAGGGCCGAGTAGTAGCG
Organism: Streptomyces sp. NPDC098781; assembly: GCF_044759995.1. Classification (NCBI taxonomy): domain Bacteria; kingdom Bacillati; phylum Actinomycetota; class Actinomycetes; order Kitasatosporales; family Streptomycetaceae; genus Streptomyces; species Streptomyces sp. NPDC098781. Next base: position 240,887 of record NZ_JBIWAK010000011.1, read on the forward strand.
GCCGTACTCGTCCTGGCGCAGGTAGAGCCGCAGCCGACGGCGCTCCTGGAGGTAGAGGACGGAGGTCGCGATGCGCTGGAGCTCGGGGACCGGGGTCTGGAAGAGCTCGTCGCGCGGGTACGTCTCCAGGATCTGGAGCAGGTCGCGGCCGTCGTGGCTGTTGGGCGAGAAGCCGGCGACCCGCAGCACGTCGTCGACCTTGCGCCGGACGACAGGCACGCGGCGGACCGACTCGGTGTAGGCGGCCGAGGAGAACAGACCCAGGAAGCGGCGCTCGCCGACGACCTCGCCGTTCTCGTCGAACTTCTTCACCCCGACGTAGTCGAGGTACGACGGCCGGTGCACGGTCGCCCGGCTGTTGGCCTTGGTGAGGATGAGGAGCTTGTGCTCGCGGGCCTTGGCGCGGGCGTCGGCGGGCAGCCGCTCGAAGGACGGGCTGACCGGGTGGCTGTCGGTCTCGGAGTGCTGCGGGTCGGCGCGCAGGATGCCGAGGCCGGTGCCCGGCACGGCGGCCAGCGAGTCGTCCTCGCGCAGCTCGTACTCGCGGTATCCGAGGAAGGTGAAGTGGTCGTCGGCCAGCCAGCGCAGCAGCTCACGGGCCTCCTCGAACTCCTGGTCACGGAGGTCGGAGTGGGGCTCCCGCGGCAGCTCGTCGGCCATCCGCAGGGCCAGGTCCCGCATCTTGCTCCAGTCCTCGACGGCCTCACGGACGTCGGACAGGACGCGCAGCAGGTCCGCGGTGATCTGCTTCAGGTCGCCGCGGTCGGTCTCCCGGTCGATCTCTACGTGGATCCAGGACTCGGTGTGCGTGTCGTGCGGCAGCTCGCCGGTGGGCGGCGCGGTGAGCACCTCGATGAGCTTGCCGGTGACGTCGCGGCGGACGAAGACCTGCGGGTGGATGACCACATGGATCCCCCGCCCCTGCCGCGTCAGCTCGTTGGTGACGGAGTCGACGAGAAACGGCATGTCGTCGGTGACGACCTCGACGACGGAATGGCTGCACGTCCAGCCGTTCTCTTCCACGGTGGGTGTGTGCACCCGCACGTTGGCCGTGCCCTGGGGGCGGTTCTCGGCCAGCCGGTGGTGCGAGACGGCGGCTCCGAAGATGTCGACCGGGTCGCGGTCGCTGAGGTCCTCCGGGGCGGTGTGCAGGTAGTAGCGCTGGAGGAACGAGAGCACGGTGTCGTGGTCCGGGGTGCCGGGGCTGCTCTCGTCCGTGGTCCCAGTCGGTAGGTGCCCCCCGACCGGGCTGTTCTCAGCTACCCGGGCGGCCCTCTCGAGCAGCTCGGCCTTGGCTTCGTCCAGCTTGGTCTGCATTGTCCTCTGGCTCCTGTCGCGCGCCGTTGCGTGACGTAGAAGGAAGTACGGTGTCTTCCTCTTGGGCGTAACGCCGCGACGCGGGGTCTCCGGTCTGGTTCGACGCTATGCCGCGAGGTGGGATGAGCGGGGTTATATGAGCCAATCTTGAGCCGCCCGCGGGGTGTGACGCCGCTCTCTGCGACGCCGGGTCCCACGGTGCGCCCGGCTTTCCGGGAGCCCATTCGGCTCCCTCCCGCCCGCGAAGACCAGCGACCGCCGCCCGGTCACGGATGTCGTCCGTGTTCTCCGGGCGCAGGGCAGGGGCAACGTTGCCCCCGCGAGCTATCGCGCTGATCACGCCACTAAGGCTATCGCTCCTTACAGGGCCTCCGTCATGAGCCGTATGTGTACAAAACCAGGGGTGGAACTTTGACGTTCTGCACAGGGGCAAAGCGGGTGCGGAGGGCGTAACTGGCGGGGTCGGGCACCGCGGAGGACGCTGGAGGGGGACCGGGGTGCAGCGGCACGGTGGCGCCTGGACCGATGAGGACGGGGAAGACGGCGCCGAACACGGGCCGATCGGCGGCCAGCCGTGTCCGAAAACAGACGTCGGTTGTGGCCGGTGGGTGACGCCTCGGGTGGTAAGCGGTGGGCGGCGGTCCCACACACCGCACGGCCCCTTGGCAATCCCCTCACCGCGAGGCACGTTGCCCATGGAACGGTCAGCCCGACGGAGCCGCAGAGCATGGCTCACTGGAGGAGCGCACTCGACATGACAGCGAAGATCCTCATCGTCACCGGCGACGCCGCGGAGTCCCTGGAGGTCCTCTACCCCTACCAGCGCCTCCGCGAAGAAGGCTACGAGGTCCATATCGCGGCCCCCACCCGCAAGAAGCTCCAGTTCGTCGTCCACGACTTCGAACCCGGCTTCGACACCTACACCGAGAAACCCGGCTACACCTGGCCCGCCGACCTCGCCTTCTCCGACGTGGACCCCGGCGACTACGCCGCCGTCGTCGTCCCCGGCGGCCGGGCCCCCGAATACCTCCGCAACGACCCCGAACTCCGCAAGATCCTCAAGTCGTTCTTCGACTCCGACAAGCCGGTTGCCCAGATCTGCCACGGCCCCCTCCTCACCGCCGCGATCGACAGCCTCAGCGGCCGCCGCGTCACCGCCTATCCCGCACTGGAACTGGACATGCAGGCCGCCGGCGCCACCTTCCAGGACGCCGAGGCTGTCGTCGACGGCACCCTGGTCTCGTCCCGCGCCTGGCCCGACCACTCGGCCTGGATGAGGGAGTTCCTCACCGTCCTGCGCTCGAAGGCGCCGGTGACCTGACGACGGCGGACCACCAGGCCCGGATCACACGGCGCGGACCACAGGCGCGGTGCGCCAGAGCGGGCGCCCGTGCCTTGGTGCCGTGCGCTCACGTGGCGGGCCGCTCATGCCACCAACCCCGGCTCAGGCCGACAACCGGCTCAGGCGGCCAACCGCTCCGCCTCCGCGACCGCCTCCCCGAGCGTGTCCACCACCGGCACCCCCACCGCCTCCAGGCTCGCCCGGCTGTGCGACCCCCCGGTGTACAGCACGGCCCGCGCCCCCACGTGCAAGGCCGCCACCGCGTCATCGGCGGCGTCCCCGATCACGACCGTGCGGGCGGGATCCACACTCACCAGCGCCTTGATGTGCCGCACCATGTGCTCGGCCTTGCTGCCCCCGGACGGCCCGGTCCGCCCGTCCACCCGTATGAAGTGCTCCTCGATCCCGAACCCCCGCACCAGCGGCACGAGTTCCTCATGGCCGTACATGCTCAGGATGGACTGGCTGCGCCCCGACGACCGCCAGCTCATCAGCAGCTCCGCCACACCCTCGGTCAGCCCGCACCGCACCCGGTGCTCGGTGTAGTACCGGTGGAAGGTCTCGTCCATGACCAGCCACTCGGCGTCCGTCGGCAGCCGCCCCAGCAGGCGCTCGTAGAACTTCGGCACCGGCACGCAGTACAGCGCCCGGTACTGCTCCATCGTGATCGGATCGAGCCCCAGCTCGGCGAACGCCGCGTTCGTCGCCCCGATGATCGCGTCATTGTCGTGGAACAGCGTCCCGTTCCAGTCCCAGACGATATGCGTCCCTACCAGCTTCCCCATGCCAAAAACCGTACCCGCCACCACTGACAATCATGAGAACGCCAGGTCACAGCGGGTGCCGGAAGCACGGCGCCGACTCAGTCGCCGAGCCCCACCAGGTTCGGGATCTCCTGCGTGGCGTACCACAGCAGCTCATGGTCCTCGGCCCCGTCCACGACGAACTGCGCGTCGTCGTCCCCGCCGTCCGCCGCCGCGAGGGACCGCGCGGCCGCCGTCACATCCGCCTCCGCGTCGCCCGCGTCCACATGCACGGCCGCCGCCTTGGCCAGCGCCACGCCCCCGGCGATCCTCACCTCGCCCAGCGCCGCCGGGTCCAGCCCGCGGTCGGGGTCCGCGACAGCCGCCCCGTCGGGCACGTCGACGGCGACCACCACCCGGCGCCGCGTCGCGTCCGGGTCCGCCGCCAGCAGCCGCAGCGCGGCCAGCGCGGCCCGGTTCAGCGCGGCGTACTCCAACTCCTCGATGTCGTCGGAGAGATACCACTCGCGCAGGGCGGGCGTGACGGCGTACGCGACGAGCGGTCCGCCGCCCAGCTCACCCGTCTTGTACGCCTCGGCGAGACCGGGGAGGGTCAGGGGGACGTAGACGCGCATGGCTGACCGCTTTCAGTGTTCGTGGCTCCGCGGAAACCCGGAGAGTGCGCTCCCGCACCTCCCGGACGGCCTTCAGGATACGTGCGGGCGTCCCCTTTCGAGTCCCCGCCGCCACCGCCCGCGGCGTCCACTCCGGTACGGAAACTCACCCAGGTCGCCCTTGTCATGACGGCCCCGCGCGCCCTGCCGTCACCCGGATAAGTGAAGTTCCCGGCCGCCTTCTGCGGACCTCCGCTTCCTTGCCGCCGGACCCGACGGCCACGTACAAGATCACCAACCACGAAGTTACTGCCCGGTATCCCCGGGCCCGCCGAACGGGGACCCCATGAACAAGGTCATGACCAGGGCGCAGCACCGCCCCGGCACTCGCCCGCCGACCCGCCGTGACACCCGCCGCCCCGCCGGCTCCCCGCCCCGCACACCGAGCGGCGGCGCACCCCGTACGACGTCGCCGGGCGGCCGCCCACCGGGCTCACCGCACCCGGCCGCCCACGCCCGCACACGGCCCGCCGACACCCGCCCACCGAGCACACCTCCCCAGCGGCAGCGGACCGTGTCGGCCACCCCCGACGAGCCGGGCGCCCTGCGAGCCTCGGCGAGCGTCACGGCCGAGGCTCCTCTCAGCCCGATCCCCCACCCACGCCCCACCGACGTCTTCGCCGACCGTCTGCTCCTGGTCCTGAGCGGCCAGCGCCCCGTCCACTCGATGCTCCGCCACACCGCGGGCCGTGCCTACGACGAACTCGCCTGGCTCGCCGAACGCGGCCCCCTGCGCACCCGTGGCGCCCGCCCCGTCGTCCGCGACATCGGCTACTTCGCACCCCGTCCGGGCGCCATCGAGGCCTTCGCCCGGATCGGCGCGGGCGACCAGGTGCGGGCCATGGCCTTCCGCCTGGAGCAGGGCGGCGACCTGCGCTGGCGCTGTACGGCGGTGGAACTGGGCGGCCCGCGCAGGCCACCCGCACACGACGACTGACCACCGCCGCGCGCCGCCGGCAACGACGAAGGGCCGGCCTCCCGGAGGAGACCGGCCCTTTCAGCCGCCAAGGGCACCGTCGCCGCCTCTCGACGGCGCTACGGCGCTTGCTTCGCTACTTCTTGCGACGGCGCCCGCCCCGCGCCTGCTTGCGGCGCTCCGCGCGCGTGAGGCCGTCGGCCTCGGAGCGCACCGGCTCGTCGCCGTTGTCGAACTCGCCCTCGACGATGTCGCCCTCGCCGTCCACCTTGGGGGCCGTGTAGTGCAGCCGGTCCGGACGACGCGGGGCGTCGAGCCCCTTGGCGCGGATCTCGGGCCGCGAGCCCGCCTGCGCCGGCACCGCGTCCTTCTTGTCGAGGTCGGCCACCGGCTTGGTGTCCTCGACCGGGACCTCCTCGACCTGCTGCTCGACCTGGACCTCCAGGTTGAACAGGTAGCCGACGGACTCCTCCTTGATGCCCTCCATCATCGCGGTGAACATGTCGAAGCCCTCGCGCTGGTACTCGACCAGCGGGTCCTTCTGCGCCATCGCGCGCAGGCCGATGCCCTCCTGGAGGTAGTCCATCTCGTAGAGGTGCTCGCGCCACTTGCGGTCCAGGACCGACAGCACGACCCGGCGCTCCAGCTCACGCATGATCTCGGAGCCGAGCTGCCCCTCACGCTGCTCGTACTGCTCGTGGATGTCGTCCTTGATGGACTCCGAGATGAAGTCGGCGGTGAGCCCGGCGCGGTCGCCGGCCGCCTCCTCCAGCTCCTCGATGGTGACCTTCACCGGGTAGAGCTGCTTGAAGGCGCCCCACAGCCGGTCCAGGTCCCACTCCTCGGCGAAGCCCTCGGCGGTCTCCGCGCTGATGTAGGCGTCGATCGTGTCGTCCATGAAGTGCTGCACCTGCTCGTGCAGGTCCTCGCCCTCCAGGACGCGGCGCCGCTCGCCGTAGATGACCTCACGCTGGCGGTTGAGGACCTCGTCGTACTTCAGGACGTTCTTACGGGTCTCGAAGTTCTGCTGCTCGACCTGCGACTGCGCGGACGCGATCGCGCGCGTGACCATCTTGTTCTCGATCGGGACGTCGTCCGGGACGTTCGCCATCGACATCACGCGCTCGACCATCTGGGCCTTGAACAGACGCATCAGGTCGTCGCCGAGCGAGAGGTAGAAGCGGGACTCGCCCGGGTCGCCCTGACGGCCCGAACGACCGCGCAGCTGGTTGTCGATACGACGCGACTCGTGCCGCTCGGTACCGAGGACGTAGAGGCCGCCGAGGTCCTTGACCTCCTCGAACTCCGCCTTGACCGCCTGCTCGGCCCGCTCGAGGGCGGCCGGCAGGTACTGCGCCCACTCCTCGATGTGCTCCTCGGGGTCGAGGCCCTGCTGCCGCAGCTCCGCCTCGGCGAGGTCCTCGGGGTTGCCGCCGAGCTTGATGTCGGTACCGCGGCCGGCCATGTTGGTGGCGACGGTGACGGCGCCCTTGCGGCCGGCCTGGGCGACGATGATCGCCTCACGGTCGTGCTGCTTGGCGTTCAGCACCTCGTGCTGCACTCCGCGCTTGGACAGCTGCTGCGAGAGGTACTCGGACTTCTCGACCGACGTCGTACCGACGAGGATCGGCTGGCCCTTCTCGTGCTTCTCGACGATGTCGTCGACGACCGCCTCGAACTTCGCGACCTCGGTGCGGTAGATCAGGTCCGACTGGTCCTTGCGGATCATCGGCCTGTTCGTCGGGATCGGGACCACGCCGAGCTTGTAGATCTGGTGGAACTCGGCGGCCTCGGTCATCGCCGTACCCGTCATGCCGGACAGGCCGGGCAGTTCCTTGCCCTCCTGGTCGTGGCGCTTGTACAGGCGGAAGAAGTTCTGGAGGGTGATCGTGGCGAGCGTCTGGTTCTCGTCCTTGATCGGCACGGCTTCCTTGGCCTCGATGGCCTGGTGCATGCCCTCGTTGTAGCGGCGGCCCGCGAGGATACGGCCGGTGTGCTCGTCGACGATCATGACCTCGTCGTCGATGACGACGTAGTCCTTGTCCTTCTTGAAGAGCTCCTTGGCCTTGATGGCGTTGTTCAGGTAGCCCACCAGCGGCGTGTTCACCGACTCGTAGAGGTTGTCGATGCCCAGCCAGTCCTCGACCTTGGAGACACCGGCCTCGTGGATGGCGACCGTGCGCTTCTTCTCGTCGACGTCGTAGTCGCCGGTCTCCTCCAGGCCCTTGAGCGGGTTGCCGGCCTCGCCGCGCTTGAGGCGCGTGACCAGCTTGGCGAAGTCGCCGTACCACTTGGTGGCCTGGTCGGCCGGGCCGGAGATGATCAGCGGCGTACGGGCCTCGTCGACGAGGATGGAGTCGACCTCGTCGACGATGGCGAAGTTGTGGCCGCGCTGGACGAGTTCGTCCTGGGACCACGCCATGTTGTCGCGCAGGTAGTCGAAGCCGAACTCGTTGTTCGTGCCGTACGTGATGTCGCACGCGTACTGCTCGCGGCGCTGGGCCGGCGTCATGTTGGCCAGGATGCAGCCGACATTCAGGCCCAGGAACTTGTGGACGCGGCCCATCATCTCGGAGTCGCGCTCGGCCAGATAGTCGTTGACCGTGATCAGGTGCACGCCCTGCCCCGACAGCGCGTTCAGATAAGCGGGCAGCGTGCCGACGAGCGTCTTGCCCTCACCGGTCTTCATCTCGGCCACGTAGCCGAGGTGAAGGGCCGCGCCACCCATGATCTGGACGTCGTAGTGACGCTGTCCGAGAACGCGCTTGGCGGCCTCGCGCACGGTGGCGAAAGCCTCGGGCAGCAGGTCGTCCAGGCTCTCGCCGTCTTCGTAGCGCTGCTTGTACTCATCGGTGAGGGCCCGCAGCTCGGCGTCGGAGAGGTCGACGAAGTCCTCTTCGATGGAGTTGACCTGGTCCGCGATGCGGTGCAGCTTGCGCAGGATCTTGCCTTCGCCTGCACGCATGATCTTCGAGAGGACGGACACGGGGGTTGGTCTCCTTGCCGGTCGGGCCTGGGACGGTCGGTTTCTATTTGGCTTGGCTGAGCAACGGCCATCGTATGCGAGGACCCGGCCGGGCCGGGAGCCTGCCGGGGGCGCCGGGCGTCCACTGCTTCAAATCTCCGTCAAAGGGGACAACGGACGGGGGTCGCGGATGGTGCCGCGTCGCGCCCATGAATTGTGCGAAATGCGATCGGACGCTCACCCACCGCATAAACGTTGGCGCTTGTCACCGCCCCGCGAGGAGAATCGGCCGATGGAACCCGTCACGCTCACCACCGACCGCCTCCTGATGCGTACGGTCGGCCCCAAGGACAGCGATGCCGTGTACGAGGCCGCCCAGGATCCCGACATCCAGCGCTGGACCACGATCCCGTCGCCCTATCTGCGCGAGCACGCGGACAGCTTCACGGAACAACTCGTCCCCGAGGGCTGGCAGAACGGATCGATGTTCACCTGGGGGCTGTTCCTGCCCGAGGGTGAGGACCTGGTCGGCATGCTCGGTCTCACGATGCGCTCCATGAGCGAGGCCGAGATCGGCTTCTGGGGCACGAAGGAGCACCGGGGCAACGGCTACATCACCGAGGCCGTCCTCGCCGCGTCCCGCTGGGCCTTCGTCCAGCTGTCGATCGACCGCGTGGAATGGCGCGCCGAGGCCGGCAACCGGCTCTCGCGCGCGGTGGCCGAGCGAGCCGGTTTCTCCCTGGAGGGCACCCTCCGCTCGGCCATGGTCCACCAGGGTGTACGCCGGGACTGCTGGGTGGGTTCCCTGCTCCCGTCGGACCTGGCGCTGCCGTCGACGGCACCGTACCTCCCGGCGCGGACCCAGCCCGCCTAGCCGCCGCGCGCACGCCCGCTCCCGGTCGAATCCCCAGCTCACCCCGCGTTGTCAGTGCCACCGCCTAAGGTGCCGAGCATGACCACCCCGCGCCCCACCACCGACCTCTCGGCCGACGAGGCCCGCCGCATCGCGCTGCGCGCGCAAGGCTTCCTCGGCGCCCCCGACCGCAGGTCCGGCGTCCGCGGCATCCTGCGTCACCTCGGTGCCGTGCAGCTCGACACCATCTCGGTCCTGGCCCGCTCCCACGAACTCATTCCGTACGCCCGCCTGGGCGCGGTGGGCCGCAAGACGGTCGAGAAGGCGTACTGGACCGACACGCACGCCTTCGAGTACTGGTCCCATGCGGCCTGCATCCTCCCGGTCGAGGAGTGGCCGCACTTCGCGTTCCGCCGCCGCGCCTACCGCAACCGCCCGCACTGGAACCACGATCTCCCGGACGGCGCCTACGACCAGGTGATCAAGCAGCTCCGCGCCGAGGGCCCCCTCACCGCGACCGAGCTGGGCGGCGCGAAGCGGACGAGCGAGTGGTGGGACTGGTCGGGTGCCAAGGTCGCCGTCGAGCGGGCGCTGATGTACGGCGAGGTGGTCTGCGTGGAGCGCCGCGGCTGGAAGCGCGTCTACGACCTCGCGGAGCGCGCCGTTCCGCAGGCACTGCTGCACGACGAGCTGGAGGACACCGAGTGCTTGCGCCGCCTGGTCCGGCTGGCCGGGCAGTCCCTCGGCGTCGGCACGCGCGCGGACATCGCGGACTACCACCGCCTCAAGGGCGAGCAGGTCGACGCGGTGATCGCCGAATCGGGTCTGGTCCCGGTCACGGTCGAGGGCTGGGGCAAGCCGGCCTGGGCCGACCCGGCGGCCCTCGAGACCCCTCCGCGCGGCCGCCACCGTACGACGCTGCTGTCCCCGTTCGACTCCCTGATCTGGGAACGGGCGCGCACCGAGCGGATCTTCGACTTCACCCACCGTCTGGAGGCGTACGTACCGAAGCAGAAGCGGATCCACGGCTATTTCGCGATGCCGGTCCTGGCCGGCGGTCGGCTGGTCGGCCGCGTGGACCCGGCCCGCGAGGGCAGCACCCTGGTCGCCAAGCAGGTCACGCTGGACGGCCCCGGCGCCGTACCGGCGGTGGCCCAGGCGCTGGTCGAGGCGGCGAGTTGGGTGGACTGCACGGACGTACGGGTGGAAAGGGTCGACGCACCCGCCCTGCGCGAACCGCTCGCGACGGAGCTCGCCCGTCTCGTGGGCTGACCCTCAGCGGATCTCGAGGATCTTCTCCCGCATCGCGTAGACCACGGCCTCCATCCTGGAGTGCAGCTGAAGCTTCTCCAGGATGTTGCGCACGTGGTTCTTCACGGTGTTCTCGGAGATGAACAACTCCTTGGCGATATCGCGGTTGTTCATCCCCGTGGCGACGAGCTTGAGGACCTCCAGCTCACGGTCGGTGAGCCGCGGCGCGGGCACGAGGCGGCGCTCGTCCGTGCGCTGGATCATCGACTTGAACTCGGTGAGCAGCTTCGACGCCATGGAAGGGCTGATCTGGGACTGTCCGTCGGCCACCGCGCGAATGGCCGTGGCGACCTCGTCCGTGGAGATCTCCTTGAGGAGATAGCCGGTCGCGCCCGCCTTGATCGCGTCGTAGAGGTCGGCTTCCTCGTCGCTGATCGTCAGCATGATGATCTTCGCGCTGGGGGCCACCTCCTTGATGGAGGTGCAGGCCTCGATGCCGCCCCGCTTGGGCATCCGCACATCCATCAGGACGATGTCCGGCAGCAGGTCAGCGGCCTTGTCGACGGCTTCCGCGCCGTCGCCCGCCTCTCCTACGACCTGGATGTCCTCCTCGGCGGCGAGCACGATCTCCAGTCCACGGCGGAACAGGGCGTGGTCGTCCACGACGAGGACTCTGATCGGCTCCTTGCGTGGAGAACCCGCGTCCGGGCTCATACCGACGACATGGCCGTCGGCATCCTCGTCCCGCATCGGTCCGAAGCTGTCCGCCATCGTTCCTCCCCCTGAAGGCTGTGGCTGGTCGCATGCCATCGCCAACCCAAGGCAGCGGCCCAACGGTTGGGCCGGTGCGGCCATGATTCCATGCCCGACCGACACTCCGGTGACGAGCGGGGCGCGAAGTGGTCGCACACCGGTGCCCCTGGGGGCGCACACGCGCTCCAGGGGCACCGGCTCAGCTGTCAGCCGGGTGTTTCAGCCACCCAGCGTGCCACCTGCCGCCGCGGACTGCGCCTGGGTGACCATCGGGTCCGTGTTGAGGTGGATGACCCCGTAGTCATAGGCGTGCCGCCGGTAGACGACACTCGGTTCCTTCGTCTCGGAGTCGACGAAGAGGTAGAAGTCGTGCCCGACCAGCTCCATCTCGTAGAGGGCCTGGTCGAGGGTCATCGGGGAGGCGACGTGCGTCTTCTCGCGTACGACGAGGGGCCCCTCGCCCTTCACTTCCAGCGAGCCGATCTTCTTGGTGGGAACTCCGTCCGACTCTTCTTCCCGGACGGTGTGGCCGTTGCCGTTGAGCGTCGCCGCGCCCGGAACGTGGTCGGGGACTTCGGCCGCCGTAAGCCGGCGGGAGCCTCGGCGCGAGAAACGCTTGTCGTGCTGCTTACGCAGCCGGGCATCCAGCTTCTCCGCCGCCAGATCGAGTGCCGCGTACGGATCGCTGGCCGCTGCCTCCGCCCGGATCACCGGACCGCGGGAGCGGAGCGTGATCTCCACTCGATCGCTGCGGTCGGCCTGTCGCGGGTTGGGCTCCTTGGACACCTCGACGTCGAGGCTGATCACCTTGGCATCGAGCCTCTGGATCTTCTCCAGCTTCAGCTTCTCGGCCACGTGCTTGCGGAACCGCTCGGGCACCTCGGTCTTGCGGCCCTTGACGACGATGTCCACGCAGAACTCCGTTCCCGGATCGCCCCGCTCCATAGGCGGAGCATCTCCCTTTTGCAGCAGGCTCCGGTGGCCCCGGAACCTCGGACTCGGCGACTTCCACCTCCTCCTCCCCCATGGGCAAGATCTCCACCCCATGGCCGCGGGTGATTGCGCGAAACCCACGGCACGGCATTCGGATATGACGGGGATGGCCTGCGCCTTTCCCTCACAACCGAACATATCTCGCCCGGACGGATGTCGTCACCCTCTACTGCGGCGTACCTCCGTTCAGGTGAATTGACCCTCTCGTTACCTGCAACGATGCAAGTTCGCAGTCAGTTCCGGTTTATTTCGAAAGAATCCGGCGGCGCCGCGACCACAGCCGCGCGGATCAGGTCATGGGACCGTACGGCGCCCATGATTCCCGGCATCTCACTCGTCCGCCGCACAGCGCCCTCCGTTGATCCAGCGTTCCGTTCCCCTCTGCTTTCCCGAGTTCCCGCTCGGTACACAGTGGTTGTGCTGTCACCGCACTCATCCGGCCCCTCGGTCCCCCCTCCATACGCGTCCACTTCCCCGTCTGTTCTGCTGAATGCGCGCGGTTCCTCCGACTCGCCCCGCACTCCTTCCGTCAACTCGGCCCGCAGGGCCCGCGTCGCCTCCACCAGGGACGCACCCGTAGTCATCAGGTCGTCGACCAGCACGACCTGCCCTCCCCGGGCGAGCAACCGGCCTCCCTCGGGAGCCACGGTCAGCGCGCCCGCGAGATTGTCCAGCCGCTGCCGGGAGTTGAGCCCCGACTGATCGGCCACCGCACGCCGTTGCCGCAGCACGGCGAGTACACGCGCCGGCGTCCCGGCCCGCCGCAGCTCAGCCGCGGCCGCCAGCGCGATCCGCCGGGCCGGATCATGCCCGCGCGCACGAACCGCCCCACGCGCCGACGGCACCGGCACGAGCAGCACCGGCGCGCCGACGCCCCCGGACCGCCCCGCCGCGCCCTCCCGCACCCGAGCGCCCCGGGACGACATGGCCCGCCCGGACGCCCCGACGCCCTCCGCACCGGCTTCCTGATGCGCCGTACCGGCCACCGGAAGCCCCGCCCGCACAGCCCCCGCCAGGGCCACTCCGAGCGGTGTCGCGAGTGCCAGCGCCCCGCGTTCCTTGTGGGCGAGGAGCACGGCCCGCACCTCGTCCGAGTACCGGGCCGCCGCATGCACCGCAGGCAGCCCGTCAGGCTCCGGCACCGGTCGCACCCGGCTCGGTGCGGTCCCGCTCAGGACGGCACGGCACTCCGGGCAGAGCACCGTACGAGGCCTTCCACAGCCTCCGCACTCGGCCGGCAGCACCAGGTCGGTGAGGTCCTGCCACCACCCCCGCATGTCCACCACTGTGCCAAGACCTGCGTGGACCGACCACCCCTGTGGATAACCCCCTGTGGAAAACTCGGGCTCCTGCGGAGAGACGCCGTTCCCGCCCGTCAACGGCCCTGGATTCCCGCGGCCCCGCGAAATACGCCGCCGCCCCCGATTCAGCCGAGCTGCCACGTCGGCCGGCCGTTCAGCCGAGCTCCCGCGTAGGCCCGCCATTCACCCGAGCCGCCCCGTCGGCCCGCCGCCGCGAATACGGCCGCACAAAACAAGCGGCCGCTTCCCCGGAGTCCCGACCCCGGCCGGAAGCGACCGCCACACACACCCGCACCGTCCCGAACCTCGGTGGCTCGTCCCGGCCAGGACCTCACCCCGGATAAACCGGCGCGGTCCCGTCCGTCACCACCTTCTGCCACTGGGCCCCGGACGGCAGTCGTACGATCCCGTCCTCCGAGTAACCGACCAGCGGCAACCGCGCGTCCTCGGACGCGGTGATCTCCTTCACCCCGCTGAGCGCCGCGGGCGCCGGCCCCTCCGGCGTGGAACCGTCGACCTGCACATACCGCATCGTCTGCACGCCGCCCTTCTCGCGCCCGACCACCACGAGCCTGCTGTCACCGGCCCACGACATGGCCGAGACCTCCTCCAACGTGGGCGTGGCGGAACGCAGTTCATGCACCGACACGGCCGCGGGCTCGCCCGCCTTGCCGTCGTCACCCCGCTCGATCCGGCCGATGAGCAGCGACGACTCGTCGCCGTCCTTCACCACGAGCGCGATCCGCACACCGTCCGCGGCCACCCGCACGGACTCGATCCGCCCTTCGAGGCCCGGCGGAGTCTTCACCACCACCGGATCGTCCACGCCCTCCTTCAGCAGAAGCAGCCTGGGGTTGTCGGGATCGCGGTCGGCCACCCACAGATCGCCCTGAGCGTCCCAGCTGGGCGCCGACAGCCGTTCCTCCGGGGTTCCGCCCGCGCTGCTCAGCTCCGGCTCCCCGAGCTGAGCGTCCGCGACCAGCGCACCGACGTACAGATTCCTGCCGTCGAGACCAACCCCGGCCGCCATGGACTCGTCACGCGCCACCGCGATGGACTCCAACTGCCTGTCGCCCTCACCCAGGGCACCCGGCACGGGGTCGGGGTTCGTGCCGTTGGTGGCCGCGGCCAGCCGCACCAGCCGGTGCTTGTCGTCGAGGAAGTACAGGTAGTCGGCGCGCTCCACCGACCCGCGCGCGGCCACGGCCTCCGCGTCGTCCTCGGTGAGCGCGCACAGCTGCCTGCCACCTGCCCGCAGCTCGACCTCGTCCACGGTCGGCGTGAGGTTCTGAAGGGTGAACAGGAGCTGGGCCGCCATCTCGTTGCACTTGGCCAGCCCGACCCGTGCGGCCTTGTCGTTCAACGGCACGGTCAGCCGGTTCTGGTCGTCCGGCGTCAGGACGTCCTTCTTCAGCGCCGTACCCGTGGGGAAACTCGACCTGACCACCGGATTGAGCCAGCTGGTGGGCCCCTTGAGCAGGGAACGCACCGTCTGCGTCATGGGGTCGACATTGCGGCGCACATACACGGGGTCGGCGACGGCCGCCGTGTGCGGTGAGGTCCCGAGCGTGGTGCTGGTGGCGAAGTAGTACTTGTCGACAGACATGTAGTTGCGCTGGAAGTCCGACTTCCCCATGACGACGCCGCGCGGCGGCACGTCGATGCGCCACTGCTTGGTCTTCTTGTCCCGGGTGAGGTGCATCGACTCGCTGTAGTCCCCGGCGGCGGACGCGTACGACTGCTGCGCGTCGACCGTGGCGACCTTGGTGCCGGTCAACGTGTACGAGAGGTCGTCGGCCTCCTCCCGGCCTCCCACCCGGTCGACGTCGGCGCCCGGCCCGTCGGCGAGGACCGTCGTGGACAGCTGGGGCCGCCAGGTGTCCGACGCTTCCTTCGTCAGGTACTTGCGCGCTATCTCGTAGTCCGGATCGTCGCTGGTCAGCGCCTCCAGAAAGCCTGAAACGATCTCCGAGGACGAAGCATCCTCGTGCGGCGGCATGGCGAAGACCCGCACCTGGGTGTCCTGCCGCGGAGTGGACTCGACTCCCCGCAGATCGCCGCTGTCGGGCATCGAGGCGCACCCGGCCAGCAGTACGACGCCACAGGCGGTGTACGCCACCACGCGCGCCGACGTGCGCCGGGCGCCCCCGCCACGGTCAGCGCCCACGAGATGCCTCCCCATGCTTGCTCGACTCCTCGCTGTTCCCGGCGTCCTCGTCCTGCGGCTCCTGCGCACCCGGCGCCTCGTCCTGGCGCGGCGCGCCGGAAGCGGGCCGGGGCACCACTCGCGCACCGTTGCCGGGCAGCGCCGTGGGGTCGGCCTTGGGCGCCGCTGAGGCCCCGGGCCGAGGCGGTATGGGGTCCCTGTCCCGGGACGGCCTCGCGGGGGCCTGATCGCCATTGGGCTGGGTCGGCAGGGTCGCGGCCTTGTCGCCGCCGCCATGCGGCAGACCAGCGTCGTCGAGCCCACGGTTACGCCGCGAGTCCTTGGGCTCCAGGGGTATCGGAGAGCCCCGCAGCGGCTCGTCCGCCGTCCGCGGCAGGGTCAGCCGGAACTGCGAGCCGCCACCAGGCTCACCCCACGCCTGGAGCCAGCCACCGTGCAGCCGCGCGTCCTCCAGCGCGATGGACAGGCCCAGACCCGTACCGCCGGTGGTACGCGCGCGTGCCGGGTCGGCCCGCCAGAAGCGGCTGAAGACCCGCGTCGCCTCGCCGGGCTTGAGCCCGACGCCGTAGTCGCGCACCGCGACGGCGACCGCCCCGCCCGCCGCGGCGAGCTTCACCACGACGTCCTTGCCCTCGCCGTGCTCGACGGCGTTGACGACGAGATTGCGCAGCACGCGCTCGACGCGCCGGGCGTCGGCCTCGGCGACGACCGGCTGCTGGTCGCCGACCACGCGTATCTGTGTGCCCTTGCGCTCGGCGAGCGGCTCGGCACCGCTGACGACACGGCGTACGACTTCCCTGAGGTCGATCGGCTCGGCCTCCAGGGCCGCCGCCCCCGCGTCGAAACGGCTGATCTCCAGCAGGTCCGCGAGCAGCGACTCGAACCGGTCCAGCTGATCGGCGAGCAACTCCGCCGACCGCGCGGTCACCGGATCGAAGTCCTCCCGCGCCTCGTGGATGACATCGGCGGCCATACGCACGGTCGTCAGCGGCGTACGCAGCTCGTGCGACACGTCGGACACGAACCGCCGCTGCATCCGCGACAGGTCCTCCAGCTGCTGGATCTTCAGCTGGAGGTTCTGCGCCATCTTGTTGAAGGCCTCGCCGAGCCGCGCGATGTCGTCCTCGCCGGTGACCTTCATCCGTTCCTGGAGCCGCCCCGCCGACAACCGCTCGGCGATCCCGGCCGCCATCCGCACGGGCGTGACGACCTGGCGCACCACGAGCCAGGCGATGGCCCCGAGCAGTACGACGACGAAGAGCCCGGCGGTCGCCAGCGTCCCCTTGACCAGGCTCAGCGACTTCTCCTCCTGGGTGAGCGGGAAGAGGTAGTAGAGCTGGTACGGATCACCGTTGGGGTCGTTGACCTGCTTGCCGATGACCAGGGCCGGCTGCGACTCCTTGTCGGAGGCCGGGTTGTAGACGATGCGGGTGTAGCTCTGGAACGCCCCCATGCTGCTGTCGATCCGCTCCCGCAGATCCTCGGGCACGCTCGCCGTCGGATCCACGGCGCCGGAGGCCCGCGGACCGCGTCCGCCGGTGTCTCCGCTCGCGGAGGCGGGGAGGGTCACCACGTCGAAGGCGCCCTGGCCGCCGCTGGAGAGAGAGGAGACGAGGTCGCTCATCCACTGGATGACGTTCTGCTCGGAGCGCTCGTCCGCCGTCCCACCGTCGTCGGCCGTGCCGGCGGCGGACTCGTCGGCGCTCTGCTTGGCCGCCGCGAACCCGCCCGTGGCCTGGCTCTGGGAGGCCTTCACCTTGGCGTCCAGCAGCCCGTTGCGCACCTGGCCGATGACGACGAAGCCCAGCAGCAGGACGACGCCGAGCGACATCAGCAGGGTGGTGACGACGACCTTGAGCTGGATGTTGCGCCGCCACAGCCGCATGACGGGCAGCAGCGGCCGGCGTATCCAGCGCAGCAGGAGCCGAAGGACCGGGCTGCCCTGGACTCCGCCCTGAAGCAGCCCGCCCTCCAGGAACCGTCCCCAGCGGGAGCCCGCCGACTTCCGGCCGACAGGCCGCTCCGGCCGGGCCCCGGTCCGACCGGGGGCCGCAGCGGCACTGTCCCGGGACATGTCAGCTCGGCCCTGCCTTGTAGCCGACGCCGCGGACGGTCACCACGATCTCCGGCCGCTCCGGGTCCTTCTCGACCTTGGAACGCAGCCGCTGCACATGCACGTTGACCAGACGGGTGTCGGCCGCGTGCCGGTAGCCCCACACCTGCTCCAGGAGCACCTCACGCGTGAACACCTGCCACGGCTTACGGGCGAGCGCGACCAGCAGGTCGAACTCCAGCGGCGTCAAGGCGATCGACTGGCCGTCCCGCTTCACGGAGTGCCCCGCCACATCGATCACGAGGTCACCGATGGCGAGCTGCTCCGGCGCCGGCTCCTCCGACCTCCGCAGGCGCGCCCGGATCCGGGCGACGAGCTCCTTCGGCTTGAACGGCTTCACGATGTAGTCATCGGCGCCGGACTCCAGGCCCACGACGACATCCACGGTGTCGCTCTTTGCCGTGAGCATCACGATCGGCACCCCGGACTCCGCCCGGATCAGACGGCACACCTCGATACCGTCCCGCCCGGGCAGCATCAGGTCGAGCAGCACCAGATCGGGCTTGGTCTCCCGGAATGCGGCCAGCGCCTTGTCGCCGTCAGCTACGAAAGACGGCTCAAAACCTTCACCACGCAGCACGATGCCGAGCATCTCGGCCAGTGCGGTGTCGTCGTCGACGACAAGGACTCGTCCCTTCATAAACGACATCATCCCATTCTCATAACAGTGGCGAAGGCAGTGGTGAGATAGGTCACCGGCCAGTGACCTTAGTCGTAAGAAGTCACCACTGTCTGCCCTCGCCCCCATCACAGACTGTGACCTTTGAGCGGGTTTGCCCCGCTCTACCCGCCCGGCTGGTTCCGGTCCCTACATCACAGCGTCCACGTCACCTGCCCGCGACCCGGCACCGAGCTCGGCCAGCGCCTCCGCCGTCACCGGCGACACGACCCCTGCCTCGGTGACGATCGCCGTCACCAGCTCAGGCGGCGTCACATCGAACGCCGGGTTGTACGCCTGCGTCCCCAGCGGCGCCACCGGGATCCCTCCTCCCGGCTCGCCACCCGCCGCCGGCGCCTGGGGCGCCGCGATCTCGGTCACCTCGAAGCCGGGACGCTGCTCGACCTCGATGGACGCCCCGTCCACGCTGTCCGGATCCACCGTCGTCAGCGGCGCCACCACGATGAACGGCACATGGTGATAGCGCGCGAGCACAGCGAGGGGATAGCTGCCCACCTTGTTCGCGACGGAGCCGTCGGCCGCGATCCGATCCGCGCCGATCAGCACCGCGTCCACTTCACCGGCCGCGAACAGCGAGCCCGCCGCGTTGTCCGTGAGCAGGGTGTACGCCATCCCGTTGCGCGCCGCCTCGTACGCCGTCAGACGCGCCCCTTGCAGCAACGGCCGCGTCTCGTCCACCCACAGCCGCCTCAGCCGTCCGACCCGGTGCGCCGCGAGCGCCACCGCGAACGCCGTGCCCTCGCCGCCCGAGACCAGCGCCCCGGTGTTGCAGTGCGTGAGGATGCGGTGCCCTCCGCCGGGCAACAGCTCGTCCAGCAGCGCCAGCCCACGCTCGGCCATGCGCGCACTGGCCTCGGCGTCCTGCGCGTGCAACGCCCGCGCCGCTCCCAGCGCCGCGGCAGCCGCCCGCTCGACGTCCCCGCTGCCTGCCAGTTCGGCCCGGTACGCGGACTGGGCCCGCCGCACACCGACGGCAAGGTTCACCGCGGTGGGCCGGGCGCCCGCCAGCGACTCCGCGGCGGCCTCCACGTCGAAGCCACGCGCGGCGGCGAGCGCGACTCCGTACGCCCCCGCGATCCCGAGCACCGGCGCCCCGCGCACGGCGAGCGAACGGATCGCCTCCACCAGCGCGGACGCGTCCGTACAGACCAGTTCGACCTCCTCGGCCGGTAGCCTCGTCTGATCGAGAAGGACCAGTACGGGACCTTCGGGTGGTTCGTCCCATCGGATCGCCGGAATCTCGGTCGGCCTGCTGTCCTCGCCGGATTGCGCGTGCTGATCAGCCATGCGGTCAGTCTGCCCCTTGTTCGGCGGACAATTGAAGGTGTGCAGCCCACACCGCGGCCGGTACCCATCCGACCACCCCATGGCACGATGGCTGCCAACCTGCCACCGCGACCGCGGACGGGCACCGTGAAGGAGCGACGATGAAAGACACTCCGGGCTGGGCCTCGCCCGGATCCGCCCCGTCCGACGGACAGGAACCCGGCGCGACCGGTCCTGCCGAGCCCGCAGACCGCCCCGACCCCGAGCAGCAGCCGGGACCGGACCCGCAGCAACCCGGTTCGAAGTGGTCCAAGGAGCAGCCGCCACCCGCCCAGTGGTCCGCGCCCACGGGGTCCCCGGCTCCCGGCCAGACCCCGCCACCCCCACCGCCCGGCCCCGGCGGCTGGGGCGCTCCGCCTCCTGGCGGCCCCGGCGGTCACGGCGGATACGGCGGCGGCCACCCGGGCTACGGCCCAGGCGGATACGGCGGTTGGGGAGGCGGCTGGGGCGGACCTCCGCCCGCGGCCAAGCCCGGCGTGATCCCGCTGCGCCCGCTCGGCGTCGGCGAGATCCTCGACGGCGCGGTCTCCACCATGCGCACCTACTGGCGCACGGTCCTCGGCATCTCCCTGACCGTCGCGATCGTGACGGAGATCCTCGTCATCCTCGTCCAGGGCTTCGTCCTGAACGACCGCACCAGCACCGAGGCCCTCAACGACCCGAACGCCACGCTCGACGAGCTGACCCGCGCCATGGGCGACGCCATGCTCAGCTCCAGCGTGCTCCTGCTGATCTCCCTGATCGGCGCGATCATCGCGACCGCCCTGCTGACCACGGTCACCAGCCGCGCGGTGCTCGGCAAGTCCGTCTCCACCAGCGAGGCCTGGCGCGACGCGCGCCCTCAGGTGCCGCGGCTCTTCGGCCTGCTCTTCCTGCTGCTGCTCATGACCGTCGGCCTGGTCGTCGTGGGCGCCCTGCCCGGCATCCTCGTGGCCGCCTCGGGCTCCGGCGACGCGGGCGCGGCCCTCACCGTCCTGGGCATGCTCGCCGCGGGCATCGTCGCGCTGTGGCTGTGGTTCCGCTTCTCCCTGGCGTCCCCCGCGCTGATGCTGGAGAAGCAGGGCATCGTGAAGGCGCTCAGCCGTTCCGCAAAGCTGGTCCGCGGCTCCTGGTGGCGCGTCTTCGGCATCCAGCTGCTGGCCACGATCATCGCGAACATCGTCGCGGCGATCGTCGTCATCCCCTTCACCTTCCTCGCCGCCGCCCTCAGCGGGGACGCCACCACCAACATCCTGGAGGGCGGCACCGACCTCGGCTGGACGTTCCTCATCGTCAGCGGTGTCGGCTCGGTGATCGGCTCCATGATCACCTTCCCGATCTCGGCCGGCGTCACCGTCCTGCTCTACATCGACCAGCGCATCCGCCGCGAGGCCCTCGACCTCGAACTCGCCCGAGCCGCCGGCGTCCAGGACTACGGCGCCGGCACCCCGGGGAGCTGAACCGGTGAGCTTTTCGGGGGGAGTTCTCACTACCGCGTCAGCGCTGCCGGACACGGCCGTACGCGCGTTGCTTGGCGCCGACAGCACGTCCGCAAGGGCGCTGTCGCGCTCGGCCGACACATCCGTGCTGTCGTTGCTCGCGCGCTCCGACGACGAGCCACCTCTGACGATCCCCCGCAATCCCGCGCAGGAGGCGGCCCGGCGCGAGCTCTCCAAGGGCATGTACCACGAGAACGAACCCAGCTGGTTCCAGCGCGCCCTGGACGCCTTCTGGGAGTGGGTCGAGGACCTGTTCAACAGTGCCTCGACCGTGACGCCCGGAGGACCGCTCGGCCTGATCGTCGTCATCCTGGTCGTCGTCGCGGTCCTCGGCGCCCTGTGGTGGCGCCTGGGCACCCCACGCCGCCAACCCACCTCCTCCACCGCCCTGTTCGACGACCGCCCCCGCAGCGCCGCCGAACACCGGGCCGCCGCCGAGGCGCACGCCGCCCAGGGCCACTGGAACCAGGCCGTCCAGGAACGCATGCGCGCCATCGTCCGCTCCCTGGAGGAACGCGCACTCCTCGACGTCCGCCCCGGCCGCACCGCCGACGAAGCCGCCGCCGAAGCGGGCCACCCGCTGCCGGCCCACCGAGACCGACTGCGCGCCGCCGCACGCGACTTCGACGACGTCACATACGGCGGACGAACCGCGACCCAGCAGGCGTACCAGCGCCTCAAGGAACTCGACCGCGACCTGGAGAACACCAAGCCCCAGCTCGCGAACAGCGCCCCCAGCACGGCCCACAACGCCCGCCCGGGAGCCGCCGAATGACCACCGAGGCCACGCTCCCGCCCACCTCGGCCTCGCCCACCGCCCGCCAGGTGTGGACCCGCGCGCGAGGCATCGCCCTCGCCGTCGTGCTCCTGCTGGCAGCGGCCATCGCGATCGCCACGGTCCGCTCCGACGCCCGGCACGGCTCCCTCGACCCGCGTTCCGCCGACCCCGAAGGCAGCCGGGCCGTCGCCGAACTCCTCGCCGACCGGGGCGTGGACACGCGCGTGGTCACCACCCTCGACGAGGCACGCGCCGCTTCCTCCGCGGACACCACCCTCCTGGTGGCCTCCCCCGACCTGCTGACGCACCCTCAACAGTCCTCGCTGCACTCGGCAACCGCCGGCTCCGGCGGCCGAACCGTCCTCGTCGCTCCCGGCAGCCCGTCCGTCGAACGGCTCGCCCCCGGGGTCACCGCGGACCCCGCCACCAGCCTCGACTCGGAACTCGCCCCCGACTGCGCCCTGCCCGCAGCCCAACGCGCCGGCACCACCGACCTGGGCGGCATCCGCTACACCACCACTCACCTCGACGCCGACGAGTGCTACCCCAGCGACCGCCTGGCTACCCTGCTGCGCGTCCCGGATGCCTCCGGGGACGGCAACGGCGACACCGTCGTCCTCGGCGCGCCTGACATCCTCTACAACGAACGCCTCGACGAGCAGGGCAACGCCTCCCTCGCCCTCCAACTCCTCGGCTCCCGCCCCCATCTGGTCTGGTACCTCCCCTCGCTCTCCGACGCGTCGGCCGCCGACGAGGACGACGAACGCAGCTTCTTCGACCTGCTCCCCTCGGGCTGGCTCTGGGGCACACTTCAGCTCTTCTTCGCCGCAGCCCTGGCCGCCCTCTGGCGGGCACGCCGACTCGGCCCCCTGGTGCCCGAAAAACTCCCCGTGGCGATCCGCGCCTCCGAAACCGTCGAAGGCCGCGCCCGCCTCTACCGCAAGGCGAACGCCCGCGACCGCGCGGCCGCCGCTCTTCGCTCCACCACCCGCACGCGCCTCGCCCCCCTCGTAGGTGTCCCCGTGACGCAGGCCCACGCACCCGAGGCCCTGCTCCCCGCTCTGTCCGCCCACCTCCACAACCACGGAGACGGACAGACCCTGCACACACTCCTCTTCGGCCCGCCGCCCAGCGACGACACGGCACTCATCGCCCTCGCCGACCAACTCGACGCCCTCGAAAGAGAGGTACGCCGTCCATGATGGACCCGACCACTGACAACGCCGGGACCACCGGGGACCCGGGCACCGCCCGCGCCTCCCTGGAAGCCCTGCGCGCCGAGATCGCCAAAGCCGTGGTCGGCCAGGACCCCGCCGTGACCGGCCTCGTCGTCGCCCTTCTCTGCCGCGGACACGTCCTACTAGAAGGAGTCCCCGGGGTCGCCAAAACGTTGCTCGTCCGCGCCCTCGCATCCGCACTCGAACTCGACACCAAGCGCATCCAGTTCACCCCCGACCTCATGCCGAGCGACGTGACGGGCTCCCTCGTCTACGACACCCGCAGCGCCGAGTTCTCCTTCCAGCCCGGCCCGGTCTTCACCAACCTCCTCCTCGCCGACGAGATCAACCGCACGCCGCCGAAGACCCAGTCCTCCCTGCTGGAGGCCATGGAGGAACGCCAGGTCACGGTCGACGGCACACCCCGCCCCCTCCCCGAGCCGTTCCTGGTCGCCGCGACCCAGAACCCGGTCGAGTACGAGGGCACATACCCCCTCCCCGAAGCCCAGCTGGACCGCTTCCTCCTCAAGCTGACCATCCCGCTCCCCTCCCGCCAGGACGAGATCGACGTCCTCACCCGCCACGCCGAGGGATTCAACCCACGCGACCTGCGCGCCGCCGGCGTACGCCCCGTAGCAGGCCCCGCGGACCTGGAAGCGGCACGCGCGGCAGTGGCCAAGACGACCGTCTCCCCGGAGATCACGGCCTACGTCGTCGACATCTGCCGAGCCACCCGAGAATCACCGTCCCTGACCCTGGGCGTCTCCCCGCGCGGCGCCACAGCCCTCCTCGCCGCCGCCCGCGCATGGGCCTGGCTGACGGGCCGCGACTACGTCATCCCCGACGACGTGAAGGCCCTCGCCCTGCCCGCACTCCGCCACCGTGTCCAACTCCGACCGGAGGCCGAGATGGAGGGCGTCACCGCGGACTCCGTGATCAACGCGATCCTCGCCCACGTCCCCGTCCCCCGCTGATGGCACTCACCGGACGCGCCGCGCTCCTAGCGGCCCTGGGCTCCCTCCCCGTAGGCATCTGGGACCCCAGCTGGACAGGCATCCTCGCGGTCAACGCCCCGTTGATCGCGGCCTGCGCCTGCGACTTCGCCCTGGCAGCCCCCGTACGCCGACTGGGCCTGACCCGCTCCGGCGACACCTCGGCACGCCTCGGCGAACCCGCCGACGTCACACTCACGATCACCAACCCGTCCCGCCGCCCGCTCCGCGCCCAAATCCGCGACGCCTGGCCACCGAGCAGCTGGCAACCCGGCACGGAGATCGAGGCGTCCCGCCACCGCGTGACGATCCCCGCGGGCGAACGCCGACGCCTCACCACCCGCCTACGCCCCACCCGCCGCGGCGACCGCCAGGCCGACCGCGTCACGATCCGCTCCTACGGCCCCCTGGGCCTCCTCACCCGCCAGGGCACCCACAAGGCCCCCTGGACGGTACGAGTCCTCCCCCCGTTCACAAGCCGCAAGCACCTGCCTTCAAAACTGGCCCGCCTGCGCGAACTCGACGGCCGCACCAGCGTGCTCACCCGCGGCGAGGGCACAGAATTCGACAGCCTCCGCGAGTACGTCCCCGGCGACGACACCCGGTCCATCGACTGGCGCGCTACGGCCCGACAGTCCACGGTCGCCGTACGCACCTGGCGCCCCGAACGCGACCGCCACATCCTGCTCGTCCTGGACACCGGCCGCACCTCGGCAGGCCGCGTCGGCGACGCCCCGCGCCTCGACGCCTCCATGGACGCCGCCCTACTCCTGGCCACTCTCGCCTCCCGAGCCGGCGACCGCGTGGACCTCCTCGCCTACGACCGCCGAGTCCGCGCCCTCGTCCAGGGCCGCTCAGCAGGCGACGTCCTTCCCGCCCTGGTCAACGCGATGGCGACACTAGAACCCGAGCTGCTCGAAACAGACGCCCGAGGCCTCACGGCCACGGCTCTCCGTACGGCACCCCGCCACTCCCTGATCGTGCTGCTCACCACCCTCGACGCGGCCCCGATAGAGGAGGGCCTGCTCCCCGTCCTCGCTCAACTGACCCAGCGCCACACAGTCCTGGTCGCATCAGTAGCGGACTCACACATCGCCCACATGGCGACCGCACGCGGCACCACAGACTCGGTCTACGAGGCCGCGGCCGCAGCCCAATCCCAGAGCGAACGCCACCGCACAGCGGACCAGCTCCGCCGCCGCGGCGTTACGGTCGTGGACGCGACACCGGATGAATTGGCGCCGGCACTGGCAGACGCGTATCTGGCTCTCAAGACGGCCGGGCGCCTATAGCTGAGGGGAGTCCAGTGGACTCCCCTCCATCCCAAATCAAATTACGCACGAACCGGAAATGCAAAAAGGCCCACGCCATATGGCGTGGGCCTTTTCCTAAAATTTGTTCGGCGGTGTCCTACTCTCCCACAGGGTCCCCCCTGCAGTACCATCGG
>NZ_JBIWAK010000012.1:0-213060 GCF_044759995.1 Streptomyces sp. NPDC098781
TTTTGGCACGCTGTTGAGTTCTCAAGGAACGGACGCTTCCTTTGTACTCACCCTCTCGGGCTTTCCTCCGGGCTTTTCCCTTCGGTCTTGCGTTTTCGACTCTATCAGATCCTTTTCCGATCCGATTTCCTCGGTGCTTTCCAGGTTCTCGCTCTCGCGTTTCCCTTTCCGGCGATCCCGACTTTATCAGAAGTTTCAGGCCGGATTGACCAGCCGCTCATTTCCGAATCTTCGGGAGGGGCTTCTCGGGAATCAATGTTCCGCTGAAGCAGATAGATTCTAGCTCCGCCCGGTGGGACTACGTCCACTTCCAGGCAACTGTTCGAATCTACCTCCCCGCTCGCTCCGTGTCAACGGCTCTTGTGGGGCGAAGAGGAGACTAGCAGCTCAACAGCCGTGCCCGCACATCAAGCCGCGGTCGGAACGGTCGCGCTGCGCTCGGCAGCGTCCAGGTCACCCGTGTCACCGGCGCGGGCGGCACGGCCGCCCAGGACATACACGTAGGCGAGAAAGGCCAGTTCAGCGACGACGCCGATGGTTATGCGTGCCCAAGTGGGCAGGCCCGACGGGGTGACGAAGCCTTCGATCGCGCCGGAGACGAAGAGGACCAAGGCCAGGCCTATCGCCATGCCGATGGCGGCACGCCCTTCCTCCGCGAGGGCCGAACGCCTTGTGCGCGGGCCCGGGTCGATGAGGGTCCAGCCGAGGCGTAGACCGGTGCCGGCGGCAACGAAGACCGCGGTCAGTTCCAGCAGGCCGTGAGGCAGTACGAGGCCGAGGAAGGTGTCCAGGCGTCCTGCCGAGGACATCAGGCCGAAGCCGACACCCAGGTTCAGCATGTTCTGGAAGAGGATCCAGAGCACCGGAAGGCCGAGGAAGACACCGAGGATCAGGCAGAGGGCGGCGGCCCATGCGTTGTTCGTCCAGACCTGCGCCGCGAAGGAGGCCGCCGGGTGGCTGGAGTAGTACGTCTCGTACTGGCCGCCCGGGCGGGTGAGCTCGCGTAGTTCGCTGGGGGCCGCGATGGTGGCCTGCACTTCGGGGTGGGTGCCGATCCACCAGCCCAGGAGCGCGGCGACGAGGGTGGACAGGAGCGCCGTGGGTACCCACCAGTGGCGCGCCCGATAGACGGCGGCTGGGAAACCGTGGGTGAGGAAGCGGGTGACATCGCGCCACGAGGCACGTCGTGTGCCTGTGACCGCGCTACGCGCGCGTGCCACCAGCTGGCTGAGCCGACCGGTCAGTTGGGGGTCGGGGGCGCTGGACTGGATCAGCGACAGATGGGTGGCGGTGCGCTGGTAGAGCGCGACGAGTTCGTCGGCCTCGGCGCCGGTGAGGCGGCGCTGGCGCCCCAGGAGGGCGTCGAGGCGGTCCCACTCGGCTCGGTGGGCGGTGACGAAGACGTCGAGGTCCATCTGGTTTTCTGCTCCTCGGCTGTTCGTCGGCGACTCGTCGTGGGTGTCAGCTTGTCGTACTGCGGCGCCATGCGCCCTCAGCTTGGCAGACTGGCCATTCGAGGGGCAGGTCAGGGGAAGGGACGGATGGCGTGAGTGAGCTGGTCACGGGCGAGGCGGTGGCGCTGGAGTTGCGCCCCGCGAAGCTGCCCAGCAGGGCACTGGCCGTGCTGCTCGACCTGGCCGTGGCCGTGGTCGCCTACCTCGTCGTGACCATTGGCGTGGTCGCGGCGACCGCTTCTCTGGACGAGGCCGCGCAGACCGCGCTGTCGATCGCGATGTTCGTGTTGCTGCTGGTCGGCGGGCCGATCGCGGTGGAGACGCTCAGCCATGGGCGTTCGCTGGGGAAGCTGGCGTGCGGGTTGCGGGTGGTGCGCGACGACGGTGGTCCGATCCGGTTCCGGCACGCTCTGGTGCGCGGGCTCATCGGCGTGATCGAGATTCTGATGACGCTCGGGGTCGTGGCCGTCATCGCTTCCCTGGTGTCCGCGCGCGGGCGCCGGCTCGGTGATGTCTTCGCGGGGACTCTCGTCGTACGGGAGCGGGTTCCCCTGGCCCGGGTGGGGTTCGTGCCTCCGCCTCCGCCCTGGTTGGCGGGGCGGTTCTCGGGGCTCGATCTGTCGGCGGTCCCGGATGCTTTGTGGCTCGCCGTTCGCCAGTACCTGACGCGGATGCAGCAACTGGACCCGCAGGTCGGCTGGAGCATGGCGGAGCGGCTTGCCGGGGATCTCGCGGCGCGTACGGGCGCTCCGGCCCCGCAGGGTGTGCCGCCGGCGGCGTATCTGGCCGCGGTTCTTCAGGAGCGGCAGGCTCGGGAGGCGCGGCGTGCGTTCGGCAACGGGTCGGCTGGGGGCGGGTCGCCTGTCGGCTCCCCGGCGGTGAGCGGGCCGGGGGTCACCGCCGGCGGCGCGTACGGCCCGCCCTTCGCGCCGCCCGCGGCCCCGGCTGTGATGCCTCCGCCGTCGCCCGTCGCATACGGCGCGGGGAGTGCTCCGGTCGGTGGTGAGCACGCGACTCGAGCGGAGGAGGAGCATTCCGCCGTACCGCGAGATGCCGTACGGAAGACTCCGGCGCCCGCACCTCAGGACGAACCGCCGGCCGACCGGCCCTCTACCGGCTTCGTCCCCCCGGCCTAGCCCTCCCCGCCGCATCACGGCTGAGCGTCGCAACGAACCGCTGTGACGGGTGCCGCTCAAGTGAAGGTCGACGGGGGCGAGTTCAGGTCCTCCAGTTCGATGCCGGGCGCCGCGAGGACAACGTCCCCCGCGATGTGCACGGCGTGCTGCTCGCCCGTGTCCAGGGCTGTGACCTGGTACTCCTCCACGGTCAGAGGGCCGTTGTCAGTGGCGTGTGTTTCGCTGTTCACCAAGGCCCAGGACTGGTCCACGGTGCGGGGGGCGAGGACCGGGTCCGTGAAGGCCACGAGGCGTACGCGGGTTGCGGAGGCGGAAGGGGTGAGGCGCAGAAGACGAGCGGTGGCGATGAGGAACGCGGGGGACGTCCCGGTGAAGGCATGGGCGCGCACATTGCCTTCGGTGGCGTGAGCTCCGGTGGGGTCGGTGCGGACCCAGGTGACGCCGTCGAGGGCGGCGCCGCGGACCTGCCAGCCGCCGGCGTGGAGTTCGAGACGGATGGGGCGGCCGAGTTCGTCGAGGGCGAGGTCGACGGAACCGCTGTGATCGCCCGCGGGGGTGGTCAGCTGGGCGACATAGCGCCAGCCGGAGGGACCGGGGGCGCAGTGGAAGTGCTCTTCTGCGAGGGGGGTGTGATCGTGCGGATCATGGAGCGAATAACGGCCGCGGGGCATCGGGGTCCTGGGGCTTGACGGACGGGCTGTCCTGCCACGCGGGCCGAGCGGGCCTGCATGGCCGGACGTCTGGCGGGCCGAAGAGGCAGGCCCCCGGCACGGGGGTGCGGGGGCCTGCCTCGGAGGTTCTGCCGCTGTGCGGCGCGTCAGTGCACGGACGCGCTCGCGCTGAGCTGCCGACCCTGCCGACCGGCCTCTTCCGCGGCCTGCGGGAGGCAGCACCGCGGGGCAGAGGCCGGTTCGGCAGTGGCTCGGCTCAGTAGCGGTAGTGGTCCGACTTGTAGGGACCCTCGACCTCCACGCCGATGTACGCGGCCTGCTCGGGGCGGAGCGTCGTCAGCTTCACACCGAGCGAGTCCAGGTGGAGGCGGGCGACCTTCTCGTCCAGGTGCTTGGGCAGCGTGTACACACCGGTCGGGTAGGAGTCGGGCTTGGTGAACAGCTCGATCTGGGCCAGCGTCTGGTCCGCGAACGAGTTGGACATCACGAACGACGGGTGGCCGGTGGCGTTGCCCAGGTTCAGCAGGCGGCCCTCGGAGAGGACGATCAGCACCTTGCCGTCGGCGAAGGTCCAGGTGTGGACCTGCGGCTTGACCTCGTCCTTGACGATGCCCGGGATCTTGGCCAGGCCGGCCATGTCGATCTCGTTGTCGAAGTGGCCGATGTTGCCGACGATCGCCTGGTGCTTCATCTTGGCCATGTCCGAGGCCATGATGATGTCCTTGTTGCCGGTCGTGGTGATGAAGATGTCGGCCTTGTCGACGACCTCGTCGAGGGTCGTGACCTGGTAGCCGTCCATCGCCGCCTGGAGCGCGCAGATCGGGTCGATCTCGGTGATGATCACGCGGGCGCCCTGTCCGCGCAGGGACTCCGCGCAGCCCTTGCCCACGTCGCCGTAGCCGCAGACGACCGCGGTCTTGCCGCCGATCAGGACGTCGGTGGCGCGGTTGATGCCGTCGATCAGCGAGTGGCGGCAGCCGTACTTGTTGTCGAACTTCGACTTGGTGACGGCGTCGTTGACGTTGATCGCCGGGAACAGGAGGACGCCGTCGCGCTGCATCTCGTACAGGCGGTGGACGCCGGTCGTGGTCTCCTCGGTCACGCCGCGGATCTCGGAGGACAGCTGGGTCCACTTCTGGGCGTTCTCGCCCAGGGTGCGGTGGAGCAGCTGGAGGATGACGCGGTGCTCGTCGGACTCGGCGGTGTCGACCGCGGGGACCTGGCCGTCCTTCTCGTACTCGACGCCCTTGTGGACGAGGAGGGTGGCGTCACCACCGTCGTCCAGGATCATGTTCGGGCCGCCGGTGGCGGTGTTCGGCCAGGTCAGGGCCTGCTCCGTGCACCACCAGTACTCCTCCAGGGTCTCGCCCTTCCAGGCGAAGACCGGGATGCCCTGGGGGTTGTCGGGCGTGCCGTTCGGGCCGACGGCGATCGCGGCGGCGGCGTGGTCCTGGGTGGAGAAGATGTTGCAGGACGCCCAGCGGACCTCGGCGCCCAGGGCCACCAGGGTCTCGATGAGGACGGCGGTCTGCACCGTCATGTGCAGGGAGCCGGTGATGCGGGCGCCGGCCAGCGGCTGCGCGTCGGCGTACTCCTTGCGGATCGACATCAGGCCGGGCATCTCGTGCTCGGCGAGGGTGATCTCCTTGCGGCCGAACTCGGCCAGGGAGAGGTCGGCGACCTTGAAGTCCTGTCGGTTCTCGACAGTCGTCATTGCGAGCTGCTCCTCGGGGGTTGGGTCGAGGGTGGGTACGGCTGTTCTGCGCGGCGGCGGACACAGGGGTGTCCGAGGAGGACACAGGCATGCCCGCGTACGCGCAGCGCAGTCCGTCGGAGGCCCTCTCTCCCTCGGCCGGTCCGCATCGGGACCGCCCGACCGCCATCAGCAGCGACGTCTGGCTCTGTCCCAAGCTACACCGGGAGGCCCGGCCGCCCCCAGTCCGCATCCGACCGGATCGAGCCATCGGGCGAGCCTAGGCCGGTGCGGGAGAGCGGCCGGACGGGTGTGGGCGGCGGGTCGGGTGACGGTCGGGTGCGGGAGCGATAACAGGACACCAACGAAGGCTTCACAGGTGTCGGCATACCGGGACGTTCTGGGAACTGGGCCCCTTTGAGTCGGCGGTGAGGTGGGGCAGGATGCCCTTCAGATCGGAACAACTGATCGATCTTGCGGGGCGTCCGGGACGGCGTGTCCGCACGACAAAGGCGTTAGGAGATCGACGTGACCAGTCCGGCCGGCCCTCCCCCCACGGGCAGCGGCGGTGGCGAGCAGAAGCGGTTGAAGCTGCTCGCGGTGACCGCATGCCCGACCGGCATCGCCCACACGTACATGGCGGCCGAGAAGCTCGCGCAGGCCGCCGAGAGTCGTGGCATCGACATGAAGGTGGAGACCCAGGGATCCATCGGGGCTGAAAACGTTCTCGATGACAACGATGTCAACCACGCCGACGGCATCATCGTCGCGGCGGACAAGGACGTGGACCTGAGCCGTTTCGCGGGCAAGCGGGTCCTCACCGTCGGAGTGGCCGAGGGCATCCGCCACCCCGAGGAGCTGATCGAGCGGGTGCTGTCGGCGCCCGTGCACACGGACGGGGGCACCCCTACGGCCCCCGCGTCCCGCGGTGGCAAGGAGCGGAGCGTCGGGTACAAGGCGCTGATGAACGGGGTCAGTTACATGATCCCGTTCGTCGTGGTCGGCGGTCTGCTGATCGCGATCTCGCTCTCGCTCGGCGGGCACACGGACCCGTCGGGCGGTCTCGTCATCCCGAAGGACTCCTTCTGGATGGACGTGAACAACATCGGCGTCATCGGCTTCACGCTGATGGTGCCGATCCTGTCCGGCTATATCGCCTATGCCATCGGGGACCGGCCCGCCCTGGTGCCCGGCATGATCGGTGGCTGGATCGCCAACACCGGTGAGCTGTACGACTCCAAGGCGGGCGCCGGCTTCATCGGGGCGATCGTGACCGGGTTCCTCGCCGGGTACCTGGTGTTGTGGATCAAGAAGGTCAAGGTCCCGAAGTTCGCGCAGCCGATCATGCCGATCATCGTGATCCCGATCGTGGCGACGACCGCGCTCGGCATGTTCTTCATCTACGTCATCGGCAAGCCGATCTCCTGGGTGTTCGAGAACCTGACCGACTGGCTCAGCGGGATGACCGGCACGAGTGCGATCCTGCTCGGCGCGATTCTCGGGCTGATGATCGCGTTCGACATGGGCGGGCCGGTCAACAAGACGGCGTTCCTGTTCGGCGCGGGCCTTATCGCGACCGGCAACCAGACGGTCATGGGCATGTGCGCGGCGGCGATCCCGGTCATGCCGTTGGGTCAGGGCCTGGCCACGCTGATACGCAAGCGGCTGTACACCGAGCAGGAGCGGGAGACCGGGCTCGCGTCTCTGTTCATGGGCTGCTTCGGCATCTCCGAGGGCGCGATCCCGTTCGCCGCCGCCCGGCCCGCGCAGGTCATCCCCGCCAACATGCTCGGCGGCGCGGTCGCCGGTGCCGTCGCCGGGGTCGCCGGTGTGGAGGACGCGGTGCCGCACGGCGGGCCGATCGTGGCCGTGCTGGGTGCGGTGAGCGGGGTGCCGATGTTCTTCGTGGCCGTGGTGATCGGCTCGGTCGTCACCGCGCTGACGACGGTTGCCCTGGTGGACGTCGGTGAGCGCAGGCGGCGCGGGGAGGCCCTCGTCAGCGCGGACACGGGCACGGGCACGGGCTTGGCCGGGCTTGAGCCCGCGCTGGTCGGTGCGGGTGCCGGAGTGCCTGGCGCCGGCGCCGCCGCCGTGGTGGCGCAGGCTGCCGTACGTGAGTCGGCGTTGGCCGGTTCGAGTACGTCGCCGGCGGGGTCGCCCGCGGCGGCCACGGGTGCCGCGGACGAGACCGAAGCCGACGATTCTTCTGCTGAAGTCCTCTCCGGCTACCTCACCGAGCACACGGTGAAGGTGCGGCTCGATGCCGCCGACAAGGAGTCGGCGATTCGGGAAATGGCCGAGCTGCTGGCGAGGACCGGCAAGGTCGCGGACCCGGACGAGTTGGTGGCGACCGCGCTGCGGAGGGAGGCGCAGGGCACCACCGGGCTCGGTGAGGAGATCGCGATTCCGCACGCCAAGACGGACGCGGTGACCGCGCCGGTCGTCGGGTTCGCGCGTTCCCTCGAGGGTGTCGAGTGGGGCTCGCTGGACGGTACGAAGGCGAGACTGGTGTTCATGATCGCCGTACCGGAGGCGGCCGCGGGCGACGAGCATCTGCGGATTCTGGCGCTGCTGTCACGGAAGTTGATGGACGCGGAGTTCCGGGAGCGGCTGCTGACGGCCGGGGACGAGCGCGCGGTGCTGGAGGTGCTCGGCGAGATCCGGTGACCGTGGTGCGCGGCTGGGCAGGGGGTGTTGCCGCCACCAGGGACACGAAGGGGCCCGCCGATCGACTCGGCGGGCCCCTTCGCCGTACGGACAAGTGCCGTACGGGCAGCTGGAGTACTGGCAGCTGTCGTGCGAACCGTCAGTGGTCGGAGCCGTGCTGTACCGGCCCCCCGGGCGTCGCCTCGCGGTCGGCGCCCTTGGCTGCCTCGGTCTCGCTGTAGATGTCGGGTTCGAGGTAGATGACGCGGGCGATCGGGACGGCCTCGCGGATGCGGGACTCGGCGGCGTTGATGGCGGAGGCGACCTCGGCGGCCGTGGCCTCGCGCCGGACGGCGATCTTGGCGGCGACCAGGAGTTCCTCGGGGCCGAGGTGGAGCGTGCGCATGTGGATGATGCGGGTGACCGCCTCACCGTCGACGACGGCGGCCTCGATCTTCCGTACGTTCTCGACGCCCGCGGACTCACCGAGCAGCAGCGACTTGGTCTCGATGGCCAGCACGACCGCGATCAGGACGAGCAGGACGCCGATGCAGATGGTGCCGACGCCGTCCCAGACTCCGTCGCCGGTGAGCAGGGCCAGGCCGACACCGCCCAGGGCGAGGATCAGACCGACCAGCGCGCCCAGGTCCTCCAGGAGGACGACCGGCAGCTCGGGGGCCTTGGCGTGACGGACGAACTCCTTCCAGGACTTCCCGCCCCGCAGGACGTTCGACTCCTTGATGGCCGTACGGAAGGAGAAGGACTCGGCGATGATCGCGAAGACCAGGACGCCGACCGGCCAGTACCAGTGCTCGATCTCGTGCGGGTGCTTGATCTTCTCGTAGCCCTCGTACAGGGCGAACATGCCACCGACGGAGAACAGGATGATCGAGACGAGGAAGGCGTAGATGTACCGCTCGCGGCCGTAGCCGAAGGGGTGCTGCGGAGTCGCCTCGCGCTGCGCCTTCTTGCCGCCGACCAGCAGCAGGGCCTGATTGCCGGAGTCCGCGAGCGAGTGCACGCCCTCGGCGAGCATCGACGACGAGCCGCTGAACGCGAACGCCACGAATTTCGATGCCGCGATCGCGAGGTTGGCGGCGAGTGCCGCCACGATCGCCCTGGTACCGCCTGACGCGCTCATGTGTCGCGTTGTCCCTTCGCCCTCATGGCCTTCGCGGCCTTCACAGCCTGCGTGGCCTCGGCCGCCTTCGCGGCTCTCGTACGTACGCCGTCCCGGGCGTCGCCGAGCGAGGGTGCGGCCCCCGATCGGCTTTGCCCGTCCTTTGCCGGTGGGCCATTGTTGCAGCCCGGTACGACATTGGCTCGCCCGGTCGTCCGATGCCCTCGGTCAGGCGACGACGGTGGCCCGGAAGACCGTACCGGCCCCGGACACTTCGGCCTTTTCGCCCGCCGGTACGAAGACCGACCGGCCCGGCGTCAGCTCGTGCTCGCCGATGCGGACGGAACCGGCCGTGCAGAGCAGGATCTGCGGGGTCGCGCGCGTGAGGTCGTGGGCGACGGTGCCCTCCGGGAGGACGTACCGGGAGAGCCGGAACTCGTCGATCGGGGTCTCGTAGACCTCCTCGCCGTCCGGGGCGGCCTCCGGGCGCAGCACGCCGGCGTCTCCCGCCTCGAAGCGGACGACGCGCAGGAGTTCGGGGACGTCGACGTGCTTGGGGGTGAGGCCGCAGCGCAGCACGTTGTCGGAGTTGGCCATGATCTCGACGCCGAGGCCGTTGAGGTAGGCGTGCGGGATGCCGGCGCCGAGGAACAGGGCCTCGCCGGGCTGGAGGCGGACGTAGTTGAGGAGCATGGCGGCGATGACGCCGGGGTCGCCCGGGTAGTGGTGGGCGATGTCGGCGTACGGGGCGTAGTCGCCGCCCAGGCGGGAGCAGGCCGCCGCCGCCTCGGAGACGGTGTGCGCCATCTCGTCGGGGTCGGCGGCGAGGATCGCGGTGAGGACCTCGCGCAGGGCCGCGTCCTCGGGGTGGGCGTGCAGCAGGTCGACGTACGGCTTGAGGGAGTCGACGCCGAGGCCGTCCATCAGGTCGGCGGCCCGGAGGGGGTCGCGGAAGCCGCACAGGCCGTCGAACTCGGTGAGCGCGCAGATCAGTTCGGGCTTGTGGTTGGCGTCCTTGTAGTTGCGGTGGCCCGCGTCCACGGGGATACCGCGGGCCTCCTCGTCCTCGTAACCCTCCTTCGCCTGCGCGAGGTTGGGGTGCACCTGGAGGGAGAGCGGGGCGCCGGCGGCGAGGATCTTGAGCAGGAACGGCAGGTGCGGCCCGAACTTCGCGACCGCCTCGGCGCCCAGTTCGCGCTCCGGGTCGGCCTCGATCACCTCGACGAGGGTGCCGCGCTCGGTGCGCGAAGGTGCGCCCGGGTGCGCGCCCATCCACATCTCCGCCTGCGGTTCGCCGGTCGGCTCCGCTCCGAGGAGCTTCGGGATCGCCGTGGTGGAGCCCCAGGCGTAGGGGCGGATGGTGTTGTCGAGGCGGTCCATGCGGGTCTCTGCCTGCTCTCTGTGTGTGCGGCGCGGATTCGCCGCGGGCTCTGCGGTGCGTGGGACGCCGGTTCGTCTTGCGTACGACTGTCGTTCGTACGACGGCTTCTCGCGCGTACGGCCGTCAGAGCGCCCTCGGATACATCAGGCGCCCGAGGCGAGCGCCAGGTAAACGGCGGCGAAATCCGTGATGGCGATCAGTTCCGCGAGGGTCTCGAGCTCGCCGCCGGGTTCCGGCTCCAGTTCGCTGATGGGGGTGTCGTGGGTGAGAGCCAGGTCGCGGGCCGCGGGCGCGGCGGTGAGGCCGCCGCTCGGGCGGTCGCGCAGCAGCACCACGCGCGCGTGCAGGGCCGGGGTCTCCTCCACGCGGTCGCGGAAGAAGTCGTCGGGGTCGGCGTTCGCGGCGAGCCGGCCGGCGAGCAGGGCGTGGTGCGCGGCGAGTGCCTCGGGCAGTTCGGCGACCAAGGAGGGCTGGCCGGAGAGTTCGGCGAGCGCGGCGGCGAAACGGCGGCCGGCCGGGCCTGCGGAGACGCCCTCGGTCCAGATCAGCGGGAGCGAGTCGGCGAGTTCGGCGGCGAGGGTCTTGGCGGGGTTGCTGTAGGTCGCGATGGCGGGGCCGCAGCGTTCGGCGATGTGGTCGAGGCGGTCGGCGACCTTCTCCACGGCGTCGGGCGGGGCGGTCAGCATGCCGGTGCGGTCGAGCAGCGCCAGGAGCGGGGTGAGCAGGGCCCACAGAACGCCGGGGGCGGAGGCGGCGAGGGGTTCGGCCTCCTCGTACGGGGCCGTCGCCATCGGTACGAACAGGCCGTGGTTGCCGTGCACCGCTTCGGTGAGCGGGGTGCGGGCGGGGGCCACGGCGACGACCGTGCAGCCGCGGCGGTACGCCTGCTCGGCGAGCAGCGTCAGGCCGGGTTCGGTGCCGTCGGGGGTGGTGATCAGCAGCAGGTCCACGGAGCCGGCCCAGCCGGGCAGCTCCCAACGCAGGGCGCCCGCGGCGGGGGCGACGCCGGTCGGGGCCAGCCGGGTGACGGGGCTGGTGGCGCCGGCGAGTGTGCCGAGGAGGTCGGCCACGCAGTTGGCGGCGGCGCCGGGGCCCGCGAGGAGGATGGCGCGGGGGCGGCCGTCGGGCTTGAGGTCGGGGACGCCGGCCTCGATGGCGTGCCGGGCGGCGGTGCGGACGCGGGCGCCGGCTTCGGCCGCGCCTCGGAGCAGGGCACGGCGGTCGGCCTCGGCGAGCGCCTCCGGCGTGTCCAGCAGCGATTCGTCGAGCATGGGCGGCAGCCTCCGATCGCCGGGGTGGGTTTGGGGCTTTGTTGGGCCTGTGCGCCTGGGGTGGGCCGGGGGGTGCGGTGTGCGCTGTGCGGTTGTGTTGCGGGCGCTGCTGATGTGTGTACGGCTCTGGGGGTGTGGGCCCCTGGTGGGCGTCGCCTTCCGTGGGCGTCGCTCTGCCGTCGCTCTACGCCGGTCGGCGGGCCTCGTCCACGAGCAGGACGGGGATGCCGTCGCGGACCGGGTACGCCAGGCCGCAGTCCTGGCCGGTGCAGAGCAGTTCGGCGTCCTGCTCCTTGAGCGGGGAGTGGCAGGCCGGGCAGGCGAGGATCTCCAGGAGGCCGGCTTCCAGCGGCATGGCGGGTCCCTTCTGGGGTGGGGTGGGTGGTGCGTGCGGGTGTGCGGATGTGCCTGGTCAGGGTACCGCCGGTGGGGGCGGGGTGCGGGGGTTGGGCGGGGGGCGGTGCGGGGGTGGGCGGCCGGGTTTTTCTCGCCCCCGCCGCCCCTACCCGTCCCATCCCCCAGGGGCGCTGCCCCTTCGACCCCGGCCCGTCTCTGGGGGCTGACGCCCCCAGACCCCCGCTGTCGGCCCTGAACGGGCCTCGTCCTCGAACGCCGGACGGGCTGAGATGCCGGGACCGGTCTCAGCCTCTGATGATCGCCAGCGCCTCGTCCCGTACCTTCGCCATCGTCGTCTCGTCCCGGGCCTCCGCGTTCAGGCGCAGCAGGGGCTCCGTGTTGGACGGGCGGACGTTGAACCACCAGTCGGCGGCGGTCACGGTCAGGCCGTCGAGTTCGTCGAGGGTCACGCCCTCCCGGCCCTCGTACGCGGCCTTGATCGCGGCGAGGCGGCCCTTCTGGTCGGCGACGGTGGAGTTGATCTCGCCGGAGCCGGCGTAGCGGTCGTACTGGTCGACGAGAGCGGAGAGGGGGCCGTCCTGGCCGCCGAGGGCCGCGAGGACGTGCAGGGCGGCCAGCATGCCCGTGTCGGCGTTCCAGAAGTCCGCGAAGTAGTAGTGGGCGGAGTGCTCGCCGCCGAAGATCGCGCCGGACTTGGCCATCTCGGCCTTGATGAAGGAGTGGCCGACGCGGGTGCGGACCGGGGTGCCGCCGTTCTCCTTGACGACCTCCGGGACCGACCAGGACGTGATCAGGTTGTGGATGATCGTGCCCTTGCCGCCGTGCTTGGCGAGCTCGCGCGAGGCCACCAGGGCGGTGATGGCCGAGGGCGAGACCGGGGCGCCGTGCTCGTCGACGACGAAGCAGCGGTCGGCGTCACCGTCGAAGGCGATGCCGAGGTCGGCGGATTCCTCGCGGACCCGCTTCTGGAGGTCCACGATGTTCGCGGGGTCCAGGGGGTTCGCCTCGTGGTTCGGGAAGGTGCCGTCCAGCTCGAAGTACATCGGGACGAGGGTCAGGGGCAGACCGGCGAACACGGTGGGCACCGTGTGCCCGCCCATGCCGTTGCCCGCGTCGACGACGACCTTCAGGTGGCGGATGGACGTCAGGTCGACCAGGGAGCGGAGGTGGGCGGCGTAGTCCTCCAGCGTGTCCCGCTGGGTGATCACGCCCGTCCGCGCGGCCGGGGAGGGGGCGCCCGATTCGGTCCAGGCCTCGACCAGCTCGCGGATCTCGGCGAGGCCGGTGTCCTGGCCGACCGGGGCGGCGCCCGCGCGGCACATCTTGATGCCGTTGTACTGGGCCGGGTTGTGCGAGGCCGTGAACATCGCGCCCGGCAGGTCCAGCGCGCCGGACGCGTAGTACAGCTGGTCGGTGGAGCACAGCCCGATCTCGGTGACGTCGACGCCCCGGGCCGCGGCACCGCGCGCGAACGCGCGGGACAGGCCGGGCGACGAGGGGCGCATGTCGTGACCGATCACGATCGCGCTCGCCCCCGTCACCTGGACGAAGGCTGCCCCGAAGAGCTCGGCCAGGGACTCGTCCCACTGGTCCGGGACGACCCCGCGCACGTCGTACGCCTTCACGAGCTGTGACAGATCAGCAGCCACGGCCAACCCTCCTGAAAGTCCTGTCGGTCACCCCAAACTACCCGCCCGGACTGACAGTGCGCTGTGTGCCCGCTCAGTGGACCCCGAGCCGTAACCTCAAGGTCAATGCGGGCCTCAGGGCAGCATCCAGCCGAGCACCGGTGAACTTTGTCCGACCACGATCAGACACATCACCAGCAGCAGCCCGAGGCTCCACGGCAGCACCCGGCGCAGCAGGTCCCCCTCCCGGCCCGCGAGCCCCACGGCGGCGCAGGCGATCGTGAGGTTCTGCGGCGAGATCATCTTGCCGAGCACACCACCTGAACTGTTGGCGGCGGCCAGGAGTTCCGGCGACAGCCCCGACTCCCGCGCCGCCGTCACTTGAAGCGCCCCGAACAGCGCGTTGGCGGACGTGTCGGAGCCCGAGACGGCCACCCCGAACCAGCCCAGCACCGGCGACAGGAAGGCGAGCCCGGCGCCCGCCGCGGCCACGAAATACCCGATGGTCGCGGCCTGTCCGGACAGGTTCATGACGTACGCGAGCGCCAGCACGGACGTCACCGTGAGGATGGCGAACCGCAGCTCGTGCACGGTGGCGGCCCACTCCTTGACGGCCACGCGCGCGTGCACTCCGAGCACGACCGCCGTGCACACCCCGGCGAGCAGCACGAGCGTGCCGCCGGTGGACACGATCGGCCAGCTGAAGATGTTGCCGCTGACCGGATCCCCGTCCGGGTTCGCGACGTTCAGGAAGGGCCAGTCGTACGTCTGGGTCGCCTCGGCCAGCCAGTCCTTGACGACGGGGATCTGCGCGATGGAGAAGATCACGACGATCAACGCGTACGGCGCGTAGGCCCGTACGACTTCGCCGCGCGGGTCGTCCTCGTCCAACTCCTCGCTGCGCGCGCCCGTCAGCACGGACGCGCGTACGGCCTCGGCGGCGGGCACGCGCGCGTGCGGCACGGCGACCAGGGCGCCCGCGCCGACCAAGGCGGCGCCGATGTCGGCGAGTTGTGCGGAGACGTAGTTGGAGGCGGCGAACTGGGCGACGGCGAAGGCGACTCCGCACACCAGGGCCGGCACCCAGGTCTCCCGCAGCCCGCGCCGCCCGTCCACCAGCCAGACCAGCACCAGCGGAACGACCAGGGCCAGCAGGGGCGTCTGGCGTCCCACCACGGAGGCCACGTCGTCCAGCGGCAACCCGGTGACCTGAGCCAGCGTCACCACCGGTGTTCCCATCGCCCCGAAGGCCACGGGCGCGGTGTTGGCGACCAGCGCGACCACCGCCGCCTTGACCGGCTCGAAGCCGAGCGCCACCAGCATGACCGAACAGATCGCGACAGGGGCGCCGAACCCCGCGAGGGCCTCCAGCAGGGCCCCGAAGCAGAAGGCGACGACGAGCGCCTGGATGCGCGGATCGTCGGAGAGCCGCCCGAACGACCGCCGCAGGATGTCGAAGTGCCGCGTCCGGACGGTCATCCGGTACACCCAGAGGGCGTTGACGACGATCCACAGAATGGGGAAAAGCCCGAAGACGGCCCCCTGGGCGGCGCTGGAGAGCGTCTGGTCGAGCGGCATGCCGTACGCGAGCCAGGCGACC
This sequence comes from Streptomyces sp. NPDC098781, assembly GCF_044759995.1. Lineage (NCBI taxonomy): Bacteria > Bacillati > Actinomycetota > Actinomycetes > Kitasatosporales > Streptomycetaceae > Streptomyces > Streptomyces sp. NPDC098781. The sequence continues at coordinate 14,958 of NZ_JBIWAK010000012.1, forward strand.
AGTCCGGCGGCCAACAGGCCCGTGAGGCCCGCCAGATGCGCCTTCATCCGGACCCCGCCCAGCAGGACGAGGACGATCACCAGGGGCAGCGCCGCCACCAGGGCGGACAGTCCCAGTGAGCCGGCTACCGGCTCCAGTTCCTGCACGTACACGGGCGCCTCCCCGGTTCCGCCATACGGAAAGCGATTTCTCGTTCCGGCATACGGAATGGTCGTGTCCGCGCCAACCAGGCGTCAATGCTCGTGCATCACTCAACGAAACGAGCACACAAGAACCACAGAAAAAACCGACACCAACGGTCAGTTGTCGGGCGACCTGAGCACCCTCAGATGACCCCGGCGCGCGACCTCCATCGGGTCGGCGCCCCGGCCGCCGCCCCCGCCCGCCCCGGCCGCCCGCTCCTGCGGACGGGCCGCCTCACGCACGGCGTTGGCAAGCGCTTCCAGGTCGTCCCCGCTCGGGCGGGCCGGAGCCGAACCGTCCAGCAGCCGTACGACCTCCCACCCGCGCGGGGCGGTCAGGCGCTCGGAGTGCTCGGCGCACAGGTCGTAGCAGTGGGGTTCGGCGTAGGTGGCGAGCGGGCCGAGGACCGCGGTCGAGTCGGCGTAGACGTACGTCAGCGTCGCTACGGCGGGACGGCCGCAAGCGGTGCGCGAACAGCGACGTACAGGGCTCACGACGTTGGACGGTACCGCACTCTTGAGCGGGCCGCGACGACTCTCCCCCAGGTCACCCCACCGTGTCGTGCTGTGCGGCGCCCCGCGCGCCTCTCCCGTCCCACGCCTCTGACCTGCCCAAAAGCCTTGTATCGAGTCGATGGCCCCGTTCAGAATCGGTCACCACATACCACAAAACCCAACAATTGCCTCGACGTCGCCGCTCTCGGAGAGATACGGAATCGAGCCCAAGCTTGGCTGGAATGGTCATCTGCCGACATGCCGTACGGACGGCCGGAGATCGCCCGCACCACCCCACGGCGATCGGACAGGTGCGGGCCGCGAGGACTACCCTTCATCAGTGATGGACACCCCTGTACCGCCCCGCGCCGCCGGCCCCGGGCCCCGCCGCCGTGATCGCCACGGCCGGGGCATGCGCGGCCCGATCGCACCGCCCCAGGTCCCGCTCGCGGCGAGCCGGGCCGACGCCTTCGCCGACCTGGTCCAGGACTCGGTGGAACGCCTCGAACGCCGCTGGCCCCAGCTGACCGACATCGATTTCCTGGTCCTGGAGGTCCCCCGCCTCGACGGCCCCGGCCACAGCTGGAACGACGAGGCGGTCCCCCTGGGCGGCACCATCGCCGCCCGCGAGGGACGCCGTGCGCGGGTCGTCATCTATCGCCGTCCGGTGGAGATCCGCACCAAGGGGCGTGACGAGCGGGCGGCGCTGGTCCACGAGGTCGTCGTGGAGCAGGTGGCGGAGCTGCTGGGCCTCACCCCGGAGACGGTGGACCCCAGGTACGGCGAGGACTGACGGCGCCTTCGGCCGGAGCCGGGGCTGCCTCGGGCGCCGCCAGGGCCGCCCTACTTCTGCAAGACCGACAGGTCCTCGTCCGCCTCCGGCACCGACACCATTCCCCGGTCGTCGGACAGTGTCTGCACGGTGAACGCGGGCACCCCGTCCTCCGGCACGGCCAGTGTCCGGGAGGCGTAGGCCGGGCCGCCCGACACCGTCTCCACGGTGAGGGCGTAGGTGCCCTTCAACCCGCTCGGCACCGGCACTTCCACTTCCTGCGTGGTACCGGACTTGACCGTGTACGTCTTCGACGCCTCCGTACCGCCGTCGCTCCCGGCCGAGGCCGTCACCTTGATCTCCGCCGTACCGAACGGTGCCGTCACGGACAGCGTCGAGCCCTTGGCACGGTTGTCGACCGCGGTCGCGCGCTTGCCCACCGGCCGAGCGGCCGGGATGAACGCCGTCTCCTGCTTGGCGCCCTTGCCGCGAACCACCCGCAGGGCCGCGACCACCGGCACCGACCGGTCCGTGGGCGTCAGCACCAGCGACCCGGGTTCCCCGCGCATCACGTCACCGAGATCCACGGCACTGGTCATCCCCGCCTTGACGTGCAACGTCTCGTTCCCGGCGGGGGTGATGGCCCCCGACGGCGAAGCCAGCCGCACCTTCAGATCCGCGTCCGACTCCCCCGGCGCGAACGCCACCAGCCGCACGGCCGTGGCGTCCTTCGGAATGCCGGGCAGCACCAGGCTCCCCGCGGGATCGACGGACGCCGCCAGCCAGTCCCCGCCGAGCTTGTCGTCCAGCGCCTGCACCGAGGCACCCACCCGACCGCTGCGCACACTCACGTGCACGGTCACGTTGTCCTGCTTCTCACCGGTGAGGGTGGACAGAAGTATCGGCTCACCGGAGTGCGGCTGGACCGTGATTCCCTCCCCCACCGTGGTCTCCAGGGCTCCGTCCTTGCCGTACAGCTCGATGTCGACGACGGCCGCGGAGTCGTCCGGGTTCGTCAGATGCACGTAGTCCGTGCGGTCGGTGGCCGTACTGGCCCCCGGGAACCAGAACTCCGTGTCCGGCGCGGTGCAGTTGACGCCCTGGAGCCCGCGACCCGTGCCCGCGGCGACCTCGGTGGTCTGCTGCACGGTCCACCCGGGTGCGAACTTCCCGTCGGCGGTCCCGACGAGCGCGGGCGAGTCGGCCCCGGAGGCGTCCTCGGTGACCGGCTTTCCCGGCTCCTTGGCCTCCAGGACGGGCTTGTCGGCCTTCCCCGGCTTCTCCGCCTTGCCGCCCCTGCCCGCCGACAGCAGTTCCGCCTTCCCGTCGCTCCCCGTCCCCTTGGTGACAGGCGTGAACGAGCTGTACGTCGTCTCGGCCAGGTCGGAGATGCTCGGCGCCGGACACACCAGACTCGAACGCTCCACCGGCAACTCGGCCGCCGCCTTGGCGGTGTTCGCCCCGGACGCGTCCGGCGTCGACAGCGCCGCGAACCCCGTGATGGCCGCGAGGGCACCGACGCCGGCGATCAGGGACAGGGTGGTGCGGTTCACTGCTGGCTCCCGTCGGAACGCTCATTGCCGTGCGGATGCTGCTGCGCCGGGTCGTAAGTGGCGTCGTAACCCTGCTGGTACGTCGGGTCGTACGCGGGGTCGTACGCGGGGTCGTACGCCCCCGCCTGCGGTTGTCCGCCGTATGCGTACGGGTCGTACTGACCGCCCTGGTAGGGGTCCGCCTGATACGCCTGGTCGTAGCCGCCGCCCGCCGGATACTGCTGTCCGCCCGGGTACTGCTCGCCGCCGTAGTGGTCGGCGCCCGTGTAGCTGGGCGTGTCCCAGTCGCCGTAGGGCGTCTGCTGCGGGATCGCCGCGGGTGGCGCCTCCGACGGGGGAGGCGGGAACTCCGCGTCCTCACCGGCCTCCTCGGCCTCGGCCTGGGCGCGCAGCCGACGCGCCCGCCGGCCCTCGCCGGCCCTCGCCTCTTCCGGAACCGCCTGCTCCTCCGGCAGATCGTCGTCGATGTCACGGCGACGCCCCGGCAGGGCCATCACCACCAGCACGACGGCGAGGAAGCCCTGCGCCCACAGCCAGGCGGTGTGACCGATCGGGTCGTCATAGGTGACGTCCAACTTGCCGCCGTCAGCGGGCAGTTCGAAGCCCTGGGCCCAGCCGTCGACGGTCGTCGCGGTGAGCGGCTCGCCGTCCAGGGTGGCCGTCCATCCGTCGTCGGCGCTGTCGGCGAGCCGCAGCACCCGCCCGTCGGAGCCACCGGGAATCGTGGTGTGGATCTCCACGGGCCCGGCGGCGACCGGTTCGGGCTCACCGGCACCGGTCGCGGCGCCCGCGCCGGAACCCGCGACGATGGCCGCGCGCGACACCTGGCGGTCGATCCGCCACAGCGCGCTGCCGTTCTGCTCGCTCAGCCGCGACAGCCCGGGCGTGGCGTCCAGCACCCGGGTGACCTCGCGCGGGGCGCCCTTGTGGACGAGGACGTACCGCACCGCGAAGGCGCCCAGCTGATCGGCCTGGTCGGCGCCGGACCCGGCGACCAGGTTGGCGACGATCTTGTCGAGCTCGGCGTTCTCCCCGTCGGCCGCGGCGAGTTCGGCGTCACCGAGGCGGGCGCCGGAACCGCGGACCAGCATGTAGCCGACGTGGGCCGCGGAGTCGCTGTCGAGGACCAGGGTGCGGGCCTGGTCGCGGGTGTTGCTCTCCTCGGCAACGAACGCGGGCACCTGCACGGGGTCGCGTCGCTCCAGCGGTCCGTCGGCGCCGCCGATCATCCAGCCGGCGGCGACGAGCAGCGGGCCGGCGGCCGCCGCGAACGCGATCAGCGCGGCGACGGGCTGACGCCAGCCGAAGCTCTGCTCGGCGACCCGGGAGCGTGCCCCGTCGGCGCCGAGCAGGGCGGCGGCCAGGAGGGCGATGCCGTAGACGAGGGTCGCGGGGCCGGCCCAGGTGGAGCTGTTGGACACGACCGCGAAGACGAAGCCCAGCAGGGCGACCACCCAGGCCGTACGGATGCCCGACTGGCGCTCGGAGCGCAGCAGGGCGGCCAGCGCGGCCAGCACGACGCCGATGAGCATCAGTCCGCTGACGGTGCCGGGCCCGCCGGGGCTGGCACCGAGCAGGTCCACGGGGGACGCGGACGATGCGCCGTACTCCAGACCGGCCTCGCGGAAGAAGCCGAACGGAAGCAGCGACAGCGACCAGGGCGCGAGCACCAGCAGCGGCACACCGAACTGGGCGAGCAGGCGCAGGCCGTACGCCGCGATGTCGTCGCGCCGCACCACCAGCAGTCCGACGCCGAGGACCAGCGCGATCGGCCACACGATCGGCGTGAAGGCCGTGGCGATCGTCAGCAGCAGTGCGTAGGCCCAGGTCGCGCGCCAACTGCCGCGCGCACCGGAGCCGTTCGCCAGGCCGCTGGCGGCGATGCCCGCGCGGGCGATCAGCGGCAGCAGGATGGCGAGTACGGCGGTGCCGATACGGCCGCCGGCGAGGGCGCCGGTGGCGGCGGGCAGGAAGGCGTAGACGACGGCCGCCCAGGCGCGCAGGAGACGCGACTCGACGAGCGGTCGGGAGGCGAAGTAGGCGGTGAGTCCGGCCAGCGGCACCGAGCAGACCAGCAGGATCGTGATCGCGAGCCCGGTCGAGCCCAGCAGCGCTGAGGCGAACATCGCCACGATCGCGAGGTACGGCGGCGCCGCGGGGGTGCCGCCGGCGCCCACCGGATGCCAGGCGTCCGCGTAGCGGGCCCACAGCTCACCGGCTTCGGCCGGGGCGGGCAGCAGCGCGCCGCCCGCGAGCGCGCCGCCGCCGAGGAGTTCACGGCAGGCGATCAGCGAGACGAAGAGCAGCACCAGGAAGAGCATCGGGCCGGGGTTGCGGGCGATGCGCTTGAGGCGTGCGAACTGTTCTATCTCCAGGAAGTCGGCGTCGTCGCCGCCGGGTCCGGACTCGACCGCGCCGCCGTGCCGGCCCGCACCGGCGGCCACTTCGGGGTCGGAGCTGCCGAAGAGACCGCCCGCGACCTGTTCGACGGTGGCCCGCACGGTCGCGCCGGGCGGCGGGAACAGGGCCCGCAGCTCGCCCTTGTCGATGGCGGGGGTGCCCCTCCTGCGCCGCCCGGCGATGATCCGCTCGGGGCGCAGCAAGGTGCCCACGAGACCGCGGATCTCGTCGAGGGCCTGGCCGGGGACCTTGCCCACGAGGTAGGCGAGCGTGCGCAGGACGGTGCCGAACACCAGGCGCAGCAGCACCCAGGGCAGCACGGCCGTACGGCTGTTGACGAGCAGGGTGTAGACGGCGCCGGCCTTGTCGACCTTGTGCGGGGAGGAGGAGGTGCGGCCCACGCAGTCGACGGTGCGGCGCTCCCGGGAGGCCGCCTCGGCGTGTCGTACGACCGCCTCCGGGGCGACGAGGACGCGGTGGCCGGCGGCGGTGGCGCGCCAGCACAGGTCGACGTCGTCGCGCATCAGGGGAAGCCGTCGGTCGAAGCCGCCGAGCTGTTCGAAGACATCGCGCCGGATCAGCATGCCGGCGGTGGACACGGACAGCACGGACCGCACGTGGTCGTGCTGGCCCTGGTCCTGTTCGCGGCGGTCGAGGCCGGTCCAGCGGCGGCCGGAGTGGGCGATGGTGACGCCGACCTCGAGGAGCTGACGGCGGTCGTACCAGCCGCGCAGCTTCGGGCCCACGACGGCCACGTCGTCCCTGCCCAGCTCCTGCTCGTTCTCCACGACGCGCAGCAGCTGGGCCAGGGCGTCGGGTTCGGGGGCGCAGTCGTCGTGCAGGAGCCACAGCCACTGCACCGGCTCCCCGTGAGGGAGTTCGGGCATGTCGTAGGCGTCGTCGCGCCAGGTGCGCGTGACGGGGTCCCAGCCGCTGGGCCGCTTCAGATACGGCAGCTCGTCCGGGGTGAGGACGGGAGCGGTGCGGTTGGCCTCCTCGACGGCCTGGCCGAAGCCGGTGCGCCGGGCGAGGTGCAGGACGCGGTCGGCGCCGAGCGCGTCGGTGACCAGCTGCGCGGACCGGTCCGCGCTGCCGGTGTCGGCCGCGACGGCGAACTGGACGGGACGCTCCTGGCCGAGCAGCCCGGCGAGCACGTCGGGCAGCCAGCGGGCGCCGTCGTGGGAGACGACCACCGCCGTCACCACATGACGCGGGAACTCAGGTGTGGCAGCCGAGTCGTGCTGGGCTGCCGTGTGGCTGTGCACGGACATCGAGGTACGGGCCCCGGTTCGATGGACTGCGGTGGACGCCTGTGCCCCCAGGGGACACCGGGGCGTCTCGGACGAGCGACCACACTATCGGCTGGGCATCACGGCGGCCCGCCGCCTGTGGATAACCCACCTGCGACGGGCCGTTCGAGACCTGTTCGAGACGTATGTGCGTGCGGTTGCCCGCGATGGCCGGACGGCCGTCGCCGCGGTCAGATGGCGGCCTTCTTCAGCCGGCGGCGCTCGCGCTCGGACAGACCGCCCCAGATGCCGAACCGCTCGTCGTTGGCGAGGGCGTACTCGAGGCACTCGGAGCGGACCTCACAGGCGAGGCAGACCTTCTTGGCCTCGCGGGTGGAGCCGCCCTTCTCGGGGAAGAAGGACTCGGGGTCGGTCTGGGCGCACAGCGCGCGCTCCTGCCAGCCGAGTTCCTCGTCCGCGTCGTCGACCAGCAGTTGCTGCACCAGCTCGGTCATGTGCGCCCCTCGTCTGTCTTTCACGTCCCCGTGATGTAGCCGTTACCGATTTCGGCTGAACGACACGAGTGAAATTACAAGTGTGCTGCTCCGGGCGAGTCAAGCCGAGATCTGCTATTGAGCCCCTTATTCACTCTGCGGAACCAAGGCCTAGCGGAAAGTGTTCAAATCGGCCTAAACCTTGACAAGCAGACGAGACCCGGAAGGGCCTCCCGCTCCGCGCAGAGCCTGTACGGAAAAAGACGCCCAGAAGTTCGATCTCGTTGCACACACGCGCGGAAGCGAACCGGATCACAGTCGGATCACAGGATCACAACGGCGCTCGTGCGCCCGGTTGTGCGCCATGTGTCCCGGCCACCCCATGCACAAACCTTTCGCCTGAGAGATGAACCGGATGAGGTGAAACATGTCCCACATAACGGGCGTCGAGTTGACAGTCCCAGGTGAAAACCGCTGTCCTTGTGGGCATGCTCGCGAACTCGGCACTCACCTCGACCCGCACCGCCGGGTCCCACGGTGCTGCCCGCGCTCGCTGTAGCTGTTGCTGTCCCAGCTGTTGAGCCCACCTGCTCCAGCTGTAAGCCGAGTCACCCGTCCCTCGGCTGCCGTTCCCTCTGACCTTCTTTCACTGAGGAACCACCCACCCCATGAACAGCGACAGCGACCTCCAGATCGCGGGCGACATCCTCGAAGTCCCGCACCTCCTCCAGACACCGCGCGAGCACCCGGCCACCGTCGCCGAGTTCGTCGGCCTGGCCCGCTCCATCGCCGCCGACCGGTCGCAGTGGGAGCACCTCGTCCGGTACGACGCCACCACCCGCTGGTACCACCGGCTGCGCACCGGCCCCGGCTACGAGGTGTGGCTGCTGTCCTGGGTCCCCGGACAGGGCAGCGGACCGCACGACCACGGCCCCTCGTCCGGTGTGCTGACCGTCCTGGACGGCACGCTGACCGAGCGGACCGAGCGCGGCACGCGCGCGTTGGAGGCGGGTGCGCAGCGGGTGTTCGCACCGGGCTACACGCACGACGTCGTGAACGACGCGCTGGAGCCGGCGGTGAGCCTGCACATCTACTACCCGGGCCTGACCGAGATGCCGATGCTCCCCCAGTCCCACCTTCGTTCGACCGGCGGGACCCCCATGGCGTCGGCGTGCGAGGCGCGCACCGAGCCGCGCCCCGTGACTGCCTGACGCGTTGTCGTACCCGCCTGCAAGACTGCTCCCATGCGCATTGTGGTTCTGGCAGGCGGCATCGGTGGTGCACGGTTCCTGCGCGGTCTGAAGCAGGCCGTGCCGGACGCGGACATCACGGTCATCGGCAACACCGGGGACGACATCCACCTCTTCGGGCTGAAGGTCTGCCCGGACCTCGACACGGTGATGTACACGCTGGGCGGCGGTATCAACGAGGAACAGGGCTGGGGCCGGGCCGACGAGACCTTCCACCTGAAGGAGGAGCTCGCGGCGTACGGCGTGGGACCGGAATGGTTCGGGCTCGGTGACCGGGACTTCGCCACACACATCGTGCGGACGCAGATGATCGGCGCCGGGTATCCGCTGAGCGCGGTGACGGAGGCGCTGTGCGACCGGTGGAAGCCGGGCGTGCGGCTGATCCCCATGACGGACGACCGCGTGGAGACGCATGTGGCGGTCGAGGTGGACGGCGAGCGCAAGGCCGTCCACTTCCAGGAGTACTGGGTGCGGCTGCGGGCCCAGGTGCCGGCCGAGGCGATCGTGCCGGTCGGCGCCGAGCAGGCCAAGCCGGCGCCGGGCGTCCTGGAGGCGATCGCCGGCGCGGACGTCATCCTCTTCCCGCCGTCCAACCCGGTCGTCTCGGTCGGCACGATCCTCGCCGTGCCCGGCATCCGCGAGGCGATCGCCGACGCGGGCGTGCCGGTCGTCGGCCTGTCCCCCATCGTCGGGGACGCGCCCGTGCGCGGGATGGCCGACAAGGTGCTCGCGGCGGTCGGCGTGGAGTCGACGGCGGCGGCGGTCGCCGAGCACTACGGTTCGGGACTCCTGGACGGCTGGCTGGTCGACACCGTGGACGCCGGCTCCGTCGACCGGGTCTCGTCGGCCGGGATCCGCTGCCGGGCCGTACCGCTGATGATGACCGACCTCGACGCCACCACACGGATGGCCCGCGAGGCGCTGGCGCTGGCCGAGGAGGTGCGCTCGTCTTGAGCGAGGTGTCTGCCGACGGCTACCGGGTCTGGGCCGTCTCCGGAATTCCCGAGGTCCAGCAGGGCGACGACCTCGCGAAACTGATCGCCGCCGCCGAGCCCGGTCTCGCCGACGGCGATGTCCTCCTGGTCACCTCGAAGATCGTCTCCAAGGCGGAGGGCCGGGTCGTCGAGGCGGCCGACCGGGAGGCCGCCATCGACGCGGAGACGGTACGGGTCGTGGCGCGTCGCGGCCCCCTCCGCATCGTCGAGAACCGGCAGGGCCTGGTGATGGCGGCCGCCGGCGTCGACGCCTCCAACACTCCCGCCGGGACCGTGCTGTTGCTGCCCGAGGACCCGGACGCGTCCGCGCGCGCGATCCGCGACGGACTGCGCGACGCACTCGGCGTCGACATCGGCGTCGTCGTCACCGACACCTCCGGGCGTCCCTGGCGCGCCGGGCTGACCGACGTCGCGATCGGCGCATCGGGTGTCCGGGTACTCGACGATCTGCGCGGCGGCACGGACGCGCACGGCAATCCGCTCAGCGCGACGGTCGTGGCCACGGCGGACGAACTCGCCGCGGCCGGTGACCTGGTCAAGGGCAAGACGGCCGGTCTGCCCGTCGCCGTGGTGCGCGGGCTGGCGCACACGGTGACCACGGACCACGGCGACGGGGCGCGGTCCCTGGTGCGGGACGCGCGCGACGACATGTTCCGGCTGGGCACCTCGGAGGCGGTACGGGAGGCGGTGACTCAGCGCCGTACGGTACGGGCGTTCACGGACGAGCCCGTCGACCCCGGGGCCGTACGCAGAGCGGTCGCGGCGGCGGTCACCGCGCCGGCGCCGCACCACACGACGCCGTGGCGGTTCGTGCTGCTGGAGTCGGCGGAGTCGCGGACACGGCTGCTCGACGCGATGCGGGACGCCTGGATCGCCGATCTGCGGCGGGACGGCAAGAGCGAGGAGTCCATCGCCAAGCGCGTCCGGCGCGGCGACGTGCTGCGCAACGCGCCGTATCTGGTGGTGCCGTGCCTGGTCATGGACGGTTCGCACACCTACGGCGACGCGCGGCGGGACGGCGCCGAGCGGGAGATGTTCGTCGTCGCCACCGGGGCCGGGGTGCAGAACTTCCTGGTCGCGCTGGCCGGGGAGCGGCTGGGCTCGGCGTGGGTGTCGTCGACGATGTTCTGCCGGGATGTGGTGCGCGAGGTGCTCGGGCTGCCGGAGGACTGGGATCCGATGGGGGCGGTGGCGGTGGGCCACCCGGCGGAGGAGCCGCGGGCGCGGCCGGAGCGGGATGCCGGGGCGTTCGTCGAGGTGCGCTGAGCACGGCTCGGCACGCTGGGGCCCGTGGCGCCTCCACGTCGCCGTGCGCGTGGCACCGCTACGACACCAGGACCTGTAAGCACGCGTCCACGCCACCAGGGCCCGAAGCGCCTCTACGGCACCAGGCGCTGTAAGCACCTCCGCGTCCCCAGCCCCGTAGTGCCTCCACGACACCGGGCCTCGTAAGACCTCTCCGGCGTTTACGCTCGTAGAGCCCTGTCGTAACCCTCCCTAGGACCTCATCCGTGGCCGGACGTTTCAGCCAGCGGCCCACGCGTACGACCGTGCGCGGTGGGCATGTCGCCGTGCCCGGCGGGATACCGCGACAGGCCCCGGCGCCCGCGCGCACGCGTGTCTGGGTGCCGGACGGGCCGCTCGATCTCGGGCTGGTGCTGGGGCCCTTGCGGCGTGGTCCGGGGGATCCGACGTTCCGGGCGACGCCGGACGGGTCCGTGTGGCGGGCCTGCCGTACGCCTGCCGGACCGGGGACCCTGCGGGTCACCTCTCGCGGCTCGGAAGTGCGGGGCGAGGCGTGGGGGCCGGGGGCCGAGTGGCTGCTGGAGCGGTTGCCGGAGCTGCTCGGGGCCGCCGACGATCCGTCCGTCTTCGTACCGCGGCACCGGCTGGTGGCGATGGCCCGGCACCGGCGGCCGGGGCTTCGGCTGACGCGGACCGGGCTGGTGATGGAGTCGTTGATTCCGTCGATTCTGGAGCAGAAGGTCACCACCGACGAGGCCTATCGGGCGTGGCGGTTGCTGGTGCGCAAGTTCGGCGAGCCCGCGCCGGGGCCCGCGCCCGGGCGGATGTGTGTGATGCCGGACGCGCGGACCTGGACGCTGATTCCGTCCTGGGAGTGGCATCGGGCCGGGGTCGACAACAAGCGGGCGTCGACGATTCTGCGGGCCGTGCGGGTCGCCGCGCGGATGGAGGAGGCGACGCGGATGTCTCCCGAGCTGGCGCAGGCGCGGTTGGAGGTCGTGCCGGGGATCGGGCCGTGGACGTCGGCGGAGGTGGTGCAGCGTAGTCACGGGGCGGCGGATGCGGTGACCGTGGGGGATCTGCATCTGCCGGGGATCGTGGGGTTCGCGCTCGCCGGGGACCGGGACGCGGACGACTCCGTGATGCTGGAGCTGTTGGAGCCGTATGCCGGGCAGCGGCATCGGGCGGCTCGGTTGATTCTGCTGAGTGGGCGGGTGCCGGGGCGGCGGGCGCCTCGGATGCCTCGGGGGGATATCGGGCGGTTGTGAGGGGCGGGGCGCGCTGTGCGCGCCGCCAGGGGGTTTCGCCCCCGCCGCCCCTACCCGTCCCGTTCCCAGGGGCTTCGCCCCTTCGACCCCACCAGGGGGCTGCGCCCCCTGGACCCCCGTCGGCCCCGAAGGGCCTTGTCCTCAAACGCCGGACGGGCTGAAAAAGCCGCCTACAGGTCCGGCGAGAACCGCACCGCCCCCGCCGGTATCCGTGCGTCGCACCACACCCGTGCCCCCTCCATCAGCTCGTTGTCCGCGCCGATCACCGCGCCGTCGCCGATGACCGTGCCGGTGAGTATCGAGCGTTCGCCCACGCGGGCGCGGGTGCCGATGAGGGAGTCCGTGATGATCGCGCCGGGTTCGATGACCGCGCCCGGCAGGATCGTGCTGCCGAAGACACGGGCGCCCTCGGCCACGAACGCGCCCTCGCCCACGACCGTGCCGCCGGTCAGCTTCGCGTCGGGGGCCACCGTGGCCGTGGGCAGGACCAGGCGGTCGCCGCAGCGACCGGGCACGGCCGGAGACGGGGCCCGGCCGAGGACCAGGTCCGCCGAGCCACGGACGAAGGCCGCCGGTGTGCCCAGGTCGAGCCAGTACGTCGAGTCGACCATGCCCTGAAGGTGGGCCCCGGCCGACAGCAGGTCCGGGAAGGTCTCGCGTTCCACCGACACCGGCCGCCCCGCCGGGATCGTGTCGATGACCGAGCGGCGGAAGACGTACGCCCCCGCGTTGATCTGGTCGGTGACGATCTCCTCGGGCGTCTGCGGCTTCTCCAGGAACGCCGTCACCCGGCCCGTGTCGTCCGTGGGGACGAGGCCGTACGCCCGCGGGTCCGTCACCTTCGTCAGGTGGAGGGAGACATCCGCGCCCGTTGTCTCGTGCGTCCGGACCAGGGCCTGGATGTCCAGGCCGGTCAGGATGTCCCCGTTGAAGATCAGGATCGGGTCGTCGGGCCCGGAGTGCAGCCGGGACGCCACGTTGCGGATGGCGCCGCCCGTGCCGAGGGGCTCCTCCTCCGTCACGTACTCCAGATGCAGGCCCAGTGCCGAACCGTCGCCGAAGTACGGTTCGAAGACCTCGGCCAGGTAGGACGTCGCGAGGACGATGTGGTCCACACCCGCCGCTCTCGCTCTCGCCAACTGGTGCGTGAGGAACGGCACCCCGGCCGCCCGGACCATGGGCTTCGGCGTGTGCACGGTGAGCGGACGCAGCCGAGTGCCCTTGCCGCCGACCAGGAGGATCGCTTCTGTCACCTGTCGTCTCTGCTTCCTGCCGGGACCGGCCGAACTGTCTTTCGGCCGGCCAGTTTATGCAGACCGTTGTGCGGCACCATCGACGGCAGTGCGGTATCCCGCCGCTTGTCCCCCGACAGCGGTGAATACGACCCCAAGCCCCCCGCGGTCCCCCGTGGCCCCCCACGAACCACCCGTATATCCCTGAAACACCCCGTATGTCCAGCGTGAACGGCCCTCCCGGACTGTCCCGCCCCGCCTCAACGCCCCTGGAAGCGGGCCGCCGAGGCACGAGCCGAGCCGAGCTTGCGGTAGAGCTGCAACCCCGGGCACTCGGTGGAGAAGCCGTCCCGATGACCGGAGATCACGTTCAGCCGTACGTTCTTTCCCTTTCGGTAGAGATTGCCACCGCCGGACTTCAGATATGTCTTTCCGCGCGGATTGGCGCCGTAGAGCCCCAGTTTCCACGCCGTGAGCCGGGCGATGGCCTTCACCGCCGCGGCGGTCGGCTTCCTCGCCCCGTAGCTGCCGAGGACGGCGATCCCCGTGCTGTCGGAGTTGAAACCGAGTGTGTGGGCGCCCAGGACCGGCTTCGCCACGCCCCCGGCGCGGCCCTCGTAGATGTTTCCGCACTTGTCGACGAGGAAGTTGTAGCCGAGGTCACGCCAGCGCATGCTCTTGACGTGGTAGCGGTAGATACCGCGAATGAGCGAGGGAGCCTGCGTGCACCAGTAGGTGCCGCCCGAGGCCGTGTGGTGCACGAAGGCCGCCTTCACCTTCTTCGTGTAGGAGAACTTCTTCTCCCGCCAGGCCTCGTTGGCGCCCCAGCCGCGCCGCGTGACGATGCGCGGCCGCGGCCCGATGTACGGCTTCGCCCGCTGTGCCTCGGTCAACTCGCTGCCGCGCAGGGTCACCAGCTCCCGTTCGGTCTCGGCGCGGCCGAGTTCGGGGATCTCGGCGGCACCGAGGGGGGCGAGTTCGGAGTTGGCGGCCGCGGCGGCGAGGGCCTCGGCGGTGCCGGCGGCGCCGGCGGTCCCGGGGTTCAGCGAGCCGGGGCGGGGACCGGGGTCGCTCGGCGCGGTGGCGGGGTCGCCGGGGTCGACGAGTTCGAGCCGGAGCCCGTCGGGCAGCGGGGCGATGGCGGTGGGATCGACCGAGGTGTCGTCACCGTCCTTCGGACCCTCGTCGGGTCGAGGCTCTGCGGCCTCCGGTATGACCCGTACCTCCACGCCGTCCGACTCGCCGACCCACAGGGGCGCCGTGGCGCCCCGCACCCCACCGCCGGAGGCGCGCTCGGCCGCGTCCGGGTCGGGGGCGTGTTCGGCGTTGTGGGTCTCCACGTCCTGCCAGTCGGACCACACGCCGTCGGCGACCGCGCGGGTACGGACCTGGACACGGCCGTGCAGTTCGGTGCCCGCGTCCTCCCAGACGACACCGACGAGGGAGAAGTGCGGTACGTCCCGTCTGGACAGCCCCTGTTCACCGGGGACGGGGGCAGGGGAGCCGACGGTTCGGTCGCGGGTGAGGGGGATGAGGGGCAGCGACTGGGTGCTGCCGGGGAAGTCCGGTTCGGCGCCCGCGCGCCGCGTCGGCGAAGCGGCGGCCACCGTCGCGCTCATGGCGGCTTCCGCTCCGAATGCCGCTCTCGCGGGCGCCGCGCCGGCGGGTGGGGCGAGCGGCAGGGCGAGAGCTGCCGCACACGTGACACCGATCGAGGAAGCAAGGAATCCACGCATGCTCCTGATGTTGGACATAGTCATACAAACCTGTCCATTGGGAAACTGACGGTGCGTCGGCCCGCGGCTCCGCCGAACCGGTGGCGGCCGGGCCGCCCACCGGGGGATCCACGGGTGCGCCTGCGCGTACCCTTGCCCGGGTGAACGCCACCGATCGCACCCCTGCCGACCTGCTGCGTTCCGCGCTCGCCGCGGATGCCGGACGCCCCCTGGTGACCTTCTACGACGACGCCACCGGGGAACGCGTCGAATTGTCCGTGGCCACCTTCGCCAATTGGGTGGCCAAGACCGCGAACCTGCTCCAGGGCGACCTCGGGGCCGGTCCGGGTGACCGGGTCACGCTGCTGCTGCCCGCGCACTGGCAGACGGCCGTGTGGCTGCTCGCGTGTTCGTCGGTGGGGACGGTCGCCGACGTGGGCGGGGACCCGGCCACCGCCGACGTGGTGGTGAGCGGGCCGGAGGGCCTGGAGGCGGCGCGGGCGTGCCGGGGGGAGCGGGTCGCGCTGGCGCTACGGCCGCTGGGGGGCCGCTTCCCGCAGTCGCCGGCCGGCTTCGCCGACTACGCGGTCGAGGTTCCCGGTCAGGGCGACGGCTTCGCCCCGTTCGCTCCGGTCGACCCCGAGGAGCCGACGCTGATCGTGGCCGGTCGCGAGTTCAGCGGGGCCGAACTGGTGGAACGTGCCCGAGCGGAGGCCCCGGCACTGGGGCTCACGGGGCCCGGCTCCAGGATCCTCTCCGCCCTGCCGTACGACACGTGGGAGGGCCTCAACGCCGGGCTGTACGCGGCGCTGGCGACCGGCGGTTCGGTGGTCCTGTGCCGTAACGCCGAGGCGCTGAGCGAGGAGTCCTTGGCCAAGCGCATCGAGGCGGAACGGGTGACGGCGACGGCGCGGTAGCCTCCGGCATCCCGCACCGACCGGCCCCCGGCACCGCGACGCCCGGCCCCGGCACCGCGACGCCCCGTCCGGGGGCCTGCGGCCCCCAGGCCCCCCGCTTCCGGCCCCGAAAGGGCCTCGTCCTCGAACGCCGGACGGGCTGAGATCGCCTGGACCAGCGCCGAAGGGTGCCCCCCGCACGCATCCGCCACCCGTTCGGCCCAGCATCACCGGCCACCCACCCCTCACCCGCGCGATGGTCGTAGGAGCAGCCCACACCACACGCAGCAGTACGCAATGAGGGGTGGACCCAGCCGTGACCGACTCCGCACATGCGCGCCGGGGGCCGGTGCGGCGATGGGTGAAGCGGGGGGCCGTCGGGGTCGTCGCCCTGGTCGTCGTCGCCGGTGGTGTCGCCTGGGCCGTGTACGCCAAGCTCGACTCCAACATCACCCCGGACGAGGCCGCCGCCGCGGAACTCGCCCGGTACGAGAAGGAGCGGCCCACCTCGCTGGTGCGCGGCGCCCAGAACATCCTCGTCATCGGCTCGGACTCCCGGGCCGGCTCGGGAAACCGCCGCTACGGCAAGGACTCCGGCACCGAGCGCTCCGACACCACCATCCTGCTGCACCTCTCGGCCAAGCGCCGCAGCGCCACCGCCGTCTCGATACCCCGTGACCTGATGGTCGACGTCCCCGGCTGCCGCCGCCGTGACGGCCGCCGCAGCGAGCCCATGTTCGCGATGTTCAACTACGCCTTCCAGGTGGGCGGTTCGGCCTGCACGGTCCGTACCGTGGAGCGGCTCACGAACATCCGCATGGACCACCACGTGGTCATCGACTTCCACGGCTTCAAGGAGATGGTCGACGCCCTCGACGGCGTGCAGATCTGTCTCACGAAGCCCATCAACGACAAGGCCGCCAAGCTGCGGCTGCCCGCCGGGAAGGTGACCCTCAACGGCGAGCAGGCGCTCGGCTACGTCCGCGTCCGCAAGACCCTCGGCAACGGCAGCGACACCGACCGCATGGACCGCCAGCAGCGCTTCCTCGCCGCGCTGGTGCACAAGGTGCAGAGCAATGACGTACTGCTCAACCCGGTCCGGCTCTATCCCGTCCTGGACGCCGCCACGTCGTCCCTCACCACGGACCCGGCCCTGGCCAGCTTGCGCGGTTTGTACGAACTCGCGCGGGGGGTGCGCGACATCCCCACCGAACGCGTGCAATTCCTCACGGTCCCCAGAGAGTCGTACGTCCACAACGCCAATCGCGACCAGCTCGTGGAGCGGGAGGCCGAGCGGCTCTTCCAGCGGATGCGCGCCGATACTCCGGTGGAAGTCGCGGATTCGCCCGAAATGCACCGCGGCTCCCAGCGGACGGATTCGCACGGGCGTTCCTC
The DNA here is from genome assembly GCF_044759995.1 of Streptomyces sp. NPDC098781. Classification (NCBI taxonomy): domain Bacteria; kingdom Bacillati; phylum Actinomycetota; class Actinomycetes; order Kitasatosporales; family Streptomycetaceae; genus Streptomyces; species Streptomyces sp. NPDC098781. Next base: position 32,079 of record NZ_JBIWAK010000012.1, read on the forward strand.
TCGCGGGGACGGGAAGTCCGCTTCCGGTCGACCCGAGGCGTCCGCCGATCCCACTCCCCCGGCACCCACTTTCCGCGGCAGCACGGCCGCCGAGAACCCCTGTAAGTAAAGCGCTCACCAAGTCGGCGAACCTCAGTTCAAAGAAATGAGACGGATTGCCCAGTTGTAGGGACGTGGAATTTGTCACCGTCGTCGCTTGACGCTGAACTGGGCGGATAGTGTGAGCGATCCGGTGCTCCCTGCCGTAGTTAGGCTTGCGCACTGTTTGACCGAGACCCGAGCGCCTTGTAGGGGGAAGGCGCCGCGTGGCCCCGACGGAGGATTCAGACAACCGTGGACGCGCAAGGCCGTGGGCGGGCGGACGATATCGATCCCGCAGACCAGTGGGTGCTCAATCCGAACACCGGCGAATACGAACTGCGACTGAGTCCTTCCGGACCGCAATCGTCGGTTCCCGGGCCCCGCAGAGCCGCCTCCCGCACCAGCACCGCCGCACGCACGGCGGGCAGGACCGCTCAGGGCGCGGGGGGCGCCCAGAGCGCGGGTGGCTCCCAGGACGCAGTACGCAACCGGACCGCGGCGCCGCCGCGGGAGACGCGCCAACCACCGGGCCGTGAGGTCCCGGCGCAGCGCAGACGCCGAGGTGCACCGGAGGAGCCGCCGCCCGGGCGGCGCGGTCGCCGGCCGGTGAAGAAGAAGGGCAAGGCGAAGAAGGCCGTGCTCTGGACCGGCGGAATAATGGCGTTCGTCGTGGTCGCCGCCGCAGCCGGTGCGTATCTCTACATCGAGCACCTCAACGACAACATCCAGTCCGTCTCCGACGACGGCGCGAGCACCGGTGGCTTCAGCAAGGACAAGGCCATCAACATCCTGCTCATCGGCACGGACAAGCGCACGGGCGCGGGCAACGAGAAGTACGGCGACTCCGGCAGCGCCGGGCACGCCGACACCACGATCCTGCTGCACGTCTCCAAGGACCGCTCGAACGCGACGGCGCTGAGCATCCCGCGCGACCTGATCGTCGACATCCCGGACTGCCCGACCACGCAGGAGGACGGCTCCCAGAAGGTCATCCCGGGCGAGACCGGCGTCCGCTTCAACACCAGCCTCGGTCAGGAGGGCCGTACGCCCAGCTGCACCGCGCGCACGATCACCGAGCTGACCGGGATCAAGCCGGACAACTTCATGGTGGCCGACTTCAACGCGGTGAAGACGCTGACCACGGCGGTCGGCGGCGTCGAGGTCTGTCTGGCCAAGGACATCGACGATTCCGACTCCAAGCTCAACCTCACCAAGGGCACCCACACCATCGAGGGCGAGGACGCGCTGGCCTTCGTCCGCACCCGGCACTCGGTCGGCTTCGGCGGTGACCTGAGCCGGATCGGGCTCCAGCAGCAGTTCCTCAGCGCGCTGATGCGGAAGCTGAAGTCCAACGACACGCTCACCAGCCCGACCAAGATGATCAAGCTGGCCGAGGCGGGCACCAAGGCGCTGACCGTCGACTCCCAGCTCGACACCATCGACAAGCTGAAGGACCTCGGGCTGGAGCTGGGCAAGCTCAACACCAAGAACCTGACCTTCACGACGGTTCCGGTGATCGACAACCCGGCGGAGGCGGTGAAGACGACCGTCGTGCTCAACGAGTCGACGGCGCCCCAGGTCTTCGAGGCGATCCAGAACGACGTCTCCTTCACCGAGGTCAAGCAGCAGAAGCAGAAGGAGGCCGCCGCCGTGGCCGCCCGGCTCAAGGGCACCAAGGCCGACGCCTCCGAGGTGCGGGTGCAGGTCCTCAACGGCGGGGCGCCCGCCGGCAGCGCGTCGGAGACGCTCACCTGGCTCCAGAACGACGAGGGCGTCACCAAGTCGGAGAACGCCGGCAACGCCCCCGCGTCGCTGGCGAAGACGACGTTGGAGTACGCGCCGGACCAGGCGGACCAGGCACGCCGGCTCGCGGACATCATGGGCCTGTCCGGGTCCGCGATGAAGCCCGGCAAGAGCGTGACCAACTCGCAGGGCCTGCCCACGATGACCCTGACCCTGGGCAAGGACTTCAAGGGCGCGGGCACGTCCCTGACCGCCCCGACGAAGGCGCCCGACGTGGAGAAGTCCACGGCGGACAAGGTCGAGTGCGCGAAGTAGCCGACGGGTAGTGCCCCAGCCGGCCGACGGGCCCGTTCCCCCGCCCACTTGAGGAGGGGGACGGGCCCGTTCCGGTACGTCCTGCCACAGGCGCCCGGGCAGACGTACGAAAACTGCGGCGAGGAATGCAACTGTCCCCGTCGCTCGTTGGTCTGATACACGACACGGTCGTGTCAGCCGGCGTTGGCCGGGCGCTCCACGCGGCCGTAGCGGCGCGGATTTTGCCGACACCTGGCCAACCCGGGTCGGGCCCACAGAGGTCTGACAGGTGGCGAACCGGTGCCGGACAGACTGCTCTGCCATGGTTCGCTCCGCACCGGACAGGGAGGTCCGACCCGCGGAGCGCGGCCGTGTCGGGCAAAGGGTGGGGAAGGGCGGAGAGTTGGCGCAGAGCAGTGTGCGAGGGGAGGCCCCCGCGGTGGACGACACCATGTCGCTCACCCCGCGGGCCGACCAGGCCACGCCGGCCGACGGGAGCGGCCGGCACGGTGGCGGGGATTCCACGAGCGGCCGCGGATCGGACGGCAGGCCCCGCAGACGGCGGGTGCTGCGCTGGTCGGCGACGGTTCTGGCGGTGGTGATACTGGGCACCGCGGGTGCCGGCTATCTCTACTACCAGCACCTCAACGGCAATCTGAAGAAGGACGACCTCAACATCGGCGACGCCAAGGACCGCGCCGCCGAGTCCGAGGCGAACGCGGCCGGTCAGACGCCGCTGAACATCCTGCTGATCGGCTCGGACGCGCGCGACAGCAAGGAGAACCAGAAGCTCGGCGGCGCCAAGGAGACGTTCGGCGGCACACCGCTCGCCGACGTCCAGATGCTGCTGCACGTCTCCGCCGACCGCACCAACATGTCGGTCGTCAGCATGCCCCGCGACACGCTCGTGGACATACCCAAGTGCACGGACCCCGACAGCGGGGACGCCTACGACGCCCGTGAGCGCGCGATGACGAACCAGTCGCTCGGCCGCGGCGGACCGGGGTGCACCGTGGCCACGTGGGAGAAGCTGACCGACATCCACATCGACCACTTCATGATGATCGACTTCTCCGGTGTGGTGTCGATGGCCGACGCGATCGGCGGTGTACCGGTCTGTGTCGACCAGAACATCCACTCCAAGGACAGCGAGGGCCACGGCTCCGGGCTGAAGCTGAAGAAGGGCACCACGTACGTCAAGGGCGAGCAGGCCCTCCAGTGGCTGCGCACGCGGTACGGCTTCGAGGACGGCAGCGACCTGGCCCGCGCCAAGGCGCAGCACCAGTACATGAACTCGATGGTCCGCGAGCTGCGCAAGAACGCCAAGCTGAGCAACCCGGGCAAGCTGCGGGCCCTCGCCGAGGCGGCCACCAACGCGCTCACCGTCGACCCGGGCCTTGGCACGGTCGCGAAGCTCTACGACCTGGCGGGCGAGCTGAAGAAGGTGCCGACGTCGCGCATCACCATGACGACGATGCCGAACGAGTACGACACGGTCCAGACCGGCCGGGTGGTGCCCACCGACGACGCGACGAAGCTGTTCCGGCTGGTGCGTGAGGACATCGCCCTCGACGGCAAGGACGACAAGGACAAGAAGAAGACCACCGAGGAGCCGGCCTCCACCGACCCGGCAGCGGCGGACGACAAGATCGCCGTCCAGGTGCAGAACGGCACCCGCACCGACTCCCTCGCCCCGGTCTCCGGTCGCGCGACCACGGTCGCCGGGCTGCTGGCCGGCAAGGGCTTCACCCAGGCCGTGGCGGACTCCTCGACGACGCCGATCGCGGACACCACCGTGGTCCGCTACCCGAGCGCCGACCTCCAGGGCGACGCCCAGCGGGTCGCCAAGGCCCTCGGTGTCCCGGCGAGTGCCGTGGAGAAGTCCACGGACGTCTCCGGGGTGACCCTCGTCGTCGGTGCCGACTGGCGCAAGGGCACCGCCTACGAGGCACCCAAGCAGGACGACACGACGCCGGACACGGCCGACGCGCTGAACGCCTCCGACACCAAGGCCTGTATGAAGGTGAACGACGGCTTCACCTGGTGACGGGCGCCGCGCCCGGCGGCCGACTCAGCCGGCGCTGAGCACCGCCGGGCGGCGGGAGGCGATGACCTTCCGCGCCAGCGAACGCGGGCTGGTCAGAAAGCCGTAGCCCCAGGACATGTGCATGGTCGCGAGGGCGACGGGGATCTGCATCCGTGCCTTCGGCGGCAGGCCCTTGCCGGCCGGGACCGAGCCCGCGACGATCGCCGCGAGGTAGCCGCCGGGGACCACCAGGGCCCACGGGGTGACCAGGGCGCCCAGCACCAGGCCCGCCGCGATCGCGCACACCGCCGTCGGCGGGGCGAGGTAGCGCAGGTTGATCGAGCCGGCGTGGTAGCGGGCGACGACGTGCCGCCAGCGACCGTAGTCCTTGTACTGCTTGGCGAGGGCCTTCACCGAGGGCCTCGGGCGGTACGACACCTTCAGCTCGGGCGAGAACCAGATGAGCCCGCCGGCCTCGCGGATCCGGAAGTTGAGCTCCCAGTCCTGGGCCCGGATGAACTCCTCGTTGTAGCCGCCCTGTTGTTCCAGCGCCTCGCGCCGGAACACACCGAGGTACACGGTCTCGGCGGCCTGGGCCGCGCCGCCGGTGTGGAAGGCGGCGTTGCCGACCCCGATCTTCGAGGTCATCGCGGCGGCGACGGCGTGCTCCCAGTCCGTCTCGCCCTCGGCGTGCATGATCCCGCCGACGTTCTGCGCGCCGGTCTCCTCCAGGAGCCGTACGGCGGTGGCGATGTAGTTCGGGGAGAGCATGCCGTGGCCGTCGACGCGGACGACGATCGGGTGGCGGGAGGCCTTGATCGCGGCGTTGAGTGCGGCGGGGGTGCGGCCGGTCGGGTTCGGGACGGTGTGCACGCGGGGGTCGTCCCGTACGAGCTCGGCGGCGATCTCGTCCGTGCGGTCCGTGGACGGACCGAGGGCGATCACGACCTCCATCTCGCCGGCGTACTCCTGCGCGAGGATCGCTTGGACTGCTCCGCGCAGATGCCGCTCCTCATTGAGGACGGGCATGATGACGGACACGGCGGGGAGCTGCACGTCGGGATTGGCGTTCATAGGGGGCTCACGTTACCGCGAACGGGGGACACCGGTGCGCCCCGCCGGGGCCGGTGCTCCGGGCAGCAGATCGTATGGCCCTACGGTGCTCACGGATCCCACGTACGGCCCTCAGGGCACGCCCCAGCGGAGGTATCCCTTCATGCCCACGCCGCCCCGCCGCTCTTCCGACCCCGCGCAGCGCAGTCCGCAGCCGTCCCGCGGCGGGGCGCGGCCGGTCGCGCCCGTACGGCGGAGGAGACCGCGCTGGGCCATGCGGGCGGTGACGACGCTGTCCGTCGTGGTGCTCGCCTCAGCGGGGATCGGGCACGCGGTGGTGACCAGCCTGGACGCGAAGATCGAGCGCGTCGACCCGTTCAAGGACATGAAGAACCGGCCGGAGGCCGGCAACGGGATGAACGTGCTGCTCGTCGGCACGGACGGCCGCGACCGCATCAGCGACAAGGAGCGGCGCAAGTACAAGCTGGGCGGCGCGCCCTGCCACTGCACGGACACGATCATGATCGTGCACATCTCGGCGGACCGGGAGCGGGCGAGCGTGGTGAGCCTGCCGCGCGACTCCTACGCTCAGGTGCCCGCGGGCGACGGACGCAAGGCACACCCCATCAAGATCAACGCCGCCTACGCGGAGGGCGGTCCGAACCTCACCGTGCGCACGGTCGAGCACATGACCCACGTCAAGATCGACCACTATCTGGAGGTCGACTTCACCAGCTTCATGAAGACGGTGGATGTGCTGGGCGGGGTGCGGATCTGCACCGCCGAGCCGTTGAAGGACACGTACACCGGGCTGGACCTGCCCGCGGGGAACCACCGGCTGATGGGCGGCGAGGCGTTGCAGTTCGTCCGCGCGCGGCACGTCGACAGCGACTCCGACCTCGGTCGGGTGCAGCGGCAGCAGCGGTTCATGGCGGCGCTGATCGAGCGGGCGACGTCGTCCGGCATCCTGCTGAACCCGATGCGGTTCCGGGACGTGACCCGGGCGGTGCTGGGGTCGGTGCGGGCCGACAAGGGCTTCGGCACGGGTGAGTTGCTGGACCTGGGCCGGGCGATGCGGAACTTCTCGCCGTCGTCCTCCGAGTTCACGACGGTGCCGATCGGGCAGCTGAGCTACGACGTCAAGGGCCTCGGATCCACCGTGAAGTGGGACACGGAGCGGGCCGAGCGGCTCTTCCGGGCCCTGCGCGAGGACCAGCCGCTGGCCGGTCACCGGCCGAAGCGCCGGGCCGTCCCGGTGGAGGTCGCCCCGCAGCAGATCCACGTCCAGGTGGAGAACGGCACCAAGGAGACCGGCCTCGGCAAGCGCGTCGACACCGCGCTGGCGGGGATCGGGTTCCGTACGACGGGACGACCGGTCCCCGCACCGGACCACGACCTCAGGCGCACGGTCGTCGCGCACGACCCCGGCTGGGACCGCTCGGCGAAGTCCCTGGCGGCCGCGCTGCCCGGGAGCGAGCTGCGGGCGGTGAAGGGGCTGGGGCCGACGCTGAAGGTGATCGCGGGCGCCGACTTCAGGAAGGTCCGCAAGGTGCGGGCCGAGGACCCGCTCCAGGGGCACTCCACGGTGGTGCGGGGGGACGAGACCGGGTGCTCGTGACGGCTCGTGACGGGGATTCTGTGACGACGGGCGTTCTGTAACAGGGAGGAGGGCGGTGACCCGCCCTCGCGGTCAGTCCTCGAACCCCTCCGCCGCCCGCTGCTCGCGCAGTTCCTTGATCGCGCGGCGGCGGGCCAGCCGGTGGGTCCGGCGGATCTGGGCCTCCTGGTAGCGGCGCTTGTCCCGCTCGGTCTCCGGCAGCACCGGCGGCACCCGGCGCGGCTTGCCGTCGGCGTCGACCGCCGCGAACACCAGGTAGGCCGAGCCGACCTGGGTGGGCGGCGCCGACTCGTTCCAGCGCTCGGCCAGGACCCGTACGCCGACCTCCATCGAGGTCCGGCCGGTCCAGTTGACCTGGGCCTTCACATGCACGAGGTCACCGACGCGCACCGGCTCCAGAAAGGCCATCTCGTCCATGGACGCGGTGACGGCAGGCCCGCCGCTGTGCCGGCCGGCGACGGCGCCCGCGGCGTCGTCGACGAGCTTCATGATCACACCGCCGTGCACCGTCCCGAGGAGGTTCGTGTCGTTGTGGGTCATGATGTGGCTGAGCGTGGTGCGGGACGCGGATGTCACCTTGCCCGGTATGTCCGAGTTGTCCGACTCCGCTGCGGTGACCTGGTCTGTCATGGTGTCCACCTTATGCCGAGCCGGCGTTCGCGGACTTTGTGTTGGGTTCGCAACAGCACTGCCTCTATTTTCCGCCGAACCTTGTAAGACCCCTGGCCGGGGCCTGCACACTGGGGCGCATGAATGACTGGCCCCAGGCATGGTCCGACGACAACCGCGGCAACCGTTACGGACGCGGCAGCGCGAGCGCACAGCCCGAGGGCGCGCGCGTGATGCGGCAGGTCCGCCGCGGGCCGGCGTCGCCGCCCGGCCAGGGCTACGGCGGAGTGCCGCAGCAGCCGTCGTACGTGAACGGCCAGGGCCACGGCGGCTACGGCGACCCGTCCTACGACGACGGGTACGACAGCGGCTACAACACCGGCCAGGTCTACGGCGGCGGGGGCGGGGGCGACGGTACGGGGATGCGCGAGCCGCGTCCCGCGCCGAACTGGCGGCGCCGTTTCAAGGTGGGCTCGATCACGCTGGTGACGGTGCTGGTCGTGACGTCGGTCGCCACCTACTTCTGGGCCGACTCCAAGCTCAACCGCGATGTCGACCTGTCCAAGGTCATCGAGCGGCCGGAAGCGGGCGAGGGCACCAACTACCTGATCGTCGGATCCGACAGCCGCGCGGGCATGACCGACGAGCAGAAGAAGGACCTGCACACCGGGTCCGCCGAGGGCAAGCGCACGGACTCGATGATGATCCTGCACGTCGGCAGCAACGGCGACACCCTGATCTCGCTGCCGCGCGACTCGAACGTCACGATCCCGTCGTACAAGGGCTCCGACTCCGGCAAGCTCTACGAGGCCACCGGCCGCCAGACGAAGCTGAACGCGGCGTACGCGGAGGACGGGCCCGAACTGCTGGTCCGTACCGTCGAGGCCAACACCGACCTGCACATCGACCACTACGTCGAGATCGGCTTCGCCGGTTTCGCGAACATCGTGGACTCGGTCGGCGGCGTCGAGATCGACATCCCGAAGGGCGGCATCAAGGACTCCAAGTCCGGGGCCGACTTCGAGGAGGGCAAGCAGACCCTGAACGGCACGGAGGCGCTCGCCTTCGTCCGCACCCGGTACGCGCTGGCCGGCTCCGACCTGGACCGTACGAAGAACCAGCAGAAGTTCCTCTCCGCGCTCGCCAACCAGGTGGCGACGCCGGGCACGGTCCTCAACCCCTTCAAGCTGTACCCGACGATGGGTGCCGGCCTGGACTCCCTGACCGTCGACAAGGACATGAGCCTGTGGGACCTGGCGTCCATGTTCTGGGCGATGAAGGGCGTCAGCGGCGGTGAGGGCAAGTCCATGAACATGCCGCTGTCGGGCAACTCCTCCAACGGCAACCTCCAGTGGGACACCGCGAAGGTGAAGCAGCTGGTGGAGCAGCTGAAGAACGACGAGACGGTGACCGTCTCCGACAAGTGAGTTCACCCGTGACAGTCGTCGAGGGCACCCCTGGGGGTGCCCTCGACGGCTGTCCGGCGGTCGTCACATGGTGGCGCCGGCCATCGCGCGGCAGGTCACGGCACAGCGGCGACACGCCTCGGCACATCGCATCATCTGGGGATCGTCCGGCATGGACATACACGCCTCGGCGCACATCTCACACGCCTTGGCGCACATCGCGCACATCTCGGGCGACATGGGCGAGCGGCGCATCATCATGTCCGCGCACATCCGGGTCGTCTCGGCGCAGTCCATGAGCGCGCGCATGATCTGCATCTGAGCCTGGCCGCCCATCTGCATGCAGGAGCTCATGGTCTCCTCGCAGACGCTGTGGCAGGTCATGCAGGCGTCGACGCAGTCCTGCATCTCCTTGGTCATCGTGGGCATGGTTCCGGGCTGGGTCATGGCTCCTCCTGGGGGACGCGGGAGCCCGGGGCGGGCCCCGTGCCCTTCCGTCCTACGCCCGCCCGCCGCGCCGCGCCATCGGGCGGACGCGAACAATTCCGACCGGATGCCGCACAGGGCACGGACCTTGGCAATCCACCGCAGACGGTGACAGGAGACCGAACGGGTGAAGGGTGCCCGGGAGACCCGGACACCCTTCGACGTCAAATCCCCTGGGGCTACGGCAGGTTGCGCGCCATGACTATGCGCTGGACTTGGTTCGTGCCTTCATAAATCTGCGTGATCTTGGCGTCCCGCATCATGCGCTCGACCGGGTAGTCCCGGGTGTAGCCGTAGCCGCCGAGGAGTTGGACGGCGTCCGTGGTGACCTCCATGGCCACGTCCGAGGCGAAGCACTTGGCGGCGGCGCCCAGGTAGGTGAGGTCGGCGTCACCGCGCTCGGAGGCGGCGGCGGCCTGGTAGGTCAGGGCGCGGGCGGCCGAGATCTTCATGGCCATGTCGGCGAGCATGAACTGGATGCCCTGGAAGTCGGCGATCGGCTTGCCGAACTGCTTGCGCTCCTGGACATAGCCCTTGGCGTAGTCGAGGGCACCCTGGGCGATGCCGAGGGCCTGGGCGGCGATGGTGATACGGGTGTGGTCGAGGGTCTTCATCGCCGTGGCGAAGCCGGTGCCCTCCTCGCCGATCATGCGGTCCGCCGGGATGCGGACGTTGTCCAGGTAGACCTCGCGGGTCGGGGAGCCCTTGATGCCGAGCTTCTTCTCGGGGGCGCCGAAGGAGACGCCCTCGTCGGACTTCTCCACGACGAAGGCCGAGATGCCCTTCGAGCGCTTGGTGGGGTCGGTGACCGCCATCACCGTGTAGTACTCGGACTCACCGGCGTTGGTGATCCAGCGCTTCACGCCGTTCAGCACGTAGTGGTCGCCGTCGAGGACGGCCCTGGTCTTCATGCCGGCCGCGTCGGAGCCGGCGTCGGGCTCGGACAGGCAGTACGAGAACATGCCGTCGCCCTTGGCGAGCGGGGTCATGTACCGCTTCTTCAGGTCCTCGGAGCCGGAGAGGATCACCGGGAGCGAGCCCAGCTTGTTCACCGCGGGGATGAGGGAGGAGCTCGCGCAGACGCGGGACACCTCCTCGATGACGATCACCGTGGCGAGGGCGTCCGCGCCCGCGCCGCCGTACTCCTCGGGCACGTGCACGGCGTGCAGGTCGTTGGCCACCAGCGCGTCCAGCGCCTCGCGTGGGAAGCGGGCCTCCTCGTCCACGGCGGCGGCGTGCGGCGCGATCTTCGCCTCGGCCAGGGAGCGGATGGCGTCACGGAGCATGTCGTGCTCCTCGGACGGGCGGTACAGGTCGAAATCAGCCGATCCGGCCAAGGTCTCTCACGCTCCAAGGAAGCTGGGTGGCAAGTGCGCTGCCGACGCTAATTACCGTTAAGTAACTCAAATTTTAGGGGGCGGCCCACGGGAGGGATACGTGAGCTTGGCGACAGCGGGGAGGTTGCCCGTCAGACCCTCCGACTATGCTCGGGCCCGCACGCCCCCTCCCCCTTTCTGGAGTCCCCATGGCCCTCAAGATCACCGTGATCGGAACCGGCTATCTCGGCGCCACCCACGCCGCGGCCATGGCCGAGCTCGGGTTCGAGGTGCTGGGGCTCGATGTCGTGCCGGAGAAGATCGAGATGCTCGGCCGGGGCCAGGTCCCGATGTTCGAGCCGGGCCTGGAGGACCTGCTGCGCAAGCACGTCGCCGACATCGAGGGCTCGACCGGGCGGCTGCGCTTCACGATGGACTGGGCGGAGATCGCCGAGTTCGGCGATGTGCACTTCGTCTGTGTGAACACCCCGCAGAAGCACGGCGAGTACGCGTGCGACATGTCCTACGTCGACTCGGCCGTCGAGTCCCTCGCCAAGCACCTGCGCGGCCCGAACCTGGTCGTCGGCAAGTCGACCGTGCCGGTGGGCAGCGCCGACCGGCTCGCGGCCCGCATCCTGGAGCTCGCGCCGGGCGGCGGCGAGGTGGAGCTGGCCTGGAACCCGGAGTTCCTGCGCGAGGGCTTCGCCGTCGACGACACCCTGCACCCGGACCGGATCGTGGTCGGCGTGCGCAGCGAGCGGGCCGAGAAGCTGCTGCGCGAGGTGTACGCGACGCCCATCGCCGCCGGCTCCCCCTTCGTCGTCACCGACTTCCCCACCGCCGAGCTGGTGAAGACCTCCGCCAACTCCTTCCTCGCCACCAAGATCTCCTTCATCAACGCGATGGCGGAGGTCTGCGAGGCGGCCGGCGGCGATGTCGCCAAGCTCGCGGAGGCCATCGGGCACGACGACCGGATCGGCAAGAAGTTCCTGCGGGCCGGGATCGGCTTCGGCGGCGGCTGTCTGCCGAAGGACATCCGGGCCTTCATGGCCCGCGCCGGTGAGCTGGGCGCCGACCAGGCGCTGACCTTCCTGCGCGAGATCGACTCGATCAACATGCGCCAGCGCGGGCAGATGGTGGAGCTCGCCCGCCAGGCGCTGGGCGGCGGCCCGTTCCTGGGTAAGCGGGTCGCGGTGCTCGGCGCCACCTTCAAGCCCGACTCGGACGACGTACGGGACTCGCCCGCGCTGAACGTCGCCGGGCAGATCCACCTCCAGGGCGGCCAGGTCACGGTGTACGACCCCAAGGGCATGGCCAACGCCCGCCGCCTCTTCCCGACCCTGGGCTACGCGGACAGCGCGGTGGACGCGGTGCGCGGCGCCGATGTCGTGCTGCATCTGACGGAGTGGCGCGAGTTCCGCGAACTGGACCCGAAGTCGCTCGGCGAGGTCGCGGCGGCCCGGGTCATCCTGGACGGGCGCAACGCCCTCGACCCCGAGCTGTGGCGCAAGGCCGGGTGGAACTACCGGGCGATGGGGCGGCCGACGGCCTAGTGACTCACGGACGACGCCGTTTCGGCCGAGGCTCAGTCGGCCGAAACGGCGTCTTTCGCATTCTGCCGCACATCTCCGCATCCCGCCGAATGAATCTTCAACGACCCTTCGAAAAGGCTCACTTGGCGCGGTAGCGCCGCATCTTCGCGCGGGCCCCGCACACCTGCATCGAGCACCAGCGCCCGCGCCCGGCCGGACTGCGGTCGTAGTACGCCCAGTGACAGTGGGCCGCCTCGCAGGCCTTGAGCCGGGTCCAGGTGCCCTCGACCAGGGCCTGGGCGACGGCCGCCGCCACCCGGGAGAGCAGCGGGCCGCCGTCGGCGGGAACGAGGGTGGCCGAGCCGTCGGCGGCGTCGACGGCGACCACCATGGGGGCGGCGGCCAGCAGTGTGCCGAGCGGGGTCACCTCGCGGTGCGGCGGATGGCCCGCGTGGGCGAGCAGGGCCACGCGCAGGGACTCCCTCAACTCCCGCGCCCCGGAGACGTCCGCCTCGGCCAGCCCGAAGCGCGCCCGGCCCTCCGCGGTGTCCAGCGAGTCGGCGCCCGACTCGATGTCCAGGGTGTTGACCTGGGTGACCGAACCACCAGGAGGAGTCATGGCCATCGCCGGACTGGGTGCCGTCGTACTGGACTGTCCCGACCCCCGCGCACTCGCCGACTTCTACGCGCGCGTGCTCGGCGGCAGCGTGGAGGGCGACGGGGACTGGGTGGATCTGAAGGTGCCGGGTGGGCAGGGGCTGGCGTTCCAGGCCGCCCCCCGATTCGTACCGCCGCGGTGGCCCGCGCCCGACCACTCGCAGCAGTTCCATCTCGACCTGACCGTCGAGGACCTGGACGCGGCCGAGGAAGAGGTGCTGGCCCTCGGCGCGAAGCCGCTGGACACCGAGGACCGCTCGCGGACCTTCCGGGTTTACGCCGATCCTGCGGGGCACCCTTTCTGTCTCTGCGCCTGCTGAGTCCCAGAACCCACCGGGAGGACCCATGGCACCCGTGGCCCGCCTGCGCAACGTCGTCATCGACTGCCCCGACGCACGTGCCCTGGCCCGCTTCTACGCCGACGTCGGCGGCGGCACCCCGGACGAGGGTGACCCCGGATGGGTGGTGCTCCAACTGCCGGGCGGACCACGGCTGGCCTTCCAGCCGGCGCCCGGCTACACCCCGCCCGAGTGGCCGCGGGCCGACCTCAACTCCCAGCAGTTCCACCTGGACTTCGACGCCGGGTCCACCTGGGAGGAGGTCGAGGCCGCGCAGGAGCGGGTGCTGGCGCTGGGCGCACGGCTGCTGCACGCCGAGGACAAGGAGGACTTCCGGGTGTACGCCGATCCGGCGGGGCATCCGTTCTGCCTCTGCCGGATCGATCGCCCCTGAGGCAGCCTGCCCCGGACGGCTACTACCCGTCCAGCTCGGCGATCTTCATCGTCGACGGCGCCCGGCGCCGCTGCGCCTCGCGGGCCGTGAAGTCGGCCCCGCGCAGCACGCGCTGGACGTTGCCCCAGGTCAGCAGCGCGATATCGGCCTCGGGCCAGCCCCGGCGCAGCAGTTCGGCGGCGAGGTGCGGATAGCAGGAGGCGTCGGTGAGGTCCTGCGGGTGCGCGGCGCCGGCGTCATAGGTGCCGGACAGGCCGACGCACTGCGTGCCCGCGACCTCGCGTACGTGATCGAGATGGTCGGCGACGTCCCGGACGGACGGACCGGTCTGCTCGGCGGTGAGCGGCACCATGCACAGGCCCCCGGCGGCGCCCAGTTCGGCGAGCAGGTCGTCGGGGAGGTTGGCCGGGTGCGGGCGCAGGGCGCGGGCGGCGGAGCGGGCGCACACGACCGGCGCCTTGGAGACCGCCAACGCCCGGCGCACGGTGTCCTCGGAGGCGCCGGAGAGATCGGCCAGCACGCCGAGCCGGTTCATCTCGCGCAGCACCTCCTCGCCGAACCGGGTCAGTCCCGCCTCGCTCGCCCAGGACACGCCGGACAGCGTGAGGGCGCGCAGCCCGAGGCCGTGCAGTGAGCGCAGGATGCCGAGCGAGTCACCGAGCGCGGCGGCTCCGGCCGGTCCCGGCAGCACGGCGACGCGGCCGCTGTGGCGGACGTCGGTGATCGGCCCCGGGGCGTCGGCGAGACGCAGCCCCTCGGGGTGGGCCCGTACGACGGTCTTCACCAGGTCCAGTTGCTCCAGCGTGGCGCCGACGGCCCGGTCCCCGGCCAGCCCCTCGGGCAGGTGCAGCGCCCAGAACAGCGCGCCGACATGGCCCTCGCGCATCCGCGGCACATCGGTGTCGACGGCACTCTCGCCGAGTTCCAGGTCGAACCAGGGCAGCCGGCGCAGCGCCCAGGGCAGCCCGCTGTAGCCGTCGGCGACGGGGTGGGTGGCGAGGAGGGCGTGGGCACGGGCCAGGAGATCGGTGTCGGCGTCCTCCTCGGCGCCGGTGACACCTTCGTACGGCTTCCCGGGAAACGGGTCGGGCAGGTCACCGAGTTCGTCGACGGCGGTGCCGGGGTCCAGGTCGTCCCTGAGATCTGCCATGACGGCCTCCGTACGTGATCGGCGTCCTGGTCAAGCAGTACGGTTCACCGTCGCACGGCCCCGAGGGGCCGTCCTGGTGGGCGATCCGTTCGGGGGTACGGCGCCACCGGCGGCATGGAAGGGCGTGCGCGGGGGTAGACGCGCGCTTCAGCCCTCCTGTGCCGCCTCGATGACCTCGTCCAGGGTGTCCCGGGAGCGGACGAGGTCGGCGATCATGCGGTCGATACGGTCCCGCTCGGCGCTGAGGTCCTCCACCAGCCGGGGGGTGGCGATGGCGGAGGGGCCGCCGTCGGCGTCCCGCATGCAGGGGAGCAACTGGGCGATCCGGCTGCTGTGCAGCCCGGCGGCGAACAGCTCCTGGATCCGGATGACCCGGTCGACGGCCGCGTCCGGGTAGTCACGGTGACCGCCGGGCGTGCGGTCGGCGCGCAGCAGCCCCTGGGTCTCGTAGTAGCGCAGCGACCGCTCGCTCACCCCGGTGCGCCGGGCCAGTTCACCGATCCGCATGCCGTGCCCCCTGGGTCCGTCCGCGGTTGAATCTGACACTGATGTCAGCTTCTACGGTACGGCCATGACGTACCCGACAGACAAGAAGGCCACCGTCGGCCCGCTTCTCACCCCGGCCCGCCTGGGCCCCCTCCCTCTGCCGAACCACCTCGTCATGGCCCCGCTGACCAGGAACCGCGCGGATGCGGACGGCACCCCGACGCCGCTCATGGCCACGTACTACGCCCAGCGCGCGTCGGCCGGGCTGATCATCGCCGAGGCCTCCACACCGAACGCGACCGGGCAGACGTATCCGAACATCACCGCCATCCACTCGCCCTCGCACGTGGCCGGCTGGCGGCGGGTCACGGAGGCGGTGCGGGCGGCGGGCGGAGGGCCGATGTTCCTCCAGCTCCAGCACGGGGGCCGGGTGGGACATCCCGCGACCAGCGGTCTGACCCCCCTCTCGCCCTCGCCCCTGCCGCTACCGGAGACGATCTTCACGCCCGACGGTCATCGTCCGGCGGTCGTCCCCAGGGAGATGACCGTCGACGACATCCGCACCACCGTCGCCGACTTCGCGACCGCCGCGCGCAACGCCGTGGACGCCGGTTTCGAGGGCGTCGAGGTGCACTCCGCCAACGGCCATCTGCTGCACCAGTTCCTGGCGGGCAACACCAACCGCCGCACCGACGCCTACGGCGGCACGCCGGCCGGGCGGATCCGGTTCGTGCGGGAGGTGGTGGAGGCGGTGGCCGCCGCGATCGGGCCGGAGCGGGTCGGCGTACGGATCTCGCCGCGCAACACCGTCAACGGCATCGAGGAGACCGACACCGACGCCCTCTACCCCGAGCTGGTCGCGGCGCTGGGCGGGCTGGGGCTCGGGTATCTGCACCTCGTGTACGCCGACGCCGAGGACCCGCTGTTCGGACGGATCCGGGCCGTCTGGCCGGGCACCCTGATCGCCAACCCGAGGCTGCCCGAGCTGTCCGCCGAGGCGATCGTCGAGGAGTCGGCGCGGCTGATGGCGGCCGGCGCCGACCTGATCGCCCTCGGCCGCCCGTTCCTCGCCAACCCCGATCTGGTACGGCGGCTGGCTCTGGGGGCGCCGCTCAACGCGGTGCGGGACCGGTACCTGATGTACACGGGCGGGGCGACCGGCTACACCGACTACCCCGCCCTCGACGATCAGCCGTCCAGTGCCTCGATGGTCGCGTTGGACGGGCCCCGGGTCGCCTGAAGGTCACGGGCCACGTCCTCCGCCGCGCCCAGCACCCGTACCGCGTTCTGCCAGGTCAGCTTGGCCAGGTCGGGCTTCGACCAGCCGCGGTCCAGCAGTTCGGCGATCAGGTTGGGGTAACCGGAGACGTCGTTCAGGCCGTCGGGGGTGAACGCGGTGCCGTCGTAGTCGCCGCCGATGCCGAGGTGGTCGACGCCGGCGACCTCGCGCATGTGGTCCAGATGGTCGGCGACCGTGGACACCGTGGCGACCGGGCGCGGGGTGGTCTCCTCGAAGGCTCGGTGCACCTTCATCGCCTCGGCGGTGGTGTCGAGGTGGTGGAAGCCGTGGGCGCGCATGTTCTCGTCGGCCGCGACCGTCCAGTCGACCGCCGCCTGGAGCACGAACTTCGGCACGAAGGTCACCATCGCGATGCCGCCGTTGCCGGGCAGCCGCTCCAGGACGTCGTCCGGGATGTTGCGCGGGTGGTCGCAGACCGCGCGGGAGGACGAGTGGGAGAAGATCACCGGGGCGACGGTGGTGTCGAGCGCGTCGCGCATGGTCGTCGCCGCCACGTGCGAGAGGTCGACCAGCATGCCCTCGCGGTTCATCTCCCGTACCACCTCGCGGCCGAACGCCGACAGGCCGCCCACGCCGGGCTCGTCCGTGGCCGAGTCGGCCCACGCGATGTTGTCGTTGTGGGTGAGGGTCATGTAGCGGACGCCGAGCGCGTACAGCGCCCGCAGCGTGGCGAGGGAGTCGGCGATCGAGTGGCCGCCCTCCGCGCCCATGAGGGAGGCGATCCGGCCCTCCGCGCGGGCGGCCTCCATGTCCGCCGCCGTCAGCGCCGGGCGCAGGTCGCTCGGGTACCGCGCCTGCAACTGCCGTACGCAGTCGATCTGTTCGAGGGTCGCGCTGACCGCCTTGTCACCGGCGTAGTCGGACCGCACGTACACCGACCAGAACTGCGCGCCGACGCCGCCCTCGCGCAGGCGGGGGATGTCGGTGTGCAGATGGGCGTTCTGGTGGCCGGCGATGTCGCGGGCGTCGAGGTCGTAGCGGACCTGTTCGCGCAGCGCCCAGGGGAGGTCGTTGTGACCGTCGACGACGGGGAACTCGCGCAGGAGCTCCCGGGCTGCCTCCAGCGAGACGGGGGTCATCGGCTCACTTCCCCGCGCCGAAGCCGAAGCCGCCCGCGCCCTCTACCTTGGCGCGCAGCCGCTTGCCCTTCTCGGCGGCCTGGTCGTTGAGCTCCTGCTGGAACTCCCGCATCCGCTGGAGCAGGTCCTCGTCATGGGTGGCGAGGATCCGGGCCGCGAGCAGCCCCGCGTTGCGCGCGCCGGCGACCGAGACGGTGGCCACGGGCACGCCGGCCGGCATCTGCACGATGGAGAGCAGCGAGTCCATGCCGTCCAGGTACTTCAGCGGGACGGGCACACCGATCACCGGCAGCGGGGTCACCGAGGCGAGCATGCCGGGCAGGTGGGCGGCGCCACCGGCACCGGCGATGATCACCTTCAGCCCGCGCTCGGCCGCCTGCTCGCCGTAGGTGACCATCTCACGCGGCATGCGGTGGGCGGAGACGACGTCGACCTCGTAGCCGATCTCGAACTCGTCGAGGGCCTGGGCGGCGGCCTCCATGACGGGCCAGTCGGAGTCCGACCCCATGACGATGCCAACAACGGGGCTCATTCGGTGATGGTCCCTCTCAGGTAGCCGGCAGCGTGACGGGCGCGCTCCAGCACGTCGTCGAGGTCGTCGCCGTAGGTGTTGACGTGACCGACCTTACGGCCGGGCTTCACGTCCTTTCCGTACATGTGGATCTTGAGCTGGGGGTCCCGGGCCATGCAGTGCAGGTACGCGGAGTACATGTCGGGGTAGTCGCCGCCGAGGACGTTGACCATGACCGTCCAGCGGGCGCGCGGGCGCGGGTCGCCGAGGGGGAGGTCGAGGACGGCCCGGACGTGGTTGGCGAACTGGGACGTGATGGCGCCGTCCTGGGTCCAGTGCCCCGAGTTGTGCGGGCGCATCGCGAGCTCGTTGACGAGGATGCGGCCGTCGCGGGTCTGGAACAGCTCGACCGCGAGGTGGCCGACGACGTCCAGTTCCTTGGCGATGGTCAGGGCGAGTTCCTCGGCCTTGAGCGCGAGGGTCTCGTCGAGGTCGGGGGCCGGCGCGATGACGGTGTCGCAGACACCGGCCACCTGCTGGGACTCGACGACGGGGTAGGCGACGGCCTGGCCGTGCGGCGACCGTACGACGTTGGCGGCGAGCTCGCGGACGTAGTCGACCTTCTCCTCGGCAAGGACCGGGACGCCGGCGCGGAAGGGGTCCGCGGCCTCCTCGACCGAGTCGACGACCCAGACGCCCTTGCCGTCGTAGCCGCCGCGCACGGTCTTCAGGACGACCGGGAAGCCGTCGCCCTCGGCGGCGAACGCGGCGACGTCCTGCGGGTCGCTCACGATGCGGTGCCGGGGGCAGGGCACCCCGATCGCGTCGAGCCTCGCGCGCATCACGCCCTTGTCCTGGGCGTGCACCAGCGCGTCGGGGCCGGGGCGGACGGGGATGCCGTCCGCCTCCAGCGCCCGTAGGTGCTCGGTGGGTACATGTTCGTGATCGAAGGTGATCACATCGCACCCGCGGGCGAACTCGCGCAGCGTGTCGAGGTCGCGATAGTCGCCGATGACGACATCGCCTACGACCTGCGCCGCGGAATCCTGCGGGGTGTCACTGAGGAGCTTGAACCTGATGCCGAGCGGGATGCCTGCCTCGTGTGTCATACGAGCGAGCTGACCCCCGCCGACCATGCCGACTACCGGGAACGTCACGCACCTAGGGTATCGGCCACTCGGGGGCGAGCCTCTTACCGGACTTTTCCAGGTCTCTTTCCCGGCCTATGAGCTCTGGCACAGGCAATCGCCGAGGGGGGTGGTTAGCATGGCTGAGTTGACGAAACCGACCGACATATCGACCGACAGGAGCCTTCACAACCATGGGACGTGGTTCCTCGGGGCTTCATGTGGCGCCTCCGGCAGCTCGCAGTGCGGTACGGCAGCGGTTCGATCGGCTGGTGCGTGAGGTCGCCAAGTTCGGTGCGGTGGGCGGTGCGGGGCTGCTGGTCAACCTGCTCGTCTTCAACCTGGTGCGGCATGTCACCGACCTCCAGGTGGTGCGGGCGAGCGTCATAGCCACGGTCGTCGCGATCGTCTTCAACTACGTCGGGTTCCGCTACTTCACCTACCGGGACCGTGACAAGAGCCGCCGTACGAAGGAACTGGGCCTGTTCCTGCTGTTCAGCGTGGTCGGCCTGGTGATCGAGAACGGTGTGCTGTACGCGGCGACGTACGGGTTCGGCTGGGACACCCCGCTCCAGAGCAACGTCTTCAAGTTCCTCGGCATCGGGATAGCGACGCTGTTCCGGTTCTGGTCGTACCGCACGTGGGTGTTCCGGGCCCTGCCGGTGGAGGAGCCGACACCGTCCGCGGAATCGTTCCTGGAGCCTCGTCCGGGGCCGGAGGCGGAGAAGCCGCGGGTCTGGCAGCGGGTGAGCTGACGCAGAGGGACCCGCATCTGCGTATCCGCCCTGAACGGGCCGCCTACCTGACCGGCGCCCCCGGCCCCTGTGCCGGCTTCTTCGACGGGGGTGTGCGGGACAGGAACAGGCCGATGACCGGGGGTTTCGTCTGGAGCATCTCCAGACGGCCGCCGTCGGCCTCCGCCAGGTCCCGGGCCACCGCAAGGCCGATGCCCGTGGAGTTACGGCCGCTGATCGCGCGCTCGAAGATGCGGGCGCCGAGGTCGGCCGGGATGCCGGGGCCCTCGTCGGTGACCTCGATGACCGCCTGGTTGCCGGTGACGCGCGTGCGCAGCGCTACGGTGCCGCCGCCGTGCATGAGGGAGTTCTCGATCAGGGCCGCCAGGACCTGGGCCACCGCGCCCGGGGTCCCCACCGCCTGGAGGTGGCGCTTGCCTGAGCTGACGATCGCGCGGCCCGCGCTGCGGTAGGCCGGCCGCCACTCCGCGAGCTGCTGCTGGATGACCTCGTCGAGGTCGAAGGTGACGGCGGAGCCGGTCCGGGGGTCGCGGGAGTTGGTGAGCAGGCGTTCCACGACGTCCGTGAGGCGCTCCACCTGTGTCAGCGCGATGGTCGCCTCGTCCTTCACCGTGTCCGGATCGTCGGTGAGGGTGATCTCCTCCAGGCGCATGGAGAGCGCCGTGAGCGGGGTGCGCAGCTGGTGGGAGGCGTCCGCGGCCAGGCGCCGCTCCGCCGTCAGCATGCGGGCGATGCGCTCGGCGGAGGAGTCGAGGACGTCCGCCACGCGGTCCAGCTCCGGGACGCCGTACCGCTTGTGCCGGGGGCGCGGGTCGCCCGAGCCGAGACGTTCCGCCGTCTCGGCGAGGTCGGTGAGCGGAGAGGCGAGGCGGTTCGCCTGGCGCACCGCCAGCAGGACGGCCGCGATCACCGCCAGGAGCGCCACCGCCGCGATGATCAGCAGCGTACGGCCGACCTCCCGGGTCACCGACGAGCGCGGTTCCTGCACGGTGACCGTCTCGCCCTCCTCGCCGGTCTCGGTGGCGCTGATGACGTCACCGGACGGCTTGCGGCCGACCTCGATCACGGGATGCCGGGGGATGCGGATCTCGGCGTAGCGATCCCCCTGGATCTGGTCCCGCAGCACCGCCGCGTCCACGGTCTCCTCGCCGAGCAGCCGGCTGTCCACGATGCTGGCGAGGCGCACGGCCTCGGTGTCCACCCGCTCCTGGGCGGTGTTGGTGATGGTCCGCGTCTCGACGATCACCAGTGACACGCCGAACACGGCGATCACGACGAGAACCACGGCGAGGGTGGACTGGATCAGTCGGCGGCGCATGTCCTGTTACTCACCTGTACGGCCCTTGGGGCTCAGCTCTTCTCGAAGCGGAAGCCCACGCCCCGCACCGTCGCGATGTAGCGGGGGTTGGCCGCGTCGTCGCCCAGCTTCTTGCGCAGCCAGGAGATGTGCATGTCGAGCGTCTTGGTCGACGACCACCAGGTGGTGTCCCAGACCTCCCGCATCAGCTGATCCCGGGTCACCACCCGCCCGGCGTCGCGCACCAGCACGCGCAGCAGGTCGAACTCCTTCGCCGTCAGCTGGAGCTCCTCCTCCCCCATCCACGCCCGGTGCGACTCGACGTCGATCCGCACCCCGTGGGTGGCCGGCGGCTGCTGGGGCTCCGCCGCCCCGCGCCGCAGCAGGGCCCGGACCCGGGCGAGCAGCTCGGCGAGCCGGAAGGGCTTGGTGACGTAGTCGTCGGCGCCCGCGTCCAGGCCGACCACGGTGTCCACCTCGTCGGCACGCGCGGTCAGGATGAGGATCGGCACGGCGTGACCGTCGGCGCGCAGCCGGCGGGCCACCTCCAGCCCGTCCATGCCGGGCAGGCCGAGGTCCAGCACGACCAGGTCGATGCCGCCCTGCAACCCGGCGTCGAGCGCGGTGGGGCCGTCCTCACGGACCTCGACCTCGTACCCTTCCCGGCGCAGTGCGCGGGCCAGCGGCTCCGAAATGGACGCGTCGTCCTCGGCGAGCAGTACTCGGGTCATGAGCTGATGGTAGTCCGCCCATGACAAGAGCTGGAGGGTGATCGGACGCCCGGATTCTTACCGGTTTCCAGTCCGCCTCTTACCTTCCCGCTCTGTGGTACAGACCACTGCCCTTGGGGTGCGATCCTGGGAAGGACCTTGGAAAGGGTGTCCGCGGTTCCCTCGACACCTGTGATCCCTGTCTCAAGTCCTTCCATTTCAGGCGGTGTCCTGACGTATGGTGACACCACGCCTGTAGCACTGCGGGGACCTTCGGCGCACTTGACGCCGAGGGTCTCTTTTGTGTCGGGACCGGCTTTCCGGTCCCGGAAGGAATGACCTGTGGCCGGGCCCCCGATGGCGGGGGCGTGGATCCCGACGGTCGCCGTCTTCCCCTCCGTGAACCGGAGCGGACTGCCCCTGGGCGTGGGGCGGACGGCCCTGTCCGCCGGTGCCGGCCGCCCCCCACCGGGCGCGTGACCGTTCAACGTCGTCGTGCGTCCCGACCAGCAAGGAACGACCATGGCGTCCAGCCTGACGAAGGACTCGGCCCGTCCGGGCACCCCCGGTTCCGAGAAGACCTTCTTCGGCCACCCCCGCGGACTGGCCACTCTCTTCATGACCGAGATGTGGGAGCGTTTCTCCTACTACGGCATGCGGGCTCTGCTCCCGCTGTACCTCATCGCTCCGGGCGGGCTGCATCTCAATGCGGGGACGGCTACCGCGATCTACGCGGTGTACGTGTCGCTGGTGTACCTGCTCGCCATGCCCGGCGGCTGGTTCGGCGACCGCGTCTGGGGTCCGCGCAAGACCGTCGCCATCGCCGGCGGCATCATCATGCTCGGCCACCTCACCCTGGCCCTGCCCACCTCCGGCACCTTCTACGCCGGTCTGGGCCTGGTCGCCATCGGTTCGGGTCTGCTGAAGGCCAACATCTCGACGATGGTCGGCCACCTCTACGACGGACCGGACGACCCGCGCCGCGACGGTGGCTTCACCGTCTTCTACATGGGCATCAACCTCGGTGCCTTCGCGGCCCCGCTGGTCATCGGAACCGTCGGCGAGAGCGTCAACTGGCACCTGGGCTTCGCGCTCGCCGCGCTCGGCATGGCACTGGGCCTCGTCCAGTTCCTGATCGGCTCCCGCCACCTGGCGGACCGCTCCAGCGTGGTCCCGACGCCGCTGTCCACCGAGGAGAAGACCTCGACGCTGCGCAAGGCGGCGATCTGGGCCGGTATCGCGGTCGTCTTCTACGCGATCGTCGGCATCTCCGGCTCCTACACCCTGAACTGGGTCCTCATCCCGCTGACCCTGCTCGGCGTGATCATCCCGACCCTGGTTCTGGTCCGCATCAAGCGCGACAAGGACCTGGACCGCTCCGAGCAGTCGAAGATGTCCGCGTACATCTGGTTCTTCGTGGCCGCGGCCGTGTTCTGGATGATCTACGACCAGGGCGGCTCGACCCTGTCGCTCTTCGCCGACGGTTCGGCCGAGAACAGCGTCTTCGGCTGGGGCTTCCCGGTCTCCTGGTACCAGTCGGTCAACCCGGTCCTGATCATGGCGCTGGCCCCGGTCTTCGCCTGGTTCTGGCTGGCGCTGAACCGGCGGGGCAAGGAGCCCAGCACGATCGTGAAGTTCGGTTCGGGTCTGGTCCTGGTCGGCGCGTCCTTCTTCCTCTTCCTGGCCCCGCTGTCGATCGCCGAGGGCGGTCACAAGGCGGCCGCGATGTGGCTGGTGGCGATCTACTTCGTCCAGACCGTCGGTGAGCTGCTGCTCTCCCCGGTGGGTCTGTCGGTCACGACGAAGATGGCGCCCGCGAAGTACGCCTCGCAGATGATGGGCGTCTGGTTCCTGGCCGTGACCGCGGGCGACTCCGTCACCGCGCTCCTGTCGAACCCGGCCGTCGGCGGAGTCAACCTCGACAAGAGGGGCTTCGTCGCCATCGAAGCCGCGCTCGCCGTCCTCGCCGGTATCGCCGTCTGGATGTACCGCAAGAAGGTCAAGGCACTCATGGGCGACGTGCGCTGACGCCGCGCCGCTCGAGCCGAAGGGGCCGTCACACCTACGTGGGTGTGACGGCCCCTTCGGTTTCCCACTGGACGCGGTTCCCCGCGGCCCCGAGAAACCCGGGTCGGTCAGCGCACCCCACGCCGCGGCATGAACGTGAACACCGCACCCCCCAGCAACAGCGCCGTCCCCGCCACCAGCCCCAGCGCCTTCAGGGAGCCGCTGTCCTCCGATCCCGTCGCCGCCAGGCCGCCGTCGGTCGACGAGCCGCCCGCCGAACCTCCCGCTGAGCCGCCCGTCGAGCCGCCGCCGGACGCGCCGCCCGGCTGTTCGCTGGTGTCGAGGGTCAGGGAGACCTCGGACTTCGCCGGTGTGCACGTCGTCGTCGTGCCCAGGGCCTCGATGGTCAGGACACCCGGGGAGAGGGTCGACTCACCGCTCGCGCCCGGCTTGTAGGTGCCCGTGAGGTCGGGGATCTCTATCGGGTCGCCGGACTTGATGGGCTCCGAGTTGGTCGGGCCCTCGACATGCACCGTGCCCTTGTCGGCGCCGCCCAGGGCGACCTCCATCGACGGCTTCACCGAGTCCTCGGGGATGTCGGCGGGGCTGTCCATCACCGACTTCTTGAACTGGACCGTGAGGTCGAAGCTCCCGCCGTTCTTCCTGGCGTCGATCTGGACCGGCGAGGTCGCCTCCTTGTCGCCGATCGGCGTCTTGCACTGGTACGGGACCTGGACCTCCTTGCCCGTGAAGTCGGTCTGGCCGCCCCCGCCCCCGATACTCGTGCCGCCGTCGTTCCCGCCCGTCTCGCTCTCACTCGGCGTCGGGCCGGAGGTTCCCGTGGGCGGACCGGTCGGCACACTCGTCGGCAGCGTCGGGACCACCGTCGGCAGCCCGCCCGTCGTGCCGCCCGAACTCCCGCCCCCGTCCGTCACCTTGATGGTCGCCGCCGGCTTCACCGTCTCCTTCGGCGCGCACTTGGTGTCCGTGGAGATGGGCTTGTTGACGTTGATGTTGTACGCGTCAGGCACCAGCGTCACCTCGCCGGGTGCCGTCAGCTTCAGCTTGCCCTTCATGTCGGACAGCTTCATGTCGGAGTTCTTGGGGATCGGCGGATTCTCCCGGGGCCCCTGCATGGCGATGTCCGCCGTCTGCGCGCCGGCCGCCTTCAGGGTTCCGGACGGCTGGACCGTGTTCGCGGCCAGGTCGAGGACGTCCGGGTTCTTGGACGCCGCCTGCGCGAACTTCCAGACGATCTCCACCTCGTCACCGACCTTCGCCTCGGCGGGCGCGGTGATCTCCACCTTCGTGGTGCCCTGCACCGGCGGCAGCCCGGAGATGGCGGGCGGAATGCACTCGGTCGCGTACGACACCTCGGCCGCCTGCGCGGTCCCGGCGGACACGCCGAGCAAGACGCCCGCGCCGCCGAGCATCAGGGCGGTGCCCGCCGCGGTCGCTCTGAGGGGGCGTACCGGTATGACTCTCCTTCGCTTGCTCACGGAGGTCCCTTCCTCGTGGGGGTCGTAGGACTCGTCGTGCTGTCGTCGTGCGGTGCGGAGAGCCGACCGGCCGTGCCCGGGTCACTGTCCGGTGCGAACCACGGCAGGGTCGAGGAGGGCGAGGCGGCGTGCCTCGCCTCTTCCCGGGGCCTGAGCCCCGGAAGACGAAGGGCGGCTTCGGGCAGCCGCAGACCTCGGCGGCGGCTCGTGTGCCGCGGCCGTATCCGGTCCACCACCGCCATCCCGACGCGGAACACCGCCGCCGGTACGACCAGGCAGACCAGGATCCAGAACAGCGTCACGCCCCAGGGCCGGCCCACGCCCCAGGGCTGTTCGGCGAGCACCTTGCCGCCGTACTTCAGGGAGACGGTGTAGTCGCCGTGCGCCCCGGCGGCGAGTTCCACCGGCAGTTCGATCCGCGCCTTCTTCCCCGGCTGGATCGTGCCGCGCCACCGCCGCTCCTCCCACTGCGGCGCGAACACGCCGTGCGAGGTGCCGACCTGGAAGACGGGATCGCGTACGGCGGAGGTGCCGACGTTGCCCACGGTGAACACGAGCGTGCGGGCCGGCGGAGCGCCGAACCAGGTGAGCAGGCCGCCGGAGCCGTCGAGGCGGGTGTCGGTGAGGACCGACAGGCGTCCGCCCGCCGGCTCCGCGGGCAGCGGCTCGACCGCGTGCCCGGCGACCTGGAAGATCACGTCGGCCTCCGCCTTCGCCCCGGTCACGGTCGCCACATGCACCACGCACGGACACGGCACGGGAGGCTCGGCCACCGGCAGCTTCCGGCTGAACCGGCCCTCGGCGTCCGTCGTCACGGCCCTGCCGTCGGCGTTGGCACAGGAGTTGGTGCCTCCCCTCACCCCGGTCGACGGCACGGACTGGCCGCAGATCAGCAGCATCAGCAGCGCGCGCGGCCGCCAGCCGCTGCCGGTCACGGTGATCGAACCGCCCGTGCCCGCCTGCGACTTGGACAGTTTCACGACGGGCGGTCCGTCCGCCGCCGAGGCGTTCCCGGAGACCACCGGCGACAACAGCGCCAGCACGGCCAGCAACGCCGCGATCCGCACCCTGGCCCTCACGTCCCGGCTCCCGTCAACTCGGCCTGCCGGGCTGGCCGTTCGGCCTCCACCGGCTCGTCACCGTTCGGCTTACGGCGCCTTCGGTGCCGTACGACCAACAGGGCGCCTGCGGCCACCAGCGCCGCCCCAAAACCCACTCCCTCACCCCACGGCACGAACCGCGCCGACACCTCCGCCGTGTCGCTCGCCCCGCCCGCCGCCGTCACCGTCAGCCGCACCTCGACCGCGTCGAGGGCGGGCCGGTCGGGCCAGGGCTCGGTGAGCTCGGTACGGCTGCCCGGGGGCAGCTCGACGGGAAGGGCGCGCGGGGCGCGGTCGAGGAGGCGGCCGAGGACACCGTCGACGCGCACCGCGAGTGTCGGGGAGAGCGGGGTCGTACCGCGGTTGACCAGCTCGTACGCGAGGGAGTCGGCACGCACCTCGACGTGCTCGACGGTCAGCGCGGACAGTTCGGTGCCGGTGACCCGCAGGCGGAGCGGGACGGTCCGCGCGCGGCCGTCGGTGTCGCGGGCGACGATCCCGGCGGACCGGTCCCCCGGGGCCGTGCCCGCCGGGACGGTCACCGTGAACGGGACCTCGGCACGGGTGCGGGCAGGGATCCGTACCGCGCTCTCGGCGAAGGCGATCGGGACGCCGGTGCCGTCCAGGCGTACGGTGACCGGCTCGTCGCCGGGGTTCGTCACGGACACCGTGTCCCGCTGGACCGTCCCGGGCTCGCCCTCGGTGTAGAAGGACGGCCGGCCGCCCCCGGAGGGCGCGACGGACCAGCCCTCGGCGGCGGTCGCGGTGGGGACGGACACCGACAGCAACAGCAGGGACAGGCACAGGAGACGGGCGGCTGACGACATCGGCGGCTCCAGCGGATCGGTACGTATCGGTCAGCGGCGTACCGTCTGCCCCCTGCGGGTCAGCCACAGCGCGCCCGCCGCGCCCGCGAGCAGGACCGTGCCGCCGAGGGTGCCGAGGGCGATGGCCGAGTCCTCGGGGCCGGTCTGCGGGAGCTCGGAGCCGGAGCCCGAACCGGAGCCGCTCTGGCCACCGGTGCCACCTCCCCCGCCGCCTCCCGCCGCCTTCACGTCGAGGGTGAGCGACGGTCCGGGGCTGTTGCTGGGTGTGCAGGTGGTGGTCGTACCGAGGGCCTTGATGGTGAGGACGCCCGCGGTGAAGGTGACCTTGCCGGTCTTCTTCGGGGTGTAGGTGCCCGTCAAGTCGTTGATCTTGATGGGGGTGTTGGCGGGGATCGCCTCCTGGTTGGCCGGGCCGGTCACGCTCAGCGTGCCGCTGTCGGCGCCGCCCAGCTTGATGGTGGCGCTCGGGTTCATCGCGCCCTTGCCCAGTTCGACCGGGCTGGAGGAGACGCCCTTCTGCCAGGACATGGTGATCTTGTAGCCGCCGCCGCTCTCGTCGCCCTTGATGTCGATGGGCGAGACGGCGCTCTTGTCGCCGATCGGCGTCTTGCAGGCGTAGTTGACGTCGACGACTTCGGCCCGGGCCGCGGGGGCGGCCACCAGTACCGCCGATCCGGCCAGGGCCGCGACGGTCGCGAGAGCTGCGTTTCGCTTCTGCTTCGACACGGTCCCCTCATTCCTGACGGCACATCAGATCGGCCGTCAAGGTACGCCCGGGGCGTTGAGGAAGGAAGACACGGCGCACGCCGGAGTTGTGGCGATCCGGCGTGCACCCGGTGGAGGGGGTGACCCCGGGTAACTCAGCGTCGGGCCGAGGCCGGCACTTCGGGCGGGGAGGGGGGTTCGCTTCGGGGCGCGAGGCCACCGTCACAGCGGGTGGCGGCTCTCTCGGCTCGCGGGGTCCGGACTGCTCGTCTCCGTCAGCGCGCGGCGACGAGGCCGGAGCTCGGCTCCGGGTGGCGGACCTTCACGCCGGCGCCCTGCTCCGCCCGAGTCACCCCGGGAGGCACCCTGCTCCGCCCTGAGCCAGGCGGAGGCGCACAGCAGCGCCCACACTCACGCAGGAGCGCCCAGCTCCGCCCACACCGTCTTGCCCGCGACGCCCGGCGTCCGCATGACCCCCCAGTCCAGGCAGAGCCGCTGCACGATGAACATGCCGTGGCCGCCGGGGCGCGCCGCGCGGTGCGGGGTGCGGGGGGCCGGCTGACCGTTGCCCTTGTCGGAGACCTCGACACGGATCACCTTGTTGTCGCAGGCGATCCACATCTCGTCCGGGCCCTCGGCGTGCAGACAGGCGTTGGTGACCAGCTCGGAGACGACGAGCAGCACGTCCTCGGCGGCGGCCCGCTGGTCGGCGGTGGCGGCGGGCAGCCAGCCCCACGCGTACAGCGCCTGCCGGGCGAAGTCGCGGGCGAGCGGGACGACCCCGCTCTGGCCCTCGAAGTCCAGCCGGCGGACCTGACGCCCTGCCGACGCCTTGGCGGCCGCCTCCGCCGCCGAGGGCCGATCGGGCCCGAGGGACGACACAGCGCCCTCGTCGGACGTTCCGGCCGCCGGCGCGCCCCGTTCGGCGTCCCCCGTCCCTGGCACGCCCCCCTCGGACGCCCCGGAAGCGCCGCTGGGCTCAGGGCCGCGGTCGCCCGGCGAGTAAGGCCGGGTGGTGCTCATCAGCGCTTCACCTCACCGATTCACCAGTTCAACATTCACACGATTCACAAGTCAGTACGCAGAGTCAGTACGCCTGTACACGTCCTTGCCTGATACGTCGGTCACAGTCCCCCACCCCCGGTGGCCGACATCACAGCCGACACTTTCAGGATGTCTCCTGCCCGACCATGCCGAGGGAACACCCCCGGATTCGGGCCGAATGATGTGACGTCCGTTGCGAGGCGGACGGGAGGGGTCAGCCGGAGCCGTCGGACCCGTCGGCGAGGGCCGCTTCGAGCGAGTCGTGGATCGTGAAGACCGCCTCGGCCCCCGTGATCTCGAACACGCGCGCGACAACGGGCAGCATGCCCGCCAGATGCACCCCGCCACCGGCCGCCTCCGCCTTCAGTCGCGCCCCCAGCAGCACGTTCAGCCCCGTGGAGTCACAGAACTCGAGCCGCGAGCAGTCGACGACCAGTCGGCTGAAGCCTTTGCCGAGGCAGTCTTCCAGTGGCTCTCGCAACAGATCGGCGGTGTGGTGATCCAACTCACCCGCCGGGGTCACGACGGCACTGGAGCCCTCTTCCCGCACCTCGACCAGAAGTCGGCCAGACTGTGCGCTGCCGACCGTCCCGCGGTCCATGCCGTGTCTCACTCCCGACGTCGTGGCTGCTGACTGACGCTCTCGAACACTACGCCTTCCCTACGCCCTCCAACACCCGAACATCCACACAGAATCGGACATTTCGGACCAGAGTGCACTTGCGGTGAACTCAGGAAAGCGGGTAGGGCTAGTAGAGACACGTAACCGACTCGGCCGGCTTGGAGGCGCCGCACACCGCAGTGCACGACAGGCTTCGGCAGCCATATGCCGAGAACGATGGAGGACATCATGTCACCCCGGCTCGACGCATCGCATACCCAGAACGCGACGTCGGCATCCCGACCGGAACATCTGGATCCCATCGAGCGCAGCGGCGCCGTGGATTCCGAACATGCCTTCGAGCATGGTTCGGGCCAGGACGACGCACTCGCCGGGCTTCCGGACATCCCGCCGTACGACGAGGTGGGGCCGGTGGACGCACGGGCTCTTTCCAAGACCCTCTTCGAGCGGCTGGAGTCGCTGGAGGAAGGGACCCACGAGTACTCGTACGTCCGCAACACGCTCGTCGAACTCAACCTCGCGCTGGTCAAGTTCGCCGCCTCCCGGTTCCGCTCGCGCAGCGAGCCGATGGAGGACATCATCCAGGTCGGCACCATCGGCCTGATCAAGGCGATCGACCGCTTCGAGCTCAGCCGCGGCGTCGAGTTCCCCACCTTCGCGATGCCCACCATCATCGGTGAGATCAAGCGCTTCTTCCGCGACACCTCCTGGTCGGTTCGGGTGCCGCGCCGGCTTCAGGAGCTCCGGCTCGACCTGGCCAAGGCCGGCGACGAGCTGGCCCAGAAGCTCGACCGCGCCCCGACGGTGGCCGAACTGGCCGAGCGCCTGGGCCTGACCAAGGACGAGGTCGTCGAGGGCATGGCGGCGTCGAACGCCTACACCGCCGCCTCGCTGGACGCCCAGCCCGAGGAGGACGACGCCGAGGGCGCGCTGGCCGACCGGATCGGCTACGAGGACCACGGCATCGAGGGCATCGAGTACGTCGAGTCCCTCAAGCCCCTCATCGCCGAACTCCCGCCCCGGGACCGGAAGATCCTCTCCCTGAGGTTCGTCGCGGGCCTGACCCAGTCGGAGATCGGCGAGGAACTCGGCATCTCCCAGATGCATGTGTCGCGACTGCTGTCGCGGACCCTGATCCGGCTCAGAAAGGGTCTGACGATCGAGGAATGACCGGCCGGGGAGCCCGTCTCCTCGCGCTGACCTGCACTGTGCCCGGTGCCCCGCCGAATGAGTCGGCCGGGCACCGGGCACAGTGCTTCGGGGTCGCGCGGCACCGGGCCGTGTGACCGCTTCCGGATCTTTCACCCACCGCTCATGGGTTACCCACAGAAACCCTTTCCCCAGGGCTTCCGTTCCTCCACTATGAGCCGTCATACCCGCCGGTAGGTCAGGACTCCGGGCGGGTCGCACGGCTGCGAGGAGGCAGGCGGATGGCTCGGGCCTACGACGGTGGGGCGGGCGGCGAGGAACGCGACCGCGGGATCCACGCGGGCGCCTCCGACGCACGGCTCACCGAACTGCTGCGCGCCGACACGGCCACCGCCTATCCGGCGCTCCAGGAATTGCGCGCCCGCCACCACCCGCACGTCCTCGCCTACGCCCGGCAGTGCACTCCGAACGAGACCACGGCACGTCAGTTGGCGGCCGAGGCGTTCGCCCAGGCGGCCCGCCAGACGGCGCGCGGCATCGATCCCCGCGTCCCGTGGCGGCACCAACTCCTGCTGCTGACCGCCCGGTCGGCCGGCACCTGGGCGACGGACGAGCGGGCGGCGGGCCTGGACACCGCACTGCTGCTGGTCCTGAACACGGCCGGCCCCTCCGGTCCGGTCCCGCCCATGATCACGGCCTTCCAGTCCCTGGCGCCGCGCACCCAGGGCCTGATCTGGTACGGAGTCGTGGAGCGCGAGCCGGTGGAACGTACGGCCACGCTGCTCGGCCTCACCCGCGAGGACGTGACCTACGGCACGGACCAGGCGCTCCAGCAGCTCGCCCGTTCCTGCCTGCGCGCCCGCCTCGCCGCCTCCGACGACCCCGACTGCCCCGACTTCGGCCGCCTCATCGAGGAGTCCGTACGGCCGGACAGCCCCCGTGCCAGCGCCGATCTGCACGCCCACATGACGCGCTGCCCGCACTGCACCGTCGCGTACGAGGAGTTGTCGGCGCTGCGCGACACACCGCGCACGGCGCTGGCGGAGGGGCTGCTGCCGTGGGGCGGGACGGCGTACGCGGCGGGCGGAGCTCAGGAGCGGGAGGCGGGCGGCCGCGCGGCGGAACGCGGCTGGACGCGCGGGAGCTGGCCGCGGGATCGCCGCCGGTTCGTGCTGGTGTCGGTGGCCGTCGGGGTGGCGTTGCTGCCGCTGGTGGCGTTCCTGCTGGCGGAGGGCGGCTCGTCCGCGCAGGATCCGGTGGGCGCGGCGCGCACCCCGGTGAGCGTGCCGCCGGTCGCGGTGACCGTGACGGCCACGGTGCCGGCGACGCCGTCGGCGTCCCCCTCGCCGTCGCCGTCGGCGTCGCCCTCGCCGTCGCGGAGCTCCAAGTCGCCGTCCCCCACGAAGAGTCCGACGGCGACGTCACGCCCCAAACCGCCGCCCTCCCCGACGCACCCGCCGTCCGGCACGTTCGCGCAGGTCGTCAATGTCGGCTCGGGGCTGTGCCTGGACGTGGGCGGCGCCTTCTTCGAGGGCACGGACGTCGTCACCGCCCCCTGTGGCTCCTCCAGCACCCAGCGCTGGCGGGTCGACGCCGGGCGCGGGGTGGTGCAGTCGGCCGCCGATCCCGACTTCTGCCTGGACAGTCGGGGTTCGACGGACCGGGGCGTCGGGATCTGGTCGTGCGATTCGGTGGAGGGGCGCAACGGCGAGAACCTGACGTTCCTCGTGGACGACGACGGCCTGATCCGCCCGGCCATCGACATCGACACGGCCGTGACGCCGGGCGGCGGCGCCGGGGACGAGCTGTCGCTGGAGCAGGTGAGCGGGAGCGCGGGGCAGCGCTGGCGCGCCGGCGCCGCCTGATCAGGCCACCCGCACGCCGCTCCGCCAGACCTCGGCGACCAGCGGTACCCCCGGCCGGTACGCCAGGTGCACATGACTCGGGGCGTCGAGCAGAAGCAGGTCCGCGCGGGCGCCGGGCGTGAGCCGGCCGATGTCGTCGCGGCGCAGTGCCGCCGCGCCGCCCGCCGTGGCCGACCACACCGCCTCGTCCGGGGTCATCCCCATGTCCCGTACCGCCAGGGCGACGCAGAACGGAACGGAGGAGGTGAAGGACGAACCCGGGTTGCAGTCGGTGGACAGGGCGACGGTGGCACCCGCGTCGAGGAGGCGGCGGGCGTCCGGCCACTCGGCGCGGGTGGAGAACTCGGCGCCGGGCAGCAGGGTGGCGACCGTGTTGCCGTGCGCGAGGGCGTCGACGTCCGCGTCCGTGAGGTGGGTGCAGTGGTCGGCGCTGGCGGCGTCGAGTTCGACCGCGAGCTGGACGCCGGGGCCGTAGGAGAGCTGGTTGGCGTGGACGCGCGGGTGCAGGCCCTTCGCCTTGCCCGCGGTGAGGATCGCGCGGGCCTGGTCGCCGTCGAAGGCGCCCTTCTCGCAGAAGACGTCGATCCAACGGGCGTACGGGGCACAGGCG
Source organism: Streptomyces sp. NPDC098781 (assembly GCF_044759995.1). Classification (NCBI taxonomy): domain Bacteria; kingdom Bacillati; phylum Actinomycetota; class Actinomycetes; order Kitasatosporales; family Streptomycetaceae; genus Streptomyces; species Streptomyces sp. NPDC098781. The sequence continues at coordinate 65,475 of NZ_JBIWAK010000012.1, forward strand.
TCGAGCATCTCGCCGGTGACCAGGGCGACGTAGGCCGCCGGGTCGTCGGCGTGGTCCGGGGAGACGATGTGGGCACCGAGGTAGGTGACCTCGTCGGTGTGCGCGGCGGCGATGCGCAGGGCACGGGCCTCGTCGTGGGTGGTCAGTCCGTAGCCGGACTTGGTCTCGAAGGTCGTCGTGCCCTGGCGGAGGGCCTCGGCGAGGTAGCGGGTGAGGTTGGCCTCGAGTTCCTCGTCGCTCGCGGCGCGGGTGGCGGCGACGGTCGTGCGGATGCCGCCGGCGCTGTACTGGCGCCCCGACATCCGGGCGTTGAACTCCTGCGTCCGGTCGCCCGCGAAGACCAGGTGGGAGTGGGAGTCGACGAAGCCCGGGAGCACCGCCCGGCCGCCCGCGTCGACCCGGTTGTCAGTGGCGGGTGCTTTGCTTTGATCACCGGTCCACACGACGCGGTCGCCTTCGATGACGACGGCCGCGTCCTGGATCAGTCCGAGGGGGGTTCCGTCACCTAGGGAGGGGTCGTTGGTGACCAGGGCGGCGATGTTGGTGATGAGCGTGCTGGCGGTGCTCGCGGAATGGGCGGGGCTGACGGTCGTCGCGTTGCTCATGGCGTCCTTGGTTGCCTGGTCGGCGGTGGGGTCGGGTTCGGGGGCGGAGGGGCGCCGCCCGGGCGGGCGGCCGGGGGTCATCCGCGCAGGGCTTCGACGGCGTCCGCGAGGGCCTTCGGCACATCCGGTACGAGGGCGTGGACCCCGTCCCGTACGACGTGCCGACCTGCCACGACCGTATGCGACACGTCTGCTGCCGACGCGGCGAATACGGCCGTCTCGGCCCCGAGCCGCGGAAGCGGCCCTGCCGTCCTGACCGAGTCGAGCGCGACCGTCGTGAAGTCGGCGAGCGCGCCGGCCTCCAGGGTGCCCGCGCCGTCCCAGCCGAGCGCCGCGTGGCCGTCGGCCGAGGCCGCCCGCAGCAGGGCCGCCGCCGTCCAGTGACCGCGGGTGCGGGTGCGCAGGCGCTCGTTGAGCTCCATCGCGCGTGCCTCTTCGAGCAGGTCGATCACGGCGTGGCTGTCGGAGCCGAGGGAGAGCGGCGAGCCCTCGTTCTGGAGGGCCGCGGCCGGTCCGATGCCGTCGGCGAGGTCCCGCTCGGTGGTCGGGCACATACAGGTGCCGGTGCCGCTGCCGCCGATGAGGGAGACGTCCTCGGCGGTGAGGTGGGTGTTGTGGACACCGGTGGTGCGCGGCCCGAGCACGCCGTGCAGGGCGAGCAGCTGCGTCGGGGTGCACCCGTGGATCTCACGGCAGGCCTCGTTCTCGGCGGTCTGCTCGGACAGGTGCACATGGAGCGGGGCCCGCCGCTCCTCGGCCCACCGCGCCACGGTCTCCAACTGGTCGGCGGGCACGGCCCGCACGGAGTGGATCGCCGCCCCGATCCGCGCGTGATCCTGTTCCTTGAGAACTGAACAGCGTTCGGCCCAGGCCTCCGCGTCCCCGTCGGAGAAGCGGAGCTGGTGGCTGTCGGGTGCCTGTCCGAAGCCGGAGGAGAGATAGGCGGTGTCGAGGAGGGTGATGCGGATGCCGGCTTCGGCGGCGGCCGCGATCAGGGCCTCTCCCATCGCGTTCGGGTCGGCGTACGGGGTGCCGCCCGGGGCGTGATGGACGTAGTGGAACTCACCGACCGCCGTGACACCCGCGAGCGCCATCTCGGCGTACACGGCCCGGGCGAGGGCGTGATAGGTCTCCGGGGTGAGCCGGTCGGCCGTGGCGTACATGACCTCGCGCCAGGTCCAGAAGGTGCCGGAGCCGACCTGGACGGTGCCGCGCAGGGCGCGGTGGAAGGCGTGGCTGTGCGCGTTGGCCAGCCCGGGGAGCGTCAGTCCGCGCAGGATCTCGGCGCCGGGCGGCGGGGTGGGGACGCCGGTGCGGACGGCGGTGATCCGGCCGTCGCCGCCCGCGGCGGAGCCGCTGGTGGACACGGTCAGGGCGACGCCCGGCTCGACATGAGTGCCGAGCCAGGCGTGTTCGAGCCAGTAGGTCCTGGATGTCACCTGCGGGCCAGCCCTTCCAGTACGTCGGCGAGTGCGAGGACCCCGGCCACGCAGTCGTCCTCGGCGGCGGACTCGGCCGGGGAGTGCGAGACGCCGGTGGGGTTGCGTACGAACAGCATGGCGGTCGGGATGCTCCCGGACAGGATTCCGGCGTCGTGTCCGGCACCGGTACCCAGGACGGGCACGGTGATGTCGGTGTCCTTGCCGAGGATGCGGCCCAGTTCGTCGCGCAGGGCGTGGTCGAACTCGACGACGGGGGTGAAGGACTCCCGCACGACGTCGAGGTCGATGCCGTGCGCCTGCGCGTACTGCCGGGCCGCCTTCTCGATGCCGCCGACGACGGTGTCGAGGCTCGCCTGGTCCTCGGCCCGGGAGTCCAGCCAGCCGCGCACCAGGGACGGGATCGCGTTGACGCCGTTCGGCTCGACGGCGATCTTGCCGAAGGTGGCTACCGCCCCGGCGAGTTCGGCCTCGCGGCGGGCGGCGAGCACGGTCTCGGCGTACGACAGCATGGGGTCGCGCCGGTCCACGAGCCGGGTGGTGCCCGCGTGGTTGGCCTCGCCCCGGAAGTCGAACCGCCACCGGCCGTGCGGCCAGATGGCGCTGGCGATGCCGACCCGGTCGCCGGACAGGTCCAGCGCCCGGCCCTGCTCGACGTGCAGTTCGACGAAGGCACCGATGCGGGCCAGCCGCTCGGGGTCGGCGCCGATGGCCTCGGGGTCGTATCCGGCGGCCTCCATGGCCCGGGGCAGGGTGACCCCGTCGCCGTCGGTCAGCTCGTGGGCGTCCTCGACGGTGAGCTGCCCGGCGGCCAGCCGCGATCCGACGCAGGCGAGGCCGAAGCGGGCGCCCTCCTCGTCGCCGAAGTTGACGATGGCCAGCGGCTTGGCGAAGTCCACGCCCCGGCCGCGCAGTTCGTCGAGCGCGGCGAAGGACGACACGACACCCAGAGGCCCGTCGAAGGCACCCCCGTCGGGAACGGAGTCGAGATGCGACCCGGTGACGACGGCGTCCCCGGCGTCGGGGTCCCCGAGCCAGGCCCACTGGTTGCCGTTGCGGTCGAGCTCGTAGGTGAGCCCGCGTGCCTCGGCCTGGTCCTTGAACCAGGCCCGGCAGTCGAGGTCGGCCCCGGTCCAGGCGAAGCGGCGGTAGCCGCCGGAGGCGGAGCTGCGGCCGATCGGCAGCAGCTCCGCCCACATGCTGTGGAAGGTCACGCGTCGTCACCTTCGCGCATCGGGACCCGGACCGCGCGCTCGTCGGCGACCGACTCCGCGATGTCGTAGCCCGCGTCCACGTGCCGGATGACGCCCATACCGGGGTCGTTCGTCAGCACCCGGCGGATCTTCTCCCCGCCGAGCTTGGTGCCGTCGGCCACCGTCACCTGACCGGCGTGGATGGACCGCCCCATGCCGACGCCACCGCCGTGGTGGATGGACACCCAGGAGGCACCCGAGGCCACGTTGACCATGGCGTTCAGCAGCGGCCAGTCGGCGATCGCGTCGGACCCGTCGAGCATGGCCTCGGTCTCGCGGTAGGGGGAGGCCACCGAACCGCAGTCCAGGTGGTCGCGCCCGATCGCCAGCGGCGCGGCCAGCTCACCGGAGGCGACCATGTCGTTGAAGCGCTCGCCGGCCTTGTCCCGCTCGCCGTAGCCGAGCCAGCAGATACGGGCGGGCAGGCCCTGGAAGTGCACCCGCTCGCCGGCCAGCTTGATCCAGCGGGCGAGGGACTCGTTCTCCGGGAACAGGTCCAGGATCGCCTTGTCGGTCTTGGCGATGTCGGCGGGGTCGCCGGACAGGGCCGCCCAGCGGAAGGGGCCCTTGCCCTCGCAGAAGAGCGGGCGGATGTAGGCGGGGACGAAGCCGGGGAACGCGAAGGCACGGTCGTAGCCCGCGAGTTGGGCCTCGCCGCGGATCGAGTTGCCGTAGTCGAAGACCTCGGCGCCGGCGTCCATGAAGCCGACCATGGCCTCGACGTGCCGGGCCATCGCCTCGCGGGCCCGGGTGGTGAAGCCCGCCGGGTCCTTGGCGGCGGCGTCGGCCATGTCCTCGAAGGCGATGCCCAGCGGCAGGTACGCCAGCGGGTCGTGGGCGGACGTCTGGTCCGTGACGATGTCGATGGGGGCGCCCATGGCGAGGAGCTGCGGGACCAGTTCGGCGGCGTTGCCGAGGACGCCGATGGAGAGGGGGCGGCGGGCGTCCCGGGCCTCGGTGGCCAGGTGGAGGGCGTGGTCGAGGGAGTCGGCCTTCACGTCCAGGTAGCGGTGCTCGATACGGCGCTCGATCGCGCGCGGGTCGCAGTCGATGCAGATCGCCACGCCGTCGTTCATGGTCACCGCGAGCGGCTGGGCGCCGCCCATGCCGCCGAGGCCGGCGGTGAGGGTGATCGTCCCGGCGAGGGTGCCGCCGAACTTCTTCGCGGCGACGGCCGCGAAGGTCTCGTAGGTGCCCTGGAGGATGCCCTGGGTGCCGATGTAGATCCAGGAGCCGGCCGTCATCTGGCCGTACATGGTCAGGCCGAGGGCCTCCAGGCGGCGGAACTCCTCCCAGTTCGCCCAGTCGCCGACGAGGTTGGAGTTGGCGATCAGGACGCGCGGGGCCCACTCGTGGGTCTGCATGACGCCGACGGGGCGGCCGGACTGGACGAGCATGGTCTCGTCCTGCTTGAGGCCCTTGAGGGTGCGCACCATCGCGTCGAAGGAGCGCCAGTCGCGGGCCGCCTTGCCGGTGCCGCCGTAGACGACGAGCTTGTCGGGGTGCTCCGCGACCTCGGGGTCGAGGTTGTTCTGGAGCATCCGCAGGGCGGCTTCCTGCTGCCATCCCAGGGCACTCAGTTCCGTACCGCGCGGTGCTCGGACGGGGCGGGGTCCTGACATGGTCTGCCTCCCAGCGGACTGTGACTGCGAACTGTTGAGGTGGATATTCACATCCTGGACGTCTGAATAGAACTAGTCAATACATCTGCGTGCCCGCACGGCCGCGTCCCGGATGTTTGGCTGGATGCATGGGCTCGTACAACGACATGACGGGGGCCGGCGTGAGCAACGAAAGCGAGATCTCGGCATGCGACGCCGATCGGGTCACCCGGCGCCACGAGGCGGTGCGGGCGGCCGTGGAGCAGGGACTGCTCGGGGCCGGCACCCCGATCGTCGGGCTGCTCGACGTCACCGGCATCCGGGAGTCGGCGGCGGCACTGAGGGCGGCGTTCGACGCCGTGGTGGCACCGGGCACGCCCGTGCTGCACGCCTTCGCGGTGAAGGCCACCCCGCTGGTGCCGGTGCTGCGGCTGCTGCGCGAGGAGGGGATCGGGGCCGAGGTGGCGAGCCCGGGTGAGCTGGCGCTGGCGCGGGCGGCTGGGCTGGGCCCGGAGGCGACGGTCCTGGACTCGCCCGCGAAGACACCGGCCGAGCTGCGCGAGGCGCTGGCGCTGGGCATCGCGGTCAACGCCGACAACCCGCAGGAACTGGACCGCATCGACGGCCTGATGAGGTCCGCCGAAAGCCGCTCGCCGCTCGGAATTCGGGTGAATCCGCAGGTCGGCGGGGGTTCCATCGAGGCGACGTCCACCGCCACGGCGACTTCGAAGTTCGGGGTGGCGCTGCTCGACGAAGGGGCCCGGGAGTGGGTCGTACGGGCGTATCAGGACCGTCCGTGGCTGACCCGGCTGCACGCGCACACCGGCTCGCAGGGCATCCCGCTGGAGTTGATGACCCGGGGGATCGCGGAGGCGTACGCGCTCGCGGAGGAGATCAACCGGCGGATCGGGCGGCGGCAGATCGACACGCTCGACATCGGCGGCGGACTGCCGGTGAACTTCGCGTCGGACGCGACCACGCCGACGTACGCGCGGTACGCCCGGCTGCTGAAGGAGGCGGTGCCCGGACTGTTCGACGGGCGGTACGGCCTGGTCACGGAGTTCGGCCGTTCGCTGCTCGCCAAGCACGGGACGGTGGTGGCGCGGGTCGAGTACGCCAAGAGCGCGGGCGGGCGGCCGGTGGCGGTGACGCACGCGGGCGTACAGGTGGCCACGCGGACGGTGTACGCGCCGGGGAGCTGGCCGCTGCGGATCGGCGCGTACGACGGCAAGGGGCGACCGAAGGAGGGGCCGGCCGTGGTGCAGGACGTGGCCGGGCCGGCCTGTTTCTCGGGCGACCTGCTGGCCGAGGGATGCGCGCTGCCCCTGCTGGAGCAGGGGGACCACGCGGCGGCGCTGGACACGGGGGCGTACTACTTCGCGCACCACTACGCGTACAACTCCCTTGCCCGGCCCGGCATTTACGGCTTCGCCCCGGACGCGGCCGGGGGCATCGCCTTCGCGACCGTGCGCGAGCCGCAGTCGCTCGACGAGATCGTGGCCGAATCCGGAGGGGCGCACGCCACCGCGCTCACCACCCTGTCTGCGCCGAAGCGCCGTTGACCTAAGCCAACACACAGCGGTACGCCATACGCGATCAAGTCACGTGAAAACGGGGTCAGTCGACCCACCCTAGTCACTCGGCGCATGTTCCACTGGAAAATGCCCGAACGCTCACTCGCCGCACACACGTTGCGTAGTTTGGCCGTCACTCAGCCGAACCCCAGGCGGGAGGGGAGCGACGGTGCCCGGAATCGACGAGTGCTTGCTGGAGACGATGCGGCTGCCCGGTGCCAGGGGCGCCGCGCTGGTCGACTGGACCAGCGGGCTGGCCCTGGGCACCGTGGGCGATCCACCAGGAGGCGATCATGAGACGGCGGCGGCCGAGGCCGCCGAGCTGGCACGGCTGGCCGCCGAGCAGCAGGCGTTCGGGCCGGGGGACGGCGCGGACCCGGCGGATCCGCCGGTCGAGGACGTGATCCTCAGCAATCGGGACAGCTACCACGTGCTGCGGTTCGTGCCGACGTCCTTCGACAGCAGTGTGTTCCTGTACCTGTGGCTGGCCCGCTCGGACGGCAATCTCGCGCTGGCCCGCATCCGGCTCGGTGAGATGGCCGAACGGCTGGTGCTGGGATGACCGTGGTCGGAGCCACCCCGCCACTGCCGGTACGGGACCGGGCGACCGCCCGGGAGCGCTCCGGCAGCGGTGTCTCACCGATGCTGACCCGGCTCGCGGACGAGCGGGCCACCGGCGTCCTGGACCGCGAGCACGGCACGCTGCACCTCGCCGAGGGCCGTGTCGTGCACGCCGAGAGCCCGCTCGCGCCCAGCCTCGGCATGCTGCTCACGGCCCACGGCGCCCTCGACGCCGAGGCCTGGCAGGACATCGAGGCCGGCGCCGAGGAGGGACAGCTCGGACGGCTCCAGCGGTACGGCGTCACGCCGGGCGCGCTGGAGCTGGCCCAGGTGAGCGCGCTGTACGACGCGGCGTACTTCGCCCTCGCGCCCAGCAGCACGCCCGGCCGGTTCCGCTACGGCGCCGCGCACTGGCTCGCCTCGGTGCATCCGGTGCCGGTGGCCGAGCTGGAGCGGGAGACGCTGCGGCGCCGCGCCCTGCTGCGCCGTATCTGGCCCGACCCGGCCACCGACGGCGCGCCCCTGATCCGCGCCGACCCGGTCGCGGCGCCCGCCGTGCCGTCCCGGCAGGCCGCGGTACTGGGACACGTCGACGGCGTGCGCAGGGCCGCGGACATCGCGCGGGAGCTGGGCCGGCCGGCGTTCCACACGCTGGTGCACATAAGGCGGCTGGCCGCGGCGGGGCTGGTGTCCCCGCAGCCGCCGCCCGCTCCGGATCCCCCGCCCGACGCCGCCGCCGATCCCTATGTCGCGCTGCTGAAGAGGGTCAGGGATGCGCTGGAGGCCCTTTGACCGCAAGCCCATCGAGGACCGCGAGCCGCCTGTGCCGCCCGTGTCGCCGCGCCCGTCGCAGCGGTCCCGCGCCGAAAGGAGAAACCTCATGGCGGCCGAGGCCCCGATACTCGACGAGTTCCGCCGGCTCAGAGCCCGAGTCCCCCAGTTGACCGGAGCTCTCGCGGCGGGCGTGGACGGCCTCGTCCTCGCCCACGACACCCCCGGCGTGGAACCGGACGGCCTCGCCGCGCTGACCGCCGCCGCGCTGGGCGTCGCGGTCCGGGTGTCGGACGCCACCGGGCGGGGCGACTTCCGCGAACTGCTCGTGCGCGGGGCGGACGGCTATGTGGCGACGTACGCGGCGGGCCGTACGGCCGTGCTGACGCTGCTCGCCAAGGACGGCGTCAACGTCGGCCGGCTGCATCTGGAGGGCCGCCGCGCGGGCGCCCGGATCGGGGAGCTGGTCGACGCCGAGTCGGTGCCCGTCCGCAGGAGCCCCGCCAAGCAATCCGCCAAGGAGCCCGCCAAACCCCTGGCCACGCGCCCGAAGACCTCGCGCGCCGCCCGAACGACCACCACCAACGCCGGCTCGCCCGGCACCACACGTACGACTACGGACAGTTGAGAGGACACAACGTCATGGCCAACACCGAGACCACGCTGAAGGAATGCCTCGCCTCGATCGAGGGCGCGACCGGAGTCGCCCTGGTGGACTACACCAGCGGGATGGCGCTGGGCACCATGGGCGGCAGCAAGACGTTCGACCTCAACGTCGCCGCCGCGGGCAACACCGACGTGGTCCGCGCCAAGATGCGCACGATGGAGCACCTCGGCCTCAAGGGCGGCATCGAGGACATCCTCATCACCCTGACCGACCAGTACCACCTGATCCGGCTCCTGACCGGGCGCGGGGGCAACGGGCTCTTCCTCTACCTGGCGCTCGACGCCAAGCGCGCCAACCTGGCGATGGCCAGGCACCAGTTGAAGAAGATCGAGGAGGACCTGGAAGTCTGATCTAGACCAGCGCCGCGGTGCGGCGACGGGCCCCGCCCGGGGCCGCGTCGCCGGCCGCGATGCCCGTGCTGCGGTAGGCCTTCACGGCCTTGCCCGCCGGGCGGCCGCCGCGGCCGTCGAGCCAGTCGACCCGCACCCACAGCAGGGCGTTCTCGTCCCGCTCCCGCCGCCCGAGCCAGGCCGCCTTGAGCCGCAGCCCCGCCCCGCACCCCGCGAGCAGCATCCCGCCGGCCGCCGGCACCGCGAACGAGCCGCCCAGCGCGACGAGGAACGCCAGGGCCAGCCACCAGCGGTGGCCCCGGCGCCAGTTGCGCACGGCCACCGCACGGTCCTGGAGCACATCGTGCTTGCCGGCCCGGACGGCCGAACGGGTCAGGGCCGTGTAGCGCCCCCGGCGGGCGTACCCGACCACGGCCGTCGCGACGACGAACAGTGCGGCGCCGGCCAGGACGCCGATCCTGCGGCCGGTGATGCCCGGCACCAGGACGCCGATGCCCGCGGCGAACACCCCGAGCCACCAAAGCGGAGCCGACCCGGCCCGTACCACGACGGCCACCCGAGCCAGCCCCTGTCCTCCTGCGCGCGCCACGTCCGGCCTCCCGTCCCTGTCTGTCCGGCTGCTGTGCGGGCACGTTAGCCACCGAACGTGAGACCAGCCTTAAGAACCCGTTCGGCACATCACTCGACGAACAGCCCCCGGGTCGCCGCCCGCGCGTCGAACTCCTCCAGCCGCGCCTGCGCGTCCGGCAGGTCGTCGCACATCGCCTCCAGCAGGACCCGGCCGAGCAGCATGGGCGCGCAGGCGGTGTCGAAGGCGAGGCCCGTGCCGACGGCGGCCGGCAGCAGCAGGTCGGAGACCTTGGCGACCGGAGCGAACGCGGAGTCGGCCACGGTCACCACCGTCAGCCCGGCCTCCTTGGCGTAGGCGAGGGTGTCCACGACCTCGCGCGGATGCCGGGGCAGCGCGAAGCAGAGCAGGGCGCTCGCGCCGGCCCGTACGGCGGCGTCGATACGGTCGTTGATCATCGTGCCGCCCTCGTGCAGCAGCCGTACGTCCGGGTGGACCTTGGCGGCGAAGTACGAGAAGCCGTACGCCTGGGAGGCGGCGGCGCGCAGGCCGAGCACCGGCAGCGGGCGGGAGGCCGCGAGGACGCGGCCCGCCTTCTGCACCGGGCGGGGGTCGGCGAGCACCTCGGCCAGGTGCCGCAAGTTCTCGATCTCGGCCTCGACGGCCTGCTGGTACTCGTTGTAGGAGCTCGCGTCGGGGGCCTGCTCCACGGGGGCGACCTCGCGCAGGTGGCGGCGCAGCGCCGGGTAGCCGTCGAAGCCGAGGGCGACGGCGAAGCGGGTGACCGACGGCTGGCTGACCCCGGCCAGTTCGGCCAGTTCCACGCTGGACAGGAACGGCACGTCGGCGGCCTGCCGCACCATGCTGTGCGCGATGCGCCGCTGGGTCGGGGTGAGCCGGTGCCCCTCGAAGAGCGCCTGAAGTCGCGCGGCGGGACTGTCCGTCCCGCCCGTGTTCCTGTCCGCGCTCATGCCGCGCTCCCCCTCCAGATCTCCGTGAACCGGTCCAGCAGTGCGGCCGCCTCCGTCACGTCGTCGGTGAGCGGACGGTCGGCCGGGTCGTCGTCGAGCACCGACTCCGCCAGCTCCAGCGCCCGGCCGACCGGAAGCCCGGGGTCGACCCTGAGGCCGCGCTGGCGCAACGCCCGTACGGCAGCGACGAGTTCGCAGCCGACGACGAGACGGTACGCGCCGCACACGCGCAGTGTCTGCCGCGCGGCGAGCGAGGCGAAGCTGGCCTGCTCCTCCACGCCCCGGGAGAGTACAGCGTGGCCGAGCGAGGCGGGGGCGGAGAAGGCGCGCAGGTCTCCGAGGGCGGCCCCGGCCGAGTACTCCAGGATCATCACACCGGACGACGCGGGCTCCTGGTCGGCGAGGAAGGGCTTCAGGCGGGTGTAGGCGGGCTCGTTCAGGGTGGACAGGCGTGAGGTCGACAGCCGGGCCACCTGGGTCAGCGCCAGCCGGAAGTGGTCCAGGGAGAGGGCGAGTTGGGCCTGGTAGAAGCCGCCGTGGTGGTAGGCGGCCATGTCCTCGGGGGAGATGAGGGGGTTCTCGGCGGCGGCGTTGATCTCGACCGCGAGCACCTCCTCCAGGGCGTCGGCGGCGTCGTGCGCGGGGCCGTGGATCTGGGGCAGACAGCGGAAGCCGTACGGGTCCTGGATCCGGCCCAGCGGCGGGGTCGGCCGGTCCTCGGCGCCGATCAACTCCCGCATGCGGCGGGCCACTTCGGTGCTGCCCCGGTGCGGCCGGGCGGTGTGCACGGGGGCGGCGTACGCCTCGTGGGAGCCGTCGACGGCGAGCAGTGACAGGGCGGCGACGACCTGGGTGGCGGCGATGAGGCCGCGCAGTTCGTGCAGGGCGAGCGCGGCCTGGCCGAGGGTGAGGGCGTTGCTGCTGATGAACGCGAGGGCGTCGTTGTTGTCCAGCGGCTGCGCCTCGGGGGCGCCCGAGCCGCGCCAGGGGTGCTCACCGGCCAGCGCGAGGCCGGTCTGGGCGAGCGCCGCGAGGTCGCCGGTGCCGACCGAGCCGAACTCGTTGACCACCGGGTGGGCACCGCTCTCCAGCGCCTCGCACATCGCCGTTATGACGGTGGGGCGCAGACCCGCGCCGCCGGCCAGCAGTTGGTTGGCGCGTACCGCGAGCATGGCCCGGACCTGCCGGGCGGGCAGTTCCTCGCCGATGGCGCCGGCGTGACTGCGCAGCAGCCGCAGCCCGTGCTCGGCGGCGGCCTCGGTGGGCACGTCCTCGTTCCGGTTGGCGCCGACGCCGGTGGAGCGGCCGTAGACGCGTCCGGTCGCGGCGATGAGACGGGCCGCGTCCCAGGACTCCTCGGCCCGCTTCATCGCGTCGGTCGCGGGCACCGGCCGCGCGGTTCCCTCGGCGAGACGTACGACGTCCTCGACGCCGAGCCCGATCCCGTCGAGGACGACCAGGCCGGTGTGCCCGGAAGACACAGCACTCGGCGCGTCCACGATCCGAGACGACATCAAGCTCAAACACCCCTCAATCCGGACATTGGATCTCGCCCTTCAGTCATCCGTTACTTCGGATTTACACCAACCCGTTGACAACTTATTCACCTACCGAGAACTCTGCATGACGTTATACAGCCGGGCAAGGGACATCTCATGATCCAGTTCGACGCGGTCCACAAGCGCTTCCCCAACGGCACGACAGCTGTCCACGATCTCTCCCTGGAGATGCCGGAGGGCGGCGTGACCGTCCTGGTCGGATCCTCCGGTTGCGGCAAGACGACCACCCTGCGGATGATCAACCGGATGGTCGAACCGACCTCCGGCACCATCCGGGTCGGCGGCAAGGACGTCACCCGCCAGGACGCCGCCGAGCTGCGCCGCTCCATCGGGTACGTCATCCAGCAGGCGGGCCTGTTCCCGCATCGCACGGTGCTGGACAACATCGCCACCGTGCCGTTGCTGCTCGGCTGGGGCCGCCGCAAGGCGCGCACCAAGGCGGCCGAGCTCCTGGAGACCGTGGGCCTGTCCGCGGAGACCGGCCGCCGCTACCCGCACCAGCTCTCCGGCGGCCAGCAGCAGCGCGTCGGCGTCGCCCGCGCGCTCGCCGCCGACCCGCCGGTGCTGCTGATGGACGAGCCGTTCGGCGCGGTCGACCCCGTAGTGCGCACCCAGCTTCAGGACGAACTGCTGCGGCTCCAGCAGGAGTTGAGCAAGACCATCGTGTTCGTCACGCACGACATCGACGAGGCCGTCCGCCTGGGCGACCAGATCGCGATCTTCCGCACCGGCGGCCACCTGGTCCAGTGCGCCTCCCCCACCGAGCTCCTCGCCCGCCCCGCCGACGACTTCGTGGCCGACTTCCTCGGCGCCGAGCGCGGCCTGAAGCTGCTGTCGCTGAAGACCCTCGCCCAGGTCCCGCAGGGCCCGGCACCCGAGGGCGGCGACTGGAGCCTGGTGCTCGACGAGGCGAGCAAGCCCCTGCACTGGGCCTCGAAGGACGCCGAACTCCCCGTACGCCCGCTCAGGGACGACGACTCCCTGCTGTCGGCGCTCAACGAGTCCATCGCCTCCCCCACCGGCCTGATAGCCCGCGTCGACGCGGCGGGCGTCCTCACCGGCGTCTCCTCCCGCGACGACATCCACCGGCACGCGGGCCGGGCGCACTCGGAAGCCCGGGTGGCGGCATGACCGTCGACTGGTCGTGGATCGGCGACCACACCGACGACCTCACCACCCTGACGATCTCCCACCTCCAGGCCGCGCTCACCGCCGTCCTCCTCGGCGTCCTGATCTCGCTGCCGCTCGCGGTGATCGCCCACCGGATCCGCGCGCTGCGCGGCTTCCTGCTCGGAGCCTCGAACGTCCTGTTCACGATCCCCTCGATCGCGATCTTCGTGCTGCTGCTCCCGGTGTCCGGCCTCACCCGCACCACGACCGTGATCGGGCTGACGATCTACACCCTGGTGGTCCTGCTCCGGAACACGGTCGAGGGCCTCGACTCGGTCCCCGTCAAGGTGAAGGAGGCCGCGAAGGCGATGGGCACGCGCCCCCTGCGCACGCTTCTGACGGTCGAGTTCCCGCTCGCGCTCCCCGTGATCATGGCCGGCGTCCGGATCGCGACCGTCATGTCCATCTCCCTGGTCTCGGTCGCGACCTACATCGGCGACGGCGGCCTCGGCCAGCTCTTCACCGACGGCTTCCAGCGCAACTTCCCGACCCCGGTGATCGTAGGAGTGGTGCTCACCCTCCTGCTGGCGGTGGTCGCGGACGCGCTGCTGGTCGCCCTCCAGTACGTACTGACCCCCTGGCGGAGGCGGCGAGCCTGACATGTACGAACTCTTCACCAACCTCGGCGACTGGCTGGTCAGCGGCGAGCAGTGGTCCGGCCCGGACGGCATCGGCCACCGCCTGGCCGAACACCTCCAGTACTCCCTGCTCGCCACGCTCATCGCGGCGGCGATCGGCCTCCCCCTCGGTCTGCTGATCGGCCACACCGGCAAGGGCGCCTTCCTCGCGATCAACCTCGCGTCCTTCGGCCGCGCCCTGCCGACCGTCGGCCTGGTCGTGCTGGTGTTCCTGGCCAGCGGCCTGTCCATGACCCCGGTCTACGTCGCCCTGGTCGCCCTCGCGGTCCCGGCGATCGTCACCAACACCTACGCCGGGATGACGGCCGTCGACCCGGATGTGAAGGACGCGGCGCGCGGCCAGGGCATGCGCGGCCACCAGGTCCTGTTCCAGGTGGAACTCCCGCTCGCCCTCCCGCTGGTCATGACGGGCCTGCGGCTGGCCCTGATCCAGGTCGTGGCCACCGCCACCATCGCCGCGTACGTCTCCTTCGGCGGCCTCGGCCGCTACGTCTTCGACGGCCTGGCCCAGCGCGACCTCGTGCAGGTGCTCGGCGGCGCGGTGCTGGTCGCCGTGGTCGCCGTCGTCCTGGACCTGGCCCTGTCCGGTCTCCAGCGCTTCCTCTTCCGCCACCGCACCGCCTAGGAACCTCTCGATGAACCGACGCTCGACGAACGGACGCGCGATGAACCGACGCACCCTCCTCGGCGGCCTCTTCGCAGCGGCCTCCGTCCCCGCCCTCGCCGCCTGCTCCAGCGGCATCACCTCCCTCGACGGCCAGGGCTCCGCCGGCTCCGGCGGCGGCTCCAGCAAGGGCGGCCTCACCATCGGCACCGCCAACTTCACCGAGAACCAGGTGCTCGGCTACCTGTACGCCGCCGTCCTGAAGGCCGCCGGCGTCGAGGTGACCGTCCGCCCCAACCTCGGCACCCGCGAGATCCTCATCCCCGCCCTCAAGGGCGGCGACATCGACCTGCTCCCCGAGTACCAGGGCGCCCTGCTGCACTACGTCGCCCCCAAGGCCACCGCCACGGAGGAGGGCGAGATGCAGAACGCCCTCACCGTCGCCCTCCCCAGCGGCCTCCAGGTGCTGCCGTACGGCCTGGCCGAGGACTCGGACGCCTTCGTCGTCACCCGGGAGACGGCCGAGAAGTACGGGCTGACCTCCCTCGCCGACCTCAGGAAGCAGAACGGCAAGCTGGTGATCGGCGCGGCCCCCGAGGTCAAGAAGCGGGAGGTCGGTGCCGTGGGCCTGAAGGACGTCTACGGCGTGGAGTTCAAGGAGTTCAAGTCGCTCGACTCCTCCGGTCCACTGGTCAAGGGCGCCCTGAAGAAGGGCGACGTCGACGTGGCGAACCTCTTCACCACCGACACCGACATCCAGGCCAACGACTGGGTGGTGCTGACCGACCCCAAGAACCTCATCCCCGGCCAGCACGTCGTCCCCCTGATCGCCGACCGCAAGGCCGACTCCACCGTCCGCAAGGCCCTGGCCGCACTCGGGAACACCCTGACCACGGCCCAGCTCACCGAGCTGAACCGGCTGGTCGACAAGGACAAGAAGGACCCGGAGGACGTGGCGGACGAGTACGCCGAGGAACACGGGCTGGTGAAGTGACGGCGCACCCCCTGATGAACAGGGGGGCTAACCCCAGTGCGGTCGTGTCCCCCGCTGCCTACCTTGGGCGTATGACCGGAATGGACGCGCGGGACACCGAGCTCAAGAAGGAACTCAACGCCACCTTGCAGGCACGCAGGGAGCTGGGCGACGAGTACGAGTCCGCGTTGGTCGACTCCTTCATGGAGAAGGTCGACCAGCGCATCGACGGGGCGGTCGAGCGCCGGATGCGCCGGCAGACGGCCGAGCAGCAGATGGTGGTGGCCAGGGGTGCCCGGTCGCCGAGGCCGACGGACTCCTTCGGCGAGCGCTTCGGCTTCGGCATCGTCTCGCTGGTGCTGGCGGTCCCGCTGTCCGCGATCGGTGGCGGCGTCGCCCACCTCCCCGGCCTGCTCGTCGCCTGGGTCGGCATCGTCGGCGTCAACGTCGTCCAGGCGGCACGCACCAACCCCGGCCTGTTCCGGGGCTGGCGCGGCAGGTCCGGCAAGCACGAGGACCGCTGGGAGGACTGAGCCCGCCCGGCTGGACCGGGCCGCTCACGCCTGCCGGGTCGGCATCGCCATGATCTGCCGCAGGTTGACGTGCCGGGGCCGGCTCGCCGCGTAGGCCACCACGTCGGCGAGCTCCTCGGCCGCCAGTGAGCCCACGGCCTCGACCATGCCGTCGACCTGCCCCGCCACCTCGGTGTTGTCGGTGTGCAGCCGCAGCTCGCTCTCCACGAACCCGGGCTCGATGTTGGTGACCCGTACGTCACGCGGCCCGAACTCGGTGCGCAGACACTGGGAGAGATGAGTGATCGCCGCCTTGGTCGCCCCGTACACCGCGTAGTTCGGGAAGGCGAGGTGCGCGCCGACGGACGAGATGTTCACCAGGTCGGCGGTACGGCCCTCGGCGGCCGCCGCGACCAGATCGCCGGTGAACGCGCGGACGACACGCAGCACCCCGGTCACATTGGTGTCGATCATCCGCTGCCACTCGTCGATCCGCCCCGCCTCCACGGGGTTGCCGAGCATGACACCGGCGTTGTTGACGACGAGGTCGACGGTCCCGAACGCCTCGTGGACCCGCTGCGCGGCGGCGGCCACGGACGCGTCGTCGGTGACATCGGCGACGACGGCCAGCGCGGCACCGCCGTCCGCCGTGATCTTCTCGGCGACCTCGTCCAGCCGCTGCCGGCGCCGGGCCAGCAGCGCGACCCGCACGCCCCGCTCGGCGAGCAGCACGGCGACGGCCTCGCCGATCCCGCTCGCCGCTCCGGTCACGACGGCGGTACGGCCGGTCAGGTTCTCGTACGACATGGGATTCCTCCTGGTGCGGTGGCCGCCGGGCTGGTCCCCGGCGGCCGGCGAACACCTCTCACCCTCGGCCGCCGCGCCCGCCCTACCCAGGGATGCGTTGTTCCTGTGTCTGGCAGTACCAGGCTCACCGTCCGCCGCGCGGCTACGCTCGAAACCATGGACGGGGACCTGGGAGACTTCCTGCGCTCGCGCCGCGGCCGGATCCGGCCGGAGGAGATGGGCCTGCCCTCGTACGGGCGGCGCCGCGTTCCCGGTCTGCGCCGCGAGGAGGTGGCGCAGCTGGCCGGGGTGAGCGTCGACTACTACGTCCGGCTCGAACAGGGCCGGGGGCAGCGTGTCTCGGACGCCGTCCTGGACGCCATCGCCCGGGTGCTGCGCCTCGACGAGACGGAGCACGCCTATCTGCACACGGTGGCCAGGCCCCGCCGCCGGGGCCCGCGTCGCCCCGAGGCCGCCCGTGTCCGTCCCGGCGTCCAGGCGCTGCTGGACAGCATGGACCGCACCCCGGCGTTCGTCATCGGCCCGTGCATGGACGTCCTGGCGTGGAACTCCCTCGCCGACGCGATGAACGGCTACGGCGGCACCGCCCCCGCCGCCCGCAGCATCCCCCGGCGCGTCTTCCTCGACCCGGCCGCCCACGCCGACTTCCCGGACTGGCCCGCGATCGCCGCGATGACGGTCGCCCACCTCCGTCTGAACGCCGGCCACCGCCCCGACGATCCCGACCTGGACGCCCTGGTCACCGAACTGTCCGCCAAGAGCGAGGACTTCCGGCACCTGTGGGTGGACCACCAGGTCAGGGCCTGTGTCTCCGGCGTCAAACGCGTCCACCACCCGCTCACGGGCGTGCTGACGCTGCCGTACGAGACGATGACCGTCCAGCCGGACCCGGACCAGACGATGGTCGTCTACACCCCGGAGCCGGGCTCGGACACGGCGGAGAAGCTGGCGCTGCTGGGGAGCTGGGCGGCGACCGAGGCGTAGTGGCGACCACCGCCGCCAGGAGAGTGTGCGCGGGGACCGCCGCACCCCCGTTTCCGGGGGGCGGGACGACGGCGGTCCCCGCGAGGGACGTTGACCGGGTCAGGGCCGGGTCTCACGTCCGGGCGTCCATGGAGGTCCGGGAGCCGCTCCGGAGGTCCTTGGACGTTCGGCGCCGGCTGGGGCGGGGAGCCGCTCCCGCCCTGCCGACACCCACTAATGTGCCGGACCCGTGTTAAGCGGGTGCTGCGTGGACGTGACGCGCTCGTACCAGTTCCGCGACGGTCCGAGCGGCCCCGGTCACCGCAAGTTCGCCGCCGACACGGCCCGTTCACCGCAGGTTCGCCGCTACTTCCCGCCCTTGGCCAGGAAGGCCAGCAGGTCCTGCCGGCTGATCACACCGGTCGGCTTGCCCTCGACCAGCACGATCGCCGCGTCGGCCGCGCCCAGCACCGACATCAGGTCGCCGACCGGCTCGCCGGAGCCGACCTGCGGCAGCGGGGCCGACATGTGCTTCTCCAGGGGGTCGTCGAGGGAGGCCCGCTGGGTGAACAGGGCGTCCAGCAGCTCCCGTTCGACGACCGAACCGACGACCTCGGCCGCCATGACGTCCGGGTGACCGGCGCCCGGCTTCACGATCGGCATCTGTGAGACGCCGTACTCGCGCAGCACCTCGATGGCCTCACCCACGGTCTCGTCCGGGTGCATGTGGACGAGGGAGGGGATGGCGCCGTGCTCCTTGTCGTTGAGGACGTCGGCGACGCGCGCGCTCGGGCCCTCGTCCTCCAGGAAGCCGTAGTCGGCCATCCACTCGTCGTTGAAGATCTTGGAGAGGTAGCCACGGCCGCTGTCCGGCAGCAGCACGACCACGACGTCGTCGGGCCCGAGCCGCTCGGCGACCCGCAGCGCGCCGACGACCGCCATCCCGCACGACCCGCCCACCAGCAGGCCCTCCTCCTTGGCCAGCCGGCGGGTCATCTGGAAGGAGTCCTTGTCGGACACGGGGACGATCTCGTCGGCGACGGTCCGGTCGTACGCGGTCGGCCAGAAGTCCTCACCGACGCCCTCGACGAGATACGGCCGCCCGGAGCCGCCCGAGTACACGGACCCCTCGGGGTCGGCGCCGATGACCTTGACCTTGCCGTCGCTGACGTCCTTCAGGTAGCGGCCGGTGCCCGAGATGGTGCCGCCGGTGCCCACGCCCGCCACGAAATGGGTGATCTTCCCCTCCGTCTGCTCCCACAGCTCGGGGCCGGTGGAGTGGTAGTGGGAGAGCGGGTTGTTGGGGTTGGAGTACTGGTCGGGCTTCCAGGCGCCGGGCGTCTCGCGCACCAGCCGGTCGGAGACGTTGTAGTAGGAGTCCGGGTGCTCGGGGTCGACGGCGGTGGGGCACACGACCACCTCGGCCCCGTATGCCCGCAGCACATTGATCTTGTCCGTGCTCACCTTGTCGGGGCACACGAAGATGCACTTGTACCCCTTCTGCTGGGCCACGATGGCGAGCCCGACACCGGTGTTGCCACTGGTGGGCTCGACGATCGTGCCGCCGGGCTTGAGCGCGCCGCTCTCCTCGGCCGCCTCGATCATGCGCAATGCGATGCGGTCCTTCACGGAGCCGCCCGGGTTGAAGTACTCGACCTTGGCCAGGACGGTGGCCTGGATCCCCTTGGTCACGTTGTTGAGCCTCACCAGCGGGGTGTTGCCGACGAGGCTGATCATCGAGTCGTGGAAATGCACCGTTGTCTCCGGATGCTGCAAAAAGGGTGGTCGTAGTGGTTACGCCAGCCTAGGCCCTGTGGCCTGCACGGGGCCGGTGAAGGTGCGTTCACTCGTCGTTGGGATTGGGCCACGGTCCGTGCGGGGCAATCAGTTGATGTACGGCTATGAGGAGGTGGCGGCGAAGCATGACGAGCATGTCGAGGGCGAGGGTGGCCCGGCGGATCGCGGCGGGCGCCGCGTACGGCGGAGGCGGCATCGGTCTGGCCGGCGCGGCGGCCGTGGGTCTGGTACTGGCCGAGGTGCGGTTGGCCCGGCGGCACGTCGGCAACGGCACCAGCAACCACGTGCCGAACGCCGACGGCAGGTACGGCCACCTCTACGCGACCCCCGGCGAGACCCCGCTGCGCCTGACCATGCTCGGCGACTCGACGGCGGCCGGTCAGGGCGTGCACCGGGCGGGCCAGACGCCGGGCGCGCTTCTCGCCTCGGGGCTGGCGGCGGTGGCGGAACGTCCGGTGGTCCTGCGCAACGTGGCCCTGCCGGGCGCCCGCTCGGACGACCTGGACCGCCAGGTGGCCCTGGTGCTCGCCGATCCGGCACTCGTCCCCGACGTCTGCGTGATCATGGTCGGCGCGAACGACGTCACCAACCGCATGCCCCCGACCCGCTCGGTCCGCCACCTGTCCTCCGCCGTACGGCGCCTGCGCACGGCCGGCGCGGAGGTGGTGGTCGGCACCTGCCCCGACCTGGGCACGATCGAACCGGTCCAGCAGCCCCTGCGCTGGCTGGCCCGCCGGGCGTCCCGCCAGCTGGCGGCGGCCCAGACGATCGGCACCGTCGAGCAGGGCGGCCGTACGGTCTCGCTGGGCGACCTGCTGGGCCCGGAGTTCGCGGCGAACCCGCGGGAGCTCTTCGGCCCCGACAACTACCACCCCTCGGCGGAGGGGTACGCGACGGCGGCGATGGCGGTCCTGCCGACGGTCTGCGCCACGCTGGGCCTGTGGCCGGCGGACGAGGAGCGCCCCGACGTCACCCGCCGCGAGGGCTTCCTGCCGGTGGCCCGAGCCGCGGCAGAAGCGGCCTCGGAGGCCGGCACCGAGGTCACGGCCGCGATGCCGACGGGCCCCAAGGGTCCCTGGGCCCTGCTGAAACGCCGCCGCCGTCGGCGGGTACCCGAACCGGAGAGGACCCCGGCGACACCGTCGTCGTGACGGCACGGGCAGGCGCGGCGGCGGCCGAAAAAGCAAGCGCTTAGAAAACTGCGGCAAGGGTCACACCGCAACGCCCGTGACCCGGACCATACGTACGGGTAACTTCCCACACAGCCCTGCCCGACCCCCGGTATGCCAATGGAGCCGTGATGCCCGAAGCCGTGATCGTCTCGACCGCCCGCTCCCCGATCGGCCGCGCCGTCAAGGGCTCCCTCAAGGACCTGCGCCCGGACGACCTCACCGCCACGATCATCCAGGCCGCCCTCGCCAAGGTCCCCGAGCTGGACCCGCGCGACATCGACGACCTGATGCTCGGCTGCGGCCTCCCCGGCGGCGAGCAGGGCTACAACCTGGGCCGCATCGTCGCCGTGCAGATGGGCATGGACCACCTCCCCGGCTGCACGATCACCCGCTACTGCTCCTCCTCCCTCCAGACCAGCCGCATGGCCCTGCACGCCATCAAGGCCGGCGAGGGCGACGTCTTCATCTCGGCCGGTGTCGAGACGGTCTCCCGTTTCGCCAAGGGCAGCTCCGACGGCCTGCCGGACACCACCAACCCGCTCTTCGCCGAGGCACAGGCCCGCACCGCCGCCACCGCCGAGTCGACCGGCTCCACCTGGCACGACCCGCGCGAGGACGGCCTGCTGCCCGACCCCTACATCGCGATGGGCCAGACCGCGGAGAACCTGGCCCGCGCCAAGGGCATCACCCGCCAGGACATGGACGAGTTCGGCGTCCGCTCCCAGAACCTCGCCGAGGAAGCCATCAAGAACGGCTTCTGGGAGCGCGAGATCACCCCGGTCACCCTCCCCGACGGCACCGTCGTCGCCAAGGACGACGGCCCCCGCGCCGGCGTCACCATGGAGGGCGTCGCGGGCCTGAAGCCGGTCTTCCGCCCCGACGGCCTCGTCACCGCCGGCAACTGCTGCCCGCTCAACGACGGTGCCGCCGCGGTCGTGATCATGTCCGACACCAAGGCCCGCGAGCTCGGCCTCACCCCGCTCGCCCGCATCGTCTCCACCGGCGTCTCGGGCCTGTCCCCCGAGATCATGGGCCTCGGCCCGGTGGAGGCCAGCCAGCAGGCCCTGCGGCGCGCCGGCCTCACCATCGACGACATCGACCTGGTCGAGATCAACGAGGCGTTCGCCGCCCAGGTGATCCCCTCCTACCGCGACCTGGGCATCGACATCGACCGCCTGAACGTCAACGGCGGCGCCATCGCCGTCGGCCACCCCTTCGGCATGACCGGCGCCCGCATCACCGGCACGCTCATCAACTCCCTCCAGTTCCACGACAAGCAGTTCGGTCTGGAGACGATGTGCGTCGGCGGCGGCCAGGGCATGGCGATGGTCATCGAGCGGCTGAGCTGAAACCGGCCATTTCGAGCCCCTAGGTAGTCAACTCACGACCCAGCGTGAGCCTTCGGCCCAGAACCCGGAAAACTCCAAGGTTCTGGGCCGTTTTGTGATCCAATCTCCCCCAGGATGTGACCTATCTCCCTCGGCGGAGGGATTTACGCAGCTCAGAGCCGTTTCACGTTAAACCCCAGGCCCAAAACCCTGTCCGTTTCGTGACGTTACGCACTGACAGCTGGATAGTCCGCCCTTCAAGCTGATGTAGGAAGTCGGGGGTCGACTTTGAACCGGGAGTACGTCAGTGAGCGCCATGCCCATCGCCTTGCTGCTCACCACGGCCGCCACCGGCGCCGTGGGCGTCGCCGTCCTGCGCACCCTTATGGTGCTGCGCCGGCAGGTCGCGGCCCTGCACACCGAGCTGGCGCACAGCAACGCCGCCGCGGCCCGCGGTCTCGTCCCGTCGGCCCGCCACTCATCCGACGCCGATGAGATACGCGCGGCCGTCGCCGAGGCGCTCGCCGAGGAACGTGAGCGGGAGCTGGCCGAGGCGCGCGCCTTCTGGGCCGCCCAGGAGGCCCGTGACGCCTCCGACGCGCCGACGCTGCTGGGTCTGTCCGACAGCGAGCTGTTCCTGCCCCGGCAGGCCGATTTCGCGGGTCTGGAGCACCTGGAGCCGGTGACGGAGTCGGCCACGGACGCCGACGAGTTCCCCGGAGACTCCCCGGAACTGGCCGCGGCCCGCCGCCGCCACCCCTCCCACCCGGACTTCGTCCCGGTCCAGTCACCCGTGGTCAACGACCACGAGCGCACCGTGGCGACCCTCGAGGACCTGGCCGCCTCCGCCGTCGAACTGACCGACGTCCGGCCCGGCCCGCTGGGCACCCTCGACGTCTACGTCTTCGCCGACGGCACCACGCTGTGCATGACCCCCGGTCACCGGGAGACGGCGGAGCGCCTGGCGGCCGCACTGCGCGCGGGCGAGACGCCGGTGCTGCTGGGCGGTTCGGGTGTCTCGGGCGCGTACACGCTGACCTTCGCGTGCGGCGAGGAGAGCGTCTACATCCTGGCCGACCGGGTCATAGCGTCCCTCTAGGACGCACGACCCGGCGGCGTCCCTCCGGGGCTCACACCCCGGCCCGCTTCTGCGCCTCCTCCACCAGTCGCACCGCGTCCTCGACCTCCTCCTCGTTCGTGAGTACGAGGGCCAAGTCATGGACGGCGACAGTGACTTGGTCGGCCACCGCGAACATCCCGGCGTCGGGCAGCTCCCTGGGCTCCGCCCCGGGCGCCTCCAGAACCTGGGCCCGCCGGGCCAATTCCCTGGCCAGCGCCAGTGCCTCGGCGGCGGCGCTGCGTTGCAGCCGGCTCTGCGGCGCCGCCCGCAACCGGTCGGCGAAGTGATCTACGGCTCGGGTCAGACGCGTCGTATCAACCACGCCGTGAGCGTACGCGACTGTTGCCAACGGGCGAACGCTCAGGCACGGTGACCTGAAGGACCGGCTTACATCCCATGCGTCCGGAGGCGCCGATGTCCCAAGTCTTCTCCCAGGAGACCCATCGCAATCTGCTCGCCCGCATCCCCCATTGCACCGGTCGTGAAGTGTCCGACTGGTTGCGCGCTGTCGAAGAAGGCCCCGCCCTCTTCAACTTCGAGGAGAAGGTCAGCTGGCTCCGCCATGAGCACAACCTCGCGTACGGCCACGCGAAGGCGATCATCCACGAGTACGACCTGAGGAGGGCCGCGCGCAAACTGCTCTAGGGCGCGCACCGGGACGACGAAGGGCCCCGGGACGGATGCCCAGGGCCCTTCGCGTACGTCGTCGCTACGACGGCCGTCTACCGGCTCAGTCGCTGCTGTTGAGGATCGAGATGAGCCTCAGGAACTCCATGTAGATCCACACCAGCGTCAGGGTGAGGCCGAAGGCCGCGAGCCAGGCCTCCTCGCGCGGCGCGCCGTAGGCGATGCCGTCCTCGACCTGCTTGAAGTCCAGGGCGAGGAAGCAGGCGCCGAGCAGGATGCCGATGACACCGAACAGGATGCCGAGCGGACCGCTGCGGAAGCCGAGACCGTCACCGCCGCCGAAGACCGCGAACAGCAGGTTGATGGCCATCAGGACGATGAAGCCGAGCGCGGCCGCCATCACGAAGCCGACGAACCGTCGGTTGACGCGGATCCAGCCCGCCTTGTACGCCACCAGCACGGCGCCGAAGACCGCGAGCGTGCCGAGCACCGCCTGCATGGCCGCGCCGCTGGCGATGCGGTTGTCGACCACGCTGGAGACCACGCCGAGGAACACGCCCTCGAGCGCGGCGTACGACAGGATCAGCGCGGGCGAGGCCTTGCGCTTGAAGGACTGGACGAGCGCCAGGACCATGCCGATCAGACCGGCCACGATCGCGATGCCGTAGGACCGGCTGATGTTGGCGTCGTCGACCGGCAGCGTCGCCCAGGCGAGCGCGGCGGTGACGATCAGGATGCCGAGCGTCGTGCCGGTACGCATGAGGACGTCGTCCATCGTCATGCGGCCGGTGGTGACCGGGGCCTGCGGCGGCGCGCCGTATTGCAGGTCCTGCTGGGCGTAAGGGTTCTGCGCGTACGGGTTGCCGGCCTGCGGCTGGGCGTACGGGTTGCCCTGCGTGCCGACAGCGGCGCCCCCGGCCTGCGGCGCGGTGTTGAAGCCCGCGTAGCCGTTGTCGCGGCTGAACCCCCGTCGCGAGAAGACCGGGTTGCTGCTCCTCATTTCACTCCTCCATGGCCGCCGTGCGCGGCCTTGGCTCAAGAGTAATAGGTAGGCAAAGGATTGACCCTAGTGCTTGGGGAGGATCTTTCCCTCGTCGTGCTGGCCAACACGCTACGCGGCCGGGTGATTCCCAGCCACGAAGGGGCCCATTCATGACCAATCTGCGACGTGGCCGGAACCTGTCGGAGATCACCCGCCCGGCCCGCGCCCCCGGGTCACCCGAACGGAAACCCGGTGTAGCCCTCGGCGAGATCCGTCTCGGCCGCCGCCGACCCCGCGATCCGCTCCAGCCGGGCGAGCTGGAGCCGGTCCTCGAACGGTGTGGCCTGCGGGGCGCGGTGCAGCATCGTCGTCATGTCGTAGGAGAACCGCTCGGCCTGCCACACCCGGCGCAGACAGGTCTCGGAGTAGGCGTCGAGGAGTTCCGCCGAGCCCGTCTCGCGCAAATGGGTGAGCGCCCGCGCGAAAGTGACGACGTCACCAACGGCCAGATTCAGTCCCTTCGCGCCCGTGGGCGGCACGATGTGTGCCGCGTCACCGGCGAGGAACAGCCGGCCGTGGCGCATGGGCTCGTGGACGTAGGACCGCATGGGGGTGACCGACTTCTGGGTGACGGGCCCGCGCTCCAGCCGCCAGTCGTCGGCCGTCTCGAAGCGGCGCTCCAGCTCCGCCCAGATCTCGTCGTCGCTCCACGCCTCGGCGTCCGTGCCCTCGGGCACCTGGAGGTAGAGGCGGGAGACGGACGGGGAGCGCATGGACAGCAGGGCGAAGCCGCGGTCGTGGCGGGCGTAGACCAATTCGTCGTGCGAGGGGGCGACGTCGGCGAGGATGCCGAGCCAGCCGAACGGGTACGTCCGCTCGAAGACCCGGACCAGTTCCGCGGGGACCGCCTTGCGGGCGACGCCCCAGAACCCGTCGCAGCCGACGACGTAGTCACAGGCGAGGACGTCTTCGACGCCCTCGTGCCGGAAGCGCACGCTCGGGCCGTCGGTGTCGGCGCCCTCCACCGCCAGCGCCTGCGCCCCGAACAGCAGCGGGCCGCCCTCCTTGAGCTGGAGGGCGATGAGGTCCTTGCAGACCTCGGTCTGGGCGTAGACCATCACCGAACGGCCGCCGGTGAGGGCGGGGAAGTCGACGCGGTGGCGTTTGCGGTCGTAGCGCAGTTCGATGCCGTCGTGCCTGAGTCCCTCGCGGTCCATCCGCTCCCCGGCGCCGGCCGCGCGCAGCACGTCCACCGTGCCCTGCTCCAGGATCCCGGCGCGCTGGCGGTGCTCGACGTAGGCGCGGTCGCGGCTCTCCAGGACGACCGAGTCGATGCCGGCGCCGTGCAGCAGCCGCGCGAGGAGGAGGCCGGCGGGGCCCGCTCCGATGATGCCGACGGTGGTGCGCATCGGTCGCTTCCCTTCTCGCTGTCGCCATGGCGTACTCGCGGCCGCGGGTCGCCTCAGCGGACGTTCGCCTGGTGAAGTTTTATTCACCAACTTCGGACATGAGTCTCCGGCCCCGGACACCCGCTGTCAACGGTTGCGGTGAACTCTTGAAGGAAGGGAGTGCGTCGGAAGTGCCCAGAGCCGGACTTGAACCGGCACGCCCGCGAAGGGGCAGCGAGGTTTAAGCTCGCCGTGTCTGCATTCCACCATCTGGGCAGGCCATGGGCTCCGCATCGAGGTCCCGAGCCTATCGGGATGCTTCCCCCGAACAGCGGACGGTCGGACCGATGTTGTCTTATTTTATTGACGTCTGAGGGTGCATCAGCCCACGGAACGCCCCATCCGCACTTGCCAATAGCCTTACGTGCGACGGTCGGCGACGCATACGGAATGACGGAATTTCACCGTCCGAACGAGGACGCTCCACCTGTTCTCGAGGCGAACAGCTGTCAGGGGTCCTTGTCATCCTCAGGTATGACACAGCCGCCCCCGGTCCATCCGCAGTCTGCCTTCGGAACCGGAACAGGGACGGACTACACGGCGGTTCCCGGCCGGGACGATGGACACGTCCTTCGAACACACCGCCGTCCCTTCAGGAGCGTTCTTCTCGTGACCACCGCACCCATCGCCGACCGGGCCACCACCGTGGCCGCGCGGGCCACGGATCTGTCGAAGATCTACGGACAGGGCGAGACCCAGGTGGTCGCCCTGGACCGGGTCTCCGTCGACTTCCGGCAGGCCGAGTTCACCGCGATCATGGGCCCCTCCGGCTCCGGCAAGTCCACGCTGATGCACTGTGTGGCCGGCCTCGACACCTTCTCCTCCGGTTCGGTGCGCATCGGCGACACCGAGCTCGGCTCCCTGAAGGACAAGCAGCTCACCAAGTTGCGCCGGGACAAGATCGGCTTCATCTTCCAGGCCTTCAACCTGCTGCCGACGCTGACGGCGTTGGAGAACATCACCCTCCCGATGGACATCGCGGGCCGCAAGGCCGACAAGCAGTGGGTGGATTCGGTCATCCGGATGGTCGGCCTCGCCGACCGGCTCGGCCACCGCCCCGCGCAGCTCTCCGGCGGCCAGCAGCAGCGCGTCGCCGTGGCCCGCGCGCTGGCCTCCAAGCCCGAGATCATCTTCGGCGACGAGCCGACCGGAAACCTCGACTCGCGCTCCGGCGCCGAGGTGCTGGGCTTCCTGCGCAACTCCGTACGGGAGTTGGGGCAGACCGTGGTGATGGTGACCCACGACCCGGTGGCCGCGGCCTACGCGGACCGCGTGGTGTTCCTGGCCGACGGACGGATCGTCGACGAGATGTACCGGCCGACCGCGGACAACGTGCTCGACTTCATGAAGCAGTTCGACGCGAAGGGCCGCACCAGCTGATGTTCCGCACCGCCCTGCGCAACGTACTCGCGCACAAGGCCCGGCTGCTGATGACCGTGCTCGCCGTCATGCTCGGCGTCGCGTTCGTCTCCGGCACCCTGGTCTTCGCCGACACCCTCTCCAACGCCTTCCGCAACCAGTCGGCGAAGAGCTACGACGACGTCGCCGTCTCGGTCACCTCCTACGCCGACCCGGACGACCCGAAGGAGGAGCCCGGTCTCTCCGGGAAGACCCTCGACAAGATCTCCGCGGTGGACGGCGTCGCCGCCACCTACGGCCGCGTCGACGGCTTCGCCGGGGTCGCCGACCCCGACGGGAAGCTGATCGGCGTCGGCTGGTCCAACAAGGGCTCCAACTTCGCCCCCGGCAAGGACGGCAAGGACCCCGCCTACACGTTCACCGAGGGCACCGGCCCGCTGAAGGACGATCAGATCGCCCTGGACGAGGAGTCCGCGACCAAGGGCGAGTACCGGGTCGGCGACCGGGTCCGGGTCGCGACCAACGGGCCGGTGAAGGAGTTCACCCTCAGCGGTGTCTTCACCACCGAGGACGGCGCCGTCAACGCCGGCGGCAGCCTCGTCCTGTTCGACACCGCGGTCGCCCAGAAGCAGTACCTCAAGCCGGGCTATTTCGAAAGCGCCACCGTCACCGCCGCCGCCGGCGCGGACGACGCGAAGATCCTGGACGCGGTCAAGCCGCTGCTGCCGGAGTCCGCGGAGGCCCAGACAGGCAAGGCGCTCGCGGACGAGCAGGCCAAGCAGATCGAGCAGGGCATGGGCAACCTCAAGCAGGTGCTGCTCGGCTTCGCGGGCATCGCGCTGTTCGTCGGCATCTTCCTGATCTCCAACACCTTCACCATGCTGGTCGCCCAGCGCACCAAGGAGATCGCCCTGATGCGGGCCGTCGGTGCCTCGCGCAAGCAGATCACCCGCTCGGTGCTCGCCGAGGCCGCGGTGGTGGGCCTGGTCGCCTCGGTGATCGGCTTCGTCCTCGGCATCGGTCTCGCGGTCGGACTGCGCTCCGGCATGGCCGCGTTCGAGATGAAGATCCCGGACGGCCCCCTGGTCCTGTCCGCCACCCCGGTGCTCGCCGCGGTCGGCGTCGGTGTGCTGATCACGATGTTCGCCGCCTGGCTGCCCGGCCGCCGGGCCGCGAAGATCCCGCCGGTGGCCGCCATGAACAGCGTCCACGCGGCGGCGACCACCAAGTCGCTGGTGGTACGCAACTCCATCGGCGCGGCCATCACCGCCATCGGCGCGGCCGGCATCGTCGCGGGTGCCTCGACCGGCGGCGACGACGGCCGGATGTACATCGGGGCGGGCGCGTTCCTCGCGCTGATCGGCGTGATCATTCTGATCCCGCTGCTGTCCCGGCCGGTGATCGCGCTCGTCCGTCCGCTGCTCGTCGGCCCGTTCGGGGTGGCCGGCAAGCTGGCCGGCCAGAACGCGGTCCGCAACCCGCGCCGTACCGGAGCCACCGCCTCTGCCCTGGCCATCGGACTGACGCTGGTGACCGGCCTGTCGGTGCTAGGCATCACGGTCGGCACGGCCATCGACAAGATGACCACGGACAACATCAAGGCCGACTACATGGTCTCGATGGCGAACGGCGGGGACCTCGACCAGTCCGCGCTGACCGCGCTGGAGAAGGCCAAGGGTGTGTCGGCCGTCTCCCCGCAGCAGGACGCCTACTTCATGACCGGCAAGGACGACTACGTGTCGGCCTCGGCGGTCACCCCGGGCGACATCGAGAAGGTCCTCAACGTCGACGTCGTCAACGGCGACATCGGCTCGCTCGCCCAGGGCCGGATCGCGGTCGCCGACAAGACGGCCAGGAGCAAGGGCTGGAAGCCCGGTGACACCGTCCCGGTCACCTTCGGCGACGAGAAGAAGACCACGCTCACGGTCGGCGCGGTCTACAAGGACAGCGAGTTCCTCTCGCCCGTCCTCGTCGACAAGAAGATCGTCGACGCGCACGAGGTGAACCCGGCCATCCGGCAGATCTTCGTGAAGGTGGACGGCGGCCAGTCCCCGGCGAACGAGAAGGTCCTCATCGACGCGCTGGGCGACAACCCCGCGATCACCGTCATGGACCGGCAGGACATCCGCAACGAGTTCGGCGGCGCGATCAACACCCTGCTGAACATCATGTACGGCCTGCTGGCGATGGCCCTGATCATCGCGGTGCTGGGCGTCGTCAACACCCTCGCGATGTCGGTCTTCGAGCGGCAGCAGGAGATCGGCATGCTGCGGGCGATCGGTCTCGACCGGCGCCGGGTGAAGCGGATGGTCCGGCTGGAGGCCGTGGTCATCTCGGTGTTCGGCGCGGTGGTCGGCATCGGCCTCGGCTCGTTCCTCGGCTGGGCGATCGGCGAGACCATCGCGGAGCAGATCCCGGGCTACGCGCTGGTCATCCCCTGGGACCGGATCGGCATCTTCCTGGTGCTGGCCGGACTGGTCGGCGTGCTGGCCGCGCTGTGGCCGGCCCGCAACGCCGCGAGGCTGAACATGCTGAACGCGATCAAGACGGAATAGCCGTACGAGCGGATGGGCCCCGTTCCCGGCAGGGAGCGGGGCCCTTCGTGTTTCGGCGGCTCGGCCTCTCAGCCCCAAGTACGGGCCCGCAGCGGCATTCCGGAAGCGCCGCCCTCCGGGGTCCGTACCGCCAGCACCTGGTTGACGCCGATGCGGTTGTGCTCGAAGGACAGCGCGCACGCGGCCATGTAGAGCCGCCAGACACGGGCGCGCCCGGCGCCGGTGAGTCTGACCGCGCGGGCCCAGTCGGCCTCCAGGTTGGCGACCCAGCGGCGCAGGGTCAGGGCGTAGTGCTCCCGGATCGACTCGACGTCACGCACCTCGAAGCCGGCGCGTTCGAGCTGGCCGACGGTGACACCGACGGGCTGGAGCTCGCCGTCGGGGAAGACGTAGGCGTCGATGAACTCGTCGACCGCGTACGACGACTCGTCGCGCTGGGGGCGCCGCCCGATCTGGTGGTTGAGCAGCCGCCCGCCGGGCTTCACGAGCCGGTACAGCACGTCGGCGTACTCCAGATACCGCTGGGCGCCGACGTGTTCGGCCATGCCGATGGAGGAGACGGCGTCGTAGGGTCCGTCGTCGACGTCCCGGTAGTCCTGGACGCGGATCTCCACCTTGTCGGTGAGCCCCTGGTCGGCGACGCGCTTGCGGGCGTACGCCGCCTGCTCCTGGGAGAGGGTGATGCCGACGACGCCCACGCCGTACTCGCCGGCCGCGTGCATCGCCATCGAGCCCCAGCCGCAGCCGACGTCGAGCAGCCGCTGACCCGGCCTCAGATCGAGCTTGCGGCAGACGAGGTCGAGCTTGTCGCGCTGGGCGGCTTCGAGGGTGCCGTCCGGGGGCGGGGCCGACCAGTAGGCGCAGGAGTACACCATGGAGGGGCCGAGGACGATCTCGTAGAAGTCGTTGCCGACGTCGTAGTGGTGGCTGATGGCGCGCCTGTCGGTGCGCTTGGTGTGCAGATGGCCGGGCCGGCGCACCTCCTCGGGCGGCGGTGCGGGCGGCAGCGGCAGTCCGCCGAGTGTGACCAGGCCGCGCACGGCGGCGCGTACCTCGGGGTCCCGGAGCGCCTGAGCCAGGCTCCGGGCGTCCTCGCCCCGCTCCCACACGAGTCCGGCGAGCAGATCGAGGGCGGTGTAGAGATCCCCCTCGATGTCGAGGTCCCCGGCGACCCAGGCGCGGGCCAGTCCCAGCTCACCGGGCTTGAACAACAGCCGCCGTACGGCACGGCGGTTGCGTACGACGAGGGTCGGGGCGCCCGGCGGGCCCGCCTGCGAACCGTCCCAGGCGCGGATGCGCACCGGGAGCGGGACCCCCAGCAACTGTTCGACGAGGCTTTTCAGCCGCACCGCGGCGTCGGCCATGGCGCACACCTCCGTGACAACGATCCCGGAATGTCCAACACCACGAAAACACTTGAGGGGCCCCGTCGCAGTCCCCCACGCGCGTTATGTCTGAGCAAAATACATGCAGCAGCCATGTACTGCGGCCGCCCGGGTGGATCCCGGAAACGCCGAAGGACCTCCCGCACCACGGATGGCGGGAGGTCCTTCGGTCGGGTTCAGCGACCGGAGCCGGTCAGGAGGCCTTGGCCTCGCTCTTCTCCGGCTTGGCGGCCGCGGGCGCCGGCATCGGCTTGGCGGCCTCGTAGAACTCCTCGCGCGGGTGCTCCATCGCGCCGAGGGAGACGACCTCGCGCTTGAGGAACATGCCGAGCGTCCAGTCGGCGAAGACGCGGATCTTGCGGTTGAAGGTCGGCATCGCCATGCCGTGGTAGCCACGGTGCATGTACCAGGCGAGACGGCCCTTGAGCTTGATCTTCATCTTGCCCATGACGATCATCGCGACGCCCTTGTGGAGGCCGAGACCGGCCACCGCGCCCTTGTTGGCGTGCGAGTAGTCCTGCTGCGGGAAGCCCCGCATACCGGAGATCACGTTGTCGCCGAGGACCTTGGCCTGGCGCAGCGCGTGCTGGGCGTTCGGCGGGCACCAGGCGTTGGGGTTGCCGGCCTTGCGGCCGACGAGGTCCGGGACCTGGGCGTTGTCGCCGGCGGCCCAGATGTAGTCGGTGCCCTTGACCTGGAGCGAGGGCTCGCAGTCGACGTGACCGCGGGGGCCGAGGGGCAGGCCGTAGCGGGCGAGAGCCGGGTTCGGCTTGACGCCGGCGGTCCACACGATCGTGTTGGAGTCGACCTCGAGGCCGTTCTTCAGCACGACGTGACCGTCGACGCAGGAGTCCATGGAGGTGGAGAGGTAGACCTCGACCCCGCGGGCCTCCAGGTGCTCCTTGCCGTACTGGCCGAGCTTCGGGCCGACCTCGGGCAGGATCTTGTCGGCGGCGTCGACGAGGACGAACCGCATGTCCTCACGCGACACGTTGGTGTAGTACTTGGCCGCGTCGCGGGCCATGTCCTCCACCTCGCCGATGGTCTCGGCACCGGCGAAGCCGCCGCCGATGAAGACGAAGGTGAGCGCCTTGCGGCGGATCTCCTCGTCGGTGGTGGAGTCGGCCTTGTCGAGCTGCTCCAGCACGTGGTTGCGCAGGCCGATGGCCTCCTCGATGCCCTTCATGCCGATGCCCTGCTCGGCGAGGCCGGGGATCGGGAAGGTGCGGGAGACCGCGCCGAGCGCGATCACCAGGTAGTCGAAGGGCAGCTCGTACGCCTCGCCGACCAGCGGGGCGATCGAGGCGACCTTGCGGTCCTGGTCGATGGTGGTGACCCGGCCGGTGAGGACCTCCGCCTTGGGCAGCACGCGTCGCAGCGGGACGACGACGTGGCGCGGGGAGATGCTGCCGGCGGCGGCTTCGGGGAGGAAGGGCTGGTAGGTCATGTACGACCGGGGGTCGACGACCGTGACGGTCGCCTCGCCGTAGCGCATCTTCTTGAGAATGCGCCGAGCTGCGTACAGGCCTACGTACCCACCGCCTACTACGAGGATCCTGGGACGCTCCGTGGTGCTCATGCCATCGAGTATCCACCTGCCCCAGGGGGGTCGCTCGTGCGCCCCTTCACAAGCTCCTTCAGGGGCTGTGCTACTATCCCCGGCCCGCGTGACACAGCTCATGGTCATGTTCGGGAACCGGTGGGCGGTACGACCCGTTGTCAATGCCGCGTGAGCTGCCTCTCCGTCCCTCCGAGCCCTCTGTGAGCGGACCGGAACGCCCCGCGCCGAAGGGCTGTCGAGACGCCCTTACACCGTCCATCTGAACATGTTCAAGGCCCTGTTCACCCCTCGGAAGGGTCAACCGACACGGATGCGTGCTCCGACAGGGCCGAATTCCTTGTGAAGAACTTCACGAACTTTCTCGAGCGCGTCACCCCGAGGGGCCCCCGAGGGGCCCGAACGACCCCCTGAAGGGTGCTCATACGCTAACCGCACCGCTCACCCGATGGCTACCGACGGGTAGCGAAACGAGACACGGACCACCCCGCGGACGCGATCTGAGGCACCGTCACCCAGTCGGTCACGCTCGGCGCGAAAATGATCGAAAGGCCACATAGCGTGCAGCCATGATCACCTCACAGAAGGCCCCCAAGCGGGCCGGCAAGCGAATAGTCTCGGTCGGCGTTGCCCTGGGCATCGCCCTGGCGACGGGTGCGGCGACGGCCGCGTCCGCCGCGGCCACGCCCGCCCACGTCCCCACCAAGGCCACGGTCGCGCAGGCGAGTCCGAGCTACGGCGGTGACGACGGCGGGTGCAGCGGCCTCATCGTCCTCCTCTGCAACTGACGGACGTTCGGCAGAGTTCGCAGCACGACGGCCCCGGTCCCTCCCCACGAGGAACCGGGGCCGTCCCGCGTCGTCGCGCGTGTCAGCGACCGCGCTCGGCGTCCTGCGCCACGCTGAAGGCGATGCCGTCGAGGATGTCGTGCTCGCTGACGACGACCTCCTCGGCGCCGATCCGCTCCATGATCGCGAGCAGCACCAGCGCGCCGGCCGCGATGACGTCCACCCGGCCGGGGTGCATGGAGGGCACGGCCGCGCGCTCGGCGTGGGTGGAGCGCAGCAGCCAGTCGGTGATCTCGCGGACCCGGTCGACGGTGATCCGGGAGTGGTGGATACGCGTCGAGTCGTACTCGGGCAGGTCCTGGGCGATCGCCGACACCGTGGTCACCGAACCGGCCAGCCCCACCAGCGTCCTGGCCTCGCGCAGCGGCACGGTCTCCTCGGCGAGGTCGAGAGCCGCCTCGATGTCGGCCCGCATCGCCGCGACCTGCTCCCCGGACGGGGGGTCCGAGACCGCGCCGTCCCGCACCAGATGCCGCTCGGTCATCCGCACACAGCCGACGTCCACGGAGCGCGCCGAGCGCACGTGCGCCTCGCCGACGACGAACTCGGTCGAGCCGCCGCCGATGTCCACGACCAGATAGGGCTTGGGGAGACGGTCGTGTTCGGCCAGCTCCTTGGTGGCTCCGGTGAAGGAGAACTCGGCCTCCTGGTCCCCGGTGATGACCTCGGGCTCGACCCCCAGGATCGCCACGACCCCGCGCACGAACTCGTCCCGGTTCTCGGCGTCCCGGGAGGCGGACGTGGCGACGAACCGCAGCCGTTCGGCGCCGTGCTCCTTGATGATCGCCGCGTAGTCACGGCAGGCGGCGAAGGTCCGCTCCAGCGCCTCCGGGGCGAGCCGCCCGGTGCGGTCGACGCCCTGGCCGAGCCGCACGATGGTCATACGCCGGTCCAGGTCGACGAGTTCACCGCTCGCGGGGTCGATGTCGGCGACGAGGAGCCGGATGGAGTTCGTACCGCAGTCGATGGCGGCGACGCGGGTCATGGGTGGTGCCCTTCCGCTGTACGGGAGTTCTCGGTGTCAGGGGGCGGCGGGACGCTGAGGCTGTCAGCGGCTCCGCCGCGGGTCACTCGGCCGGGACCACGCACGGCCCCTTCATCCACCACTCCGGCAGCATCGCGATCGCCTCGTCGCCCAGCGGGTTCACCCCCGGCCCGGCCGCCAGCGAGTGCGCGACCAGCACATGCAGACACTTCACCCGGTCCGGCATCCCACCCGCGCTGGGGAAGCCCGTCAGCACCTCGATCTCGTCCCGCCGCCGGATGTAGTCCTCGTGCGCGGCGCGATAGGCGGCCGCCAGCTCCGGGTCCGTCTCCAGCCGGGCCGTCATGTCCTTCATGACGCCCTCGGCCTCCAGCGTGCCGATCGCCGACGCGGCGCGCGGGCAGGTCAGGTAGTACAGCGTCGGGAACGGCGTGCCGTCCGGCAGCCGAGGGGCGGTCTCGACGACGTCCGGCTGGCCGCACGGGCACCGGTGCGCGATCGCGCGCAGTCCGCGCGGGGGCCGCCCGAGCTGCTGCTTGAAGGCCTCGACGTCGGCGTCGGTGGGCTCGGTGCGCGGTGTGGGCGGCGGGGGGGTTTCCATGCCTGTCTTTCTATCGGTTCGGTTCTCACTCGGCGGCGGCGTCGGCCTTGTCGACCCCGTCCCAGATGTTCGCGTACCAGGGGCGGTCGGCCGCGCTCCGGTCGGTCCGGGACGCCTTGCCCGCGTCCGGATCGACCACGATGTAGCCGGTCTCCCCGGGCATCACATAGTGCAGCCGCTGCCGGATCTGCTGCTCGGCGTACGCGTCGTCCTGCCAGCGTGCCTTGAGGTCGCGCAGCTGCTCGACGCGCCGGGCGGCCTCCTCCTGCTGGCGCTGCATGTCGGCGATCTCGGCGCGCTGGGAGACGTACTGCCTTATCGGGTAGGCCAGTGCCACGACGAGGGAGCAGACCACCAGTGCGAGCAGCGCGGCGCGTCCGGTGAGCCTGGAGCGCCGGGCCTGCCGCTTGGTCTGGGAGCGGTAGACACGGGCCGCCGTCTGCTCGCCGAGCAACCGGATTCTCGTCGCGGTGGAGAAACGGTCCCGGTCCTTGACGGCCATCGGCTCTCCGCCTCCCCTTTCACGTGCGTACGTCCCCGCACACGGTACGGGACCGAGTACGGGGACGTACGTACGACTGGCTAAGCCTTAACCCGGTAAGGGTCAGCCCTTGAAGCGCGGGAACGCGCTGCGGCCCGCGTAGACCGCCGCGTCGTCGAGGATCTCCTCGATGCGCAGCAGCTGGTTGTACTTGGCGACGCGCTCGGAGCGGGCCGGGGCGCCGGTCTTGATCTGGCCGCAGTTGGTGGCGACGGCGAGGTCGGCGATCGTGACGTCCTCGGTCTCGCCGGAGCGGTGGGACATCATGCACTTGAAGCCGCTGCGCTGGGCGAGCTCGACGGCGTCGAGGGTCTCGGTCAGCGAGCCGATCTGGTTGACCTTGACGAGCAGCGCGTTGGCGGCGCCGTCGTCGATGCCGCGGGCGAGGCGCTCGGGGTTGGTGACGAAGAGGTCGTCGCCGACGATCTGGACCTTGTCGCCCAGCTTGTCGGTGAGGACCTTCCAGCCGGCCCAGTCGTCCTCGAACAGCGGGTCCTCGATGGAGACGAGCGGGTAGGCCGCGACGAGCTCCTCGTAGTACTCCGTCATCTCGGCGGCGGAGCGCTCCTTGCCCTCGAAGAGGTACTTGCCGTCCTTGTAGAACTCGGAGGCGGCGACGTCGAGCGCGAGGGCGATCTGCTCGCCGGGGGCGTAACCGGCTTCCTTGATGGCCTCGAGGATGAGGTCGAGGGCCTCACGGTTGGAGCCGAGGTTCGGGGCGAAGCCGCCCTCGTCGCCGAGGCCGGTGGCCAGGCCCTTGCTCTTCAGCACCTTCTTGAGGGTGTGGTAGACCTCGGTGCCCCAGCGCAGCGCCTCGGAGAAGGACTCCGCGCCGATCGGGGCGATCATGAACTCCTGGATGTCCACGTTGGAGTCGGCGTGCGAGCCGCCGTTCAGGATGTTCATCATCGGCACCGGCAGCAGGTGCGCGTTCGGGCCGCCCAGGTAGCGGAAGAGCGGCAGGTCGGACGCCTCGGAGGCGGCGTGCGCGACGGCGAGCGAGACGCCGAGGATGGCGTTGGCGCCGAGCGAGCCCTTGTTGTCGGTGGCGTCCAGGTCGAACATGGCCTGGTCGATCAGGCGCTGCTCGGTGGCGTCGTAGCCGACGAGCTCCGGGCCGATCTGCTCGATGACGGCGAGGACGGCCTTCTCGACACCCTTGCCCTGGTAGCGGTTGGGGTCACCGTCGCGGAGCTCGATGGCCTCGAAGGCACCGGTCGAGGCGCCGGACGGGACGGCGGCACGACCCGTGCTGCCGTCGTCGAGGCCGACCTCGACCTCGACCGTGGGGTTGCCTCGGGAGTCCAGGATTTCCCGGGCTACGACGACGTCGATGGACGGCACGAGCATCTCCTTCTTCGGATGTGACGCGGGTACGCAGACCGTGTGGGGTACTGCGAGACGAGCCTAACCGGCTCCGGGCATCAGACCAGCGGTCGACCGCCCCGTGGACAGAACCGAGAGTAAATTGTTTCCGAACGGAACAAAAACCTTCCCCAGACAGAGAAGAACCCCGCCCCGGTGCGTACGGGGGAAAACGCACCGAGGCGGGGAGTTCGCGGGGACGGGGGGTGGTCCTCACGACGCCCTCACTATGGGGTCCACGGATGTGAAGGCGCTGTGGTTCACCTGTCGGTCGCGTGCTGCCGCGGGCCGCCGGATGTCGCGGCCCGCCGCTGCCTCTTACTTCAGGTGCAGCTGCTGACCCGGGTAGATCAGGTTCGCGTCCTCGACGATGTCCTTGTTCAGCTGGAAGAGCTTCTCCCAGCCGCCCTTGACGTTCTTCTCCTCGGCGATCGAGCTGAGGGTGTCGCCCTTGACGACCTTGTACTCGCCGTCGCCCTTCTTGACCTTCTTGCCGGTCGGGGTGGTGACGGTCTTGGTGCTCTTCTTGGCGGCCGGGCGGTCGGTGGAGCGGGAGGCCGACTGCTGCTCGGAGGAGCGCGGGGTGGTCTCGGTGCTCTGCGAGGAGCCGCCGGCGGAGGAGCCGGAGTACGCGGCGCTGGACAGGCCGGTGCCGCAGTTCGGCCAGGCGCCCTTGCCCTGGGCCGCGAGGACCTTCTCGGCTATCTCGATCTGCTGGGACTTGGTGGCCTGGTCGGCGGTGGAGGCGTACTGGGTGCCGCCGTACGCGGCCCAGGTGGAGGCGGAGAACTGAAGACCGCCGTAGTAGCCGTTGCCGGTGTTGATCGACCAGTTGCCGCCGGACTCGCACTGGGCGACGGTGTCCCACTCGGAGGCGGTGGCGGCCGAGGCGTTGCCGGCCGCCATCAGCGGGGCGGCGACGGCGGCGGCACCGGTGACGCCGACGACGGCGATGGCGCGGGCGGCCTTGGACGGACGACGGTGCTTGCCCTTGCTGGAAAACAGCATGGAGAGATCCCCTCACCGACGCCTGCGAGGTGAGCTGTCGGGTTCGGGCCGGTTGAGTTGCCCGGCCGCGCACGTTCGCCTCTCGGCTCCCGCTGCGCGGCTTCACCCCGAGCCGGCTCCGGCCGTGCGGCCTCGAAAGGCCTCAACTGCCGGACCCGGCGCAAACCTTGGGTCCCCCGCTCCTGCCTACGGCGCTTGACGCGACGACTGTTCCCGTACGGCCGCCGGCAGGATTCGGCGTGACGGCGTAGGGGCTCGCTCTGGTGGCGAGCGATCACGACCGTAGACACTCGATTCGCGGAATTACAAAGACGATCAGGGCTTCTGAGATCTATCTCTCACTACTGTTAAAACGGACATTACACACCGAATCGGGGCGCGAACTGCCGCTGTTTTTCGCCCTGTTCGACCGTTATTCGACGGGGACGTCCAGCGTCTGACCGGCGAAGATGTCGTTCGCGTCGGCGCCGATGGCCTGCTTGTTCGCCTCATACAGCGCGCGCCACCCGCCGTCGAGGTCAAGGGAGTCGGCGATGGACGCGAGCGTGTCGCCCTGGCGGACGCTGTACGAGGCATGCCGGCCGGAGGACTTGGTGGCGCTGTCGGCGGTGTCGCTCTCGTCGGCGCTGGGGCCCCGATGACGCCCGGAACCGGCGCTCACGTCGTCGATCGACCCGGTGTCGACAAGACTCCAGGAGCCCGAGTCCTGGTCCGAGTTGCCCCGATTGCCCGCCTTTGGGGTCTCTATGGGGGAGCTGTCCGGCGACTGTGCGACCTTCGAGTCGGGCGAGTCCGACTTCGCGGAGCTGCCGGTCCCGGCGGACGAAGAGGGGGAGGACGAGGAGCTGTCGGGCGATTCGGACGAACCGTCGGGGGAGCCGCTGGGCGAGTTCGAGGAACCCCCGGAAGAGGCCGACGTACTCGGCGAGCTGGACTCATCGGACGAATCCGATGAACCGGACGAGTTGGATGAGCCGGACGATCCGGACGACGTCGAGGAATCGAGCAGCCCGGAGGATCCGGACACCGCGGAGGGAGAGTCCTCGCCCACGCCGGTGTCGAGGTCGACCGCGCCGGACTTCGGGGTGAGCCCGTTGAGTACCGCGCAGGTGCCCCAGGGGCTGGTCCCCCGGTCCGCCAGGACGTCCTGCGCCACCGCGATCTGCTGCGAGCGGCTGGCCAGGTCGGGGCTGTTGGCGTAGTCGAGACCGCCGTACTTCTCCCAGTCGTCCTGGGTCAGCTGGAGCCCGCCGTAGCGCCCGTTGCCGGTGTCGGCGCTCCAGGAGCCACCGCTCTCGCAGTCGGCCACCTTGTCCCACACATTGCCGTCGGCCGCGCTCGCGCCCGTGGCACCGAGGAGCGGGATGGCGATGGCGGAGCCGGTCACTCCGGCGGCGACGAGAAGAGCCGGAGCCTGACGAGGGCGACGGTGACGACCGTTCCCGGAGAGCATGCGGGTGCCTTTCACGAGACAGCAGTGACTGTGGCGCGTGAAACTGGGCGCCTTCGTTGATCCGTGAACGTATAGGCAGACGATCACTTGTCACAAGTTAATGCCGCGTAGATCACGTGAAGATCACAGAATTGGGCCCACGTCATGGTCGCGGCTGTGGACAGACTCACCCAAGGGGGGTGAACTCCACCGGAAGGGTGCGCAGGCCGCGCATGATCAGCCCGCCGCGCCACCTCAACTCCCCCGGTTCCACGGCGAGTCGGAGGTCCGGGAGTCGGGTGAGGAGCGTGGCCAGGGCGGTCTGGCCCTCCAGTCGGGCGAGCGGGGCGCCGAGGCAGTAGTGGATGCCGTGGCCGTAGCCGAGGTGCTGGTTGTCGCGGCGGCCTAGGTCCAGGACGTCCGGGTCGGCGAACCGCTCCGGGTCACGGTCGGCGGCGGCCAGGACGACGAGGACGGGGTCGCCGGGTGCGATGTCCTGCCCGCCGATGGTGAGCGGCTCGGTGGCGAAGCGCCAGGTGGCGAGCTCGACCGGGCCGTCGTAGCGCAGGAGTTCCTCGACGCCGGTTTCGAGCAGGTCGCTGTCGCGGTCGGCGAGGGAGGCCTGGAGGCGGGTGCGCTGCTCGGGGTGGGTGAGCAGGGCGTAGGTGCCGTTGCCGATGAGGTTGACGGTCGTCTCGAAGCCGGCGAACAGCAGGATGAAGGCCATGGCCGCGGCCTCGTTCTCGGTCAGGTGCTCACCGTGGTCGGAGGCGCGGATGAGGCCCGAGATGAGGTCCTCGCCGGGGTCGGGGGTGGCCGGAAGTGCCTCGCGCTTGCGGTGGATGAGGTCGGCCAGATAGCCGCGCATCTTCTTCACCGACCGCGCGACCCCGCCCCTCGGGCCGCCCTGGTGGCGGATCATCATGCCCGCCCAGTCCCGGAAGTCGTCCTGGTCCTCGCGGGGGACGCCGAGCAGGTCGCAGATGGCGTAGATGGGGAGCGGGAAGGCGAACTCGTGGATCAGGTCCGCGCTCCCCTTCGCCGCGAACTGGTCGATGAGCTGATCCGTGAGCTCCTGCACCCGAGGGGCGAACTCGGCGACCCTGCGGGGCGTGAAGGCCTTGGAGACCAGCCGGCGGAGCCTGGTGTGGTCCGGCGGGTCGATGTTGAGCAGATGGGTCATCAGCTCGGCCTTGCGCTCCCCGGGGATACCGGTCTTGCCCTTGGCGTGCGCGGGCTCGTCGTGGTGGGCCGGGTTCTTGGAGAGCCGGTGGTCGGCGAGCGCCTGCTTGGCGTCGACGTAGCGCGTGACCAACCAGGCCTCCACCCCACTGGGCAACCGCGTCCGATGCACGGGCGCGTGTTCCCGGAGCCAGGCGTAGGCAGGGTAGGGGTCGGTGGCGAACTCCCAGGTGAAGAGGTCGGGGGGTTCGGGGGTGGTGCCGGTGGGCTTGTCGGCGGGAGTGGGCTGGTTGGTCACTCCTTGACGGTATCCGCTGCCGGTGCGGGCCCTGTCTCCTGCTCCTGTCCGACCCCTGCTGCCTGCTCCGGTCCTGCTCCGCTCCCTCTCCATGGGGTCCCGTGGTCAAGGGGGCCCACTAAGAGGACACTCCCTCGGCGGCACGCACGGCGTCCCGGTAGGCCCGTGCCGCCACCCGCAGGGCGGCCTCGGGATCCACGCCGGATGCCTCCGCGCGGACCGCCATCGCGAGGAGGTCGTAGCCGAGGCCCTCCCCGGTCGGCAGCGGGACCTCCAGACCCGCCGTGCGGACCCGGGACGCCAGCTTGGCCGCGAGGGCGAGGCCCGGCTGGCCGAGGGGGACGCCGTCCGTCACCGACTCACGCTGCTTCTCCACCGCCTTGGTGCGCAGCCAGTGCTCCTTGACCTCCTCGGGGGTCGTCGCCGTCTCGTCGCCGAAGACATGGGGGTGGCGGTGGATCAGCTTGGTGACGATGCCGCCGGCCACGTCGTCGATGGAGAAGGGGGCGTCCGGATCCTCCTCCGCTATCCGGGCGTGGAAGACGACCTGGAGCAGAACGTCGCCCAGTTCCTCACGGAGCTCGTCGCGGTCGCCGTCCTCGATCGCCTCGACGAGTTCGTAAGCCTCCTCGATGCCGTACTTGGCCAGGCCCTTGTGGGTCTGCTGGGAGGACCACGGGCACTCGGCGCGAATGCGGTCCATGACCTGGACGAGGTCGAGGAGACGGGCGCCGGGCAGGTCGTAGGAGGCGGGGAGCAGTTCCAGGTCGGGCATCTGCACACGGCCGGTGCCGGCCAGGCGGGCGAGGCCGTCGGTGAGCGCGGGCTCGCCCTCGCCGGTCGCCACGACCACGACGGTGCGGCCGTCGGCGCACGCCTCGATCAGC
Organism: Streptomyces sp. NPDC098781; assembly: GCF_044759995.1. Classification (NCBI taxonomy): domain Bacteria; kingdom Bacillati; phylum Actinomycetota; class Actinomycetes; order Kitasatosporales; family Streptomycetaceae; genus Streptomyces; species Streptomyces sp. NPDC098781. Next base: position 107,539 of record NZ_JBIWAK010000012.1, read on the forward strand.
TCCTGGGCGGTCGGGGCGGCCTCGGCGACCTCGATCCCGGCCTCCCGCAGATACGGCAGCTGCGGATGCGCGCCGTCCGCGCACAGCACACGGTCGGCGGAGTGCAGCGCCTGCCACGCCGGCCAGGACAGCAGACCGGGGGCGACACGGTGGCTGGTGGTGAGCAGGACGACGCGGCCGGGGGCGGCGGCTTCGGGACTGGTTGCGTTCACGATCCGAACGTAACCCAAGCGAGCGACATCCCCCGGAGTTGTCCACAGGCCGCCCGGAGTCCGGCGGACTCACATCGTCTGCCGGGTCGGACGGCACGTCGTCCGCGGACGTCACATCGTCTGCTGCGTCCCCGCCGCCGTCACCTCACGCACCCACGGCGTCTTCGCGTCGGCCCGGCTGCTCTTCTGGACGTCCCAGGTGCCGTAGCGCGGGTTGAGGTCGATGTCGAGCTTCTTGGACGCCGCGGCCAGGGCGTTCCAGAAGGCGGGCTCGCCGGTGTCGGTGCCGAGGCTGGTGGCGAGCTTCTGCGCCTCCAGCTGGAGACGGAGGTTCTCGTCGAGGCGCTGCGGGGGGATGCCGTACTGCTGGAGCCAGGCGGCCTCCAGCGCCTTGGCGCCACCGACCTGGTCCTCCAGCTCGCCGCGCATGCCCTGGATCTCCTTGCGGGTCACGCTCACGCCCGCGTCCTGAGCGGCCTCGTGCAGCACCTCGTCGAGGACCATGTTGTGCAGGACGTCACGTGGGAGGCTGCCGGACTTGGCGATGACCTGCGCGTACGCGGCCTCGTCCGGGACGGCCGCGCGCTGTGCCGCGCGGACCTCGCTCACCCTGTTCTCCAGCTGCGAGACGGTGATCCGCTGCCCGCCGACGACGGCCGCCGCACCGGGGTGCGTGTCGGATCCGCAGGCGGTGAGCAGAGGCGCCGCGACGATCGCGGCGGAGAGGAGGAGCGCGGTGCGACGGCGGCGGTGCAAGGAGACCTCCCGAGGAGAGTTTGTGCGACGGTGCACAAAGTCTTGCGGTGATCGATGGTAGGCAGTGGGCAAGCTCTGGCCAACCCATTCGACCAACGATTCACCAGGACTTCGGGCACCGCCGCGCACCGCCGAGCGGGGGTCGGCGTGCAATCGGCCGCTGATCTTTCGGCGTGGGCGATGAACTAGCCGCGCACCTGCCCCAGCCACTGCAACGTCCTGCGCACCTCCGCCGCGACCGGGTGCCCGGGGCCGTGCCGGCGCTCCACGTCGACCAGCAGACGGGCCAGTGTGTCGTGGGCGGCCGGCCGGTCGCCGAGGGCGAGCAGCAGGTGGCCGATGCGGCGGCGGACGTCGTGGGCGAGCTCGGGGTCGCCGGAGACGTACTGGTTCTCGTAGTACGGCAGCAGCGAGCGGTACTGGGCGAGCGCCGCCGCCGGGTCGCCGAGCTGTTCCAGGCACTGGGCCACGTCGAAGCGGAAACGCAGGGCCTGCGGGTCGGCCTGGCCGGCCTCGGCGGCGCGTTCGTCGGCGAGGCGGCGCAGTTCGGGCAGCGCGCGCCGGTACTGGCCGTCGTCCATGAGGGTGGCCGCGTACTGCTTGCGCAGGGTGCGCACGACCGGGGAGTGCTCGCCGTGCTGCTCGGCGGCGGTGGGCAGGATCGCGCCGAGGATGTCGACGGCCTGGGTGATACGGCCCTCGCCGAGGAGGCGCTTGACCTCGTCGACGGCCCGCGCGACATCGGTCTTCTCGACGTCCTGGGTGACGGGGGCGGCGGGCGCGGGCTGGGGCGCGGGGGTGCGGGCGCGGTCCGGCCAGGGGGCGTGCGGGCGCAGGAAGGGGCGGGTGGGGTCGCGGTGCTCTCCGGTGGGCGTGCCGCGCGCGGGCAGGAGCGGCGCGAGGTCCTCGTACACCTCCTGCGCGGAGGCGGGGCGGTGCTGCGGGTCCTTCGCGAGCAGACGCAGCACCAGCGCTTCCAGCGCCTCCGGGACCTCGGGGCGGAGCCGGCGCACGGGCTGCGGCGGCTCGTACAGGTGCCGGTGCAGCACGCCGAGCGCGGTCGAGCCCGAGAACGGCACGTCTCCGCTGAGGAGTTCGTGCAGCAGTACGCCGAGTGCGTACAGGTCGGTGTACGGGCCGACCGCGCCGCCCATCGCCTGCTCGGGGGCCATGTAGGCGGGTGAACCGATGGGGGTGCCGGTGTGGGTGAGGCGGGTGGTGTCGGCGTCCATGACGGAGGCGACGCCGAGGTCGAGGACGGTGACCGTGCCGTCCTGCTTGACCATGAGATTGCGCGGCTTGAGGTCGCGGTGGACGATCGGCACGGCGTGCACGGCGCTCAGCACGGCACACAGTTGCGCGGCGACCGCGACCGCCCACTGCCAGGGGTACTGCTCGCGCTCGGCGAGATGAGCGGCGAGGTCGACTCCGTCGACGTACTGCATGACGAGGAAGAGTTCCTCGCCCTCGCTGCCCGCGTCGTGCACGGTGACGAGCCCGGGGTGGTCGACCTGCGCGGTCACCCGGCACTCCCGCTCGAACCGGCGGCGCAGCTCGCCCGCCTCCTGCCCGGCCACCTTGTCGGGGCGCAGCAGCTTCACCGCCACGCGCCGGTCGAGCCGTTGGTCGTAGGCCGTCCAGACCTGCCCCATACCGCCCTGTCCGATGAGCGTGGACAGTTCATAGCGGCCGTCGACGACGCGTCCTGTCGCCACGGTCACCTGCCGCTCTCGCGGTTGCCGCTCTCGTCGGTGCCGCTCCCCTGGCTGCCGTCCGGCCGGCCGTCGTGCTTGCGCAGGTAGTCACTGAGCTCGTCGAGTTCGGCCCGCACCTGGTCGATCCGGGCGGGGGCGGGGCGCTGCGGGGGCGGCGGGACCGGCGTCCGGGGGATCGGCGTCTGCGACACGGGCGTCTGGGGTATCGGCGGCGACTGCGGCACCGTCGTGGCGGTGTACGGCGACTGCGGATAGCCGTAGGCCTGGGCCGGGGTCCGCTGCGTGTGGTAGCCGGTCAGGCGGAGCTGGTGGAAGTGGCGTATGTCCGCGGCGAGGTAGTAGGCGATCGAGGCCACGAGGCCGCCCAGAACGAGGGCGAGGCCCGTCCAGCCGCCCGCGGTGTGGATCTCGTCGCCCGGCTCGGACCCGATCATGTACAGGCCGAGGAGCTCCACCACGATCGACGCCGCGAACAGCCACCAGTCGAGCGCCCTGCGGGTCACGATGGCCAGGCGCAGCATCATCGTCCACATCAGCAGCCCGAAGCTGAGCACCGAGATCACGACGAAGATCACGCGCAGGAAGACCAGCCAACCGGTATGCGGCGCCTGGTTCACCGGCTGCGGATAGCCGTGGCCTTGCATGGTTGCTCCTGATGCCTGAAGTGGGCCTACGGAATCGACCGACCCTGCCCGGTACGGGGCAGACCCCGGTCGTGCGATTGTCGCCTTGAGCGTATAGGTCGACACCGACATGGGGTCACCGGTTGTACCGAACCGTTGTCGTGCTGATCACTTGGCAGTCGGCGCAGGTCGCACGGAGGCTCACCTTCCGCGTGGCTCAGAGCGGGTGCCGCATCCACACGTTGGGCTCGACGTACACCGCGTGGTCCCGCTCCGGCTCGCACCGCACCGGCACCAGCGCGCCGGGCACCTCGATCTCGCCCAGGGCGTCGAAGGGCAGGCCGGTCCAGCCGCGCCACTGCTCCAGCGAACCGGCGACCGTCATCGAGGCCGGTGCGATGGAGTCGATGGTGGCCCCGGCGCGGGCGTGCACCCGAAGCCACGGGTCGTGGGGCAGGCCGTCGGGGCGTACCCGGTGGGCGTACTCCTCCATGGGGGTGTGCGGTTCGAGGTGTTTGGCGTTGGGGCGGACGGGCGCGACGACCTCTCGGAAGCCGTGGGCGCGGGCGTTGTCGCGCATGGCGGAGAGCATCCGGGCGGACAGGCCGCCGCCCAGGGCGTGCGGGGCGATGACGACGGATATCGCGCTGACCGTGTCGGGGCGCACATCGGCGCGCAGGTCGGCGAAGGCCCACACCAGCACCTCGTCCCAGCCCCGGGCGGGCAGCCGGCCGCGTCCTTCGGCCTGGAGGGCGAACGGAACGCTGAAGGCGTGGGCGACCACCTCTCCCCGCTCGTCCTGCGCGAACAGCGCGTACTGCGGGAACTCGCGCGGGATCCGGCCGTAGTGGGCGTTGCCCACGGGATCCTGGACGACGAACTCCGGCCAGCTGTCCGGCATTTCCAGGACCCGCTCCAGCATCTCCGGACGTTCGGCGAGGCTCGCCACCTTCAGTTCCATGCCGGAAACCGTAAGCTCGCGACGCCCGCGCCGGAAAGCCGTTTTCGGCGCACGGCCCGGCCGGCGGCCGTGCGGCGGGATCTCCGCTCAGGCCGGGCACTGGCGCAGCATCATGTCCTTGTCGGCCGTGGTCACGGGCAGTTCGTACTTGAGCGACACCTGGGCGAAGCGCACCGCGTAGGAGCAGCGGATCCGCTTGTTCGGGGGCAGCCAGGACGCGGGACCGGAGTCGCCCTTGGAGCCGTTGGTCGGGCCGTCCACCGGGATGAGGTTGAGGGGGTCGTTGGCGATGTCCTGGCGTTTGCCCTCCGGCCAGCGGGAGGCGCCCATCTGCCAGTCGTACGACAGCGGCATCACGTGGTCGATCTGCACGCTCGTGGCACGGGACTTGGCCCACTCGATGGTCCGGCCGGTGTAGGGGTCGTCCAGGGTCATGGCCATCACGACGCAGTCGGAGCCGGAGCGGAAGCGGACGTCCTCGCCGTCGCGCTTGAGGAGGTCGTTGCGGGTGTCGCAGCCGTTGCGGGCGAACGGGATGCCGCCCGGGGCCGAGTCCATCCACGCGTAGCCGAACTCGTCCCGGTCGTAGCCCGTCTTGGGGCCGCGGCCCTTCGTGGCCACCTTCTCGATGAGGGCCCGCGCCTCGGCCCGGTCGGCGTCCGAGGTGAGGGGCGCGAGGCCCGGTTTCGTGCCGTCCGGATTGTCCAGCGGACTCACCGCGCGACCGGAGCCGGCCGCCGGGGCGGAGCCCGAGGGCGCGTCGTCCACCGACAGATCGACGTTGTCGCAGCCCGCCAGTACCAGCACCATGCCGAGCATCGCCGCGGCGCTCGCCGCCCCGCCCCTCAGACGCATCACGATGCGCCCCTCCCCTGCTGCCCGTTCCGCCCCGCATCGGCGGTCTTCCCCGCCGCACCGTCGCGCACACGGTAGCGGCCCGGCGCACAGCGGCATTCGGGAGGTCCAGACCACCCGACGGGCAATCGCGCATACTTCGCAACCCGGGCGTATCGTCGGTGGTGAATCACCTCCGGAAGGAGCTCTTGGATGGGCATCTTCGACAGGTTCAAGAACCGCCAGGCGCAGCAGAAGGCGCAGGACATGTCCGACGCCGCCGAGCGGCAGGTCAACGAGCGCACGGGCAACAAGTACGAGAGCCAGGTCGACCAGGCGCAGCAGCGGATGGAGCGCCAGGCCGGCATGGACCGGGACAAGCCCGAGCAGCAGTAGGCGCGTCTCGACGCCCCGCCGCCCGCAGACCGTCACAGCCCGGCCTTCACCGGACCGTCTGGGGAAACAGAGGCCGTCCGCGGAGTTGCACTCCCGCGGGCGGCTTCGCGCTGCCCGGCGCCCACCTCGGCCCTGCGGACCGGATCAGCGGCGGACCTTGACCTCAACTCGACTTGAGGTACGAGGGTGATCCGCATGACCACCGAAACCGCAGCACCCGAGCCCGTCGCCGACGTGGACACGGCTACGGGCACGAGCACGAGTACGGACGCGGACCTCAAGGCCATCGCCGAGGTCGTCGCGACCGTCGAACGCACCCAGCGCGCCAAGGACCCCGACGGGTTCCTCGCCCTCTTCCACCCCGAAGCCCTGTGGACCACCGGCCACGGCAAGGTCCTCGTCGGCCTCGACGCCATCGCCGAGTTCACCCGGGCCGTGCTGCCCGCGGCGACCTGGGACGGCGAGGTCACCTACGAGGTGGCGCACACCCGGTTCCTGCGGCCCGGCGTCGCCGCCGTCAAGGTCCGGCAGGTGTACCACTCGTCGCAGGGCGACACGGAGGGCGCCCCGCTGTACGTCATGACCCGGCAGGACGACGGCCGGTGGCTGCTGCACGCCTGCCAGAACACCGAGGTGCGCACCGACGTGTGACCGCGGGGCTCACGACCCCAGGACCGACGCCAGGAACTCCCCGACCCATCCGAGCAACTCCCGCCCGACCAGCGGCTTCCCGCCCACCTTCGCGGTCTTCGGGCGGGGCACCAGCACCTGGTGCACGGCCGGCTTGATGACGGTGCCCGGGTACAAGCGCTTGAGCCGCAGCTCCTGGGACTCCCGCAACTCCACCGGCGCGAAGCGGATGTTGTTGCCCTGGAGGACGATCTCGCCGACGCCGCACGCGCGGGCCAGCATCCGCAGGCCGGCCACCAGCAGCAGGTTCTCGACCGGCTCGGGCAACTTGCCGTAGCGGTCGACGAGTTCCTCGCGTACGGCCTTGACGTCCTCCTCCGTGTTGGCGGAGGCGATGGCCCGGTAGGCCTGCAACCTGAGCCGCTCGCCGGGGGCGTAGTCGTGCGGGACGTGGGCGTCGACCGGGAGCTCGATCTTGACCTCCAGCGGCGGTTCCTCCTCCACCCCGCCCTCCAGCGAGGCGCGGTAGTCCGCGACCGCCTCGCCGACCATACGGACGTACAGGTCGAAGCCGACGCCCGCGATATGGCCGGACTGCTCGCCGCCGAGCAGGTTGCCGGCGCCCCGGATCTCCAGGTCCTTCATGGCGACGTACATTCCGGCGCCCATCTCGGTGTGCTGGGCGATGGTGGCGAGACGCTCGTGGGCGGTCTCGGTGAGCGGCTTCTCCGGCGGGTACAGGAAGTACGCGTAGCCGCGCTCGCGCCCACGCCCGACCCGGCCGCGCAGCTGGTGCAGCTGGGAGAGGCCGAAGTTGTCGCCGCGCTCGACGATGAGGGTGTTGGCGTTGGAGATGTCGATGCCGGACTCGACGATCGTCGTGGAGACGAGCACATCGAACTTCTTCTCCCAGAAGTCGACCACCACCTGTTCCAGCGCCGTCTCCGACATCTGGCCGTGCGCCGTCGCGATGCGCGCCTCAGGGACGATCTCGCGCAGGCGCGCGGCCGCGCGGTCGATGGACTCGACCCGGTTGTGGATGTAGAAGACCTGGCCCTCGCGCAGCAGTTCGCGGCGGATCGCGGCGCCGATCTGCTTCTCCTCGTAGGGGCCGACGAAGGTCAGGACCGGGTGGCGCTCCTCGGGCGGGGTGGTGATCGTGGACATCTCGCGGATGCCGGTGACCGCCATCTCCAGGGTTCTGGGGATGGGGGTCGCGGACATCGTCAGGACGTCGACGTTCGCGCGCAGCTTCTTCAGCTGCTCCTTGTGCTCGACGCCGAAGCGCTGCTCCTCGTCGACGATGACCAGGCCCAGGTCCTTGAACTTGGTCTCGGACGAGAACAGCCGGTGGGTGCCGATGACGATGTCCACCGCGCCCTCGCGCAGCCCCTCCAGGACCGCTTTCGCCTCGGTGTCGGTCTGGAAGCGGGACAGGGCGCGCACATTGACCGGGAACTGTGAGTACCGCTCGGAGAACGTCCCGAAGTGCTGCTGCACCAGCAGCGTGGTGGGGACGAGTACGGCCACCTGCTTGCCGTCCTGCACCGCCTTGAAGGCGGCCCGCACCGCGATCTCCGTCTTGCCGTAGCCGACGTCGCCGCAGATCAGGCGGTCCATCGGGACCGACTTCTCCATGTCCTCCTTGACCTCGGCGATGGTCGTCAGCTGGTCCGGCGTCTCCGCGTACGGGAAGGCGTCCTCCAGTTCGCGCTGCCAGGGGGTGTCCGAGCCGAACGCGTGACCCGGGGCCGCCATACGCGCGCTGTACAGCTTGATGAGATCGGCGGCGATCTCCTTGACCGCCTTCTTGGCCCGCGCCTTGGTCTTCGTCCAGTCGGCGCCGCCCAGGCGGTGCAGCGTGGGCGCCTCGCCACCGACGTACTTGGTGATCTGCTCCAGCTGGTCGGTGGGGATGTACAGCCGGTCGCCGGGCTGGCCGCGCTTGGCGGGGGCGTACTCGACGACCAGGTACTCGCGGGTCGCGCCCTGCACGGTGCGCTGCACCATCTCGATGTACCGGCCGACGCCGTGCTGCTCGTGGACGATGTAGTCGCCCGCCTCCAGGGTGAGCGGGTCGATGGTCTTGCGGCGCCGGGCCGGCATCCGGGCGCCGTCCTTGCCGGCCGCCTTCTGGCCGGACAGGTCGGTCTCGGTGAGGACGGCCAGCTTGAGCGCCGGGTCCACGAAGCCGTAGTCGATCGAGCCGCAGGAGACGTGGACGACGGACGGGGCGATCTCCCCCAGGTCGGCCTCCAGGCGCGCGGCTACTCCCTCGCCGCCGAGCACCTCGACCGTGCGGGCCGCCGGGCCGTGGCCCTCGGTCACGAAGACCGTGCGCCAGCCGTCGGCGAGCCAGCCCTTGGTGTCGGCGAGGGCCTTGGCGGTGTCGCCGCGGTAGGACTCGGGGGCGTGCATGCCGAGCTTGAGGGTGTCCGCGTCGAGTGTCTCGTCGGCCGCGAAGGGCGACACCGACCACCACATCATGTCCAGCCGGCGCGCGCGGTCGCGGACGTCCGCGATGGACCACAGGGAGGCCGCGCCGACGTCGATGGGCGCCTCGCCGCCGCCGGCCGTGGCGGCCCAGGACGCCTGGAGGAACTCCTGTGAGGTGGCGACGAGGTCGGCGGCACGCGTGCGTACCCGCTCCGGGTCGCAGACGACCGCCATGGCGCCCTTGGGCAGGACGTCGAGCAGCAGCTCCATGTCGTCGACGAGGACCGGCGCCAGGGACTCCATGCCCTCGACCGCGATGCCCTCGGCGATCTTGCCGAGCAGTTCACCGAGCTCGGGGTGCTCCTCGGCGAGGGCCCGCGCGCGTGCGCGCACGTCGTCGGTGAGCAGCAGTTCCCGGCAGGGCGGGGCCCACAGGCCGTGCTCGGCGACTTCGAGGGAGCGCTGGTCGGCGACCTTGAAGTAGCGGATCTCCTCGACGTCGTCGCCCCAGAACTCGATGCGCAGGGGGTGTTCCTCGGTGGGCGGGAAGACGTCCAGGATGCCGCCACGCACGGCGAACTCGCCGCGCTTCTCGACGAGCTCCACGCGCGCGTAGGCGGCGGCGCCGAGGGCGTCCACGATGGCGTTGAGGTCGGCGGTCCGGCCGGTCCGCAGGGCGACCGGTTCGAGGTCGCCGAGGCCCTTGACCTGCGGCTGGAGGACGGAGCGCACGGGGGCCACGACGACGGAGACCGGGCCGGTCTCGGGGTCGTCGTCGCTGGGGTGGGCGAGGCGGCGGAGCACGGCCAGGCGGCGGCCGACGGTGTCGCTGCGGGGGCTGAGGCGCTCGTGCGGGAGGGTCTCCCAGGACGGGTACTCCACGACACCCTGGGAGGGCAGCAGGGAGCGCAGGGCCGCGGCCAGGTCCTCGGCCTCGCGGCCGGTCGCCGTCACCGCGAGCAGCGGGCGGTCGGTCTCGCGCGCCAGGGCGGCGATCGCGAACGGGCGCGCCGCCGGGGGGCCGACCAGGTCGACGTGCATGCGGTTGCCGTCGGCGGCCGCCGTGATCGCTTCCGCGAGGGCGGTGTCCTTGACTACGGCGTCGAGCAGACCGTGCAGGCTCATTCGGGGGCGCTTCCGTCCGGGGTGGGCAACACGAAGGGCCCGACGCGCTGGGCGGCCGGGGGTTTCCAGCGTACGTCGCTGCGCGGGCCTGTGCCGTGGGCTGTGGATAACGTCCGTTCTCCGGTGTTCCGGGTCGCACGGCCCGAAAGACGCCCGCCCCCGCCGACGCGCCCGACTCGCACGGGTGGCCGAATTCCCGAGTCCCGTACCGCGTAGGGTCCCCTCATGCCCACCCCCGCCGCGTCCACCCCGACGGACACCTCTCCGGACCCCCACATACCGGCGCCCACCCGGAGCGAGCCGGGCCCCGGCCGTCCCGGACCGGCCCGGCGGGACCCCTGGCTGCTCGCCGCCGCGCTGTTCGTGGGCTACGCGATCGTCTCCGTGGGCCGGTACCGGCATCTGGGCCAGCGTTCCTGGGACCTCGGCATCTTCGAGCAGGTCATCCGGTCGTACGCGCACCTTCAGGCGCCGATCGCCGATCTGAAGGGGCCCGGGTTCAACATCCTCGGTGATCACTTCAGTCCGGTGACGGTCCTGCTCGCGCCCCTCTACCGGGTCTTCCCCTCACCGGTCACCCTGCTCGTCGCGCAGGCCGCGCTCTTCGCCCTGTCCGCGGTCCCCGTCACGCGCGCCGCGGCCCGGCTGCTCGGGCGGCGGCGCGGGCTGGCGATCGGTGTCGCGTACGGCTTGTCGTGGGGCCTTCAGCAGGCCGTCGACTTCGACTTCCACGAGATCTGCTTCGCCGTGCCGCTGATCGCCTTCTCCCTGGAGGCGCTGCTGGCGCGGCGGTGGCGGGCCGCGCTGCTGTGGGCCGTTCCACTCGTCCTGGTGAAGGAGGACCTGGGGTTCACCCTCACCGCCCTCGCCCTGGTCGTCGCCTGGCGGGCCCGCCCGCACTCCACGCGCGCGTACCGGTACGCCCTCGGCGTCGCCGTCCTCGGGGTGGTGGCCCTCGCGGTGACGCTCCTGGTGGTGATACCGGGCTTCAACTCCGCGGGCACCTACGACTACTGGAACAAGGTGAACGAGTCGGGCGGCGCCGGGCCCCTCGACGGCCTCGACACCAAGCTGCGGACGCTCGCCTGGCTCCTGATACCCACGACCGGACTGCTCGCCCTCAGGTCCCCGATCCTGCTTCTCGCCCTGCCCACGATCGGCTGGCGTTTCGTGTCGTCCTATCCGCAGTACTGGGGGACGGACTGGCACTACAACGCCGTCCTGATGCCGGTCGTCACCCTCGCCCTCGTCGACGCCCTCGCCCTCACCGGGAACAGCACGCGCGCGTGGCTGCGGTCGTACGTACGGCATCTGCCCGCCGCCGTGGCGGCCGCCTCGCTGGCGCTGACCACCTCGCTGCCGCTGTCCGCGCTGGCCGAGAGCGAGATCTACCGCAAGCCCGCGCGCGTGAGCGCGATAGAGCGCCTTCTCGCCGAGGTACCCGACGGTGCCTCCGTCGAGGCGAACATCGCGCCGATCAGCCGGCTCACCTCCCGCTGCCGGGTCTTCTGGGTCAGCAACACCCAGGGCGTCGAACCCGACTTCATCGCCCTGGACAACTCCCGCAAGCGCTATCGCGACGTCGAGGCCTACGCCCGGACCCTGCACCCGGACGCCCGGTACACCACGAAGGGCACCGCCTACGGAGTCGTACTCCTGGAGCGGCGGACCACCGGCTGAACACCGGCCCCCCGACACAGCCGGGCCCGGTCCGGAAGGTGGCAGTGCCTTCCGGACCGGGCCCGTCCCCCGCAACCCCCGTATGCGGTGGCTATTCGGTGGCGATCGCGTTCAGTACGTTCATCCGGCCCGCCCGGAACGCCGGGATCAGTGCCGCGAACAGTCCCACGAACGCCGAGCCGATGAAGACCCCGATGATCGTCGGCCAGGGGATCTCCAGGACGTTCAGGCCCTCCAGGGCGAGCAGCTTCTGGGCCGTCGCGCCCCAGCCCATGCCCAGGCCGAGGCCCAGCAGGGCACCGAACAGGGCGATCACGACCGACTCCATGCGGATCATGCGGCGCAGCTGCCGGCGGGACAGGCCGATCGCCCGCATCAGGCCGATCTCCCGCGTGCGCTCCACCACCGACAGGGCCAGGGTGTTCACGACGCCCAGGACCGCGACGATGATCGCCAGGGCGAGCAGGCCGTAGACCATGTTCAGCAACTGGCCGACCTGGTCCTTGAGCTGCTCCTTGAAGTCGGTCTGGTCGCGCACCTGGTACTGCGGGTACGGCTCCAGTGACTTCTTCAGCGCGGCGTACGCCTGGTCCTGCTTGCCCTCCTCGGCCTTGGCGAACATGATCTCGTTCGGCGGGATCCGGTCCGCGGGGACGTACTTCCGCATCGTCTCGATGCTGGTGTAGCGCGCCCCCTGGTCGATGGAGGTGTCGTCGTCGGTGATGGCGGCGACCTTCAGCTTCGCCGTCTCGCCGCCCTTGAAGGCGACCGTGATGGTGTCGCCGACGCGGACGCCGTGCTTCTTGGCGTAGTCGGAGCCGACCGACATGGCGTCCTTGCCGTACGCGGCCGACAGGGTGCCCGCCGTGGTGGTGCGGCGCAGGTCCTCGGCGTACGTCGGGTCGGCGGCGGTGAGATCGGAGTCGTCGGTCTTGCCGTCCGGGGTGGTCAGCTCGGCCTCCAGCATCTTGTAACTGGTGACGTGGGCCAGGCCCGGGGTCCGCTCCATCGCCTTCTCGGCCTGCGGCACGATCCGCTGGTTGCCCTGGACGATGAAGTCCGCGCCGACCGACCTGTCGAGCTCGCTGGTGGCCGAGGCGACCATGGAGGAGCCGACCACCGACAGACACGCGACCAGCGCGAGGCCGATCATCAGGGCCGCGCCGGTGGCGCCGGTACGGCGCGGGTTGCGCAGCGCGTTGCGCTCGGCCATGCGGCCGACGGGGCCGAAGGCCCGCAGCAGCACCGCGCTGATCACCCGGACGACCGCGCCCGCCAGCAGCGGACCGATCACGACGAAGCCGATGAGCGACAGCACCACGCCCGCGCCCAGCATCAGCGCGCCGTCGCTCGCCTTGTCGGCGGTGGCGGCCGTGTACAGGGCGAAGGCACCGGCGCCGGTGAGCGCCACGCCGATCAGGCCCCGGATCCAGCCCGCCTTGACGTCGGCCGGAGTACCGGCGTCGCGCAGGGCGGCCATCGGCGAGACCTTGCCGGCCCGGCGGGCGGGCAGGTAGGCGGCGAGGACGGTGACGACGACGCCGAGCACCACACCGGCGATCGGCGTGCTGATCTTCACGGTGAGGTCGTCGGTGGAGAGGTTCATGCCGGCCATCGACATGAGCTTCATCAGGCCGACGGCGATGCCGACACCGGCGCCGACGCCGAGGACGGAGCCGACGATCCCGAGGAGCAGTGCCTCGACCAGCACGGAACGGTTGACCTGCCGGCGGGACGAACCGATCGCCCGCATCAGGCCGATCTCGCGGGTCCGCTGGGCGACCAGCATCGAGAAGGTGTTGATGATCAGGAAGATGCCGACGAGGAAGGCGATTCCGGCGAAGCCGAGCATGGCGTACTTGATGACGTCCATGAACTCGCCGACGCCCTCGCGGTTCTCGTCCGCGGTCTCCTGCTGGGTCTGGACCTTGTACGTGCCGTCCAGGGCCCGCGTCACGTTCTGCTTGAGCTGGGCGTCGGTGACGCCCGCCGCGGCGGTGAGGTTGAACTGGGTGAACCGGCCGGTGGCGCCCAGCAGTTCGCGCTGTGCGGTGGCCGTGTCGAAGTAGACGATCGCGGCACCGGGGTTGGTCACCTTGAAGGTGGCGATGCCGACGATCTTCGCCGTGAAGTCACCGGTCTGCGCGATGGTGCGCAGTTCGTCGCCCACCTTCAGGTCGTGCTTGTCGGCGGTGTCGGCGTCGACCATCACCTCGGTCGGCCCGCGCGGGGCGTGTCCGGAGGTGATCTCCATGGACCTGAGGTCGTTCCTGGTCCAGTTGCCGGCGATGGTGGGCGCCCCGTTCGACGACCCCATGTTCTTGTTGTCGCTGTCGACGACGGTCACGTTCATCGAACTGACCGCGCCCTCGGCGGACTTGACGCCGTCGGCCTTGTCCACCTGCGTGAGCAGCGAGGCGGGCAGCGACTCGGGCACACCGTTCTGCGGGGCCTCGTCGGTCTTGGTGTCCTTGGGGGAGACCGTCACGTCGGAGGACGTGGTCGCGAAGAGCTTGTCGAACGTCGTGTTCATGGTGTCGGTGAACACGAGCGTGCCGCACACGAAGGCCACCGACAGCAGCACCGCCACCGCCGACAGCGCCATGCGCCCCTTGTGCGCGAAGAAGTTGCGCAGGGAGGTCCTCAGGACGGTCATGACGTACGCCCCCGGGCGTCGAAGTCCTTCATGCGGTCGAGGACCGCGTCGGCGGTGGGCTTGTACATCTCGTCGACGATCCGGCCGTCGGCGAGGTACAGCACACGGTCGGCGTAGGAGGCGGCGACGGGGTCGTGGGTGACCATCACGATGGTCTGACCCAGCTCGTCGACCGACCTGCGCAGGAAGCCCAGCACCTCGGCGCCCGCGCGCGAGTCGAGGTTTCCGGTCGGCTCGTCACCGAAGATGATCTCCGGCCGCGCGGCCAGGGCGCGGGCGACGGCGACGCGCTGCTGCTGGCCGCCCGAGAGCTGGGTCGGCCGGTGCTTGAGCCGGTCGGAAAGCCCGACGGTGTCGACCACGCGCGCGAGCCACTGCTTGTCGGGCTTGCGGCCCGCTATGTCCATGGGCAGCGTGATGTTCTCGATGGCGTTGAGCGTCGGCAGCAGGTTGAACGCCTGGAAGATGAAGCCGATACGGTCCCGGCGCAGCTGCGTGAGCTTCTTGTCCTTCAGCCCGGTGATCTCCGTGTCGTCCAGGTGGATCTGGCCGCTGGTGACGGTGTCGAGGCCGGCGAGGCAGTGCATCAAGGTGGACTTGCCGGACCCCGAGGGACCCATGATCGCGGTGAACTGTCCCCGCGCGATGTCCACGTCCACATGGTCCAGGGCGACGACCCGGGTCTCCCCCGACCCGTATGCCTTGACGACCTGCCGCGCCCGCGCGGCAACGGCCGTACGCCCTCCAGTACCCCCGTGCCTGGGAATGGTCACAGCCGATGTCACGGTATGTCTCCTAAGTCGGTCAGCAGATCGGTCACGAGGACCGCTACGACGGTCAGTCTGGTGGCGGGAGGGGGTCCGGCGCGCTGGTGCCGGACCCCGTCTTGTACGGGGGAAAACCCCACCCCCGCCGGTTCGGAAAACCGCCCCCCAGCGGCGTAAAGCCAGGTTAAGGACGGAACCCCCGCCCTCTCGTCCTCCGGCGGTACCAACCCTCCCCGAGACGTTGTACGGAGGTCCCCCTAGGGGCTCTCCACCCTTCGGGGGAGCGCGCGTCGGGGTCGCCTCCGCCCTCGGTCCCATCGAGCCTCCACCCTCCCGCGGCGTGAGGTTCAAGTGGGAAGCTGTCCGGCGGCAGATAGGTGCAAGGGGAAAGCAACAGGAGAGGGAACCCGGTGGGCAGTACGAGACCCGCGATAGGCGACACCGCACGGCGCACCGGAACCGACCGGCGGTCAGCCGTGGTCGCGGCCCTGATGCTCGCGATGGCGCTGGCCGCGCTGGACGCCACCATCGTCTCCACGGCCGTACCGCAGATCGTCGGGGACCTCGGCGGCTTCTCCGTCTTCTCCTGGCTGTTCTCCGGCTATCTGCTCGCCGTGACGGTGACCCTCCCGCTCTACGGCAAGCTCTCCGACACCTTCGGCCGCAAGCCGGTGCTGATCGCGGGCGCGGTGGTGTTCCTGCTGGGGTCGCTGCTGTGCGCGGTGGCCTGGAACATGGGGGCGCTGATCGCGTTCCGGATCGTGCAGGGGCTGGGCGGCGGCGCCCTTCAGGGCACCGTCCAGACGCTGGCGGCCGACCTGTACCCGCTCAAGGAGCGCCCGAAGATCCAGTCGAAGCTGTCCACGGTGTGGGCGGTGTCGGCGGTGGCCGGACCGGGTCTGGGCGGCGTGCTGGCGGCGTACGCGGACTGGCGCTGGATCTTCCTGATCAACCTGCCCATCGGGGCGGTGGCGTTGTGGCTGATCGCGCGTCATCTGCACGAGCCCGCGCGCGAGACGACGGGCAAGCGCGCGCGTGTCGACTGGGCGGGCGCGCTGGCGGTGTTCGCGTGCGGGGGCGTGCTGCTGACGGCACTGGTGCAGGGCGGGGTGGCGTGGCCGTGGCTGTCGGCACCGTCGTTGGCCCTCTTCGGCACGGGTCTGGCCCTGGTGGCGGTCGTGGTGCTGGTGGAGCGCCGGGCGGCCGAACCGATCATCCCCGGGTGGGTGTGGCGACGGCGGACGATCGCGGCGGTGAACCTGGCGCTCGGCGCGCTGGGCCTGCTGATGGTGGCACCGACGGTGTTCCTCCCCACGTACGCCCAGGCGGTCCTCGGTCTCGCTCCGGTGGCCGCCGGATTCGTGCTGTCGGTCTGGACGTTGAGCTGGCCGGTGTCGGCGGCGCTCAGCCAGCACGTGTACCGCAGGATCGGTTTCCGCAACACGGCGATGCTGGGCATCGGCACGGCCTCGCTGATCCTGCTGGCGTTCCTGTTCCTGCCGTATCCCGGGCAGGCCTGGCAGCCGACGCTGCTGATGCTGCTGCTGGGCGCGGCCCTGGGCCTGTTCCAGCTGCCGCTGATCATCGGCGTGCAGTCGACGGTCGGCTGGTCGGAGCGGGGCACGACGACGGCTTCGGTGCTGTTCTGCCGGCAGACGGGTCAGACGGTGGGCGCGGCGGTCTTCGGCGCGGTGGCCAACGGCGTACTGGCGTCGCGGCTCGGCGGCGCGGGCGACCTGGACTCGGTGACGCGGGCCCTGGATTCGGGCGGTACGGCCCCGGAGGCCACCAGGAGGGCCATCGCCGACGCGGTGCACGCCGTGTATCTGGGGGCGTCGTGCGCGGCGGCGCTGGCCTTCCTGGTGCTGTTGCTGCTGGCGCCGAAACGGTTCCCGGTGCTCAAGGAGCCCGGCGACCAGGCCGCCGACGAGGGCGTCACCGGGGTGGTCCCCGAGGCCGTCAGGGAAGACGGACGATGACCTCGGGGTGGTCCGGCGAGGGGCCGTCGAGCAACGGCTGCGGGACGCCCTTCAGGTGCAGGTCGAAGAAGGCGGCGACGTACGCGCGCGTGAGGGCCTGCGAACGCTCGTAGGGCATCTCGGCGGTGTCCGGGATGCCGACCAGTTCGGACAGGAGCGGTACGTCCGTGAAGGAGCCGTGGTCGGTTCCGGTGAAGGTCAGCCAGCGCTTCCAGCCGTTCAGGTCGGCCCAGGCCGTGTTCCAGTCCTTGTCGAGGGTCCTGGCCTGCTGCCCGACCATCAGGAAGGGGCGGCCGTCGAGACCGGAGGCCGGGATCGTCGCCTGGAAGGTGCCGTCCATGTTCACACCGGCCCGCACGCGTGCGTCGGCGGCCATCGTGCCGGCGGAGGACGCCCCGCCGATGGAATGGCCGCTCATGCCGATGCGGTCGGCGTCGATCACGCGCGCGTGCCGCCAGGCGGGGTGACGGCCGGTCAGCCGGTCGATCACGAACGAGACGTCCACGGCACGGCTCTCGACGACGGCCGGCCCGACCTCGGGGAACCGGTCGCAGATGGCGCACGGCAGGGTCTGCCCGTCGGGCAGGGTCGTCCCGGCGTTCTCGTACGGATGGTCGACCAGCGCGACGACGTACCCACGGCCGGCGAGATCCTCCGCGAGACCGGTGAGCGTGGCGCGCGGGAAGGTGAACCCGGGCGAGAGCACGACCATCGGGAACCTGCCGTGCGCGGGGCGCGCTCCGGTGTGCGCCCAGGTACGGACGGAACTGATCGTCTCCGGCGGGACGGTGGCGTCGGGCACCCGCAACTCCAGCAGGTGGCGGGCCTCTTCACGGGTCATGTACGGCGCGGTCGGCCCGCCCGTGCCGTGGCGAGCGGGGTAGTACATCGACACCATCAGCTGACGCGGCCCGGCGGCCGGAACCCAGGGATCGGGCCGATCGGCGTCGACGAGGTGGAGGGTGTCGCGGCCGACGGCGTACGGGCCGGTGGGGCGCGGGAGTTGGGCCGGGGCGGCGGCGGGCGCGGCGGAGGCGACGGGCGCCGAATCGGCCGCGGTGGCCGGCAGGGTCAGAGCGGGTCCGAGGACGAGGGCGACGGACGCGGCCGTGGCCGCTGCCGCCGCTAAGAGGCGTGATCTGGTCATGCCCAGGACGCTATGCCGCGACCCCGTGACCTGGCGTCACCGTGGAGACGTAGGCCAGGGGTGCCGAGCGGCGGCCCCGGGCTCCTCCCCCGGTGGGACCATGTCCCTGACACGCTCACCTACCCTTTCCCCATGCTGACCCTGGAACGCCTGCGCGCCGACCACGCGGAGACCCTGCTGGCCTTCGAGCGCGAGAACCGGGAGTACTTCGCCCGTACGGTGCCGGACCGCGGGGACACCTACTTCGAACCCGAGGGGTTCGCGGCCCGGCACGCGGCGCTGCTGGCCGAACAGGACGCCGGGATCTGCCACTTCCATGTCGTCCTGGACGACGAGGGACGGCTCGTGGGCCGGATCAACCTGCTCGACGTCGAGGACGGCTCCGCCGAACTCGGCTATCGCGTGGGCGAGTCGGCCGCGGGCAAGGGGGTCGCGACGGCGGCGGTGGCGCAGCTGTGCCGGCTGGCGGCCACGGCGTACGCACTGACGTCACTGGTCGCGCGGACCACCTTGGACAACCTCGCCTCCCAGGCCGTCCTGAAGAGGAACGCGTTCACCGCCGCGGGGGACGTGGAGATCGGCGGGAAGCCCGGGATCCGGTACCGGCGGGCTCTCGGCGCCGACGCCAGGAAAGGTCTGAGTTAACGCGGGTAACACCCCAGGTCAGGCCCGGTCCGGAATAGCAAGCGCATACCGACCACTCAGTTTGTCCAAACCCTCGCGCTCTTCGGTACTGAGCAGTAACGTGCGTGGCTCGCCCGCCCCCCACCTCCCTGCGGTCCGGCGCACCGGACCCGAACCACGCAAGGAGCACCGGGATGTCCTCCCCGCACGACCCGCACGACCCGTACAACCCGCACCGCCCGTACGACCCGTACAACCCGTACGAGCCACCGCCCCCGTCCCCCACGCCCTACGCCCCGTCCCCGTCGTACGCCACCTACCCGTGGCAGCCGCCCACCCCGTCGGAGCCCGCCGCACCCCCACGCCACCGGGTCCCCGACCACCCGCCCCTCGGGCACCACAGCGACCTGCGGATCCTGCGCAGCGCCTACCGGTGGCAGCGGCGCGTGGCGACGCTCACCGCGCTCGGGTACTTCACGCTGTTTCTGATCCTGTCCGCCTTCGCGCCCGGGTTCATGACGAGCGCGGTCACCGACGGGCTGCCCGCCGGGCTGCTGCTCGCGCTGCTGCAACTGCCCGTCACCTGGCTGGCGATAGGCCTGTACGAGCACACCGCCCGCCGTCACGTCGACCCGATCGCGGACCGTATCCGCAAGGAGGCCGCGGTGGACGCCAAGCGTGAGGCGGCCGGCAAGAGGGGAGCGGGTCGATGACCGAGTTCAGCGGAGACGCGCAGGCGATGTCGCTGGTCGCCTTCTGTGCCGTGGCCACGGTCACGCTGCTGCTGTGCGTGATGACCGGCCCGGACCGCGACGACCTCGACGAGTTCTACACGGGCTACAGCTCCCTGTCCCCCATGCGCAACGGCCTGGCGATCGGCGGCGACTACATCAGCGCGGCGACCGTGCTCGGCACCACCGGCGTGGTCGCCCTGTGCGGCTACGACGGGATCGTGCTGGCGCTGAGCACGACCCTGTCGCTGATGCTGCTGATGTTCCTGCTGGCCGAACCGCTGCGCAACGCGGGCCGGTTCACGATGGGCGACGCGCTGGCCCGCCGGATGCCGGGGCGGGGCGTGCGGATCGCGGCGTGCGCGGTCACGCTGGCCGCGCTGGTACCGCTGATGCTCGTGCAGTTGGCGGGCACCGGGCAGCTGCTGGCGTTCATCCTGGGGTTCACCAACGAGTCCCTCAAGACGGGGTGCGTCATCGGCCTCGGCGTGCTCATGATCGGCTACGCGGCGATCGGCGGCATGAAGGGCACCGCCCTCATCCAGATCCTGAAGATGGTGATGCTGCTCGGGTCGGGCGCCGCCGTCGCCGTCCTGGTGCTCAACCGGTTCGACTGGGATCCGGGCGCGCTGTTCGACGCGGCGGCCCGGCAGAGCGGGGTCGGGTCGGCGTTCCTGGAGTCGGGGCTTCAGTTCGCGGGCAGCCCGTATCCCCGCGTCGACATGATCAGCTCCCAGCTCGCGGTCGTCCTCGGCGGCGCCGTGCTGCCGCACATCACCATGCGGATGTACACGGCGACCGGCGCCCGTCAGGTACGCAGGTCGATGTCCTGGGCGGTCTCCACCGTGGCACTGTTCGTGCTGGTGATCACGGTGGTCGGCTTCGGGGCGACCGCGCTGATCGGGCGGGAGGTCATCGCCGGGGCGGACCCGCAGGGCAACACGGCGTATCTGCTGGGCTCCCGGGCCGTGTTCGGCGCCGAGGTCTCGACCGCGGAGAGCCTGCTGTTCACGGCGGTCACCACGGCCATCTTCCTGACCGTGCTCGCCTCGGTGGCGGGCATGATCCTCGCCTGCGCCAACTCCCTCGCCCACGACCTGTTCGCCACCCGGATGCGGGAGCTGTCCGGACACCGCGAGATGGCCCTGGCCCGGCTGGCGGCACTCGCGGTGGGCGTCCCGGCGATCGTGCTGGCGACGATGGTCCAGCACCGCAGCCTCCAGCCCCTGGTGACGCTGTCCTTCACCCTCGGCGCCTCGGCCATCGCACCCGCCCTCGTCTACAGCCTGTTCTGGCGCCGGTACACCCGGGCCGGCCTGCTGTGGACCCTGATCGGCGGCTCGGCGGTGGTGCTGGCGCTGATGCCGTGGACCAATCTGGTCTCCGGCTCACCGGGGGCGGCCTTCCCCGAGGCCGACTTCAACTGGTTCCCGTTCACCACCCCCGGACTGGTGTCGGTCCCGGCCGGCTTCCTGTTCGGCTGGCTGGGCACGGTCGTCTCGGGACGGCGGCAGGCCGAGGAGCAGCGGCGGCAGTACGAGGCCGTGGAGGGATGGATCCTGGCGGGGGCGGTACGCCGGGGGAACTGAGGGGCGGCAGGGGAACTGAGGGGCGCCGGGGGAACTGAGGGGCGGCGCGGGAGCGGCCCGCGCGCCCCCCACGGCGCCGCCGGCTACTCCAGCGCGGCCTGGCCCGTGAGAGCGGTGAGGCTGTTGCGCATCTGGCCGATGTGGGTCCGTACGTCGTCCCACATCTCCCCGTGCTCGCGCAGCACCTGCTCCGTCTCCCGGGCGATCTCCTCCGCTCGTTCCCGGGCCTGCGCGACCAGTTCGGTCGCGCGGTCCTCCGCCTCCTCCTGCGCCCGCCGGGCCGAGACCTCCGCGTCCGCGAAGATCTGCTTCGCCTCGGACAACGAGGCCTCCGCCCGGGCCTGACGCTCCTCCTCCGCCGCCTCCTGCGCGGCCAGCCGCTCCTCGGCCTCCCGCTGGAACCGGGCCCACCGCTCGCCGTGGTCCCGGGCCTGCTCGGTGAGCATCCGGGTGGTCCGCGCCCGCAGCTCCCGCAGCGCGAGGAGTTCCAGCCCTCGCTCCTCACGCACCTCGCGCCGTGCGGCGACCCGGATCTCGTCGGCCTCCGCGCGGGCCGCGTCCAGCCGCTGACCGGCGTACTCGTCGGCCTCCGCGCCCAGGGCGTCGGCACGCGCCCGCGCCGCGTCCCGCAGGCCGTTCACCCACGTCTGCACCTCGTCCATCAGCCGCCGCGCCTCGGCCCGCGCCCCCTCCTGCACCGCCTCGGCCTCCTCCAGCACCAACTCGAACAGCCGACGCGCGCCCTCCCCCAACGACTCGTACGTCTGCGGACCGAGCTGCGCCACCGCCTCCCGCAACCGCTCCGCCTCGGTCTCCATCTCCCTCGCGAGCACGGTCAGCCGCGCGGCCCGTTCCCAGGCGGCGTCCCGGTCCCGGAAGAGCGCGTCGACATGGGCGTCGACCTGGTCGGGACGGTAGCCACGCCCTCGTACGACCACGAAGTCGTGGAGCGAGACCGGTGCGCTGCTCATCCTGAGAACCCCTCTCGGCCGAAACGAATGCGAAAATGATGATTTAGCGCACATCTTGATGTATCGGGTGGAGGGCTTCATAACGCGACACTCCGGGCACGGGGGAGCCCGAAGAGGGGGCAGAGGGGCACGACAGGGGGCACACAAAGGGGCCGGCTCCCGGTCGTACAACCAGGAGCCGGCCCCTTCACACCCCGCCCGCCGCGGTCAGCGGCGGACGAGCGGCGTCACAACAATCCGTCCCACATCTCCTCCAGCAGCACCGACCACCAGCTCTCCGGCGAGCCGAGCGCCGCCGGGTCGAAGGCCGCGAGCTGCGCCTGGAAGTCGACCGTCCAGCGGCCCGCCTGCTCCTGGTTGAGACCGAAGCGAAGCCGCCACATCCCGCCGAGCAGCGCCAGACAGCGCTGGAACTCCGGCAGACCCGTGTTCACGAACTGCGGCGGAACGGGCGCACCGCCCGGCCCCGCCTCCACCGGAACGGCCACGATGTTCGCCGTCCCGTACTGCACACAGATCGCCTTGCCGAAGTCGCTGCCCATGACGAGGTACGACCCCGCGTCCGACGCCGGCTGCACCCCGCGCTCCTGCGCCAGCTCCGCCAGCGTCGGAACGGGCCGCCCCGGCTGGGCCTGCGCCCAGAAGAACGGGCCCATGTCCATCGGCAGACCGCCGACGACCAGGCTGTGCGCCACGACCGGCGGCACACCCTGCCGGGACACGGCGGCCTGCTCGAACCGGAACAGCCCCGGCCCGAACGCCCCCGCCAGCTCCTGCGCCACACCCTCCGGCGGAATCGGCGGCGCCGGGTGCACCTGCGGCAACGGGGCCCGCACCGGCGCCGGCCGGGCCGGCCCGTCGGCGACCTCGTGCAACTCACCCTGGTGGGCGAGCAGTTGCTGCATGCCCTGCTGCCGGCTCGCGTGATCCGTGCCGTACGGCGCGATCGAGGTGATGCGCGCCTGCGGCCACTGCTCCCGGATCATCCGCGCGCAGTACGCGCCCGGCAGCTCGCACGACTCCAACTCGGTGTGCAGCTCCAGGACCTGGTCCGGCGGCACGTTCATACCGCGCAGCTCATGGAAGATCTGCCACTCCGGGTGCGGCGTACCCGGCGCCGAACGCCGGATCAGCTGCTGCTCCGACCCGTCCTGCGCCCGGTAGCGGAGGACGGCCTGGTAGCCGGGACCGACGGTCGGCTGACCGGTGGGCTGCGGCGGATATCCGTACGACGGCGCGCCGGGGTGGCCCGGTCCGGCGGGCCCGGGGTGCGGCGGCGCAACGGCGCCCGGAGGCATGGGGGGCTGGGGCGCGCCGGGCATACCGAGGGCACCCGGGGCACCGGGAGGCGGCATGCCCGGACCCGCCGGTCCAGGAGGCCCCACCGGTGGCATGCCCGGACCCGCCGGCGGCACACCGGGAGCGCCCGGAGGCTGCGGCGCACCGGGGGCCGGCGGCGGCGCGGGCACGCCGGGGCCGCCGACCGGGGGTGCGGACAGCACGGTCTCGGCGTGATGCACGGCGCCACCGGGACCGCCGGGGGCACCGGGCGGGTTCGGAGGCTGCGGTGCGCCCGGCATGCCCGGAGCTCCCGGGGTGCCCGGCGCGCTGGGGATGCCGGGCGGGTTGGGGATGCCGGGCGGGTTGGGAGCACCAGCCGTCCCCGGCGCACCAGGCGTCCCCGGCGCACCCGGAGGCTGCGGCGCACCCCCCGTCCGGCCCGGGTCCGCCAGCACGGTCGCCGCATGATGCACCTCACCCGAGGGCGTACCGCCGGGCGTACCCGGAGGCTGCGGCGCACCCGGCATACCGGGCGCGCCCGGGGTCCCGGGCGGCTGCGGAAGGCCTGGCGCGTGCGAGGCACCGGGACCCTGCGGAGCCCCGGGCCCCTCGGGACCCAGCGACGACACGAGCTGCGTAGGCACATACCCGCCGGCCGAGGCATCCGGCGCCCCCGGAGCCGACGGCGGCACGGGCGGCGTGCTGCCACCCGGCACGCCCGGCACACCCGGCGGCGGAGGCGGAGGCGGCGTCGCCCCACCCCGAGGCCGAGGAGGCGCCGCCTTGCTCGTCGCGGCGTCGGCGATGTCGTCGGCCTGCTGCGCGGGCGGCCGGCCCGGACCATCCGCGGCCTGCGGGTAGCCATAGGAAGGCGCGGGCGGCGGCACGGCACCGGGCGGCGGAGGCGGCGTACCCGGGCCACCCGGCCCACCCGCAGCCTGCGGATACCCGTATGACGGAGCACGCGGCGCCGGCGCACCACCCGCCGCGTCCCCATCGTCCACCGCCGGCGACTGAGCCGTCGGTGGAAGCCGGCTGCCGCCCGACATCAGCGCCGTCGCGGCATCCGGCGGCACAGTGTCGTCCCCGCTCAACGGCGGCGCGAACACCGTCTCCGGCAACGGCACCGAACGGTCCTCACCGGCATCGGCGTTGGTGTCCGTCCCCGCCCACGGAGTGGCCCCGTCCGGCACCCCGGGCGCGTCCGAAGGCACACCCGCGCCGCTGCCCGCACCCGACTCCGCCGCGGGCCCGCCCAACGTCTCGGCGAGCGCCCCGGCACCGGACGCACCGGACGCGCCGGCGCCCTGCCCCGCACCCGTGCGACCGTCGCCGTCCCGCCCGTCGGACCCGCCCAACCGGTCCGCCGCCTCCTGCAACCACTCCGGCGGAGTCAGCAGGAACGACGTCTGGTTCAGGTCCACCCGAGCCGGCGCGGCCGGCACCGGCGCCACAGGCGCGTCGAGACGGCCGTACTCCTCCTCGTACCGGCGAATCACCTCACCCACCGGCAACGCCGGCCACAACGTGGCCTCACCGCTGTCCCGGGCGATCACCAGCCGCTGCGCGCCACCGTCCGAACGCGGCCCGTCCGCGCGGTCCTCGGCCCACACCACGAACCCGCGCTCGAACTCCCGCACCCGCACCTCACGATGCTGGTACGACGGAACATCCCCGTTGATCCACTCCTCGGCGCGCTCCTGCGCCTGTGCAAACGTCACCATCGCGAAGCTCACTCCCCCGCAGCCGCCGGCGCGACCGGCACGACACGCGCGAACCCACCGTCCACCATCAGATTCGCCACCGTCTCCAACTCCGGCGGAGAACCCGCCAACCGGGACAAGAACGCGTCGAAGTCCTCACCGCACGGCACCAGCAACCGCTCCACCCGCTCCGCCGGCGGCCACGACGGATCCACATCCCGCGCGTCGTCGTACGCGCAGAACCACACCGAACCGATCCGCTCGCCCTTCACCTTCACGGCCAGCAACCCGCCCTGGACAAAACCGACACCCAGGAAGTCCTTGGTCAAATGGTCACGCAGACACTTGTTGACATAGACCAGGTCATTGACCGCCGCCTCGTCCCGCACCGTGAACAACGGCTGGTCGATCAGCAACCCCAACTCCGCGTCCAACGCCGTCCCCACCGGCGCACACCCGCCCGCCGCCTTCAGAAACGACCGATACGCACCCGGAAGCCGATACCCGAGATCCTCCTCGACCCCCAGCGCCTGCGCCTCCGTCACCGCCACACCCGACTTCGGCAGCCGGAAATGCGCCGGCCGCGTCTCCTGCAACGGCCGCGTCCCCCGCTTGTACTGATCCACCACCGACGTCGCGATCCCACCGTGATGCCGCAACAACGCCTTCACCTCGACCGGAACCAACTCCAGCCGCCGCGAACCCACCACGTGATGCCACGTCCAGCCATGCGGCGTCGCCACCGCCGGCACCGTGTCCCACAAGTCATGCCCCGAAGCCGACAACGCCGCGTTCGCCGACACATAGTCCGTCAGCCGCAACTCGTCGACCCCGAAACCCTCCGGCGGCTCCGCGATCTCCACCGCCGCGCGCGCGTACGGCGAGAAATCGGGGTAACCACGCTCGTCGACCCGTACCCCTCTCGGGTGACGCGAGGCCCGTACCGGATCCGGGAAATGCACGACCTGCCCGGCATAGGCCGCGTTCGGCGGCACGGCTTGTCCCCCGGCCTGGCGGCCGGGAGGTGCCCCCAGCCCGAGCCGACCTGTCGTCATGGCGGTTGCCCCCTGCGGCGTTCTGAATACGCACCACCATGACCACTCTCGGTCACAACGCCACGTATCAACTGTCTCGTCCACGTCCACGCGTCACCGCATGGAAAGCGGTGCCGACAGCCTATGCGGTACGACGACACCGGTCACCGGCGCCGGTCACACCCCCCTCCGCTTCCGTGACCAGCCGTCACCCCGCCGTGACAGCCCGCCCAAACCCGGGCGTGTCGCGTCGCCCCAGCTTCCGCACTCGCCACGCCATTTGGCACTCTGTGACGTCCGAGAGCATGCCCGGGGGATGCTCAGGAGGGGATGATGCACATGAACGCCACGCAAACAGGGCCGCACGCGGCGAGGTCCGGCGACCCCCGCATCGGCTGGAGCGCCACCGAGACGCCCCACGCCCCCGCCCTCCGCCACCGCCGCGACGGCATACTCCCCACCGTCGCCGCCGCCCTCTCCGTCCGCGGCACCACCCTCACCGGCACCGCCGCCCGCGGCGACCAACGCCCCGAACTCCACCACCTCGTCCAGGACTTCCTCGACACCCTCACCAGCGGCGAACGCGACCGCTTCACCGGCCGCTGCGCCGAAACCATCCTCATCTCACGCCACATCGCCGGCAGCGACGCGACCCGCAGCAAACGCGCCGCCCGCAAACCCATGACCAACGGCGAAGCCCGCAAAGCCCTCAAGCAGGCCAAACTCACCGCCCGCCGCATCCGCGAGGACGGCGACCCCCTGCACGGCAGCTTCGCCACCCCCTGCCGCGCCTGCACCGCCCTCAGCGCCCACTTCGGCGTCCGCATCGTCGACCCCGCCACCACGGCAGACAGCTGACCGGCACCCACCCCCACCCCCCCGCACGTCCCACCGGCACCGACGAACAAAGGGCAGATGCACACCGACCGCACCTCCACCACCCGCTTCCCCGTCCCCGTCGACGCCGCCCTGCGCGCCGCCGGATGGCAACCCGGACGCTGGGACATCAAACAAGCAGAGGTCTGGGCCGACACCCTGCGCGACCACACATCACCCGCCGGTCACCGCCACGCCGTCTTCCCCGCCGCCGTCGAAGCCTGGGCCGAATTCGGCGGCCTCCACATCACACCCACCGGCCCCGGCCGCCAAGTCGCCCCCGCCAACCTCCACCTCGACCCCCTGCACGGCCTGCACATGGCCCGCACCCTCGGCGACCTCGGCCGCGCCCTCGACACCGAGGTCTGCCCCCTCGGCACCGAAACCGACACCCAGGCCCTCCTCGCCATCGACACCGAAGGCCGCGTCTACGCCCTCGACCACACCGGCGACTGGTACCTCGGCCCCCACATCGACCACGCCCTCGCCGGCCTCGTCACCGGCACCGAACCAGCCCGGCTCACCGCCGGCTGACCCCCCGCACGGCAACCCCTACACCGCCGGAATCACCGCCGACACCCGAAAACCCCCCGCATCCGTCGGCCCCGACACAAACACCCCACCGAGCGCCGAGACCCGCTCCTTCATCCCCACCAGACCATTGCCGCCCGACGGCAACCGCGCCGCCGACGCCGACGACAACTCCGGCGGCGGCTCGTTCTCCACCTGCATCGCGATCTCCGACACTCGATGCGCGAGCCGCACATGCGTCTTCGCCCCCGCCGCATGCTTGTGGACGTTAGTCAACGCCTCCTGCACCACCCGGAACGCCGTCTGCTCCACCTGAGGCGCATACGAGCGCGACTCACCCTCCACGGACAGATCCACCACCATGCCCGCCGCGGCCGACTGCCCGATCAACTCCTCCAACTCCGACAGACACGGCCCCTCGGCAGCCGGCTCCTCCCCACCGACCCGCTCCCGATCAGCCGCAGCCGCAGCCGCCGCCCCCACCGCCGCCAGCGGCACAACCGCCCGCTGAACCCGCTCCACACCCCCACTGCGCAACACCCCGAGCATCTCCCGCAGCTCGGTCAACGCCTGCCGCCCCATGTCCCCCACCAGCGCGGCGTTCTTCACCGCCTTCTCGGGATCCTTACGGGCCACCGCCTGAAGCGCCGCCGCATGCACCACCATCAGACTCACCCGGTGCGCCACCACATCGTGCATCTCCCGCGCGATCCGGGTCCGCTCCTCGCCCCGCGCCCACTCCGCCCGCTCCTCAGCGCGCTCCGCGAGCAACTGAAGCTCCCGCTCAAGACTGTCCGCACGCTCCCGCAAGCTCTCCATCAACCGCCGTCGGGCCCCCACATACAGGCCCAGCAGCAACGGAGGCGCGGTCACCCCGAGCGCCGTGGTCACCGACGCGAACGGAACCACCCAGTCACCGAGACTCAGATCCCCCCGGTCCACCCCCTGCCGCATCCACACGAACGTCACGATCAGCGTCCCGACGAACGACATCCCCGCCAGCGACGCGATGATCCGCCTCGGCAACTCGGAAGCGGCGAGTGTGTACAGCCCGACTATTCCCAACAGAAATCCCATCTGAGCCGGCAGCACCGCGATGGAAACGAGAACAACCGTGATCGGCCAGCGCCGCCGCAACACCAGCACCGCGCCGGCCAACAACCCGAACACCACCCCCGCGGCCACCGGAATCCCGGCATCCCCCGCGAACCGAACCCCCTCGACCCCGCACTCCAGCGCCGACACGACACCCAGACTCAAGTCCAGCACCGCGCTGCGCGTCCTGCCCCACCACCACGGCCCCACCCCCGGCGGCGGGACCTCGGCGCGCTCTTCCCCCGTCGTGGTCATGCCTCCAGCCTACGGGCGGCATGCCCCGCATTTCCGGCGGGTTTTTCGGACTGGCCTACACCACACTGTGTGACCGAACGTAAGCGAAAGCGCCCGATATCCCTCGAACTGCTGAATCGCACACCGTTCGACCCCGGAAGCGATCATTCCGGCCGGACGGTATGCCTATGGCACATCCACAAGGCAAATACACCGACTTCGAGGGACTACGGGAGCGGGCGGTGGCGCTGCGGCGCGCGGGACTCAGCCGACGACAGATCCGCGACCGACTGCACGTCGACAACAACGACATCCTCAACCGACTGCTGGAGGGAGAACCGCCCCCGGAATGGACGAGGCGACCGAACGCGAAGGACGACCTGAGGGACCGGGCACGCGAGCTACGGCGACAGGGCTGGACGTACGACCAGATCCAGGTCGAGCTGGGCTGCTCGAAGAGTTCGATCTCGCTGTGGGTCCGGGACCTGCCCAAGCCGGAGCGCAGGCGCAGCTCCGAGGAGGCGGCGGCGATCGCCCGGCGGGGCTGGGAAGCGAAGGCGCGCATCCGTGACGAGGAGCGACAGCGGACGAAGGAAACCGCCAAGCAAGACGTGGGCGCCATGACAGAACGGGAGCTCTTCCTGGCGGGAGTGGTTCTGTACTGGGCAGAAGGAGCCAAGGACAAGCCGTACAGCCGCGAGCGACGCGAGAGGCTCCAGTTCATCAACAGCGACCCGAACGCCATCCGGTTCTACCTGCGGTGGCTGGACTCGCTGAACGTCGAGCGCGAGCGCATGCGATTCCGCGTCAGCATCCACGAAACGGCCGACGTGAACGCGGCCGAAGCTTTCTGGGCCGACCTGGTCGGCGTGGACCCTTCGACCTTTCAACCAGCCACGCTCAAACAGCACAACCCGAAGACGGTTCGCAAGAACATCAGCGGCTCCTACCAAGGCTGCTTGGTCATCTATGTCACCAGGAGCGCCGACTTGTACCGTCGCATGGAGGGTGCTTGGTACGGCATAGTGTTGAGTGCCGATTCGGCGACCTGACCAAATGTCCGGTTTAGCCGAATTAATTCCCCCGTGGTGTAATTGGCAGCACTGTGGCTTTTGGTGCCATCTGTCCGGGTTCGAGTCCTGGCGGGGGAGCACATGCTCAAGTTCGGGCCCTGACTGCTGACAGCTCAGTCAGGGCCCGCTCTCATGTCCCCCGCAAAACACCCCGGTATCCTGCGGATGTCACCCCACCCCCGCCACATCCGAAGGGCAAACCGTGAGCGCCATTCGCCCGGCAGCCGTCGTCGTTCTCGCAGCGGGTGAGGGCACCCGTATGAAGTCGGCCACACCCAAGGTCCTGCACGAGCTCTGCGGACGCAGTCTCGTCGGTCATGTGCTCGCCGCCGCACGCGAGTTGCAGCCCGAGAGTCTCGTCGTGGTCGTCGGGCACGCCCGTGAGCAGGTCACCGCGCATCTCACCGAGATCGACCCCGGCGTGCGCACCGCCGTGCAGGCGGAGCAGAACGGCACCGGGCACGCTGTGCGGATGGCTCTGGAGGAGCTCGGCGGCGGTGCGATCGACGGGACGGTGGTCGTCGTGTGCGGCGACACTCCGCTCCTCACCGGCGAGACGCTGACGAGCCTGGCCGCCACGCATTCCGCGGACGGCAATGCGGTGACGGTGCTGACGGCGGAGGTGCCGGACGCGACCGGGTACGGGCGGATCGTGCGGGACGGTGCTTCGGGTGCTGTGACGGCGATCGTCGAGCACAAGGACGCCACGGAGTCGCAGCGGGCGATCCGGGAGATCAATTCGGGGGTGTTCGCCTTCGACGGGCAGTTGCTCGCGGACGCGCTGGGGAAGGTGCGTACGGACAACAGTCAGGGCGAGGAGTACCTGACGGATGTCCTGGGCATTCTGCGTGAGGCCGGTCATCGGGTGGGTGCTTCGGTGGCTGCCGATCACCGTGAGATCGCCGGGATCAACAATCGTGTGCAGCTCGCGGAGGCCCGTCGGATCCTGAACGACCGGTTGCTGCACCGTGCCATGCTCGCCGGGGTCACGGTCATCGACCCGGCGACGACGTGGGTGGATGTGACGGTCACGTTCGAGCAGGACGTGGTGGTCCAGCCGGGTACGCAGCTCCAGGGCGCGACGCATCTCGGTGAGGGCTCGGACGTGGGTCCGAACAGCCGGCTGAAGGACACCCGGGTGGGTGCGGGGGCGCGGGTGGACAACACGGTGTCCGACGGTGCCGTGGTGGGGGCGCAGGCGAGTGTGGGGCCGTACGCCTATCTGCGTCCTGGTACGCGGCTTGGTGCGAAGGGCAAGATCGGCACCTACGTGGAGACGAAGAACGCTTCGATCGGTGAGGGGACGAAGATCCCGCATCTGTCGTATGTGGGTGACGCGACGATCGGTGAGTACACGAACATCGGTGCCGCGAGTGTGTTCGTGAACTATGACGGACAGGACAAACACCACACCACGGTGGGCTCTCACTGTCGTACGGGTTCGGACAACATGTTTGTGGCGCCTGTCACGGTCGGGGATGGTGCGTACACCGCCGCGGGGTCCGTGATCACGAAGGATGTGCCGCCCGGTTCGTTGGCTGTGGCCCGTGGTCAGCAGCGGAATATCGAGGGTTGGGTGGCCCGTAAGCGTCCGGGCAGTGCTGCCGCGAAGGCGGCGGAGGCGGCGTCGCGGCAGGTCGAGAGCGAGGACTGACCGGAAACGGACGCGTCAAACACGGCGTACCGTGATAAGTGCACACCCAGCTGAGATACCTCTGAGGAGATAGTGCTGTGACCGGGATCAAGACGACCGGCGAGAAGAAGTTGATGTTCTTCTCCGGCCGCGCCCACCCCGAGCTTGCCGAGGAGGTCGCCCAGCAGTTGGGGGTCGGGGTCGTTCCTACGAAGGCCTTCGACTTCGCGAACGGTGAGATCTACGTCCGTTACCAGGAGTCGGCCCGTGGTGCGGACTGTTTTGTGATCCAGAGCCATACGGCTCCGATCAATCAGTGGATCATGGAGCAGTTGATCATGATCGACGCTCTGAAGCGGGCGTCGGCGCGGTCCATCACGGTGATTGTGCCGTTCTACGGTTACGCCCGTCAGGACAAGAAGCACCGTGGGCGTGAACCGATTTCGGCGCGTCTGATCGCGGATCTGATGAAGACGGCGGGTGCGGATCGCATTCTGACGATGGATCTGCACACGGATCAGATCCAGGGCTTCTTCGACGGTCCGGTGGATCACCTGTTCGCTCTTCCGCTGCTGGCGGACTATGTGGGCGCCAAGGTGGACCGGGAGAAGCTGACGGTGGTGTCTCCGGATGCCGGCCGGGTGCGGGTGGCGGATCGCTGGTGTGACCGGTTGGGTGCGCCGCTGGCGATCGTGCACAAGCGGCGTGACAAGGACGTGGCGAACCAGGTGACCGTCCACGAGGTCGTGGGTGAGGTCAAGGGCCGGGTGTGTGTGCTGGTCGACGACATGATCGACACGGGTGGCACGATCTGTGCGGCGGCGGACGCGTTGTTCGCGCACGGTGCGGAGGATGTCATCGTGACGGCGACGCACGGTGTGCTGTCGGGTCCGGCGGCGGACCGGTTGAAGAACTCGCGGGTGGGTGAGTTCGTGTTCACGAACACGCTGCCGACGCCGGGTGAGTTGGCCCGTGATCTGGACAAGCTGACGGTGTTGTCGATCGCGCCGACGATTGCGAGCGCGGTGCGTGAGGTGTTCGAGGACGGTTCGGTGACGAGCCTGTTCGACGAGCAGTGATCTTGTCGTAGGGGTCTTGTCGGAGACCCTGCGGAGATCCTTTTGGGTGCGGCCTCCTGGTCCGAGTAGACTGCTTCAGTTGCTCGGCGAGGGAGGCCGTTCCCGTTGTGGGTTCGGTGGTCCGTTATCGACGCGCTCTTCGTAGCAGGCCGTTCGTGGCCGGGTGACCACGTCCGTTCCTATTTCTACGAGGAGTGATCATGTCCGAGGTAAAGATCTCCGCCGAGACCCGTACGGAGTTCGGCAAGGGTGCCGCCCGTCGTATCCGTCGTGACAGCAAGGTTCCCGGTGTGCTGTACGGCCACGGCTCGGACCCGCTGCACCTGACGCTTCCCGGTCACGACCTGCTGCTGGCGCTGCGTACGCCGAACGTCCTGATCGCCCTGGACATCGACGGCAAGACCAACGAGCTGGCGATCCCGAAGTCCGTGCAGCGTGACCCGCTGAAGGGTTTCCTGGAGCACGTGGACCTGCTGCTGGTCAAGCGTGGCGAGAAGGTCACGGTCGAGATCCCGGTGCACGCCGAGGGTGAGCTGGCCGCGGGTGGCAACCTGCTGGAGCACGTGCTGAACGCGCTGCCGGTCGAGGCCGAGGCCACGCACATCCCGGAGGCGGTGACGGTTTCCGTCGAGGGTCTGGAGGCGGGTGCGTCCATCCTGGCGAAGGACATCACGCTGCCGAAGGGCACGACGCTGGCCGTCGAGGAGGACGCGGTGGTTCTCCAGGTCCTGGCCGCGCAGGCCGAGGAGGCTCCGGAGGGCGAGGAGACCGAGGAGGAAGAGGTCGCCGAGGCCTGATCCTCGCCGATCGTTTTCGACGGTTCGTCGGCCGCTGTTCCCGCGCGGGACAGCGGCCGACGCGTATCAAGGAGACATGGACGTGACGACCGACGCCAATGCCCCGTGGCTGATCGTGGGCCTCGGCAATCCCGGGCCGGAGTACGCCATGAACCGGCACAACGTCGGGTTCATGGTGGCTGATCTGCTGGCGGAGCGGATGGGGGGCCGGTTCAAGCGGGCGGGGAAGGCTCAGGCGCAGGTGGTGGAGGGTCGGATCGGTCCGCCGGGGCCGGCGAACCGGCGGGTGATCCTGGCGAAGCCGATGTCGTACATGAATCTGTCGGGCGGTCCGGTGAACGCTCTGCGTGACTTTTACAAGGTGCCGGTCGGGAACATCGTGGCGGTGCATGACGAGTTGGACATCGATTACGGCACGCTGCGGTTGAAGTCGGGCGGTGGGGACAACGGGCACAACGGGCTGAAGTCGATGACGAAGGTGATGGGTGCGGACTATCACCGGGTGCGGTTCGGGATCGGGCGTCCGCCGGGTCGTATGCAGGTGGCGGATTTCGTGTTGAAGGATTTCTCGTCGGCGGAGCGCAAGGAGTTGGACTACTTCGTGGACCGGGCGGCGGACGCGGCGGAGTGTCTGGTGATCGAGGGGTTGGAGCGGGCGCAAAGCACGTACAACTCGTGACTTGTCCGTCGGCCCGTCCGGGCCGAAGTTGACCGAGTGCATGGGCATGGCCAAGGATCGCGGCCATGCCTTCTGCCGTTGTTTCCAGTCGGGGTGCTTTCGTCGCGCTGCGGTTCGGGCGGTTCGCGGCGATGGGTACGGTCGCGGCGTTGATCCTGATCGCGGGGGTCTGGGCGTCGTGGGGCACCGCTCATCATGTGATGCTCACCAAGGGGCGGGAGCGCGGCACTATCGAGGTGACGCGGTGCGGTGAGGATGCGTGCAGTGGGCCGTACCGGCCGGTTTCCGAGGGTTCGCAGCCGCGTGCGTCGGTGGTGATCGAGAAGAACGTGGCGGTGCGCAAGGGGCGGACGTACACGGTTGTCGTGAAGCCGGGCAGTGATGCTGTGGTGCGCTCGGGTCCGGCGGGTGTGCTGTATGCGTGGGTGCCGTTGGGTGGGGCGTTGTTGCTGGCGTCGGTGGTGGTCGCGGGCGGGTTGCGGCGGACGCGGTCGGCGTGGGTGCTGGCGGGGTTGGGAACAGCCTTGCTGACGGCGGCTTTTCTGGCGGTTTGAGGTGTGGGGGCTTTCTGGCCCGTGAGGATCTGTGCGTTCGTCCCCGTCGGCGCGGGACGGCGCCGAGGGCGACCTCGCCGAGACCGGCAACGGTGCCCCGGTGGGCCTGCTGTCGGCGGCCGCGCTGCTGGGCGCGGGCGGCTACCTGGTGTTCCGGCGTCGTAGGGCCTGACGCGCGGAGCCGGTGAACGAACGGTGCCCCCGTGCTCGTACCGAGCGCGGGGGCACTGTCGTGTGTGCGGTCAGCC
Organism: Streptomyces sp. NPDC098781; assembly: GCF_044759995.1. NCBI lineage: Bacteria > Bacillati > Actinomycetota > Actinomycetes > Kitasatosporales > Streptomycetaceae > Streptomyces > Streptomyces sp. NPDC098781. The sequence continues at coordinate 142,188 of NZ_JBIWAK010000012.1, forward strand.
GGTGTTGCGCAGGCCGGCCGCCACGCCGTTGACGGTCAGGAGCAGGGCGCGGGAGAGCAGCGGGTCGGGTTCGGTGTCGCTCGCCGCCGCCTCGCGCTGGCGCTTGAGCAGGGCGACCTGGAGGTAGGAGATCGGGTCGAGGTAGGCGTCGCGGATGGCGAACGTCTGCTTCAACACGGGCTGCGCAGCGAGGAGTTCGCTCTCCCCGGTGACGCGCAGGACCTCGGCGACGGTGAGCTCGTGCTCGGTGACGATGTCGTCGAAGACGTGCTTGAGGTTGTCCGGGACGAGGGTGTCGACGTAGTGGCGGGCGATGCGCAGGTCGGTCTTCGCGAGGGTCATCTCGACGTTGGAGATGAAGTTGCGGAAGAAGTGCCACTGCTCGTGCATCTCGTCGAGCACGGTGTCCAGGCCCGCCTCGCGCAGCGCCTTGAGGCCGGAGCCCACGCCGAACCAGCCGGGCACGATCTGCCGCGACTGGGTCCAGCCGAACACCCACGGGATGGCGCGCAGCCCGTCGAGCGAGACACCCGAGCCGGGGCGGCGGGAGGGCCGCGAGCCCAGGTGCAGGTCGGCGAGCTGGTCCACCGGCGTCGACGCGAGGAAGTACGTCGGCAGGTCGGGGTCCTCGACGAGCTTGCGGTACGCGGCGTGGGCGGCGTCGCTGACGACGTCCATGGCGGCGTCCCAGCGGGCGAGTGCCTCGCCGGACTGGCGGGGCGCGGTGTGCAGGGCGGACGCCTGGAGGGTGGCCGCGACGGTCAGCTCCAGGTTCTCCCTGGCCAGCGACGGCACGAGGTACTTGTCGGAGATGACCTCGCCCTGCTCGGTGACCTTGATCTCGCCTTCGAGGGTGCCCCAGGGCTGGGCGAGGATCGCGTCGTGCGAGGGGCCGCCGCCGCGGCCGACGGTGCCGCCGCGGCCGTGGAAGAGGCGCAGCCGGACGCCGTAGCGGTGGGCGACGTCGCGCAGGCGGCGCTGGGCGCGGTGGATCTCCCACTGCGAGGTGGTGATGCCGCCGAACTTGGAGGAGTCGGAGTAGCCGAGCATGACCTCCTGGACGTCGCCCCGCAGCGCGACGAGGCGCCGGTAGGACGGGTCGGAGAGCATGTCCTCCAGGATGGTGTCGGCGGCCTTGAGCTCGTCGGTGGTCTCCAGCAGCGGCACGATGCCGATCTTGGCCCAGCCGGCGTGCAGGTCGATCAGGCCGGCCTCGCGGGCGAGGACGGTCGCGGCGAAGACGTCGTCGGCGCCCTGGCACATGGAGATGATGTACGACTCGATGACCTCGGGTCCGAAGACCTTCAGGGCCCGCTTGATCGTCTCGAACACGCCGAGGGTCTTCTCGCCGGCCGCGTCGACCGGCGCCGGGGTGGGCGCGAGGGGCCGGCGGGAGCGCAGTTCCTTGGCGAGCAGCTTGGCGCGGTACTCGCGGGGCATGTCGGCGTAGCGCCAGGACTCCTCGCCGAGGCGGTCGAAGAGCTGGCCGAGGGCGTGGTGGTGGGCGTCGGCGTGTTCGCGGACGTCCATGGTGGCGAGCTGGAGGCCGAACGCGGACAGCGTGCGGATGGTGCGGTTCATGCGGCCGTCGGCGAAGAGGCCGCCGCGGTGCTCGCGCAGCGAGGTCTGGATGAGGGTGAGGTCGTGCAGCAGTTCGCCGGTGCCGAGGTAGTCGCGGCCGGGCTCGTGCGGGATGTTCCTGGCGAGGCGGGTCTTGGTGTTCTCCAGCTTCTGCCGGATGCAGGTGGCCTTGAGCCGGTAGGGCTCCTCGGCGTTGAGGCGCTTGTAGCGGGGGCTGATCTCGGGCAGGGCGTCGAGGTCGGCCTTGAGGGACTCCAGGAGTTCCTCGGTGGCGCCGGAGTAGCGGATGGAGTTCGACAGGAAGCCGCGCAGCTCGTCGATCATCTCCAGGGCGTCGTTGATGCCGTGCTCGTGCTGGAGGATGAGGACGTCCCAGGTCACCTGGGGGGTGACGTTGGGGTTGCCGTCGCGGTCGCCGCCGATCCAGGTGCCGAAGGTGAGCGGGCGGGTGGCGTCGGGCAGCTTGTGGCCGACGCGTTCCAGTTCCGCGGTGAGGTCCTCCAGGACGTCGCCGACGGCGCCGGCGTGGAGTTCGTCGAGGTAGTAGATGGCGTTGCGGGCCTCGTCGGCGGGCTCGGGGCGTACGACGCGCAGTTCGTCGGTCTGCCATACGAGGTCGATGTTCTCGGCCAGTCGGGTGTCGTGCCGGCGCCGGTCGCCTTCGAGGACGGGGACTTCCAGGAGGGCGGCGATGCGCCTGAGCTTGTTGAGGACCGAGCGGCGGGCGGCCTCGGTGGGGTGCGCGGTGAAGACGGGGCGCACGTTGAGGTGCTGGACCGTCTGGCGCAGGTGCTCGGGGTCGGCGTCCTTCAGCCGGTCGGCCGTCCGGGCGAGAAGTCCGCCCTCGGCGGCGCGTCGGGCGCGCAGCTCGCGGCCGCGGTGGACCTGCTCGGTGACGTTGGCCAGGTGGAAGTAGGTGGAGAAGGCGCGGACCAGCTTGGCCGCGGTGTCCAGCTCCGTTCCTCGTAGCAGCTCGGCGGCGGCTTCGCCGTCCTCGCGGGTGAGTCGGCGGACCTTCTCGACGAGTTCCAGCAGCTCCGGGCCTTCCTGGCGGACCAGGGTCTCCCCGAGGAGGTCACCCAGCCGGCGGATGTCGGCACGCAGCTCGCTGCTGGTCGTCGTGGTCTGGTCGTCGGCACTGCTCACAGGTGCGGCTCCTTGCAGTGTTGAAGCTCGTCCGGAGGGAACCCGGCGCAGGTACCGCGCGGCGGGCGCCGCATACGGCTCCTGACATCCGGGAAAGAAATCAGAGCGGACCGCGCTGTCCGACCGACACCAGGATAGGTGTCGACGCGGACGCGCAGTCTCTCGGGCTCTTGCCGCCGGGCAACGCACTGCCATACTTACGTCGCCGTAGGTTACGGAACCGTAGGCACCCTCGTAACGAAACCCGGGAATGGTTCCGGCAACCCCGGCACCTGCCAAAACCCTCGACCCCACAGGGGACGCCCCTATGACCACGAGCTCCGATGTGATCGATGACGCCCCGAAGGCCAACGACGACTCCCACCTTCCCCCGGCCACGCTCGGCGGCGAGAAGAAGGGGTCGCTCGAGCAGTTCGCGCTCCTTCTCTTCATCGTCGTCCCGTTCCTGGCGCTCGCCGCGGCGGTGCCGCTGGCCTGGGGCTGGGGCGTGAGCTGGCTGGACCTCGGCCTGCTGGTCTTCTTCTACTTCTTCGCCTGCCACGGCGTCACGATCGGCTACCACCGCTACTTCACCCACGGTTCCTTCAAGGCGAAGCGTCCGCTGCGCATCGCGCTCGCGATCGCGGGCTCGATGGCGGTGGAGGGCCCGCTGGTCCGCTGGGTGGCCGACCACCGCAAGCACCACAAGTTCTCCGACGCGGAGGGTGACCCGCACTCCCCGTGGCGTTACGGGGAGACCGTCCCGGCGCTGATGAAGGGCCTGTGGTGGGCCCACATCGCCTGGATGTTCGACGAGGAGCGGACTCCGCAGGACAAGTACGCGCCGGATCTGATCAAGGACAACGCGATCCGCACGATCTCGCGTCAGTTCATCTACTGGACGGTGCTGTCGCTGGCGCTGCCCGCGCTGATCGGCGGTCTGGTGACGATGTCCTGGTGGGGCGCCTTCACGGGCTTCTTCTGGGGCTCGCTCGTCCGGGTCGCGCTGCTGCACCATGTGACGTGGTCGATCAACTCGATCTGCCACGCGGTGGGCAAGCGCCCGTTCAAGTCGCGTGACCGTTCGGGCAACGTGTGGTGGCTGGCGGTGCTCTCGTGCGGTGAGTCCTGGCACAACCTGCACCACGCCGACCCGACGTCCGCGCGGCACGGTGTGGAGCGCGGGCAGATCGACTCCTCGGCTCGGATCATCCGCTGGTGCGAGCAGTTCGGCTGGGCGTACGACGTGCGCTGGCCGTCACGCTCGCGTATCGATTCGCGCCGCAACGACGAGGAAGGCGGCTCTCGGCGCCGGAAGGAGTCCGCGAAGGCGGCATGATTGACGCCGTGGCGACCGACTCCAGCAGCAACACCGGCAACGACAAGCAGCGGCGAACGCGCCGCACCCGGATGACCGGTGCGGAGCGCCGCCAGCAGCTGCTGGAGATCGGTCGCACCCTCTTCGCCGCGAAGGGCTTCGAGGGCACGTCGGTGGAGGAGATCGCGGCGAAGGCCGGGGTGTCCAAGCCGGTGGTGTACGAGCACTTCGGCGGCAAGGAGGGGCTGTACGCGGTGGTGGTGGACCGTGAGATGCGGCGGCTGCTGGACATGGTGACCAGTTCGCTGACGGCCGGCCATCCGCGTGAGCTGTGCGAGCAGGCGGCTTTCGCCCTGCTGGACTACATCGAGGAGTACACGGACGGTTTCCGCATCCTGGTCCGTGACTCGCCCATCCCGCAGTCGACGGGGTCCTTCGCCTCGCTGATCTCGGACATCGCCACCCAGGTGGAGGACATCCTGGGCCGTGAGTTCAAGAGCCGCGGCTTCGACCCCAAGCTCGCCCCGCTCTACGCCCAGGCGCTGGTCGGGATGGTCGCGCTGACCGGCCAGTGGTGGCTGGACGTCCGCCGCCCGAAGAAGGCGGAGGTGGCGGCCCATCTGGTGAACCTTGCCTGGCACGGGCTGGACGGCCTGGAGCCGAAGCCGCGGCTGATAGGGCACCGCAAGAGCTGAGGCGGGAACTGAAGTGGGGGCGCCTGAGCCGGCGCCCCCAGAGCCTCAGTCGGCGAATCAGTGCCGGAAGGTGTCCTTGCCCTTCTCCTTGGCCTGGCGGGCGTCGCCCTTCGCCTGGTCGGCCTTGCCCTCGGCGGTCATCCGCTCGTTGCCGGCCATGCGGCCGATCGCTTCCTTGGCCTTGCCCCTGAGCTGTTCCTTCTTGGCCCTGGCCTTCTCTTCCTGCGCCACTTCCCTCACTCCTCGCAAGGATCGACGTCGGTGTCCATGAGCGGGTGACCCTCAGCGGCACCGCTCAAACAGTGGTCCGGGGTTCAAGGAACTCCAGCCGGTTCCCGACGGGGTCGTAGGAGTAGCAGCGCCGGTGTCCCGGCAGGTTGTCGTCCCACTCCACGTGAGCGCCGTGGGCCGCCAGCCGGGCGCCGTACGCCTCGATCCCGCTGACGCGCAGCCCGGGGTGTGCCTTCTTCGCGGGCCGGAAGTCCGTCTCGATGCCGAGGTGCAGCTGGACGGTGCCGGCCTGGAACCAGCAGCCTCCGCGTGCGGCGAGGGCGGGTGGCTTGGGGATCTCGGTCATGCCGAGGACGTCCACGTAGTACGTCCGCAGCAGGTCCTGCGAGCCGGGTGGGGCCGCGAGCTGGACGTGGTCGACGGCGGTGATCACCGGGCCTCCTTGCGGGCCACGGCGAAGATGCGGCGGAACGGGAACGGGGTGCCGTGCGCGCCGGGCGGATAGGCCTCGCGCAGGGCGGCCCGGTACTCGTCGAGGAACGCCTCGCGTGCCTCGGGTTCGTCGGCGAGCGCGGTCAGGACGGGACGCAGTCCGGTCCCCTTCACCCAGTCCAGCACCGGATCCGCACCGGTCAGGAGGTGGACGTACGTCGTCTCCCAGACGTCGGCGGCGCAGCCCAGGTCGGCCAGCCTGCTCAGATAGGCCCGCGGGTCGAGTACGGCGTCGTCGTGGCGCAGGGTGTCGGCGAGGCCGTGGCGGGGTGCGATCTCGCGCATCAGGCGGTGGCTGGGGGCGTCGAAGTTGCCGGGGACCTGGAAGGCGAAGGTGCCGCCGGGCCGCAGGGCGGTGATCCAGTCGCCGAAGCGCTCGGCGTGGGCCGGTACCCACTGGAGGGTGGCGTTGCTGACGATCAGGTCGTACGGCTCTTCGGGCGTCCAGGTCCGTACGTCGGCGTGGGTGAAGTCGAGGCGGCCGCCGCCCGCGGTCGGGCCCTCGTGCTCGACGTGGGCCCGGTCGAGCATCTCGGCGGAGTTGTCGTAGCCGGTGATGTGCGCGGTGGGCCAGCGTGCGGCGAGCAGGGCGGTGACGTTGCCGGGGCCGCAGCCGAGGTCGGCGACGCGGGGGCGCTCGGCGGGGAGGTCGGGGACGCGGGCGAGGAGGTCGATGAAGGGGCGGGCGCGGTGGTCGGCGTGGCGCAGGTACTGGGCGGGGTCCCAGGTGGGAGCGGCGGCGGACATGGCGGGGTCTCCTGTCTCTACGTCGTCCTCCAGCCTGCCCCGAGAGATATCTTGACGTCAAGAGACTTCACGTCGACACAACCACTACACTGATCGTCATGGAGGACGAGGTCGATCGGCTGGTCGCAGCGTGGCGCCGGGAGCGCCCGGACCTCGACGTGGAACCGCTCGAGGTGCTCAGCCGGGTGAGCAGACTGGCCCGGCACCTGGATCGCGCACGCCGGCTGGCCTTCTCCGAGCACAGCCTGGAGCCCTGGGAGTTCGACGTGCTGACCGCGCTCAGGCGCGCGGGGACGCCGTACCAGCTCTCCCCGGGACAGCTGCTGACGCAGACCCTGGTCACCTCGGGCACGATGACGAACCGCATCGACCGCCTGGCCAAGAAGGGCCTGGTGGAGCGCCTCCCCGACCCCAGCGACCGGCGCGGCGTACTCGTCCGCCTCACCGACGAGGGCCGCGACCGTGCCGACCAGGCCCTCGCCGGGCTGCTGGACCAGGAACGCGCGATCCTCGCCGAGCTGTCACGTGCCCAGCGCGGTGAACTGGCAGGGCTGCTGCGGCAGCTGACAGCGCCGTTCGACAACATCCCTGGCTGACCGCGGCGCCACCGTTCGGCCGCGGCGCCGCCGTGGCTTGCCGCGCCCATGCGGCGGAGCCGCCGATCGACACAGCCCCGCGCCCCTGTAGCGGCGCTGCCGCTCAGGGGCGCTGATCAGGCGCTGCTGCTCTCCTCCGGCAGGATCCGGCTTGCCGGGCCCAAGTCGACCGGCCCGACCCCCGCCCGCCGCGCGAGCGCGACCGCGGCCAGGGTCGAGTGGACGCCCAGCTTGCCGAGGACGTTCTGCATATGGGTGCGGACCGTATGCGGGGAGAGGAACAGGCGTTCGGCGACGGCCTTGCGGCCCAGCCCCGCCACCATGCAGCGCAGCACCTCACGCTCGCGCGGGGTCAGGGACTCCACCAGCCGTTCGCTCTCGGTGCGGTGCTTGCGCGCGGCCGTCAGCTCCCGCAGGACCCCCGTGAGCAGGGCCGGCGGCAGATGCGTCTCGTCGCGCAGGACACCGCGGATGACGGTGAGCAGCCGGGACAGCGAGCAGTCCTTGGCCACCCACCCGGACGCCCCGGCCTGAAGGGCGAGCGCGGCCCGGCGCGGATCGTCCTTCTCGGCGAGGACGACGATCCGTACGGCGGGCTGCGCCGAGCGGACCCCGGCGACCAGCGATATGCCGTCGACCAGCCCGTCCTCCCCCACCTCCTGAACCGGCACGGCCGGCCGGACGCCCGGCACACTCCCGCCCAGGTCGGCGTCGACGAGCAGCACGTCGAACCGGCGCCCCTCGGCCGCCGCGCGCTCCAGACTGCGCAGCGCCGCCGGACCGCTGCCCGCGGCTGAGACGTCGACATCGGGCTCTGCGGCCAGGGCGGCGGCGAGCGACTCGGCGAAGATGCGATGGTCGTCGACGACCAGGACTCGGATGCGAACCACGAAACCCCCTTCCCCAAGCTCTCGAAGAGCAGGGGATACCCCATCGTCATGAGGACGACACCGGGAGACGAACACCGTCGCGAGCACGACACCCGAAGCGCGGATGGCCGCACGGCCGCCGCCGTGCAGAGACTGCTACCCCCACTTCGGGCGTCGTACCCGACCTGTCTCGCCCCCTGATCAGCACCGGCCCCCACCGGTGCCGTTCATCAGAGTACGGGCGGGTGGCAGGAGCGGAAGGCAATTTGCAGAACTGGTTGGCTGACGCGTTTATGGTGAGCCGCATGTTTCGTCTGGAGACAGAAGTCGACAAATCACGGCTGGATCTGCTCCGCCGGCGGCTGCGGGACGCCAACACGGCGGCCTCCCCGATCCTGCGCGCCCTGCGCGGAACCCCAGGTGAACGAGAACTTCCGCTCCACGTCTGGGTGTTGGACGACGCCGGCGACCTGGCCGGCGGTCTGGTCGGTCACACCTGGACCACCTGGCTCCATGTCACCTACCTCTGGGTCGACGAACGCCATCGCGGCCGGAGCCTCGGTTCGCAGTTGCTCGCCTACGCGGAGCGCATGGCCCGCGACGAACGGGGCTGCACCGCCGTACGCCTGGAGACGTGGGACTTCCAGGCGCCGGAGTTCTACAAGAGGCAGGGGTATGAGGTGGTTTGTGTGATTCCGGACTATCCGCCGGGGATCACCGAGTTCACACTGACCAAACATCTGGGATCAAGCTGAGTCTCAGTGTCGTCTCAGACACGGCTCCTACCCTCCGCCCCATGAGCATGCTGCGGAAGCTGAACTCGAAGATCGGTGCGAGGACCGGATACCAGGTACGGCGGGTGCAGCCGCCCCCGGCCCGGTCGGGCAACCTCGGCGCCATCCCCACACCGCGCGGCCCGCGTCCGGAACGGCCCACGGCCGGGACCGGGGCCGCGCACAGGCCGGTGGATCCGGCCGTCGACCGGCTGCTGAAGCGGCCGGTGTTCATCCTGACCTCGGTGCGGTCCGGGTCGACCCTGCTGCGCATGATGCTGGGCGCGCACTCCCGGCTGCACGCCTCGCACGAGCTGCATCTGACCGGTCTGGAGGTCTACTTCAAGACCCACAGCCCCACCGAGAAGTCCATGCGCGCCCTCGGCCTCGGCCACGAGGAGCTCGAAGCGCTGCTGTGGGACCGCACCCTGCACCGGGAACTGGTGAAGTCCGGCAAGTCGTTCGTCGTGGAGAAGACCCCGGGCAACGCCTTCGCCTGGCGGCGCATCGCCGAGGCCTGGCCCGACGCCCGGTTCCTCTTTCTGCGCCGGCACCCCGCCGCGGTGGCCCGTTCCTGGCACGAGGCCGTCCCGGACCGCACCCGCGAGGAGGCGGCCGAGCGGGTGCTTCAGTACATGGAGGCCATGGAGGAGGCGCACGCCGAGGTCGGCGGGCACATCCTGCGCTACGAGGACCTCACCACCGACCCGGCCCGCGAACTCCGCGCGATCTGCCGTTTCCTGGACCTCGACTTCGAACCCGGCATGCTCGACTACGGCAGCAGCCTGGACGGAGCCGTGCTGGGCGGTGGCTTCGGCGACTGGAACGACAAGATCCGCTCCGGCCGGGTGCAGCCGGACCGCCCCGCACCGGCCGAGGACGAGATCGCCGAGGTGCTGCGGCCGATGTGCCGGGCGTGGGGTTATCTCTGAGACCGAGACCGAGCCGGAGACGGCGGCGGGGCTGAGGGCGCGCCTCCGTCTCCGGCCCCCGCACACCTCGCCCGGTGTCAGCTCAGCCGCCGCGCGCCCGCCGCCGGCACCGCCTCGAACACCCGCGGCGCCACGAACCCGGCGGCGGCGAAGGCCTCCTCGACCGCCTTGGTGACGGTCTCGACGTCCGTCGCCTCGGCCAGCACGATCGCCGAGCCGCCGAAGCCGCCGCCCGTCATCCGGGCGCCCAGGGCGCCGTTGGCCAGCGCGGTGTCCACGACCAGGTCCAGCTCCGGGCAGGAGATGCGGAAGTCGTCCCGCAGTGAGGCGTGCCCCTCGGTCAGGACCGGGCCGATCGCCCGGGTCCGGCCCGACTCCAGCAGCGAGACCACCCGCTCGACCCGCTGGTCCTCGGTGACGACATGGCGCACCAGGCGGCGCACCTCCTCGTCGTCGCCGAGCCGGTCCAGGGCCGCGTCCAGCTCGTCGTAGTCGACGTCCCTGAGCGCGTCCACGCCCAGCAGGGCCGCGCCCTTCTCGCAGCCCGCGCGGCGCTTGCCGTACTCGCCCTCGCTGTGCGAGTGCTTGACCTGGGTGTCGACGACCAGCAGCCGCATGCCCTCGGCGGCCAGGTCGAAGGGGATCTGCTTCTGCGACAGGTCCCGGGTGTCGAGGAACAGGGCGTGGCCGGCCTCGCAGCACGCGGACGCCGTCTGGTCCATGATCCCGACGGGGGCGCCGACGTAGACGTTCTCCGCGCGCTGGCACAGCCGGGCCAGCTGCCAGCCCTTCAGGCCGAGTTCGCACAGGTCGTTGAGCGCGAGCGCCACGACGACCTCCAGAGCCGCCGACGACGACAGGCCCGCGCCCGCCGGGACCGTCGAGGCCAGGTGGATGTCGGCGCCGGTCACCGGGTGGCCGGCCTGGCGCAGCGCCCAGACCACGCCCGAGGGGTACGCGGTCCAGTTCCGGTCCGACTCGGGGGCCAGGTCGTCGACGCGCAGTTCCACGACACCGCCCTCGACATCGGCGGAGTGCAGCCGCAGTACGCCGTCGTCACGCCGTGAGACCGCCGCGACCGCGGTGTGCGGCAGCGCGAACGGCATGACGAAGCCGTCGTTGTAGTCGGTGTGCTCGCCGATCAGGTTGACCCGGCCGGGCGCCGCCCACACCCCCTCCGGCTCGGCCCCGTACAGCTCCCTGAACCGCTCGGCGACCTCGGCTGCCCTGTCGACACTCATCCCCTGGCCCTGACCTTTCCTGCGTTCTACTTGTCGCGCCGCTGCGCGAACTCCCAGGCGTCCGCGACGATCCCCGCGAGGTCCGCGCGGGACGGGTTCCAGCCGAGCCGCTCGCGGGCGGTGTCGGCGCCGGCCACCAGGACCGCCGGGTCGCCGCCCCGGCGCGCGGCCATGACCTCGGGGATCGGGTGCCCGGTGACCTGGCGGACGGTCTCGATGACCTGGCGGACGGAGAAGCCCTCGCCGTTGCCGAGGTTGCAGATGAGGTGCTCGCCCGCGGTGGCGGCCTTCAGCGCCAGCAGGTGGGCGTCGGCCAGGTCAGCGACGTGGATGTAGTCGCGCACGCAGGTGCCGTCCGGCGTCGGGTAGTCGTCGCCGAAGACGGAGATGGCGTCGCGCCTGCCCTGGGCGACCTGGAGGACGAGCGGGATCAGGTGCGACTCGGGGTCGTGGCGCTCGCCGTACTCGCCGTAGGCGCCCGCGACGTTGAAGTAGCGCAGGGACACCGCTCCGAGGCCGTGGGCCGCGGCCTCGCCGGTGATCATGTGGTCGACGGCGAGCTTGGAGGCGCCGTAGGGGTTCGTGGGCCGCGTCGGCGCCGACTCGACGATCGGCACCTGCTCCGGCTCGCCGTAGGTGGCGGCCGTGGAGGAGAAGACCAGCTTGCGCACGCCCGCCTCGCGCATGGCGCCGAGCAGCGCCATGGTGCCGCCGACGTTGTTGTCCCAGTACTTCTCCGGCTTGACCACCGACTCGCCGACCTGCGAGAACGCGGCGAAGTGCAGCACCGCGTCGAAGGAGGAGTCCAGCCACTTGGCGGCGTCACGGATGTCGCCCTCGATGAACGACGCCCCCGACGGCACACCCTCACGGAAGCCGGTGGAGAGGTTGTCGAGCACGACGACCTCGTCCCCGGCCTCGATCAGGTGCTGCGCGACCACGCTGCCCACGTAACCCGCGCCACCGGTGACCAGAAACTTCCCACTCATCTACTCGCTACCTCTCGCAGTCGCTCGGCCGCGCGCTCCGGCGGCACGTCGTTGATGAACACGCTCATGCCGGACTCGGAACCCGCGAGGAACTTCAGCTTGCCGGAAGTGCGGCGGATGGTGAAAAGCTCGAGGTGAAGAGCGAAGTCGTCCCTGTTCACACCCTCGAACCCGTCCAGTGTGCCGAACGGCGCCTGGTGCCAGGCGGCGATGTACGGCGTGGGCGGCTCACCTTCCCCGAAGATCCGGTCGAAGCGCCTCAAGAGTTCCAGATAAACCTGGGGGAACTCTGAGCGGGCGTCCTCGTCGAGCGCCAGCAGATCGGGCACGCGGCGCTTGGGGTACAGGTGGACCTCGTACGGCCAGTGCGCGGCGTACGGCACGAAGGCCGCCCAGTGTTCACCCTCCAGGACGACCCGCTCACCGGCGAGTTCACGCTCCAGGACGGCGTCGAACAGGTTCTCCCCGCCGGTGGCGTCCTTGTGGGCGGCGAGGGAGCGCAGCATCAGGGCGGTGCGCGGGGTGGTGAAGGGGTAGGCGTAGATCTGTCCGTGGGGGTGCTGGAGGGTCACGCCGATCTCGGCGCCGCGGTTCTCGAAGCAGAACACCTGCTCGACGGCGGGCAGCGACGACAGCTCGGAGGTCCGGTCGGTCCACGCGTCGAGCACGAGCCGCGCCTGCTCCTCGGTCAGGCCGGCGAAGGACGCGTTGTGGTCGGAGGTGAAGCAGACGACCTCGCAGCGCCCGGAGTCCCCGGCGAGCGAGGGGAAGCGGTTCTCGAACACGACGACGTCGTACGACGAGTCGGGGATCTCGCTGAGCCGGTCGCCGTGCGAGGGGCACAGCGGGCACTGGTCGGCCGGCGGGTGATAGGTCCGCCCCTGCCGGTGCGAGGCGACCGCGACGGCGTCCCCGAGCAGCACGTCATGACGGACCTCGGACGACGTGACGGTCGGGTCCAGGGGACGGCGGTCGGCCGCGTCCCGCACGGTGTCGTCCCGCAGGTCGTAATAGACGAGCTCACGACCGTCGGCCAGTCGGGTCGAGGTCTTCTTCACGCCGGGCTCCCATCCAACAGAACTAAACACAGAGAAACACAACTCACCACCTCCGTCAACATCACAATCAAACAAAGAGCATCATCAGACGTGTTCAATTACTGAACACGGCGGCGTAGGTTCCGCTCTGTATCGGTTCGCTCAACGAAGCGAGTACTCATGCAAACCCCCACAGATTCCCCCACCTACCTCGCCGCCGAGCTACGGCTCCCCACGAACTGGCTCGACTACACGCTCCTCGGCATCTACTTCGTCGTCGTGCTGGGCATCGGATTCGCCGCCCGCAAGTCGGTGAAGACCAGCCTCGACTTCTTTCTGTCCGGCCGCTCGCTGCCCGCCTGGGTCACCGGTCTGGCCTTCATCTCCGCCAACCTGGCCGCCACCGAGATCCTCGGCATGGCCGCCAACAGCGCCCAGTACGGTGCCTACACCGTCCACTGGTACTGGATCGGCGCCATCCCGGCCATGGTGTTCCTCGGCCTGGTGATGATGCCCTTCTACTACGGCAGCAAAGTGCGCTCGGTGCCCGAGTTCCTCCTGCTGCGCTTCGACCGGTGGGCCCATCTGCTCAGCTCGGTCCTGTTCGCCTTCGCCGCGATCCTGATCGCCGGGGTGAACCTGTACGCCCTGGCGATCGTGGTCGAGGCCCTGCTGGGCTGGCCTCAATGGGTGGCGATCGTCGTCGCGGGCTTCTTCGTCCTCGCGTACATCACCCTCGGCGGCCTGTCGTCGGCGATCTACAACGAGGTCCTCCAGTTCTTCGTGATCCTGGCCGCGCTGATCCCGATCACCGTGCTGTCCCTGAAGAAGGTGGGAGGCTGGGACGGGCTGTCGGACAAGCTGACCCAGACCCACGGCGACGACTTCGTCACCGCCTGGGGCGGCACGGGCATCGGCGACGCCAACCCGCTCGGCGCGAACTGGCTGACCATCGTCCTCGGCCTCGGCTTCGTGCTGTCCTTCGGCTACTGGACGACGAACTTCGCGGAGGTCCAGCGGGCACTGTCCGCGAAGAACCTCTCGGCGGCCCAGCGCACCCCGCTGATCGCGGCGTTCCCGAAGATCTTCATCGTGTTCCTGGTGATGATCCCGGGGCTGGCCGCCGCGGCACTGGTCCCCGGCTTCGGCACGGAGGAGTCCGGCTACCAGTACAACGACGCGATCCCCTACCTCATGGAGGGACTGCTGCCCAACGGCGTCCTGGGCATCGCGGTGACCGGTCTGCTGGCCGCCTTCATGGCGGGCATGGCGGCGAACGTGTCGTCCTTCAACACGGTGTTCACCACCGACATCTGGGCGAAGTACGTGGTGAAGGACCGCGAGGACTCCTACTACGTCCGCTTCGGCCGGCTGATCACGGCGATCGGCGTGCTCGCCTCGATCGGCACGGCGTTCCTCGCCTCGTCGTTCTCGAACATCATGAGCTACCTCCAGACGCTGTTCTCCTTCTTCAACGTGCCGATGTTCGTGGTCTTCATCGTCGGTATGTTCTGGAAGCGGGCGTCGATGAAGTCGGGCTTCTGGGGTCTGCTGGCCGGCACCACGGCGGCGATGATCAACTACTTCGTCCTCTACAAGCAGGACATCATCTCGATCCCCTCCGACCAGGGCGCGAACTTCGTCTCCGCGATCGCGGGCTTCGTGGCCGGCGGAGTCGTCATGGTGGCCGTCTCCCTCTTCACGGCCCCCAAGCCGGCGGAGGAACTCAAGGGCCTGGTCTACGGCACCCGCTCGCCGGGCATGGCCGAGCCGCCGGCCGAGGGGGACGACGCCTGGTACCGCAAGCCGGCGCTGCTGGGGTGGGGCGCGGTCGTGCTGGCCGCCGCCTGCTACATCCCGTTCTCGTTCTGACGACGGAGGACTGACAGACCATGAGCGACCACCACTCCGAACGCCCCGGATACTCCGACAAGGACGTGCAGCACGAGGTCAGCGAGCTTCAGGAGAAGTCCACGACGGCCGCCCGGCTCTTCGACATCCGGCGCATCATCGGCGGGCTGTTCGTGCTCTACGGCGTCATCGTCACGATCGTCGGGCTGACGGACGACGACGCCACGATCGACAAGGCCGAGGGCGTCAACATCAACCTCTGGACCGGGTTGGGAATGCTGCTTCTCGGGCTCTTCTTCCTGGCCTGGCTGAAGCTGCGGCCCGTGGCTCCGCCGCCGCCGGCCGTGGAGCCCGGGGAGGAGCCCAGGGACTGACGCCGGTGGGGGCGGGGGGTTTCCTTCTCGCCCCCACCGCCCCCGGACGGGCCGGAAGACAAGTCACGGCTCGTCCCCCGGCATCCCCTGCGGCATCGGCCCCGCCCGGTCCAGCAACCCCGTTCGCGCCGCCAGCGCCGCTGCCTCCAGCCTTGAACCGACGCCCAGTTTCATCAGCACCCGTTGCACATGGGTGCGTGCGGTGGACGGGGCGATGCCCATGCCGGCCGCGATCAGGCGGGTGTCCTCGCCGTCGGCGACACGGACCAGGACCTCGACCTCGCGCGGGGTGAGCATCTGGAGCAGGCGCTGGCCCTCGTCGTCCGGCTGGGCCGCGGGGTTCAGCAACTCGCTGAACGCGCCCTGGAGCAACTGCGGTGCCACCGCCGCCTCCCCGGCCCGCGCCTTCATGATCGCCCGCTCGACGCCCTCTATGCGTTCGTCGTGCCGGACATAGCCGGAGGCCCCGGCCGCGAACGCCGCCGCTATGCCGCGCGGGCTCGGCACCGGGCCGAGCACCAGCACCGCCACCTGCGGGCGTTCCCGCTTGATCTTCGCCACCGGGTCGAACATCCCCGGCTCCGCGGGCGTCGCCGTGCCCAGCAGGCACACCTCGGGCGCCCGCGTGATCACCAGTTCCGCCGCCCCCGCGGCGGGCGCCGCCGCGGCCAGCACCCGGTGCCCCCGCAGCTTCAGTGCCGAGGCCAGCGCCTCGGCGAGCAATCGGTGGTCGTCGACCACCATGAGCCGAACTCCCATCGAGCAACCCCCCAGTCCCCCCAATGGATCCCCATCACTACCCAGGACGGATCACTCCAGTCCGGATGTCGCACCATGGATGCCCACTGGTCCGCGCGGACAGGAGCCCCCTCCCGGCTCCCCCGCCCTTCATGCCCCCGGAAGCTACACGCTTGTTCGACGTTGCGCTCCCCCTACCGGCGAGAAGTGCCCCGGAACGGCGGATTTTCTGGCTTTTCCCGCATTCGAGGCCGATGAGACGGTACGCGAACGGCCCCGTCCCGAGCAGGGACGGGGCCGTTCCGAACGACCGAGGGGTGAAGTCCGTCAGCCGCTCGCACCGAACGCGATCACATGCGACTTCCGGAGATCGGAACTGCCCAGTTCACTCGCGAACCTGGCGGACATGTACAGATGTCCCTGCGAGTAGAGGATCTCGGAGTACTCCGGCGACATCCGCATCTCGACGTCCCGTACCGCCCTCGTGGCCGGGTTCTCCAGCAGCTTCGTCTCCTTGAAGCTTCCGCCGTCGACGCTGACGATCTGCCCGCCCTTGTCGTACGGCGGCCGCTTGTACGCGATCACGTTGCCGCCGTCCATGCGCAGCGGAGTGATCGTGTACCGGTCGCCGGCGTCGGCCCGCTGCCCGGTCTGCTTGCCGGTGGCCAGGTCGAAGGCGACGATCTCGTTGGTCTGGCCGTACTCGCCGCTGCCGTCGTGCTGTTCGGTCTCCACGTAGAGCCGGTCGTTGCCGACGACGACGCCCGTGCACTGCTCGATCGTGGTGACGCCGGAGCAGCGGGCCGCGAACTGATCGGCCGGCACGGAGATGCGCACCCGCAGCTTGCCGGTCTTGTTGTCGATCGAGAAGACGTCCGAGATACCGATGGCGCCCTCGACATCACCGACCTTGGCCGCGACGACCAGGGGGTCGGTGGACACCACGCTGGCGTAGTCGATGCCCTCGGCCATCTTGTACTCGGAGATCACCTTCCCGGTGGTCGGGTCGATGGTCTGGATGTTCAGTTGGGGCTGGTCGTAGCTGCCGCACTTGCGGACCGCGACCATCTTCGGGCCGCCCGCGTACCCGAGGTCGAAGCAGCTGTCGTTGGTCTTCGGGACCCATCGCGGCTTGCCGGACTCGATGTCCCACGCGGCCCCGCCCGAGGTGCCACCGGCGGCGACCGTGCCCCCGCTGACCGTGATGTTGTCGTACCGGATCGCGCCGTACTTGCCCTCGGCGGTCTTGGTCCACAGCTTCTTGCCGGCGTCGAGGTCGATCGCCGCGACCTGGGTGCAGCCGTGCGAGGGCTTGTCCTTGGTCGGCATCGCGGGCTCGAAGGCGACGGCCGTCACGCCGTCCTCGTTGATGTGCCGGGCGGCCTGGCAGACCGGGCCGGGCAGCTTGACCGACCACAGCTTGCTGCCCTTGTCGGGGTCGTAGCCGACGATCTCCGCCACGCCGCTCTTGACGTACGCCTTGTCGGTCAGCCACGAGCCGGCCACGACGATGCTGGAGTCGTCCTCCACGTCGGGCGACGGGACCTGGAAGAGGACCTGGGAGGTGGTGTCGCCGGGCACCTTCTCCGTGCCGTCGGGGGCGTCGAATCCGCCGCCTCCCTGGTCGTCACCGCCGCCGGTGCCGCCGCTGGAGCCGGCGGTGTCGTCC
This sequence comes from Streptomyces sp. NPDC098781, assembly GCF_044759995.1. Taxonomy (NCBI): domain Bacteria; kingdom Bacillati; phylum Actinomycetota; class Actinomycetes; order Kitasatosporales; family Streptomycetaceae; genus Streptomyces; species Streptomyces sp. NPDC098781. Next base: position 159,446 of record NZ_JBIWAK010000012.1, read on the forward strand.
TTGCCGCCCTCGTCACCGGACCGCGCGAGCCACACACCACCGCCGATGATCAGGGCGATCACCACGACCGCGGCCGCCACGATGACCGCCAGCTGCGAGCTGGACCGGCCGCCGCCACCGGAGCCCTGCCCCGGCTGCGGGTACATGGGCGTGGTGTGCTGCTGATAGCCGTAGCCGGGCGGCTGGGTGTACGGGTTCTGGGGCTGGCCGTAGGGGTTCTGCGGCTGGCCGTACGGAGCGGGCTGCTGGGCGGGGTAGCCGTACCCGGGCGGAGTGGCCGGGGGCGGCGTTCCCTGTGGTGACTGTGGCGGCTGCTGCTGGGGTTGCGGCGCCTGGGGATAGCCGTAGGCGGGCTGCGCCGGCGGGGTGGGCGGGCCCTGGGGCGGCTGCGCGGGGGGCTGCGGCGGGCCGAACCCGCCCTGCGGGGGCTCGTTGGGCGGCGGGGGCGGCGGCTGGGTCATGACGTGGGTACCTCAGGGGAGGGGGACGGCGGACACGGCGGCGAAGGGCACAACTGGCGCACGCCTCACTTGCCGAAGGCGAGCATCAGCTTCTCCTTGGCGTCGTCGTTGCCGCTCAGCCGGGTGCTGGAGAGGTAGAAACGCCCGTCGACCCAGTCGTACGCCTTGGAGAAGAAGCCGTTCTCGATGTTCGCGACGCCCGCCGGGTTCTGGAGCAGCTTCGTCGGCTCGTGGCTGCTCCCGCTGATCGGGATCGCCACGACCTGGCCGCCCGCGTCGTACGACGGCTGGACGTACGCGACGAGCTTGCCGTCCTCGACCTTGATCGGCAGCATCGACTCGTCCGCCGGGGACTTCACCCGCCACTTCTCCTTGCCGTTGGCGAGGTTGATCGCCACGATCTCGTTGGCGCTGGCGGTCGCCTTGGTCGGCATGTAGAGCGTGTCGGCGTCGGCGACCACTCCGCTGCACCCCTGGAGGTCACGCTGGAGGATGGCCCAGCCGCACTCGGCACCGATGTCGATGTTGAAGCCGACCTGCGAGCGGGTCTTGCCGCCGGAGGTGAACGCGGAGATGTTGCCCGCCTTCTTGTCCTCGTTGGTGCTGTAGATGACCAGCGGGTCCAGCGAGAAGACGCGGGCGACGCGCCAGCCCTTGTCGAAGTCGAGGGTCCACTTCACCTTGCCGGTGGCGGGGTCCAGCTCCTGGACGGCGTCGTGCTCGTTGCTGCCGGAGGCGTCGCAGGACGCGACGGCGATCAGCTTCGTACCGCCCGCGAACGCGTCGGGGAAGCACTTGTCGCCGAACCGCTTCTTGTCCCACAGCTTCTCGCCGCTGTCGATGTCGTACGCCGTGCCCGACTGCGAGCGGCCCACCAGCAGCGTCTTGCCCGTGATGGACAGTTCGACGTCGAGGGTGCTGTCGAACAGCTCGCCGTTGGAGACGGAGCCCTTCCAGCCCTTCTCACCGGTGTTGAGGTCGACCTGCTGGAGCTGGTTGCACTTGGCGCGGTCACCGGCGCCGTTCATGTACGCGACGACGATCTTGTCCTCGGACGACTTCTGCGGGGTGACCGCGCAGATCTTCTCCGGGAAGGCGATCGGGTCCCAAGTGGCCTTGCCGTCAGCGACGTTGTAGGCGAAGACCTGCTTGTACGCCGCCTTCACCGCGGTCTTGTCGGTGATCCACATGCCGGGCGCGTCCGCACCGGACTTGGGCGCGTCGGGGGCCGACTGGTACCAGAGCACCTTCGACTCGCCCGCCTGGCGGCCCGCGTTGAGGTTCTCCGGGTCGTCGCCGCCCTCGCTCTCGTCGCCGGAGCCGGACGGGGAGTCGGAGCCCTTGGGGTCGTCGCTCTGCTGCGCGACCGGCTTGTCGTCCTTGTCGTCGCCGCTGGTCACCGCGTACACGGTGGCGCCGACGACGATCAGCGCGGCGACCGCGGCACCGATGGCGAGGGCGGGCTTGCCCTTGAAGGGGTTGCGCGAACCGCCGGGCGGCATGCCGGGGGCGCCGGGGTACTGCGGCTGGGGCGGGTAGCCGTAACCGGGGGCGGGCTGCTGGCCGTAGGGGCCGGGCTGCTGCGGATGGCCGTACGGCCCCGGCTGCTGCTGGGGTTGGGCGTACGGGCCGGAGGCGTACGGGCCCGGCTGGGCCGGCGGCTGCTGCGGGTAGCCGTACCCGGGCTGCGGGGCGCCGGGCGGCGGGCCCTGCGGGGGCGGCGGCGTCTGCGGCGGGCCCTGCGGCGGGGGCGGGGTCTGCGGGGGCTGCGGCGCGCCGAAGCCGCCCTGCCGTGGATCCTGTGGTGCGCCGAAACCGCCCTGCGGCGGCTGGTTGGGCGGCTGGCTCATGCGCGGTTCCCCCTTGAGACCGGTGTGGTGCCACGTTCTGTGCCGTCGCGTTTTTGCCACACCAGCTTTTCTCAGACTGTTCTCAGGCGGCCCTTTCTATCACCCGCCACCGACAGCGCACCGGGCCGTATCCACCGCTGTACCCAAGGGAGAACCGGCCCGTGATACCGCCGTTATGCACCTTCACGCCCCCTTCACAAGGCGCGCGCTCCGGCTCGCGCGAGCCCCCCGGAGCCCGTCCTCGGGGCGGTCGCCGCGCTACGCCTCCTCGGCGAGTTCCAGCCAGCGCAGCTCCAGTTCGTCCCGCTGACCGGCCAGATCGCGCAGTTCCGCGTCGAGTTCGGCGACCTTCGCGAAGTCGGTGGCGTTCTCGGCGATCTGGGCGTGCAGCTTGGTCTCCCGCTCGGAGATCTTGTCGAGCTGCCGCTCGATCTTCTGCAACTCCTTCTTGGCGGCCCGCAGATCGGCCGCGCTGCGCTCCGGTACGGCCTTCTCGGCCGCCGGGGACGAAGCGGCCGCGGCGGCGACCTGGGCCTCCATGCGGTGGCGGCGCTCCAGGTACTCGTCGATGCCGCGCGGCAGCATCCGCAGCGCGGCGTCGCCGAGCAGGGCGAACACCCGGTCCGTGGTGCGCTCCACGAAGAACCGGTCGTGGGAGATGACGATCATCGAGCCCGGCCAGCCGTCGAGGACGTCCTCCAACTGCGTGAGGGTCTCGATGTCGAGGTCGTTGGTGGGCTCGTCGAGGAAGAGGACGTTGGGTTCGTCCATCAGCAGCCGCAGGAGCTGGAGCCGGCGCCGCTCACCGCCGGAGAGGTCGCCGACCGGCGTCCACTGCTTCTCCTTGCCGAAGCCGAACGTCTCGCACAGCTGCCCGGCGGTCATCTCGCGGCCCTTGCCCAGGTCCACGCGCTCGCGCACCTGCTGAACGGCCTCCAGCACCCGCGTGTTCGGGTCGAGCTCGGCGACCTCCTGGGACAGATAGGCGAGTTTGACGGTCTTTCCGACCGCGATCCGCCCGCCGGCCGGCTGCGTCTCGCCCTCGGTCCGCGCGGCCTCGGCCATGGCGCGCAGCAACGACGTCTTCCCGGCGCCGTTGACCCCCACGAGACCGATGCGGTCGCCCGGTCCGAGCTGCCAGGTCACATGCTTGAGCAGCACCTTGGGGCCGGCCTGGACGGTGACGTCCTCCAGGTCGAACACCGTCTTGCCGAGCCTGGACGAGGCGAACTTCATCAGCTCGCTGCTGTCCCGGGGCGGCGGCACGTCGGCGATCAGCTCGTTGGCCGCCTCGACGCGGAAGCGCGGCTTGGACGTGCGCGCGGGCGCGCCGCGGCGCAGCCAGGCCAGCTCCTTGCGGACCAGGTTCTGCCGCTTGACCTCCTCGGTCGCGGCGATGCGCTCGCGCTCGGCCCGCGCGAACACGTAGTCGGAGTAGCCGCCCTCGTACTCGAACACGTCGCCGCGCTGCACGTCCCACATGCGGGTGCAGACCTGGTCGAGGAACCAGCGGTCGTGGGTGACGCACACGAGCGCCGAGCGCCGCTCCCGCAGGTGCCGGGCGAGCCAGGAGATGCCCTCGACGTCGAGGTGGTTGGTGGGCTCGTCGAGGACGATCAGGTCCTGCTCGTCGATGAGCAGCTTGGCCAGCGCGATCCGGCGCCGCTCGCCACCGGACAGCGGACCGATGACGGTGTCGAGTCCCTGCGGGAAGCCGGGCAGGTCGAGGCCGCCGAACAGACCGGTCAGCACGTCCCTGATCTTGGCGTTGCCGGCCCACTCGTGGTCGGCCAGGTCGCGGATGACCTCGTGCCGGACGGTCGCCTCGGGGTCGAGGGAGTCGTGCTGGGTGAGCACGCCGAGGCGCAGCCCGCCGGAGTGGGTGACCCGGCCGGTGTCGGGCTCCTCCAGCTTGGCCAGCATGCGGATCATGGTCGTCTTGCCGTCGCCGTTGCGACCCACGACGCCGATGCGGTCGCCCTCGGAGACGCCGAGCGAGACGCCGTCGAGCAGGGCACGGGTGCCGTACACCTTGCTGACGTTCTCGACATTGACCAGGTTGACGGCCATTTCTCTCCTGCCCAGGGGGACGATCGACCCTCCAGGGTAGTCGCGCCCGCCGACAGTCCCGTACCCGCGCCCCGGGGATCCCCCGTCGTCCCCGGGGCGCGTCGCCGTGGCCGGCGTCAGCGGCGGGCGGCCGCCGCGCGGACCTCGCCCAGCAGGTCGTACATGACCTGGCCGGGACACTCGGTGTCGAAGTAGTCCCGGTGCCCGCCGACGGTGTTCGTGTCCTTCTTCGTGCCGTTGACGGGGTTGGTGTAGGTCACCCGCGCCTCGGGGTCCAGGCCCTTGAACCGGCATATCGCCTTGGTGAGGAGGATCAGGGAGGCCTTGGCCGCGTCCGTGGGGGCCTGCTGGTCGAGGTTGCCGATCAGGGCGATGCCGAGGGCGCCGGAGTTGTAGCCCACGGAGTGGAAGCCGGTGACGAGGTCGCCGGCCGGGTCGAACGCGGGGATGCCGTCGGCGCCGGAGTAGCGGCCCTCGTAGACGTTGCCCGCCTCGTCGATGAGGAAGTGGTAGCCGATGTCGCCCCAGTCGTTGGTGATCGCGTGGTACTCGTAGATCGCGCGGACCGTCGCGGCGGGGTCGGGATCGGCGTTCGGCGTCGCGGTGTGGTGGACCGTGATGACCTGCAACGGGTAGTACGTCTCCGGCGAGTTGACCTTGCCGTCCTTGTACCGCTTGGACTCGTCGGCGCCCCAGGCCGGACGCGAGAGATAGCGCACGCCCCGCATGCGCGTGGGCTCGCTCGGCACGTGGAAGGTGCGGTCGGGTCCGCCGGTGGTGTCGATCGCCAGCGAACGCACCCCGTCGATGCCGCTCGGGGCCTTCACCTGGTACGCGGTGGCGTCGGCGGCGGCGACCAGTGCCGTCCCGCCGCTCTCGACGCCGGCGCAGCCGCTCGTCAGGTTCAGCCAGTCGCCGTCCGCGAGCCGGATGGCGGCGCCCGTCTTCGCGCCGGACCAGCGCACACCGACGTAGGAGGCGGCGAAGGCGGTGGTGGCCTCGCCGGTGCCGGTGGCGGCCTCGGTGCGGGTGGCGGGGAACCGCTCCGGCGTCGTACCGGAATCGCCGGAGCCGGCGGCGGAGTTGTCGGGCTCACCGGAGTCGGTGGCCGCGAACACCATCGGGGTGACCGCGGCTCCGGCGGCCACCGCACCGCCGGCGGCGATCATGCCGCGACGAGACAGGGAGCGCTTTCTACGGTGGGACGGCTGGTCGGGTGTGGGGGATTCGGACACGGGAGTGTCCCCTTCCAGAGGTGCGCGTGACGGCGCGTCGGCACACACGGGCCTGACGCTTGAAACGTCAAGTGACCCTAACCGTCCCACCGGCCCCACGTGTACCGCGTTCGCGGGACATCCGTGTGGAGATCGGGCGAAGAACGCCTACTTACGAGTACGGCGTCACGCCCCGGCTCGGCCCACGACAGTGGCGCCCCGCGCGGGCCCGGACGCCGTGCGCACCGCGCGGCAAGTGCCGGACGACCGCAGGGACTCGGCCACCTTCTCGGCCGACTCGGCATCGCGGGCGAGGAACGCCGTCGTCGGACCCGAACCGGAGACCAGCGCCGTCAGGGCGCCCGCGGCGAGACCGGCGGCGAGGGTGTCGGCGAGCTCCGGGAAGAGGGAGAGCGCGGCGGGCTGGAGGTCGTTGGAGACGGCCGCGGCGAGCGCGTCGGCGTCGCCCTTCACGAGCGCGTCGAGCAGCGGCCGGGAAGCGACCGGTTCGGGGACGTCGGTGCCCTCGCCGAGCCGGTCGAACTCCCGGAAGACGGCGGGCGTCGACAGCCCCCGGCCGGCCATCGCGAACACCCAGTGGAAGGTCCCGCCGACGTCGAGCGTACGGAGCTTCTCACCCCGTCCGGTGCCCAGCGCGGCGCCGCCGACCAGGCTGAACGGCACATCGCTGCCCAACTCGGCGCAGATGTCGAGGAGTTCCTCGCGGGAGGCACGGGTGCCCCACAGCGCGTCGCACGCGAGCAGCGCGCCCGCGCCGTCCGCGCTGCCGCCCGCCATGCCGCCGGCGACCGGGATGTCCTTGGCGATGTGCAGATGCACGTCGGGGGTGCGGCCGTGGCGCGCGGCGAGCGCCTCGGCGGCGCGGGCGGCGAGGTTCGTACGGTCCAGCGGGACCTGGTCGGCGTCGGTGCCCTCGCAGGTGACGCGCAGACCCTCGGGCGAGGGGGTCGCGGTGACCTCGTCGTACAGGCCGACGGCGAGGAAGACGTTGGCCAGGTCATGGAAGCCGTCCGGCCGGGCGGCGCCCACCGCGAGCTGGACGTTGACCTTGGCGGGGACCCGTACGGTGACGCTCGCGCTCACTTACTCGGACTCCTTGTGCTGGGCCGCGGACCCGGCCGACTCGGCGGCGGCTTCCTTGTGTTCCGCGATGGCCGTGAACTCCTCGACGGTCAGGGCCTCGCCGCGGGCCTGCGGTGAGACACCGGCCGCGACCAGGGCCGCCTCGGCCGCCGCCGCCGAACCGGCCCAGCCGGCGAGCGCGGCGCGCAGCGTCTTGCGGCGCTGGGCGAAGGCGGCGTCGATCACGGCGAAGACCTCGCGCTTGGACGCGGTGGTCTTGACCGGTTCCGCGCGCCGGGTCAGGGAGACGAGCCCGCTGTCGACGTTCGGTGCGGGCCAGAAGACATTGCGGCCGATGGCGCCGGCCCGCTTGACCTCGGCGTACCAGTTGGCCTTCACGGACGGCACGCCGTACACCTTGGAGCCGGGCGCCGCGGCCAGCCGGTCGGCGACCTCCGCCTGCACCATGACGAGGGTGCGTTCGATGCTCGGGAAGGTGGCGAGCATGTGCAGCAGGACCGGGACGGCCACGTTGTAGGGGAGGTTGGCGACCAGCGCGGTGGGCGGCGGGCCGGGCAGCTCGGTGATGTGCATCGCGTCGGAGTGCACCAGCGCGAAACGGTCGGCGCGCTCCGGCATGCGGGCCGCGACGGTGGCGGGGAGCGCGGCGGCCAGTACGTCGTCGATCTCGACGACGGTGACGCGGTCGGCCACCTCCAGCAGGCCGAGGGTGAGGGAGCCGAGCCCCGGGCCGACCTCGACGACCACGTCGCCGGGCCGTACCTCCGCGGTGCGGACGATGCGGCGGACCGTGTTCGCGTCGATCACGAAGTTCTGGCCGCGCTGTTTGGTGGGGCGCACGCCGAGGGCTGCCGCGAGTTCGCGGACGTCGGCGGGGCCCAGGAGGGCGTCGGGGGTGGGGCTGCTCACCCGACAAGGGTACGGGGCGCCGCCGGGCGCGATCGTACGCCCGTGACCCGTGAGCGGGACCTCACCCGTGCAACCGCCCCCCGCAGTGCGGCCAGGGGCTCGACCCCTGCCGCACATACAGCTTCTTCGCGCGCATCGTCTGCTCGGCCGCCGGGGCGTCCTGCGGGCGCCCCTCGCCGCCGAGGCTCTGCCAGGTCTGCTTGTCGAACTGGTACAGCCCGCCGTACGTCCCCGACGAGTCCACCGCGTCCGCCTGCCCCCCGGACTCGCACGCCGCGAGGCCCTCCCAGTTCAGCCGGCCCGCACCGCTGACGGACTTCGGCAGGGGCTTGGTGCCGACCTTCACCACCTGCGTCTGCGGCTCGCGCACCACCTCGGTCCTGATCCGCCGCGGCTTCTGCCGGACGCCGTTGACGGTGCGCAGCGAGTACGTGATCCGCCGCAGCCCGGCCTGCCCGGCCCGCTCCACGACCTCGGTGCCCTTGAAGACCGAGGGATCCTCGATGCGCTCCACGGCGAACGGGAGGGCCTCGTCGCGGATCTCCTTGCGGCCGGTGATCCGCAGCACGGTGACCGTCTGCCCGTCGCGCGGGAAGGCGTCCAGGGGGACGGAGGTGGCGTCCTGTCCGCGCAGGGTGATGCCGGCCTGCTCGACGACCTCGCCGACGGTCGCCGCGTTCGTGCGGATGGTGCGGGCCCGTCCGTCGGCCATGACCGTCACCGCGCGCTCTGTGCGCACATCCAGCGTGAGCCCCTCCCGCCCGATGCGCCGGGAGCGCGAGGTCGACAGATACGCGCCCTGCGCTCGCACCCCCAGCTGGGTGAGCGCCTCCTCGACGGTGTGCGCCGTCGTCCACACCTCGCGCCGCTGACCGTCGATCGTGAGCCGCACCGGGCGCCCGTAGCGCACGGCGATCGCGTCACCGTCGGCGAGCCCCGCGCCGTGCGCGGGCGCGACCACGTCGTGCGCACCCACCTCGACGCCCTCCTCGGCGAGCAGCTCGGAGACGTCGTCCGCGAAGGTGTGCAGGGTGCGCGGCTTGCCGTCGACGTTCAGCTCGACCGCCTTGTCCTTGGCGACGAACGCGCTCGTGCCGCCCGCGAGGAACGCCACGACCAGCGCCTGCGGGACGAGCCGGCGCATCGTCCCGTCGCCCCGCTCGGCCGCGCGCGCCCTGCGCCGGTGCGCGGCCCGGCGGCCGCCGCGGGGGCGCGCGACGGACGGATGCGCCGCCTCGCTCAGCTCGTAGGCGGGCCGGTACGTGTCCTCGTAGGCGTCATGGGTGTCGTACGCCCCGCGGACCTCGTGCGTCTCGTGCGTCCCGTGCGCCTCGTATCTGTCGTACCCGTCTCCGTACCCGTCTCTGTGACTGTCCGTAAGCGATTCATAGGGGTGGGGCACGCCGTACGCCAGCGTCTGAGCGCTGTACGGGTCGAAGCCGCCGTACCCCCAGGGCTCGTGGGCCGGGGTGGCTCCGTACGTCTCGAACTGCGCGTTGCTCACGACGACACGCTCCAGCGGAGGGGTCCGTTTCGGGCCCCCAGAACCTAGCGGAGGGTCGGTGGCCCGCCAAAGCGACGCGACTACGCACAGCGACGAGCGCCCGGCGTGAACCCGTGCGAGCGTCGCCCGGCGTTATCGGTCAGTAACCGAAGGCGTGTGCCGTGTTCGACCCCAGGGCCGCCGCCAGCACGTCCTCGTCGATCTCCCGTACGGCCGCCATGGCCCGCACCGTGATCGGAATGAGATACGGCGCGTTGGGCCGTCCGCGGTACGGCGCCGGCGTGAGGAAGGGCGCGTCGGTCTCCACCAGGAGCAGCTCCAGCGGGGCCACGGCGACCGCGTCCCGCAGGTTCTGGGCGTTCTTGAAGGTGACGTTGCCGGCGAAGGACATGAAGTATCCGGCGCGGGCGCACACCCGCGCCATCTCGGCGTCCCCGGAGTAGCAGTGGAAGACGGTCCGCTCCGGCGCGCCCTCCTCCTTCAGCACGCGCAGCACGTCCGCGTGAGCGTCCCGGTCATGGATGACTAGCGCCTTCCCGTGCCGCTTGGCGATCTCGATGTGCGCACGGAAGGACGCCTCCTGCGCCTCCTTGCCCTCGGGCCCGGTGCGGAAGTAGTCGAGCCCGGTCTCGCCGACGCCCTTGACCTGCGGGAGCGCGGCCAGGCGGTCGATCTCGGCGAGCGCCTCGTCGAGCGCCCGCGCACCACCCGGCTCGCGCGCGCCCTGCCGGGACCAGCCGTCGGGGTCCCCGTGCACGATGCGCGGAGCCTCGTTCGGGTGCAGGGCGACGGTCGCGTGCACGGCGTCGTACCGCTCCGCCGTCTCGGCCGCCCACCGCGAGCCGCGTACGTCACAGCCCACCTGCACGACCGTGGTCACTCCGACCGAGGCCGCCTTCGCGAGGCCCTCCTCCACGGTGCCGGACTGCATGTCGAGGTGGGTGTGCGAGTCGGCCACCGGTACCCGGAGCGGTTCCGGCGCGGGCGGGGCGGCGTGCTTGTCGGCGGCGTTCGAAGGCATGCCCCGATCCTACGAAAGGGGCATGCCTTCGCGGCGGGCCGTCCGGCTCAGCTCGCCTTGCGCTGGAAGACGTGCAGCAGATCCGACAGATGCCAGTGGTGGTGCTCCTCGGGGGCCGCCCCGTCGGCCGGGCCGCCCGGCACCTCCACCGGGCCCGCGGCCGGTACCGCGCGCCGGCTGTGCACCGCGTCGCGCACCGACGCCACCCGCCCCGGCCGCATGATCCGTACGACGTGGTTGTCGCAGTTGGCACACGTGGGCCGGCTCAGCGGCGACGGCACGACCTGGCCGTCCGCCACGTACATCACGAACTCCCGGCCCTCGCCGTCCATGTGGTGCTCTATCTCGTACGACTGCTCCCACCCGTGCCCGCAGCGCATGCAGGCGAAGGAGTACGACTCGTGTACGACGGCGGTCGCCCCGTTGCGAAGGCCGGTCTGCCCTGTGATCTCGCTCATGCCAGCTCCCGTTGTCCGCTGGAGGGACGGTTCGCGTCCCACCACCCAGTGGACTCCTCCGCAGGAGCGAAGGCACGGGATCTGTCCAGTGTTGGAGCCGACTTGAAGGTTCCTTGCCGAAAGGCCCGGGTCGCTTTACCCCGGCATGGGGCGCGCGCTCATGCGAAATCCGCCCTGCTCACAAAGCGTTTCACGCCCCCGCGTTCTTGGCCGCCACGACGGCGTCGAAGACCTCTCTCTTGGGCACCCCGGCGTCCACCGCGACAGCCGCGATGGCCTCCTTGCGCCGCTCCCCCGCCTCTTCGCGGACGCGAACGCGGCGCACCAGCTCGGCGGCGTCGATCTCCTCGGCGCCCTTCTCGGGGGCCCCCTCCACCACGACGGTGATCTCCCCGCGCACCCCCTCGGCGGCCCACTCCGCCAGCTCCCCCAGCCCGCCCCGCCGGACCTCCTCGTACGTCTTGGTCAGCTCCCGGCACACGGCGGCCCGCCGCTCGGCGCCGAACACCTCGGCCATCGCGGCGAGCGTGTCGTCGAGCCGGTGCGGTGCCTCGAAGTAGACGAGCGTGCGCCGCTCCCCGGCGACCTCCTTCAGGCGCCCCAGCCGCTCCCCCGCCTTGCGCGGCAGGAACCCCTCGAAGCAGAACCGGTCCACCGGCAGCCCGGACAGGGCGAGCGCGGTGAGCACGGCGGACGGCCCGGGGACGGCGGTGACCCGGATGTCCTTCTCGACGGCCGCCGCGACCAGCCGGTACCCGGGGTCCGACACGGACGGCATCCCGGCGTCGGTCACCAGCAGCACCCGCGAGCCCGCCAGCAGCGCCTCGACCAGCTCGGGTGTCCGCGCCGACTCGTTGCCCTCGAAGTACGACACGATCCGCCCGGCCGGCTGCACGTCCAGCGCCTGGGTGAGGCGCTTGAGCCGCCGGGTGTCCTCGGCGGCGACCACGTCCGCGCCGGCCAGTTCCTCGGCGAGCCGGGGCGGGGCGTCCTTGACGTCGCCGATGGGAGTGCCTGCCAAAACAAGGGTTCCTGTCACGTTTCCATCCTCGCAGGGCGCATCCACGCGACTGTCACAGACGTGTTCCCTACGATGGCGCGGTGACCAGTACAGCGTCGTCCATGGACTCCACGGACACCCGGCAGGGCCAGGCACCGCACGAACAGCGGCCGTCGTGGCAGCAGCGGCTGCGCCGTTTCGGCTACACGGCGGCGCCCAGAAGCGACGTACGCGACCGGCTGGTGCCGCCGTACGTCCAGCCCAGCCCGCGGATGTGGCAGTTCATCGGGGTCTCGCGCCCGCTCGCCGAGAAGATCGCGCGCTGGTCGGGCTGGGGCGGTCCGCTGCTGGTGACGCTGCTGGCCGGGGTGCTGCGGTTCTGGAACCTGGGCAACCCGAAGCGGGTGATATTCGACGAGACGTACTACGCCAAGGACGCGTGGGCGCTCGTGCACCGCGGCTTCGAGGTCAACTGGGACAAGAACGTCAACAACCTGATCCTGTCGAGCAACGGCGACGTGCCCATCCCTACGGACGCGGCGTACGTCGTGCATCCGCCGGTCGGCAAGTACGTCATCGGGCTCGGCGAGCTGATGTTCGGGTTCAATCCGTTCGGCTGGCGCTTCATGACGGCGCTGCTGGGCACGCTCGCCGTGCTGATGCTGTGCCGCATCGGCCGCCGGATCTTCCGCTCCACCTTCCTCGGCTGTCTGGCGGGCGCGCTGATGGCGGTGGACGGGCTGGCCTTCGTGATGGCGCGCACCTCGCTGCTCGACGGGGTGCTGATGTTCTTCGTGCTGGCGGCGTTCGGCTGCCTGGTCCTGGACCGGGACCGGGCCCGCGCGAAACTCGCCGCCGCGCTGCCGGCCGACCCCGACGGCCTGGTCCGCCCCGACGCGCACATCGCCGAGACCCTGCGCCTCGGGTGGCGCCCCTACCGCTGGCTGGCCGGCCTGATGCTGGGCCTGGCCATCGGCACCAAGTGGAACGGCCTGTACTTCCTGGTCGCGTTCGGCCTGATGACGGTGCTCTGGGACGTCGGCGCCCGCAAGGTCGCCGGTGCGCGTCACCCGTACACGGCGGTGTTCAAGCGGGACCTGGGCCTGGCGTTCCTCGCGACGGTCCCGGTGGCGATCGCCACGTACATCGTGTCCTGGGCGGGCTGGATCCTCTCCCCGACCGACGGCAGCGGCGGCTACTACCGCGACTGGGCCAGTGCGAACGGCCGCTCCAGCAGCTGGTCCTGGCTGTTCCCCGACTGGTGGCTCAGCCTGTGGCACTACGAGCACCAGGTGTACGAGTTCCACGTCGGCCTGTCGTCCCCGCACACCTACCAGTCCAACCCGTGGAGCTGGCTCGTCCTGGGCCGCCCGGTCTCCTACTTCTACGAGTCCCCCACCCCCGGCAAGGACGGCTGCCCCGTCGAGGCGGGCGAGAAGTGCGCCCGCGAGGTCCTGGCCCTCGGCACCCCGCTGCTGTGGTGGGTGGCCGCGTTCGCGGCCCTCTACGTCCTGTGGCGCTGGGCCTTCCGCCGCGACTGGCGCGCCGGCGCGATCGTCTGCGGCGTGGTGGCGGGCTACCTTCCCTGGTTCCTCTACCAGGAACGCACCATCTTCTTCTTCTACGCCGTCGTCTTCCTCCCCTTCCTCTGCCTGGCCGCCGCGATGCTCCTGGGCGCGATCATCGGCCCACCGGGATCGAGCGACACCCGCCGGGTGGCGGGGGCGACGGGGGCGGGGGTGCTGGTGCTGCTGATCGCCTGGAACTTCATCTACTTCTGGCCGATCTATACGGGGACGGCGATCCCGATCGACGACTGGCGGTCGCGGATGTGGCTGGACACCTGGGTCTAGCCAGGCATCGATGGCCCACTGAAAGTGCACGCAAGTGGCCCAACCATCTGGGCCGCTTCCCTCCTAGGGTTCAAGGCGTGACCACAACGGCTCTGTCAGCCGTCCGTCGCTGCCTACTCGGAGGAACCCCCCATGCAAGCCATCACCGTCCAGGACCGCGGCGCCGGTGTCAGCGGTCTGACCCTCTCCGAGCTGCCCCATCCGCACGCCGCCGAGAACGACGTGATCGTGGAGGTCCACGCCGCCGGATTCACCCCGGGTGAACTGGACTGGCCCGGCACCTGGGCCGACCGGGCCGGTCGTGACCGGACCCCGAGCGTGCCCGGCCACGAGCTGTCCGGCGTGGTCGCCGAACTCGGCTACGGCACCACCGGCCTGACGGTCGGGCAGCGCGTGTTCGGGGTGACCGACTGGTCCCGCAACGGCTCGCTGGCCCAGTACACGGCGGTCGAGGCCCGCAACCTCGCCCCGCTCCCGGCCGACGTCGATCACCTCACGGCCGCCGCGCTGCCGATCTCCGGGCTCACCGCCTGGCAGGGCCTGTTCGACCACGCCCACCTGACCATCGGGCAGACCGTCCTCATCCACGGCGCCGCGGGCGGCGTCGGCTCCATCGCCGTGCAGCTGGCCCGCGAGGCCGGCGCCCGGGTGATCGGCACCGGCCGGGCCGGCGACCGCGACACCGCCCTCGGCCTGGGCGCGCACGCGTTCGTCGACCTCCAGGCCGCGAAACTGGAGGAGATCGGCGAGGTCGATGTGGTGTTCGACGTGATCGGCGGCGAGATCCTCGAACGCTCCACCGCACTGGTCCGCCCCGGCGGCACCCTGGTCACCATCGCCGAGCCGGTCACCGTCCACCCCCGCGACGGGCGAGCCGTGTTCTTCGTCGTCGAACCCGACCGTTCCCGCCTGGCCGACCTCGCCCAACGGCTGCGGGACGGCCGCCTCAAGCCGATCGTCGGCGCCGTCCGGCCGCTCGCCGAGGCAGCCTCCGCGTTCACGCCGGACAAGCGCACGCCCGGCAAGACGATCATCCGGGTCGCCGAGGACTGAGCGAGCCCCGCCGGTGCCCCGCGTGACCGGAGGGGGGCCGCCGCTCGGTCGCCGTTCAGTCCTGGACGACCGTGTTGGGGCTGGTCCCCCCGTCCAGCTTGTCCGTGCCGGGTCCGCCGTACAGTTCGTCCGGGCCCGGTCCGCCGTAGAGCTCGTCCGTGCCGGGGCCGCCGTACAGCTTGTCGTCGCGCTTCCTGCCGAGCTTCTCGTCCCGCGACAGTTCGTAGCCGTTGCCCGTCTCGCCCCAGATCCGGTCGTCGCCGTCGTCGCCGTACAGGACGTCGTTGCCCTCGTTGCCGAACAGCACGTCGTCGCCGGGACCGCCGTGGATGGTGTCGTCGCCCCGCTGGCCGGACAGGGTCTGGAAGTCCGCGCCACCCTCACCCTGGATCACGTCGTCACCGGAGCCGCCCAGCACGTCTCCGCCGCTGTGGAGGGTGTCGTCGTCGGCTCCGCCCTCGATCATCACTTGGCCGCTCCCGGTGATGGTGTCGTCGCCGGGACCGCCGTAGACACGCCCGGCCTCGCGCCCGGTGCCGTTCCAGGTGTCGTTGCCGGAGCCCAGGTTGATCTCGGTGTAGCCCATGTTGAAATTGCCGACGATGTGGCCGCCCGTGGCGGTGTCCTCGCCGTCGCCGAGCTGGAGCAGCAGCGTGCGGATCGGGTCCGTGGCCATGTCATTGATCTGGACCTGGCAGGAGACCTTGGTGTGGTCGGCGGTGCTGGGGTAGGCGCAACCGGTCCCCGGGACGATGGCGACGACGTCATCGATCACATAGGCGTAGGTGAAGCCGACCGTCGACGCGTCGACGGTCACCCTGTTGTTCTGGCCGGGGGCCGCCGTGTAATGGAGCGTCTCGAACTTCACTTCTGCCGTGGCCGGTGGCCCCGGGCTGTCGCGCGTGGCGGTCAGGACCATCGGAAGGGCAAGGGCCGTGCCGAGCGCCAGGGTCAGCACCGCCGCGGCGCGAAGCGCCCGGTGCCCGCTGAGCCGAAAGGACATTGCGCAACCTCCATGGCCCGGGTCGGGGATCCGGGCCACACGTGTGACCCATGGCCGGGGCGCTTGGTTGCCCACCTCTCGCTTGGACAACAAAAGAAAACAACTCCCCCAGGTTTCCGTCATGTCACTTACAGTGCGGAGGACTTAACGGGGAGGGGATCATGGCCAAGGGGGTCAAGGCCGCCGTCATAGGCAGCGTGTTCGCGGTGATGGTGGGCGGGGCCGGATACGGCGCCTACAACATCGTGTCGGCGTTGAACGGCGGTGGGGCGACGGGCTCCGCGGGGCCCGCGGAGGAGCGGACCGGGCCGCCGAGCTCGGAGGAGGTCGAGGAGACCACCGGCAAGTTCTTCGCGGCCTGGGAGAAGGGCGAGGCGGCACAGGCCTCGACGTACACGAACAACGACGCCGCCGCACGGACGGTGCTGTCCTCCTTCAGCGAGGGCGCCCACATCACCGGCGTGAAGATCACGCCCGGCGCCGCGAAGAGCGCCACCGTGCCCTTCACCGTCAGCGCCAAGGTGTCCTACGGCGGGAAGTCCAAGCCGCTGACGTACAAGAGCGAACTCACCGTCGTACGCGGCAAGACCACCGGCCGGGCCCTCGTCGACTGGCAGCCCACCGTGGTCCACCCGCAGCTGAAGCGGAACGACACCCTCGTCACCGGCGAGGCCGCGAACCCGCCCATCGAGGCCCTCGACCGCGACGGCACCGTGCTGACGAAGGAGAAGTACCCCTCGCTCGGCCCGGTCCTGGACGCGCTGCGCGCCAAGTACGGCGACAAGGCAGGCGGCGAGCCGGGCGTCGAGCTGTCGATCCGGCACGCCGACGAGTCGGCGGACACCTCGCTGCTGACCCTCTCCAAGGGCACGCCCGGCAAGCTGGAGACGACGCTGAGCGCGGGCGTGCAGGCGGCGGCCGAGAAGGCCGTGAAGAAGTACGCGCAGTCCTCCGTCGTCGCCGTGAAGCCGAGCACCGGCGAGGTGCTGGCCGTGGCCAACCACCGCGAGGACGGTTTCAACGCCGCCTTCGAGGGCCGCGTCGCCCCCGGCTCCACGATGAAGATCCTCACCGCGGCGATGCTCATCGACAACGGCGTGACCACGATGAACGGCCCCGCGCCCTGCCCGGCCACCGCCACCTGGCAGAGCCAGACCTTCAAGAACCTCGACGGGCTGAAGGCCGACGAGAGCGCGAACGCCACGCTCGCCAACGGCTTCCTGCGTTCCTGCAACACCGCCTTCATCAAGCTCGTCGACGAGGACCCGCTCACCGACGCCTCGTTGATGAACGAGGCCCAGGAGCGGTTCGGGCTCGGCCGGGACGACTGGAAGACCGGCATCGTCTCCTTCGACGGCAGTGTCCCGGCCTCCTCCGGCCCGGACCGCGCGGCCAACGCGATCGGCCAGGGCCAGGTCCAGATGAGCCCGCTGAACATGGCGTCGGTGACGGCGACCGCGATCACCGGCGAGTTCCGGCAGCCGTATCTGATCTCGCCCCAGCTCGACGGGCGCCGACTGGCCACCGCCAAGGGGCTGCCGTCGAGCACCGCCGCCCAGCTGAAGCAGATGATGCGGCTGACCGCGACGCAGGGCACCGCCGCCCCGGCGATGGCCGGGCTCGGCGGGGACATCGGCGCCAAGACCGGTTCGGCCGAGGTCGACGGGAAGGCCACTTCGGACAGCTGGTTCACGGGTTTCCGTGATGATGTGGCCGCGGCGGCCATGTCCCAGCAGGGCGGCCATGGTGGCGACGCTGCGGGGCCGATTGTCGCAGCCGTGCTACGAGCGGCCGGCTGAACTCATTCCCCGCGGCGCGGGACTCTAGGGTGGTCGTCGTCGTTGGTATGCGTGAGGTCGGCGGGGCGGCGGGGGCTCCTGGAATACGCGAGGGAACGGAAAGCAGTGGGCAACAGAAGGCGCGTCGCCGAGCGACGGAAGACCAACCCCGCCGTACTGGGCGGGATGATCGCCGTGGTCCTCGGCGGCGCCGGGTTCGGCGTCTACGCCCTGCTCGGCAGCGGGGCCGCCGCCGAGAACGATTCGTCCGGCTCCGGCCGGCAGGCCAAGGCCGTCAAGACCGGGCCGCTGTCGGCGACCGAGGTCAAGACGGCGGCCGACGGCTTCCTCACCGCCTGGCAGCAGGGCAAGGTCACCCAGGCCGCCGCCGCCACGGACGACACCACCGCCGCCCAGGCCCTGCTGACCGGCTACGCCAAGGACGCCCACATCAAGGACGTCACCCTGACCTCCGGCACCCGCACCGGCGCGAAGGTCCCCTTCTCCGTGAAGGGCACGGTCACGTACAAGGGCACCACCAAGCCCCTGGCGTACGACAGTTCGCTGACCGTCGTGCGGCGTGCCGAGGACGGCAAGCCGCTGGTCCAGTGGCACTCCGCGGTCGTCCACCCCGACCTCCAGGACGGCGACACCCTCGTCACCGGCGAGTCCGGCACCCCGCCGGTCAAGGCGCTCGACCGGGACGGCGGCGAGCTGACGGAGAAGGAGTACCCCTCGCTGGGCTCGGTGCTGGACAGCCTGCGGGAGAAGTACGGGGAGAAGGCCGGCGGCAAGGCGGGCGTCGAGCTCCAGGTGATCCGTGGCAAGGAGTCCAAGAAGGCCGAGCTGTCCGACAAGACCCTGCTGGAGCTGAGCGAGGGCACACCGGGCACCGTGAAGACCACGCTGAGCCCGGCGATGCAGGCCGCCGCGGAGGAGCAGGTCGCCGCGAAGGCGAAGGCGTCGGTGGTCGTGCTGCGCCCGTCGACCGGCGAGATCCTGGCGGTCGCCAACTCCTCGCACGGCTTCAACACCGCGTTCCAGGGTTCCCTCGCGCCCGGCTCCACGATGAAGGTCATCACCTCCTCGCTGCTGATCGAAAAGGGCCTCGCGTCCCCGGAGAAGGCGCACCCGTGCCCGAAGTACTTCACGTACGGGCACTGGAAGTTCCAGAACGACGACAAGTTCGAGATCAAGGGCGGCACGTTCAAGGCGAGTTTCGCCCGCTCCTGCAACACCGCCTTCATCAGCCAGGCGCCCGAGCTGGACGACGACAGCCTGACCAAGCAGGCCCAGCAGGTCTTCGGACTCTCCCTCAACAACTGGTCGGTCGGCGTCTCCACCTTCGACGGCGCCGTCCCGGTCCAGTCGCAGGCCCAGATGGCGGCCGAACTCATCGGGCAGGGCGGGGTGCGGATGAACCCGCTGAACATGGCGTCGGTCTCGGCGACCGTGAAGACGGGCACCTTCAAGCAGCCGTATCTGGTCTCCCCGGAGGTCGACGGACGGCAGCTCGCGACGGCCTCGCGCACCATGTCCGCGGCCACGCTGTCCCAGCTGCGCGAACTGATGGCCTACACGGCGGCGTACGGCACGGCGGCCGAGGCGATGTCCGGGGTCACCGGCGACGTCGGCGCCAAGACCGGCTCGGCGGAGGTCGACGGCC
The DNA here is from genome assembly GCF_044759995.1 of Streptomyces sp. NPDC098781. Taxonomy (NCBI): domain Bacteria; kingdom Bacillati; phylum Actinomycetota; class Actinomycetes; order Kitasatosporales; family Streptomycetaceae; genus Streptomyces; species Streptomyces sp. NPDC098781. Next base: position 178,390 of record NZ_JBIWAK010000012.1, read on the forward strand.
AGAAGCAGCCGAACGGCTGGTTCACCGCGTACCGCGACGACCTGGCGGCGGCGGGCGTGGTCCAGCAGGGCGGCCACGGCGGCAGCACGGCCGGCCCGATCGTGGCGACGCTGCTGAAGTCGGGCGGCTGAGCCCTCAGCGCCTCAGCTCGGCCTCGCGTTCCACGGGTGCGGCGGCCAGATAGGTCCGCCGCAGAAACCTCATCAGCGCCTTCGTGTCGAACTGCACCACCGAGACCCCTTGCGCGGAGTGGAACTCGACCACGGCCTGCACTCGCCCGCACGGCCACACCCGGACGTCACCGGAGCTGGCGGGTGCCCGCAGGCCCTGTTCGAGGAGTGACCGGGACAGGCTCCACTCGTGCGGGCCGGGCAGGCGCATCCTCACGACCTGCGGGTCGGCTTCCGGGTCGTACCGCAGAACGACCGGAATCGCTCCCCGTTCATCCAGCACCTGGACATCGGTGTCGGTGACGATATGGGCTCGCGCGTACTGCTCGACTACGGACATCGGACGACCCCTTACCGTGTGTCACCTGTGCGGAAGCTGTGCATCCGCCACCTCTCCAATGTCCCATATTTCCTGCTTTACACCCTCCGGAGCGCCTTATCTCTTATTTACAACAGAGACTGAGACGCTCTTGCAAAGTGTTCGCATCAAGCCACATCATCGAACGGTGCACGTACCTGACGGATTCATAGACGCCCCGACCTCCGCCGTGACCGGAGTGGTCGCCGCCGCCGCCGTCGCCGTGAGCCTGCGCGGCGCACGCCGAGAGCTCGACGAGCGGACGGCCCCGTTGGCCGGCCTGGTGGCCGCCTTCATCTTCGCCGTACAGATGCTCAACTTCCCCGTGGCCGCCGGAACCAGCGGCCATCTGCTCGGCGGCGCCCTGGCCGCGATCCTCGTCGGCCCCTATACCGGCGTGCTGTGCATCTCCGTGGTCCTGCTCATGCAGGGCGTCCTCTTCGCAGACGGCGGCCTCACCGCGCTCGGTGTGAACATCACCAACATGGCGATCGTCGGCGTGGTCGTGGCCTACGCCGTCTTCCGCGCCCTGGTGAAGGTCCTGCCGAAGACCCGGCGCTCGATCACCGCCGCCTCCTTCGTCGCCGCGCTGGTCTCCGTGCCGGTCGCCGCTCTCGCGTTCACGCTGCTGTACTGGATCGGCGGCACCACCGACGTCGCGATCGGCAAGGTCGCCGCCGCCATGGGCGGCGTCCACCTCCTGATCGGCATCGGCGAGGCGGCGATCACCGCGCTGACGGTCGGCGCCGTCCTCGCTGTACGTCCCGACCTCGTGTACGGCGCCCGTGACCTGCGCCAGCCGCTGAAGCTGCGGGTCGGTGGCGAGCTCGTCGACGCTCCCGCGCCCGAGGCCGCGCAGCCGGTCGCGGCCCGCACCTCCCACCGCACCGTGTGGATCAGCGGCCTGGTCGCCTCCCTCGTCCTGGCCGGATTCGTCAGCTTCTACGCCTCGGCCAGCCCCGACGGCCTGGAGAAGGTCGCCGAGGACAAGGGGTTCATCGGCTCCGCCGAGGAGCACACCAACGCCGACTCCCCGCTCGCCGACTACGGCGTCAAGGACGTCGACAACGCCCGTCTCTCCGGTGGCCTCGCCGGTGTGATCGGCGTCGGTGTGACCGTGGTCGCGGGCACCGGCATCTTCTGGGCGGTGCGCCGGCGCCGTACGGACGAATCGGCTGACACCTCGCCGACGAGCGCCGGCGTCTGACCATGGGCGCCGGGCACGCACACCGGCTCTACCGGCACGGGCACTCGCCCGTGCACGGTCTGCCGCCGCACACCAAGCTCGCCGCGACGTTCGCGTTCGTGGTGGTCGTGGTGTCGACGCCGCGGGAGGCGATGTGGGCGTTCGGCGGGTACGCCGTACTGCTCGCCGTCGTCGCCTTCGTGGCGCGCGTGCCCGCCGGCTTTCTGCTCAAGCGGCTGCTGATCGAGGTGCCCTTCGTCGCGTTCGCGGTCCTGCTGCCGTTCGTGGCGGAGGGCGAGCGGGTCGAGGTACTGGGCATGTCGCTGAGCGTCAGCGGGCTGTGGGGCGCGTGGAACGTGCTGGCCAAGGGCACGCTCGGCGTCGCCGCCTCCGTGCTGCTCGCCTCCACCACCGAGCTGCGCGAACTGCTGCTCGGCCTCCAGCGACTGAAGCTGCCGCCGCTGCTCGTGCAGATCGCGTCCTTCATGATCCGCTACGGCGATGTCATCGCGGACGAGATGCGGCGGATGCGCATCGCCCGCGAGTCACGCGGCTTCGAGGCCAAGGGCGTCCGCCACTGGGGCGTGCTCGCGAAGTCGGCGGGCGCGCTGTTCATCCGGTCCTACGAGCGTGGCGAGCGCGTGCATCTGGCCATGGTCAGCCGCGGGTACGCCGGTTCGATGCCGGTGATCGACGAGGTGACCGCGTCCCGGGCACAGTGGTCGTACGCCCTCGCCCTGCCGCTGGCCGCCCTTGCCGTATGTCTGTTGGGATGGACGCTGTGAACGCTTCCCTGGAGGTCTCCGGTCTCGCCTTCGCCTACCCCGACGGCCACCAGGCCCTGTTCGGCGTGGACTTCTCGATCGCGCGCGGCGAACGGGTCGCGCTGCTCGGCCCGAACGGCGCCGGCAAGACGACCCTGGTGCTGCACCTGAACGGCATCCTGACCGGCGGCACGGGCAGCGTGAAGGTCGCCGGGCTGCCCGTCGGCCGGGAGCACATGGCGGAGATCCGGCGCCGGGTCGGGATCGTGTTCCAGGACCCGGACGACCAGTTGTTCATGCCGACGGTCCGCGAGGACGTCGCCTTCGGACCGGCGGCGGCCGGGCTGAAGGGACCGGAGCTGGAGGAGCGCGTCGACCGGGCGCTGGAGCGGGTCGGCATGGCGGAGTTCAAGGACCGTCCGCCGCACCACCTCTCCTTCGGCCAGCGGCGCCGGGTCGCGGTGGCGACGGTGCTGGCGATGGAGCCGGAGATCCTCGTCCTGGACGAGCCCTCCTCCAACCTCGACCCCGCCTCCCGCCGTGAACTCGCCGACATCCTGCGCTCGTTGGACGTCACCGTCCTGATGGTCACGCACGACCTGCCGTACGCCCTGGAGCTGTGCCCGCGCTCACTGATCCTCAGCGAGGGCGTGATCGCGGCGGACGGGAAGACCGGCGAACTCCTCGCGGACGAGGAGCTGATGCGCGCCCACCGGCTGGAGTTGCCGTTCGGCTTCGACCCGCGGTCCGTGATGGGGGTGCCCCCGCGCGAGCCGAGCGAAGCCGGTTCGAGCGTGGGGGAGGGCGCGTGACGCATCAAGAGGACGCGGGCTCGCTGTTCCTGGACGACCAGCTCTGCTTCGCGCTGTACGCCGCCCAGCGCGCGGTGACGGCCGCCTACCGCCCGCTCCTGGACGAACTCGGCCTCACCTACCCGCAGTACCTCGTCCTGCTGGTGCTGTGGGAGCGCGGCGAGACGACGGTGAAGGAGCTGGCCGCGGCGCTGCGGCTGGACTACGGCACCGTCTCTCCCCTGCTGAAGCGGCTGGAGGCGGCGGGCCTGGTGAGCCGTGCGCGCTCGGCGCGGGACGAGCGGTCCGTGCTCGTGGCGGTCACCGGGCGCGGGGAGGAGCTGCGGGAGCGCGCGACGTGCGTGCCGGGCGCGCTGCTCACCGCGACGGGCCTCGACATGACGGGAGTCGAGCGCCTGCGCGAGGAGCTGTGGCAACTCGCCCGAACGGCGCAGGCCGCCGCGGACCGCTCCCCCTGAACCCGCGTCACCCCCGGTTGCCACCCCTGGTGACGGCGACTGACCTACCGGCCAGTACCTTGTGCGCGATGCACTTGTGCGCGCTCCGCTGCGCGCCGTTTCCCAGGGTGGAGGGCCAACCATGACCGACGAGGGCGCCCCCGTCGACAGCCGTCCTACGAAGATCATGTACGTCGCCGAGGCCACCGCGCACGGCGGCCGGGACGGCTATGTCACCAGCCAGGACGGTCAGATCGAGCTGAAGGTCGCGATGCCGCCGCAGCTGGGCGGCGACGGCAACGGCACCAACCCCGAGCAGCTGTTCGCCGCCGGTTACAGCACCTGCTTCCACAGCGCGCTGATCCTGGTCGGCAACCGCGAGGGGTACGACCTCACCGGGTCCACGGTCGCCGCGAAGGTCGGCATCGGCCCCAACAAGCAGCGCGGCTACGGGCTCGCGGTCGCCCTCAGCATCTCGCTGCCCGTGCTGGACGCGGACCTCGCGGCCAAGCTGGTCGACGCCGCGCACGAGGTCTGCCCGTACTCCAATGCGACCCGGGGGAACATCGACGTCACCATCCTGCTTGGGTAGAAGGGCACCCGCACAGGCAGGACGAGGAGACGGACGTGGACGCGAACGGCACAGTGACCGAGGGCTTCGAGCCGGTCAGGGAGGCGTTCGTACGCAACTTCGCGGCGCTCGGGGAGCGGGGCGCGGCGGTCGCCGTGTACCGCCACGGGCGCAAGGTCGTCGATCTGTGGGCCGGCACCAAGGACGTCGACGGCACGCGGCCGTGGCAGCACGGCACCGCGCAGGTGGTGCGCTCGGCGACCAAGGGCGTCGCCGCGGCCGTACCGCTGCTGCTGCACCAGCGCGGGATGCTGGACCTGGACGCGCCGGTCGGCGAGTACTGGCCGGAGTTCAAGGCGCACGGCAAGGAGCGGCTGCTGGTGCGGCACGTGCTGAACCATCGCGCCGGGCTGCCGGTCCTGGACCACCCGCTCACCCCCGAGCAGGCGCTGGACCCGCACCGCGGACCGGCCGCGGTGGCCGCGCAGACGCCGGCGTGGGAGCCGGGCACCGACCACGGCTATCACGCGCTGACGTACGGCTGGCTGCTGGACGAGCTGGTGCGGCGGGTCACGGGCCGCTGGGCCGGCGAGTGGCTGACGGCGGAGGTCACCGGCCCGCTGGGCGCCGATCTGTGGCTCGGGCTGCCGGACGCGGAGGCGGGCCGGGTGGGCCGGGTGGGCCGGGTCGAGGGGCCGGAACCGGCGGGCGGGCTGCGCTCGCGGCCCAAGCGTTCGGTCACCGAGGCCTACCAGGACCCGGACTCCCTCACCCGCCGCGCGTTCGCCGCGATCTCCCCGTTCCCGGACCAGAACGACCCCGCCTACCGCGCCGCCGCCCTCCCCTCGACGAACGGCATCGCCACCGCCGACGGCCTGGCCCGCGTCTACGCCGCGCTGATCGGCGAGGTCGACGGCGTACGGCTCTTCGACCCGGCGACGGTGGGGCTGGCGCGCGGTGAGCAGTCCTCGGGCCCGGACCGGGTCCTGGTCGTGAACACCCGCTTCGGCCTCGGCTACATGCTCCACGGCACCGCGTCCCCGCTGCTGGGCCCCGGCTCCTTCGGCCACCCCGGCCGTGGCGGCGCCCTCGGCTTCGCCGACCCGGAGACGGGGATCGCGTTCGGCTATGTGACGAACGGCTTCCGCAAGACGGTGACGGCGGATCCGAGGGCGCAGGCTCTGATACGGGCACTGCGGGCGTCTCTAGCCGGCTAGAGACGCCGGCGCCCGGACTCAGACGTGGATCGGGTGAGACGTACGCCCCGACGCCGAGTCGATCTCGCTGTGCGCTTTGGTCAGCATCTGCATCGCGAGCTCGTTCAGCGCCCGTGCGCCGGCGATCTCCTCCCCGACCCGTGGCTGCTGGGAGTCGGTGTGGTGCCGGGTGGCGTGGCCGTGGGCCCGTACTTCCGTGCCGTCGGGAAGGCGCACCATCGCGACCGCCCGTGTGTGCTGGTCGTCCTCCAGGAACTCCAGCTCGACATGCCATCCCACTGTGGTGTGCATCATGACGATCACCTCCGGAAGAACTGCTTCCAGGGTGCTCCTCCGGGGGCGCCCTCGCCTAGTCGGGTCCACCGAACCATTCGCACTCCGGACGAAGGCCACAACTCGGGATCAGGTGACACTCGGCACATCCCGTACGACAGACGGTCGCGGCCTGCTTCCATGGAGATGTCGCGCGCCGGACCTGGCCCCGCCGCCACGGCCACCTCCCCCGTTAACCACCCCGGGCCACACCAAGGACATGCGCTGCTGCTTCTCCGCTCATCTCCCCGCTCTCGCAGCACTGTCGGCCTTCCCCGGCCCCTGCGAGGTACTGCGCTCCGGCGCGCGCCTCGCCCCTGCCCTCGCGCGGTCGGCCGCGGCCGCCGTGCGCCGGGCCCGCTCCCCGCACCCCGACGACCTGTCCGCCGTCAACCTGGAACTGGTCACGCTGACCGAGGACAGCGCCGTAGTCAGCTGGTACACCGGCATCCCGGGCACCGATGACGGCCTGGGCCACCCGCTCCCCGCGATCACCGAGGGCGAGGTCGTCTACGGCACCCACCCCGGCCGTCTCAACCGCACCGCCTCCGAGGGCCGGCCGACCGCCCATCACCAGGTCGAGCTGACCGGCCTGGAGCCGGGGCAGACGTACTACTACCAGGCCCGCTCCCGTGGCGTGGCCGCGACGCCGACCCCGCTGCACCTGGTCCGCGGCAACGCGGTGGGCACCACGGCCTTCGGGCTGGGCTGTGGCGGCGGCCCGTACTCCTTCACCACCCCGCAGCCCCCGCCCGGCCGGCACCTGCTGTCGATCGCGCTCTGCAACGACCTGCACCTCGGCGAGACCACGGCCGGCCTCGTCGGCGGCCTGCCGCTGCTGCGCGGGGTCGGGCAGCAGCCGGGGCGGGCGCCGTACCCGGAGCTGATGAGCCGGGCCCTGGTCGAGGAGGCCCGGCGGCGCGGCGCCGACCTGCTGCTGGCCGGCGGTGACATCTCGGCCGGCGGGTCGGCCCACGACCTGGGCGAGGCGCGCCGCATCCTGGACGGCTTCGGCACCCACGGGCAGGACTACTTCGTCGTCCGCGGCAACCACGACCGCTCGCACGAGAACGACACCTTCCGCAGCGCCTTCCCGGTCGCCGACGGCCCCGGCTACTTCGCCCGTGACCTGGGCGGACTGCGGATCATCGGCCTCGACACCTACGCCAAGTCCGGCAACGGCGCCGATGCGGGCGGCCTGGGCCCCGAGCAGCTGGCGTGGTTCACGGGGCGGCTGCGGGAGCAGCCCGACCAGCCGACGCTGGTGTTCGGCCACCATCCGCTGACCGTGCGGGACTCGATCTTCCCGGTGACCCGCGGCCAGCAACTCGACCGCCGCCAGGCCCGCGCGATCGTCGCCGCGTACGCCTCCGCGCCCGGTGTCTTCCTGCACCACGCCGGCCACACCCACCGCAACAAGCGCACCCTGCTGCTGCGCGCGCCCCACGTCACCCATCAGGAGGTGGCGGCCGCGAAGGAATATCCCGGCGGCTTCACCCTGCTGCGCATCCACTCCGGCGGCTACGCCCTCAACCACTACAAGGCCGGCGCCACCGCGGCCCGGCAGTGGAGCGAGCGCAGCCGGCGGGTCGCGGCGGGCCTGTGGCCGCACCACGCGCTCGGCCGCTCGGTCACGGACCGCAACAGCATGCGGGTGCACGACATGTCCGGAGTGGGGGTCCTTCGCACCGCGTGAATCGCGCGTGACCGTGGGTGTTCGTAGCATCGGCACATGGCGACCCTGTGGGAGCTCATGCGCGACTGCATCCCCGACGACCACGCCCGGCAGGTCACCTCGCGCTACTACGTCGACGAGGTGATGTCCGCCCCCGGCGCCCCCGGGCTGGTCGTCGACCTGGGCTGCGGCCGTGGCACCTCGGCCAGGCTGTTCCGCAAGCACGACCCCGAGGTGCGGTGGGTCGGCGTGGACATCCGTGACTCACCGGAGTCCGACCAGCGCACACCGAACGGCGACCCGGTCATCCACTACGACGGCGTACACCTCCCGCTCGGCTCGGACGCGCTCCCGCTGGTCTACTCCCACCAGGTCTTCGAGCACGTGTCCCACCCGCGCGAGCTGCTGGCGGAGATCGCCCGCGTCCTGAAGCCCGGCGGCCTCTTCATCGGCTCGACGTCCCAGTTCGAGCCGTACCACTCCTTCAGCCTCTGGAACTACACGCCGTACGGCTTCCGGCGGCTGGTGGAGGAAGCGGGACTCACCCTGGAGGAGATCCGCCCCTCCCTCGACGGAGTCGCCCTGATCATGCGCAGCTACCTCGGCCGGCCGCCCGAGTACAGCCGCTACTGGGACACGCAGTCCCCGCTCAACGACGAGATCGACACCTGGGGCCGCCGCGAACGCCGCAAGACGGCGCTGGTGAACCTGCGGAAGCTGACGTACTGCGGGCAGTTCGCGTTCCGGGTCACCAAGCCCGCGCCCGCCGCCTAACTCGTGTGCAGCATCATCCCGATACCGACCACGAGCAGCATGGCCGCCGCGATCCGGGGTGCCCCGAAGCGCTCCTTGAAGAACACCGCCCCGATGGCGGCGCCGACGATGATCGAGGACTCGCGCAGCGCCGCGATCGGTGCCAGTTCCGCCTTGGTCTGGGCCCACAGGACCAGCGCGTACGCGGTGACGGACAGGGCGGCGCCGAGCAGGCCGAGCGTGGCGAACGGCCGCAGCACGGCGACCGTCTCGCCGCGCCAGCGCCAGACGGCGTATGCGGGAATGACCAGCCCCTCGACCACCATCAGCCAGGCGATGTAGCCCAGGGACGACCCCGAGGCGCGCACGCCGAGTCCGTCGAGGACGGTGTACGCGGCGATGCTCAGCCCGGTCGCCAGCGCGGCGCCGATCGCGGCCCAGTCGGGCCGGCGCCCGCGCAGACCCCATACGGCGACGCCGGTGAGTCCCACGCAGGACAGGGCGATACCGGTGGCCGCCCAGCCGTCGGGCACCTCGTGCGCGAACACGGCGGCGAGTACGGCGACCACCAGTGGCGCCGTGCCGCGTGCGATCGGGTAGGCCTGTCCGAAGTCGCCCAGCCGGAAGGACTTCATCAGCAGGGCGAAGTAGACGGCGTGGACCGCGGCGGAGGCGAGCAGATACGGCCATGCCCGCGTCGCCGGGAACGCCCCGAACGGCATCAGCGCCAGCCCGATCAGCACCCCGCCGCCCGCGATGAGCGTGAACCCCACCAGCTTGTCGGTGATCTTGTGGGCGATGGCGTTCCAGCCGGCGTGCGTGACGGCGGCGAGCAGGACGGCGGCCGTGACCAGCGGGGTCACGAAGTCTGCTCGCGCACGTCCACCAGCGTCGCGCCCGCGTGGGCGACGAGGTCCTTGGGCGTCATGGGGAAGACGGCGTGCGGGTTGCCGGCGGCGGCCCACACGACGTCGTGCTCCAGCAGCGACCGGTCGGCGAGCACCCGCGTCCGGGTCAGGTGCCCGAAGGGCGGTACGCCCCCGATGGCGTACCCGGTCGTCTCCCGTACGACGTCCACCTTGGCCCGCGTCACCTTCTCGGCCCCGAGCTCCTGCCGCACCCGCTCCAGATCGACGCGGGAGGCGCCGTCCATGAGCACCAGCACCGGCACCCCGTCGGCCGCGAAGATCAGCGACTTGCAGATCTCACTGAGCTCGCACCCGATCGCGGCGGCGGCCTCGGCGGCGGTACGGGTGGCGTCCGGGAACCGGCGGATCCGGCTGTGCAGATCGGTCAGCCCCAGCTCGCGAAGGGCCTCGGCGAAACGGGGGTGGGCGTGTGTTGCGGGGGATTCGGGGGACGTCATGCCCGGCAGGTTAGCCGCCGGATACGTGCATCACGAATGAGTTCCACGTGGTGGGAGCGACGGTGAGGTGCGGGGTGTGCGGAGTCTTGGAGTCGCGGATGTGGACGGCGGCGGGGGTGGGGGCGACCTCGACGCAGTCGCTGGGCTCGCTGCTGTCGCTGTAGCTGCTCTTGAACACCGCTGGAACGTCCGATCGCCGTCCCGTCAGCGAACTTCAGCACCTGGATGGCCGTAGCCCATGACTTCGCCGAACTCGGCCACCCGCTGGCCTTGTTCACGAGAACCGACAGCAGATGTTCACCACTGGCCTCGCGCGCCGGACAGCAGCGTCTGGAGGTCCGCGCGACATGCCCTTGCGCAATGGTCAAGAATCGTTGACCATTACTCGTATGCCTACCGACGATGTTCCCGAGGCGTTTCACGTCACCACGGACGAGCAGCTGCGCGCCGTCTCCAATCTCACGCGTCACCGGATCATGGCCGTGATCCGCTTCGAGCCGGCGACGATTACGCAGATCGCCGAGCGGGTGGGCCTTGCGAAGGGGAGTTCCAGCTATCACGTGCGGCTGCTGGAGCGGGCCGGCCTGGTGAAGGTGGTACGGACGCGGAAGGTGCGGGGTGTCACCGAGCGGTACTACGCGATGGCCGCGCGGGCGATCGTGCTGCCGGATCCGGGCGAGGGAGGGCCGGATGTGCTGATGCGCCATGCGGTGGCGGACCTGGAGGCGTCGCCGGTGGATGAGCGGCACGTACGGATGGCGCATCTGCGGCTCACCGATGAGCAGTTCGCGCAGCTGGGGGCGCGGCTTGAAGCGCTGGCGGACGAGTACCGAGAGCTGTCCGACCCATCGCTGCCGGACACGTCACTCGTCTTCGCGCTGTTCCACCCCGCACCGCGCGAGCAGGTCGAGGGGAGCGCCAAGTGACCTCAGGTGTGGGGAAGTTGCCGACCGGATTCGGACGGCTGTGGACTGCGCAGACGGTGTCGTCGCTAGGTGACGGGGTGTCGCATGCCGCGCTGCCGCTGCTCGCGTTGACGTTGACGCGGGATCCGATGGCGCTCGCCGTCGTCACGGCCGCCGGGACGCTGCCGTGGCTGCTCTTCGGGGTGCTCGGCGGTGCGCTGGTGGATCGCTGGGACCGTCGGTGCACGATGTGGGTCGCGGACGCGGTGCGTGCGGTGCTGCTCGTGATACCGGCGGCAGCGGCGGTACTCGACGTGTTGAGTATTGCGCTGCTCGCGGCCGTCGCGTTCCTGCTCGGCCTCGGCGGGCTGTTCTTCGATACGGCCGCCACGGCCTATCTGCCGGATCTGCTCGGCCGCGACCCCGCGCTCCTGGAGCGAGCCAACTTTCGCCTGCGCGGTGCTCAGACCGCCATGTCCGGTTTCGCGGGGCCGCCTGCGGGCAGTGCGCTGCTCGCGCTCGGGCGTGCGGTTCCGCTGCTCGCTGACGCGGTGTCGTTCCTGTTCTCCGCGCTGCTCGTCCGTACGCTGCCCGCCATGCCCCGGCCCGTGCCGGAGGTCCGTGAGTCGCTGCTCCGGCAAGCGCGGGCCGGGGCCTCGTACGTCTTCCGGGACCGGGTGCTGCTCGGGCTCGCGCTGCGCCCGGCGGTCGGGAACGTCGCCTTCCTCGCTGTGGAGACCGTCCTCGCCCTCTTCGCGCACGACCGCCTGGGCATCGACACCTACGGCTTCGGTCTGCTCCTCACAGCGGAGGCCGCCGGCGGCCTGCTCGGGGCGGGCATCGCCTCCTACCTTGGCCGACGACTCGGCACCGGCACCGCACTGACCTGCACAGCCGCCGTTGAGGGGCTTGCCATCCTGGGCCTGGCTGCTGCCCCGAACCCGTACGTGGCCGGTCTGGCGCTCGCCGTCTGCGGGGCCGGCATGGGCGCCACGATGGTGCTCGGGCCCTCCCTGAGGCAGGCGATCGTCCCGGCCAACCTGATGGGCCGGGTTGCCTCCACCTCCCGCATGCTGGCCATGTGCGCCGCACCCATCGGGGCCTTCCTCGGTGGCTGGCTGGCCACCACCTACGACATCCGCACCCCGCTCTACGCCGCCGCCGTTCTCCTCCTGGCGATGACGGCTGTCACAGCATCCATGACCAGCAACCGCAGGGTCGAAGCGGCGCTGCGTGCCGCCGCCCCGGCCGGCGGTCCGGATCACCCGCCAGCGAAGGATCCCGCCCAGGAGAGTGCACTCGACGTGTTGTGACGCCTGCCGCGAAGGCGTCACAACGCACTAGGAGGCCCACGCAGTTCGATTCCGGGGCGCACCCAGGTGCCTCCCGAAGTGGTGAACATCTGCTGTCGGTTTTCGTGAACAGAGCCAACCCGCATCCCCGCGGCCTCCCGGCACACCTTCAGCAGCCGCCCCACCGCCTGGACCACCGGCTCGATCTCGTCCCCGGGTTCGACGTCCCAACCGGCCTCGTCCGCAACCTCGTTCATGCCCCACCTCCACCGCGCAGTCGTACCCGTACAACGCGTGGGACAGCCCGGACAGTGCGAGACAGAGTGGGGCCGAGGAGGTCAGGAGCGGTACAGCACCCGCACGACCATCGTGTCCGCCGGGAGGTCCAGCAGATAGGCGGTGAACCACTGCCGGTAGCCGGGACCGCCGTACTCGACCCAGCGGCCGTCCAGGGTGAGCAGCGCCGTGGTGGGCAGCACGTCGGCGACGCGTTCGGCGATGTACGCCTCCCGGTCCCGGCCGAACGAGTTGTAGGGATCGCGGGTGAACCGCTCCTCCAGCTCCGGGTCCCTGGAGATGGCCCGCAGCGCCGACTGCGGACCGGTGTGGCGGGCCTCGAATCGCTGCCAGTCGTCCCCCCGGCGTGCGGCCTCCCGGCCCACCGCCGCCCGGTCGGTGTCGAGGTCGAGCAGCCCGCGCGGCCCGCCGTGGCACCGCGACCGGGGCAGCTCCTCGGGCGGCTCGTTCCACTCGTCGTGCCTCACCAGGCGGGGGTCGTCCTCGTGTCCGGGCAGCACGGCGAACTCACACCCGGCGCCGGAGACAGCCCAGTAGTCCCACTCCCCCACCCAGTCCGGATGCGGGATGTCGGCCCGGTCGTAGTCGTACGGGGCCATGGCCCCTCCGATCGCCCGGCGCAGCGACTCGGGGTCCTCCGGGGCGCTGGGTGATACACAGACGGTGACGCGTCCCTTGGCCATGGTGCCCGTTCCTAACAGCTTGCCGTCACCGGTGCCAAGCGAAAAAGGAAGCCGGTGAGGGCGCCCGTCCCCACGGAGCCCTCACCGGCCGGTCCACCTCAGTGCCGGTCGCTCAGACGCGGACCAGCTCCCGGTCCTCGTCCTCGTCGGCCCGGGTCCGCAGACCCTCGCCCTCCACGTCCACGTTCGGCAGGGCGCGGTCCAGCCACTTCGGCAGCCACCAGGCCTTCTTACCGAGCAGCGCCAGGACCGCCGGGACGATCGCCATCCGGACGATGAAGGCGTCGAAGAAGACCGCGACCGCCAAGCCGAAGCCGATCATCTTGACCATGGACTCCGAGGAGCCGATGAAGCCCGCGAAGACCGCCATCATGATCACGGCCGCGGCGCTGACGACCCGGGCGCCGTGCTTGAAGCCGGTGACCACCGCCTGGCTCGGCTTCTCGCCGTGGACGTACGCCTCGCGCATCCGCGTCACGAGGAACACCTCGTAGTCCATCGCCAGTCCGAAGACCACGCCGACCATGAAGATCGGCATCATGGACATCACCGGGCCGGTCTCCTCCACGCCCATGAGGCCCGCGAACCAGCCCCACTGGAAGACCGCGACCACCGCGCCGAGGGCCGCCATCACGCTCAGCAGGAAGCCGAGCGCCGCCTTCAGCGGGACCAGGATCGAGCGGAAGACCACGATCAGCAGGAGGAAGGCCAGGCCCACGACCAGGGCCAGGTACGGCAGGAGTGCGTCGTTGAGCTTCTGCGAGACGTCGATGTTCATCGCCGTCGAGCCGGTGACCAGCACGGTCGCGTCCGTGTCGGCCTTCACCTCCGCGCCCTTGTCGCGGATGGAGTGCACCAGGTCCTCGGTGGTCACCGAGGAGGGCTTGGACTTCGGGACGACCGTGATCGTCGCCGTGTCGCCCGTCTTGTTGGGCGCGGCCGGCGTGACCGTCACGACGTTCTTCAGGCCCTTGATGTCATCGCCGACCTGCTGGAAGACCGCGTCCGGGTCGTCGCTGCCCTTGGCGTCGACGACGACCATCAGCGGACCGTTGAAGCCGGGCCCGAAGCCCTCGGAGAGGAGGTCGTAGGCGCGCCGCTGGGTCGTGGACGTCGGCTGTGAACCGTCGTCGGGCAGACCCAGTTCGAGGGAGCTCGCCGGGACGGCCGCCGCGCCGAGGCCGAGGACGCCGAGCAGCAGCACGGCGATCGGACGGCGTACGACGAAGCTGGCCCAGCGCGTGCCCATGTTCGGCTTGCCGGACTTCCTCTCGGCCCGGTTGCCGCCCATCCAGCGGCTCTTCCGGCCGGCCGGCTGGACCTTCTTGCCGGCGTACCCGAGCAGCGCCGGGATCATCGTCAGCGCGATCAGCACCGCGATCACGACCGTGCCGGCCGCCGCGATGCCCATCTTGGTCAGCATCGGGATGTTGACCACCGACAGGCCCACCAGCGCGATCACCACGGTCAGGCCCGCGAAGACGACCGCCGAGCCCGCGGTGCCGACGGCCCGGCCGGCCGCTTCCTCGCGCTCGCGGCCCTCGGCCAGTTCCGCGCGGTAGCGGGAGACGATGAACAGGGCGTAGTCGATGCCGACCGCGAGGCCGATCATCATCGCCAGCGTGGACGTCGTGGAGCCCAGCTCCAGCGCGCTCGCCAGCGCCGTGATCGTGGAGATGCCGATACCGACGCCGATCAGGGCGGTCAGCAGCGGGAGTCCGGCGGCGATCAGCGAGCCGAAGGTGATGACCAGGACGACCGCGGCGACCCCGATGCCGATGATCTCCGTGGCGCCGGTCTCGGGTGTCGTCTGGAGCGCGTCACCGCCGACCTCCACGGTCAGCCCCGCGTCCCGCGCGTCCTGCGCGGAGTCCTCCAGGGCCTCACGCGAGGTGTCCTTCAGCTCCATGCCGGAGACCTCGTACTTCACCGACGCGTACGCGATCGTGCCGTCCTTGCTGACGGCCTTCGCGGTGTACGGGTCGGCGACGGAGGCCACCTCGGAGCCGTCGGACAGCTCCTTGACGGCCTCCTCGACGGTCGCCTTGTTGCCGGGGTCGGTCATCTTCTGGCCGTCCGGCGCCTTGAAGACGACGCGGGCGGTCGCGCCGTCGGCGCTCATCCCGGGGAAGCGCTGTTCCAGCAGGTCGAAGGCCTTCTGCGCCTCGGTGCCGGGGATCGAGAAGGAGGTGGTGCCCGCCGCGGGCGCGCTGGCCGCGCCCACCCCGGCGAGGGTGAGCAGGGCGACCCATATCAGGGCGACGAAGTGCCGTCGCCGGAAGGCGAGCCGGCCGACTTTGTAGAGGAACGTGGCCACGAGGGCGACTCCCGGTCAGGTCGTGGGTTGGTGCTGGGCAGGGGTGATCAGCCCGACGACGTGAGCGGATACGTCAGGAGGAGGGCTTGCTGAGGGGGACTCGTCAGTTGACGGGAACGCCGAGGGCGGGGAGGACCACGGCGTCGATGTACGACATGAGGAACGTCTGCGTCGGTGGCTGGTCGTCGATCAGCGTGCGCGTCGCGAACGCGCCGACCAGCATGTGCACGATGTAGTCCAGCGCCGGACAGTCGGCGCGGACCTCGCCGCGGTCGACGGCCCGTCGCACCAGCCGCCGGAACTCCTCCATCTCGGGCTCGATGAGCAGTTCCTTGAAGGCGGCGAGGAGGTCCGGGTTGCCGTGCACCGCCATGAACAGACCCCGCATCAGCGCGGCGTTCTGCTGCATGGTGCAGTCGTCCTCACGCGAGGTGAGGGTGTGCAGGTCGCCCCGCAGGGATCCGGTGTCGACGTCGGAGATGCTGCCCGGCTTGTTGTGCCGGATCGCCTTCGCCACCAGCTCCGGCTTGCCGCCCCACTGGCGGTAGAGCGTCGCCTTGCTGGACCGGGTGCGGGCCGCCACGGCGTCCATGGTGAGGGCGTCGTAGCCGACCTCCCGGAGCAGGTCGAGCACGGCCGAGTACAGCTCGGCCTCGCGCTCGGGGGTGATACGGCTGCGACGTGCCGACGCGACCTCCGCCACCGCTCTCACCTTCCCACTCCGAACGACACGGTTTCGTACACCACGACGATAGCGCACCTTCCCATCGAAACGAAACGGTTTCGTTCGTGTTCTGGCTCACGGGGGCCCTCGGCGCCATGATTTGTCACGAGTTGCTCAGGTACGTCCACGGGAAAAGCATGGGGAGGTGAGCTATCTGCGCCTCCCGCACCTCCATGACGACCTGCTCTGCTTCGTGGCCGAGGACGACCTGTGGCTCGCCCCTCTCGACGCCCCGGGCCGCGCCTGGCGGCTCACCGTGGACCGCGCCAAGACCGGCCACCCGCGCTTCTCGCCCGACGGCCGGCACCTCGCGTACACGAGCTGGCGCAGCCTGGTCCCCGAGCTCCATCTGGTCCCGGTGGACGGCGGACCGGGCCGGCAGCTCACGCACTGGGGGTCGGCGGACACCCGGGTCTGCGGCTGGACCCCGGACGGCATGATCCTCGCCGTCGCCTCCCACGGCGAACCCTTCTCCCACTTCACCTGGGCCTACAAGGTGGGCCTCGACGGCGACCCCGGCCGCAAACTGCCCTGGGGACCCTGCTCCGACATCCAGGTCGCCGACCTCGACGGCGAGCGCAGAAGCCTGCTCCTGACCGGCACCCCACCGCACGAACCGGCCGCCTGGAAGCGCTACCGGGGCGGCGCCACCGGCCGCCTGTGGCTGCACGGCGAACGCCTGCTCGCGGACATCGGCGGCCACCTCGACTGCCCCATGTTCGTCGGCGGCCGGATCGCCTTCCTCTCCGACCACGAGGGCGTCGGCAACCTCTACTCGTGCGCCTACGACGGCACCGGCCTGCGCCGCCACACCGACCACGACGCCTTCTACGCCCGGCACGCCGCGAGCGACGGCACCCGGGTGGTGTACCAGTGCGCGGGCGACCTGTGGATCGTGGACGACCTGGCCGCGGACTCCGAGCCGCGCAGGCTCGAGGTACGGCTCGGCGGGACGCGGGCCGGCCGGCGCCCCCACCAGGTGCCCGCCGCCCAGCACGTCGACGGCATCTCCGTGGACGAGACCGGCCGGGCCAGCGCCGTGGTCGTACGCGGCAGCCTGTACTGGCTCACCCACCGCGACGGCCCCGCCCGCACCATCACCGACACCCCGGGCGTACGGGTCCGGCTGCCGGAGATGCTCGGCCCGGTCGGCCAGGTCGCGTATGTGACGGACGCGGAGGGCGAGGACGCGATCGAGATCGCCTACCTGCCGCGGGCCACGGGCGACCGCGAGCCGCGCCGGCTGGCCTCGGGCGAGCTGGGCCGGGTCCTGGAGATGGTCGCCGACCCCAAGGGCGAGCGCCTCGCCATCGCCGCGCACGACGGCCGGCTGCTGCTGCTCGACGTGACCGAGGACTCTGGGGGCACCTCCCGGACGAAGTCTGGGGGAGGGGAGGTCACCGAGCTGATCCGGTCGGTCAACGGCCCCGTGCGCGACCTGGCCTTCTCCCCCGACGGGACCTGGCTGACCTGGTCGCACCCCGGGATCGGCCGCTCCCTGCGCCAGATCAAACTGGCCCGCATGAGGGACAGCCTGATCGTCGACGTGACAAACGGCCGCTTCGAGGACGAGAACCCGGTGTTCACCCGGGACGGCCGCTACCTTGCCTTCCTCTCCTGGCGGGGCTTCGACCCCGTGTACGACGTCCACACCGGCGACCTGTCCTTCCCGCTCGGCTGCCGCCCCTACCTCGTCCCCCTGTCCTCCGCGACGCCCTCCCCCTTCGCCCTGAGCCCCGAGGGCCGCCCGGCCGCCGGGGGCCTGGACCCGGTGGAGGACGAGGAGGGCGACGGCGGTGGTGGTGGCGGTGGCGGCGCGACGGTCGTCGAGGTCGAGGGCCTGGAGAGCAGGGTCACCCCCTTCCCGGTCGCCGCCTCCAAGTACTCGGCGCTGTACCCCGTCTCGGGCTGCGGGCTGGTCTGGCTGCGCTGGCCGATCTCCGGGGCGCTGGGCGAGACGTTCGCCAACCCGGACGACACGACCGGCCGGCCGACCCTGGAACACTTCAACATCAGCAAGGCCAAGAAGACCGAACTCGTCAGCCACCTCGACTGGTTCACGGTCAGCGGCGACGGCACCCGCCTGGTCGTGGTCGACGAGGGCGACCTGCGCGCGGTCCCCGCCACCGAGTCCGGCGACGGCGACTCCACGGTGTGGATCGACGCACGCCGCATCCTGCACGAGGCGGACCCGGCGGCCGAGTGGCGGCAGTCGTACGAGGAGGCGGGCCGGCTGATCCGGGCGTACTTCTGGGAGCCGGGGATGTGCGGCATCGACTGGGACGGGGTGCTGGACCAGTACCGTCCGCTGGTCGAACGGGTGGCCTCGCCCGACGAGTTCGCGGATCTGCTCCGTGAGGTCCTGGGCGAGCTGGGCACCTCGCACGCCTACGTCGCCGCCGCCCGCCGCAACGAGGGCCCCGCGCACTACCAGCGCTGGCAGGGCCTGCTGGGCACCAACTTCGTCCGCCGCGACGACGGCTGGACGGTCAAGCGGATCCTCCCCGGCGAGTCCTCCGACTCCAAGGCCCGCTCCCCGCTGGCCGGAACCGGCATCCGGGAGGGCGCGGTGCTCACCCACGTCGACGGCCGCCCGGTGGACCCGGTCGCCGGCCCCTACCCCCTTCTCGCGGGAGCGGGCGGTACGACGGTGGAGCTCACGTTCACCCCGGCCGAGGGCGAGGCGGGCCGGGCCCGCCGGGTGGCCGTGGTCCCGCTGATCGACGAACGCCCCCTGCGCTACCAGGACTGGGTCGCCAAACGCCGTGCCGTGGTGCGGGAGTTGAGCGGCGGGCGGTGCGGCTATCTGCACATCCCGGACATGGGCGGCTCGGGCTGGGCCCAGTTCAACCGGGACCTGCGCATGGAGATGTCCCGCCCCGCCCTGATCGTCGACGTACGCGGAAACGCGGGCGGCCACATCAGCGAGCTGGTGGTGGAGAAGCTGACCCGCACGATCCTGGGCTGGGACCTCACCCGCAACGCCCAGCCGGTGTCGTACGCCTCGAACGCCCCGCGCGGACCGGTCGTCGCCCTGGCCGACGAATCGACCTCGTCCGACGGCGACATGATCACGGCGGCCTTCAAACTCCTCCGGCTGGGCCCGGTGGTCGGTCAGCGCACCTGGGGCGGAGTGGTCGGCATGACCGGCCGCCACCGCCTGGGCGACGGCACGGTGATCACCGTCCCGATGAACGCGGCCTGGTTCGACGCGTACGGCTGGAGCATCGAGAACAAGGGCGTGAGCCCCGATGTCGAGGTCCTGCGGACACCGCTGGACTGGGCGGAGGGCCGCCACGCCCAACTGACGGACGCGGTGGAACTGGCCCTGGAACTGCTTGAGACGAACCCTCCGGCAACTCCCCCGGACTACGCACACGTACCGGACCGTTCAAGGCCGAAATTGCCTCGGCGCTCCTGAGCTGCGGCGGCACCAACCCCCTCAGGGGCGCGGGGCTGTATCGATGTGCGGCTCCGCCGCGTGGGCGCGACCAGCCCCCACCGGGCCCGCACCCGACAACGCACCCCTCCGCACAAGCCAAAACGCGGGGCACCCACCAGAACAGTGGGCGCCCCGCGCTCAGCGAACCGACTGACTACCGGTCGTAGTCGTGGTCGAACCGCTCCTCGTCCTCACGCATGCGGTCGGACTCCTCGTCCCGCTGCGGCCGCTGCGGACGACCCCGCTCCGGCTGCCCCTGCGGACGCCCCCGCTCCGGCTGGCCCTGCGGACGCTCCCGGTCCTGCTGGCCGTGCTGGCGCGCGCGCTCCTGAAGCTGCTCGGACTTCTCCTTGAACTGGTCCTTCATGCCCATGTGGGTTCACTCCCGTAGTGAGTGGGGGGTAGGCCCCTCGGTGGGGCCTCGACCAGATTCACACGGGCGATAACCCTGCGCATGTCGATCAGTTACGCCGCGTAGTCCGCTCCTGCTCATCGGCCGCGCCGCCCGCCCCGACCAGCCCGCCGCGCACCCCCTGGAGCCGGTCCCCGAACCGCCGCATCTCCCGCTGCCCCACGGTCCCGATGATCCCGGGCAGATAGCCGCGCACACCCTGCATCCCGCGCAGCCACCACTGGCCGTACACATGACTGGACCGCCGCTCGATCCCGGCCACGATCCGGTCGACCGCCGGCCCCAGCGGATACGTCTTGTTGGACGGCCACGGCAGCCGCTGCCTCAACTCCCGCATGACGTCGTCCTGATCGGCCCCGCGCACCATGTCGGTGTCGGTCCAGGACAGATATCCGACCCCCACCCGCACGCCCCGGTAGCCGACTTCGGCCCGCAGACTGTGCGCGTACGCCTCCACACCCGACTTGGAGGCGCAGTACGCCGTCATCATCGGCGCCGGCGTGATGGCCGCGAGCGAGGCTATCTGGAGCAGGTAACCCCGGCTCTCCATCAGCACCGGCAGAAACGCGCGGGCCGTCACCGCCGAGCCGATCAGATTGACCTCGATGACCCGCCGCCACGCCTCCGGGTCGGAGTCCACGAACGGCCCCCCGGTGGCGACACCGGCGTTGGCGACGACGATGTCGACCTTCCCGAACCGCTCCTTCACCTCCTGCGCGACCCGTGCCATCGCCTCATGGTCCGTCACATCGGCGTACCAGTGGTCGCTGTCGCCGTGCAGCCGCTCGGAGACCTGCTTCAGGGCGTCCGGCTCCAGCCCGACCAGCGCCACCGCGGCACCGCGCGCCGACAGCTTGCGGGCGAGCAGCTCCCCGACGCCCCGCGCCGCGCCCGTGACGACGGCGACCTGTCCTTCGAGGCTCACCCTGCTCATGCGCCCTCCTTCACCTGTGTGTTCGTCGTGGTCCGCGGATACGCCGTGACGAGTTCGCGTATCTTCGCGGTCACCAGCTCCGGCGCCTCGATGGGCGTCATGTGCCCGAGGCCGGGCAGTTCGGTGACGCCGAGGCAGTTCGGCAGCGCGGCGGCCAGCGAGCGCGCGTGCACCGCCGGGGTCAGCCGGTCGGCCGTACCGACGACGACCGCGACCGGCACCGTCAACTGGCTGACCCCGTGGTCGAGATCGAGCAGATCGAGCACCTTCGACCAGGCGTGCCGCACCTTGCGCGGACACGCGTGCACGATCCGCGCGCAGGCCTCGACCATGTGCGGGGCCGAACCGGGGCCCATCGTGGCGTACTTGAGGATCGCCCTGGCGACCGGCGTGACCGGCCCGAGCGGCGCCCGGGAGCCGAGGACGCGCCCGGTCAGCCAGGTACGCAGCCGGCCCGCGCGCAGCGGTATGACCGTCGACTCGGCGACCAGCCGCGAGGCGCCCGTGCTGCACAGCAGGACGGCGGCGGCGTGCTCCTGGAAGGCCGGGCGGGCGGCGGCGGCCATCACCGTCATGCCGCCCATGGAGTGCCCCACGATCACGGCCTGCTCGCCGGCCGCGAGCGTCGCCCTCAGTACTGCTTCGAGGTCGTCGGCGAGCGCGTCGGCGCTGCACGCGGGACTGGCGGGGCTGCGTCCGTGGCCGCGCTGGTCGTAGGCGATGACCCGGTGGTCGACGGCCAGTTCGCGGATCTGCGCGGCCCAGAAGGCGGTCGAGCAGGTCCAGCCGTGCGCGAGGACGACGGCGGGAGCCTCCTCGGCGCCGTGCACCTCGACGTGCAGCCGGGCCCCGTCGGCGGACACGGCGGTGATCTCGCGGGCGGGGGCGGGAGGGGCGTACGGCCCGGACGCGACGTTCATCAGGCGGCTCATGCGACGGCCTCCGCGCTCTTGTCGTCGCCGGCCTTGACCGACGCGCGCAGGACGGCGTACTCGCCGAGGTCCACCCGCCGGGTCGCCTGCCGGAACTCGCTCGTCGTACCGGGCCAGATGGTGGTGTTGCGGCCACTGGCGTCCAGGTACCAGCTCGTGCACCCGCCCGTGTTCCACACCGTCCGCTTCATCCGCTCCTGCACCCGCCGGTTCCAGGCGTGCACGGCACTGGAGCGCGCGTCGAGGGCCACCCGGCCGCCCAGGACGTTCAACTGCCGTACGAAGTCGGCCATGTAGTTCAGCTGGGACTCGATCATGAGGATCATGGACGAGTTCCCGAGGCCGGTGTTGGGCCCGATGATGGACATCCAGTTCGGGAACCCGGCGGCCGAGGCACCCCGCAGCGCCTCCATGCCGCCCTTCCACACCTCGGCGAGGGTCTTGCCCTCGGCGCCCACGACCCGCTCGGCGATGGGCATGTCGGTGACATGGAAGCCGGTGCCGAAGACGATCGCGTCGACCTCGGCCTCGCTGCCGTCGGCGGCCACCACGGTCGAGCCGCGGATCTCGCTCAGCCCGCTCGCGACGACGTCCACGTTGGGGCGGGCCAGCGCCGGGTAGTACTCGCTGCTGAGCAGGATCCGCTTGCAGCCGATGCGGTAGTCGGGGGTGAGCTTGGCGCGCAGGGCCGGGTCCTTGATGGCGCGGGCCATGTTCCGCTTGGCCAGCGCCTCGATGAAGCCCAGCTCGTTCGGGTGCTTGGTGAACGCCTGGACCTGCAACTCCCGCAGGCCCCACAGCAGTCCGCGGCGCATCTGGGCGGTGAAGGGCAGGGCCCGGTGCAGGGAGCGCTCGGCGCCGCTGATGGCGCGGTCGACCCGGGGCATGACCCAGGGCGGGGTGCGCTGGAACAGGGTCAGCCGGGAGACCTCGGGCTGGATGGCCGGGACGATCTGGATGGCGGAGGCGCCGGTGCCGACCATGGCGACGCGCTTGCCGCGCAGGTCGTAGTCGTGGTCCCAGCGGGCGGAGTGGAAGACCTTGCCGGGGAAGGTGTCGAGCCCCGGGATGGCGGGGACCTTCGGGTCGGACAGCGGGCCGGTGGCGGAGACGACGAAGTCGGCGCTCAGCTCCCCGCTGGCCGTCTCGATGTCCCAGCACAGCCGCTCACCGTTCCAGGTCATCCGCTGCACCTCCGAGCCGAAGCGGAGGTGCGGGCGCAGCCCGAAGACATCCGTGACGTGCTCCAGGTAGGCGCGGATGTGCTCCTGCCCGGAGAAGGTGCGCGGCCAGTCGGGGTTGGGCGCGAAGGAGAACGAGTACAGATGGGACGGCACATCACAGGCGCACCCGGGATAACTGTTGTCCCGCCAGGTGCCACCGACGCTGTCGGCCCGCTCCAGGACCACGAAGTCGGTGACCCCTTCGCGCCGCAGCCGTACGGCGGCACCCAGTCCGCCGAACCCGGACCCGACCACCGCCACCCGCACATGCTCGCGTTCGGCCATGCCTTGTGCCTCCTACTTCACCCGGAACCATGACTCGCCGGAACAACGCCAGTGAACACTGGCGCAATGGGGAGAGTAGAGGAGGTGCGTACCGGCCGGTAGGGGTCGGAGCGAGGAAAGTTACCGCCGGTACGAATTAAGGTGCCGGGGTGACCGAGAAGCGTGAATACCGCATGGAGGAGCTCGCCCGGCTGGCCGGCATCACGGTGCGCACCCTGCGCTTCTACCGAGAACGCAAACTGATCCCGCCACCTCGCCGCGAGGGCCGCATCGCCTGGTACGACGACCACCACCTGGCCCGCCTGCGCACCATCGCGGCACTGCTGGAGCGCGGCCACACCCTGACCGGCATCGCGGAACTGGCCGAGGCCCTCGACCACGGCCGCGACGTCGCCGACGTCCTCGGCGTCACCCCGACCGAGGAGGAGCCGGTCCGCCTCACCCCCGAGGAACTCGCCGCCCGCTTCGAGGGCCAGGTCACCCCCGAGAACCTCGCCGCCGCCCTGGACCTCGGCTACCTCGGCACCGACGGCGACGAGATCGTCCACATCAGCCGCCGCCTGCTGGACGTCTCCTCGATCCTGGTCAGCGAGGGCATCCCGCTCGCGGAGGTCCTGGCGGCGGGCAAGCGCGTCCGCGAACACGTCGACGACCTGGCCGAGATGTTCGCCGACCTGGTCCTGCGCCACGCCCAGGAGAACGACCTCCAACGCCTGCGCCCACTCGCCCGGAGCGTGGTGGAGGCGGAGCTTTCACTGGCGCTGGACCGGCGGTTGCGCAAGCAGTCGTAGCCGGCGAGGCCGCCGATCCACGTCGGCCGATTAGCTCAACCCTTCGCGAGAGTCTCGCATTTACCCCGCTTTCACTATAAAGAGGCACATTCCAGGCGATCACAAACGAAATCGCGTTCGCCCTCCGAGAGTGAGACCGAAAGCCCCGGCGGCTGCGCCACAGCCCCCGGATGTGACCGACATCGCCAAGGAGCGTCGACGTGCCCGAGCGCAGTCACCGAGCACCCCTGTCCGTTTCGCCTCACTCGGCCTCCGTCGAGCGGCGGCCGAGAGCCTTTGCCGCACTGCGCCTCAGTAACGTCACCAGCGCGACGACCTCACCGAGCCGACAGCGGTCCGTCATCCGCCTCTACGCCGAGAGGCTCGGCTTCACGCTGATCGCCGAGGCCTCTGACCTCGGGGTGTCAGCCCGCCGGACATCACCGTTCAAGAGGCCCTCCCTGTCACCGTGGCTGGAGCGACCCGACGAATACGACGCCGTCATTTGGTCCCACGTGGATCGCGCTGTTCGCTCCGTGGCACACATGGCCGAGTTGATCACATGGGGCAGACAGCGCTCCCGGACACTGGTCTTCTGCATGCCGGAGGACGCTCATCCGCTCGTCGTGACGCCGCAGGCCGACGGGGCGACCCTTCGGCGGTGCATGGACCTCGCCCACGCCGCCGAGCAGGAAACGCACACCATCTCCGCCCGGCTCACCAGCAGTCATGAAGCACTGCGCGCAGCCGGCCGCTACGGAGGCGGGCTGATTCCCTTCGGCTACCGGAAGGCGCCACATCCCTCGGGCAGCGGGTGGTGCCTGGCACCCGATCCCGAGAGCGCCACAGTCGTCCGCCTGATCGTGGAACATGTACATGCTGGCCGATCACTGATCACCATCGCGCGTGAGCTGAACGACGCGGATGTACCGGTGCCCCGCGACCGACATGCCCAACTGCAAGGCCGCCCGACTGGTGGCCGTCGCCACGGACGGGACTTCGACCGATTCCGCTGGACTTCAGGGACCCTCTCCAAGGTGCTGCGCAGCCCCGCACTGATGGGGCACCGGACCCATGGGGGCCAGACGGTTCGCGACACCGTGGGCAACCCGGTGCTGATCGGACAACCGCTGCTGTCCGACGAGGAGTTTCAAGCACTGCAACACGCCCTTGAAGCACGTTCCAACGGCACCCGTCGACCGAGGCGTCGGAGGACAGCGCTGCTCACCGGCATCGCACACTGTTCGGGCTGCGACGGACGCATGTACTTCGCGGCCCGTAAGAGCTATCCGCACGGCGACTACGTGTGCCGCGCTACCGCCCGAGGTGACGTGTGCCCCGCCCCAGCCGGAATTCGGTCCGACTGGCTCGACGCGTACACGGCCGACCGATACCGAGTGGCCACCGGGACGGACATCCCCGTCTCACGAGAGCTTCTCCTCGAAAGCGGCGCCCGCGTCGTCGTCGCCAAAGGCCACTGCGGCGGTGGCCCCGCCCGCCTGGCCGGACCCGACACCTCACGCCTGACCTTCACGCTCGGCGAACCGCTCGGGGCACGCCGGAACCGCTGAGGTCGACGGGCGGGCCGAGCGGGGCACGCGACCCGATCGCTCGGCCCGCGTCACATCTCGAAGACCACCGTCACTGGGGCATGGTCCGACCACCGCTCCTCGTGGCTCGCCGCTCGCTCCACCACGCCCTTGACGGCCCGTTCCGCGAGCCCTGGGGTGGCCACGGCAAGATCAATCCGCCACCCTGAATCGTTGTCGAAAGCCCGCCCCCGATAGGACCACCAGGTGTACGGCCCCTCGACATCCGGATGCAGCGACCGCACGACGTCGACATAGCCGCCCGCGGCGGGGTCGAGGACGGTGCTCAGCCACTCGCGCTCCTCCGGCAGGAAGCCGGAGTTCTTGGTGTTGCCGCGCCAGTTCTTCAGGTCGGCCCGCTGGTGGGCGATGTTCCAGTCGCCGCAGACGAGGACCTCGCGGCCGTCGGCGGCGGCGCGCTCGCGCAGGCCCTTCAGGTAGGCCAGGAACTCGCCCATGAAGCGGATCTTCTCGTCCTGGCGCTCGGTGCCCACGTCGCCGGAGGGGAGATAGAGCGAGGCGATCGTCACACCCGGCAGATCGACCTCGACATAGCGGCCGCTGCCGTCGAACTCCGCCGACCCGAAGCCGACCTGGACACGGTCGGGCTCGCGGCGGGTGTAGAGGGGGACGCCGGCGCGGCCCTTGGCGGCGGCGGGCGCGTGCACGACGTGCCAGCCGTCGGGGGTACGGACGTGCTCGGGCAGCTGCTGCTCCTCCGCGCGCACCTCCTGAAGGCACAGCACGTCGGCCTCGGTGCCGGCGAGCCACTCCACGAAGCCCTTCTTCGCGGCGGCCCGCAGCCCGTTCACATTCACAGAGGTCACAGTGAGCACTCCGGCACCCTACCGGCACACTGGACGTTGTCCGGTTCTGGAACCCCTTGATCTTGAATTGATATACGGTATCTAGCATGCATATACGCCGCGTCTCCTTCGACCACCCCGACGCCGTGAAACTCAACGACCAGGTACAGGGCGAGTACGCCGTCCGCTACGGCGACGACGGCGACGCCACGCCCCTCGCCCCGACCGACTTCGATCCGCCGAACGGCCTGTACCTGATCGCGTACGACGAGCTCGGCGTCCCGGTCGCCTCCGGCGGCTGGCGGGCCCAGGACGACAACGGCGAGGGCAACCAGGACGGCGACGCCGAGCTGAAGCGGATGTTCGTCGTGGAGTCGATGCGCGGCCGCGGTCTCGCCAGACGCATCCTGGCCGCGCTGGAGGAGGACGCGCGGGCGGCGGGCCGTGTCCGCATGGTGCTGGAGACCGGCGCCAAGCAGCCAGAGGCGGTGGCGCTGTACACGTCCAGCGGGTACGAGCCGTGCCGGAAGTTCGGCTACTACCGCTTCCACGAGCTCAGCCTGTGCTACGCCAAGGCGCTGTGAGCGGTCACTTCCGTGCCGCGGTGACGCGGTACACGTCCGGCACACAGAGGTTGAGGACGACGGCGGCGACGAGGAGAGTGGCGCACGCCACCAGCACCGTCCCGTTGTCCCACCTGCCCGCCGCGAGTGCGGTGAGCAGATAGCCGAGCGGGATCGCAAGCCGCTCCCCCACGCTGTTGAACGCGCTCATGCGCCCCAACTCCCGCTGCGGCACATACAGCTGGAAGGTGGTCGTCCAGCTGACGATCGCCACGTCCAGCCCGACGCCCGCGAGCAGGACGGTCAACAGCAGCCAGGGCAGCGGCAGCCCCCACCCCATGGCGAGCAGCGGCAGGGCCATGGGCAGACCGGAGGCGACCGCCACCGCGAGCAAGCGGTACGGCCGCCAGCGCAGGCACACCACCGACCCGAGCAGCAGCCCCGCCGCGAACGCGCCCTGCACCAGCCCCCAGTCACGCGCCCCGGCGTACTCCTCGGCGGCGACGACGGGCCCGAGCAACTGGAACCCGGCCAGCCAGGCAGCGACGAGGACCGTGCCGGCGACGGTGTAGGTCCACAGCCAGGTCCGCGACCAGAAGCCGGTCCAGCCGTCCCGTAGATCGCCCAGCGCGCCGCCCACGGCGACCGGCGCCTCCAGGCGCAGCCCGAGCAGCAGGAAGGCGGCGACGGCGAAGGTGAGCGCGTCCCAGCTCAGCGCCCAGGCCGGGCCGCTGAACGCGACGACGACTCCGCCGACGGCCGGTCCGACCACCTTGACGGCGTTGGTCGGCAGCCTGAGCAGGGCGTTGGCCCGCTGCAACTGCCCCGCGGGCACGATCTGGGCCACGGCCCCCTGGGTGGCGGGCACGGTAAGGGCCACCGCCGTCCCGGCCACGAAGCCGCAGACCGCGATGGACGTGGTCGTGGCGCGCCCGGTGGCGACGGTCACCGCGAGCGCTCCCTGTGCGACGGCGGCCAGCAGATTGCCGAGGAAGAGCAGCCGACTGCGGGACACCCGGTCGGCGAGCACGCCGCCCATGAGGAGAAACACGACGGTCGGAACGGTGTTCGTGGCGAGCACCACACCGAGCTCCCCGGCTCCACCGCCCTGCTCGATCACGGAGTAGGCAAGCGCGAGGGGCGCCATCGCTGATCCGGTGGCCGAGATGAGACTGGCGGTCACAAACCGACGGAAGGCCGCGTTCCGCAGGGGCGTCGCATGCCCGGCCGGTAACGGTGCGGTGGCCTTCTCCACACTCCCCCTCGAGCCAGGGCGCCTTGGGCACGTGTGTCGCACAACTGCCGCGCGACGGCCGCACAACGAAAGATCCCGCCCGATCAGTGATCGGACGGGATCTCGCCAACTTCCCCATGTTCTCTGGAAAGTCGTTGCTGTGGACCTGAGGGGATTTGAACCCCTGGCCCCCTCGATGCGAACGAGGTGCGCTACCGGACTGCGCCACAGGCCCTTGCAACGAGTGAAACTTTAGCACCCCGATCGGTCTGCTTGGAAATCCGTTCCCGGCCGGGCCGACGGGGCCCGGCCGGGGAGGGTTCCCTGGTGACGGCTGTCACTCGTTCGCGGCCCGGGGCCGCTCGCCGTCCTCGTACTGGTCGAACAGCGGCGTACGGCCCCGCTCGCGGGCCCGCCGGGAGGGGTTCCCCCCGCGCTGGCGCGACCGGGCCTGGGGCAGGGCGTCGCCGACGCGGCCGCCGTCGGCCCTGCCGTCCCCGGGAGCCGCCTCGCCCGCCTCCGCGTCGCCCGCCTCCCGGTCCCGGGCGACGGGGCTCGACCGGGCCGAGCTCCAGGCGTCCGGCGCCCCGAGGTCCACGTCGGCGGAGGCACGTGGCGCGACCGGCGCGGTGACGTAGGTGGGCAGGGGCACCGGGACCGGGTCCCAGCTGTCCCCGCGACCCGGTCGGCGCCGCCGCTCACGCTGCTGGTCGACCCACTCGGCGTGATCGGTCTGCTCGACGAGGGCACGCCGGTCGGCGGCGAGGGCGGACATCCCGGGATCGGTGCCTGGTTCGGGCCCCTCGTCGGCCTCGGCGGCACCGGCACCCGCCTCGGCGGTCCCACGCCGACGCGACTGGCGGGCGTGCTCGCGCAGCCGCTGCGCGGCGGCCTCGGCACGGCGCCGGTCCATCTGGTAGGCGAAGCGGCGGCGCTCCTGGGAACGCAGATACGCGATGTACCCGCTGAGCATCACGGCGGGGATGCCGGGCGCCCACAGGAAGGCGAGCCCGCCGACGGCGGCGACGACGGCGCCGAGCGTGAAGGCGAGGAAGAGCACGACGGTCGTACGCCTGCGGCGCGCGAGCGCCTTGGTACGCCGGGCCCGCGCCGCGGCCGCCTCCTCGGAAGGGGCACGCCGGGCCGCGGGAACGCGTTTGCGTGCCTTGCCCGCCGCCCCGGCGCCCGGTTCGGCGGTGGGGACACCGACGCGCTCGGGCGCCTGCTTGGCCACCGGTTCGCGGGCGGGTTCCCGGGCCGGCTCCGGGCGCCCGGACGGCTGCGCCCGGTCGGCCGGCCGGTCCGTCGCCTGGGGCTGCGGACGGGTCGGAGGTACGGCGAAGGCCCGGACGTCCACCGACTCGGTGACTCCGCCCGGTTCCGCGGCGCTGGACTCCCCCTCCTCGGTGGAGCGCGCGCGCAGGTCCTTGGCGTACCGGCGCTCCATCCCCGCCCGTCCGGACAGCAACCGGATGGCTGTGCTGAAGCGTTCCGTCGGACGGGCCTCGTTCAGCTCGTCCTGCCTACGGAGCCACATCGGCACCAAGTAGGCGGCCCAGGCCCCGACAATGACTGCGTAGATGAGGCCGCTGCTGCTCACGCCTCACACGGTAGAGGGGTTTGCGTGAGGCCATCTGCCAATTGAGCCGGTGTGTCGCACGATCTGGCTGATATTTCGAACTTTTTTTGTGACCGATGCGACCAGCATCCCGCCCGGGCGCGAATTTAATGCCCCGAGCCGGTCATCCGGCGATCAATTTCGAACACTTATTCAATTCCTAAGGTTGCCGCGGGCGACTTCCCCGGCGACTTCCGCGCTACGCGGGGTTCCCCTGCGAGTTCTGCCGGGTGTTCTGCGGATTCGAGCGCTGCGCCTTCTCTTCGCGCGCCCGCCGCCAACGGCCGAGCAACCCCTCCGGGACCTCTTCCGCGGTGAGCGCGAACACCAGATGGTCGCGCCAGGCTCCGTCGATGTGGAGATAACGCGGACGCAGTCCCTCCTCGCGGAATCCGAGTTTCTCCACGACCCGCCGGCTGGGCCCGTTCTCGGGGCGAATGCAGACCTCGATGCGGTGCAGACCAACGGTCCGGAAACAGTGGTCCACGACGAGCGCCACGGCCGTCGGCATCACTCCGCGGCCCGCCACCGCCTCGTCCACCCAGTAACCGACATGCCCGGAACACATCGAGCCCCAGGTGATCCCGGCCACCGTCAACTGCCCGACCAGCCGCCCCTGGTACTCGATGACGAACGGCAGCATCCGTCCCGCGTGGGCCTCGGAGCGCAGATGCCGGACCATCTGACGGTAGGTCGGCCGGTGCGCGATCGGACCGCTGGGCGTGGGCGGCGGAATCGTCGCCTCCCACGGGCGCAGCCAGTCCCGGTTGCGTCGGTTGACCTCGCGCCAGGCCCGCTGGTCGCGCATCTTTATCGGCCGGAGGACGACATCGCCGTCCCCCAGCACGACGGGCCAGGATGGGCTGTTCAGCTCGCACCCCCGCTGCTCGGTCTGGGGTGGTCGCCGCCGCGCAGCTGGTCGACGGCGTGGATCAGCAGGGGTTCCAGGACGGCGAGCCCGTCCTTCACCCCGCCGCTGGACCCGGGCAGGTTCACGATCAGGGTGCGCCCCGCGACTCCGGCCAGGCCCCGGGAGAGCGCCGCCGTCGGCACCTTCTCCCGGCCGAACGCCCGGATCGCCTCCGCGATGCCCGGCACCTCGTGGTCGATCACCTCACGGGTCGCCTCAGGCGTGCGGTCGGTGGGCGAGATGCCGGTGCCGCCGGTGGTGACGATGACGTCGTAGCCGGCGTCGACACCGGCGCGCAGGGCGGCGGCGACCGGGTCTCCGTCGGGCACCACCTGCGGGCCCTCGACGTCGAAGCCGAAGCCCTTGAGGCCGTGCGCGATCAACGGGCCGCCCTTGTCCTCGTAGACCCCGGCCGCGGCCCGGTTGGACGCGGTGATCACAAGAGCGCGATATGTCATTCCCGGCTCCAGTCGCCCGACTTTCCGCCCGTCTTCTCCTCCACCCGTACGTCCGTGATGACCGCTCCCTTGTCAACGGCCTTCACCATGTCGATCACGGTGAGCGCGGCGACACAGACCGCGGTGAGGGCCTCCATCTCGACGCCCGTGCGGTCCGTGGTCTTCACGGTGGCCGTGATCTCCACGGCGTCGTCCGCGACCGACAGGTCCAGTTTCACACCGGAGAGCGCGAGCGGGTGGCACAGCGGGATCAGGTCCGGCGTGCGCTTGGCGCCCATGATGCCCGCGATACGCGCGGTGGCCAGGGCATCACCCTTGGGGACCCCCTCCCCGCGCAGCAGCTCGATGACGCGGGGCGAGACGAGGACGCGTCCGCCGGCGCGCGCGGTGCGGGCGGTGACGTCCTTCTGCGACACGTCGACCATGCGGGCCGCGCCCGCTTCGTCGATGTGTGTCAGGCGGTCCTGGCTGGGTGGGTCCTGCGTGCTCATGCTGGTGTGGCGCTCCCGGTCCGGGCCCGTCGCGGTGCGGCGCACGGGCCTGCTGTGCGCGACACGGTACCGCCAACCAGGGCCCTTCAGCCGAGCAGGACCACCTCGACCTCGGCGCCGGGTTCGACGCTCTCCACGTCCTCGGGGACGACGATCAGCGCGTTCGCGTGCGCGAGGGCGGCGATGAGATGGGATCCGGCGCCGCCCACCGGCCGCACCTCGCCGTCGGCGAAGGTCCCGCGCAGGAACTGTCTGCGGCCCTTCGGCGAGGTCAGCGCCTTGTCCGCGGCAAGGATCGCGGTCCTGCGCGGCCGGTGGACGTCGGCCAGGCCCATCAGGGTGCGGATCGCGGGGCGCACGAACAGTTCGAAGGAGACGTACGACGACACCGGGTTGCCCGGCAGGGCGAGCAGCGGGGTGTGGTCGGGGCCGATGGAGCCGAAGCCCTGGGGCTTGCCGGGCTGCATGGCGAGCTTGCGGAAGTCGATGCCGCTGCCGGCCTCGTCCTCGTCGCCGACGTGCGACAGCGCCTCCTTGACGACGTCGTACGCCCCCACGCTCACGCCGCCCGTGGTGACCATGAGGTCGGCGCGCACGAGCTGGTCCTCGATGGTGGAGCGGAGCGTCTCGGCGTCGTCGGCCACGGCGCCCACGCGGTAGGCGATGGCACCGGCGTCGCGGGCGGCCGCGGTGAGGCTGAAGCTGTTGGAGTCGTAGATCTGGCCGTCGGCGAGCTGCTCATCGGGCTGGACGAGTTCGCTGCCGGTGGACATCACGACCACGCGCGGCCGCGGGCGCACCCGGACCGTGCCGCGGCCGATCGCGGCGAGCAGGGCGATCTGCGACGGGCCGAGGACCGTGCCCGCTTCGAGCGCCCGGTCGCCGGCCTTGACGTCGCTGCCCTTGGCGCGCACGTGCGCGCGGGCCTCGGCCGGCCGGTGGATGTGCACCTGGCCGCGCGCGCCCTCGGGGGCGAGGCTGCGGGCCCGCATCCCGGTCACCGGGCCCTCGCCGAGCCCTCCGTCGGTCCACTCCACCGGAACGACGGTCTCGGCGCCGGACGGCAGCGGGGCGCCGGTCATGATGCGGGCGGCCTGGCCGGGGCCCACGTGGAGCGGCTGGGCCGGGCCCGCCGCGACGTCCCCGACGACCTCCAGGACCGCCGGGAACTCCTCGCTCGCGCCCTCGACATCCGCGACCCGTACCGCGTACCCGTCCATGGAGCTGTTGTCGAACGGTGGCAGGGAGACCGGCACCGTGACGTCGTCGACCAGGACGCAGCCCTGGGCGTCGAGCAGTTGCAGCTCGATGGGTTCCAGGGGGCGGACGGTCGTGAGGATGTCCTCCAGGTGCTCGTCCACCGACCAGAGGTGGTCCTGACCGGCGGTACGGGGCGCGGCGGTGCTCAACTCGCTACATCTCCTCGGCTACGTAACTGCGAAGCCAGGTCCGGAAGTCCGGGCCCAGGTCTTCACGTTCGCATGCGAGTCTGACAATGGCACGCAGGTAGTCGCCGCGGTCGCCGGTGTCATAGCGGCGGCCCTTGAAGACGACGCCGTGCACCGGGCCGCCGACCTTCTCGTCCTGCGAGAGCTGCTGGAGGGCGTCGGTGAGCTGGATCTCGCCGCCGCGGCCCGGCTCGGTCTTGCGCAGTACGTCGAAGACGGCCGGGTCGAGGACGTAGCGGCCGATGATCGCGTAGTTCGACGGGGCGTCCGCCGCGGCCGGCTTCTCGACGAGGTCGTGCACCTTGACCACGTCGGCGTCCTCGGTGGGGTCGACGGCGGCACATCCGTAGAGGTGGATCTGCTCGGGCGCGACCTCCATCAGCGCGATGACGCTGCCGCCGTGCTGCTCCTGCACCTCGACCATCCGCTTGAGCAGCGGGTCGCGCGGGTCGATCAGGTCGTCGCCGAGGAGGACGGCGAAGGGCTCGTGGCCGACGTGCGGAGCGGCGCACAGGACGGCGTGGCCGAGGCCCTTGGGGTCGCCCTGGCGGACGTAGTGCATGGTGGCCAGGTCGCTGGACTCCTGCACCTTCGCGAGCCGGCCCGCGTCACCCTTCTTCTGAAGGGCGGACTCCAGCTCGTAGTTGCGGTCGAAGTGGTCCTCGAGAGGGCGCTTGTTGCGGCCGGTGATCATGAGGACGTCGTCGAGGCCGGCGGAGACGGCCTCTTCGACCACGTACTGGATCGCCGGCTTGTCGACGACCGGCAGCATCTCCTTGGGAGTGGCTTTGGTGGCCGGCAGGAAGCGGGTGCCGAGGCCTGCTGCGGGGATGACAGCCTTGCTGATCCGAGGGTGGGACTGAGTCATGCCCGACACCATATCCGGTGCCTTTGGAGGGAATCTGAGGCTCCGGTTATTTGGCTCTCATATGAGCACATTGCGAAGGGAACGGGACCGACCCATGAGTCACGCCGGACGTCCGGCCGAGCCTGACAAGCGAACGTTGCGGCGAGAACTCCTCGCGGTGAGGAACAGGTTGCCGGACGGTGACCTGCGGGAAACGGCGGCCACGCTGGCCGTGCGCGCCCTGGAGCTGCCGGAGCTGGCCGACGCGCGCGTGGTGGCGGCGTACGTCTCCGTGGGGAGTGAACCCGGCACGCTCGCGCTGCTCGACGCGCTGCGCGCGCGGGGCGTGCAGGTCCTGCTGCCCGTCCTCCTGCCCGACAACGACCTCGACTGGGGCGCGTACGCGGGGCCGGACTCCCTCGCCGAGATCCGGCACAGCGGGAGGATGGCTCTCTTCGAGCCCTCCGGGGAACGTCTCGGCCCGGACGCCGTGACCCGCGCCGACGTGGTGCTGCTGCCCGGTCTGGCGGTCGACGCGCGCGGTCTGCGGCTGGGGCGCGGCGGAGGGTCGTACGACCGTGTCCTCGCGCGTCTGGAGCGTGCGGGCGCGCATCCCGCGCTCGTGGTGCTCCTGTACGACGCCGAGGTGGTCGAGCGCGTCCCCGAGGAGCCGCACGACCGTCCGGTGCACGCCGTGGTGACGCCCTCGGGGGTGCAGCGGTTCGGCTGACGTCGGCGCCCGGACACGGAAGCGGGGGGGGCCCCGCGCGGGGGGGGGGGGGGCGGGGGCCGGGGCGGGGGGGGGGGGGGGGGGGCCGGGGGGGCGGGGGGGGGGGGCCGCCCCCCGGGGGGGGGGGGCCCCGGGGAATA
>NZ_JBIWAK010000013.1:0-106274 GCF_044759995.1 Streptomyces sp. NPDC098781
CCGCTTCGCTCTGCCTCCGGCAGCCGAATACTCGCTTCGCTCGTTTCGCGCGTCCCCGCGCGAATTGCCCGCCTCCGGCGGGGAGTTGGGAAATTGGCCTCCGGCCATTTCCCAACTTGCGTGCCTCCGGCACGGAAGGCGGGGAATGGTTTGTGCCTCCGGCACAAATTTATGGTGCTGAATTATTTTATGGCAGTGGGGTGTTCGGGTTCGAGTTGAGGGAGTATCAGGGGTGTTGTCGGTAGGGGTGTTTGGGGAATCTCCGATTCCCTTCGAGGGTACGGGAATTGACGGGTATTCCGTGGTGGAAAGTATTCCACGGAATACCCGTGTGCGACAGGGAGTCGGGCCCCCCTCCGGGGCTCCTCCTCCCTGTCGCCCGATGAGGGTTGGCTGGAGTGCCTCCGGCACAACCAGCCGCAAAGGAGTCAGGCAGAGCGAAGAGAACAGGGCCGAGAAGCGCGTCAGACGAGCTGGCGCAGGCCCGCCCCAGGTCGAGGCCCTTCCCCAGCGAGCACGTACCCCTGGGCCCCCGCTTCACGGCAGCACAGCTACATCCCTGACAGACCCATTCCCGCGCTCCGCCCCGCGAAGGCCGGCTAGTAGGCCGGGGACATGCTTCCAACTGGCTTGGAATTGAGGTTAGTTGACTGTTTGCGAGGTGATGTGGGCTCCATCTGCGATGAGGTGCTTCTTTAAGTAAGAGCTCTGAGCGAAAAGGCCCTCTGACCTGCGGCTTTACAGAACCCAATGTCGGTGGCCACCGACATTGGGTTGTCCTGAGTGTCAGTCAGTACCTACATTCAGTCTTGAAACTTGCGACTGTGCGCAACTCTCGGCAGAAACATGCGAATAGTCGCAAGGTTTGCCTCTCGATGCGTGAGGCCAGCGGATGGAGGGGCGGTACTTCCGCCATCGCCGCGAACCGACGGCTGCCACCTCGGAGCTCCGGAACGGCGCCCGGGCAGGCAGGGGGCCATATATGCGTCACTTACCACTGATCGTGACCGAGCGTAAGTAAACCCCGACATTGGAGCGTTGATGCGCTCTGCGTCTAAGAAATCGTTCATTCGGTGATCTGTATCGATCATCCTGCGGTGCCGGTGCGCCACTCTCGTGCGACGCGCTTCTGGCCCCGCACAACCAGGTTTAGCGTCCTTCATTGCTCGCCCCAGAGGAACGGGGGGTGCCCCGGCAGGCGCCCCCCGTTAAACCCTCGCTCACCCGACCAGGGCGATGCAGAAGGACTAAGTCATGGAACCACAACGCTGGAATGGCGGATGGCGCTTCGAGTGGAAACGCCCCAGCCTTGCCGACGCCCTCGCCGCGGGAAGCCTCTTCTACCTCCTCCACGATGCCTCGGCTGTTCATGAACTGACGGCCGCCGGCGTGGGCCTAGCCCTCCGCTGTGTCCGATGGATCCGAGTAGGCGAGTAGCCACTGGCGCCGCTACGCGGCCCCTGTCTATGGCATCCGGTGTGGAGTCGGCGGCGGACCTCACACCGGATGCCCGGCCTCCCTCACGGCTCGGCACACCAAGATTGCTCGCCGCGAACAACAACGCCGCGCTGCGCAACGGCAGTTCCGGAGCCCGCCGACATCCCCAAGCTGGGGGCCCGGCCGCTCCCTCCGCACTGATTCAGCGAAGTGTCGGCGGCCACCGACACAAACTTGCGGCGATCAGCAACTCTCCGGCGCGTAACATGCGGATGCTCGCAAGTTTTGCCGTACAGTGCCGATCATCTGTACGCGAAAGGATCATCTACATGGACGCAGCAGCCGAGAGCTTGCGCGCCTGGCGGGCAAGCCCTCGCTCCCAGCCGCCCAAGCCCTCCAAGCCCATGCGGGCAGTCCAGGCCGACGATGGCGGCGCGGACCTCGCTCGCCAGATTGCGGAGCAGTTCGGCAAGGGCCCCGTCCACGAGGTGAAGGCCGTCGTCTATCGTCGGCCTCCGCACGACATGCTCGGCGAGGCCGGCTATTCCCTCGTCAGCAACTACTTCCTGCGCCGCGTCCTGCCCTACTGCCTGATGCACAACATCATCAGCAAGCTTCAGGCAGCCATCCTGTCCAACCTCATCGGCAGGCAGAAGAAGGGCAAGATCGAGTGCACGCACGCCGAGATCGCCACCGAGCTGGGCGTGAAGCGCACCAGCATCGGCCACGCCCTGGACGCCCTGTGCGAGAAGAACCTCATCCGTAAGGTCAAGAGGTCCTCCTACCAGCTCAACCCCCGCGTCGCGTATAACGGGAACGGTCAGGAGCAGCGCGACTTCCTGACCGAGCTCCGTGCCCTCGCGCTCGACTCCAAGTTCCCCGACGAACTCGCTCCCGAGCTCACCCTGTTCTCCAGGACCGAGCTCGGCTGACCGAAGGGATCCCTCGCCATGCTTCTCAACACCACGGGCCTGCTGGGCATGCTCTACCAGCTCCAGCTGACTCCCACGGCGATCGATGTCCTGTCAGTGATGGCCGAGCGCCAGCAGTCCGGCGGCGCGGTCGGCATGAAGCAAGCGGAGATCGACGAGATCCTCGGCGTCGGCCAGGCCTCGATGAGCCGCGCGATGGGCCTCCTCGTCGAACGCGGTGTGGTGCTGCGCTCCGGAGGCGGCCGCGGGCACCGGTACGCCCTCAACCCCGCGGTGGCCGGCTACGAGTCGCAGCACGAGCTGGAGAGGGCGATGACCGAGCAGCTCGCCGTCGGCGGGCCGCCTCCGATCCGGGTGCCCGGCTACGCCAAGCGGCCTCCCAAGCCTGGCAAGGGCGGACTGATGTCCGTCGCCTGACCACCCCCAGACGCAGCGAGGCCCCGGCGGGATTGCCGGGGCCTTCTGCACCTGTACGCGTATGCGTTCAGCATCAGTATGCCCTCTCCGCAGCCGTGCACGCATCTGGTCGCCCACGACGCTCGCCCGGCGCTTAGACCCCCAACGCTCTCCGTCTGCGAAGAAGTGAGACTGCGCCAATGGCCATACCGCGCCCCTTAACGACCTTGCGTCGCTTTCGGATGAGGCAGGCGGACTCGTATGTCAGAGCCATGCAAAGCGATTTATGCGATGCCGGATATAGCTGGGTTGCACTGCCTCTTCATATTCGTTCTGCTCTTCAGTCCTATCATCTATGGCGCGGAATCGCCCTGTTTCAGTTCGGCTGCCGCATTATGCTGGCCTATTGCCTAACAATCATGATCCTGGCGAGTGTGGCTGAAGCGGCCGTGAGGTCGCCCACGATTGTGGTGCTTTTCTTTCTCTCTATCTACGGCATAATGTGTTCCTTCAGTGCTCCGTCACAGATGCGGCGAAGTCAGTTGGTGGCTGAATGCGCTGCAGCAATCCATGTCGTCGCTGGAGCAGCGAAAGCGAGTGGCCGTGACCGGCCCGATGCTGTGCGGCAGGTCTCCGTGGCAATGAGGACCGTAGAACGTGCCATCTTCAGGGCAGGCCGGTCTCACCAGACCGTGCCACGCGGCCGATGGTTTCGGCATGCACTACTACGGCGCCACGCCGAAAGAGTCGTCGCCACACTGCGGGCCGCCGAGACAGAGTTGGACGGGCCCCGGCCAGACGCGGCTCTCGAGAATCTCACCGGGCTGCTGTTGCGCATCGCCGCCAACAGTGCGGCCGGCCGCACTGGCGTGCTGCTGCCCGACAGCCTGACCGAGAACCACAAGGATGAACGCGTCCGGAACACCGAACTACTGCGAATAGCCGGTGTTGTGCTCATGATTCTTGCCGCCGCGAGCGGCGTGGTGGCGCTGAAGGTACCCGACATAGCAGCCGTGACCATCATCGCGGGCGTCGGCGTCCTCTCTGCCATCGCCCTCCTCGGCAGCGGTTGGACGAAGGCGGTCTCCGTCATCGAACTCCTTAAGGGCGGGCCCTGAGGAGTCTGCGGTGCCCCGGCTTGTTCGCGCCTGGCGGGCAGGCGCCGCCTCGCTCGTGAAGGCCCAGGAGCAGCTGCTCGATGGGCTCACACGGAATCGTTTGCTACACCGTCCCGGCCGGTCTCCTCGCTGCCCTGGGATCCATCGCCCGACGATTCTGTTGGTACGAGACGATCTGTATCCGACAGCTCCAGGGCGCGGTGGATGCCGTCAATGGGTGGCGAATCGTTGTCTGTGACGATGATCTGGAGCCGGTCCATGTGTTCGGTGGCGGTGTCCAGCAGGGTGGCGTACATCTTTCGCAGCCGTTCCAGATCGATTCCCTCGTGCCCGACGTTGCTACTGATGCCGTCGATGATCAGCAGGTTGGGCAGGGGCATGGAGTCGTCGTGGAGCGCTACCTGCTGGTGTGCGAGGACATGGGCGACGTTGACGAGGACCTCGACCCCCTGCGACTGGAGGTCGGAAAAGGAACGCCCGTCGACGACCGGCATGTAGGTATCCCGGTTGATGCGGGAGCCCGGCTGACTGTCGAAGCGGGGAGCGTCGAAGCTGCGGAGGGCGGTTTCGAAGGCTTCGTCGAGGGCGTCCAGACGCGCGTGAAGATCCGGGTTGGTGTGCCGGGCCGCGGCGATGCGATCGTTGAGATCTTCCTGTTCCCGCTCAAGCTCCGCGATCCGTTCACTCTGTCCCTGAAGTCGGTTGTGCAGGGCGAGAGCGTCGCCGATCCGGGCCAGGTGCTCTTCCAGCCGCGCCTGTTCAGCAGCGATGGCACGGATGTGGTCCGCCTGGTCGGTCACGTAGGTGGCCGTGGCGCGGTCGAGCTTCTCCCCAAGAATGGTGCGGCGACGTGTCTGGACGGCTCGGGCAGCCTCCAGCTCGTCAAGGCGACGTTTGCTCCGCTTGATGAGTTCCTCGGTCTCGGTGACCTGCTCGATCACGCGATCTTGCTCGGCGGCGAGCGTGGACGGGGCGGGATCCTGTGGCGGGGTCTCCAGGCACAGCCGGCAGGTGTCCTCGTCGCCCCGCTCGGGAACGCCGGCACCGCAGCGGGGGCAGGTGTGGAATTCGAAGTCGTTCAGCAGCCGCTCGGCGACCAGGGCGCGGGTGAGGCGGCGGCTTTGGGCGATGAGCTGGTCGCGCAGTTCCTCCAGCCGGGCGACGGAGACGGCTTCGGACGCGGCCGCGTCCGACATGCGGGCGAGCTCGGCCTCCACCTCCCCGATCTCCTCGCGCAGCGAGACAGTGGCGGGGCTGGTGACTTCGCGGGCCAGGACCAAGTCGGCCTGGCGGGCCTGGAGCAGCTGCTGCTCGGTCTCCTGCCTCTGGACCTCGAGCTGCGCACGGGAGGCGAACGCAGTCGTCTCCAGGATGCGATCCAGGGTGGTCGCATCTGCGGTCAAGGCGTTGAGCTCGGTTGTAACGGTACGGAGCCGCTCGCGGAGCCCTGCGGCTTCGGGGTCGTAGAGGCCGTAGAGGATCTCGAAGACATACTTGCGCTTGATGTTCTTCTGCGTGTTGTCCGGGGTGCCGAAGACGGAAGTGTCGATCTCCTTCTGCCGCAGGACGCAGTACATCAGGTAGTCGCTGATCGTGACCGGGATGAGCGGGCTGGCTTCGTCCGTAGGAGCGCGGGGAACACGGATGCGGGGCAGCCCGAGCATGCTCAGCCACCAGTCGCGGAAGGTCTGCTCGTAGCCAGCCTGCAACTGGCTGGCCGGCAAGCGCCATACCTCTTGCTCGCCGCCGATCTCGGCAATGTCGACCTTGGCCGTGGACGTGCTGACCAGCTGGCGCACGATTCGGAAGCGGCGCTCACCGACGAGCACGGTGCCGGAGACAGAGCGGCCCCGCAGCTCCGGCACTACGCTCACCTCGGCCCCCAGCAGGGCTCGCAGACAGCCGACGGTGGCCGTCTTACCGCCGCTCATGGAGCCCACGATGGCGTTCATACCGGGCTCGAAGCGTACGGTGCGGCTGGTGTTGACCAGCGTCAACTCTTCAATGCGCAGTCTCACAGGTGAGTCCCCCAGTCCGCCTCGACGATGTCGGGGAACGTCTCGTAGATGAGGTCCTTCAAGGTGGTACCCGTCAGGTTGAAGTAGCGGCGCAGCAGCAAGGCCCGCTCCCGCACGGGGCGCCAGCTCTCGGTATCTGCAAGGGCGCGTGCGACCTCGTGCCCGGCCTGCGTGGTGCGGTAGGTGGCGACGGAGTCCTCGTGCTTGGGCTCGATCAGACCCTTGCCCGTGAGGGCGCCTAGCAGGGCGTAATAGGCGGGGTCCCACGGCCCGTAGCGGTATCGGATCATGCTCTGCTCGATGGCCCCAGTCAGCCAGGGGTCCTCGCCAACGTCTGTGCCGGGCCGCCGCGCGGACATCAGCTTGCGGAAATGCCCGGGATAGCGGAGCAGGAAGTCGAGTTTGGCGAGCTTCATCCGGCCCTCGATGCCCTTGCTCGACTTGGTCTCGGAGAAGACGTCGATCAGCACCAGCAGGCGGGCCTGGGCATCAGCGGAGGGCGGACGGCCGTCAGCGGGCCGGTCCACCGGCGTGGGTGTGGCGGTGTCAGGAGGCGTCACGCGCGTTCCCCCAGTCGAAGCGGCACTCGTCCGACACGGCGCACGCCCGTCCCATCAGAAGGACCCCGTCCTGTGCGTACAGCGGTGCGCGATCGTAGGCGCCCGGGTTGCTCTGTAGTTCGACCTGCAGGGCGTCGAAGATGGCGTTCGCCGGCCGGGGGTTGTCTTCATGGGCGCGACCGACGCGGCGTGCCAGGAAGAGCAGCCGTTGATCGAGGTCCTCATCCACCGCCGGATCGGCGGGCCAGGTGCCGAGCGCGGCTTCGCGAAGCCGGTAGTGGTCGGCGTTGGCCCGCATCATCTGCGCGTCCTGGATGACTTCTCGGGACGCCGCTCCCTGCCGGAGTTTGCGGACCAGGCTGGTCTCGGAGCCGGTCAGCTGCTGAGAGAGATCTTGCAGCAGGACGTGGTCGGGGCGCGTGAGCCGCTGCCGTACGTCGGCGATGACCGCAGCAGAGACACGCTTGCCAAGCACAGCGGCCGGCGGGTTGTCGATGGCGAGCAACTCGGTCCACCGGGCGACGGGGCGGCCCTGCATGGCTTCCCTCGTCCGGCGCAGCAACTCCGTGTAGAGAGCGTCGATCGTCGCCATCGGAAGCCCGGGTCCCAGGTCGGCGAGCACACGCGTGTTGTGCGCTTCGACGCTCTCCCTGCGCACGAAGGACCGCACCCGCACGAGCCCCAGGAACTCGCTCAACCGGTCGTCATCGGCGGCCTTCAGGTGGGAGGCCACTCGCTTTCGGCAGGCTTCCAGATCTCCGCCCTGTCCGCGCGACAAGGCCACCACGAGCGCGTCGGCGGGGTCGAGATGGCCCTCGATGCCAGCGGTCAGCTGGTAGACCTGGCCGGCACCCCGCACCGCGGTGTGGGTGCGCCACAGGCTCTTCAACGGCTTCTTCGCGATCACGTCCGTTAGCGTCCAGGGCTCCACCGCGTCCCGGGTCTTGATCTGCTGGTAGTCCCAGAACAGTCCCCCATCCGGGCAACGGGGGTCCCCCCTGCGAGCGACGACGATGTCCTCGATGTGCTCGCACGTCACGTGCTCAACAGTGCCACCCGCCAGCATCTCCAACACCGCCTGGACCGCGATGTGAACCTGGTACTCGTATCTCCCCAACGTGACCGAGCCCGAGTCATCAGGTGCTTCAATCTCGATCGGATCGGCCATTCGCCCCCCAGCTCGTTACTACCCGAGCACGCAGCGTAAAACGTCTGCGATCTTCCGTCGACGCCGTCGGGCAAGAATCTCCGAAAGCAGGGCAGGTTGGGCAAGGTCGGCGCAGCGCTGCCCGCTTCCCCGGAAAGGTGCCAGCGCCTCCGGACGACCATCGTCGACAGGGATGGCGCCGGAGCACTTCGATGCGGCGAGGGAGAGGCCACGCGGTTCTACGACTTCGGTGTGCTGAGTGCCGTAGTTCCTCACCGAGCTTGCCAAGAGGGCCAGGTGACCATCCTGCTTCGGACGTAGTGGAGGCCCGGTCTGCTGTAGCCGCTCGCTCCCTACACTCTGGCCCATGAGCTTCACAGCACTCCACCGCGCCGTCG
The DNA here is from genome assembly GCF_044759995.1 of Streptomyces sp. NPDC098781. NCBI lineage: Bacteria > Bacillati > Actinomycetota > Actinomycetes > Kitasatosporales > Streptomycetaceae > Streptomyces > Streptomyces sp. NPDC098781. The sequence goes on from NZ_JBIWAK010000013.1 coordinate 8,007, forward strand.
GAGCACCACCAGGTCCCCTGACCGATGAGATCCTCGACGCGGCAGTGGCCGCTGGTACGGCGGAGACAAGCGATCTGGATTGGAAGGGTGAGCTGCCACCGGCGAAGGGGCTGACGCAAACGGACTTCCCCAAGGATGTCGCGGCGATGGCGAACAGCGGCGGGGGCCTGATCGTCTATGGCGTGAAGGAGTCGCAGAAAGCAGCGACCAAACGCGTCGATGTCGGCGAGTTCGACGAGAGCTACGAACGATCGCTGCGCAGCGCCGCAATCACCGCCATCTCACCGCCTGTATTCGGTCTGAATGTGCATCGCCTCGAAGCCGAAGGCAAACGGGCCATCATCGTCGAGGTCCCCGCAAGCATCGACGGACCTCACCTGATCTACAGGAACGATTACTTCGGTGCGCCCGTCCGGAACGACTCGGACACCGTGTGGATGAAGGAACGGCAGATCGAAGCCATGTACCGCGCTCGGTTCGAGGAGCGCCGGCACGCGAGCGAGGCCTTGGACGCTCTGTTCGGTGAAGCGTCCGCTGGACGTGACTCCGACAAGCGCGCCTGGCTGATCGCAGTCGCCCATCCTCGCACCCCTGTTATTCGTGAGCGGATGACTCGCGATAGGGCGCGCTACGTGTTGGCGACGACGGAGGCTCTGGCGCTGACCTATGCCGAGAACAGAGGAGTTCATCCGTTGCGTAACGTTGACGTGCACAACCCTCGTCCTGGTCTGCGCCGCTGGGTCGCTGTGAGTATGGCCACGATCGATCGGCCGAGCTGGAGGGAAGCCTGGGTGAGCATCCACCACGACGGCTCGGTCACCCTTGCGGCTGCGGTTGGCGGGCATCGCAAGGCAGTTGACGAATACTTCGAAGGCTGGGAAGTCGAGTCATCCGCCATCGAGTGCGCCATCGCGGATGTCATGGCACTCACCCGCACCACTGCTGAAGCGACTGGAAACGAGGAGTACGACGTTCGTGTTGGGATCGAGTGGTCTGGCCAGGAACCGCTGACGATCCTCACCACGGACAATTTCGGCCATACCTATGGCGGCGCTTCGACTCCACTGCACCGCTTTACGCCGGTTGAAACCACTGTGAACGCGATGGAGTCCGCATCCGACTACCACTGGCACGTTCACGACCTTGCTCAAGACTGCGTAAATCAGGGCGGCATCTCGAATGTGCTCATTATCCGGCCCCCAGCGCGCGACGACCAGCAGTAGCCAGGCAATACCGCCAAGCTTCAACTGCCCGCCGTCCACGCGGCGGCGCCCCGACAGGCTCACCTCTGCCAGGCTGTGCCTGCTGCGGCTGTGTACCCGCGGCTTCAAGTAATCGGCCGTGCGGCGCCGGGCGTTCGCGGCTGCCTCTGCGTGCACGCTGATCAGCTGTAATGCGGGCCGTTCAGAGCTGGTGTTTACGTGCGCGGTCCCTCCGATGTGTTACCTGAGTTCAACGGAGTAGCTGTGTCCGTCGAAGGTCCATCCGTCGGTGCCTTCGCCGATGTCCTGCACGATGACGTCGTCGATGAAGTGGTCCTCGAAGTCGTCGTCGGTGAGCTCGTCGGCCATCCAAAGTGCCTCGATGGCGCTCCAGTCGCCCGATCGGCCGTCGATTCGCAGGGGTGCGGCGGCGCGTGTTCCGCGCTGGCGTCGGTCGCGGCCGGTGGTGACCCAGCCGCTGATCTCGAAGTCGCCGTCCTTGAAACGGTCGGGGATCGGGTCCGCGGGGACGATAGCGACGTTCTCGTAGGCGGTGTGGATGAGGTCGCGGTAGCTGCGGCGGACGTTGTACTCGGGGTCGGACAGCCAGTTGAGCAACGTTTTGACGGTCACGTCGAGGCCGGCTTCTTCCAGGGCCTGGTAGCCGCGGTGGGTTCCGGTGAGCTGGCTGAGCTGGGCGTGCCAGTGCTTGGCGTTGTACGACGACAGCCGGTGGCGGGGGGTGACCTGGGTGCGCAGGAGGTCGTTGAGGGCGGCGCCGAGGGATCCTCCGTGGCCGGTGGGCCCGGCCATCAGTCGTCACCCTCGGGGATGAACTCGCCGGGCTGGATGAACTTGGCCTTGACCTCGCCGAAGCCGGTCCCGATCCGGTACGTGGCCGGCGGGGTGTCGTCGGGTGTCCAGAAGACGGCCGCGTCGACGTTGCGCAGGGCGATGAGTGTGTGTCCTTCCTGGACCGCCTTGAAGGCCGTGGTCCAGTGGCGGACGGAGGCCTCGGCGACCATGCTCATGCGCCAGTCCGGCCGCCAGAACGGGGACTTCTGCTCCTCGCGCTTGGGCCACAGCAGGCGCAGCGCGATCGACAGCCGGGTCTTGTAGGCCTTGTATGGTTCGCCGCCGGCCTGGACGAGTTCGATACGTGCCTGGCGGGCGGCGGCGTAGAAGGGCTTGAACAGGGACTCGTTGGCCTTGCCGGTCCAGGAGTCGTGGATGGCCGGCATCGCGGCGAGGTGGCCGTCGCGGACGAGCCTCTCCAGCTGCTTGATGTGCGGGGTGGTGACCCACACGCGGCCGTGCTCGTCGGGCCGGTCGATGATCCGGCCCAGCGGGTGCGGCATGTCGGTGCGGGGCCACACCGGGATGTCGATGAGGTAGATCCCGGCGCTGGCCTTGTCGAACGCGGCAAGGGGTCCGGTGTGCAACAGCTTGTTCGGGGCCAGCGGAACGGCCGAACACGCGGACGGGTAGCTGCCGTTGCGGTCGATCAGGCACAACACGCCCGCCCCGAAGGAGGCGGGGACATCGAGCTTGTCCCGGCGGACACGCTTGCCGTTGTCCCGGATGTAGGGCACCCGGGAGCTGGCGACATCGGGGTGGACCCAGCGCGGTTCGCCGTCCATGTGCTCACTGATCAGCGGCCACGGACCGCTCTCCCGGTCCTCGATACGGATCACCTTGATCGGGTGCATCTTCGAGCGGCCGACCGCGTCCTTGAGGAGCTTCAGCGCGGGGAACGGTGCGCTGTCCGGCTCGTCCTCCTCATCCCCCGGCCGAATTTCGACGCCTGCTTCTTCCGCGTCGTCTTCGTCGTCCGGGGCAGGGTCAGTCGCCGCGACGGCCTGATCAGCTGCCAACTGCCCGGTACCGGCGGACACGGTGGTGTTGTAGGCGTTCAGCGCGGCGGCGAGGCCGCGCCCCTCGGCGGTCTCCGGCACCGACGGCGGGGCCGCGGCCACCTGGGCCAGGGACGGGCCGAGTTCGGCGAGGGCCGTCTGGTTGCCGCCTGCCAGCGCGGTGCGCAGCGCGGCCAGCACATGCGTGACGGCGGCCGGCAGCCCCTGCTGGGCGCCGGAGGTGTAGGGAAGCGCGGCTTCGGCCAGCTCCCGCTCGATGGCGGTGCCGATGCCCGGCGCGGGCCCGTCACCGGCAGTGCCGGCAACGGGTGCTGCTCCGGCGTCGAGGAAGCGGGCGTGCAGCAGATCAGGGCCAAGATACGCCGAGCCGATCGCGCCGAAGTCCCGCTCCGCGACGGTGACCTGGACCTTGGCCGGATCACCGGTCGGGGCGAGCGTCAGCGTGACGTCGGCGTCCAGGAGACCGAGGAGCGTGGGATCGACGGAGTCCACGACGGCGAGGACCGGCACTTGCAGGGTGCGCGCGAGGGTGGCAAGGGCCTGGGAGGCGTCCGGGAGCCGGTCCCCGGACAGCGGCAGGCGGGCGTTGTGGGCGGCCTGGAGCCGGTCGACGACCACGAGGGCCAGGTCCTCGACGTGCGGGGCGGTCTCCGCAATGGCTTCGGCCGTCAGGTCGCTGCCGTCGTCGATGAGGAGCACGGCAGCCTGCTGGCGGAGCCGTTCGGCGACCTGCTGCTCGTGCTCGGTGAGGCGGCCCTGCTTCAGGCGCGGGTAGTCGCCGCCGGTCTCCGCGGCAAGGATCCTGCGGAAGATGTCGGCCCGGTTCGGCCCCGACGCCGCGTACAACACCTTGCGGCCGTCGACGAGCGCGGTCTTCCTGGCTGCAGCCAAGCCCAGCAGGCTTCCGCCGCCGGCCGGGGGCGCTGCGACGAGCGTCAGCAGCCCCGGCTGCAGCCCGCCTGCCGCAGCATCGAGTCCGGGCAGCCCGAAGGTGGGGCCGCCGACCGGGCCGGAGGCGAGCACGGAACCGATCGTGTCGCCCAGGGTGGCGAGCCTGCGCGGCGCGCTGCTGCGACTCTGAGTGCCTTGACTGTTCACCGCGCCTCCTGCGGGCGCCGCATCGGAGGCTGCGGCCGGATCGGACGAGTGGGACACAGAGTTGGCGTCGACGGGCAGCAGCACCGCGACCGGTGTACGGCTGCGGCGCAGCACCTGCGGCTCGCCGTGCGCGGCCCGCGAGACCAGGTCACCGAAGTCCTTCTGCGCCGCACTGAGGACGTGGGAAGGGAAGGCGCCGGGCTGCCGGGCCGCGGGGAACCGGTCCAGTGGGGCCAGCAGGGCACGGTCGTCCCGCTTGTGGATCAGGGTCGTGACCCCATCCTCCTCGGCGGCCTTCACCAGGGCGTACAGCTCTGCGCGGGCTTCAGTCGCGGACTTCGCGGTCTCGGGCGACTGCTCCTGGCCCTGGCTCACTCATCCTCCAAGCGCGCTCAACTCTCCCCGGATTGTATCGGAGTCCACTGACTCTATGGGCTTACCTCATACATTTTCGTCGACTTATTCACTCACTATTCGAGGCCAATTGTGTTCTGGTCGGTCGGAGGGTTCACGGCTTGGGAGGTTACCGCCACACGATGACACGAGGGCCGGGACATGGCCCGTCCCTCGCCTGCTGGATCAGCCCACGCGGCACGCGTTGCCGCCGCGGTCAGCCCAGCTTCCCGGTGCTGGTTCCTCTTCTACGCGCGCTTCTTCGTAGCCCTGGCGGCGCCCGTCGCGCCCGACCGCAACTGCGGCCCGCCCTACCTCGCGACCTGGGCGAGCAGACTCGCCGAGGACCGGGGGGGCCAGGTACCACGATTTCGACCCGCTGCGGCATCTGCAGCGTCCGATGGTCATGGACGAGATGATGGCGGCCACCATCCCGCCGCACCGCCGACACATCTCCGATGACGCAGCGCCGGCCTCCACCCTGACGTTCCGGCCCCCAACGCCTCGCCCCGGGCGACTACGAGGAGTTCCTGGCGGCGCACCTGCCCGGCGCCCGCGTCAGCAACGGCTGGCACATCGCCTCCTTCGCCCTGGCCCGCCACGCCTTGCTCTACGAACCGCAGCCCTCGGCCGTAGTCACCTGACCTGCGGGTCTGCGAAGAGAAGGACTCGATCGGGCCTCGACATCGAAGCCGAGCACCGGGTGGCCAGAGTCGCCCTCCGGGTCCATCAGCACCGGCTTGCCCAGCCGCCGCCCGATCTCCCGGAGGAAGCCGCAGAACACAGCAAGTCGATCCTGGCTCTGCAAATCACGCAGGTCGACGTCGAAGTCGACTTCATCGGCGGCATAAAGCGGAAGATCGCCAACACATCTGCCGTCGGCCAGACCCGCAGCTCCGGGCACTCGGCATCCGCCGGGCGAGACAGCACAGCCTCCGCCCGGGGAATCGAAAGCACCGCTTCTCCCTCGGAGTACTGGCACTTCCAGCCCCTTCTCCGCGACAAGATCGAGGGCCGACTGCCAGTCGTCAACCGAAGCATTCGGGAGACGCACGTCTGGCAACGCCCCCATCAGATCGGGGTCGAAGAAGCACTTCACGTCATCCCACAGCAGATCAGCCACCCCGCCATGCTGCCCGGACCGCCGACCCAACGCACCCCCGTTTCCTTGACCAAAGACATAGGGGCACCCCCGCTGCCTGAGCCTTGTCAACGCCTGCTCCCCCGCTTCCAGCCCTACACCCGCGCCCAGGGCGTTCCCGAAATCCTCCAAGTCGCAGCCGCCTAGCGCCCAGGCGGAGCTACGGGACACGTTCGGATGGGGCCGTCTGTCGGCCTCAACATCTCGTTCGACTCGACGGTTCCGCACGCTCGGCCCCGCTCGTCGGGTGGCGGGGCCGGCATGTCCGTGCCGTCAGTTTCCTGAGCGACGCAGTCCTCCAGCTCTACGGCCAGTTCCGGGTCCGGTTTCGGGATCGTGCCGAAACCAGCGTCGTTGTCGACCTCCAAGCGTCGTACGGCCTCGGCAAGGGAATCAAAAAGCGGCACAATGCGGCGTTCCTCGAACCCGCCGATTCTCGCCGCGGTCTGGCCGCAGTCGTGCACTGGCAGCCGAGTGGGCGATTGGTAAGGGATCAGGAAGGAGCGGCAGCTGCCTGAGCCAAGGTGACCGCGTCGGTGGCTAATCTGAGTGCCATGAGGTTTCCAGTGTCAAACATCGCCTGAAATTATCCTCGCATCGTAGCCTACACATCGTTTGGTCCAGTTCTGATCCTGCCCACCAACTGCACGATTCGCGGCACTCGTCGTGGATTCGCCTACATTCTCGGGCAGTTCCGGCTGGGTTTTCCTCTCGAATCCCTTGGGGTTCCGAGCGCTGTGTACCAGGTGCGGCGGGGCGGCCTTAGCGACTTGAGCACCCTAGGCGAAAGGGTGCGTAGGCGAGGTTCCTAGCGGAACTCGCGCTAGCCATGCTGAGGTTTCGGAAGACATCAGAAACTGCGACATTGGTGGCCTGCGATGCCCCTCGGACCGCGGTCGGCCATGTCGGTGAGGCCGGTCACCGTCCGGCGAGCAGCTGCTCGTACCAGGTCACCGTGGCGTCGATCGTGTCCGCGAGCGGGGTGGGCGTGACGCCGAAGGCCTGCTCGAAGGCCGAGGAGTCCACGATCTGGGGCTCGGTGTGCTGGTAGAACATCTCGGCGTACTCGGCCATGAACTGCTCGTCGAACGGGCCGAAGGGCCGGGGCTCGGGCAGAACCACGACGTTCAGGGCCTGGCCCACCCGCTTCTCGATCATCCCGTGGATCTCGCGGGTGGTGACGGCCGGCGCCGTCGGCAGATGCCAGACCCGCCCGTCCCCCTCCGGATGCTCACCGAGGGTGGCGAGACCCGCGGCCACGTCCTCGATGTTGGTGTAGCTGTGCGGCAGGTCGATGTCGCCGAGGGCCAGGACGTCCCCTCCCGTGAGCGCGCCCGGGAAGGCGGCCCCGCCGAGCGAGGAGTTCAGCACGCCGGGTCCGACGAAGTCGGCGGAGCGGGCGAGGACCACCCGGGCTCGTCCCTCACGGTGCGCGGCGAGGTACTTCTCGTCCAGCTCGGCACGCATCCGCCCCTTGCGGCTCGTCGCGTTCCACGGAGAGTCCTCGGTCATCACCGCTCCCCCGGTCTCGCCGTACGGGTAGAGCGTGTCGAGTACGACGAGCCGCGCGCCGGAGGCCTCCACGGCACCCAGGATCGCCTCCTGGATCCGAGGCATGACCTCGACCTGGAGGTGATAGCCGACGTTGACCGCGTGATAGACGACGGCGGCTCCGGCCGTGGCGGCCCGCGCCCCCTCCGCCGTGCTCACATCGGCGGCGAACCGCTCCACTCCGTCCGGCGCGGGACCCTCGCCCTTGCGGTCGACGAGACGCACGGGGTGCCCACGCCGGACCAGCTCCCCGGCGAGGGCGGTCCCTGCGGGACCGGAGCCGAGCACGGCGTGCAGGGAGCGGGTCCGGTCGGTGGTGGCGTTCATGGTGACTCCTTCTCGACTTCTAGGTTACTCATTCTTGAACGTAACCTCTACAACCATCAGTCGCTCTCCGTAGCAGTCGAGGATGTCGCCAGTCGGGATTAGGTTCTCGACTTCGGCTTTATCGATCGTAACGGCGTAGTCGCAGGCGCATCCTCGCCCCGAAACGACCGGCGAAACTTTGATCCGATCGTTGGAATCACGCCTGATGGTGGCGCGAATGACTTGCTGCGCTCCGCTCTGCCGCCCTAGCAAGTCATCGACGCTGATTCTCTTTCTGCTCATGAAAACGTCGACCCTTGTTCGGCTGTGATGCAGCGGTCTCTAGAGTCTCTGCATTCACTACTACGACACCTTCGATATTCGTGCCACCCGACGCGGGATCCGATGCGGCTTCATGAGAGCACCTATCCTATTCTGGCGGGCACGATCCATATGTCGGCGGCGCAGGCGTTCTCCAGAGCAGCCCGTGTGGCGGCTGCCTCGATCCGCGGCCTACTCCTCCGAGACCCCACACCAGACTGCGGCCTACCTCTGCGGCCGGCAGCCCCAATACACCGCCGCGCGTGTAAGCACGCTCCGCCCCCGACTGCGCAGCCCCGGCCGCGTTTTTGCGCAGACGCTGCGCACCGGGTCGTGGGTCGCACGCAATCGACTTGCGTGTTAAGCCCTGCCGCTTGGATGACGCCGTCGGCGGTCGTGCGCTACGCCTCGGGGCCGGGTAACCAACAATGCGCCACCTGGGCGCCGAGCCATGGCCACCCACGCACGAGATCGTCAGGGTGCCGGGCGTGACGGCGCGCCGCGGCTGTGCCACGACGAGGCGACGAAAGGCCACGACGGTCGACCACGCGGAGCCGCAAGCCGGACGTCGGCCGTAACAGCACTCACAGAAAGGAGGGCCACTCCTCAGACAGTGCAACCAGGAAGCTGGCGATGTCCGCCGGAGCCTCGGGGGCACTCGCCCAGTGCATCGGCCGACAACGTCCACTCGCCTAGCCGGAGCGCCTCAGCGATGAACCGGCGGCCTTCGACCGGGCCAATCTCGCGCGCCAAGGCGGCGAAGGCCCGCGCCTGGTTGTCGCAGCGGACGTCGGCACGGGCATAGGATTCCGCCGCTTGCAGCCGCCCGGCCTGGGCCAGGGCCGTGACCAGGGCTGGCAGGGCCCAACGCGTTCCGTTCGGCAACTGCTCTGCGAAACGTACGAGGGCGGTCGCCCCGTCGTAGTCGCCGTTCGCGGCCGTGGCGGCTGTCAGCGCGGCCAGCGCCTCCTCCTGCCAGAGACCGTTATCCACCTCTGCAGTGCCTCCGCGGCGCTTTCGGTCAGGTCTTCGGCCCGGCCGGAGGTCTCCCGATGCGGCCGCGCCCTGTGCTGCTCGAAAGTGAGAGCCGAGAAGTGCGGACGTCCAGCTGCCGCCTGCGCCGGGCAGCAGCGCGGCCACACCGAGCAGGACGAGCGCGGCCGCGGCGAGGGGCAGCATGAGCACGTCGGGCAGCCGGTGCACCGCGGAGTCGACGGCGGCGAGCAACACCACGGCCGGCGCGAGCAGCAGCCAGACCGCCAGCTCGGGGCGGGCTTCTGCGGCTGCCGCCAGCGCCGCGCAGACCACGGTCGCGATGACGGCGACGGTGGACGTGTGCGGACCGTACGTATCACCGTGGGTGCAGCGCAACCGGCCGACCCATCCGTTTCCTACACCGGTGAAGTAGTGCCCGGCAGGACACGCTGCTCGCCACGGCTCATCGAGCGGCACCGAAAGCCGGTACGCGGCCCGCGGTATGAGCAGTCCGGGTGCCTGCACCCCACAGCCCGCCACCCTGATGCTCCAGAACGTCCCCACTGGATGGAGCGCAAGAGGTCCGTGCCGTGTGCGCGGCTCTGACCCTGCCTGGGAGGAACGGGGCGCCGGGCGAGTAAATGCCGGGCACGGTGCCGCGCTTGGGCCCCACGATCGGCGCAGCACGCGAATCACCAGGCAGGCGCCGCACGATGGACGAACTTCGTTTCGACGCGCCCGTTGGGGCCATGGCCATCGGTCACCGGGACAACAGCCTCATGCTCCTCAACGAGGTCGGGGCGCACAGTCTGCGTCTGCAGCTGGAGGTGAAGACGCCAGCGGCCGTTGAGGCAGGGCGCGTGTTGACTTTGGAGACTGTGTTGTGGGCACCGCACGGCACCGGCCATCGGGGCATGCTCGGCACTGCCACCGCCACCGTGGCGTTCCGCCCCGACTCCGTCGAGCGCCCGGAACTGCGGTACTGCTCACCAGCACACAGGTTCGAGCCCTGGATGAACACCGGTCCGGTGACCTGCGCCTGGAGATCGAGATCCGCGCGACCCTGCCTCAGGTGAGCTCCTACCCAAGTGCCGGGGCGACGCTGCACATCGCCGTCGCCGAGAGCCGGTGGCGTCAGCAGCTCGAAGGACTCGGGCCGTTCCTCGCCGTCGAGATGTCCGTGCCGTTCCCCGCCGACAACGAAGGGCGCCAAGAGGCCGTCAGCTACCTCTTGGAGGCACAACGCCGACTGCGGGATGACGATATCGACGGCGCCATGCTCGAAGTTCGCCGCGCGCTGGAGTACATCAAGGTCAACAGCGGCTGGTCCTGGCCCGGAAGCAAGCCCGCCCGCGAACGCACCCCGGGAGAACGCTGGGCTTGGATCCGGTCCGCCTTGGAGGACCAGGCGAGCGGCGCGCTGCACAAGGACGCCGTCACCAGGGAGTTCAAGTACAGCCGCACCGATGCGGAGACGATGATCACCGCGGCGGCGGCGCTGCTGCGCCTGCTGGTTAGACCGCCTCCCCGTGAGCCGCTATCGGTGATGCAGAGGAGAGTCCCCGGGTGTGAAGGACGAGGTCGAAGTCCTACTTGCCCTTGGCGGCGTCCTTGAGCTTGGAGCCAGCGGAGACCTTCACGCTGTAGCCGGCGGGGATCTGGATCGGGTCGCCGGTCTGCGGGTTGCGGGCGGTGCGAGCGGCGCGGTGGGTACGTTCGAAGGTCAGGAAGCCGGGGATGGTGATCTTCTCGTCGCCCTTGGCGACGACCTCACCGGTCACCTCAGCGAGGGCGGCGAGCACGGCGTCGGCGTCCTTGCGGGTCACCTCGGCGCGCTCGGCGAGTGCGGCCACCAGCTCACTGCGATTCATGATGTTACTCTCCGTATCCGTGATGTGCCTGCTGATTCTGCGGGCAGGCCGTGTCCCGGATCATCCTTTCATTGGTGTCGAAACTGGTGGTGCGCCGGTCTCTCCGTCGCAGAACCGGGGCGCGGCGGGTGGCATCGTCGGGCACATGTTCGCCAGATTTCGCCGACGCTCTGTGACCACCCGTTCCGTGTCTTCGGTGCTGACAGACGGGCGTAGCCGGCGACTCGGGCCGCACCGAGCTCCGGCGGGCGCTTCAGCTGCGGGACCAGGCACGCAGCTGCGCTGCGACCTCCTGGACGCTGGCACCCTTGTGCTTGGCGCGCATGACGAGCGCGAGGGCGTCCTCCGGCTCGTAGTCCATGACGACGCCGTTGGTGTTGAGGAAGGTCTCGGCGACCAGCCAGGCGAAGAACTCGTTCCTCCTTTCCAGCGGCTCGTGCAGCGCGATGGTCTCGAGCATTGCCGAGGCCTTCAGCCAATCGCTGGAATACACGTCGCGGCCCATGTAGTGGGCCTGGACCCGGGCGCAGACGGCGTCCAGGACACCCAGGTCGAGGCAGGCCGGGTCGCCCGGGAGAGTCTGTGCGATCTGCAGGAGCTCTTGCGGGGAGAGAAACCGAGTCACGCTGCGTGCCCGCGCTGCGAAGCGTGCAGGTCGCGGCTGCTCATGGGCGCGGGGTCGGGCCACGCGGCCGTGCCGGTGCCGCCGGCAGTGGTGTGGGTGTCCTGGGCGGCGAAGACCTCGGCGAGCTGCGGGACGCGGTCGCGGGTCCGGCCGAGGGCCTTGAGGAACGGGTCTTCGGCAGCCTTCAGCGCCGCGTCGCGGACGAAGTCCTCGGGGGACTTGCCGACGAGGTGGGCGGCCGCCTCGACGCGCGCGTACTCCTCCGGCTCGAAGGCCGGGACCTGGGATCCGTTCTGGTCCATACGAGCGACGGTACCAGCGGGTCCGGCCGGCGCCGAAGTCGTTCGGGCAAGAAGAAGGGAGGCAGCGGTCGTGAAACGGCGGGTGCCCGAGATGGGTGCCCCCGCACCAGGGCGCGGTAGGCGGGGGCCCGAGCCTCGTCGTCCTGTCAGCGATCAAGGCACTGCGACCGTATCGCCGTGCCGCGCTTCCGGCGTCCTGTGCTGGTCGGACGGGTGATCAGGCCTGCACCGGCCCGCTGCCGCTCACCGCAGGTGAGGAAGCGGGCGAGGAAGGGCCTCGTTCCCGAGGTCCGGAAGTGGGCCAAGCGCATCCGGTGGGACGTGCTCGGCCGGTCGCTGCTCTCGGAGCGGTGAGCTGCTGGCCCTCAACCTGAGACTGGTCAACGGCGCGGCACCCCGGTGGCGTCCAACAAGCCGGAACTGATCGAGGGCGCCCGTGCGGACAGCCTGCTGTACCTGATTGACGAGGCGAAGATCGTTCCTGACGGCACATGGGCCGCCCGGAGGTCGACGGCCGCCGCCTGTCTGCTGTTTTGCGAGATCAAGACCCACCTGACATCGCTGCTGGCCAGCGCACCGTACCGGGTGCCAGACGTCTATCAGGTCTCCAAGGACGTCGTCGGCGCCGTGGCGCAGGTGCAGAAGACCGCCTACAAGGCCCAGCAGCTGATCAGCAGTCAACTGCATAGGCACTTCCGGGACGACGGCGCCCCGACCGGCATCGAAGTGTCCACCGTCCGCCCGCAACAGGTGCTAGTGATCGGAAGTCTCAGCGAGTTCAGCGACGGTGGCGCGGCCAACCCGGAGAAGATCACTTCCTTCGAGCAGTACAGGCGGTCCATCCAGGACGTCGAAGTCATCACGTTCGACGAGCTCTACGAACGGGCGTGCTTCATCGTGGAGGACTGCTGAAGCCCGACCGCGCTATGCCGCAAACTCCCGAGGCGTGAGCAGCCAGTCCGCACATCTCGGCTGGCTGCTCCCGCCGGCCGTCAGTGAGTGTCTCGGGCGATCCGTCGGCCGACCGCGACCCACGTCGACTCGGCGCTTCTCTCGGGTACGGCTCCCGTCAGACCATCGAGATGATCAACGGCCTGGCGGGTGACATAGCGATCGGGGTGGGGTGACTGCAGGTAGCGGCGCAGCAGGTCGGCATCGAGGTCCTGGCGCTGGAGGTAGGCAGCGATCGTGCCGACCACAAGATGGTTGTGAGCGAGGGCGTCGGTCAGGGCGTACAGGACCAAGCGCTGCCACTCGCTCTTCCGGTCCTCATGCAGGGTGCCCAGGCTCTGGGCGCGCGCGAGGTAGGCGCAGATGTGCCGACAGTGATAGGTGACCAGTGCCAGCAGCTCCGGCGGCACACCTTCCCCTGTGGAGGAGGGACCAGGCGGCACAGTGCATGCCGCGGGCGCTGGCTGCAGACCATCACGGATCTGCTGCAGGCCTTCCGTCTGTTGAGGTCCACGGGGGATTTCGCCACGGCGCTGGAAACGCCTGCGCGGGTACGAATTGGTCACGACAGTTCCGTCTCCGGCCAGTCCCACGATCCGGCACTCCTGTGTGGCCGAGACGCTGCGAGCGACGCCGTGCGTCTAGGGCCTACCCGTTCGCACCAGACGTGGGCTGGCGCGACACTCGACCGGGCACCGTCGCAGCGCAACGAAGGCGGCACCACTGGCAAAACGATCCGCGACGCAGCGAGGTTACGAGCCCCTGCTGTCGGTCCAGGCCAGTCACGAGAGCGCTCAGAGCTGAGACACCCCGGCCTGCACGCAGGTCCCCCTACCCCCGTCAGCGACGTCTCGTGCACCCCATGGTGGTAGTACCTTGGCGGCTGACCTGTCACACACGGCTCAGGTCCTCGAAGCACGCAGCCTGGGCGATGGCGTATTGGCAAAGGCGGAGCCCGTAGAGGTCGAGGGCGTCGTCAGGGTCGTCCGCGTAGTGGCCGGCAACCGCCGGCCAGTTGTTCCAGGTGGCGCGGGCGGCCGCCCGGTCGCCATCGGTGCGCGGCCGGGCGGCGGCCGATTCTGCCTCCAATCGCTGCTTCAGCCTCATGCAAGCCGCCCATTCAGGGTTGTCCATCGGCTCAACAGCATGATCGCCAGCGGCGAGGATGGGCTCTGCTGCGTGGGCGAGCTGCTGGTCGTATGTCGCGACAGCGGTCAGCCGCTGGGAGATGAACTCATCCGGACGCTGGGGGCGCCAGCGCATGCCGGAGCACATGGCTGTGAGCTCGGCGGCGATCTCAAGGGCGTCCAACCCGCGGTCCGTCAAGGGGCGCAGCACGTACTCCAGGCGCCGGAGCGGCACCGTCTGCGTCCAGGAGACGAGCGCGCGCACCAGCCGGATCGTGCGCTCCGCGTGCCGTACGTCCGTCGCCGTACGACGGCGACCGTTGATCGGGGTGCTCTGGTGAGAGGTTCGTGCTCCTGCCCGGCTCGCGCTCCTGCGAGGGGTGTAGTTACAATCCCCCGCTATCTTCAGCTGACCCACTTCCTTAACCTCAGTACGGGAAGGGGTCTCACAGGAGCTCAAACTGCGGTTATCCACAGGCGAGTTACTTGCGGCGCCCACCGGCTCAGCAGGCACGGGACCGGTCGCACGCTGGTCGATCACGATCCGCGCGGTGTACCCAGTCCCGACGATCGTGTGACCGAGCGCGTGATCGTAGGCGGCCGGGATCACCGCCCCGTACACCGTCGCCGTACGTGCATACCCTGCCTGCCCCCGGGCGCGGCGCGCGTTGACACGGCTGCCGCGCTCCACCCACACCACCGAGCCCATCTCACGCAGGTATGCAACATGCCGGCTGACCGTCGCCCGCGATAGGCCCAGCCGCGACACCATGCCCTCGAGGCAGTACCGGACCTCACCGTTGTCGTAGTCCATGCGCGCCGCCAGGTCCCGGGCGACCGTCAGCGTCGTCGCCGATGCCCGAGGATGAAGCCCCTGCCCCACCAGCCACTCGACCGACCGCAGCCATCGCCGCGGGCCCGAACGTCGAGACCCGGTCCGCGACACCACTTGGTCGCCAACCGGCACCGGCGACGCCGGGAACACCACGGCCCGCGACTCCGAGGTCGCCGGGACCCTCATCGAGACGTCCCGGAAAGCCGGTGCACGGAGGCCACCGCGGTCCGCTCGCAGCGCGAACTGGACAGCGGATGGGGAAACTGTGACCAGGAATACGGCGCAAAACACGCCAATCGGGCATGGATGGGCTGACAGAAGGCAGCACGATGCTGCAACATGGAAGTGCCTCTCCTCTGGCTCGATGAGGGCATGCAAAAGGCGCCTCTGGCGCTGGTTCTGTCGGGAACCAAAGTTCGAACTGTTCGACCAGCTGCTAACTGGAAGAACAGCTCCTTCGGGAGGGCCCGCTAAGCCCAACCGGTGGCAGATGGGACGCCATAGCCGAGGTGAGTGCTAGTCACTTCGGTGGCCGGGCGTCCCGGCGGCAACGAAACCCGCTCAGCGGGCGCCGCCCATCGCGACTACTCCATCTCGCCCCCTTCCGGGGCTGGAGTGCGCTCGCACGCAGACGCCTGCGAGAAGATAAGGAAGGCACCCTGCCGGAGCGACGCACGGATCATCGTCATCGCTTCCACGGCGGGTGCCTTGGTGTGTGCCTGGAGGGCAGTGAGGGTACTCTGCTGCACGTCGAGACCTTCCCTGGATAGGTCCTCGGCCATGGGATCCAGAGCGCCAACTCGGGGATCCCACTGGGTCCGCGAGTCCTACCTCGCGGGCCCTTGCCTTTTTCACGGTTCTTTTGTCCTCGATACCGTACATCTCAGGGATCTCAGAGTGACACCCCGGTATCGCTCGTGTTGCCCACACACAGATGGTTCCTGACGAAGCACCAGAGACCGCACGAGCCCCCCACTCCGCTCCGTGCCTGCATCATGGGCGCCGGACACGCCACACAGCCACGGCCAGACACTTCCTCCGACATGACACACCGCAGATGACGGAACCCCGTCCAGCTACAAACCGGCTCACCCCCGCGCAGCGCCTGGCCCTCTTCGTTCTCGACGGCACACTGGTCGACCGGCAGGCCGCCTACGACGACGCCGTGGTCCGCCTGTGCCAGACGAACAGCTTCAACGCCTCGATTGAATAATGGCTGCTCGCTCAACTGGCATACCGAGCGTACGAGAAGGACTTCGCGCGACTGTGCCGCCTCTACAACCCGGACGAGCCCGCCACCGACCTGTGACAGCAGTACGTCAGCCTGATGGCAGCCGCCGTCACCTCCCGACCTCAGGTACTCGAAGGAATAGCCGAACTCCGCGCAGCAACCTCGACGATCGGCATCGCCACCAACGCGCCCTCCGACATCCAGCGCGCCGAACTCGCCGCAACCGGCCTCACCAGCCTCGTCAGAACGGCATCGCTGTCTCGGGCGATACGGACATCCGCAGGCCGGATCGACGCCTCTTCGAACTCGCAGCCGCCCGGTGCGGCACGAGCCTGGCGGAAGGCGGTTGGATGATCGGCGACAACCCGGAAAGGGGCATCAGCGGCGGCCACAAGGCTCGACTGCACACCTTCTGGCTGCGCGGCCGCCCCTGGCCGGACGGCCTTCCCACCGCGAACCACACCGTCGACAACGTCGCCGAGGCCATCGCCATCCTCCTGAACCAGACGGAGTATCGCCATGGACCAGCCGTCCGTCGGCATCCTCCACCCCGGCAGCATGGGCGCCGCCGTGGCATCCTGCGCCGCAACCAACGCAGCGACAGTCCTGTGGTGTACGGACAGACGCAGCCCGGCCAGCGCAGCCCGCGCACAGCAACTCGGACTGGAACCGGTGCCTACCCTGCACAAGCTGCTGGACCGCAGCGACGTCGTGATCAGCCTGTGCCCGCCGGCCGCAGTCGAGGACGTCGCCCACGAGGTCGCCAGCTTCCCGTACGCGGGCCTGTACGTAGAAGCAAACGCCATCAACCCCGAACGCGCCCTGGGCATAGCCAGGCTGCTCGGACCCGACGCGACCGTCGTCGACGGCGCCGTCGTCGGCTCGCCACCCATGAACGGTAAGAGACCGACTCTGTACTGTCCGGCCCGACCACCGCGACCAAACGCGTGGAGTCACTCTTCACCGGCACCGCGGTGCCTGGCGAATCACGAGCACCGCATCGAATGGGACCTGCGGACCCCATCCCACCCCACCCTTTAAGTAGCGGCTTCGACGTAGCCACTGCCGATGGACGAGCAGAACAGCCAGCTCCCCCGATGGTCCAACGGTCCACGCATGCTCTAGCGGCGGGATCAGGTCCGTCACGATGTCGCTGACCACGGGGGCTCCGATGAGCCGCACCCGCCTGGACCGCATCCGCGCCTCGGTCGGCATCGCCCAACTCGCCCTGCATCAGATTGAAGACGACCTGATGGCCGAAAGCATCGACCAGGCCGAGCTCGCCGCGATCCTGCGTGAACTCGTCGACGCGCCGACCCGCCCGGCGGGCTCACAGCCTCCCTCGCCCAGCTGCTCACCTCCGCCGCGCGCCGGGCGGAGCAGGTCAAACCCCTGGACGTGGCGGTCGGCCAGCGCGCGCAGCTGTCCTGCGCGCTGAGACAGCCGGTCGGCGAGCGGGCCGGGCAGTGCCTCGGAGGTGGCGTGCTTCTCCAAGGTCTGGGCGTGCTAGAGGAGTTGATGTGCACGGTGGTCGGTGCGTGCGACGTTCGCGCAGGACGGCTGGCAGCGATCCAGCCGCGGAGCGTCAGTGACGTCCAGGCGGTGGCCCAGGGCCCGGTCGCGGTTGTAGACGTACATCAGGAACGAGCGTGGGTTGTCGTAGACGGTCAGGGCAGGGTTGCTGAGGATGTTTGGGGCCTAGCGGTGAGTGCGGATCAACCCGGCGAAGGGGGGCCTGGGCGGAGGCGTGGATTGCGCGCCGGGCGGCCGGCCCCGAGATGCCTGTTCCGGCGGCGAGGTCGTCGTCGGTCGTGGAGGGTGCTGAGGGTGTCGGCGGTGGCCCGGGCGGTCTCGATGTCGAGCAGCTCGTGGATGTCGCCGCGGCCGCGGGCTACTGGTGGAGGCGGGTATTGGAACTGTCCGGATACCTCACCCTTGAGAGTGTTAGGCGCGACGGCTGACCTACTCCGGTGGCACAAAGCGTGAGCGTTCCGCTGAAGGGAAGCGACGCCCTTCAGCGTCGAGTAGGTCGATCAGGTCAATGAGCTGGTGCTGGATCCGGACTAGGCGGTCACGGGCTTTGTCGGGCTCACGGGCTGCGAGCTCGACGTAATCGAGGAGTTCTTGCGTCCATTCGGAGAACGCACCGTCAGCAGTGAGATGGGCGCAGAATGTGGCGTAGCCGATGCATCGGCGGTCACTTGCCTCGCTGTCCGGATCAATCATGATTTCACCAATCGCTCTTTGATCCGTCCGGAAGATCCGGAAACACTCTGCATCCAAGGTGTGCGCGTCTCCGAGGGTCCTGCTTACCCTGTTGAGGGTGAACATGATCCGCTGGTTCGCCCGGTTGCTCCCGAGGTCCAGGAACTGAAGATCCCTGCGGAAGATCTCGGCCCATCCCAGGTACTCAGCGAACAGGAACGCAGTGCTCCTCTTCACGTAAAGGGCTTGCTCTTCAGCGCCCGCCAGCAGGAAGGCACTCGTGAATCCCCTCCTCCCCCGAAGGTCGACTTGGTAGCCCGTGAGGATGTTGAAGATCCTGCTCTGAAGATCGAAAGCTGCCCATAACAGCGCATCCCGGTATCGGCTCATGTAGTCCCTGCGATCGCGGGACTTCGCCTGAGCCTGCAGCCGATGCCCCAGGACTGCCGTAAACACCGCGCCCATAACGGCGATCACAGCCGATACGACTGCGATCATTAGCAGCCCCCGTTTGAGGTTCCCGATGGGGATGAGTAGGGTGGTTGAAATCCGTCGCTAATTGCAGTGCTCTCCCGTCTGGAACGCTGGCTGACTCCGGGACGGCCGCCTGAGAAAAGCCAAGGGACGGCGTCCGGTGTGCCGATCTTGGCCTTGCCGCAGGGGTTGGAGACGAGTGCGCGGACCAAGTCCGCCAGTGATGCCGGGAGTACGACCGGCGCGGTGCCGAACGTGATCGTGACGGACTCTTCGCCGAGCTGGGGGTCGTCGACGGTGAGCTGGGTGATTCTGGCGATCTTCTGCGCGTAGAGGAGCAGGAAGCGGCCGGCGACTCGATCCTGGGTGGGCAGGCTGTTGTCGTGGAGAAGGCGTCGGGCGTCGTCCCAGCGTTTCTCGCTGTCGATGGTGCTAGTTGGGCCGGTCCAGCGGATCGTGCCGAAGGTGAGATCGCTTGCATGCCGGTGTTGAACCGACCAGCGGATGAAGTGGCCGGTCTCGTTCCTGTAGGTGACGTCCGGGGCGGAGCCCCACTGCTCGACGGCGGCTTGCGTGCACGTGCCGAGAGTCAAGCCGTTGCTGGCCTGCCAGTCGAGGCAGTTGGCCGCCGCGGTGACGTGGCAGCGGACGTTCAGGGCTTGGAGTTGGGTGGTATGCCCTTCGCCGAGGCGGAGCTCCAGGTGGGCCGCTCCGGCCAGGGCCACCTTCTGTTGATGCACCACTCCAGACCATCCCTTCTGGAGGGCAGATCATGCATGAAACAGGAGCACCTCGGCAACACGCCTGCTCAGGCGGCTAGTTCGTAGTAGGGATTGATTCCTTCGGCCCGTCGCCCTGAGCTCACGACCTGCGACTTCTCACCCATCTGATGCAATTCCTCGGGGGTCGGCGCACCCGGCGCTTATCGCGGTGCGCATAGGAACGGCATCGTGGTCCTCCGTGTGATCGACGGCGACATCATCGAGGTCTGCGGCGATGGCCAAGTCGTGCCGAAGGGCCGCGTAGCCCGTGAACGGCTGCTGGAGATCGACACCCCGAAACACGGCGCCTGCTTCACCGATGACGCGACCGCCCGCACAGCCACACTGCTGCCACCAGGAAGACGCGGGCGCGCCGAACGGGCCATGCAGCTCGTGGACCGCTACGACCGCTACCCCCTGTACCTGTGGAACGAGCAGGGCACCTTCGTCAACGAATCCCTGGTCGAAGCGGACACGCCGAGGCCACCCTTACCCACCCAAAGATAAGTACTGGAGCAGAATCTCCGGCGCCGAAAACACGGCCCGCCAAGCCAGCGCCGGCTTGTGGAGCGCCTGCCCCGACATGTCGATCAAGTCCCCCACCCTCTCCGAGACCCCACCGGACACACCAGCGCATCCGAGCCTGCCGGACGGCCCACCGGCCGGTGTCCCCGACGTGGACTGCTCCGACCTGTCCGGCCCCGTCTGGGTCGGCCCCGAGGACCCCCACCGACTCGACAACGATGGTGACGGCATTGGCTGCGACGCCAACTGAACTGCTACGACTCCCGCAGGTAGATCGCCACGCCCATCCATCGCCAGCAGCGGGCGACATCGACTCTCCGCAATCACGCGAGACTGCTGAAATCCAACCAGCTCGCCGATTCACAGAATGTGAAATGCCCCCAGCGGGCAGAATCCTGACCATGCCCCGCCGCGCCCGGAAGACCGCCAGTCCCACGAAGCCCCTGAACAGGCCCCCTGTCAGGGTCGGCCGGGTCGACTTTGCGGCCATCGTTGGCACACTGCGCAAGCTCCACGAGGACGCAGAGGACCCAGAGATTGGACGGATGGCAGCAGACGCCGAACTGTTCCAAGCCCTGCTCTACCTTGAATCCCATGCTGCCGCCCTCAAGGACGACACGGCACGGCGCACAGCCGCAGTCCAACGCGTCATGCTGTGGGAGTACCTCCGTGAGCAGACCGACCTCCACCAAGCACAGGCGATCGAGCATGCACGGACTGCCGGTGCTGCCTGGGCCGAACTCGCGCCAGCACTCGCAGTGAATGCCCCCAGCGCGGCATACAACAAGGCCCGGCGCTTGAAGGTCGCCGTCCTTACCGATGCCGCAACCGAGAGCGGTCCAGTACGTCGCACTCCTGAAGCAGTTCAGAAGGTTGAGCAGCAGGTAGCTGCCCGTGCCGCCGTAGAACGGCGCGCTCAACAGGACGCGGCGCGCCGGCATCAATTGCTCGCTCCAGTCGCCCGCCGTCTGATCGAGCATCGGCAAGGCTTGGACGACGGCGACGACGTCACCTTTTGGTTGGATCAGATCGCCTCAGTTCTTCCCAACTGCCAGACGCCAACTCAGATCGTCAGCCTCGAAACCTATGTAGCAGCGGTGGTCAGGCACTTGAGAAAGGCCGGGGCTGCGAGTGGTCGACTCGCGGGCATGGACACCGATGCCCAGCTTGCTTATGCAGCTGCAGCAGAGGTCGTCCCCTGAGGAGCACGACAGTCCCCCCATCGTATCCGTAGGTCCCTGCTCCGCTACGCCTGAAAGCCTGATCCGGGTCCGCGGCCGGCTGCGGACGAGCCCGGGGCCGTCCAGGTGGCTACCGTGCGGATGGTTCGCATCGGCTGCATCGAGGTTGCAGCAGTGTCCGAGGAAGCAACGGAGTCGGGCCTGACCTGGGGTGACACTCGGCGTGCCGCAAGCCGTTCGAGCGCCCGTACCGGTATCACTCGAGGTCTTCCCACGTCCAGAAGACAGCAGCGTTGCCATCGGGCTCCCGCCCGAATCTGAACCGGTTCCGGTGGTCCCCGAGTCCGATGAACGGATCGAAGTGCCCAGCGGCAGGGGGCTGTGCGGCCAGGGGCGCGGCTTGCTCTGGTGGCCTGGCCGCCCGCCGACTGTCCAACGGCCGGGCTACGGCGCCCGGGCCGTCGACGGAGACGTGGGTGCGCTTGCGTGCCAGCAACGCGTCCACCTGCTTCTGCGCCCGGGCCACCAGCAGCCGGGCCACGGCATACGGGTCGTCGAGAGCGACATGGGCGCCGCTGCAAATCCTGTCCCTGCTGCTCGCCTTCTCCACCGCCCTCAACATCGCGATCACCGCAAGCCTGATGGACCGCCGCTCCGGTGTCGGCCTTCCCAGGCGATACTCACCGGCACGGGCAGCGCAGCCACCAGCCTGGGCGTCTACTTCGCCGCCATCGCTGCCTTCAAGTGGCCAGACCCGGCCCGGGCTTCCGGTGCCCGCAACCGCAGCCCGGTCAGCTAAGCCAAAGACAACAACCTTTCCCCCCGCCGCGAGATCCACGATCTGGTTGTGAGGCCAGCTCACACAGCCCAAGCCTTCCTCCGACAGCTGCTGTGACGGCCCCGCGCCCCCGAAGAGTGCCCCGGGATGCGGGGTCTTTCGTGACCGAGGGCCGAGTGGTTGGACGATGGCGACAAGCTATCCGCTCGGTGAGATACATCCGGTTGCTCGCGTGCCGGTGGTGATTACGGCGTAATGACCCTGAGCATCTGCTCCTCGTCTGAAGGATGCGGGTGTCAGCCGCGTTCTGGCGTTCAGGCGTGATTACGCCGTAATCACGGTGCTGTGGTGGCTTGCATCGGCGGCCCACTCGGTGACAATCCGGGCGGGCTCGGTGTCGGCTGCGTCGTGTGGCGTCCCTGAGGGACAACGGCCTCGGGGCGAGCCGGGTGATTACGTCGTAATCACGTTCGCCGCAGCGACTGGCCTGCCTGCTCTAGGTGCGTCGTGGCGAGTGCCTGCGAGGCGTGCAGTTCGTGTCTGATGCCATTGCAGGCGTCTCCCCATGAGCGTCCCGAACTCCGGAGCGACGGTTGCCTAGAAGGTTCACCTGCGAGAGAGGGCCCGCGTGAGCCCAGCAGCGATGGTGGTAGCGAGGACCCAGCCAGCCACGATCAGGGCTGCAACGGGTGGTGCTCAGCGGGCTTCACCGCCGGCGGAGGATGGACCGCGAACACCAAGGCCGCCGAGACAAGGAGGACCAGCAACCACGTCGCGGCACGCATCGGCCTAGCCGTAACCGACCGTCCAGTCCTGGAGGATGCCCCACCAGCGCAGGGCCGCTGGCTGCACCGTGCGCCGCCGCGGGCACTGCGACAGCGTGACGTCGCGTGCCGCGTCGTCGAGGCCCTGCCGTAGACAGACTGCAGGGAGCTTCGGCCCAGGCAGGTGGCGTTCACGCCCCAACCGTCGTCGCAGCTGACCGATCGCTTCCGGATGATGTGCGGAGTCGTCGGAGGCAGATGATGCTGCAGGCGAGTTCCAGGAGGCCCTGGTGGAGGCCGGCGCGGCGTTCGTAGCGGATCCGCAGTCGTTTGAACTGGTGGAGCCAGGCGAAGGTGCGCTCGACGACCCAGCGGGTCTTGCCCAAGCCGGTGCCGTGAGCGACGCCGCGCCGTGCAATGAGGGGCTTGATGCCGCGCTGCCACAGCAGTCGGCGGTACTTGTCGTAGTCGTAGTCGTAGCCGCGGTCGGCGAAGAGTCGCTTGGGTTTGCTGCGCGGACGTCCCCGCAGTCCCCGTATTCGGGGGATTGCATCCAGCAGCGGGATCAGTTGGGTGACGTCATGCCGGTTCCCGCCGATCACGGACACGGCCAGCGGGGTTCCGCGGCGGTCGACGATCAGGTGGTGTTTGGAGCCGGGGCGGCCTCGATCGACCGGCGACGGCCCGACGTGGTCCCCCCTTTGAGGGCCCTGACATGGGAGCCGTCGATCGCGCAGTCGTCCATCTCCAGCAAGCCGGTCTTGCGTAGTTCGGAGAGGAGTTCCGTGTGCAGGCGGGGCCAAACACCGGCCTCGGTCCAGTCCCGCAGGCGGCGCCAGGCGGTCACGCCCGAGCAGCCAACCACACTGGCGGGCACATCCCGCCAGGCCACACCCTTGCGCAGCACGTAGACAATGCCCACGAGTGCAACACGGTCAGGCACCCGAAGCCGGCCTGGGTGTCCGGTGCCTTCGAGCGGGCTGCGGCGGCAGCAGTGGGGCTATGCGCTCCCACAGGTCATCAGAGACAAGATCATCGGACACCCCGTAGACCCTGCCGACAAAGATCACCGGCTGCCAGCCGACACGCCGATCTCATTCTGAAACGATCAGTAAGAGACAGGGTCCCTTCGACTCCAGGAGCCAGGCGGCATCATCCTGACGGCCTGGCGCTGATACCAAGCACCAGACTGACTCCACGCAGAAGCGATTACGGCGTAATCACCATCCCGTGATGGGCTGGGCGTCACACCCAGCCCTCAAGAGGACCAGCTACCAGCAGTAACAGGCTGGCGAGGCGGCTGAGCCGCGCGATGGCTCCCGAGGACCGATCGGTGCGGACGCGGTACGGGTGATTACGACGTAATCACCCTCGCGGGGTCTCGGACTTGTTCGCGCATGCCGATGAGAGGTCCACTGACAGCCTCGCCTAGCGAAGCTCGGAGCAGCCGTTTCAGGACCTTACCTCCGAGGTCACATGAGCTGAGCAGTGATGGTGTTAGTGAGACCCCGTCGACATCGATCGGAGCCGTAGCCAGGCACTCCTGTCAGCCTTCCGGAGCGCACGGCAGGTTCAGCGACTGGCGGTGCTCTCCTTCATGGCGGTGACCATGTATTTGAAGCCCTCCTCCTTCTCCAGTCCGAGCTCGTGCGTGAGCGTGTCCAAGTTGGCCCGCACGACAGGGTGCTCGCACTCCCGAGCCACAGACAAGAATTGCTCATAAGGCACTCGCTGGTAGTCGTAGCCAAAGCGATTGATCGTGGCGAGCAGGACCAGCTGCGCCGCAACCAGGCGGTCGAACCGGAACCTGTCCTTCTCCCCGCGCGTCGCGCCGTCCAGGAACATGAAGACCGCGCGGAACTCACGATCGTCGTCCGCCAGCCGACGGCTGAACTCCTTGAGCGACAGCATCTGCCCGTCCTGATAGAGGGCGTCGGCCATGTCGGCCAGGTGGTCACGGAAGAAGTGGTCTCTATTGCTGCCACCGTCGTAGGAAGCCCCGCGTATAAGTCGGCCTTGGTCCACGCAGCGATGTTGATTTTCATCGCTTCGAGGAACCGTCGATCAGAAGCAGCCGCGACAACACTGTCGACGTACAGTGCCTGTCGTTCGATCAGGCGGCACGCAGCCACCAGACACAGGATCCGGTACGTGAATGAGCGCACGTAGTAGCCGGACCCCGCGCACGAGCCTCGCATGAACAGCCACCCGTGTCCTTCATGCTCAAGGAAGTTCCACAGCCGGTTCCGCATCGCACCGCCGGTTTCGAGGAACAATCCCTTGTACATAGCGATGCGGTTGCGTAACTCCTTCTGCTGCTCGTAGGCGTACTCGATGTCCAACTTGCGACGGTGGAACCGCTTATCGAATCCGTACTTGAGTGACGGCGTGACCAGGGCGACCACGAGGGCTACTGCCGCAGAGACTACGGCGGAGGCCAGCGAGACGGGGAGCGATGACCAGGCAGATCCCATGCCCTGAGGGAAGTGCCTCGCCTCCGGCGTGTAAGAGGGACGACGCTCGCACGGCGGGCTAAGACCTATGTCAGCGGCGGTGTCTTCAGGCACTCGCGGTCGGAGCATGAACCGTGCCGCGGATGACCACGTCGTAGTCACCGATGGGGCCAGCGGAGCGTCTGACACCCCAACAGTTGCATGAACTAACGTGTCGGTGCCGCAATGGATCTTGGACGTTAGTATGGTGTCCCTCATGACTTCGCCAGCCACGCCCAGCGACCGCGAGAAGGTTGTCTCCAAACTGCCGACTTGGCTCCGGCAGAACCTCAAAATCAGAGCCGCTCAACACGGCATCGAGATCCAGGCCGCGGTCGAGCAAGGCATCCGAGACTGGTGCAACCTGGCCGCCACAACTGCCACCGTTGACACTGCCGGAGCCGACTCCTTCTCCACGTTCCTGCCACCGGGCCAATGGGAGGAGTTCCGGCAGATCGCCGTCGACCGGAAGGTCTCTCTCATCCAGGGACTCGCCCAGTCCATCCAGCTATGGCTCGACTCCAACCCCGCCCCCGACGTGGCACGGCCGGAGATCACCCGCCGCATCGTCGTCTGCAACCAAAAGGGCGGTGTCGGCAAGACAGCCATCACAGCAGGACTCGGCGAAGCACTCGCCGAAGATCCGAACAACCTCCACGCCGTACGCGTCGCCAAAGCCCTCACCAAGGCGCTCCGGGCAAGCGAGGCTCACGCCGGCGAAGCAGAGCCGGAGAACCCGCTCGACATCGAGAACCTACCCGGCCCCGGACTGCAGGTCCTGCTCGTCGACTTCGACCCGCAGTGCCACCTCACCAACCAGCTCGGTGCCGCTCCCCTGCCACTGAACGGCGACAGCCTCACCAACCACATGGCGGGCGACCCCAAGGGCGACCTACGCGACCTCATCGTCTCCGTCGACGACGACAACTTCGACGGCCGACTCCACCTCTTGCCCGCCTGCAACGACGCCTTCCTGCTTGACGTACGGCTGTCCGCCGTCCGGGCGCGGGAAGCCGCCCTGGAGAGGGCACTCGCTCCACTCGAAGCTGATTACGACGTAATCATCGTCGACTGCCCGCCCAGCCTCGGCCTCAGCATGGACGCTGCTGCCTACTACGGGCGACGCCGTGACGCCGAGAAGCCCGGCCAGTCCGGCGCCTTGATCGTCGTCCAGGCAGAGGACAGCTCCGCGGACGCCTACGAGCTGCTGACCACGCAGATCGACGACCTACGCAACGACCTTCAGATCGACATCGACTACCTCGGCATCGTCGTCAACCTGTACGACAGCCGCCGCGGGTACATCGCCACCTCCTCCCTCCAGGGATGGGTCGACATAAAGGATCCGAGGGTCGTCGGACTCATCGGAGACCTCAAGGAACAGAAGGAAGCCGTCCGAGTGAAGATGCCCCTGTTGTCCTACGCGCCCAAGTCGCAGCAGTCGATCGGCATGCGTGCACTCGCCCGGGAGGTCCTGTGAGCAAGGCCGACCAGCTGGGAGCGGGCAGGTTCGGCGGGGGAGTGCGAACGGTCAGCGCCCGCCGTCAAGCCGTGGCCGCTGCTACAGGCGTGCCCACCGAAGGTGTCGCACCCCCGACCGAGCTACCCCTCGACCGCATCAGCCTGAATCCAGACAACCCCCGCTCGAGCCTCGGCGATCTCACCGACCTCTCAGGCAGCCTGAAGACCCACGGCCAGAAGCAAGCCATCACGGTCATGAACCGTGATGCCTACGTGAAGGCCAACCCGGATCGCGAAGCAGACCTCGAGCCGGACACCACATACGTCGTCATCGATGGCAGTAGCAGGCTCGCTGCCGCCCGCGAAGCCGATCTCGCTGCAGTCAAGGTGATGGTCAGTGACGACCAGGGCTCCACATCTGAGGAATTGCTGGAATCAGCCCTGGTTGCCAACATCCACCGCCAGGACCTCGAGGAACTCGACGAAGCCCGCGCTCTGCAACGTCTCCTGGCCATCCACGGAAGCCAGAGGTCCCTGGCCAAGAGGCTTCACCGCTCTCAGGGCTGGGTGTCTCAACGACTCGCACTGCTCAACCTGACGCCAGAACTCCAAGCTCTCATCGGTGAAGAGCCCATCGATCTCCTGCGGGCGGTCGGCAACAAGCCGCACGCCGAACAAGCCGCCGCCCTCGACGAGCTGAAGACCGAACGGACCCGCAAAGAGACGGACAAGCTCTCACCCAAGCCCCAGGCTTCACCGGAGACGGCGGCTCCGGGCGAGCCCCCAACTGGGCATGCCGACATTGACTCCGGCGTAATCAATAAGGATGCGGCGAAGGCCCAGTCCAGTTCACCCGAACCCCGCCCTGAGGCAGAGTTGTCAAACAGCGACGAGGCGACAGCCGTCCCGTCGGTTCCTGTACAGGCAATCGCAAAGGAGACAGCCGCCAGCGGGCGAGACCAGCAGCCGAAGCGATTCCCCTATCAGGACGGGGCAGACGCGGCATGGTTCTTGATCAACAAGATGCCGCCGGACGAGTTCAACAAGATGCTCGAGCTGCTCATCAATCACCGCAACACCCAGGCCGTCCCCTCGGACTGAGCCGAGGAACTGCTCGGCGATCCCAACGGAGACGAATCTGGGCCTAGGGGCCACCCCGCACCAGAGGACTGGCCCCTAGGCGCCGGGCTTCCTGCCAGTACAGGACCATCGGCGTCCTCTGGCACACCACAAACCGGGTCAGTCCGTGGGAGTGTGAGAGCTGCTCAGTTGTGTGGCTTGGATAGGGGAGTGGGACGTGGCTGCGGGGACTGGCGAGACACCCCAGCTGACCCGAGCACATCGGGTCCTGATCGCCGTGGTCGTGTTCGGCGCCGTCATCATCGCCGGCATCGGCTTTGCGGGTTCGTACGCCGCCGTCCGTGAGCTGGCTGTCATGAAGGGCTTCGGGGACTTCAGCTACGTCTTCCCGATCGGCATCGACGCGGGCATCTGTGTCCTCCTCGCCCTGGACCTGCTGCTCACCTGGATCCGAATTCCCTTCCCCCTCCTGCGGCAGACGGCCTGGCTGCTGACGACCGCGACGATCGCGTTCAACGGTGCTGCGGCCTGGCCCGACCCGCTTGGTGTCGGCATGCATGCCGTGATCCCGATCCTGTTCGTCGTCGCTGTCGAGGCCGCCCGCCACGCGATCGGGCGCATCGCCGACATCACCGCCGACAGGCACATGGAAGGCGTTCGCTTCACCCGCTGGTTTCTCTCCCCGCTGCCCACGTTCCTGCTCTGGCGGCGGATGAAGCTGTGGGAGCTCCGCTCCTACGAGCAAGTCATCAAGCTGGAACAGGAACGCCTCGTCTACCAGGCCAGCCTCCGCTCCCGCTTCGGGCGTTCCTGGCGCCGCAAGGCCCCGGTCGAGTCCCTGATGCCGCTGCGCCTGGCCCGGTACGGTGTCCCGCTCGCCGAGACAGCACCCGCTGGCCTGGCAGCTGCCGGCATCGACGAGTTGCCGATCGGCTTCACCTTCACCGTCGAACGGGCGCCCGCCTCAGCCCGCTCGGAGGACGCCGCTATCGAGGCCGCGGTCGCAACACACGAAACACCAAGCCCCGATAGGCCTGAAGCACGCAGCCGCCAGGCCATGGCCCTGAACGCGGCCACGGAGAAGTTGTTGGCCCCACCACCGCGGAGGGGCCAGGCGGATGAGGACGCGGCCGAAGGCTTCGCCGAGGCCTACCGCGCCTGGCTCACGGACTTCCAGACCGAACCCACCGCCACCCAGTTCGCGCACTGGCTCCAGCAACACGGCACCACCACCGGCGCCGGCGAGGCGCTCAACGAAATCCAACTGGAGCCTCTGCTCCTCGTCCTCAAAGAGCGCTACGGGCCACGGTCTGAACCCGTCGCCGGGGGAGAGGAACAGACGGACGACGAACGATCCTGGCACGAGTACTTCTACACCTCCTGGAGCACGTATGAGCAGGAGCACGGGACATACCCGGACGCTGCTGCCCTCGCCACGTATGTCTTCGAGCGGGACGGGATCACCGGCCCGGGCGGCCGGCCTCTCACCGGTGAGGACCTGACGGCATTCGTCAACGAGTTCCAGCAGAGCGAGGTCGGCGAGGCCGACACGCAGGTGGGTGCCGCAGCCGGCGAAACGGGCAAGGCCCAGGTGCCGCGGCCACGCGAGGAGGAACCCGAGTCTGCCGGTGCCGGCGTTGGAGCACAGGCAGCGAAGGATCAGCGTGGCCCCCGGCTGACCGCGATGGTCGACGAGCTCCCCGACCAGGAGAAGAAAGAGTCGCCCGCCGCGGCGACCGAACTCACCACCGTCGACCGCTACTACTTGGCATGGGCGGAGTTCCTGACACAGCGCGGTGACGAGTTTCCGTCCTCGTCGCAGGAAGCCCAGGAACTGTCTGCCTACCTCGCGCAGGAGAAGGGCATGTACGGTCGCGGTGGAAAACCAGTCAGTCCCTCCAACCTTCGCCGCTACCTCGTGGCCTTTCGGATCTACACCCTGTGGGCTGAGCAGCGAGTGCGCAGCGACGTGCCGTCGCTCGACGTCGTTGCGCAGCAGTGCGCAACGCAGGGGATCACTGCGCAGCACAACAAGCCCATCACACCTGACTACATTGGAGAACAGGTCGACCACTTCGAACGGCGCTGGCAGGCCCTCACCCACCACCACGCTCAAGCCCAGCTCTGACACCTGCCCGCCTCGCCTGCGTAATGAGGTCGCCCCCTACCGCTTCGCAAGTTGCACAATGGGAAAGGATCAGGTCAGGCTGACATTGCGCAGACTTTCCCATCATTGCGCAGCCCTCATGACCGACCATCTGCTTGGCCCGGAGATGCGCAATAACCGCCCCTGATTGGCGGCATCGGGAGCAGCCGCGCGAACCCTGCACATCGCGCCCCGGTCGGGGACCGTCACCCATCGCGCCCCCCAGAGCCCGCTGCGCAGTCCGCGATCTGTGATCGCCCCGGGCGGACACGGAGGTGGCGTGATGCCCTTCGGACAACAGCTCGAAGTCCGCGCCGGCATGAAGCGCAAGGCGCGCCGCTCGTGCGGAGGGGCTGTCGTCCAGGGCGAGCGCGGATTCAAGGTCGCTGCGGATCACATGCCTAGTCTGCCGGAGCTCTGCCGACCGGGGCAGCCGTCTGCCGGGCAGGTCAGGCAGAGGATCTGTCGGCGGGTGATGAGGCAGCAGGCGAGCTTGAGGAACGCTTCGTGGATGTCGGCTCTGCGTTCCCACCGGGTGCGAAGGCGTCGGAAGCCGTGGAGCCAGGCGAAGGTCCGCTCGACCACCCACCGGTAAGTGCCCAGTCCGGTCCCGTGCATGGTGCCGCGGCGGGCGATAGCCGGGACAATGCCGCGGGCGCGGCCCTGGTCGCGGTAGATGTCGTGGTCGTAGCCACGGTCGGCGAACAACGAGTCCGGCTTGCGGCGGGGACGGCCGACCTTGCCGCGGACCGGCGGGACCGCGTCGAGCAGCGGCAGCAACTGCGTGACGTCGTTGCGGTTGCCCCCGGTCAGCAGGACCGCGAGCGGGGTGCCGTGCCCGTCGGTGATCAGATGGTGCTTCGAGCCGGCCCGGCCCCTGTCGACCGGTGACGGGCCCGTATGGATCCCCCTTTTAATGCCCTGACGTGGGAGGAGTCGACCACACACCGGGACCAGTCCAGCCGGGAAGCCGCGTTGAGCTCGGCTAGCAGGGCCTCGTGCAGCCGCTGCCACACGCCGGCCTCGTTCCAGTCCCTCAGACGACGCCAGCACGTCATGCCCGACCCGAAACCAAGATCTTGGGGCAGGTACTCCCACTGGATCCCGGTGTGCAGCACGTACAAGATCCCACACAGCACCGCCCGGTCCGGCAACGGCTTACGACCCGGATACCGGAACCGGCGCTCACGCTGCGGCAGCAGCGGCTCGAGGCGGTCCCACAGCTCATCCGACACGATCCACGGCGACGTTCCCACACCGGACCGAACGCTCAACTCCCGCCTCGGACACGGCAACCAGGATCGGTCCACCTCTTTGTGTTAGCCGCTGTTAGTCAGGTGAAGAGAGCAGCAAGAGCACTCGTCACGGCGGCTGCGAGGGTGATGGCCGCAGCGAACGTTGGCGCGGCACGGGTGAGAGCAGTTGGGAAGGATGCGCCGCCCATGCGCGCGAGTTTGCCCGCGCCAGCTGCGACCAGTAGCGCTACGACGATCACGAGGGCAATGGTGAGAAGAATGACGGCGACGTTCACGGCACGCTCCCTGTCCACGGTGGGCTGGTGACGTAGTCGAAGGTCGCCGAAGCGCTGTTCGACAGGGTCCGCCGGAGGAAGCTGCACACCAGCGAACACGACTCTCGCAGGGGAGAGCGAGTGCAGGACAGGCGGAACCACGACGGCGACAACCCAGCACTCACCGAGCTGCGGAGAAGGCTGACCGACGCGCTGGCCGGCAGCCGGTTGGAGAACAAGGACCTTCCCTTCCGGGCGGGGCTTGGGCTGAGCGACCGCCACCCTTTCTTCCAGTCCGGTTTTGGCAGCGCCATCTGTCCGACGTCCCGAGAGCGGTCCTTCCCGCGCTCACGAGGAGTAGCAATGTGACGGCTTTGCGGCTACATCAACGACGTAGAAGCCATCACTGATAGCCCACTCTGCGCTCATCGCAGCCCCTTTGTGGTTATCGTTTCGTTACCGTTCGCGCCAGGTCCGATCACATGGCCGACACAACATCGACGACTGTGACTGCGCACTATGTGATTCCTTCGCCTTCTCGGTCGTGCCGCAGGAGTCGTCCCACGCACGGCCTCGGACGTGGCAGGAGAGGCACCGACGCCCGGCGGAAAGGTTTTGCCGCACTGGCGTGCAGCTCCGCGCTGACTCCCGTGAATGATGAGGGAGCGGCGTGTGAGTAGGCGCCCCAGGGCCCGCGGCAGGCGGGCTGGACACCGCCGCAGAGGCTCCCGTCAACCCAAGCTCATCCGGGCCTTCGGCGTGGCTCTCGTGGGCTCGATACTCTGCGGCCTTGCCATCGTCCAATGGATTGGCGGCAACGCGACCGTGTCCGAGTCAGCGGTGGAGAAAGCCCGGCTCTCCGTGCCCCCGCGAGGGGCTGTCCCCCACGCTGATCGTTCGAGTCCCTCGCAGCACCGGACAGCTTCGCCTGCCGAGCCGACGAAGTCCGCGGAGCCACCAGAGCCACCCAAACCGTCAGAGCCACCGGAGGTCCCTGTCTCCGGTGCGGGCACCTTCACCACCGCGCAAGCCTCCGGCAGCCCCGTCGGCCGGGGACCGCTGCGTCGCTACAGCGTGCTGGTTGAGGATGGCATCGATGTTTCCGCCGAGGAGGCAGCCGCACAGATCCAGACGATTCTCGCCCACGAGCGCAGCTGGGGGGCGCATGGACGGGGTAGCTTCCAGCTGGTTTCCTCCAACGCTGACTTCGTCATAAAGATCGCCACCCCGGACACCGCCGACCGGCTCTGTCTCCCTTTGGACACTGGCGGAGAGCTGAACTGCGAGACGCTCGACGGGGTCGTGGTGAATCTGCGCCGCTGGGTGCTGGGCTCACCGCAGTTCGATGGGCCACCGGAGGAGTACCGACACTTGATCATCAATCATGAGGTCGGGCATGAGATCGGCATCCGCACGCACATGGGCTGCCCAGGCCCGGGACAGCTCGCGCCGGTGATGATGCAGCAGATCAAAGGGCTGAACGGCTGCCTGTCCAACGCCTGGCCGTACGACGAGGACGGTAATTACATCACCGGTCCGATTGTGTGATGAGCCGGGACCGTCCATCCCCTCGGCCCTCGCCAGGAGAGCGGAGAGGAACCACGTCCGGACCGGCCCGCCGATCGCCCGCCACGGCCGGCTGCCGACCACGGGGTTACCGTTTCGTTATCGCGCGGGCCAGGCGCTATCACATTGCGAACCCAGCATGAACAGCATGACCGCGCCTGATGTGAAGTCAGGGCCCTGACCTCCGCCCGCCCGACTGGGACCGAAGAGAGACAGGGGCCCGACAGGCGGATTCGCCGCATGGGTCCACTGCTCTTGGGCAGCTCAGCGGCCGGGGCGGCAGTCGTACCTTCCGCTGATTCGCTGCCGAGCTGTGGTCGACAACGTGACCTCCGGCACCCCGAACCCATTTCTGGGGGACGACTCTTCACCTCAGTGCCTCGTTCCCCCATCCCTGAGACGAGAGAGATGGCATGACAACGTCGAAAATGCCCGTAGCGGCCATCCTGGCGGTCGGCCTGCTGCCGCTGCTCGCCGCGTGCAGCTCCGCCGACCCGGCCACGGACGGGCAGACGTCCGCCGGTCAAACGACAGCTGAGGAGAACGGCGAGCTCGCTGTTCCGGCTGACGCAGACCCCGAGACCAAGAAGCGGTACCTCCTCCAGAACGCCCTGGCGTCCTGCATGAAGAAGGCGGGATTCACCTACCAGCCGTTCGTCCCCCCGAAGAGTCTGGTGGCCAAGGCGATAGACGGCTCGGACTATGCCCTGGCCAAGGAATACCGTCAGAAGTACGGATTCGGCATCTTCGCCAGCGTCGTCTACCCGGGTGCCCCGGGCACGTCCAGCACAGACGGCAAGCAGGAAAGTCAGGATCCGAACGCGGACTACATCAGCAAGCTCACCCCTGCTCAGCAGACCGCTTACCACGAGGCGCTGAGTGGGGCGTCCGGCAACGGCCCCATGGACATGGGACAGGGCGGCTGCAAGAAGAAGGCATGGGAGTCGGTGGAGGGACCCCTGAAGCCCGGGCAGTTGGTGGGAGCCACCAATCCGAAGGATGCGAGAGCCGACGAACAGGCACTCAATGGTGATCCGCAACTGGTCGAGCTGGCCCAGTCATACGCCTCGTGTCTGCGTGGTCACGGCATCAAGGTGACCACGACACAGCCAACCGGGATCGGTGATACGGCCACTCGCTCCGTGAGTGCCAAACTGCCGGCGACCGGGCTGACCGGTATGAGCAAGGAAACAGCCCTGCCGCAGCTCACCCAGGAGATCAAGACTGCTCTGCAGGACCTGGAGTGCGGCAAGGAGTTCCGTGCCGCCTACTTCCCCAAGCTCAAGAAGCACCCCCGCGCCGGGGGCAAGGGATGACCATCAATGTCGGCCGTAAGCAGCTGTTCGGGCTCATCGGTGTGGTCGTCCTCGTCGGAGCGGGCGGCTGGGTGGCGGGAACGCAGCTTCAGTCCCCGGCCGATGCCGCCGCCGGATTGCGTCCCCCCAAAGCCGGGCCCGTGACCGTTGCCGTCGAACGGCGCCAACTCACCGCGAACGTGGTGGCGCAGGGCACGGTCGAGTTCGCCTCGCCCCAGCCGCTGTCCCTGGCCGGCGCCGTGGGTTCCGGCTCGGCGGCCGGCGGTTCGCAAGGTCAGCCGGTGGAGCAGCGGGTCACCAAGGCACCGACCGCCAGGAAGAAGCTCAAGCAGGGCGACGTCCTGATGGAGGTGAGCGGCCGCCCGGTGCTGGTACTGACGGGGTCCGTGCCGATGTACCGCACGATCGGGCCGGGCACCTCCGGCAACGACGTCGCCCAACTGCAGAAGAACCTGCGGCAGCTCGGCTTCTACCGCGGTGACCTCAACGGCGTCTACGGGCAGGGAACCTCCTCCGCGGTCACCAGTTGGTACAAGAGCAAGGGATACCAGGCCCAGGAGCCCAGCGTGGAGGACCGGCAGAAGCTGGGACAGCTGCAGGAGGCCGTGACCAACGCGCAACTCAACCTCCTGTCGGCCAAGAACAACACCACAACCGGCAGTGACCCCAAGAACGACACCACGTCGGCCGAGCCCTCGCCCGCGGGGGAGGATAAGGCATTGGACGAGTTGAAGCTGAAGGCCGCGCAGCAGGCCCTGGATTCGGCCAACAACGCCCTCAGCGCCTTCCAGTCCTCCTATGGAACGACGGTGCCGGCCGGCGAGATCGTCTTCCTCCGCGAGCTGCCCATGCGAGTGGACAAGGTGACGGTACGCGCGGGGGACGCGCCGAACGGCGAGATCGGTACCGTGACCAGCTCGGATCTCGTGGTGGAGGCGGTCGTCGACGGCACGAACGCGCAACTGCTGCGCCGGGGAATGGCGGTGCAGCTGAAGACCACGGACGACAAGGAGGCCAAGGGCGTCGTCACCGAGATCGGTACGGGGGAGAGCGGTGCGGGGGAGAGCGGTACGACGTCCGATCAGTCGGGCGGCATCGCCGCACCCGTACAGGTGAAGATCTCGGTGCCGGAGCCCGGGCCACTGGCCGGGAGGTCCAAGGAGTCGGTGACGGTGACGGTCGAGACCGGTGCCTCCAAGGGGCCCGTTTTGACCGTTCCGGTCGCCGCGATCCGTACCGCGGCCGATGGCCAGGCTCGGGTGCGGGTCAAGCGGGGAGAGTCGGTCGTGACCGTCCGCGTCACGGTGGGGCTCTCCGCGGCGGGCGTAGTGGAGGTCAAGCCCGCCGACGGCGAGCTCGAGCCGGGCGACCGAGTGGTGGTGGGCGAGTGAACGGGGGAGCGGATGGGGGAGCGGACGAGAGTCCGGAAACCGTCATCGAGCTGACCGAGGTGAACCGGATCTTCGCTTCGGACCCACCGGTACACGCGCTGCGCGGGGTGCATCTGACGGTACGGCGCGGTGAGCACCTGTCGATCGTCGGGGCGTCCGGTTCCGGGAAGTCCACCCTGCTCAACACGTTGGGGCTGTTGGACCGGCCCACCTCGGGGTCCTACCGGCTGGACGGGGTGGAGACGACCGGGCTCGGTGACTCGTACCGTACCTCGCTGCGGGGCAGCCGGATCGGATTCGTCTTCCAGTCCTTCCATCTGCTGCCTTACCGCACCGTCGAGGAGAACGTCATGCTCGCGGAGATGTACGGCAAGCCCTCTCCCGCGCGGGGGAGAGGCGGCCGCCGCGCCCGGGCGATGGAGGCACTGGAGCGGGTGGGAGTGGGGCACCGTCGCGGTTTCCGGCCCGATCGGCTCTCGGGCGGCGAGCGTCAGCGGGTCGCCATTGCCCGAGCACTGATCAGCGACCCCGCGCTCCTGCTCTGTGACGAGCCCACGGGCAATCTGGACAGTGAGAACACACACTCCATCCTGGAGCTCTTCGACGAGTTGTGCGGGCAGGGCATGACCCTGGTAGTGATCACCCACGACGAGGTGGTCAGCCGCCGCGCGAGCCGACGGGTACGGATCACCGACGGGCAGCTCAGCGAGGTGGCTGCGTGAGGCCGGTGTCACGCCACGAGATTCCGGGGCGGTCGGGTCCGATGGTCGCGCAGGTATCCGCAAAGGACATACGCCGTGCGGCGGGCGGCCAGGGCAACCACTACTTGGCTTCGCCCTCTGTCGTCCAACCGCTCGTGCTCGTAGGAGGCCCGCGCCGTGACATCGCGCTGCGGGCGAACGAAGGTAGGACCGCGTGAGCTCGACCCCTGACGTGATGACCCCAGCGGCCGCGGAGGGTGGGGACGTGGAAGCGGCACCTCGTGTGCCATGGCACAGGCGGGGGCTCCGCGCGAAGGTGAACAACGGGGACGGGCAAGGGATCGCGCGGCCCTGGATCGATCCCAGGGATCTGTGGGCGGAGGCCCTGTCGGGCGTGTTGGCCCGCCCGATACGGTCGGCGCTCACCACCCTCGGCACGGTGCTCGGTATCGGCACGCTGGTCATCACCATCGGTGTCGCGTCCACAGCGGGCAACCAGATAGTCGGCAGGTTCAGCGCGCTCACCGCCACCTCGGTCAGCGTGCAGGTGCCAGCCGCACCGCCGGGCACGGACAGCGGTCCGCTGGTGGACTGGTCCGGCGTCGACGCGGTGCAACGCCTGGCCGGGGTGACGTCGGTTGCCGCCCTCGCGGAGTCCGACGCGACCGCCAACGTGCCCGTACGGGCCAACAACGTGGTCTCACCGGATGACTCCTCGGCCCAGACCCTGGCCGTGGTGGCCGCCTCGGAGGGACTGCCGGCGGCGGTACGCGGCACCATGGCGCAGGGCTGGTTCTACGATCCTGGCAACGTCACCCGCCACGATCGTGTGGCCGTGCTCGGCGACCAGGCCGCGAAGCTGCTCGGCATCCGGAGTCTGGACGGCGCCCCGGCTGTCTTCATCCGCGGGCAGGCCTACACCGTGATCGGAATCCTCGAGGGCATCCAGCGCGAGCAGTGGCTCTCCACTTCGGTGATCCTGCCGCCCACCACGGCGGCGGACTTGCTGGATCTGAAAGACGTCAACAAGGTCCTGATCAACACCTCGATCGGAGCCGCGCAGCAGGTGGCCAGGCAGGCGCCCGTCGCCCTTGCCCCCGGGCACGACGGCTCCCTGACCGTGTCCGCCCCGCCGGACCTGTCCAAGCCCCGCAAGGGGGTGCAGGGTGACGTCAACGGCCTCTTCCTGGTGCTGGGGCTGGTCTCCCTGGTCGTGGGCGCGATCGGGATCGCCAACGTCACCCTGGTGACGGTGATGGAACGGACCGGGGAGATCGGGCTGCGGCGTGCGCTGGGAGCGTCCCGACGGCAGGTGGCCGGGCAGTTCCTGCTGGAGTCCACGACCATCGGGCTACTCGGCGGTGTCATCGGGGCCGCCCTGGGGATCGCCGTCGTGGTGTGCGTGGCCGTAGTCCGGCAGTGGACCCCGGTACTGGATCTGCGCCTCGCTCTGGGTGCACCGCTGGCCGGAGCACTCGTCGGACTGCTGGCGGGGCTCTACCCGTCCCTGCGGGCCTCACGAATGGAACCGGTGGACGCGCTGCGCGCACCCTCCTGACGGGCACGATGGGTGACAGGCACAGGAGGGCCGCCGTGGGTGCGGCAGTGGGCTGCTGAGAGGCCAGGGGCAATGAGTGCCTGACAGCGGGCGAGAGCATGGGGCCTGCGGTGCGGCGCCTGTCCCGCTGACGCAAACCCACGGTGCAGAAGCGGGAGCCGCATTCGGTCAACTTGCAGGCCGTGTACTGCTCGGCATCCAAGAGCTGGCGACTGCCTCTGCTTCCCGATCGATCCATCGCGCAGAGCTCTCCTGCCGGTGACCGTGGTTGCCTCGGCTCGCGTCACCACACCCACGCCGCAGGGACGGCGGTCAGTAGAGGGTGCCGGGCACACCGGGGGTCGTCGTCAGTGGCTGGGGCGCGTGGTACCAGGGGCCTTCGCCGGCCCCTGGACCCCGCTGCCCTGCCACTTCCCGGCGCGAATCCGTTTCGTCGTGGCCCAGACCTTGCGCGCCGGAAAGCGGCAGGGTCGTACGTACGTGGGCACCCGCGGCCTTGTGGGAAGCCTCGGCTCAGGCGATCGAGCGTCGACCGTGAGTAACGGAGTGCTGTGTTGGAGCAGAGGTGTGTTGGTCCCATGGCAGAGCGAGCAACCAGTCAGTTCGGCCGGCAGTGAGGCGGCTTTGCCGCCGCAGCGTCATTGGCCTGGGGTGAGGTCGGACCTGAGAGGTGCTGTCCCATCAAGAGAGCGCGCGCTCGCCATTTGGGGCCTGACCTGCAAGAACACCTTGAGGGGCCAAGATCGGCGGAACTGCCTGGCAGTTCCGCCGGCCGCTGAGGGCGTTCGAGGGAACTGAGTAGGCAGAACCCTCAGACGTGTCACCCAGTCCCGTGAACCGCACACCACGGCTCAGCGGACTGGGACAGCGATTATCTGATCTGTCACCACTGCTGAGGGATCTGACTACCACGATCCTCCGGACGTGGCAGATTGACGTGACGTACATCAGTCGGGATCGAGGAAGCCGAGAACACCGGCACGCGATCTGTCCCACCCGGCAAGCGACACGGCCGAAGGGCGGAGTTAATTGACTTCTTGCTCATGTACGTTAAGTTCATCTGGTCGGCCTCACGGCCGCCCCTCATAAACCGTCCGTCAACCCCCCTTACAGGGAGGGCCCATTGGGAGCAGTACGCAGGCTGGTCGACGCCGACACCGGCGAACCGGTCCCTTATGCGCCATACGCCTTCTCTGGCAGGCACACACAGGTCGACAAGACGCGGGTCGAAGCGATCACCGAGTCCACGGCCTTCACGCCCAGCCAGAAGTTCCTCATCCTGTGGTGGATCGGGGTCTCGCCTGAGGGGATGGAACCGCTCAGGGCCACGGGAGCTGATATCGCCAAACGGGTGGGAATGTCCACCGATGCCGTGGGGAAGATCAACAGGAAGTTGGCCAGACACCGCATCCTGATCGTGCGAGGACGCATCGGGAACTACAACTTCTACCGCATCAGCCCGTACATTGCCTTCCACGGAACGGGACTTGAGCAGCGCGAAGCGGTGAAGACGTGTAATCCTCCGGAAATCCCTGGATTTGACGAGAACGCCCCTGCGCGGTGGGAGGCCCAGTGATCAGCAGCGACGACAAGCAGAAGAACCTTGAACTGCTCGAGAAGACGGTCGGCATGACGGCCAACCAGCGTCTCGTCGTCATGCTGTACGCCCTCCACCCGACCGACCGGTCCGGCGCCGTCCTCGAGACCGCCGCCACACTGGCCAAGCTCGTCGGCATGGCCCCGCCCGTCTTCTCGCGCACGCGCAAACAGGTGATCGAAGCGGGCTGGCTCGAGGAGACCGAGAAGATCGGGCACATCAAGTACTACAGGCTGGACCCCAAGCGCATGGGCGACAACGTCGTCGTCCCCCTGCGCCGCGCGACCTGACGTCCTCCTGACCGCACCTCATGTACGTCACGTCAATGAGGTGCGGTCAGGAGGACGTCTCCCTTGACCTCGATGCAAGTGCCGGAGCGGGTCGGCCGCGGTAGCGCGCGGGCCCGGGGACTAGGGCCAGCAGTCGCTCTCACCGAGAGAACCCGTCGTACGGGGCAGACCACCGAACGCGAGAAGCCTGCAAGCAGGCACCGCCTCGGACGGCAGCCCCCCGGCACAGTAGTGCGAAATCGTCCCTGGCTGGCAATCCACGTACAATTGCTCAGATCAAGTTGAGTTGTTGCACTCACTGCCCGGACACCTTGACGCTGCGAACATCTGTGCAGCGGCGCAGACTCGAGCGCCGGATCATCCCAGCCGACCGTCAGGGAGACCTTGCCATGTCCCGCCGTGTCGCGCTGTCCGCAGTCGCCAGTGCCGTCGTCCTCGGGGGTGCCGGAGCCTTCGTCTACGCCTACGCCGGGGACCAGGAGCCCACCCTGGCGAACAGCACCACCCAGTACAGCGCCCCCGACGGTGGCCGGGACGGCTTGTTCACCTTCACCACTGACGTCACGGCGTCCTCCGGCATCAAGGACCTCAAGGTCATGGCCTGGCCCGAAAAGTTCTCCTTCGCCAAGGAGGAACTGACCGTCAAGGACCTGGCCGCCGCAGAGTCGGCACCTGCAAGTCTGCTGGCAACGACACAGTGCGCTGCACCTACACCACCAAGGTGACAGCGACCGACGCCACCTCGAACCGGAACGGGACCTGGCACGTCGCAGCCCCCGCCACCACAGGGGACGCCACCACACTGAACCCTAAGGCAGCAACCTTCACCGGCAAGTGAAGAGAGTGACCCGGGGATTGCAGAGTCCTGGTCAGCCTGATTTCACGACTGCCGTCTTTGCCCTGGCCGCGGAGTTGGAGCCGGGCCCGCGCGGGGCCGGGATTGGTTTCAGCCCAAGGCCTGCGGCGGGACCATGGGGGCGCCTCGCCGAGTGAAGGGCCTCCTGACCAGACACCGGCACCACTTGTGGCGCACCACGCAGACAGCGTGGAGGATGTCGAGCGCCCGGGCGTTGCCCCGGCCGATGCGGACGAGCACCTGATCCGGAAGGCTGGGAAGGCCGCCGTCGCGCTGATGCGTATGTTCCCAGGACTGGGCGAGGTGGTACTGCACGACCTGCGCTGCAAGCGAACCGGGCGATCGAGAACAGCTTCTCGGGGAGCGGCGCAAGGTCAGGAACTCCGTTATGACACCCGTGTCACTCGCGCTGTCGAACCTCGTCGCCACGGACACCGGGTCGGGGGCAGCGCGTCGTAGGGCAGTCAGGACATCTTGGAGGATCGGGCCGGGTTTTCGCCGCTGCAGTTACTGTCGCCCGCAGGGGAATCGAGCCAGGCAGCGCCGCACGGGTCACCCCGACGCTCTACAACACGCGCTCGGAACTCGACTGCCTGGTCAAGGCGTTGCGCCAGGAGAGCGGCGCCTTCCTGCGATGTGACGTCGAGCTTCCCGGCCCCGAAGCCACCCCGGCGAGTCGGCCTGCCTGAACGCCTGGTAGATTCGCGGCGCACGCTCCACAGCCCTGGCCCCGACCCGCGTTACCCTGCGAGTCAGGGCCGGCGACGGCCGGAAGGCCCGAGCCCAAGAGCCCACCGGCCTCCTGACTGACAGGACCCCGTCTGCCGCGCACGCCCCGGCACCAACGGCTGACAGAGGCCACCTCAGCGGCCCACTCTCCTCACCCCTTCAGGCCCGTCTGTGCCAGGCCCTCGATGAAATGGCGCTGGGCCAGTGCGAACACAATCAGGACCGGCATCGCCGACAGCGTCGAGGCAGCCAGCTGGACGTTCCACATGGGGCCGCCATAGGTGTCGACGTAATGGGTCAGCGCCTGTGGAAGCGTGAACAGATCGCGGTCCGACAGGTACACCACCGGCTCCAGGAAGAGGTTCCACGAGTGCAGGAAGGTGATGATGGCGACGGCGCTGAGTGCGGGACGGGCCAGGGGGAGAGCCACATGGAAGAAGGTTCCGAACCGGCCCAAGCCGTCCATGCGGGCGGCGTCCTCGAGTTCGTCCGGCAGGGTCAGGAAGAACTGCCGCATGATGAAGGTGGCCATGACGCCCGGGGCGCCGAGGACGGGCACCAGGATCAGCGGCCAGTGGGTGTTGGTCAGTCCCCATCCGTGGAACAGCTGGAACAGAGGGACGATCGTGACCTCGCTCGGGATCAGCAGCCCGATGAGCACGACGACGAAGAGGACGTTCTGGCCCGGGAAGCGGATGCGGGCGAAGGCATAGCCGGCCATGGCCGCCACGGCCATCGTCCCTACGGTGACGACGAGCGCGATGTAGAGGCTGTTGACGTACTGCCTGGCGAAGGGCTGGAACGTGAAGACCTCTTCGTAGCTGGAGAAGTCCCATCGGGAGGGAAGAAGCGTCGGCGGGAAGCTGAGCAGTTCACTGACCGGCTTGAACGACGAGGTGACCATCCACCAGGTCGGGAACAGAAACGGCAGACACAGCACGACAAGCAGGCCGTACAGGCCGACCTTGGCCCTAAGACTCATGGAAGACCCACCTTCGGCGCAGGCGCCACTGCACAAGGGTGAGCACAGCCACGATGAGGAAGAGCAGCACCGAGATGGTCGCGCCGTAGCCGAAGTGGTGGAACTGGAAAGCCTGCTGGTAGAGGTAATAGACGAGCACTGTCGTCGAGTTGCCGGGGCCGCCTTGCGTGAGGACGGCGATCTGGGCGAACACCTGAAGGGAGCCGGCGAAGGTGATGATCGAGGTGAGCAGGATCGTGGGGCTGATGAGCGGGACCGTAATCCGCCGGAACCGGGTCCAGGCACCGGCGCCGTCGATCCTCGCGGCTTCGTAGAGCTGTGGAGGAACGCCCTGCAACGCCGCGAGGAACAGAACCACGTTGAGCCCCACGTTCTTGATCACCTGAACGACAACCACCGACAGCATGGCGGTGGGGCCGCTTCGCAGCCAGTTCGGTCCGTCGATCGCGGCGACGTCGAGCAGGCCGTTGATTCCCCCTTGTGGCTGGAGGAGGAACTGCCACACGAGCGTCCAGGCCACAAGGGTGACCAGGACCGGTGAGAAGAACACCGCCCGGAAGAAGGCGGTGCCCGCCAGACGCTGGTTGAGCAGGCATGCCAGGAACAGCGCGAGGCTCAGGTTGAGGGCCACCAGACCCACCGAGAACACCGCGGTGTTGCCGAGCGCTTCGCGCAGGGTCTGGTCGGACAGCAGCTTGGAGTAGTTGTCCGTGCCGGTGAACTCGAAGGTCCCGGCCAGGACGTTCCACTCGTTCAGGCTGTACCACCCGACCAGGCCCAGCGGCACCAGGACGAACAGCACACTGCCGATCAGCTGGGGCGCGACCAGGACGTAGCCGACCAGGGCGTCGCGGCGGGACAGCGTCCAGAAGACACCACGCGGTGCCCGCATGTGCAGCTGCCGCCGCCGTGTCGCTCGCGGGGGTGGGGCGGTCTTGGTGACCGTCACCTCAGGATCCCAGCATCGGCTGAATCTTGGCGCAGACGCCGCCGAGGACCGCCTTGACGTCCGCGTTGGGCTTCCAGAGCGGGTCGAGTGCCGCACGAACGGTCTGCTTCAGCTCGTCCATGCCCGTGTGCTGGGGCTTGACGATGCCCTTGCTGATGCCGTCGATGACGACGGACTGCACCTGTTCGGGCTTGAGCAGCGGATTGCTCTTGGCCAGAGTACCGGCATTGAGCTGGGCGGACCGGGCCGGCGGGAAGAACTGGCCGAGCTTGGCGGAGTTGGCGGGGCTGGTCATGAAGGAGAGAAAGTCCGTGGCGGCGTCGGCGTTGGGCGACTTCTTCATGACCCCGATGCCCGCCTGCCCGATCACCGCGTAGTCGCCTTTGGGACCGGACGGCAGCGGAACCAGGTCCCAGCCGAACGTGGCGTCCTTGAGCTGGGCGGACCGCGACATCTGGGCGATGGCCATCGCCGCGTCACCGGCGAAGAAGTCGACGACCACACCAGGCTGGGGAGTCGCCTTCGACTTGAAGGCCGCGTCGTGGAAGAAGGTCATCGCGTCGAGCATGTCCGGGCTGTTGAAGCCGCAGGTCTTGCCGTCGTCGCTCCACGGCTCTGCGTCCCACCCGCCCCAGATGGTGGCGAGGTTGTCCCAGTCCTTGTACTCGAAGTCGGGTATGGAGAGGCCAGCCTTGTCTCCCTCCGCCACAGCCGCGTTGACCTTCATGGCGTTGTCCCAGTTCCACTTGCCGTCCTTGATCAGCTCAGCGGGTGTCTTCTGCCCCGCGTCCTTGATCACGTCAGTGTTGACGAACACGCCGAACGGAGAGGTGGAGAAGGGATAGGCGTACAGCTCGCCGTCCTTCTGCCACAGCTTGGTGGCGGTGGGGACCAGGTCCTGCTCGTCCTGGATCTTCTCCTTCAGCGGGGCCAGAGCGCCCGAGTTGATGAAGTCGGGAGCGGAACTCTCCAGGATCCAGGCGAGGTCAGGGGCATCGCCCCCGGCGATCTGGGTGGTGAGTGCAGTGGTGTAGGTCTCACGGGGC
Organism: Streptomyces sp. NPDC098781; assembly: GCF_044759995.1. Taxonomy (NCBI): domain Bacteria; kingdom Bacillati; phylum Actinomycetota; class Actinomycetes; order Kitasatosporales; family Streptomycetaceae; genus Streptomyces; species Streptomyces sp. NPDC098781. The sequence continues at coordinate 52,168 of NZ_JBIWAK010000013.1, forward strand.
AGAGAATCGAACTTGATCTCAGCGATGTCCGGGTGTGATCTGCGGTATTCCTTGGCGATGTCCTCAAGGAGTTGCAGGTGACCCTCGTCCGCCGTCCACACCGTCATCCGCAGCGTCACGGGGCCTTCCTCCGCGGACCCGGCCGAGCCACCGCACGCGGTCACGAAGGTGAGCGGCGCGAGGACGGCGGCGACCAGAGGCAAGGTCTTTCGCCTGGTGCGAGTGGTTTCAGTGATTCCCATGACTCTCGGGCTCCTTCGTGGTGTGCAAAGTCCGTGACTGGGGCCGGTCAGTAACTCGCTACGTGGGGCCAGGTCAGCTCCAGCCCATCGCTCGTCAGTCTGCGCTGGAAATCCTTAAGGAGGCCGGGCCGCTCCCGGACGGCGTGCGGGGTTGTGCCGTGATCGAGGCAGAACGCGGCCAGCGTGCCGGCGGCCTCGCCGATGTTCCATTCGACCGGGTGCAGCCGGTAGGCGCCGTTGGTGATGTGGGTCGTGCCGATGTTCTTGCTCGCGGGGAGCAGGTTCTCCACGCGCTGCGGCACCAGGGCACCGAGCGGTATCTGGAACGGACAGGAGGCGACGTCGATGTAGTTGTCACCTCCGGTGGAGGGGTGGAGGTCGATGCGGTACATGCCGATGCCCACCGAATCCGGGTAGTCCACGGCGCCCTTGTCCCCGCGGACGGCGACCGACAGATCCTGCTCGGTGACGGTGTACAAGGCCCGTATGCGCCGGGATTCGCGGATGTAGGGGGCCTGGGCCAGGCCATCGTCGCTGCCGGTGACGTCGCCGCGCAGCCGCAGGCCCGGGAATCCGTTCCCGCCGTCGGGACGGGGGGCTTCGGTCTGCATCCAGTACAGGAGCGAGCGGGACAGCTCACGGGCGGCGGCCAGGTGCCGGTCGGCGTCCGGGACGTCGATCACCGGTCCGTCCAGGTAGTCGATCATGGGCCAGTTCACGAGCGTGATGTCGCTCTCGTACGTCCCGGGGACGAAGTTGCGCCGGGCGGCGATCCGGCGGAAGGTCCACAGGTTCCCGTCGCCGGCACTGCGGCGCTGGTCAGCGACTACGAGCAAGGGGTCATCGTCGGGATTGGGGGTGAACGACCGCTCCGTCGTCTCCAGGGTGCGCGGGTTCGGGCAGCGCCAGGACAGCAGTCGGTCGCCCCAGAAGTCCGGCTGGTACGTCCGCCAGTAGTCGTAGGTCGCCGGCCGGTCGATGGTGTGGTTGCCGTCGACATGGTCCATGGCGAAGCACACCGACACGGCTTGCAGGTTCAGCGGCTGAGCCTCGGCGGGGGCGCTCGGCTCGCCCGTGTCCGCCTGTGACTCGAACCCGGTGACGTACTCGGCTCCGGTGAGGGGAAGAAGTTCCCCGGTCTCGGTGGCGTCCAGGATGAAGGGGGCAACAGCGGTGACGGTGCTTGCGTCGTCGCGGTGGCGGAGCCGCACGCTCGTCACACGGTCACCGTCGGTCTGCGCCTCCACCGGCCGGAAGGGCTGCAGCACGCGCAACCGTCCGGAGCCTCGGTAGGGGGCGAGCATGGCGTCGATCACCGCGACGGCCACGCGCGGCTCATGGCACAGGCGGCTGACGTGCCCGGCGCCGGGATTCAGTTCCGCCCAGGCCCGCGAGCGCTCGGTCAGTGGGTAGTGCGCGCGGTAGTACCGCCGGATTCCGTCACGCAGTGCCCGGTAGCTGGCGGTCACGCCGAACTGCTCCACCCAGGAAGGCTCGTCGGGCGGAACGGCCTGACTGGTGAGCTGTCCTCCGAGCCAGTCGTACTCCTCGGTGAGGACGACCGTACGCCCGCCGCGCAGGAGAGCCAGGGCTGCCGCGACACCCCCCAGGCCTCCTCCGACGACCACCGCGTCCGCCGAGAGCTCGGCCTGCGGCGCCACCGGCTCGGCCGCATGAGTCCCTGGCGTACCCAGTGTCAACGCCTCAGACATGGTGGTTCGTACCTTTCGTGGTATGGACGGGCGCGAGGGTCGCGCCGGCGACCGGGGTGCAGGCGAGCAGTTCCTGCGGCGCTCCGCCGTTCTGCATCACGTCCATCAGAAGATCCACGGCTCTTCGCCCCATCTCCCGCCGGGGGATGGCGAAGCCAGTGAGGTCGACGTCGACGTCGACCTGGCGGGTCAACGCGCCCAGAGCCAGGATCGAGAGCTCCTCCGGTACCCGCACCCCGCGCTGCCGCGCCGTTTGCACCAATGCCAGGCCGTCTGCGGACTCCTCGACGAAGACGGCGGTGACTCCGGAGCGGATCAGCTGCTCGAAGTCGGGCTGCGGGAAGTGGACGCCGTCGGCGCCCAGTTCGGCTATCGTCTCGCGAAACCCTCGGTAGCGGTCCGTCAGGGACTCCGCGCCCGCCGCGGCGCCCACGTATGCGAGCCGTCGGTGCCCGAGGCCGTGCGCCTGCGTCACCAGTGCGCGCACGGCCGGCGTGTAGTCGGCGCCGACATAGGGCACCGGACCGCCCGCGTCATCCCGGCGGCCGAGGGACACGAACGGGACTTGCTCTGTGAGCAGCCTGGCCAGCTCGCCGCGGTCCAGGCTCCGGCCGAGCAGAACGCATCCGTCGGCGAGGCGGATCCTGCTGTCCTCGCTGAAGATCCGGCGTCGGCCACCAGCCTGCTTGGCGCTGGTGAACAGCAGGAGATCGCAGCCGACCTTCTCGGCGCGCTCCTCGATGCCCACCAGAAACGGGTGGTAGAAGTCGGCACTCGTTGAGGGGAAGACCGCCTCGTAGGTGAAGACGCCCAGGATGCGGTTGCGCCGCTCGGCAAGCCGGCGGGCGGCGGGGTCGGCGACGTACCCGGTCTCCCGGATCACTTGCAGGACCCGCTCACGTGTCTCGGCTGAGATGCGTACGTCGCCGTCCGGGCGGTTGTTGAGGACGAGGGACACCGTCGTCTGGCTGACCCCGGCCATCCGGGCAATGTCGTGCTGAGTCAGACGCCGGTTGGCGGCGGTCACGGTCGGAAGTGTCCAATCCTGGCGGGGACATGGGGCAGATAATACGCATTATCAGTGAGTGAGACCCGAGTCTGGGGCAGCTCCCGTGGATCGTCAAGACACGGGAGTAATCCGTATTAGCCCTTGACCGCAGAGAGAGCTACGGGTGACCGTGTCCGACCAGCCGTACCGTGACTGAGAGTTGACACTCCGCCGCGTGTGTCCCCCCACTGCAGGAGCCGCACTCATGAAGCACAAGAAAGCTCTCTCCCGCCGCAACCTGCTGACAGGCGCGAGTGCTGCCGCCTTCCTCACCGCACTCGCCGTCCCCCGCACATCCATCGCGTCGAGCCCCACGTCCTCTGCCGCCGCGCTGCCGGATCTCACACCCCTGCCCGCCGGGGCCCCCTTGCGGAGAGCCTTTCTCCCGGAGGAGCAGAGCTTCGCCCCGTATCTGGTGAGCCTCGCCGCCATGGTGAACGGCATTGAGGACACTGATCCGGCCACGACCGGCTTCTTCGGCAACGGCTGGTGGCGCAGTCCGAACTCCTGGTACAACGCCCGCGTACAGGAACACGTCTACACACTCGCCTGGTTCGCCACCCAGTCCCGTTCCTGGAATCCGTACACCAAGAGTCCCGCGCTGCTGGCGGCACTGGACGCGGCGCTCGGTCATTACCTGCGCTTGCAGCACTCGGACGGCTCCTGGCCGGAGTACTCCAGCAACGAACACTCGCTGTCCGCCACCGGGTTCGGGCTCGGCTACCTCAGCAAGACCCAGGCGTTGATGCGCTCCGCAAACATCCTGCCGAGCCGCAGGTCGCAGATCAGCGCCGCCCTGCGGCAGGCCATGACCTGGCTGCTGAACCCCTCCAATGGCGCGGTCTGGCAGACGCGCCTGACCTTCGCCAACCAAGTCACTGGCGGCCTGGCCGGCGCCTGTCTCGCGCTGGAACAGGACCCTGACGCCGCGCTGTGGCAGCAGCTGACGGCCGCCCTGGAACGGCTGAGGACCAATGGGCAGAGCCCCGCCGGCTTCTTCTACGAGGAGGGCGGCATGGACATGAACTACAACTTCGAAGTCATGCTGCCGGAGATGGCCGACGCCTGGCGGAAGTCGAACAACCCGCACCTGGTCACCATGACCGAGAAGTACACCGAGTGGCTCGGGTACAACATGCTCCGTGAGCCGGACGGCTCCGGCTGGATCACCAACATCGCGCCGTCCACACGGACCAGCACGCTCTTCTACAACGACACCAGACCCGATCCCGAACGGACCGCCCTGAATTCGCAGTTCGTGCCGGTCGTGCCCGACCTCGGGGCCTTCTTGTCGGCCCGGGAGGACCTGGCCGCGGCACGCGCGCAATGGGCTGCCGCCTCCGCACCGGTCTCCGGGCTGGTCAAGCAGGACACCTCACCGCGGATCCTGACCCACGCGCTCTACGGCGAGCGCTTCGCCACGCGGAGCGCCAAGCAGCGGGCGATCGCGGCGCTTCCGTACCTGGCGTCGAGCAGGTTCACCGAGCGGCGCACCGACCAGGGAAGGGACTTTCTCTACGTCAAGCGCCGTGATGTCTACCTCGGCGCGTACCTCGGCACCAGGCCGACCACGCATGTACGAACCGGCCTGTCCTTCCTGTGGCATCCGGTCGCCGGCACGGTCATCCAGTCCCTGAACAACAACAACTACGCCTGCTGGGCCACAGTCCTGCCAGGTCAGGCCCCTGATGCCGACGGCCCGGTGGTGGGCACCGTCCACGGGGGCGAGCCGTACGCATTCCGATTCAGCTCCGGCTCGGGAGTGGTCACCGATGTCTCTGTTGCGGACCGTCTCGTCCGCAGGTCGGTGCGGGCCGGAGTGGCGGCGACCGAGCAAATCCCCCTCGTGCTGCATCCGAACGACCAAGTGGCTTTCACCAACGGAACCCGGCTCACCTTCGGCGGCTCGGCCACCGCTACGGCGCACGGGTTGGAGCTGCACCGTGGCAATGCAGTGATCAAGATTGGCTGGGAGACCGCCCGTAGCGCAACGATCACCGCTGCGAGCACCGTGTTCTACATGGGCGGCAAACGCATGCACATTCTGCGCGTCCCCCATGCCGGGCAGATCGATGTGACGATCAGGCTCTCCCGGTGAGCTGCCTCGAGCAGCCGCTGGACAGTCCGGCGGTCCCCTCCGGGCTGCCGGACGGTGGCCCGGAGGGGGCCCGGAGGGGGCCCGATGCCGGCGTCGCCTCGTGGGGCGTGCTCCGTCCCCACGGGCTGCGCAAGCGAGCAGGAACGGGAAGTAGCCATCCTACGGGCAACATCTGGGTTGCGGTGGGTTCCGTATCACGACGATAGATCGGCCCGGCGGGCAGAAGCGCCGCCGGGCCGATGTGCCGGGTACGGGGGCAGCCCGGCAATCTCTGCTACGGCCAGCCGGATCGGTTGGTTCAACCCTGGATCCGAAAATCTGTGAGCCGTGGAGCGACTGGGAGGGGGCTTCAGTCGCTGTAGGCAGCGACTGAAGCCCCCTCCCAGTCGCTCCACGGCATCAAGAAGGCTGTCTCAACAGCGGCTTTGGATGGAAGGAGCGACTGAAGCGACTGGGATTCGACATCTATGACACGCACGCGAAGATGGGCATTACTCATCCATAGACTCAACCTTCGGTCGCCTCGGTCGCTGATGAACTGGCGATCGGGGCCATGACCTGGGGTTTTTCCAGCAAGGCGACGGACAGCGACTGAAACGGCCCCAGTCGCTGTCCCGTCAGTCGCTACGACGCTGTGATGGCAGTCCCGCCGGCTTCCGCGCACCCAGGCACGGAGGCCCGTCCTCGCAGGTCCGCTGGAGACCCAGTTGGTAATCCGATGGAATTGCCGTGAACCCGAAGGCCGGAGGAGGCGTTTCTTGCCAGTGAGGGAGCGAACAGGCTCGAAACTTTCGGAAGTCGGTGCATCTGTCCATGCCCAGGATGTTCCAGGCGGGCGCGAACCCCTTGAGGGGCCGTCGCGTGCTGTCCACGCTGTGCCTTGCCTTCGCCCTCCTCCTGCCACTCGGCTACACCACCGTGCGTTTCTCCGCGGTGACGAGCAGTGACATCGAGTTCGTGGAGACAGAGCGGAGCGGCGTGGAGTTCCTGCACCCCATGAGCAAGCTGATCGCCGCTCTCGCTGAAGCGCAGTCGGCTGCGGTTGCTGAAAAGCGCGTGGAAGTGCAGGCCGTCGAGGACGCTGTCGCCGCGGTTGATCGAGCCGACCGGGCTGTTGGGGACTTCCTGAAGGTTCACGACGGCTGGTCATCGCTGCAGACCAAGATTGCTCGGCTGGGATCCGGGACCCTCAGTGGAAAAAGAGCCTACCGGGTCTATTCCGAGACGATCGATGTTGCGCTCGCGCTGATGCTGCGGGCGGGGGACACATCCAACCTGATCCTTGATCCCGAGCTCGACTCGTATTACTTGATGGACGCCTCGATGATCCGGCTACCCGGGCTCATCGTCGACACCGGCCGCATGACCGACCTCGAGGTGCTGCGCGCCGGAGCGGGTGACGAGGACCTCGAGTTGGCCCGGGTGCTCATTGCACGCGACCGCATAAGCAGCGCGGCGTCCGCAATCCAGGCGGGGTTTTCCAAGACTTTCAGGACCAGCGCGAGCCGATCCATCGGGAACGATCTCCTGGGCAGGATTGATTCCTTCCGCAGTGCTGTCCAGCCCATGGCACCGAGCGTGCCGCTCGTCAGTCAGCCCCTGCCGCCCAGCGTCGAGGCCCTCCAGAGCAGCCGGACCGCCCTAGCGTCAACTGCCCTGAGCCTGAATACGGCTGCGCTGGCCGAACTGGATCAACTGCTGGAGACGCGTCGGCAATCGATCGAGCGCGACAGGATGAGCGTGGTGTTCGTACTTCTGGGCTCCTTCGTGGCGGCAGGGCTCGTGGTAAGGCTGCGCTCCTCTTCGCCAAGCTTGCGCCCGACACTCGCAGCCGCGGCGGAAGAGGGTTCTGCTGACCAACTGCCGAACCGTTTCACGGAGCACTCACGTGTCTCGGGATCCAGCAACGCAACGGCGACGGCCAAGCCGCAGCACAAGCGTAAGAAGGCCCCGAGTGCGCATCGTTGACTTCTCGGTAGTCCATCGTGTCACTGCGCTCGCGGTAGCTCCGCTGACCGCTGCCGTACTGCTTACCGTTCCCCTGGCCGGTGACCGCGTCGCAGCCGCACGGCAGTCGAGCCAGGCCGCAGTGCAGCTTGAGAAGGCCCGTGAGGTCGGAGGTCTCGTTGCGGACCTGCAACGGGAACGCCTGCTGGCCGGTGCCTACCTTGCGACACCGGACAGTGACGCGAACACGGTGGTGCTCCAGTCCGCGCGGACTGACGGTGATCTCAGCGATCTGCTACGGAAGGGGGCGCCCGGTGTCACGCCGGACCTGACCGATTTGCTGGGGACAACGGTCGAGGAGCTGGCCAGAGCCAGAGACTGGGTGCTGGAGCGGAGGTCGACGGTCGCCGACGTGAACGACGCATACGGAAGGCTCATTTCCGCTCTGATCGACGGTCTGCGCCTGACCAGCGGAGACGGATTTCAGCCCCGCGGGGGCGTGGCCCGGGAGCTCGCCACAGTCGACGCCCTGTTGCGCGTACACGAGGACACCAGCAGCCTCGGCGCGGCCTTGCTCGCGGTGGCGGCCACTCCCGAGCAGGCGGAGCGGCTGATGGCCGACGTCGAGCGCAGGTCCGGCGCACAGAGCATCAACCGCGAACGCTTCTTCCAGTTCGCCGGCCCATCCGAGATCGGTCTCTTTCAGCAGATCGAATCCGGTGCCGCGGCGGTGCGGATCACGGCATACGCGGACGGTCTCGCTTTGTGGGCGCATGGTGCTTGGGAAGACGGCTACGGCGAAATCCAATGGCCCTCCGAGAGCGCGACGGCGAATATAGTTTCGGCGGCCGACTCCCAGGACCAACTCCGGTTGCTGGCCCAGAACAAAATTGCCAAGGACGCGTCCACGGCCGCTACCGAGTACGCGGCATTCGCAGAGCGGATGGCGCTCACGTTCGTGCTGGCTGCCGTTTCGCTGGCAGGCGTCATGATCTGGCTGACCACGATGATCACCAGGTCCATCGTGAAGCCGCTGCGCTTCCTTCAGGGCGCTGCCGCACGGGTTGCGGAAGCCTCAGAGACCGAGCTGACACGGGTTGTGGAGGAGGGCACGCAGCCCTCGCAGGACACGTCGCTGAGCGTGCGCTTGAAAAAGGTGGAGGTGCGCAGCACGGACGAGCTCGGCCGGTTGGCACGTGACTTCAACCGGGTGCAGCATGCCGCGGTCAAACTGATCGAACGCCAGGTGATGGGCTCGCGCAACGCCTCGGCCATGCTCGGCAACGTGGGGCGCCGTACCCAGAATCTCGCCGCTCTCCAACTGTCGGTGATCGATGCGATGGAGCGTGTCGAGACCGACCCCTCGGTCCTTGAGCGACTGTACCGGTTGGACCATCTCACCTCCCGTCTGCGTAGATACGCGGACAGCCTGGTCGTGCTCTCCGGCTGGGCGGAGCCTGCGTTCATCAACGCGCCAGTGGCGCTCGGGGACTTGACGCGCTCCGCTCTCAGCAAGATCGAGGGATTCGAACGCGTCCAACTGATGGGCACCTTTCCTCCCTTCAAGGTGTCCACGCGTGTCGCTGCGGACCTGGCCCTCATGATCGCGGAACTGGTCGACAATGCGACCTCGTACTCGCCGCCTTACACACCGGTCGAGATTTTCGCCGAACCGTTCCGGGGCGGTCGGTGCCTGATCCGGATCGTTGACCACGGTGTCGGTATGTCCGAGGCGAGATGTGCCGAGGAGAACGTCCGACTGGAGCGTCAGGAGCGGCTGGACCTCGCACCCACGGAACTACTCGGACTCTTCGTCGTGGGACGGCTGAGTCGACGTCACATGCTGGGGGTGCAGCTGTGCCGGACTCCCGGCGGCGGCCTCACCGCCGAGATCCTGCTGCCTGCCGCCGCCTTGGACCACGGGCCGATGCCATCTACTCAGCATCAGCCGCCGGACGCCGCGGTGCAGGAGCCGTGGCCCTCTGCGTTCCCGGCGGACGGCGTCAGCGCACAGCCTGTCTCGCACGGCCTTGCTCCTGACGCGCACCGATCACCACGGACATCTTTTCTCTCCCTTGTCCCGCCGACGGCGCACGGGGAACCAGAGCAGGCCGCCACTGCCGGCGCAGCTCCTCCTGCAGTGCAGACGGGATTCGAAGAGCAACGGCCGCTTCCCGAAGCCGGACCCGCTGAGGAATCGCCGCGAGGGCTTGCCGCACGCCCCTTCGACTGGTTTGACGCACAGCTCCGCTCCGAGATCAGGCAGGCGCTCACCAATGAGCCGGCCCTGCCTGGCTCCCCACCACCGGAACGCCAGCGACACCTCGCTCTAGCGCCGGTGTCAGCCGCCCACGCATCCCTCGCGCGAGCCGTGGCGGCTGGGCCGCGGGCGGCGGATCGCGCTACGCCAGCGCCTGCGCAGTCACACGACGAGGAGTCTGCCCCGCCTACAGCGACGGGCCCCGTCGAGAGGAGCACAGTGACGTCTCCGCCTCGCCTCGTGCGCCGCGTCCCCGGAGCCCAGATGCCCAAAGGTGCATTCCTGCCGACCACGGCGCCTCTCCAGAGCAAGGCCGCGGATCCTGAGGCCGCGCGCTCCATGATCGAGGACTTCGAGGCTGGAATAGCCCGGGCACTCCAAGCCGAGTTCGAGACTAGAACGCCATCTCAAGAGAACGGTGATGACAGGTGAACCCGACCATGGCAATGAGCGCCGACGCCGCGAACTTCAACTGGCTGCTGAAGCGTTTCACCGAAGGCACCGCCGGTGTGTACGACGCCATCGCAGTCTCGTCGGACGGACTCATGATCGCGGCTTGCCATGCAGGTGAGCGGGCCGATGCCGATCGTCTGTCTGCCATTGTCGCGGGGATGACGAGCTTGGCCGGCGGCGTCGCCGGCTCCCATCGGCTCGGTGAGCTGAACAAGGTCATCATCGACATGGCTTCCGGCTATCTCATTATCGCCGCGATCGGGTGCGGATCGGTCCTTGGCGTCATTGCGTCGAGGGAGTGCAACCTTGGCCAGGTCGCCTACGAGATGACGGTGTTCGCCAACCGCGCGGGTGACGTTCTCACACCGCAACTGATCCACGAGCTCAAGACTCACGTGCAGGTATGAGCCAGTACTCGCCAGAACCCCCACCCACCCCGGAACGCGAGCTCCGGAGCACGCCGCCTTGGCGGCCTCAGACGGTGCCACCCGCACTGCTCGACATGGCGCCACGGCCGTTTCTGCTGACTCAGGGCCGTACTCAGGCGCACAGCGCGGCGATTGCGATCGAGACGCAGGTGGTGGCGACCGATCACGGTCTGGCCACCTGCGCGCACGCGACATTCGAGCGCCGGGACATCGTCGAGGTGTGCCGCGAGCCGTTGTCCGTCGCGGAGATCGCCGCGCGCCTCGGCTTTCATATCAACGTTGTCCGCGTCTTGGTCGGTGATCTGTACACGGACGGCCTCGTCGTCGCCCACCTGCCCGAGTTCGACGCCTCCCGTGACGTCGCCACCCTCCGGAGGGTCATCCGTGGTCTCCGTGCCATTTCCTGAACCACATTCCGGACCGGCGCGCATACCGCCTCTGCCCGTAAAGATCATCGTCGCGGGCGGCTTCGGTGTCGGCAAGACCACGACGGTGGCCAGCATCTCCGACGCGCCGCCACTCACCACCGAGGCCGTGATGACGGCGGTGGCCGCCAGCGTCGACGATAACAGCTGCACACCGGACAAACTGACGACGACCGTGGCCATGGACTTCGGTTCGGTCGCCATTGACGACGGCCTCAAGCTGTACCTCTTCGGCACGCCCGGACAGGACCGCTTCGGCTTCATGTGGGGCGACCTGATCGACGGAGCGTTGGGCGCCCTGGTCATCATCGACACGCGTCGCATCGAGGATTGTTTCCCGGCCGTGGACTACTTCGAGAAGGCCGGAATGCCGTTCATCATCGGAGTGAACCGATTCCCTGGCCAGATCGACTTCACCGCGGAGGAGGTCCGCTGGGCGCTCGCGGTCAACGAGGAGATCTCGGTCGTATGGTTCGACGCGCGGGACAGGCTCTCCGTGCGGGACGTTCTCCTCATCGTGCTCGACCAGGCGCTGGCTCGCGCGCAAACATCACTGCTTCAGTGAACGTATAGGGGCAGGTGCCCATCCCCGCACCGGTCGTTCGCGGCGCGGGGAGGAGCGCGGATCCGAGACCCATGAGGCCTGTCGTCACATGTCACCTCTACATCAGCAGTGCTGCCAGGGCGACGGCAGCCTCGTAGGACTCGGCGGTTGTGACGTATCGGTGGCGCTGCCGCGCCACTGCTTCAACGCGGTTGAAGTACCGCTCCGCGATGGTGCGGCGTGTGTGGACCTGATGTCAGAGACCGAGGCCAACCATGTGGTTGCCGCTGCAGAACTTCTGCACTGTCCTGTTGAGGACCATCCGGTCGTCCAGCCGTTTGCGGTTTTGCAACGACGCGGGCATCGGCGGCCGGATGAAGTCCCATGAGGACCGTTTAGCTTCAACCCAGCTGCTGCGACTGCGAGTGGGCGCAGAGTGGGGATTCATCTGAGCGTACGGCTCGAAGCTATCCGTCGATGAACCGTGGTGACCGTGAAGCCGTAGAAGCAAAAGCGCGGCGTTGCAATGCTTCCGACCGCGAGCGAAGCAATCCAATCACTTCGGGTCAAGACGGCCTCGGCACCGCATCCACAAATCATGTATGGAGCACACGTGAAGATACCGCTGCGAAAGAAGACAATGATGGCTGGAGCGGCACTTGTGGCCGCTGTAAGCCTTGCAACGGCCACACCCGCAAACGCCGAAAACCGCCACAGCATCCTGATCGACGTAGAGGCGACGTGGTTCGAGGCGGATTACTGCCTGGTGTCGGACCTCACTGCCCAGTGCAGTGGGAAGAAGGGGTGGAGCTCTGAGTTCCGGCTGAGTGTACCGTACATGAACAGGGTATGGCTGGACATCAATATCTGGACGGGCGCAGACCGTAAGGGAATCGAACTCAAGGGCAAGCGCTATCTCAGGGTTCAGGGAGATCTCGGTAGGGTTCAGGTATGCGGGTGGAAGAGTATCGCTTCTCACGGGGCCGGAAACATCGGAGTCGCCCTGCATGGCAATACCAGCTGCGACTTCTAAAACTCACTGTTTTCTCCTTGTGAGTTCTAGCGGTCCACGTAACACGCGACCTGCGAGGGGCCTGAGTTGAGAGCCGGTACTGGCGTACAGCACCGGCTTTTTTCATGCCTGTCCGAACCGACTCGCACGCGCGGGCTGGGCCCTCGAGCTGAGCCAACCGCGTGAGTCTCCAGTCACCTCCGTCAAGGCCAGGGCCATGTTGAGTCAACGGTGTTTATTGGTGCCTTGCAGTCCTCCGACTGCTGCGCAAGGAGTACGACGCCCACGTGAGCCGCTACCTGTGGGGCGGCCACTTCTGGTCCGGCTCAAACTCGCTGGAATCTGTCGCGGGCACCACTGACCGTCGTACGCCAGTACATCGAGAACCAGCAGCGCCCCGTGGGCTGAGGACAGCAGTGCGGACCCGTGCGACAGCGCATTGGGCAATCGATGATCATCTCTGCGCCCGCCGCGATACGTGAAACACCGTACGCGCTCGGCGCGTCGCTCGTTTGCGAGGGGCTGGGTTATTCCTTCATTAACGGACGGAATGTCCCGGCGGCAGTGCTGTCCCCCCTGCCGGTGGTAGACGCAGACCTCCGCGGCATGACTCCGGCGACACCGGGAGGGAGGACGCCATGGAACATGCGGTCTGGGACTGCCATGCTTGGGGCTGCAGGATGGCCGGCCGGGTGGAGAGCCGGTCGGCCCCGACGGCTGCGGACGCGATGGCCGCTGTCCGGCGCGTCAGGCGTCGGCACCGGCGATGGCGAGCAGTTCGCGGCGGGAGGGGCCTTCGTCGCTGTGCCGGGGCCCGTCCGCGCCGAGCGTGACGGTCTTCTCGACCAGGCCCTTCTTGACCAAGGCGTCTTCCGCAGTTGCCAGTGCGCAGGCGACCTCGGCCATGCCACGCAGAATCGCGGGGTCCTTCCAACGTGCTGATTCCAGGGCGACGTTCAGGTTCCAGTCGAAGTCGTCGGTTTTGTAGGTGACGCCCCGTATGTCGGCGTCGACTTCGGCGAGGCGATGCCGGTCCCAGGCAGCGAGGCTGTGCCACCCGGGAGTCAGGTGCTGTTCGGTGGCCGAGTCGAACCGCAGCGCCAGCTCCACGGGGTCGTCCGTGCCGACCATGCGCACCAAGTCCCGCAGCATGGTCGCGTGCGTGAAGCCCAGGGCCATGCCAAGGCCGAACTGTGGGTTGGTGGTGGCCCAGGCGTCGCCGACCGCAAAAATCCCCGTGGCCACGGGCAGTTCTCCGTCGATGAAACGGCGGTACTTGCTTTCCGTTCCCGCCATCGCGAGTACACCGGTGATCGGTTCGCCATGCGTCGCCCAGTGCGCGACGTCGGGATACAGAGCAACAGTCCGCTGCCAGACGTCGCTGTTGCTCAGTGCGCGCAACTCCTGGTCCCGCCCGGATGTCACCAGGGTCACCGACCAGGTGTCGTTGTCACCGGGCGCGGTGATGAGGGAGACGCTGTCGTGGTGGTACAGGGGCCAGGGTGCCTGACGGGGAAGCGTGCCGTCGGTCGAACGGAAGTGGCGGGAGTAGTAGCGAAATCCCGTCTCCGCACGCTCTGTATGGGCCGTCGCGCCGACGTCGGCGAGCAGTTCTGCCACCCGTGAATTACGGCCGCCGGCGTCGATCACCAAATTCCCCTGGAAGGATTCCCCGGTGCTGGTGGTGATCCCGGTGATGTGAGGACGTCCGGAGGTGTGTGCGTCCCCGGTGAGCAGACCCGTGACCTCGAGCCCCCGCCGAATGGTGATGCCGGGAGTCTCACGAGCTGTCGCGAGGAGTGCCGCCTCGAGAACCGGCCGTCGGGTGGCCAGCGTCTTGAACCGCGTGTCGGTGGGCTCTTCGGCGCCCGTGTTTCCGTAACCCCAGGCTCCGCCGATCATGTTGTGATCGCGGGCTCCCAGTTCCCTGAGCCGGGTCACGGTATCCGGAAGCTCGTTTGCCAGGACGCGCAGTCCGCCCGGCATCAGACAGTGAGTCAGTGCGAACTGATTGACCCCGGGACGCTTCCAGTGCGTCCAGACGTCCGTGGCGTCACCGCTGGGGTGCGCCGGGTCCCGGTCGACCACGGTGACCCGCCAGCCCTCCGCGGCGAGAAGCATCGCGGTTACCAGACCCGTGGGTCCAGCACCGACCACCAACGCATGCGTCATCATCAACTCCTGATCAGCGGCTTGGTGGTCACCTTCGCAGCCGGATCTGTTCAGTTCCCAGACCGGATTACTGTTCAGTTTTCGACTCGGAGTAAAAAGTGATTCGTCCCGTGGTGAACCAGGCCTGCCATACCGCCGTAGGCACCGATAACGGGGTGCGGCTCTTCGCCTGTTGATCGCACCCGTCATGCCCTGTTGGCCGCGTCGTGGGGGCGGTCAACAGGGAGCCAAGTCCCCCGCGCGACTCGTCGGCGGAGCCGCGAGGGAAGACAGACCACGCCACCCGCACGCGGCGGCGGTCAGCGCACACTCCCGCCGCAGGCGCAGACCTGCCGCCGACGGCGGGCGAAGCGGGGGACTTTCCGTGCTTGGCACAGTTGCGCCGTCCGGAACGCGCGCCTGTCCCGAAACATTTCGATCCCCTGCCCCTCGGGGCGGCGCCATTAATGGCGCCGCGGCGGTGCGGGACGTGGCCGCCTTCTTGCAGGCCTCGACAGCGGACACCGCCTGGGACAGCCAGCGATGAGCATCCTCCAGCCGACCCTCCTCCAGACACGCTTGGCCGGCCCGCAAGGACCTGCCGGCCAGGGCGGCGAAGTCGACCTGGGGCGAAGCCCCGCTGTGTCTGGTTGTGTCCATGGCGCCGGCGGAGGGATGGAGCGGGTCGCGGAGAGCCAATGCAGTGCGTATCGCGTGCTTCTGGGAGTGGGGTATGGCGTTCAGCAGGACCCGACGAACCAGTCCGCACGAGAAGGCGTAGACCACGGGTTCCTGCTCGGTGGCCTGAGTCGTTTCCAGGATCAGGTCGGCGTCGGACCCCGCGTCGAGCGCGCGCAACACGTCGTGCGCCGGTACCGCACAAATCCGGGAGAGCCGCGCGATGTCGATCCTGTCGCCGAGGACCGCGGCCGTCTCGAGCACTCGGCGCGCGTCGTCGTCCAGAGTCCCCAGACGGACACGTACCACGGAAGCGAGGGATGTGGGCACACGCAGTCCCGGCCCGCTGCGCCGGCGTTGGGGCAGCCGCAGCAACTCGGTGAGATAGAGCGGGTTGCCGCCGGTCAGAGCGTGGAGTTCGGCAGCGTCCGTGCCACCGTCGGCAGCGGCCACCACTTCCTCGACGTCACGGACGTTCAGTGGCCCCAGTTCCAGGTGCTCCGCTCCACGAGCGGCGAGGGCGGCCAGGAGCCCGTCCGTCCGGGCGTTGGTGGCTTGCAGGGTGCAGACCACGACCACCCCGGCCTCGTGTAGCGTCTCGGCGTAGTCGATGAGCGCGTTCAGGTCGACGGACGGCGCCCCCTGGACGTCCTCGAACAAGCAGAGCACGGGGGCTGCATCATGCCGTTCCTCCTCGGCTGTGGACCGCAGCCGGTCGAGTTCGGCAAGGGCCTTACCCGCCAGCGGTGTGCCGGCCCCCTGCCTGTCCTGTTTCGGGTACCAGCGGCGTAGGACGGTGAATCCGGCGTCTTGCGCCCGAGCGGCCAGTTCCTCGGCCAAGCGGGTCTTGCCGATACCTGAGCTGCCGGACAACGCCGCCCATGCTGTCCGGCCTGAGCGCGCGAGCGGTAGCAGTCGCAGCAGCCGCTTCTGCTCTGAGTCCCGGCCGGGTAAGGGCGCTGCCTCAGTCGGCCTCTTGGACAATTCGGCGGTCAGGGAGGCCGGGCGCGACCTGGGCACGCGCAAGGCGTCCGTGTCGTGTCTCAGGATGGCCAGATATGTGTGCGCCAGCTCGGGACCGGGGTCGGCCCCCAGATCATGTGCCAGTATGCGGCGTACCACGTCGTAGCGTCGCAGGGCCTCGGCCGCGCGCCCGGCGCTGTAGAGGGCGCGCAAAAGCGTGACCCACGATGCCTCTCGAAGCGGATCGTGACCGATCAGCTCCTCCGCGGTGGCCACTGCCTGAGCGACGTAGCCGTCCTCCAGGAGGAGCCTTGCCCGCAGTTCCTGGGCGGAGCGACGCAGCTCCCAGAGACGGTCTGACTCGCGCCGCGCGAAGAGCCTGCCATGAGCGTCTGCGTAGGGCTGGCCCCGCCACAGGCTCAATGCACGCTCCGCCTCCCGGCGCGCCGGTGCGCCCCGGCCCAAGTCAGCGAGGCAATGGGCTTCCTCGACGGCGCGCTCGAACGTCGAGATGTCCCGCTGTTCCGGTGGAACGCGCAGCGCATAGCCGGCGGCCGTGTACACCAGAAGCCGTGGGGCGCCGTTGCCGCGTGGTGGCTCAAGAGCGGACCGCAGTCTGCTGATGTGCGCATGCAGGGACGACATCGCAGAGGAAGGAGGGCTGCCGTCCCACACGTCCTCGCACAGTCGCTCCGCACACACCGGCTGGCCGTCCTCAGCGAGAAGCCTCAACAACATCACCCGTCGCTGAGGCGGACCCACCTCGACCGGACCGGAGGCGCCCCGTACCTCCAGCGGGCCGAGCAGGGCGAACGCCGGCCGGGCCGGCGCGCCGGCCCGGCCGATGCCGGGAAGGCCTGAGCCCCCCGCGCGGCTCGCGTTTTCCTCTCCGACGCTGCTCTGTAGCTGCCTGCCTGGTGTCTCTTGGCCGTTCATCGATAAGCCCCCTTGATCGCGAATGGCGAAGTCGCGGACAGGTTCCTGCTGACCGTTGCTCATCGCACAGGCCGGTCTGCTGCTCACTTCTTGCTCAAATGACGTGAGCACGTAGTGCTGTCCGGGCCCCACCCGGCCCGTGAAGCACCCCGGCGGCCGGGGCGTAATCTGACCGCATGGCATCGGGCGACGGTGGACTCCTCAGCAGCCGGCTGGTCACGGCACGTGATAGGGCCTTCGTGGGACGAGCGGTGGAACGGGCACAGTTCCGGGCCGCGCTGGCGGGTGATCCAGGTGCGCCGCCCGTTCTCTACCTGCACGGTCCGGGCGGTATCGGCAAGTCCACCC
This sequence comes from Streptomyces sp. NPDC098781, assembly GCF_044759995.1. Taxonomy (NCBI): domain Bacteria; kingdom Bacillati; phylum Actinomycetota; class Actinomycetes; order Kitasatosporales; family Streptomycetaceae; genus Streptomyces; species Streptomyces sp. NPDC098781. Next base: position 69,413 of record NZ_JBIWAK010000013.1, read on the forward strand.
TCCTGCGGCGGTTCGCCCGCGAGGCCCAGGAGGCGGACCGCGTGGTCGTCGAGGTGGACTGCCGCACCGTCCCTCCGACCCCGGAGGCCTTCGCGCAGGCCGCAGGCGATGCGGTCGCCGGGCCCGAAGTGGTGCTCCTGGTGGATACGTTTGAACGCTGTCAGGGACTGGAGGGCTGGCTGTTCGAACACTTCCTCCCGCAGTTGCCCCTCGGCAGCGTCGCGGTGATCGCCGGACGACATGTCCTGGATCCGCGTTGGATCTCCGATCCCGGATGGTCGGAAATCCTCCACGTCATGGCTCTGCGGAACCTGGCCCCCAGTGATGCCGCTGCTTTTCTCCAGGCGCGGGGCGTGCCGGCGAGAGCGCAGAGCACGTTGCTGTCGTTCACCGGAGGCAACCCGTTGGCCCTTGCGCTGGCGGCGGCGGTTGTGGTCAACGACGACAAGAAGGGCCTGGAAACCAAACAGTGGTCGCCGAGGCAGGACGTGATCGCGACGCTGCTGCCACAGCTCATTGGTGAACCCCCCACGCTCCTGCACCGCAGGGCGCTCGAGATCTGCGCTCACGCCTACGTCACCTCAGAGGCCCTGATGCGCGCGTTGCTGGGTGAGAGCGCTCCCGAGATGTTCGCCTGGTTGCGCACCCAGCCGTTCATCGAGTCCAACAGGTCAGGCCTTTTCCCCCACGACGTGGTGCGGGAGGCCTTGGAGGCCGATCTGCGCTGGCGGGACCCAGAGGGGTTCGTCGCCATGCACAAGGCGATGCATCAGTATCTGTTCGAGCAGGTCCGGGCCGCTCCGGCCCGGCAGATGCTCCAGGCAGTGGGCGCCCTGCTGTACATGTACCGGACCGACGGCTACATGTCCGAGTTCCACCAGTGGCGCGCCGAGGGCCTTGTTCAGGACCAGCCCTGCACGCCCGCCGACGAGGAACGTGTCCTGGAGCTGGTCGAAGAGGCCGAAGGGGCCGAGTCGGCCGAGATCGCCCGGTACTGGCTCGATCGACAGCCTTCGGCCTTCCGCGTCTACCGATCGACGCAGACCGGTCTTGTCGTCGCCTGCTCTGCATGGCTGGTACTGAGCAGCCCGGAGGGTGAGGACGTCGATCCGGTCGTGGCCGCCGCTTGGGCACACACACGCGCCAGAGGCCCGCTGCGCGACGGGGAGACCATGGCCCTGGCGCGCTTCAGCGTCTACCCGCCCATGTATCAGCGGCCCACAGCGTCCATGGACCTGATGCAGTGGCGCGCCATGGGCGAGATTTTCCGGGGCGATCACCTGTCGTGGTCCTTCATCGTGATGCGGGACGACGGCTTCTGGGATGCCCACCTGGCCCACTTCGACATGCTGCCCGCAGACGTCCACCCGACAGTCGCAGACCACAGGTACAGCCTGTTCGCCCACGACTGGCGCGCGCAGCCGGTCATCGTTTGGCTGGCGGCGAAGACCGACGCGATGCTGGGCGGCGGCGGGGAACCGGATCCCGTGGCTGGCGGCGCGACACAGCACCACGGCGAGTTGGTCGTGCTGTCCCGGCCCGAATTCGACGCTGCCGTACGGGATGCCCTTCGCACCCTGCGACGCCCCGACAAGCTGGCCGAGAACCCCCTCAACCGCAGCCGCCTGGTCGTCGAGAGCGGCCGGAGTCTGGCGGAGGTCGTCCTGGGCGCCGTGGACTCCTTGCTGGCGGAGCGCGGTGGGGAAAAACGCCACCGCGCTCTCGCGACCACCTACGTCAAGGCCGTTTCCACCCAGGAAGCGGCGGCAGAGCGGCTCGGGCTGCCCTTCAGCACCTACCGCCGGCACCTGACGGCAGCCGTGGAACGCGTCAGCGATGTCCTGTGGCGACACGAGCTCAGCGGTGCCCCGATCCCGCCGCCGACCGGGGACGATCAGTAACCGATTAGAGAATCGATCTGTGAAGTGAACAGTGAACGCGCGGATATTGGATGTCGATCCTCAAGACGTGGGAAGGTCTGCTGATGCGCGTGGTGGTGTCCGGGGCGGGTCCCGTGGGGTTGACGGCCGCGCTGTTGCTGGCCGCCGACGGGCATCAGGTGACGGTCTACGACCGTCGCCCCTCCGCGCCCCACGCAGGTTCCCTGGGCGTCGCGCAAGCACACGAGGGCCGGAGAGAGTTCCTGGTCCGCCCACCGCACATCCTGCCCAGTGACGTGTTGCGAGAATTGCACGACGAATTGCCCGACATCGCTCGTGACCTGCTGGGCCGTGACGTGTGGTGGCAGGACTTCCCGTCCCTCGTCGGCGGATGGCGCGGAACCGCGCCGGGGGAGTCCGTGCCCACGGCCTTGGTTGTCCCCCAGCACGTGAGCGAGGCGGTCCTGTCGGACGCCGCCGCACGGACGCCCGGAGTCGGCATCGAGCCGGGTAACGGTGTCGCGGCACTGCTGACCGGTGCGGAACGGATTCCCTCCCGTCCTCATGTACGGGGAGTGCTCACGGACGAGGGCGAGGCCGTTTTCGCCGACCTGGTCGTCGACGCGGCAGGCCCCGAATCCCCGATGGTCAGAATGCTCGTCGAGGCAGGTGCTCCCAGGCCGCTCGACGAGCGGCAGGACATCGGATATCGGTTGTACGCTCGGCAGTTCCGGGCGGAAGAAGCACCGCATGGCCGGCCGAGGTGGTCCCTACACCCGTTTGACGGTCTCTGCGCCGGGGTGTTGTACGACGGCTTGCGGACCTGGTCCGTGACGCTGTGCGCGAACGACGAGGACGCGGAACTGTACTCGCTGGCCCAGGCCCCGCTCTGGTCCCGGGCTCTGGAACTGTATGCGCCGCACCTGCGGCTGCCCCAGGGAACGCCTGAGCCGGGGGTGGTGACCACACCACGGCGGGAAAGCCGGTACCGGCGGTTCGTCGTGGGCGGTCGGCCGGTGGCGACGGGGGTGCTCAGCGTGGGCGGAGCCTGGGCCGTCTCGCATCCGCTCATCGGTCTGGGGCTGGCGACGGGACTGACGCAGGCTCTGTTGTTGCGAACGGTGTTGCGCGGCACCGGACCGCGTGATGCCGAGGAGACGGCGCTGCGGTTCGATCGTCTCATTGAGACCACACTTGCTTCGGTCTACCGCAGGGCTGTCGCCTGGGGGGAGCGTTCCGGCGCGCCGGCGGTCGAGCCTACGGACCAGACGATCGACGGGCAGAACTCCCCGTCTGCCGACGGTTCCGCGAAGATGTCCCGGGCGCTGGTCGATTGGCTCGGGCGACTCGAAGATGTTTCCCGTGCCGCAGCCGGCACCCGTCCCTCCCATGACGACATGCTCTCGGCTGTCGGCACGGGGCCGACGCTGCCGTGCGCCCAGCTGTAATCCTGATGGTCGGCGCCGCAGTGCAAAACGGCCCGCTTTTGCGACGTTCATCGCCTCCCTGCGCAGGGAGGCGCGAGGAACTCCGAAGTAGTGGCGCCCCGTTGTAGATCCCGTCACGCTCGGGCAGTTCTACCTGCCCGAGGAAAGGGTCTATCAGGTCGTCAAAAGCAAAACCCCTTCGCCCGAGATGCTCGTGCCCCGCAGGCCGCACTTGAAGCCGGTGATCTGGCTCTGCCGGGCATGCCGGTTACCGGCCTGCTGACACGCTTGTGACGAACCGTATTCGCCGTGGATCGCGATACGGCAGAGGGCCGCGGCCGTCAGAAGAAAAGCGGTCGTCGCGACGCCGGTCAGCAGGACCCGAGAGAAGTCTGGACGTCATGGGCGTCCCTTGTCCGCTCTGAGCGGTAGGGGGCGCAGGCGGCCCGGGGTAGTTCCCTGCGGGCCGCCACCGTCGACCAAAGTCCATGGAGGCCCTTGCCCCTGCCTTGCGGTCCACGTGCCTTCTCGCCCTTCACCGCTCCGCCGGGCCGGGCACCCCGGATTTCTTGTTCGCTCCGGCCGAACCAGGCGGCTATCGGCCCCGTAGAGGGAATTGACCAGGCTCGCGACGGACCACGGTCTGTCCCACCGGCCCGCGGTTCACCGGCGCCGCCGGTATGACGACCCACCGGCAAGGAGGAAGAGTATGCGGATCGTCAGCCCAATCGTTCCCATGCCGCCGACGACGGGCACCGAACCCTGCGTAAACGCGGACTGCTTCTTCCCCGAGGACTACAGTCCCACAGGGGCCGAGGTTGTCGCGGCGAAGGCAATGTGCGGAAAGTGTCCCATCATCCAGTTGTGTCTGATCTGGTCGTTGGCACATCCGGTGTTGGCGGAAGAAGGCATCTGGGGTGCCACGACGCCCGGGCAGCGGCGAACTCTGCGCCATGAACTGCGCCACCGTCTGGGGATCGAGGGAATGGAAAAGGGTCTCCGCTCGGCTTACGAGAGGGCGATGACCGAGCACCGGGCGGCTGCGTAGCGCCTGTGCAGTGTCATGCCGGAACCGCTCGTCACGGCCTCGGGGATCGAGGCCGTGACGAGCGGCGGGCCGGCGGCGCTCACGAGGTGGTGAGATAGGGCCTCTCGATCGTCTGGGCCAGGGTGTTGTCGTCGCGGTCCGCCAGCTTCGCGCGCAGCGACACCGAGCCCGGCCGCTTCGGGTGGTGCAGCGCCAGATGCTTGCCGCCGACCGCCTTCGGGGGCTGCCAGGTCGCACCGTCGTCGTATGACACCTCGAAGGCGAGCTTCGCGGGCCGCCGCCCCGTCCGTCGCACCCTCGATCGTGAGCGGCACGTCGAACCGCTTCCTCGCCTTCGCCGTGCTGCTCAGAGTCAGGTCCGGGGAGAAACGGATCACGGACAGCGGTAGCGTGACCGGCTCGTCCTCGGGGGCTGTGACCGAGCGGAACGTCCACTCGGCACGGACACGGGTGCTGACCGGGTGCAAGGACGGATCACGGGAGTTGTCCACGGTCAGCTTGTAAGCACTGTCCCCTGCCGGAGCCGTGTACTCGGTGAGCCCGTCGGTCGGCGGGATCCCGTAGTTGTCGGAGTTCTCCTTGCCGTCTTCCTCCAGCGTGGTCCTTACTGAGGTCGTCTCCCGTACCGGATGACTCCGGGGAATCCCGGGCCCGGTCCGAGGGCCTCGGGGCCGTTCAGGACTGGGCCGAAGACTCCGACGTTGAACCGCTCCTGGTAACTGCGGCCGGCTTCCCAGGATCGGGGCATCCGCATCAAGTTCTCGGGGTGCCTCTCCTCGCCCTCGCCATCATCTGCCGGGCGCGGATGGACCACTTCACGCCGTTGTCGAGGATGCATTCGGTGCTGCGGAACGGCAGGTCGCCTCGGAGGTCCGCGGCACCGAGTACCAGCCTGTCGTCGGCGGGCCGGCGCGGAGACAGCTCGACCCGGGCGCTGAAGCCCTCCACTTCGCTCGTGTTCTCGGCCGCCGGGTCCGGCGCGGTGATGTCGACCGGCTTCGCCCGCCGGGCATCGACGCTGACCGTAGTGTCGCGGTCCAGCCGCATCCTGGGTTCGACCAGCACGGCGTGGGTTTTCGAACGTGAGGTACGGGTGGATCACGCCCTCAAGCGCGTTGTCGCCCTTGGGCAGCCGCACCGTGAGCTCGCCGTCCTGTTCGTCGTGAACGTGCCAAAGAAGTCCCTGTCGAAGCCCAAGACGGAGGTGGCGGCGTCACCGGTCGGGCTACCGCTCTCGTCGATGTGCTTCAGCGTCAGGTCGTACGACTCCACCTCGCACTCCACACCGACAGCGGTCCGCACCTGGACCCTGTCGTCGGCCGAGGTGGCGGACACAGCGCCGCCGAAGCTGCCGTCGGTGGTGCCGACGCGGGTGTCCGCGGTGACCTCGGCGCTCGCCCCGCCGCCCACCGAGACGGTGATCCGGCCGGGGGAGACGGAGAACATGCACTCAGCCGCGGGCTTGCCGTCCACGGTGAGCGCGCCGGCGGAGAGGCCCAGGGTGACCGGCTCGGTCCCGAGGTTGCTGTAGGTGAGCTTCGTGACGACCGGCTTGTTGTCGTCGTGCGGCCATAGCTGCTTGCCGAAGTCGAGCGGCCCCTGATCGGTGACGACGCTCTGGTCCAGCGCCCGGACCAGGTCGGTGCGGCCGGTGCCCTGCTGGAAGGAGCTGTACGCGCCCGGCTTCGCGGAGGCGGTGAGCACGGCCTTGATGCGCTCGCCGCTCCAGTCCGGGTGCTGCTGGGCCGGCAGAAACTCCTGGTCGGTTGGGGAGCAGTGATGAGTTGATCGTGATGTGGCGCTGAGGGGGATCGGCTGGTCCAGGTGACGAGGCCGACGGCCCCGCGGACGACGCGCGCCGGAACGCCGAGTGTCCGTCGGCGGCCGAGCCGCCCCGGCTGGCCAGGATCCAGCCCCGCCGCCACCGCGAAGCCGGGGCCTCGAGCACGGCCGGACAGCTGGTCGGCCGCCTCGGCCGCCTCGGCCCGCCGCACCCCCGCTTTGACACCATGCGTGGGTGCCTCAGGGCGACGGTGAGCAGGGGCGGATCTCCCCCGGTACGTGATCACGACGACTCACCGTGCGCCGGCCATTTGATCAAACCCGGCCCGGAAGGTAACGGATTAATAACGGAGATGCTGTGGATACTTGGTGCATGCCACGCGTGCTGCTGATTGAAGACGACCGCGCCGTCCGTGAGGGCGTGGCCCTGGCTCTGCGCCGTCAGGGCCACGAGATGGCCGCCACCGCGACCGGAGAGGAGGGACTTGAGCGCCTGAGATCCTTCCGTCCGGACATCGTGGTTCTCGACCTGATGCTGCCGGGCATGGCGGGACTCGAGGTGTGCCGGGGCATACGGGCCGTCGACCAGACACTGCCGATCATCATGGCGACCGCCCGGGGAGACGAGGTGGATATCGTCGTCGGCCTGGAGGCGGGAGCGGACGACTACGTCGTCAAGCCCGTGCCGGCGCGGGTGCTCGACGCCCGGATCCGCGCGGTCATGCGCCGCGCGAGCGGGGCCCCCGCCGAGACCGGGCTGCCGAAGATCGACACATACGGCGACCTGGCCGTCGACCGGGCCGGCCTGGCGGTCACGCTGAACGGCGAGCCGGTCGCCCTCGCCCCCTCTGAGATGCGGCTCCTGCTCACCCTCTCCGCTTCGCCGGGCCAGGTGTTCAGCCGGCAGCAGCTGCTGGAGGCCGTCTGGGAGCACGACTACCACGGAGACGCCCGGCTGGTGGACGCCTGTGTGAAGCGGCTGCGCACGAAGCTGGACGAGCCGCCGCGGGCGCCTCGCTACATCCACACCGTGCGGGGTTTCGGCTATCGGTTCGCGGCGCGGTGAAGTGGCGGAAGACCCCCGGCGTGAAGCAACAGCAGACGCCTGGCATGAAGAAGACGCATCCGCTGAAGACCGGCGGACTGCGAACGCGGCTGGTGGTGGCGTTCGGGCTGGTGGCCGCCGTAGCCGCCGCCACGACCGGGGCCCTGACCTTCCGCGAGGCGCGTACCGGAGTCCTCCAGCAGAGCCAGGACTCCGTGATACGCCAGCTGCGCACCCAGATCGGCCAGCTCGCCCCCGAACTCGTCTACCCCCCGACCGAGTCGGCGCTGCGGCGGTTCGCGACCGCACTGGCGGCCACCGAGGCGCCGGGGAACTGGCGCGTGCTGGTCACATACCGGGAGCTGAGTGCCGTATCCACCCCTGGGGACCGCGTCGAGGAACTGACGCCCGCCCTGCGCGAGGCCGTGGGCTCCCGCCGGACCACCGTCTTCCAGCGGGTGCGCTCGGGCGGCCATACCTCCCTCGTGGTCGGCACGCCGGTTCTCTTCGACGCCGAGAACGCCTCGGATGTCTCCGGAGTCCGGGTGTTCCTCGTCGTCCCGCAGACGGCGGAACAGGCCTACGTCGACGCCCTGGTGACCGCCGTGGAACGGGCCATGGTGCCGGCGCTCGCGCTCGCCGTGGCACTCGCCCTGTTCGCCGCGCGGGGCGTCCTGCGGCCGGTGCGGGCGCTGCGCAGCGCTACTCGTAGCATCGCCGAGGGCCACCTGGACACCCGGCTCGAGGTCAACGGTTCGGACGAACTCGCCGATCTGTCGCACACGTTCAACGAGACGGCAGCCGCGCTGGAGGCGTCGGTGGCCGAGCTGCGCGAGATGGAGGCGCGGGCCCGGCGCTTCGCCGCGGACGTCTCGCACGAGCTGCGCACCCCGCTGGCCGCGATGTCCGCGGTGACGGACGTGCTCGACGAGGACGTCGTCCGGCTCGATCCGGACACGGCCACGGCGGTACGCCTGATCAGCGAGGAGACGGTCAAGCTGACCTGTCTGGTCGAGGACCTGATGGAGATCTCCCGCTTCGACGCGGGCGCGGCCGTGCTGCACCTGTACGAGATCGACCTGGCCGAGTCGGTCCGCCGCACGCTCGCCTCCCGGGGCTGGTCGGACACGGTGGAGACATCGCTGCCGCCGCCCGACGCACTGCGCGGCCGAGTCGACCCGCGCCGGCTCGACGTGGTGGTCGCCAATCTGGTGGCCAACGCGCTGCGGCACGGGGCGCGTCCGGTGCGGGTGCGGGTGGACGAGACGACCGGCCCGGTGCGGTGGGCGGTCATCGAGGTGCGGGACAGCGGTCCCGGCATTCCCGACGACGTGCTGCCGCATGTCTTCGAGCGGTTCTACAAGTCGGACGCCGCCCGGACCCGCTCCGAGGGAAGCGGCCTCGGTCTGTCCATCACCGCCGAGAACGTCCGCCTGCACGGCGGCACCGTCGACGCGGCGAACCATCCGGAGGGCGGGGCCGTCTTCACCGTACGCATCCCGTTGCGGCCGGACGAGCAGTCCCGGGACAACGGTCGTGAGGTGGTGGGGTCGTGAGAGCGTTTCGTCGAGTCACGCTGCTGGTGGCACCGGGACTGCTCGCGCTCACCTCGTGCGGGATCCCCGCGACCGGGGTGGTGGAGGCCGGCGGTCCGGCGAGCGGGATCAGATCCATCACGCCGCTCTACTTCGTCCAGGATGGCGGGCTGGTCGCCGTGGACCGCCCGACCGAACGCCCCGGAGACCCCGCTGAGGCACTGGAGCTGCTGCTGAATGGACCGCAGCCCGGGGAGGCGAGCAAGGGCGTGAAGACCGAATTGCCCGGACCGGTGGTCGCGGCGGTGAGACCGGACACGCCCTTCAACGTGGAGATCACGCCGACCGTGTCGGTGACGGGAGACACCGTCGTAGTCGAACTGCCGTCTTATGCAAGAGAGTTGTCCGGCCTGGCGCGGGCACAGCTGACATGCACGGCCGCCGCGGCGTACCGCATCTCCACGCCGTCCGCCGGCAGGGTGACGGTCGAGGTGACGGACGGTGCCGGTCGGCGGGCCGAGGGGACGGATGACCGCTGCCCCGAACGCTGAGCCCAGCCGGCCAACGCCGGCCGCTCGCGGTCGACGGCGGTGATCGCGCGCCGCCGGACAACGGACGGGCGTCGGTGCGCCCGGCTCGCGCGTATGAGGACGCGCCGCCCCAACCGTCACTCTCACCTCTCCCTTCGCCCGCCACCGGTGAACCTCGGTCCCCAACTCCTCGTAGGCAGGTCCGAACAGCGCTTCGCGCGCGAGGACGAGAGTGACGAGATACAGGGAAGGGTGGCCACAGTGAACTGGCGCACCGTACCGGTGGCTTTGACCGTAGCGGCAATCACACTCACGGCAACGGCGTGCAGCGTGGGAGGGACCGACGGACCGAGCAAAAGCGTGACGTCGACCGCTCAGGGCGACATCCATCCGAGCGAGGTGACGGACATCGAGCCGACCGAGACGGCCGACACTGAGTCGAAGGACCCGGCCGGCGCTCCGGTCACGGGTAGGAAGTCCGGCTCCGCGGGTGCGCTGATTCTGGCGAACGACTCGAAGCTGGGCCCGGTCGTCACCGACAGCAACGGGTTCGCGCTGTACCGCTTCACCAAGGACGCCGCGACACTGCCGGAGAAGTCGGCGTGCGTGGGCGACTGCGTGAAGGTGTGGCCGCCCGTCCCGGCCGAGGGAGCGTCCCTGCCGAAGGGGCTCGACCCCAAGCTGCTTGGCTCCCTGACCAGGTCGGACGGCTTCAAGCAGCTGACGGTGGTCGGAATCCCGGTCTACCGCTACTCCAAGGACACCGAGCCCGGCACCGCCAAGGGTGAGGGTGTGGGCGGAACGTGGTTCGCCTCCCTGCCGACGGAAGGCATTCCCGCCCTGAAGGACGCCCTGAAGGACATCACGTCCCCTTGAGGGTGGTTCTTCGTCCGAGGGGACGCGCCGGCGCGGCCGGCGAGCCGCACCGGGAGAGGCGGAACGGGAGACACCAGAACGTCCCCCTCGTGGCGTCGCTCACCGACCACGGGTGAACTGGGCTCACCATCGGCGGTTATGACGTGAGACGGCGCGACGGCTATGAACCGACCGCGGATCGCGCCGTAGTGGTGAGTAAGGGAAGGCCGACCGGACACGGTGCCTCTGTCGGCGCCGGTGGTGCCGTCGCGCACCCTCGGCTCGGCCCGATCACCGGGCCCCTCTCACCAGGAAAGGTCGACATCCGTGTCACGACGCATTACCACGCTGGTGGCCGCGTTCGCGGTGGCCGTCGGTATCGCGGTCAATGTCCCCACCGCACCCGCGGTTGCGGCTGACTGCAGCGGTGGTTGGAATTCCTCCTCCGTCTATTGGGGTGGCATGACGGCGTCCCATGACGGTCACAACTGGCAGGCCAAGTGGTGGAGTCAGAGCGAGACTCCGAGCATCGCTGAGGTGTGGGTCGACCAGGGCCCGTGCGGCAGCGGCGATACGGCACCCGAGCCGGCCCCTGTTCCGGACGGCGGCAGCCATGACCCTTCGCGGTTCGTCGTCTCCGAGGCGCAGTTCGACCAGATGTTCCCGAACCGGGCCGAGTTCTACACGTACAGCGGTCTGACCCAAGCGCTGAGGGCGTACCCCGCCTTCGCGAACACTGGAAGCGACAGGGTCAGGAAGCAGGAGGCCGCGGCCTTCCTCGCCAACGTCTCGCAAGAGACGGGCGCTCTGGCCCACGTCGTCGAGCGGAACACCGCCAACTACCCGACCTACTGCTTCTGGGGCCCCATCGGCTGCCCGGCCGGGCAGTCCGCGTACTACGGCCGCGGCCCGATCCAGCTGAGCTGGAACTTCAACTACCGGGCCGCGGGTGACGCCCTCGGCATCGACCTGATCAACAACCCCTGGCGGGTCGAGCGCGAGTCGGCCGTCGCCTGGAAGACCGGCCTTTGGTACTGGAACACACAGAGTGGTCCGGGCCCGATGACCGGCCATGACGCTGTGGTCAACCGGGTCGGCTTCGGCCACACCGTCCGGAGCGTCAACGGGGCGCTGGAGTGCGACGGCAAGAACCCGGCGCAGATCCAGAGCCGGGTGGAGACCTACCGGCGCTTCACCCAGATCCTCGGCGTGCCGACAGGCGGAGATCTGTACTGCTGAACCCCGTGAACGAACGTGCGGGGCGGCGGCCCTGGCCGTCCGTCCCGCACTCGGGTGTTACGGGCGACCGGCGACATTCCCGAGGGCGGGCTGTTATCCCGAAACCTCGTCGTCGTACGGGCCGGGCTGCTCGTGACGGCCGCTCTGAAGCTGAGCTGAGACGTACGACGCCGCTGCGGGGCCGCGGCGGACGGGGGTCCGCGACGCCGCAGGCACGTCGCGCGAAGCGACCAGGGGAATGCTGGCGATCGCGGCGGAAAGTCCCGCTCAGCGGGATGGATCATCTAGATCACGCTTGCGTGCCTCATGCCGTTTGCTGACCTGCTGGCCCGGCGCGCCGACGACGGGACGGCTGCTCATGAACCTAATCGCCTGCATCACGTAGTGGCTTGGGGAGACGAAGGCGTCTCAAGGCGTTTCAGCGGCCGCGCTGCGTCGTACCTCAGTGACGACGCGCACAGCGCCCGGTGTGCAGCGCCGTCACTGGAGCAAGGGCGACAGATGTCGCCGGGCGTCATGGCTCCGGTGAAGCAAGCGAGAGCCGAGGGCAGCAGCTGATGAACCGCACGACCGTAAGCGCGGCCGGAGAGCCGCACGAGGTGTATGTCGATGTGCTGGGACCGCTGAGGGTCCGGCGAGAGGCAACGTTTCTCCACCTCGGGCCGCCCAAGCGGCAGGTGATCCTTATCCGTCTGCTGTTGGAGGACGGCAACGCAGTGTCAGCGGACGAGCTCTGTGAGGACGTATGGGCAGGGCGTCCGCCAGCGAGTGCCTTGTCCTCGCTGCACGCCCACATCAGCCGGCTGCGGGCCGTCCTGGAACCCCGACGTCACCCGCACGGTAAGGCCGAGGTACTGGTCAGCGAGCCCCACGGCTACGCACTCCGCATTCCTCCGCAGGCGCGGGACGCGGTCCGCTTCGATACAGCGGTCTCCCGTGCACAGGTGCTGCTGAGGGAAGGCCAGGGGCGCGCGGCACGCCGGCATGTTGAAGACTCGCTGGCGATGTGGCGAGGAGCGGCGATCTCCGAGGCGCGCGACTATCCGTTCGCCGCGCGCGCCGCAGCACAACTGGAGGAGGGCCTGCTCGCGGCTCAGGAGCTGCACGTGTCTGCGCTGATTCACGACGGTGCCCTGCAGCAGGCGGTGTCCGCCGCGGAGACGCTCACGTCCCGGCATCCCCTGCGCGAGGTCGGGTGGGGTCTGCTGATGAGCGCCCTGTACCTCGCCGGGCGTCATGCGCACGCCCTCGAACGATACGAGAAACTGCGCAGGTATCTGGCCGAGGAGCTTGGCCTGGCCCCTGGGCCAGCGCTGGGAGCTCTGCAGGAAGCGATTCTGCGGCATGATGTCGCGCTCGTTAACCGGCTGCTGCAGTGCGACGCCAAGGGCATGCAGACCGGGCTGACCGCTCGGGAACGGTCCCACGGTCACGGGCCGGTTCCCGATCTTGGGAGACACCGTGGTTGGTCCGAGAGCGACCGGGGGACCGGCGTGGACCCGGCCGTGAGCGGTGTCCAGGACGACCAGCGATTCACCGATCGCTACCTGAACCGACCGGCACAACTGCCCGCCGATCTGGGCTATTTCACTGGCCGCCGTGCCGAATTGGCGCAGGCGGACGAGCTGCTGCGCACAGCGCTGCACAGCTCGACACCCACGGTAGGCGTGATTGGCGGGGCACCCGGCATCGGCAAATCGGCCTTCGCCGTCCACTGGGCTCACCGCGTCGCGCACCACTTCCCGGACGGACAGCTGTTCGCCAATCTCCGCGGCTTCGACATCGGCGGTGCCGTCCTGGAACCGGCCGAGGCGCTGCACGGCTTTCTGACCGCCTTGGGTACGCCGGCCCACAACATCCCCGACGGGGCCGATTCCAGGGCGGCCCTCTATCGCAGCATGCTGGCCGGCCGGCGCATGCTCGTCGTCATCGACAACGCGTGGGACGAGGAGCAGGTCCGCCCGCTGCTCCCGGGTATGCCCGGGAGCGTCGTCCTTGTCACCAGCCGCAATCAGCTTCCTGGTTTGGTCGCGGCGGAGGGCGCGCGGGTGCTGACACTGGGAGTCCCACCGCTGGAAGAGCTCCACGAAGGGATGGCCCTTCGTCTCGGGGCCGCGCGAGTGAGCGCCGAGCCGCGTGCCGTCACGGAGCTCATCGAACTGTGTGCGCGGCTGCCGCTGGCGCTGGCCATCGTGGCCGCGCGAGCGACACTCCATCCGCACTTCTCGCTGGCCTCAGTGGTTGAGGACATGCGCTCGACGGAGGGCAGCCTGGACGCCTTCGCCGGAACGGACGTCGCCACCGATGTGCGCGCGGCGTTCTCGTGGTCGTATCGCGCACTCAGCACCGGCGCCGGCCGGCTGTTCCGTCTGCTCGCCCTGCACCCCTGCGGGGATCTGCGCATCGCCGCGGCCGCCAGCCTCGCCGGGCTGCCGCTCGGCGACACCCGCGCCCTGATGAGGGAGCTGCTGCGGACCAGAATGGTTGTGGAGAACGACGCGGGCCGCTACAGCCTGCACGATCTGCTCCGTGTGTATGCCACGGAACTCGTGTACTGCGAGGACTCCGGAGCCGAACGGGTTGCGGCGCTTCGGAGGATGTTCGAGCACTACGTGCGTAGCGCGGCTGCAGCGAGCTGCCACTTCACCCACTCCCGGGAACCGGTGCTGCCGGCACCCGCCGCCGAGGGCGTGACCACCGAGCACTTTCCCGCATTGCTCCAGGCCATGCTGTGGTTCAGCGCTGAGCGTCAGAACCTCAAGACCCTGGTGAAGCACGCGACGGACACCGGCTTCGACGAGCACGCCCGGCAACTGCTGCGCAGCATGCGCGAGTACCTCAGTACCAAGGAGGACCACCCTCAGGCGTTCGCGAAGTCCTGGACAGCCGGGGGTCTCGCGCGAGACGGGCTGGACACCGTGGATCTGGCGGAGACCTACAGCGACGGGGGGCAGCGTCCCTTGGCCTCGGCGCTGGCCCGCTGCCGCCGCTCGATCGCCCTCTTCCGCGAACTGGGCGCCCCGCGTCGCGAGGCCTTCGCCTGGGAGAACCTTGCCCACGTGCATTACCAACTCGGCGAGCACGAGCAGGCCATACGCTGCTACGAGGCGGCCCTCGGCCTGCTCTGCGACGTGGCGGACACCGAAGCCACCGTGAGTGCTCTGACGCGGCTCGCGGACGCCTATCGTGCCGCGGGGGACCCGGATCAAGCCCAGGAAGCATGGTCCCGGGCCCTGAAGCTGGCGCGATCCGGTCCTCGTGGTGATCAGATCCAGACGGTCATGCGACGCGCCTTGCCCACCCGGCGGACCGCCGCTCATGGGAAACTCAAGGGGTGAGGCCGCCGCGGCACAGATCAGATCCGCCATGTGTCATGCGAAACCCACATCTCTTGCAGGATCAGAAAGTCACCGGCGGCGGCGGTCACTTCCTTCACCCAGTGTTCGGCGTCCCAATTCTCTCGGCCAAGTTCTCTCATGTAGTGGCTCATGAAGGTATAGAGCGCGGGGTCGTCGTGCTCGAAAAGGGCCAGCAGTAGTTCGCACAGTGGCCCGATTGCGGTGGCGTCACCGTGTCGCCGCACCAGGTGGCCGATCCCGCTGCGCAGAGTCTGCAGCGTCGAGCCATCGGGGTACGGCTCCACGGCCCAAGCATGTCCCGCCGGGCGCGAGTAACCGCGGGTCTCGACTATGTGCCAGAACAAGAAGTCCTCGCTGCCGGGCACTTCGTCGAGGAGCATGGAAAGGCGGGCCTCAGCGCACTTCTTCTGAAACTGTGCCATGCGTCGTCTTTCTCGGATCGTGGATCGTGCTTGCTGCTACGTTTCAGACAAGTGGCTGGTTCACGATCACGAGGGATCCACCGCTGGTCATCTCCCGCGGGACCAGCGGTCCGGACGGCGTTGCGGCGACTCACCCACCGCGGCCGCCACGCGACGCGGACCGCAGGGCGAGGGCACACCACATGGCCACCGCCGTCAGCAGGGCCACCGCCATCGCGCCCAGCAGCGGTGGCTCCGGGCGCCAGCCCAATGAGAGTCGTGTGCCCAGCGCGGTGAGCGCGGCGGTGATCTCTCCCGGGGCGTACACCGGCACCCTGGCGGCGACAGCCCGCAGTGCCGCTGCGGCGGCCAAGCTCGTCATGGTCCAGAAGATCAGATACGGCCAGACTGGCCCCGGTGCGGCGGCCGGTAGGCCGTACTCGCCGGAGCCGATACGGAATTGGGAGATTGCCCAGCCGGCACCGACGCCGAAGAGGGTGATGCCGATCACCCAGGAGGTGTGGCGCCACAGGGGACCGGGTCGCACTGTCTCCTCGTCGTCATGAGGACCGGAAGGAGTGAAGATGCCATCGATCATGGTGAGTAGGACGCGGCCGGCTGGTCAGGCGTTCTCCGGGAGGAGCGTTCACGCGTGACAAAGGTCGTGGCGGCCTGGTCCAGGCCTCCCTTCTGAGGCGTGTGGGTGGGTGGTTCAGGTGGTGGGGAGGGTGATGCCGAGTTCGCGCATGGCGTCGGAGGGGGGTCCGCCTTCGGAGCGTTGGGTTTTGTAGCCCTTGACTTTGGGGGCGAGGGTGCGGGGGTCGACGGCTTCGGAGGGTGCGGCGGAGTGGTAGAGGCCGTCGGGTTGTCTGTCGCGGTCGTGGGGGAGGAGCCAGAAGACGCGGCGGAGGAAGGTTCCGGAGGCGCGTGAGGAGCGGGCTTGTGGTCCGAGTTCGGCGTATCCGATGATGCGGCCGTCGCGGCGGTAGGCGGGTTTGCCGGCCCGTGTGGGGAGTCGGTCCAGGCTTTGGCGTACGTAGTCGAGGCAGGCGATGTCCTCGAGCCAGACGAGTTGTGTCTCGTGGGCGAGTTGGGAGGGGTCGATCAACGCGCTCACGTCAACCCGCTCCCTTCCACGACCAAACCGATACCGGGATAGAACTTGCGTTGGTTGGAGAGGACCATGTCCTTGGGTGTGGCGATTCCGACGGCTTCCCTGACGCGTGCGGCGAAGGCCCTGGAGGAGACGGGGCTGGCACCTTCTTGTTGGCACCAGCCGCGGTAGGCGCTGTAGAGCTGTGCCTGTTCGGCCCGCATGGCGGGATCCAGCGCGCAGCACTCGGAGATGAATCGGCCGGTATGGTCTTCAGTCTCGGCGTACGCTGTGGTCGCGACCTGTACCCTGGTCGGCCCTGTCAGGTCGCGCGCCCCGTTGAGGTAGCGGCGGGCTCCTGTGACGAGCCAGTTCATGATGCCTGGACCCTCCTCAGTCACGAGAATGTCGGCGAGGTTGTCGACTTTGCGGTCGTCCGCGACCACCCGCTCGAAGGGGATGAGTTTCATCCGGCGCCAGAAGGCGTAGCCGCCGGTGCCGACCTCGGGCCGGTGGTTGCCCAGCAGCCAGAGTTTGTGGGTCGGGTTGAAGCTGAAGAAGTCCTGGCGCATACGGCGGGCCTTGATTCGGTCGCCGCCGGTGAGGTGCTTGACCCGGGCTTCGTCGAACCGGTCGCCGGGCTTGAGTTCGGAGCACACGATGATGCGTCGGCCATGCAGCTCGGCAAGGTCGGTGGGGTGCCCCTCAAAGGGGCGGGCCATCAGAAACCCGGGCGGGGCGGCGTCGGCGTAGTCGCCGAGGAGCTTGACCATGACGTCGAGCAGCACGCTCTTGCCGTTCTTGCCTTGCCCGTACAGAAAAGGCATGATCTGCGCTCCCACGTCGCCCGTGATCGAGTAGCCCAGCAGCTCATGGAGGAATGAGACCATCTGGGCGGCTTCGGCATCCTCTCCGAAGATGTCGGTCAGGAATCGCTGCCAGCGTGGGGTGGGCATGGCACGGGGGGACACGGCGGTGGCGCGCGAGTGATGGTGCTTCTCCGGGTCCGGCGTTGTCAGTGTGCCGGTATGGAGGTCCACGACGCCGTCGGGCGTGCACAAGGCATAGGGATCCGCGTCGAGTTGGGAGGCGTTGAGCACCATCCCGGGTGCGGCTTTCGCCTGTGCGAGCATGGCCTTCATACCTGACGTCGACAAGGCGCGGCGGCGGTGACGGCGCAGAGCCGACGCGGTGTGCCGCCTGGTGCTGTCCACTTCGGCGAGCGCTTCAGCCATCTCGCCGGCGGCCCACAGCACGGTGTCGTCCTCGTCGATCTCCCAGCGATATCCGGACCAGCGGTACCAGCCGAGTCCGGGAACATGCCGGAAGTCCTGCCCGTACAGCTTCACGAAGAGCTTCGCGTTGCCCCGGTCGCTGAGGCTGTCGGGCACCAGACCGTCCTCCGTGGCTGTCACGGAACCCCACGCGGAGGGGGCGGCTGCCGGTTCACGCGCGGCGGGCAGGGAGCTGTTGAGGATCTGGCGAGCCACCTCGGCTGCGTCGAACAGGCCGTCGTTGAACAGCGTCTCGCTGAACGAGCCCTCGGTGTCCGGATTGGGGGAGTGCGTCATCTGGGCTCTCCCGGAGTCAGCGGGCTCCGTTCGCCCGCGCGTATCCCGCTGCGGATGATCTGCAGGGCACGGCGTTCCTGGCCCGGCCTAGCGTGTACGGCGGCTGACAGCAGGGCGGCTTCGGCCGCCTTGGTGCCCAAATGACCCGCCGCGACGAGTCCGCCCGCCGTGTACGCGGCGCGGTTGAGCTTGTCGCTGAAGCCTGCTCCCTCGGCTGTCGCGGCGCACTCGACAACAGGGGCAAGGACATGGGCCAGGACGGCGGAGGCGGCCGAGCGGCCTCCTCCAGCGGCGATGACGGCGCCGCGGCCGCGCCAGGGCACAGGCGAAAGGCTGCGCGAGGGCTCCGGAGCGGGTAGGTGCCCGGTGCGTGTCAGCTCCGCGGCGAGCCAGTCGGGCAGCGGGGCCGGGCGGCGCGTGGTGCCCAGCGCCGTATACGTGCCGGCCGCTGTGACGGTGCCGGGTGCCACGATGTAGCCGCCATGGGCGCGTACGTCGACCTGCCAGGCCAGGGCCCGTCCCCGGCTGGAACCGGCCGAGCAGCGCCAGCCTTGGCGTACGGGGACGGAATACCAGATGTGCAGCCCTCCGGACGGCGTGCGTACCCGCAGAGTCGTGGTGTCCTTGGCGGGATCGGGGGCTCCACGCAGCGCAGCGAGTAAGGCGAGACTGTGGAATCCGTTCCGCAGCCCCCGGAGGGAGACCGCTTCGGGGATGACGATTCCCGGCAGTAGACGCTCGCGGTCGGGCAACGGCGTCGCGTGCGCGTCGACGTCGATGACGAGCAGACCCGCCGGCCCGCACGCTACGCCGGCGCCGAAGCCGGGCTCCATGTCCCACCAACGCCGGATGCGTTCCTGGTCGGTGGTAGCCGCGCGGAAGCCGTGACACGAGCGGCCCGCGGGGATGCAGGGACAGGACTCCGGCATGTGCTGCGTGGTCCGGCAGGCAGAGCAATTGGCGGCCGGGGTCTTCCTGCCCGGTGCCAGCGGGTGTACCGGCCAGCCCTGTGTGGCGCACCACTGTGCCACGCGGTGCGGCTCGTACGGCGGTGTCCCGTCATGGGTCGCTGCGCAACGTGATGAGCCGCTGCCGACAACCCCCAGCTCAGGCGACACCCGAACTCCTCTCAGCGACTGAAGCGACTCATGGTCGAACTCTTTGGCGGTTTGTTGTTCCCGTGGCAGACACGGCGACCGAAGCGACCGAAGCGACCGTGCCTATGACAACCGCAACGACCGTTTCACGGTCCTGGTTCACCGGCCGAGCCAGCGAGGTGTGAGCGACCAGGGATGCGTTGAGGTCCTCGGCTTGGCACCGGGCAGGGGATCGACTCGTTGTATCCCCGAGGTATGACTTCTCAGTGAGGGGGAATGAGCAAGGAGTACTGACGGCCCGCATTTCGTTACGGTGGAGTGCCACGCGACTCCGGTCGGTGGTTGTCCGGTCCCAGGTCGTTATCCCGCGCGGTCGCTGCTTCCGCTTTGACAAGTCAGTGACAAGGTTTGGCCAAGTCCTCCCCGCGAGTGTGGATCTGCTTTCGCCTTCTTCGCGGAAGCACGCCACGGCTCAGCTTGAACGATGGATGAGGACGCCACCCATGAGGCGGACCATGGACGCCGGGGCGGGCATGCGCACGCTCCCCCCCACCGGTACACAACGCCCCACCGAAGCACCGGGCACTGACTGCGAGGAGTTCATCCGGGATCTGTATAAACAGCATGGAGCGCTGCTTCTGCGCTACGCCGCACGGCTGCTGGGAGGCGACTGGCACCGTGCCGAGGACATCCTCCAGGAGACGGCCGCACGGGCTTGGCGGCATTCCGCCATTCTGGGAGCCGACGCCGAAGAAGCGCGTCCGTGGCTGTTCACCGTTGTGCGGAACTTGGTGATCGACCACCACCGTGCCCGCCAGATACGTCCTTCGGAACTCATGTCGCTCGACGACCTCGAAGTTGCGGTTGCGGACGACATGGAGCGTATGCTCACCACTCAGGTCATCGTTGAAGCGCTTGGCCAGCTGACTGAGCAGCACCAGGAAATAATCAAGCTCATGTACTTCCTGGAATGCAGCGTCGCCCAGGTCTCGGAGCATCTCGGCATTCCGCCCGGGACGGTCAAGTCCCGTTCGTACTACGCTGTGAGGTCGCTCAGGAACGCGCTTGAAGAGCGCGGAGTCCGCGGCACTTGACCCCCCGTCGTACCGCACGGGCCGGGAACCGCCCAGGACCGGTCCGTGCCGTCGTATCCATGACTCCGACGTGGTTCGGGAACCGCTTGCGACGAGGTCGAGCTCTGCTCGCATCAGATCCAGTGCCAGGGTGTCGGCGCCCACCGCAGTACACGTGGTAGGTGCGCTGCCGTCGTAGGACCCGGATCGCTTGGGCCGGTGGCTTCACGACGGATCCGGCGGATCGTAGATGTGGTCGGCGCTCACGTGGAAGCCCGCGGAGCGCAGTCGTGTGACGACCGACCGGACGCGCACGATCTGATCCCGATCCGCGTCCTGGAGGGCCCACATCTGCTGGCCTGGTATGACCTGGAAGCCCAGGTCTTGCAGCGCGACGTGCACCTCGGCGGATCGACGGTTGACAGCCGCGACACCGAACTCTGGATGGCTTCCGATGATGACGTCGGGCTCAGCGGACATGGTGCTCCCTTCCTGATGACAGCGGACTCCAACGCGCAACAGTCACCCCGTCACGGCGAAATACGGACCACGTCCTGCTTCACTCCGTACGCGGAGTCCTGGGTCATGAAGTAACCCGTGGTGTGCAGTTCGGTGTCAGGGTCGTGGCCGACCACGGTGAAGATTCCCTCCGGTCCAGCGAAGTCGGCGACGCCTTTGAAGCGATACACCGTGCCGTCGGGAAACGTGCGGGTGACCAGCACAGTGTCGCCGGTCCTGAGCTCGGTACTCATGAGCACTCCGGAAGATCGGGGGAGTGCCGTGCTGCGCCGGGCAGCACGGCCGGAACCTGCGCTCTGCTGGGGTTTTTCGCGGGCTCTCGACAGGTATCTACGAGGAGTGTGAGCAGTGGGTTCACCCTCCGCCTGCAGGAGTGCCTGCTGGCGGGGGTGAACCCAGCGAGGCGTGCGACCGACATCAAAGCCACACACGTGAAGGATGAACCTTCCGGGCCCGGCCGACGTGTCACCAACGGCGGCGTGGGGTTGATGAACGCGGGTGAGTGGTCTTGGATTGCTATCAGGTGATGACTGTTCTGGCTGCCCGGGCACTGGGCAACCGCGACCAGGGCGGGTACGACGAAGACGATGCCTTGATCGCCGCGCACCTGAGTTGGTGCGTGTCCTGCCAGGCCGAGCAGGAGGAATTCGCCCGGATCGCCGGGCTGCTGTCGGAAGTCGCTCTCCATGAGCTGGACGGCATTCCCGTCCCCGACCCGGAGCCGGTCATCGCGGCCCTGCGCCGGGCGGATCTTCCGGAGTACGGCGTCGAGCGGAGGCTCACGAGCCGTAGATGCGGCCGTCTTATGGTCTCCGCGCTGTCGTCCGTGACCGAGCGCTGTGCGAAGGGCAGTCCGCTGGGTCCCCGTCGCCGGCGGTTCCCTCCCTTCTGAGGCGTGTGGGTGGGTGGTTCAGGTGGTGGGGAGGGTGATGCCGAGTTCGCGCATGGCGTCGGAGGGGGGTCCGCCTTCGGAGCGTTGGGTTTTGTAGCCCTTGACTTTGGGGGCGAGGGTGCGGGGGTCGACGGCTTCGGAGGGTGCGGCGGAGTGGTAGAGGCCGTCGGGTTGTCTGTCGCGGTCGTGGGGGAGGAGCCAGAAGACGCGGCGGAGGAAGGTTCCGGAGGCGCGTGAGGAGCGGGCTTGTGGTCCGAGTTCGGCGTATCCGATGATGCGGCCGTCGCGGCGGTAGGCGGGTTTGCCGGCCCGTGTGGGGAGTCGGTCCAGGCTTTGGCGTACGTAGTCGAGGCAGGCGATGTCCTCGAGCCAGACGAGTTGTGTCTCGTGGGCGAGTTGGGAGGGGTCGATCAACGCGCTCACGTCAACCCGCTCCCTTCCACGACCAAACCCATAGCAGGATTAGCGTGCGTGCCCCGGCATCCCGTTCACGGTGCCGGGGTCCCGGATTCCGGGACCGCCTGCACACGCCGGGGCCGATGAACGCGACCACATCGCCCATCGCTGACTACGGGCTCATAGCGGTTCGGTTCACACAGCGGCCGTGTTTCCTGCGTCGGCGCAGCCGCGCACGGCCGTCCGGTTCGCTGATCCGCCCGCCCCGGACTTCCGGGACCTCGCTCAAGTCCCGGAAGTCTGCTAACGGCCCGGCAGGGCTCTCAGACACAGGTCATCAGGGAGGAGCCTCCGCCCGTTCGTCAGTGGACCATCAGCACTTGGTCAGACCAGGGAGGAGCCACTGCTGCTTCTCCGGGGCGGTGCCGGCGGCCGGGGCCAGCGTGATGTTGCCCGCGTCCCAGCCGGTCAGGTTCTTGCCGAAGTGCTTGCTGGTCAGGACGGCGACATTGCACTCGCCTGTAGTCATGGGCATGCGCCACACCTGGCCGGGGTCCGCGGTGGTGCAGCTGGAGACGTACATCTTGGTCCCGTCGGTGTCCAAGCACCGCTTGTCTGCCGGGTTCTTCAGCAGGAAGGTTCCGTCGCCCACCACATAACGCAACCAAGTGGCGTTGTCGCACGAGCCCTGAGTGCCGATCCTGGTGTCTGCTTGCTTGGCCAGACACTTGCCCGTGTGCTCGTTCTTCACGGTCCGGGCCTGGGATTCCCAGTAAGGCTTCCTCTCCGTGGGCCCCGCCGGCCCCGAGAGCGGCTCGGGCTTCTTCGACTCGTCCTGACCGTCAGGAGTATCATCGGTCTTCGGGATGTTCAGGAGATTCGGGACCCCGCCCTTGCCGGGTGGCGCGCCTGCATCCGGCGGGAGCGGGACCTTTGGGGCGCCGCCCGGCTCCGGCTTCTGGCCGGAGGGCTGTTCCACGAAGCGTCCCGACGACCCCAGCTCGCCGTCGCTCTGCGCCAGTTGTATGTCCTCCGAGGCGGCAGTCGCCTGGTCGGTCTTCTTCTCCTCCCCTCCCTGAGTTGCTATCAGGAGTGGCACGGCGAGGAGTACGGTGCCAACGAGCGCGGCTGCCGCGAGCATGGGCTTCTTGGGGCGGCCGGGCCTCGGCTCTTCGTCCGCTTCCCCTGAAGGGGTGTCGTCGTCCGGCGGCGACCCGACGACTGCGGCTCGTACTGACGCGCTCTCGGCTTCTTCCTCGGCATGTGCCTGGTCGGCGTCCAGGTCGGCCTGTGGCGTGCTCGGCGCCGCCTCGGAGCGAATTGTGTTCGCGGCCGTGGTGTCGGTCGTGGAGTGGGTTGTGGTGTCGGTCACCGGCGCGCCCGCGGTGGCCGCCGACGGGCGAACGGCGCTCGGTTCCGCAGGGGCGACCGTGGTCTGTGAACCATCCGGACGGGCTGACCGGTTCCGATGCGCCGGTTCAAAGGCGGCACCAGGGTCATTCGCCACTCCGGCGAGCGTCACTGCTCCTCGTACAGCCGGGGATCCTCCGAGGGACCGGCTTCCTGGTTGGCCTCCTGACGTCGTACGGGACTCCCGGCCGCCTGGATCTCGTCCAACGGGCATCTATGTCCTCCACATCTGTCCAGTCGGGCAGGGGCGATGGCCACCGCCCAGGAGTTGTCCAGTGGGACGGTTCTCGGTGTCCGGTTCGCCGAGACACGACCGAGCGCAGTCCGTGGGGCAGCTCCAACGGGTGAGGTGGTGGCTGCTGAGGCCGATCGATCGGGCTCGGAGCCGGAAGCGTGTACCACACCGCCCTTCACTGACTACGTGCGTCCCGGCGTTCGGTTCACCCGTGGAATCGGATCAGCCGGATACGACCGCCGACGGGCGGGGGGGCGGCGCAGGCCCGTGCCCCTCGCCCGCGGTCATCAGGCGGAATGCCTCCGGGGTGGCGCACCGGCGTTCGGCAGGTCCTGCGGAAGCAGCAGCCGCAGGTCGTCCAGGCCAGGCGAGGCGATCGCGCTCAGTCGCCGCGCGTGCGCGGTCATGGTCCTCTCCAGCATCTGACGCGCCGTGCGGGCGTTGCCGAACGTGTGATCGCGCGGCAGCGAGCCCACCAGTTCGGAGAGCGCCGTGAGAGTCTCGGGGGCGCACTCGTACCCGGAGGACTCCGCCTGGCGGGCCATGATGGTGACCAGCTCGTCGGTGGTGTAGTCCTCGAACTCCACCATCCGTGAGAACCGCGACGCGAGGCCGGGGTTGGAGGACAGAAAACGGTCCATCTCACGCGTGTATCCGGCGGCGATCACCACCACCTCCTCACGGTGGTCCTCCATGAGCTTCAGCAAGGTGTCGACCGCCTCCTGACCGAAGTCGGTGGAGGCGCCCTGCGGTGTGAGGGTGTATGCCTCGTCGACGAACAGGACACCGCCCCTCGCGCGTTCGAAGACCTCGCGGGTGAGCTGCGCGGTATGGCCGACGTAGCGGCCTACGAGATCGGCGCGGGCCACCTCGACGAGCTGGCCACGGGGCAGCACCCCCAGGGCGTGCAGCAACTGGGCGTACATGCGTGCGACGGTGGTCTTGCCGGTACCCGGGGGGCCGGAGAACACCAGATGGTTGCTGATCCTGGGTGTGGGAAGGCCGGCCGCCTCCCGTTGTCTCGCTGTCGCCAGCATGGTGACCAGGTCGGTCACCTCACGCTTGACGGCGTGCAGGCCGATCATGGCGTCCAGTTCCGCGAGCAGCTTCTCCGGGTCGCCGGGGGCCTCGGCCTGCGCCGCCGCGTCGTCGCCGACGTCCTCGGGCAGCAGCAGCCGAAGGTCCTGCTCCGCGGGAGCGTCCATCGACCCGAGCCGGAACGCCTGGCGGTCGACCATCTCCTCGAAGACCCGCCGGGCGGCGCGGCCGTTGCCGAACGTCGCATCCCGCGGCATCCGTTCGTAGTGCGCTGCCAGCGCCTCACGGGTGCCCGGCCCCAGTTCGTACTGATGGCTCCCGGACATGTTCTCCGTGATGGTCACCAGCTCCGGCACCGAGTAGTTGGCGAACTCGATGGTGCGGGTGAACCGTGAGGCCATACCGGGGTTGGCAGACAAGAAGGCGTCCATCTCCGCGGTGTATCCCGCGGCCACCACGACGACGTCGTCGCGGTGATCCTCCATCAGCTTGACGAGCGTGTCGATGGCCTCACGGCCGAAGTCCGCGCCGGAACCCTTGCCGTCGGAGAGCAGGGTGTACGCCTCGTCGATGAACAGCACCCCACCGAGCGCCTTATTGAACGCCTCGGTGGTCTTGATCGCGGTACCGCCGATGATCTGCGCCACCAGATCGACCCGGGCCACCTCCACCAGATGCCCGGAACGCAGCACCCCTAGCTCGGCCAGGATGCCTCCGTACAGCCGCGCCACGGTGGTCTTGCCGGTGCCGGGCGGGCCGGCGAAGATCAGGTGGCGGCTCATCGGCGGAACGGGCAGGCCCAGGCTCTCCCGGCGCTGTGCCAGCTGGTTGAGATTCACCAGAGTACGGACCTGGCGTTTGACCTCCGCCAGGCCCACCAGGGCATCCAGCTGAGCCAGCGGCCCTTCTGGAGCGGGCGGCGTGTCTCCGGCCTTGCCCGTGGCGGCCGCGTCCGCGCCCCACAGGTCCGCCTCGGTGTTGTCCATGCTGGACAGCGCTTCCACTTCGAGGCGGCCGCCGGACCTGCTCTGGCGCAGGCCGCTGCCGCGGTTGTCGCGGACGGTGCAGTGGGTGACGGTGACCTCCTCGGCGGAGTCCACCCGGATGCCGTCGCCGCCGCTCTCACTGATCTCGCTGTTGTTGAGGGCGGCCCGCGCTCCCTCGTCGATCCGCACCCCGTGCGCGCCGGAGCCGGTGACACGGGTACGGGTCACCGTCACTTCCGCACCCTTGCGGAGGGCGATCCCCGCGCCCTTGCTGTCGTGGACGGCACAGTCCCGCAGCGTGCCCATACCGCCGGCCGCGACGGTGACACCGCTGTCCCCGGCGTTGCTCAGGACCGTGTCGCCGATCCGGGGATCGCCGCCGTCCGCGATACGCACGCCCGACCCGCCCGGGCGCTCGACGGCGCAGCCCTCCAGTCGGCCGTGCCCGTCGTCGGTTACCTCCACGCCGTGGCCGCGGGGCGCGGCGACCACGGCCTGGCGCAGCATCGGGTTGGCGCCCGAGCGGATGGCGATTCCGACCGCGCCGGCGTTCACGATCGTCAGCCGGTCGAACTCGGCCACACTGTTGTCCTCCAGCAGCACGGCGGGGCCCTGGTCGCCGCAGTCGTGCACCGCGGTCCTGTTCAGCACGGGGGTGCTGCTGTCCGTCACCCGGATCGCGGGGGCGGCGGAGGAGCGGAACTCACAGTCCTCGAACGTACCGCGGGACCGGTCCGCCACGGACAGGGCGCCGCCCTTGGTCCGCGCGGTGCGGCACCACCGCAGCAGGGGATCCGCGCCGGAGCCGAGGGCGATGCCGGGGCCCGTGGTGGTGGTGACGGTGACCTCCTCCAGCGTCGGACGCGAATCGCTGGTGACGTACACCCCTACCGAGACGTCGTGCACATGGCTGCGCAGGATCCGAGTGGTGCAGCGGCCCTCCAGGGCGATGGCGGGCTTGTCCGTGCCGGATATCTCACAGTCCTCGACCGAACCCTGTGCCTCGCCGTTGGCCAGCACTCCGTTGCCGCGCGCGTCGCGCAGTCGGCAGCCCCGGATCGTGGAGCGCGCCTCGTCGGTGAGGACGACCGCGGACGTGCCGAGGTTCTCGATCACACAGTCCTCGATGACGCTGCCCGTCGCGGCGGTGTCGACGACGCCGGCGCCCTCGGCGTTGGTGATCCGGCAGTGCCGCATCGCCAACGCGCCCGTCTCCCGCGCCAGTACGGCAGTCCAGCCCGAGCCGACCACCGTGCAGCCGTCCATGGCCATCTGCCCACGGGGGGCATCCACCACGGGAACGTCATCGCCGCCGCCGCGCAGCGTCAGATCGCTGAGCATCACGGCGTCGGCCACGAGGACGAGCGCGGTGCCACGGCGCGGACAGATCTCCACGCTGCCACTCTCACCTTCGGCGACGATCGTCACCCGGTTGCGGACGGTCAGATTCTCCGCGTAGCGCCCCGGCTTGACTCGGATCACGGCGCCCGTGCGTGCCTGTGCCAGTGCCTCGCCGATCGTCCGGAACCCCTCGCCCTGCTCCGGACTGACCGTGAGCAATTGACGTGACACGCGTGAACCTCCTGGATGCCATGGTCGAAGCGGGCGCGGCCCGCTCGAACCCGCGAACGCAGGCCCCCATCTTGCAGGCAGCTCGGGCAGTCCAGCCCCCTGGCCCCATGCTGGACTGCGCAGCGAACGTGTCGCTTGTCGGATCCTTGTCGCGCCCTGCGCCCGCTTCCCGCGGTCACTACCCTGATGCGCCATGCGACCAGCCCTCTCCCGCCTTGTTCGGGCGGCGGTGGCCACCGCGCTGTGCGCAGTGGCGCCCGTTGGTGTGCCGTCCGGCGCCGCGGCGGCCGAAGGCCCGGTGGCCCTGCCCGCCGTCAAGAGCCGCCTGGAGGACGGGGAGTCCTGCGCGAAGGAGTCGGGCACCAAGGCCGTCGACCAGCCCTGGACCCGGCAGGCCCTGGGCCTGGACAGAAGCTGGCAGTTGAGCATGGGCGCGGATGTGACCGTCGCCGTGCTGGACACCGGCGTGGGCAACGATGTGCCGGGCTTGTCCGGCCGCGTGGCCTCCGTGGACGGAGCCGGGAGCACCGCGGACTGCGTCGGCCACGGCAGCTTCGCGGCCGGGCTCATCGCCGCCGAACCGATCGGCGGTACCGGTGTCGTCGGTGTGGCACCCCGGGCGCGTATCCTGGCGGTGCCCGTGACCGGCGAAAGCGGTGACACCACCCCGCAGTTGGTGGCCCAGGGCATCCGGCGCGCCGTGGACGCCGGCGCCGACGTCGTCTACGTGGCCCACGCCTTCCGTGGCGGACGCGAGGAACTGACCGCGGCCGTCGAGCACGCAACCGAGCGTGACGTTCTGGTGGTTGCCCCCGCCGCCCCGGACGTCGCTCCGACCGACCCCGGCACCGGACAGCCCGACCCCATCGCGCGACCGTACTTCCCCGCGTTCATCCCGCAGGTGCTGTCCGTCATGGACCACGGCCCCGGCGGAGCCCGCCCCGAGTCGGCGCCCGAGGCGTTCGCCCCCGATCTGTCCGCCCCCGGTGACGAGGTGGTCAGCGTCGGTCCCCGCGGCGCGGGTCACTACATCGGCTCCGGTTCCTCGCTGGCTGCCGCCGGCGCGGCCGGGGCAGCGGCCCTGGTACGGGACCGGTACCCGGAGTTGACGGTCGCGGAGGTCTCCCGCCGACTGCAGGGCGCGGCCTACCCGGCGAGCGTACCGGTGCTGGACCCCTTCGCCGCTCTGTCCATCGTCCTGCCCGCACAGCAGGCCCCCCTTCCCGGGCCCGGCCGCGCGCGGGTCGCCAAGGCCACCCCCGAGGGGCCCCGGGTGCGCGCCCTGGCCATCGCCGGTGGCTTCGGTGCCCTGGTGCTCCTGGTCGCCGCGGCCGCGGTGGTCATCCCACGTGGTCGCGCCCGTTCTTGGCGCCCTGCGGGCCAGTAGCGCCAGACCTCCGACACCGCCGACGAACGCGGCATCGCCGAGCTGCTTCCCCGCCGTGTCCAGGTACCCGGAGGGCACCTGGATACAGGAGACACGGCACGGCGGCACCCCAAGGTGCCGCTGCCACAGTCAGCCGGCCGGCGGCGTTCCCGGCGTACCGCCCTCGTCTAGCAACGCCGTCTGGACCTGTGTGTTCTTGCGACGGGCGACGTGCAGGGCCCGCCCCGGGATGAGATTGCGGCCCTTGACGTTGCCGAAGAGGAAGCCCTCGGCCGGCGGGCACGACAGCAGCAGTGCGGGAGTGTTGACTTCCTGGAGGCGCCTCATCAGCGATTCGTTGAGCCCGCGTCCTGCACCCGCCGCGCTGCGGGTGACGATCAGGTGCACGCCCAGTTCCCAGCCCATGGGCAAGTGGTCCATCAGCGGGGCGAAGGGCTGGTTCGCGACATTGGTGCCGACCAGGTCGTAATCGTCGACCAGGATGAACAGTCGGGGGCCGCTCCACCAGTCGCACTGTCTCATCCGCGAAGGCGACACGTCGGGTCCCGGCTGCCGGGTCCCGACCGCCCGCGCGACACCACCGACCAGGTCCTTGAGACCGTCCACCGAGTACGCGTGCCCGAGCCGGTACTCCTCCGGTATGGCCTCCAGCAACTCGCGACGGTAGTCGATGACCATGATCCGGGCCTCGGCGGGCGTGTACCTCTGGGTGATGGCCCGCGCGAACAGCCGCAGCAGATTGGTCTTGCCGCTCTTGTCGTCGCCTACGACGATCAGGTGCGGGGTCTCGCTGAAGTCGTGGCGTACCACGGACAGCTGTTCCTCCTCGACGCCGAGCGGGACGCGGAAGTCGCCGTCGGCGGCGGGCAGCGAGCTCGCGGGCAGCTCGGTGGGCAGCATCCGCACGGCGGGGGCGGCCGGTCCTGCCCAGCTCTCCCGGACGGCCTCGACCAGGGCGTCGACACCCTCGGCAAGGTCACCGACGTCCTCCACCCCGTCGATGCGCGGGAGCGCGGTCATGTAGTGGAGCTTGTCCGCGGTCAGTCCCCGGCCGGGAATGCGCGGGACGGTCGCGGCCCGGCGGATGTCGATCTGGGACTCCATGGCGTCACCCATGCGCAGCTCTAGGCGTGTGCCGGACTGGTCGCGGATCGCCGCCGAGAGTTCCACCCAGCGGGCCGTGGTGACGACGAGGTGGATGCCGTAGTTCAGGCCGCGCGAGGCGAGCGCGTTGAACGTGGTCACGTGGCGGTCGTAGTCCTGGCGCACCGTCGACCAGTTGTCGATGACCAGGAAGACATCCCCGTGCGCCTCCTCGGGGAACTCCCCGGCGGTCCGCCGGCGCCGGTACGTCGCCATCGAATCGATGCCGTGCTCGAGGAAGAAGCGCTCACGTTGGGTCAGCAGCGCGCTGACGTCGGCGATGACGCGGCCCACCCGCTCGGTGTCCAGGCGGGCGGCGACGCCGCTCATGTGCGGCAGTCCGGCGAGACCGGCCAACGTGCCGCCACCGAAGTCCAGGCAGTAGAACTGCACTTCGCGCGGCGTGTGGGTGAGCGCGAGCGCCGTGAGCAGGGTGCGCACCAGGGTGCTCTTGCCGCTCTGCGGACCGCCGGCCACGGCGATGTGACCACCGGCGCCGGACAGATCGACGGTAAGCAGCTCGCGGAGCTGGTCGAAAGGCCGGTCGACCATGCCGACGGGCACGACGAGCTTGCCCCGGCCGGGCCAGTCGGCAGCGGTGAGTCCGTACCCCGGGTCAGGGGAGAGCGGCGGCAGTACCTGGTCCAGCGTGGGCGGCAGGTCGAGGGGAGGCAGCCACACCTGGTGTGCGGGCGGCCCCGAGCCGCGCAGCCGGTCCACGGCGACCGACAGCAGCGTCGGGCCCTCCTCGCTGTCGCCGGGGGTCTGCTGTTCCTCCTCCTCCGGCTCGTCGGGCACGCCGGGCAGCGTGCTGGGCACGACATAGCCCGCCGTCCAGGGCACCACCTGGCTCGCCACTCGTGCCTGCTGTGCTTCGCTGCTTGGCTGCCGGTAGGGCCCGGAGGCATACGCGGCACGGAACCGGGTCAGCGCCTCCACACCCGTCTTGAGGTAGCCGCTGCCCGGCTCGGGTGGCAACTGGTAGGCGTCCGGTACGCCCAGCACGCCGCGGCTCTCCATCGCCGAGAACGTGCGCAGGCCGATCCGGTACGACAGGTGGCCTTCCAGCTGGTGCATGCGGCCCTCGTCCAGCCGCTGCGAGGCGAGCAGCAGATGCACCCCGAGGCTGCGGCCGAGCCGACCGATCATGACGAACAGCTCCATGAAATCGCGGTGGGCCGCCAGCAGTTCGCTGAACTCGTCCACCACGACGAACAGGCTCGGCAGCGGATCGAGCTGCGCTCCGCCGGCGCGCGCCTTCTCGTACTCCAGCGCCGATGTGTAGTTGCCGGAGGACCGCAGCAGTTCCTGGCGGCGCATCAGCTCGCCGTGCAGGGCGTCATGCATACGGGCCACGAGCGCGACCTCGTCGGCGAGGTTGGTGATGACCGCTGAGGTGTGCGGCAGCTCGTCCAGGCCGAGGAAGGTGGCACCGCCCTTGAAGTCCACCAGAACGAAGTTGAGTGTCTCGGAGGAGTGGGTCAGCGCCAGCGCCAGCACCAAGGTGCGCAGCAGTTCGGACTTGCCGGAGCCAGTGGCCCCGATCAGCATGCCGTGCGGGCCCGAGCCGCCCTGGGCGGACTCCTTGATGTCCAGCTCCACCGGCATGCCGTCGGCGCCCACCGCGATCGGGACGCGCAGCCGCTCGGATCCGGTGCGCCGCTGCCAGAGCGCCCGCGGGTCATGGCGGTACAGGTCGGGAATGCCCAGCAGCGACGCTAGTTCCAGCGTGGCGGCGAGCGGCTCGCTGTTCTCGCCCCCGACACCCATCCGGTACGGAGCGAGCTGCTTGGCCAGGGCGGTCGCGGCCACCGGGCCAAAGCTGTCCGCGGCGCCGAGCAGTGTGGTCTCCTCCTTGCGGTCGCGATCCGTGCGCACCAGCTCCACATGGTCCTCGGTCAGCTGAAGACGCAGGGTGGTGCGGCCCGGGCGCCAGGTGAGGGAGCCGGTCAGGTCGAACACGACGGCGTTGCGCAACCCGTGGCCGTCGAGCCGGTGTTCGCCGGGCACGTGCTCACCGTCGATCACGAGGACGGTGAACGGCTCCTCCCGTCCGGGGATCGCACCCGGGTCGAAGGGGGGACGTTCCCAGAACTCCGCGCCGAGCTGGTCCTCCAGCTCATTGAAGGCCGAAACGATCATGCGGGCGGGCCCCGCGCCATCGTGGTTGTGCGGGTGCAGACTGTGCGGCAGCCACTTCGCCCAGTCCCACTCCTCGCGCCGCTCGTCGGCCACGCACAACGCGACGGACAGATCGTCGGGCGAGTGGAAGACCACCAGCTGCGCGAGCAGGGCGCGCACGGTGGCCCGTATCCGCGCTTCGTCCCCGCGGAACAGCACACGTGACCAGGAACGTACGGAGATGGCGATGGGCTGGTCGGGGACGGTGGCGTAAGCCCGGATGAAGCTGCGCAGCGCGTGCGCGCTCAGCGGCTCCAGGTCTTCCACCGGCTGGGTGGACAGCGGTGCCAGGCGCAGGCCCAGCTTCTGCTCGCCGACGGCGAGGCGCACCTCGCCGAAATCCGGGTCCTGGGCCCGGCGTTCCCACAGCCGGGTGGTACCCACCAGCGACCACAGGGCGGCGGGCTCCGGGTGGTGCCAGGCCGACGCCTTCTGCTGTTCCGCCACGGCCGCGCGGACCTTGCGCCGCATTTGGGTGAGGTAGCGCAGGTAGTCACGGCGCTCCCCCTTGAGCCGGTGCTTGCGCTCGCTGTTCTTGCGCATGAACTGGCCGAGGATCATCGCGGCGGAGGCGATCACCATCAGACCGATGGCCAGGTACATGAAGCCGCCGCTGCCATGCCCGGGACGGAGGAACATCAGCATCATCGACACCGACATCAGCGCCATGGGCAGGTAGTTCCATACGGCGGAACTGTCGGGCACCACCTCGGGCAGTGTGGGCGGCTCCTGGAGACTGAGTTCGCCTTCGGGCAGGTCCGGACCACGACGTCGGGCAGGCCTGCGGAACAGCACGACACTCAACGGACGGTCTCCTCAACGACGGTGCGTGGCCGACCCGCGACAGGGCGGAGCCCTCGGGGCCGGGGGAGGGGCGGCGCGCGGCACAAGCCGTGCGGCACAGTGATATGGACACGCGGGCGCCGCGACGTGAAGGACGTGGGCGCGTACGCGCAAGATGCGAGGAGAGGAATCGCGGTGGGGCTGCGGAGTGTACGGGAGCAGGAGCAGACTGCCCGGCCGCAGTGAGAACTTGACTGTACGATCCTTCCGCGCGGATCGCCAGTCCTACCTTGAGAACGCGCCACGGTCGAGTAGGGTGCAGTGACTCCTCTTCCGCGCTCCCTCTCACGCTCCCCTCGGCCTGCTTCGCCTCTCGCCCTGTCTGCCGCACTTGTGCCAGCAGGCATCGTCGGACGGCGCTCGCCGTTCGACTCGACCCGGAGTTCAACCGGCAACCCGGAGAGCGTGATTCACTCCATGACCGACAACACCCTGGCGGGGCTGTGTCGTCTTTCGGTACAGACGCCTGCCAAGTCCATTGATCTGGCGGTACCAGCCGACATACCCGTGGCCCACCTTCTGCCCGCATTGCTGAACTTCGGTGGTGACGACCTCGCGGAGTCAGGGCTGGAGCACGGTGGCTGGGTGTTGCAGCGGCTCGGCGGTGAACCGCTGGACGATGAGATCAGCTTGGAGGCCCAGAGTCTGCGCGACGGCGAGACCCTGTTTCTGCGGCCGCGCGTCGAGACCCTGCCCGAAGTGCGCCTGGACGATCTGGTGGCTGGTATCTCCAGCACCATGCAGGACCGGCCCTATGGCTGGAGTGCGCGGATCAGCCGGCGCGTCCTGCTGGGCCTTGCGACCGCGGCGCTCGCCGCTGGGCTCATCGTGCTGGCGTTGCCCGGTTCCCCGTTGCTCCGGGCGGTGGCTGCCCTGGCGGGGGGACTACTGCTGCTAGGCGGCGCCGCGTCGGCCAGCCGGGCGGTCGGCGACGCGGGCGCCGGCGCTGCCTTGGGCCTCATGGTCAGTCCCTACCTGGCGCTCTCGGGATGGCTGCTGCCCGAAGGGGAGCTGGGCGGAGCCGACTTCACCGTACTCGGTTCCCGGCTGCTCGCGGCAAGCGCGGCGGCGGCCGGCGGCGCGGTGCTCGCACTGGCCGCCGTCGCGGCCTTCGCCTCGCTGTTCATCGCCGTGGCCGCCGTGGCGACGGCCGGGGCGCTGGCCGGAACCCTGATGCTGGTGTGGAACCTGCCGCCCTCGCACACCGCCGGGTTGGTCGCGTTGGTGGCCGTGATCTTCGGCGCGTTCGTACCCACGCTGTCGTTCCGGCTGGCGGGCCTGCGCATGCCGCCGCTGCCCACCAACGCTCAGCAGCTCCAGGAAGGCATCGAGCCGCAGTCCCCGAGCGTCGTGGACGAGCGAGCCGTCCATGCCGACGGCTGGATGACGGGGTTGTACGGGGCCGCCGGCGCCGTCTGCGCGGCGTGTCTGGCCGGACTCGCCCACGATGTGGACCTGCCCCAGGTTCTCACCGTCGTCTGTCTGTCGGTGCTTTTGCTGCTGCATGCGCGCGGCCTGGGTAACACGGTGCAGCGGCTCTCGCTGGTTGCTCCCGGGGTGTGGGGCGTCGCCCTGCTCGTTCGGGCGGGCGCGGTGCACTACGACCAGGGCTTCCGGCTGCTGATGGTGGCCGAACTCTTCGCGCTCACAGCGGGCATCACCATCGCCGCCTGGACGGTACCGGGGCGGCGCCTCGTGCCGTACTGGGGCCGCCTCGCCGAGATCCTGCACACCACCGTCGCCATCGCCCTGCTCCCACTGGCGCTGTGGGTGCTCGGTGTGTATGGCGCGCTGCGCGCCATACACACCTGAGCCGGAAGGAACGCCAACACCATGCAGAACAAACGCGATCAGGTGCAGGCTCACATGTTCCTGATGGGGCGGCTCACGTCCAGCATGCTGCGCACCGACCCCGATGCACCCGAGAGCCCACAGGGACGCACCAACCGCGGCATCGCCATCGGCGTGCTCATCGCCCTGATCGTTTCGGCGGGGTCCTTCGTGTTCGGCTTGCTGTCCCCCGGCAAGAAGGACTCCTGGCGCAGCGAGTGGGCCTTCGTCGTCGACCGGGAGACTGGCTCCCGCTACCTCTACCTGGACGGGCGGCTGCGGCCGGTGCTCAACTACGCTTCGGCGCGATTGCTGAGCGGCCCGGATCTGACGCCGGTGGACGTCGGCACGGCCTCACTCGACGGAACCCCCCATGGCTCCCCGGTGGGCATTCCGGGAGCCCCGGACTCCCTGCCGAAGGCGGCGGGCCTGTCCACGGGTCCCTGGCAGGTGTGTACGGGCAGCGGCGGTTCGGGCCCGGGCAGCAAGGACGCTGCCACGACGCTCGCGGTGGGCGCCGCCGTTGACGGCGAAGGGCTGGGCGCGACCGAGGGGCTGCTGGTGTCCGGACCCGACTCCTCCCTCCATTTGGTCTGGCGGGGTGTCAGGTTGCGCGTGGACAGCAGGGCCGGCGCGCGAGCGGCGCTCGGCTACGAGTCCGTCGCCCCCGTGCCCGTGAGCGCGGCCTTCCTCGACGCCCTGTCCGCCGGGCCCGACCTGGCGCCGCCGGAAGCCAAGGGCCGCGGCGAGGCCGGACCGAGGCTCGACGGCCACACCACCACGGTCGGGCAGGTATTCCAAGTCGCCTCGCCCGGGTCGAGGCCCCGGTACTACCTGCTGCGCGGCGATGGCCTGGCTCCCTTGACCGCGACCGGAGCGGCCCTGGCACTCGGCGACCCGAGCACCCGCGAAGAGGCCTACGCGGGCCGCGCGGCCACCGCACTGCCGCTGGGCGCCAGCGCGCTCGCCGGACGACTCGTCCCTGGCGAGGGCGAGTCCACGGCGCCCGTGACGCTGCCGGCGGCCCCGCCGAGGCCGGTGACGGCCGGGAAGGACGAGGCCGTGTGCGTTCGTGTGCAGCCCAGTGCCTCCGGACCGCGCACCAGCGTGGCGTTGACTGCCGCGAAGTCGCTCGGACCGGCCGCCGAGCCCCCGGCCGAAGGGCTGACTCCGGCATGCTCGCCGGTCGACCGGGTGACGGTGGCGCCCGGCGGCGGCGCCCTGGTCCGCGCGCTTGGCGCAGGCGGTGGAAAGTTGGGCGACACCACCTACCTGGTGACGGACACGGGGATGAAGTACCGGATCCCCACACCCGAGGCGCTGAAGTCACTCGGTTACGGGGGAACGAACCCGACGCAACTGCCCTCACTACTGCTGTCCATGTTGCCCACGGGGCCCGATCTGCACCCGAATGCGGCAGCAACAGGCAAGGCGGTCACCACCGTTCAGCGGTGCGCCCCGCTGCGCGGTACCGCTCGGTCCTATGCGCCCACCACCAACGCCCGGGCGACAAGGTGAGAACAAGAAGTCGGCAACTCCGGTCCCCTAGCGTGGTCTCCCGCTACCCGCGCGCGAATACGGCGCTGTCCGCCACTGGACGCTCGACCGGTGCCGGACCGGACGATAAGGGGAACCGTGTCTACCAACGGCATGCTGCAGTCGGCGGAATCCGCCACACGTAATGGCATCCAGGCTCTGGAGATGGCCTTCAATGGCGTTCTCAGGTGCCGCCAGGACGTCGAAGCCACCCGGATGAACCTCGCCTCCGGTTATGGCGGCGCGGACGGCGGGCGCTTCCAGAACGTCGTAGTGCGCTGGGAGGAGCAGGCCGACATCATCCTGAAGAACCTCGAAGGGATGGTCGACGCCCTCAATGAGACGCTCACCCAGCACGGAATGGCACAGGGCTCCAGCAACGAGGCCATCGACCAGCAGTTCGCCGCCTCGGAGCAGGTCTTCGACGCGCTCGTCGGCTGACCGGATCCATTTCCCGTCTACCTCAGGACAAGGACACCTCCGATGAGCAACTACAGCGACGGCTACATCTACGTCGATTACGCCCACATGAACAACGCGGCCGATGACATGGTTCATCAGACCGATGCCATCGCCAAGATCCTGAGCCAGCTCGAAATGGAGCTGAACGAGCTGCGCAACTCGTGGATCGGTGACGACCGGGACGAGTACGAGCTGAAGCAGACCGCGTGGAACAACGCCGTGGAGAAGATGAAGGAGTTGCTGCTGAGCAACGCGACTCTGCTCACCGACGTTTCGGGCAACTACCGCCACACCCAGAACTCGCTGACTGACATGTGGTCATCGGTGCGGATCGGCGCCTGAACCAGCGGAATCGACCTATGACCCGCCCGGTGGGGGGGGGCCCCCCCCCCCCCCCCCCCCGGGGGGGGGGGGCCCCCGGGGGGGGCCCCCGGGTAGAACGGGGGCGCAGCCGCAAGAACCGTAATACACGGGGGCCCCACAAGCGCGCCCAAGAG
>NZ_JBIWAK010000013.1:106284-109163 GCF_044759995.1 Streptomyces sp. NPDC098781
GGGGGGGCCGCGGCCCCCCCCCCCCCCCCCCCCCCCGCCCCCCCCCGCGCGCGCCCCCCCCCCCCCCCCCCCCGGGGGGGGGGGGCCCCCCCCCCCGGGGCGGGCCGCTCTTTGAAGACGGGAGACGAAGCGTCATGACCGATAAGCACGGGGAGCCCCTGAAGCTCGACAAGGAGGGACTTCAAAGATTCATCGAGGATGAGGTCAGGCCATTCATCACAGAGCTCAAGGAAATGACCGAACCCACTCTCTACGGTCCATCGCTGGCACAGGTAATCGGCAGAGAAGAGATGGATCGCAAGGAACTGTGGGGGCTCGCTGTCCCGTTGGCGATCGGAAATATGGCGGGCGGAGACGGCAAATTTCCCGATGTAAAGGGGAGGGAACTGAGTGACAAGGTGATCGCGGCGGCGGAATCGGTGATTGACGTGATCGATTCCCACATCAAGCTGTTCACTGAGATGGAGGAGGGCCTGCTGACCACTGTGAAAACGCTGTTCAAAGAGCAGGAGAATAGCCTGGAGAAGATGCCTGGGGACAAGATCATGGAAGTGTTTGAGGATGTGGACTATTACCTGACCAAGGGGGATCCCGGCTCCGGCAAGCCAGAGGAGAAGTAGCGCTCACCCCCGCCGGGTTTGCTGGGCGCAGGAGCCCGGTACGCAAAGCCGCCAGGTTGTCGTCCGTAGCTGTTACTTCACCATGACGCCGGCCTCGTTGTCAGCCAAGTACATAGCCCTTTCCATCTGACGTCCGCCCTGTCCCACCCTATCTCCACGACGGAGCCCCTCGCCATGGTTTACCCCGCCGACTCCACCGATGACTACTGGGCGCAGGCCGTCGAGCTGTTCACCGGATACCCCATTCCGCCTCGGGCCGGTGTTTTTGAACAGCTCAGGGGTAATGACGAAATCCCTTTGATGGAGGTGAAGATCGAGGATTTCGGAAAGGACACCCCGCCTGCAGAAGATCTCTATCATATTGTCGACAACCTGTACTGGCGGACGGAGAACTCAGGGAGCTCCATCGGGGTCAAGAGCTTTGTCATTCCATTCTATGCTCCGGAGAATGGATCGATGGAAAGGCGGCCGGGCCCGGGCACCGAGGTGGTGCTGAAGAAGGCGCTCATCACCTTGCTGGGCAGCAGTTACACCGCCGAGCCCCCGCACGGTGGTACTGTCGTCGGCGGCAAATTCGGATCATACGATGATGTCGCCCTCTCTCAGTACAGCTATGGCGGCGGTCTAGCCCTGCAGCGACTCCTTACGGAACGCAACACCGTTGGCTTCGAATGGGCGGGCCTGATCGTGCCAAATTCCGCTGCCGTCGACGTGGAATCCTTTGATCGGACCGCCAGAGCGTTCAACAGGGCTGCAATTTTCCTCGATATGCAAAAACTCGTGCTGGAACGGTGGGAGAACCGGCTCGGCAAGGAGCACTCCGAGTGGCGCGGTCGGGCTGCCGGCGTATTCGCTGATCTCATTCACCGGCTGAAAAAGATGTACCAGGACTACTCCGAGGGCATGCCCCATATCGGGTTCGCCGATTCTACTGTCAAAAGGCAACTCGATGAGGCGGCCAGAGCCTTCCTTGCCGAGATCGACATGCTAGTCGGCAGATGGGATTTCTGGCAGTTCTGGCAGGGTAATCCGCTGCGGTGGCTGCACGACCACCTTCTGGAGCTCACCAAGTATATCTGGGACAACAATATTACGGCGACCGGAATCGAATATGAGGAAGCGCCGCGTATGGGCTATGGCCGCTACCCGCAATTCCGGACGTCGCCGCCAACTCCTCATCGGAGGGTCCAGACCCCCAACTTCGATGTCGGGCACGACGCCTATGGGCATCTTGCAGACATGGCCACCTGGCGGAAGATCGGGGAAGCCGCCATCAGGGCCTGGCAGGACTCCGTCCGGTCCAATCTGGGGGATGCGGCCCAGAATGCCCTCATGGCAACTAGGAAAATCTTTTCCATTGACATCAAGCCGATCTCTACGATAAGTGGACCCAGTCTGAATCAGAAACTTCAGAGCGATCTTAATGAAATAGAAAAGGAGAAGGTAGATAAGAAGAATGAGGAAGCGGAAAGGAAGAATCGGGAGAGGGAGAAGAAGGATGAGGAGTACCGGAAGCATCTAGAAGAGCAGCGCAAAGAGGATCAGGGAAATCAGAAGAAACTCCAGGATATCGCCGATGAGCGGTACGAGAAGGAGATGAAGCACCAGGCCGAGATGGAAGACGAGACCCGGAAAAAGCAAGCGGAAGCGGAGAAGAAGGAGGAAGCATACCGGCAGCAGCTGGAAGAGCAGCGTAAAGAGGAAATGGAGAAGCAGGAGGAGCAGCGGAAGGAAGCCCAGAAGGAAGCGGATGAGAGGGAGAAGCGGGCTCGGGAGGATGCGGACAAGCGGGAGCAGGAGCAGCGGGAGTACAACAGTCAAGTAATGGTGCAGCAGAAACTCGAGCAAGAAAAGGATCGGAAGAGGCAGGAAGCCAAGCAGGAGGAGCTCGAGCGTAAGCAAGAGGGCAGGCAGCGGGAGCTGGAGCGTAAGCAGGAGGAGCAGCAGGAGAAGGAGGAGAAGCGACAGCAGGAGTTGGAGCGCAAGCAGGAGGAGCAGGAGAAGAAAGAGCAGGAGCGCCAGCTGGTCCTTGAACGTAAGCAGGAGCTCAGGCAGCGGGAGCTGGAGCGTAAGCAGGAGGAGCAGCAGGAGAAGGAGGAGAAGCGGCGGCAGGAGCTGGAGCACAGGCAGGAGGAGCAGCAGGAGAAGGAGGAGAAGCGGCGGCGGGAGCTGGAGCGTAAGCAGGAGGAGCAGCAGGAGAAGGAGGAGAAGCGGCGGCAGGAGCTGGAGCACAGGCAGGAGGAGCAGCAGGAGAAGGCG
>NZ_JBIWAK010000013.1:109258-193976 GCF_044759995.1 Streptomyces sp. NPDC098781
GCAGCAGGAGAAGGAGGAGAAGCGGCGGCAGGAGCTGGAGCACAGGCAGGAGGAGCAGCAGGAGAAGGAGGAGAAGCGGCGGCAGGAGCTGGAGCACAGGCAGGAGGAGCAGCAGGAGAAGGAGGAGAAGCGGCGGCAGGAGCTGGAGCACAAGCAGGAGGAGCAGGAGAAGCAGCGGATCAAGACGGAGGCCGAGTACCGGGACCGGTTGGAGGAGCAGCAGAAGCAGCGGGAGGGAGAGCAGCAAAAGCAGGCTCAGCAACAGCAGGAGCTGTTGGACGAGCAGCGTCGCGAACAAAAGGAGCAGCTGGAGGACCAGCGTCGCGAGCAGGAGCGGCGGGAGCAGGAGGCTAGGGAGCGGTACGAACGGCTGCAGCGCGAAGGGACTCACCTGCCTGGCGATGACAGCCGAACCGTGGAGAACCCCGACGGTTCGCTCACCACGGACTTCCCCGACGGCGGATTCACGACCGTGGACCCGCGCGAGCACGAGGTCGTGACCGTCTCGCCGGACGGCAGCGTCGATGTCAAGGACATGGACCCCGGGGACTCCGTGCGCAACCCCGATGGCAGCTGGACCACCCTCAACCCCGACGGCACGCTCACCACGGACTACCCCGACGGTCGTTCCACGGTTGTCGACCCCGGCACGAACGAGATCACGACGACGTACCCGGACGGCCACAAGGAGACCACCCCGCTCCCACCAAGCGGCACTTCGCCGACCCTGCCGGACGCCCGTACCGACTACCGCTCCCCCTACTCGGGGTACGAGGAGGAGCTTTTCGACGGTCAGCAGTATGACCCGACAGAACTGTTGAACCAGCAAAGGAATTCGGCCGTAGCAAGCGAGGACGGGCGCCCCATGCCGATGCTGCCGCCAGGTATGTCCTTGGGCGGTCAGCTCTCGCAGGGAAGCAACGAGTCGGCCGAGCGTGTGCGTGCGGTCATGGACAGCGGACCGACGCGGACCGGACGCGCCGGCCAGTCTGCTGGTCAGCTGTATGACGAGGAGGAGATCAGCACTGCTCGCCCCGCGAGCACGGCATCGTCCGGCACGCCCTTCATGCCGCCAATGGGTGGGCAGCCGGGGCAGACGCAGGGACAGAACGACAGGAATGACAGGCAACGCTCGTCCTGGGTGTCGGAGGACGAGGACGTCTGGGGCACGGACGAGGGCGGTGCGCCAGCGGTCATCGGCCGCTGAAACCGCACCGGTTGGCGAGTTGCGGGCAGCGCGCCTGGACGCGGACACCTCATGAACCGGATCACGTGGACTCTCTTGACGACGAGGTAAGGCTTTGAACGACCACTTGGCGGAGCGCCTGAGTAAGGCCAGGGCGGAACTGGCGGCGACGCGTGAGGCGGTGTCGCGAGCGGAGCGGGAGCTGCGGGACGCTTCGATGACTGTGACGTCGCGTGATCGTTCGGTTGAGGTGACGGTGGGGCCGCAGGGCGAGTTGACCCAGCTGAGGTTCCTTGACGGCAAGTACAAGTCGATGGGTGCCGCGCAACTGGCCGCCGCGGTGCTTGAAGCGGCTCAGCAGGGCCGCGCCCAGATGGCGCGGCGGGTCGTGGACACGTTTCAGCCCTTGGTGACGCGTCATAGCAGGGACCCTGAGACCGAGGCCTCTGCTGTGACTGCGGGGGCTGGGTTGGGTGTGGATTGGGACAAGATCTTCGGTTCGCTGCTGTCGGTGGCTCAGCCGGGCGGTCGTAGCGGGCGCCCGGTCGGTGACCGGCTGCGGGATGAGATGGATGAGGACGGCGGCCGTGACTAGCGGTGGCTCGTTCCATGGTGATCCCGCACGGATCTGGCTTGCAGTGGAGCAGTTGGAGTCGATCGCGCATCTCGCTGATGCGATCAGCAGGGGCTTTGATCCGGACAAGTACGGCCAGTGGCCTGGTGATCCCGAGGATGAGTACGGCGAGGAGGTCTGGCCGACCTGGTTGAAGATCAAGGACGAATTCGAGGGCGGCCTGGATGAGCTCATGAGGGTGATCCGCGCGACGGCCGATGCTCAGCGTCTCATGCTGCAGGAGGTTAGGAAGCCGCAGGTTGATTCAACGGCTTGGATCGACGAGCAGATGGCCCGGACGAGCGATGTGTACGGTCCTGACCCGGATGCCGGCAAGCGCTGAACATGGAGGACCAGTACCCCGACTTTATCGCGCCCAGCCCTGCGGAGAGCCTGGCGTACCTGGTCATGGTGGGCGAGAAATTCCCCTCGGCGTCGTCCAACTTGGCGCTGTACACCTACCAGATTTTCGCGGAACTCCCAGACCAGCTGCGTTTGCTGCAGGGTTACCTTGTCGATTCGGTGCAAGGGCTCAGCGAGGCACTGCCGGACAGCGTGATCGAGCAGTACCGCCGGGTCATGTCGACGCTCACCGGGATGGACGGGGGCATTGACCATCTGCAGCAGTTCATAGATCACACCGCCGGTGTGTCTCAGTGGCTGGTCGAGCAGTCGCAGCAGATCATGAAGTCGAAGTTCGAAATGATCATCGAGCTGTCTCTGCTGCTCATTGAGCTGGCTGCCATCGCGGCCCTTTCGTTTTTTACCGGTGGGCTTGCCCTGATCGAGACGGCGGCAGCCAAAGCCAGGACCACGCTGATTCTGCTGCTGCTCCTGCAGCAGTTGCTCCAGGCCGCGCATCTCCTGCCGCTCATTACCGAGACTTTCCAAGAGGCGATGGTCGACCTCGTCGCTCAGCTGATCATGATGTCT
This sequence comes from Streptomyces sp. NPDC098781, assembly GCF_044759995.1. Classification (NCBI taxonomy): domain Bacteria; kingdom Bacillati; phylum Actinomycetota; class Actinomycetes; order Kitasatosporales; family Streptomycetaceae; genus Streptomyces; species Streptomyces sp. NPDC098781. The sequence continues at coordinate 111,991 of NZ_JBIWAK010000013.1, forward strand.
CCGGCTGTCGGCGACCCTCGCCGGGTGAACAAGATCGACTGGAAGAGCGTCGGAAAGAGCGCGCTGATCGGATTCTTCGCCGGCCTTTTCATTGATATTTTCACAACGTTCAATCCATTCAAGACGTTCTTTAAATTCATCGACAACAAGTTCGCCAAGGAATTCACGTTCGAAGTCTGGAACATTGTCGGACAGGGTTTCGGTGAGGGCCTTGCAGAGTTCCTCGGGGTCGGCATCGTCGACGACGTATGGGAGTTGGACGGGGACACCGTCACCGGAGGCATGCTCAGCGCCGCGACCACGGATATCTTGTTCCTTACGGCCGACGCGGGCGGCGCAGGTCTACACAATATTTGGAAGAACGGGGGCCTGGGCGGCCCCGTCAACCCCCTGCCGTCGCTGGGCAATCCGCTGGGTCCTGGCGGTGGCGTGGGGTTGGGCGGAAGCGGTCTGACGGCCGGTGGCGGCCAGGGGCCCGCGTTGTACACGCCTCCGCTGACCCCGCCGGTCACTCCTCCCATGCCCCTCCCTCCCATGCCTGCCCCTCCCGGGGTTCCCCCTGTCGGTGGCACGGGCCTGGGTTTGACGGCCGACTACCCCGGCACCGTCCCCGTCCCTCGGCCGCCCATCACTCCCCCGTATACCCCTGTCGATTTCGGCGCAGGCCTGGACCCTGCCGCCGGCTACACGGGCCCAGTCCCCTACCCGCCGCCGCTCCCTGCGCAGACTCCCCCCGTATACGGTCCGCAGCAATTCGACAGCGGCTACACGCCGCTGCCGGGCGGAGCGGACCCCGTCGTCAACGATCCCATGACTGGGACGGGCCTGACCTACTCGGGCATGGACCCCGTCAGTACGTGGAAGTCCCCGGAACCGCTGTGGAGTTCATATGACAGCGGGCGGGCTCCACTGACCGCTAACGCGGTCAACCCGGACATCGTCAGCCCGCGCCCACAGCGGGGCGGCATCTTCCTGGACGGACTCCTTCAATCCTGGGAGGGCTACGACGCGAACGGGCTGGGTACCGCGGGCGACGGCACGACCGTGCCACCCACGTCCGGCGGGTCACCCACCGGAACGAACGGCACCGACCAGACTTCCAGGCCCGACACCACAAGGCCCGCACCTGCCGGTGACGGTGAGCAGGTCCCGGACACCTCGTCGGTGGATACCGAGGGAAGGCCGCTGGACAGCGGCCACACCATCGGGCAGGGCCAGGGGGTCCGTCAGCCCATGGATGCCGATGGTCGCACCATCGGGCAGGGCCCCGACGCGCCCTTCACGCCCGCGCCCACGCCCGAGCCGCGCGCGGTCTCGGGCACGCCCCACGTCCCCGACACGGCCGGCAGCACATCGCCGAAGCCGTCGTCCGCCACCGTGCACGGCCCCGCGGCCGACGGCCCGAACAGGTCGGTGACAGCGCCGACTGGCCCGGAGTCCGAGTGGGATGTCGCCCGCCGAAATTGGGAGCAAGCCAGGGCACAGGTGGAGCCGGAGCGGATGCCGGCACCGGTCCCCTCCGCTGCCGACCTGGATCTGCGCGTCGTGGACCACAACGGGGAGATGGTCGCGGACCTCACTCTGGAGGTGGAGTTCAGCAACGCCGACAGCGTGCCGCAGTCGGTCCTCGACGCGATGTGGGAGCACATCGAAGGGGGCGTGGAGGAAGAGATCAATGACAAGGGCGAACTGGACCGCCATGGCAACCGCATCCATGTGACCGTCCTGCCCGCAGCTGCCGGCACCGAGCCGCATGTGCGGGTGGAACTCGCGGGACCCGACTCCAACCTGCCCATGTCCTCCAGGCTCTGGCGGACCGATGCCACCCCCAAGCAGTTCGTCGACGCGATCACCCAACTATTCACACCCCTGCAGGCCACTGATCCGTCATCCGGTGCTCCGCACGGCGCCGTGGCCGACGGCCTGGGCAGGAGAGTGACCGCGTCGACCGGCCCGGTGTCCGAGTTCGATGAGGCCGCCAGGGCCTGGGAGCATGCCAGGGCACAGGCGGAGCCGGAGCGGATTCCGGCACCGGTCCCCTCCGCTGCCGATGTGGATCTGCGGGTCGTGGACCACAACGGGGAGATGGTCGCGGACCTCACTCTGGAGGTGGAGTTCAGCAACGCCGACAGCATGCCCGAGCCGGACCTGGACGCGATGTGGCAGCGCATCGGCGACGCCGTGGAACAAGGGATCAACGATCAGCAACGTCAGGACCACCTGAGTCGTCGGATCCATGTGACGGTCGTGCCCGCGACCGCCGGCGGTGAGCCGCATGCGCGGGTGGATCTCGTCAGCCCCGGCTCCAACCTGCCCATGTCCCCCAGGACTTGGCGGACCGATGCCACATCCGCACAGTTAGTTGCGGCGATCACCGACCTGATCCCGACACTGCACCAGGCCGCGGCGCGCCGAGAGACGGAAGGAGGGCCAGTCGCCGGCCCCGCGAGCCGGCCGGTGGACGCCCAGGAAGACAGCCTCCACACATCAGGCGCCGTCCCGGCGGCCGTCGCGACCGTGTCACAGGGCCCATGGTCCAGTTCCCCGGCCAAGGACCCTGCCGACACGGAAACCGCGAACCAGGACGGTGCCACTCCGCGCACGCAGACCGAGAGCGCCCAGGCGGACATGTGGTCTGGCCAGTCCGTGCCGGACACCCCTCTGCCTCCCGAAGCCAGCTCCTCGATCAGCGAGATCGACGGCTCCGCTGTGCCCGTCCTGTCGGATTCGGCGATCCCCGCCTCGACCGTTGGCAAGGGGCAGTCCTCCGGTTCCAAGCCGCGCGCGCCCAGGATGCGTGTGGATCACACGCCGCGGTTCCTGGTCCAGTCGGCCTTCGACGCGCGCCGTTTCCGGTTCGGGGAGGGAGTTGTCACCGATCTGACGCTGAGGGTGGCGTTCCGCCGTGGTGAAAGCGGTGTCGTCGAAGGTGTCTGGCAGCGGGTTCGTGAGGGCGTAGAGGAGGTCTACAACCGGCCGGGCCATCTGCTGTCGAACGGTGATCGGCTTCACGTATCGGTCGAGCTTGTTGAGGAAGGGGGTGAGGCTGAGCCGCACCTGGTGGTGAACCTGGTCGGCCCTGATGCACAAATGGACCAGTACACGTGGAGGGCGGATGCGTCGCCGCGGGAGATTGCGCATGAGATCGGACATGCGCTGGGCCTGCGGGAAGACCCTGTTCCGGGCAGCTTGATGGGCGACCCGCACGCGGCACCGCCGGAGCCGGACCTGACGCAGAGCGGGCTGCCTGGCCGGTACCAGCAGCTCCTCGAGGCGCTGATCGGTGATCTCGGCGAGCCCGACGGTGAGACTCAGAACGCGCTGGAGGACGCGCGTGCGGCGGCCACACCGATCGCGCGGAGTCATGTCTGGGTCGACCCGGTTTCGAAGCCGTCGGGCGATGCAAAGTCCGGTTGGATCGCCCCCCGACTGCCGAGGTCGTCGGGCAAAGCGGTATCGGACCGGCGCACGAGTATGGCCGAGCAACTCGACCAGCGCCGTGAGCCCCGTGTGGACACAGAACTTCCGCCTCCGCCGAAGAGGCCCCAGACGGCTGAGTTCACCGACGGAAGCCTTCCGCCCTTGCTCATCGACGCAATCGCCGAGGCACAGGCCGCTCTGCCGCTCCGTTCGCCGAACGAGTCGTCGCGCTTCGGGGCCGGCACCTTCCAGCTGCGCGGCCAGCGGCACGTGTTGGGCGAGATTGAGGATCGGCTGAACGCCGATCCCGACATCCGGCCCGCACCTCCTGCGGCCAACGCCCCCGCGGCCACAGCCCTGATGGCACGAGTGAGGGCAGCACTCTCCGGCAACCTCGACGCTGTGGCCGGCGCTGGAGCGCACTTCGACTACACCAACGCCGCTGGTGAACCACGGACATTGCGGCTGCAGATCAACCACTACGGGCAGTGGGAGCGATTCACCGACGCCGCCGGCGGATCGGTCAAACTGGGGGCTCGCACCCGATTCGTCCGTGGCACCGGTCGTGACCGCACCCGTGTCACGAGTCTCCCCATCGGTGTGTCGGCCGCGCTCTGGCCGACGCCCGGGGGAGTCGACCCGTTTGCCCGGCTCGGGATCTCCGCGACTCTGGAGAGGGGCGTAGCGTACGGCCTCGGCACCAGGGCAATGAGTGAGGTGACGACGTCCTCGAAGGGCGGCTCCCACCTTCTCCTGGACGACGCCTACTACACATTGACGGTCGAAGGCCCAAACGGCACGTCTGCCAACGACGGCGTCATGGACGGGTTCTCCGACCTGGGTGGGTTCGCGGTCCGCCACGGCCTTTTGCTCAGACTTCCAGACAACACGATTGACCAGCCGGCCGCCCATGGCTTCCCCGAGGTCATCGACTTGACAAACAAGGCGAGCCGGTACGCACGAGTCTCCGCCGTCCGCTCCTTCAGCCCTCTGGACGAGCCGCTGGCATGGACCGCGCAGCAACTCGGCGTCGCCCCCGGCAGCAGCGACGCGTACAAGAAGCTCGCCACCTTCTTCTCGGAGAAGTCGTTCCGCGAGATGGACCGGGTGCTCGCGGCCGGCAGAGTCGTCCTGCCGCCCCTGTACAAGGTCGGCGGTCGCCGACGGCACAAGCTGCTCCCCGCCGTGGAAGTGACCGCGGTGCCCGTGTCCGCCACCCTCATACTCGAAGCCGACAGTCCGGCGATCGAGGATGCCCAGGCATCGACCGTCACCATCAGCAGGACCATCTCGCAGGGCTCGGGCACCCACGTGTCGGCGACGTTCGGGCCGCAGCTCCGCTGGCCGAATCTCGGCCCGTCCGCATTCGGCATCCGCCTGATGGCGGGAGCCACCACCACCGTCGCCCACAAGCGCCAGAGGGAAGTGGGCATCGGCGGAACGGGTACCGCGTACACGGCGGCAACGGTCAGTGACGAGACGACTCGGACCTACTTGGTCCGGAGGATCGTCAGGGTGCGTGTTCCGGGCGTCGGCGTCCGGGAATTCCAGGTGTGGTCGACGGAGACCATGACACGGAACGAGGCGCGCCGACTCGCCGGCTGGGACGACGGGACAAGCCTGCGTGCAGCATCAGGCGCGCCGGAACCGCACGCCCCTTCCTACCTGACCGAGGACTCCCCCCCGACCCTGGGTCCCAGCCGCGTGAAGGAATTCCTCTACGAGGACGGCGCGTCCATCCGCGAGGACGACCCGCTCCAGCGTTCCTGGCTGGACCACCTCGCCGACCAGGCCCTGGCAGCGGTCGCCGCACATCACCCGGATCTGGTGGCCCCGGTCGCGGACCTCGATCCGAACCACCGCAAGTGGCGGCACCACCCCAGCCGCTACACGCGGGTGCTGAACAACACCCAGGCCGTCATCACGGCTTTGGCGCCGCAGAACGTGGGTGCCAACCTGGAGCGGCTGCTGACGACACGCCTGCAGATTCCGCTGGACGGGGACGGGCTCCTGACCAGCCGACACCCCTACCTCGAGATAAGCGCCGAGCTGACCGGCCGACACTACGAGGGTTCGCAGGGCGAGGTGGCCGGCACCTCTCGCCTAGTGGGCACCGAGCAGTTCGGGGCCGCGCGCAGCGTCGCCCGCGGCGTGACCGGTGGATTCGAAGTCCTTCTGTCGTTCCTGGACCCCCACGTCAACAAGATCGGCGCTCCGCTGAGCACCGGGAGCACCTTCCTGGGAGTCCAGGCGGGGCGCAGCAAGGAGCAGACCGTCGGTTACACGCCGTCCACTCGCCTTGAGATGGCCATGGCGGGCGGTAAACCGATGGTGGACTACAGCTACCGGATTGCCGTTCGTCTGCGCATGGGCTGGTACACGCGCCCGCGAGCCGGGCTCCGGGGCCTCTCCGTCGGAATCCTCGGTACCCGCTACTTCGTCTCAGCACAGGAACCCCAGCCCCTGCCGACGCCGGCCCCCGGCACCGAGGCCGAGCCGCTGTTGACCGGCAGGGTGCTGCTCAGCGTTCCGGGTGAGCACATCCCCGAGGCGGATCCCCACGCGCCGGACGCGCAGGAAAGCAATCCCTATCTGGGCCCGGCATACCGCGACGGGCAGTTCGACGTCCAGGAGATGCCCAGAGACCAGGCCCTCTCGATAGCCCTCGGCCACCCAGCACCCACCGAGGGGCTCTCGCCTCTCCGGCAGCACCCCGTGGTCAACCTGGGCAACGTCGCACCCCCACAGCTTTACGACACGCTGCGCAGGGTGTTGGCCAAGGCATCGAACGAATCGTGGAAGCTGGACCAGCCTGGCGCGCCGGCACGCGAGGCGCTGTGGCGGGCCCTTGAGCAGACGTATCTCTCCGCACAGGCTGACCAGTTGGCCAGTCCCTCCGGTATGAGGATCGCGGGCGGTCTTCCCCGGAACACCGTCTTGTGGCACAGGACGAATGTCACCGGCATGCAGGCCCTGACAGGCCCCGTCAAGAAGCCAGTTATGGCCATTGAGCTTGCGGCGTCGTCTGAGATCTCGAGCAGAGTGACCAGGAGCGACACCTTCTCGATCGGCGGGCGGCTGAGCAACTTCCAGAGTCACCAGGTGGGCACGGGCGCAAACAGCTTCTACGCCTTCGCCTTCAGCCCGTTGACGATGGACGCCAGCAGACATGTCAGTGTGAACCGCACGGCGACTCAGGTGACCATTCGCAGTAACGCGGACCCTCACGTTCTGGTGGCGGTGCACGCGAAGCATGTGATCGTGGCCGCATCGAGCACGGTCGGGCAATGGGCTGTCGGCCGGGACGGAGTTCCCAAGACGCTGGCGAACGTCGCGGGCGAGACGTTGCAGCTCCCTGGCGGTCAGCTGGTGGAAGTTCCCTACAAGAGTGCACTTGAACTCGGTTTGCTCAAGGACGGCCTGGACGTACCTCGGTACGAGACGCACCGATGGACGGACGACGGGCTGAATCTGTCGGGGTCGTTCCCTCTCGCGCCGCCCGACACCACTGCCGTGCTGGCGGATTTCCACGACAAGCTCACAGTGCTCGGCATGCCGGAGGCCGACCGCAGCCTCGTCTTCCAACTGGTCTCGGACCGGGTCATCAGCGCGTTCCACTCGGAGATGACCAAGGGCGGTCTATCGGTCCCCGGCCGGATACCGAAGCGCAACAAAGCGGCCGAAATGACTGAGGGTGCCCCAGTCACGCCGCTCGGGAGCATTCTCGACTGGATCGTCGAGACGCTTGACGTCGGTGCCATGAAGGTGACCGTTCGTGCCGAACTCATCCCCGACGCACCCTCGTTCGGCGGCCTAGATCACGCCACCTTGACCAACCAGCTCATCGCGAGCGAGACCTACACGGTCGGCAGCAGCACCACTACCGGGTCGCAGCTCGGCTTCATCCAGGCACATTTCGCACACACCGACCACCACCACCCCGTAGCGCCAGCTGCCGGACCCAACTACCGCGTCACTGCCGACCGCTCCACAACTGTCGCGACCAGCGGATCCGTGACGACGGAGCACGAATCCACCATCAGCTTCACGGGCCCGTACGCCATCCTCAACAGGCCCCACAGGCTGCGCCTGACCCTGACTCTTCTGGGTACGGCAGACGAAACGGGCCGTGCGGACGACTCGGCCGGCCCGCGGCCGATCGTCGCCGAGGCTCCGGCCGGCACCATCACCGAGTTCATCCCGCTGAGTCGGCTGCGGCCCGTACTCACGGAGGATGCCCTTTCCGCCGGATCTGTGCCAGAGGTGCTGACCGCGCCCGCACCGTTGCCCACGCCCGGCCCCGCCCGGTGGATCCGCGACGGACGACAGTCCATCAAGGACTGGTTGGTCGTTGAGCACCCGGACGGCTCCTTCAAGCAGTTCGTTCCGCAGACCGGAGCCTTCCTGGTCAGTGATGTCGCGGTGGGGCGGGAACGCATCCTGGAGGCGAGCCTCCTGGCCGTCGCCAAGGCGTCTGGGGTCTCGTTCGATCCCGAGGCCCCCGACCGTCTGGCCCGGATCGACACGGGTCTGACGGCGCGGGGTGGTGTCGCCGCCGGTGCGTTGGAGAAGGGCACCGTAGAAAGAGCGCTCGTCGCGTTCTTCGGACAGGCCGCCTCGACGGACGGCTACAGCGTACCGGGCCTTTTCCAGGACAGTCTGATGTCGCTGGACAGGGTGAAGGTGAGCCTTGCCCTGCACTCCAAGCTCGACCTGTCCAAAGCCACGCTGTTGTACGTCTCGCCGGAGTCGAAGCAGTCCTCCAGCCTTACCCTCCCGCCGGACAACAACAGCCAGTCCGTAGGTGTGTCGAAGAGTTCGGGAGCCCAGAGCGCTCTTGGCGGCGGCTACTTCCAGGCCACGCCCTACGGTGTGGTCATTCCCGGCGTGTCCGTTCCCGGCCTGGGCGGCGCGGACCTGGCGGGGGCCTCGGGGAACGAGGATGCGGGGCAGTTCACCAAGCTCGACGACCAGGGCCCGGCGCGTTCCTTCCAGTTCGCCATCCCGGCCACGTGGCTGGCCGCCGCCGACGTGCGATATCACACCGAGGACGGTGCCCTTGCCCGGGCATTGTCCGGCCCCTTCGGCCGGACTGCGCCGGGGCCCCAGCACTTCGAGGCCGATGCGGTCGTCGTCGCCTGGGTACGCGAGGACGCCGCCCGCGCCCTCGGCCTGATCACCGACACCAACTTCCCGGAGGAAACCGCCAAGGCGTGGGACGCCGTAACAGAGTCGACAAACGCCTTCGTCACGGCGGACAAGGCCTACTGGGAACTGCGCCGCCTCAAAGGCGGCGAATCCTTCGACGCCCTCACCAAGGAACAGGAGCGTCTGAAGGCCGCGGAGCGTCAGCTGGACACCGCCCGCCGCCACGAGCGCACCGCCGCGCTCCAACTGGACGCGGCGCTGGACACCGTCGAATTGGCGGAGCGAGCGGTCTTCGACGCACGACAGGCGGTGCAGACCGCAGAGTCAGCACTGGACACGGCGCTGCGGGACGCGGGTGACACGAAGGGTGAGTCTGGTGACTTGTTCTCTCTCATCGGCCGCCTCGACGAGGAGCTGGAAGGGGCCATAGGGCGCCAGGTGGCGGCCGAGGACGACCTCAGGAACACGCAAGCCGCCGTGCGGACCGCCCAGCGGCGGTACGAGACGGCCGAGCAAGCCGTCGGCGCGGCCCAGGGCAAAGTCGACGCTGTCACCGACGTCGTGGAGAAGGCGGCGACTCGCCGCAGGGAAGTCGTCGAAACCCTCGAGGACCTGCGCAGCAAGGCCGAGGCGGCGGCGGCCGAGATGCATCGGGTCCGCGGCGCCGCGGACCTTCTCACACGCTGGCACCAGCTCCGCGCGACTGAGGAAGGACGAGAGCGCCTCGGCAGCACACCCAAGCCGGCAGAGGTGACCTTCACCGGCCAGGAAGCCGCAGAGCCCCGCGTGGCGGCCCGCTACGAAGTGATCACCGACAGCGGCAGCGAAAGCGCCGCGGGCGGCGACACCGGGAACAGCCGGGCAACGGAGCTGGTCTCCCCCTCCGGCGACCGCTACGCACTGTTCGATGTGCCCCAGGACGGCGACTGCTTCTACCACGCGCTGGCCGAGGGACTGCACCGCATCGATCCGGCACTGCTCACCTCCGGCAAGTTCTCCCTGAACATCAGCAGCCGGGATGCCCTCGTCACCTCACTGCGCTCGCTGATGGCGCGGCAGCTCCAACGCGGGAGGAACGCCGACCTGCGGCCGAACCTGACCCCGGACGACGGCGATACCTTCACCCGCGACGACCTGGCCTACGCGTCCGTCGAGCTGCCGGCAGAGGGCACCTCCGAACGGCGTGAGTTCGACGCGTCGGGGACGCTCGCCCCCAACGTGATCCGGAACTTGTCCGAGGACAGCCGTATCAAGCTGGCCGCCCGCCAGCTGCTGCGCGAGGGCAGTGCCGCAGCCGGGTCCGGCTGGAACCACAGCGCGTCCGACCTGCTGCCGTTGCTCGCCGCCCGTACGTTCGGCGTGCGGCTCACCGTCGTCGACAAGAACGGCACGGCGCACGAGTTCGGGCCCGGAAGCCGAACCGGGGCAGACGGCACATCGGGCCGGGCTGCCCGCTCCGTGCCCCGGCTTCTCCTGCACCTGGACGACCGCAGGCGCAACCGCCGCCACTACCAGCTTGCCGTGGCGCCCGGTGACCTTGATGCCACCACACCTGGTCTCCCGCCGCCCGAGCCCGCGGCGTCCCCGGCCCCGGTATCCCCGACCACGTCGAGGCGCCCCGCATACACCAGGCCCCCATGGAAGCCCGCGCGAAGCGCACGGGCTGGTTCGGCGTTCAGCGGTCCCCGCTACGACGCCGCCACCGACCCCTCGGTACTGAAGGGTCCCGGGGGGCAGGTGTACGACCTGATCGCCCCTGCCGGGAGCGGCAATCGCTTCTACACGGCAGTGGCAGAGGCCTTGGGCTCCACGACGGAGCCCAACCCGACCAGCACCGGAGCCCGCAGCGCAACCGCAACGGACAGGGCGAGGCACATCGCCGGGCAGTCCGAGGCACAGCGCATGCTGGAGCTGTCGCCCGTCGAACGCACAGCGCTCCTCATGGCCCGGCAAACCGCTGCCCACCCACTGCCGTTGGAGGGGGCACGCCTCGATCCGGAAGCGGAGTTCCATGAGAAGGAGCTGAAGGGCCCCGAACTGAGCCTGGACGTGGAGCAGTACGAGGCGCTGAAGCGTGATCTCGTCCGCCTCGGAGGCCGCCTGCCGGCCTGGCTGCGCGAACAGATGGACCGACCCGTGGAGGAGCACCTCCTGCGGTCGCACCTGCTGTCGGCACGCCGATGGAACCGTTCCACCACGCTGCTCGCGGCCGAGTCCACAGCGTGGACGCAACGGATTCAGCTCACCTTGGTGCTCGAGAACGGCAGCAGCCACACCTTCGGTCCCGAGAACGCCCAGAGCGTGGTCGTGTATGAGCGAGGCGGCGAGTTCCTGGCCGCACGCCCGCGCGCCGGCGGTGGCGAGGTTCGTGGGGTCGTAAAGGGTGGGACGGGCTATGCGGTGGGTGTGGTGCCGGAGGGTCTGCTTGTTGAGTCGCAGAGTGCGGTGGTGGAGTACGCCGACTCGGACGACGACGGTGACGCTGACTCTGTCACCGATGGTGGGGACAGCGCGGCGGGTGCGGTTGGTGTGCCGGGCGGGGTGGTTCGGGGTGGGCGGGGTACCGAGGAGGCTTATGCGGCTTATCTGAGGGATATGGATGATCCGTCGCGGCGGTCTTCCGCGCGGGTTCATCCGGTGCTGGCGGAGGTCTTTGGTTCCTCCGTGGCCTCGTCGGCGGATTATGTCCAGTGGGCGCAGGGTGAGTATCTGCGGAGTGTTGAGGCGCTGGAGCAGGTGCTCGCGCGGAGTGATGCGGGTCGTGAGGGGCCGCTGACTCGTGCTGAGCTGGATGGTGTGGTCCGGGTTGTGCTGCGTGTGGGCGCGCAGGAGGTGGACCTGGATCGGTACCAGGAGTTGCTGGATCTGGTTTCCGCCGCCGTTGAAGGGGGGCGGGCGGGGAGTTTGGCGGCTCTTGAGGCGTTCTACCGCGATTCCGTGAAGCTCTCGCAGGGGGCTGAGCGTGGCGACGGGACAGACATCGCTGCGACCGCGGACGGTGAGAGTGCTGGGCAGGACGCGGATGCTTCGGCGGATGTTTCTGCGTCCCCCCAGGCCGTGACGTTCTCTGTTTCTGGGGCCGGTAATGACGGGGTGGGGCTTTTTGCGGCGGGTGCGAGTGTGGGGCGGAGGGGTTCTCGGGGTGGGGTGGGGTCTGGCCGGTCGGGTGTGGGGTCTGGCCGGTCGGGTGTGGGTGGTGGCCGGTCGGGTGTGGGTGGTGGCCGGTCGGGTGTGGGGTCTGGCCGGTCGGGTGTGGGTGGGTTTGATGCGGCGGCTGCGTTGGTGGTGGCGTTCGGTCCGAGTGTGTGGCGGTCTGCGCGTTATGCCGAGTACGTGGCTGCTGTGGGGATATTGGAGCGGGTGCGTGCGGGGGATGAGGACTGGGCTGGTGGTCCTCTGGATCTTTCGGCTTTGGCGCGGCGGGTGGTGTTGCACAAGGATCAGCCGGTAAACGTTGAGGCGAGGGATGTCGAGACGTTGCTGGATCTGGTGACGAAGGCGGCCGGGGAGGGGCGTGCCCATAGTTTGGCGGCGCTTGAGGCTCGTCATTACCAGGATCTGGGTGCTTATGATTCGTCAATTTATCCGAACAGGATCGTGACGCCGTGGGGGCCGGTGGCCGGCCGTAACTGGACGGGTGTTAATTTCGGTGTGATCAATACCGGCCAGACGGCGGTGTTCGAGGAGGACAGCGCCGGCAACCGTGTGCTTTCCGGTCAGCAGAAGGCGGCGAAGTGGCCGGCGGATTCGTTCTTCGTTATCGGCGGGGGTGAAATCGGTGGGGCGACTCTCGCTGAGCTGGTGAAAAATGATCCGGACCGGCCTTCGGACAAAGACATTGTCGTGGTGGTCTCCGGTTTCGGGTCCGGGGACATGGGTGCGGCCCGGTTTTTGGCGGCGGAGACGAAGCGGGTTGTCTGGTCCGCTGATGGTCCTGTGCATATCGCCGGTGCTGGTGAGGTGGGAGCGGCTCATGCGGCGCTGTCCCTTGTCAACAAGCCTGGGGTTCCCTGGCTGAACTGGGTGCCCGGCCGTGGTGAGGAGGCGTTCCCGCTTCATGAGAACACGTCGTTCCTTGCCATGGACGGTAATCAGGTAACGCGTGTTAAGTACAGTGACGTCAATATTAAAATGATGCTGAGTGCCGACGGAAAGGAGGTTATTGGTTTCCATGCGATCCCGGCGGTCGATCTGCTCCATCTTCAGGGGATCTATCCGCCGGACGGTATTGAGGCGGTCCAGACGTACGAGGACCATGCCACCGGTCGGCACTATCTGCTTCCTTACCGGCCCGGTGCCGTTGTGGGATTCCATGGGCATCCCGGCGAGGGTGAGGTCCATACAAAGGGCGGCAAAGTTTTCAAGCTTTCCCCTTCCCAGGTTTCCGGTTTCATGGCGCGGTACAAGAAGTCGATTATTGCTGCTTTGCAGCGTCGGCCTGATCAGCCTTTGCTGGTATGTGTGTGCCATGCGATGAGCGAGCCTCAGAAAATGGAGCGGCTGATCGATCTCCATATGGGTCAGGCGGTTACCGATGCCATCGGTTACCGTGCGGGATTCGGTGGAACGGAGAAGATTGGATACGACGGGGACCCCCAGACGGCCCGGATGCTTCTTCATAAGTTCCCTGACGGCAGTTCTTCCCAGTTCGTGGTCACCTGGCCCTATCCCAGCGAGGGGGACCTCGGCCGACTAGTGCAGGACACGAGGCTGGACCAGATTGCTGGGGCCCACGTGGAACGGCCGGGTGACGTGGTCGGTCCGCTGGAAGAGGGCAGGCCGATGGTGCAGCGGCGGCTATTGCGCTGGGTGTCCGCCCTGCGGCGGGGGCTTAACCGGCCGGACCTGGGCTCGTTGGGGGCTGCGAGTTCCCCGCACACGCTGCCCCTTCTTCATGGAGCGGCGGCACTGGAGCACTTCCGCCTGCGGGATCCGCAGTACGGCTCGCCCGCGGGGCTGGTGACCGAGGCGGAACTAACGCTCATGCTTCAGGTCTACGTCCAGCACCGGTCGCAACTGGCAGGCATGAGCCAGGCCGACCAGCTCGAGGCCATGGTCAGGGAAGCGGAAACGGTCGCCCGGGCCGGCCTGGCCCCCACGGTGACGGAGTTCGTCACCCGCTCGCCCGCCGCAACCCCTCAGCCCGCAACCCCTCAGCCCGCGACTCTTCAGGCCACGGCATCCCAGACACCCCAGGCCACGGCGCCCCAGGCCACGGCGTCCCAGGCCACGGCGTCCCAGGCCACGGCGTCCCAGGCCACGGCGCCCCAGGCCGTCGATGCCGATGGTGACGTGGTAATGACGTTCTCCGCTGGTTCTTCGGGTGCCCCGGACCCCCGGTCCTCGGTTCTGGTCCGTGACGGCGACGGCCGCGATCTCGCCGCCCTGCCGGACAGCACGCCGGGCTTGGACGACGCGACCGAGGCCTGGGCGGCCTCGTCCATGTTTGACAGCAGCCTTCTGGCATCCTCCACGGCTGACGAGGCCATCGTGGCCGACCGCATCGTGGCCGACGCAGAGTCCGGGGCTCACACCATGGTGGGGCCGGCACGGACCGTCAGCAGGCCTCAGGGCGCCACTGCCGCGCAGAACGAAACCGGCAACGACGACGGCGGCAAGCCTGCGGACGCGCCCCGCACCGCTGGTCCGTCCAGTCGGCGCACCGCGTCCCCGCGGGCGCCCCGGTCCGGCGCCGGCCCGGTGCACTCCGCTCCGCACCGCCGACGTGCCGTCGGCGACTTCATGGCCGCACCCAAGGAATTCCTTCGCGGCAACCAGGTGTTGCTGCGGATGAACGTGGGGATGAAGATCCGCACCCCCGACCTCGACATCGACTATGAGGCCTTCCTGAGGTGGGCGGACAAGCAGGATCGGCACTGGTTCACCCTGATCAGGAGCCCTGCCGCGGCCGGCGGGGAGCACGGCGTCTACCTGCTGACTCCCGCCGTGGAGAAATATCGCCAGGCGTACGGTGACGACGCTGAACTGCGGGGCATCATGGGCGACCGGGCGGTACCCGCCGTCCGCGGTGACGGGGAGTACATCGCGGCCCACTACGTGCCCTACAAGACCGGTGGCACGGCCGACCCGGTCAAGGACGTCGGGCACCGCACCATTCCGATCCGGCGGGGCGGCGCATTCAACCCCGACTTCGTGTTCACCGGGGCGATGAACGGGTGTGCGCTGGCGGTGACTCCGGAACCAGGTGGTGGGGCTTTCACGGCGTGGCATTACCAGTCGCCGAACAGCCACTGGAACGCCGCTCAGACCTTCCGGCTGAACCGGCGGCCGACGGACTGGTTCGGCGATGCGGAGTACCAGAGTCTCCGTCTGCAGGCGATTCCCGAGATCACGAACGTCCTGTGGCGTGGGGACCAGGGCTGGGAGTTCCTGAGCCAGGAGGTCCACACGAACTTTGAGAATCTGGACGACACGACCCTGGCCCGCTTCCAGCACCGTGCGATCGAGTTCGCCTCTGGGCACGAGTGGAAGTACACACGCGACCTGTACCTGCGCGGGGCACAGGAGCGTCTGGAAAAGCTGACCCGGATTGCCTCGGAGAAACTGCGGGCGTTGGGCACCGGTACGGAGAACATCCATCTCCGGTCGGCGTTCGAGGTGATCAAGGGGCAGGCGGAGCGCGATGTGCGTGAGCTCGGCCTCGTCTCGGGGGCGGCGCATCTGGCGGCGCAGGGTGTCAAGATCGCCAATGATCACGAGGACACCGCTGCGATCGTGAAGTCGTTCCTGGAAAACCAGGACAGGGTGGAGGCCGAGGAGGCCGAGGCAAACACGAAGCGGCGTTGGCAGAAGGACTCGCGGGACCTCGGCTGGCGCCGCGATCAGATGCGGAGGTACATCAGCGACCTTCTCGTTCCCCATTGGGGCGAGGGCCTGCGGAGAGAGACGACGGCCGCGGTGATGCCAGCGGTGGTGGAGAAGGCCGACATCAGCGACGCCCTCTCGCCGCCGGCTCCGCCGCATGCCGGGGTGCAGGGGGGCGGCGGCCATGTTGTGTCCGCGCAGGTCCCGGCGGGCACCGCGGCGGTCGCTCTCGGCCTGGATTCGCGGTGGCAAGTGGTGCGTGATGCGGCTTCGCCGGTGAGGGTAGAGCGACGCTGGGTGGATCCGGTCTCTCACCCGGAGGGGGAGGGGGCGCATGCCCCCCGCTTTGAGGTGCACTCCGCCTTCGATGTCCGTCAGTTCCAGCTGGACGGGGAAAGTGTCACCGATTTGACCGTGCGGGTGCGTCTCGTTGCCACCGGCTCGGTGACGGTGCACCAGCTGGACGAGCTGTGGGACCGGACGCTGTCCGGCGTCGACGCGGTGTTCAACGCCCCGGGCCACCGGCTGCCCGGCAACGACGTGTTGCATGTGAGCCTGGAACGGGTCGGTGATCCCTCGGCGCACGCACACTTGACGGTCAACGTCGGCGGTCCTGAAGCCCAAACCACCCAGCGCACCTGGTCGGTGGACGCTACCGGGCAGGATCTGGCACATGAGATCGGCCACCAGCTCGGGCTGCGTGACGAGTACCAGGATGAGACAGCAGGGCACCGTCCGGCGGTCGATGGCAGCCTGATGGGCAACTACCACCTCCCGGCCCCCGAGGGGCTGGCACAGGGTGGGATGCGCGACCGTTATCTGCGCCTGCTCCACAGCCACATCACCGCTGCGGAATCCGCACCGACACGGCCTGATGAGGCTGAATCCCGTCCGAAAGCGAAGAGTTCCGGAACGGACGGGGTCTCCGGCCCGGTCGTGTCCGTGGACGGGCCCGAGGGTGTTGCGCCTTCTGTCCCCCAGCGGCACGGCAGCGGGCAGCTGTTGGATGTGGTTTCGGATGCTCGGGCTGCGGGTCGGGCGCACAGTGTGGCGGCTCTTGAGGCGTTCTATCTGAGTTCCTTGGGGGCGTTGTCCAGTAGCTCGTTGATCATGGATGCCGCGGGGGAGGTTCAGGGCCGGGACTGGACCGGTCAGTCGCCGGCGCATGGTTTGGATCTACGGAAGGTTTCGCTCCTCGTTCCGGATGGCCGGGGCGGTTTGAAGCAGGCGGACGGGTCGGCTACGGCGGCGCCGTGGCCTGAGAATGTGTACGTCGTGATGGCACCTCATGGGGCGGAACCGAGGACCGTCGTGGTGCGTGCGGGCGGGCGCTCGCACACAATTTCCGGGGAGACGCTCGGCGAGCTGTTGTTGCTGGACCGGTATTACCGGCAGGGTGCTCCGGTTCTTCTGGCCATGTCGAAGACGGGCACGGACTTGCCCCGGGCGGTGGTGAGAGTGCTGGAGGTGGCTGTCAATTCCAGCGAGGGTGCGGTCGGAACCTATGCGGGGCCAGCGGATGCCAGGCCGCATCTGGTGCGGATTGACCGGGATCCGGGGAAGGTCCCGGTGGGGCATTGGGTGGTCAGTCCTGCCGGGTTGGTGGCGCGGTCTGGTGAGGGCCCGGATGAGGCGGGTCAGAATCTGAAGGACGCGGACGGCGCGTCGTATTGGGTGCTGGACCGCGATCTGGTGACGCACACCATCGTCGACCCTGATACCGGTGAGTCTGGCGGCCGGGCTGTTCACTCCGCTGCCGAGTATGCCGATGGCCGGGAGTCGTTCTACCGGTATTTGCGCTCGGCGGTGCGGTTCTACCACACGGATGTCGCCGGCCCCACTGTCCCGGTCGTGGGTGTGGAGGACACCCCGTGGAGCAAGAAGTATCTGCCTCGTCAGGCAAAGGTCTACACCATCCTCGGACACGGCCTGCCAGACGGCACCTTGCCGCTCCCGGCGCAGACTGGCAGCGGGATCAGGAATCTGCGCGCAACTGCTGATGATGTCGGCCGGTGGCTGCAGCGGCGTCCGAGTCTGGCGCGGATGCGTAGTGAGGCGTCTGGGCCTGTGTATGTCATTTCGGTGCAGTGTCACTCGGGTTCCCGGGGGCGGGATGTCTTCTCGTCTTCGCTGGACCGGATCGAGCCGGCGCAGGTCTTCGCCAACCACGCTGATGTGCGGGTGTTCGGCCCGACCCACTCGACGGGATTCCTGGACGATTCCTTTGTCTTGCCTGTCGGTTCTCGGGGTGAGTTCGGGAGGTGGGTGGAGTTCTGGCCGGAGCCGGTCGGGGATGTGCTGGATGGTCTTGCGCGTGGTTTTGGCCTGCATGTGGGTGGTGGGGAGGTTCCGGATGCGGTGCGGGTGGATGCGTTGCGTCTGGTGCGGGCGCTGCGGCGGGTGTTCGAGCCTGGGGCGGAGGGTGTCGGGTGGCGGGTGCGGGCAATCGGTGTGCTGGATCTGCTGCGCCGAAGTGATCCGGTGTTCGCCGGCAGTGGGCCGTTCAGCATGGAGTTCTTCGAGCATGTGACGCGTGAGTGGCTGCGCCAGACCACGGGGGATGTGCCCGTGAGGCTGGAGGAGGGCGACTACCTGGGGCTGCTTGAGGCGGCGGTGCGGTGGGCTGCGACCGGGCGTGGGGTCCTGACCGACCATCTTCCGCTGCCTGCGGTGGCTGGCCTCGCCCCGGAGTGGGCGCGGTCCGCGCAGGGCCTGACGCGTGCGGTGCTGGATCTGGGTGGTACGGCTGCGGTGGGTGTGGCGGAGCGGTCGGTGGCGTTCTGGTCGCTGGTGCGGGCGTTCTCGGCTACTGGTTGGGGTGCTGCCCCGGGTCATCTGGTGCGCAAGGTCCTGCACGTGGATCACGGTCAGCCGGTCAGTAGGGACGACGGGTGGTTCTTGCAGGTGCGGGTGGCGCAGGCGATCGCTGCGGGCCGTAGTGATTCCAGTCCTGCCGCGTGGGCGGCTCATGACCTGGTCTTGCGGGGCATGCTGGACCCCGGCACCGTCGTGCGCGGCCCGGGCGGGGTCGTGCGCAATCTGCTGGATCAGCCGGTGCCGGCACTGGACCTGACCCGGTTGGCGGTCCTGGACCGGTCGCGGTCAGGCCACCTGACTTTCGCTGCCACCGCTTCCGTCCCGTGGGAAGGGGATGCGCAGGTTGTGCTGGTGGAAGGGGCCGGCAGCTACCTGCACGTCGTGCTCGGCGGGCAGCGCATTTACGTGCCCTTCGACGAGATGGCCGAAGCACTGGCAACGGAGAACGACCGGGACCCGAACCCCTCGCGTCTCGCCGAGCCGATCGTCCTGGTGGCCTGGGGTATTGGCGCCGCCGCGATCAACGATCTGGCGCAGAGCGTCGCGAATACCACCGGCCAGCAGGTGTACAGCTACCCCGATGCCGAGTTGGTTCCCGGCCCGGATGGGGAGCGTATTGGACTCGTCCGTGATGCCGGCAACCCGACACCCGCCCTGGACGAGACCAGCCCGTACCGTCCGCACTTCCAGCCCGTCAACCTCCCTCGCGGGGGCGCGGCGTCCTGGGAGAGTGGTGGGTCGTCGCCTGACGTTGGGGCTGGGCTTCAGAGGGGTCCGGATTTGGCCCCACCGTCCTCGCCCCCTGAGGCGGGCGTGGGCCGGGACATCGAGGCGATCGAGGGTGCCGGGGAGCTTGGGGACGTCGGTGAGCTGGTCAGTTCCGGCCTTTCGGGTTCTTCCTGGTCGGCCGCTGGTGAGCAGGGTCCGCTGGATCCACAGCGCTCGGTTCTCCGGACGGCGCCTCCTGCCGAGCCCAGCCAACCGCAGTCGGCATCGCAAACCTCTGGTTCCTTGCCGGGGAGTGGTGGCCTGGATTCGTCTGGCTCAGCTGACACCGGTCGCTACAAGATCGTCGATGGCGATGAGCGGCTGATTGGTTGGGCTTCGTTTGGCCGGGCTGATTGGGACGCACGCAGGCCGGCCTACTCCCAGTTGGGCGGGGCGACGACATACGTGTCGTGGCAGGAGGTGTCAGGGGAGCGGGTTGCCGCGCACAGGCGTCTGCCGGGCGGTGGCAGTCGGGGTCGGACGTTTTTTGCGGCCATGCACGGCAGGGCCGGCGGTTTCGCTGTGTATGGCAGGGATGGTGATGCGTTCCAGGATGATGGCTCTTGGGTGGCGCGGATGCTGCACGGGCTGGCGGGGCGTGGTTTCACGAGTCTGACGCTTTTGGCCTGTGGCCCCGAGGAGGAGTCGGGTGGCGTTGAAGCGGCTCGTGAGCGGTCTGGGCGGATCGCTGCTGGTCTGGGGTTGCCGGTGTACTTCCCGACTGGCCGGGTGGTGGTGGATGCCCCCGAGGGCGAGGGGATCGCCAGTATCCATCTGCTGGAAGACGGTCGGGGGCAAGCCACGGTTTGGGAGGTGGTCGGTCCGCCAGGTTTTCCGCTGCCCATGTCGGCGATGGTGGACACGGACAGCGGTGGCGTTGACGCGGCGGTGCGGTATCCAGACCCCTGGCTGGCCAATGCCTTGGGCACGGCCAAGGTGCTCCTGGAACCGTCCTGGCACACGACCGGCGGGGACTCCGCACGCTTCACGGGCCTGTATCGCAACCCCGAATGGCAGAGGAAGAGCGCCGAATTCGAGTACGCGGTCGCCGCCGTGCTGGATCAGCAACCCGAGGTGAGGCACGCGGCACAACGCGCGCTCGGCCAGCTCCAGGAATTCCTGAGCTCCCGCTACGGCTTCGATGTGGCGAAGAAGGCCTTCTTCCCCGTCGGCGACTACCGTCGGGAGGACCGGGCACCCCTGACGCGCTACTTGGCCGGCGGGACCAGCGCGACCGTGGTCGAGATGATGGGACTGTATTTCAACGCCGTGGTCAGCGCAGACGTCCCGTTCATGATGTCGAAACCGGCCCTGCTCAGCCAGATTGACCCCGAGCAGCGGCTGCGCCCATCTGCTGCTGTCAGTGGCGACGCGTTGAGCCACGATGCCCGTGGCTTCCGCAAGGTCGGCGGAGTACACGGCCCCACACTGTGGATGCTGGAGAGCTACAAGGCGCTGAACACCGATCCGGGAGACATGCAGGCCTTCCGCAAGGCGGTGCTGGTCTGGGCGATCACCAGGAAACTGCAGTCGCTCCAAGAGGTCCTGCGCGACTGGAACGAAGCCGGAGCGGCTGGCGAGCAGGAGCGCATCGCCACCGAACGGGACGCCGTTGGGCTGCACTACTGGGTCCTGGAACACCTCAAACCAGCAGCGGGCGTTCGCGCTTGGTCCGAAGCTGTCCTCGCCAGGCTTCTCCGCGCGCCGCACGTAAAGGTGTACGGGAAGCTCATGCGCTACGGGCCCGAGCTGACCGGCGGTATCACCGTCCCGGACGATCTGCGCGACATGGTCTCCGCCCTCACAACCTCGCGCCCGGCGACGGCAGGCTCGAACGAAAGGCTCGAAGCGGCTCGCGCCTGGATGGCGCGGTACGGGGAGCGAGGCAAGGAGGCGCTGGACCTGCTGCGGCCAGCACACATGACAGCGCTCTTCGTCCTTAGCTCCGATCATGACCTCATCGCGACACGGCTACGGGTTGGGCAGTTTGGTGACGTGGCGGGCCGCTACCTGCTGCGCTCCAAGATCTGGACTCTGGTCAAGAACCCAGGAACAACCCTCCCCTTGACTCTGCGCAGTCAGCCCGGATTCGCCAGACTGTTCGACGAACTGTCCACGCTTTCGAGGCACACGCCCAGCGGCCAGTCAGCTCACCTGGCACGACTGCGACGCACTCTCGATGGCATTTCCGACAACCTCTACACGGAGCTGCGGCTGCACGCCGACATGGCCACAGAGGCGTTGGAACTCCTGCCCGCAGCAGACCACACAGCCTGGGAAGGCGACCCCGGGCTCCTGGCGAAACTGCTGCCACCGGCCGACCGCGCAGCCTGGAAGGACGAACCCGGCACCCTGGCGGAACTCGCACCCGACACACCCTCCGCCCCTCCGGTACCGCGCCCAGCGCCGGACTGGCAAAGGGCACGTATCCGCTACCTCCAGGAGGCCGAGCGCTTCGAGACCCGGCTCGGCTGGTTTCTCGGTGAACACAAAGCCGCCAACGAGCAGCTCGGAAGGATGCTTCAGGCGGTCTGGGACCGTGCCGTGGCCGTGGGCCGGTGGCGTGAACTGGGGTCCGACGATCCCACCCTCCCTGGTGCGGTGGGCACCGAGTGGGATCGCCTGTGGACGGTCGTCCACTCCGGCAACATGCGGGAGCGGATGAGTCTGACATTCGTCGGAAGATGGCTGATCTCCGATCTGTTGGGCATTCCTGACCCTGAACCGCCGGTGATCGCGGATGAGCGCGCTGACCGTGCGCCGTCGGAGGTGATGGCCCGCCACCGGGAGATGCACGTGCAGGCTCGCAGCTTGCCGCCGCAGGAACGGGCCGTTCTGCTGGCCGCGGCCGAGCGTATGGTGCGCGTATCCCTGCGGCCGGAGGACGTGCGGCCACAGCTGAGTCCCGCCGAGCGCGCCCTGATGCCGGACCAGGGAATTCCGTGGATTCCCGGCATGAACCGCTACGACATCCGCATGCTCAGCGAGCTTCAAAGCTCCTCCGAGGCGACCGGTGGTCTTGTCCGTGCCGGCACCTCCGGCTCGGCCTACCGGCTGCTCATGCAGGCGGTGCAGATGCGCGAACTATGGGGCCTGGACATCGACCTGGAGCTGGTTCGGGTCGCGCTGCTGGGCACGATGCTGCCCGTGGGCCACCACTCGCTGCACGAGATCATGCTGGCGGGCAAGCTCGTAGGTGACTTCCTGGAGCGGCGAGGAACACCTGACCCTGCGGACCTGAGCTATCACGACAACTGGGGCCGGTACTGGAACATTGCCCCGCTCACCGAGGACGTGCTGCGCAGCCGCGTGGCCATCGACGGGAAATTCCCCGACGAGCACGCCCTGGAGGCCACAGGCTGGCCGACCGACCCCCGCAACGGCGAGCCCGTCGACGTGCAGACCCAAGGCACCTCAATCACCGTGCCCTCGTTCCACATCACGTCCCTCGAACGAGCCCAGGCACAAGACCGCACTTTGAGAACGCCACGACCTTCCGGCGCGCTGCCCGTCCTGATACGGATCCCCAAGTCCACTGGCCGAGAGACCGGAATGTTCTCCATGTTCCCGTCTCAGACCGGGCTCACGTATCCGCCCGGCACGGTCGTCAGCGTCCTTGGCCGGACCACTGAAATCGACGAGCGCACTGGCGAGTCATACCAACTCGTCACCGCCGCCGAGCAACGGCACCAGCTGCCCCGGCCCACGTCGCCGCCCACCTTCGCAGCGACGGACGGCCTCTCGTACGGAATCCTGTACAGCGACCCGGCGTGGCGGCGAATGAGTGCCGAGCACGAGGTCGCACTCGGCACGGTGCTGGCATCCGACCCCGCCGTACTGGGCAGTGCGCGTGAGGCCGTCCGCAGCCTGCACACCTACCTGTCCGCCCACATTGGTCGTCGAGCCGCGACCCAGGCCTTCTTCCCCGAACTGCCGGCGGACGCCGACACCCGCGCAGAGACCGACCTCCTGCTGAACGCCTCGTCCGCAACGAGCCTGAGCCTCCTGATGAGTCGGCTCACCTTCGCCGCCTACACCAACAGCGCTACCAGCCTGCGCCGACTGTGGATTCAGCGTCCTGAGTTGAACGCTGGACGGGTACCCACGGCGCCCCCCGTCACCACCCCTTACGAAGCAGGCGAAGTCTTCGACCGTGCCCGGCGCGGCCTGCGCACCGGGCAGGGACACGCTGGCGAGGTGCAGTGGCTGCTCAGTGTCTTCCGCCACGTTCCGGATGTATCCCCGGCGCAACTGCTGTCTCTGCGCGTCGCGCTGATCGCGCATCAGCTACAAACTGGCCGGCACACGCTGACCGAGGTGATGGAGGCGGCCCAGCGCGCTGGCGTACGGGACGAGGAGGATCCGACCCTGTCGGATGTGGAGGCGGCCCGGCTGTATGTATGGGCCGATGCAGCCTTCGGCGCGCGTGAGCGCCTCCAAACCGACCGTACGCTGCGGAAGGCGATCGGAGATCGCAGCAGTCTGAGCGAACAGCTGCGCCTGCCCCACCAGCGGCTGTACCAGCAGCACAGTGTCTGGCTCGGGCCGTGGATCACCGGAAACGTCGCGGAACCCGCCTTCATCGCCATGCTCGCCGGACTCCGGGACAGGGACCTGACCGACAGCGACATGGCAATGCTTCCGTGGCCCACTGGCGCCGCGGTCCGAGAGCGGCTCACAGCATTGCGCGATTGGCGGCTCCGTCACACCAGCCCAGGGCTGCTGGACCACATCTCGGCCGCGCACGTCCACGCCCTCTATCTTGCCACTGGCCCTGACTCCGAGCTGCTCGCCTCGCAGTTCAGTGAGGACCCCGATGGGCGCGAGCAGCTGCGGCGCGCGGCGCGCGAGATGGTCCACTGGGCTTTCGCCCAAGGCTCCGAGTCCGCGCACCTTCCGCTACTGCTCCTGCGTGACCAGCGGTTCCGTGTGCTTGTTCAGCAGGCCGCGGCGATTCCTCCGACCTCTCCCGACCAGGCCGATTGGCTGCACACGCTCCGACGTCAGGCGGAGAAGCGAGCGGCCGAGCTGGCTCCCGGCCTACTCGGCGAGCTGGGGATGCACCGTCAGATGGCAAAGGAAGCGCTGGAGCTGCTGCCGCCGGTGAATGGGGCCGTATGGTTTGCGGGCCGGGAAGCAGACGTGACGGCCGGCAACATCAATCCGGGCAGCACGTTCAAGGCGCCGGGCTCCGTCATGATGTCGACCTCACGCACCGCAGCTCTGAACGCGGGCAGGAGCACCATGCGACAGGACGAGACTCTTGCCCTGTGGGAGGTGCGCCGATCCACAGCCCGAGATATCGCTCCCTTCGACCGCTCCCCCATTCGGCGGCAGGCGATGTATCCGCAGCCGCCCGAGTTCCGTGTGGTGGAGCGCCGGTTGGAACTCGACCCCGCGGTGGGCTCGCTCTACGCCCACGTAGTCGTGGAGGAATTGACCACCGGACCAGTACCAGGCACATCAGGCCCCGAACGGGCCTCGCAGGAGTCCATTTCGCGCAACGCGGGCGAGCGCAAGAGTCACGGCCTGCGCGACCTCTCGCCCCACGCCGACGACTTCGCCCACATATACACGGACAGGCGATGGCCGCAGCTGAGCGGCGCATACGAGCGCGCGCTGGGCTACGCCCTGGCGGTAGACCCGCGTGTGCTGGCCGTGGCCCGCGCTGCGGTAGCGGCCCTTTACGGACAGCTGAGCTCCCGGCTCGGCAGCGCCCGCGCAGCCCGCAAGGAGTTCTTCGACTCAACCGTCTCCGGCTCCCCGTTCCACAGCGCTGAGATGAGAAGGCTGCTCGACCCGGCTGCCGGCGTCGGTCTGCCGGAGCTGATGTCTGCGTTCAGCCGGGCCGCCGGTCTTCACGGGCTGTACGCCAAGCTCCCCCCGCTGGACAGGAACGGGAACTGGTACCGCCACATCCACATCGACCGCGGATTCCCGGTCGCCCACGGCACCGCCGATCTCGCGCGGAGAATGCTGGAAACCTTCCAAGGATTGCCGGGTGTACGCCGGTCCGATGCAATGGCCTTCCGCGACGCGCTGCTGGGCTGGTTGCTGCCTGGCGTGGACCCGGATACCGAACCGGCGGGAAATTATCCTGTCCAGGATGAACACGAAGTTCAACCAGAATACTCCGACGCCGAATCGGTTGACTTCGATATGGAGGACGATGATTCCGATGTCGGGGAAGTGCAGCCCTATGAATTTCAGGCTGCCATGGTGGAAAATCCACGTCTCGTCATAAAGAAGCCGCAGTCGGCTGTTGCCGGATTTGGGAAGAGCCGGTACGGCGTCGACCTGAAACAGATACCACTCATGCGGCATGACTGGCGTGGTGCGCACTACTCCCGGGTGCCGGTCTACCGGACGGATAACGAGCCACTCTATCGATTTGATACGAGGCCTCCGAAGGTCGTCCTAGTTGAGGGATTCCGACCCTGGAACAACCGGGCACCCAGAAGCCTGCGGTACTACCAGGCGTATTTCGGCCGGACAGCATTCGTCAGCACTACACGCGGAATGGGTGATTACGTACCCACGTGGGTTCGTGAGGAAGGCGATTCTGCTTATCGTTACGTTATAAATGCTCCAGGCGGAATTGACTTGATGGCGTCTTTGGGTACCGCCGCCCGCATCAAGGAGCAAGAGGTACTATTCTGGAAAGGTATCCGCCCGGAATATATTGAGCGAGTCGAGGAAGTCGACACAAATGGTACGGTCAAGCTCGTATACCGGCGCCACGGTGACACACTCCTGACCCTTTCCCCGGACGGGCAATTGCTGCGCGTCGAGGAGTTGACGGGCGGGCAGCCCGCGGCGGATCAGCCACGCCGCCACTCCCTCTACGAGATCCTGGACGCCTCGCACACACTGGGCCTGGGGGACACCGAGGAACGCCTGATGCTCCTCGGTGACGCCGCCCACCTCTACCACTGGGCCGACCGCGTCCTCCTGCCCCGAGACCGCATGACGGCCCACGAGCAGACGCTGACACCCCCTCACTTGCTCTTCTACGCCACGCACACAGACCTGTTCTCTGCGAAGAGCAGGGTCATTGCGCGGTTCGAGCGGTCCCTGCGCCAATCCGAGCACTTCATACGCCAAAGCGGCGCCATGGCAGGCAACGCCCATCAGGTCCCGGGCTCGCCGAGGGACTGGGCCATGACGGGATGGTGGCGCCACCACGGCCGCTCCCCGCTCATAGGCCTGAACCAGGCGCACATTGCCGCGCTGTATCTGCTGGGCGGGTCGGACGCCGGTCTACTGGGGGCGCAGCCGAAGGACGAACTGACACAGCGTGTTCAGGAGATAGTCAGGAAGGAATTGCTGAGCCCTAAGCCAGATTTCCCCTTCCTGCTGATGGGTGACGCGATCTTCGAACAGCTGGCGGCGTCGGCGATCCGGAGTCACGCGCAGCGGGCTGATTTCCTGCCGCGACTGCAGGCACGCATTCCCCAAGTCATCGAACGGCTGCACCCTGCCATGAGGCAGCACACTGCAGTCGCCGCCGAGTCCCTCGAAATGCTGCCACCACTGAAGGCTCAGGTGTGGTGGGTGGGTATCCTGCCCGGCGAAGACCGGCAGTCCGGTAATATGGATAGGCTGATCGTTCCCAGGTTCCACGCCGCCTGGCCTACTCGGCAGCACGCGCTGAACGAGCTGGAAAAGCTGAGGAGCGACCCGAGTTTGAACGGTCGCCCTGTATTGTTCACGGTCCGGGAATCCTCGGGGCGCGACACCAGCCCGTTCGTCCGCGACCCTGGAAGTCGCGGAACCGCCACGGTAATATACCCGGAACAGGTTGAATTCGAGGTCACCGAACGTCTCGTCAGCATCGAAGGCCTTAGGCGCGAAACGCGGGCTCCTGACGAGTACGAGTACATACTGCTCAAGGAGAAGACGTCCTTCCAGCAGAACCTTGCGTTGCCGGAGCGTTCTTTCGCGCGGCCTGGGAGGGAGTTCTGGAATGCTGTGTCGTCTGTGGTATTCCCGGTGCGCCCGCGCATCTCGGATGGTTCAGGCCCCGGGCTGGTGGTCCAGGAGATCCGTGCGAACGGCAGGCGTATTGGTTTGGCGTCGTTCTCGCCAGAGGATTGGAGGCGACGCGAGCAGACGTATTCCGATGTGCTGAACCTGGCCGAGTACGTGCAGTGGAGTCAGGACTCGGACGGTGGGCACCGCGCCGTGATGCGGCCGCTGCCTGTGTCCGGCGCCACTGGCACGTTCTTCTTTGCGACCCACGGGGCGCAAGACGGTGGTTTCTCCCTTGCTGGTGATGACGGTGGCAGGCTGAGCGATGATGGCAAGCGGGTGGCTCAGCTACTTGCCGATGTGGCCGCGTCCGGCTTCGCCAGTGTCACTTTGGTCGCTTGTGCGCCGGACACGGACGGCACCACCAGGCAGCGCGCGGCACGCACCATCGCCGACCGTTCGGGCCTGGACGTGTACCTGCCCGAACGCCAGGTCGCGATTACTCCCGAGGACGGTGGCACGGCGGCCATCCATCTGCTGGAGGACGTGGCCGGGGGGCCGACCTCGTGGGTGGTTGTCCGGCCGGCGAGAGCCACCGTGAGCTCGCGGCTCTCGCCGGATGTGCAAGGCCTCGAGGGCATCACGGTGCCGGCTGCGCACACGGATTCTTCCTGGAAGGGGATGCCGTCCTATCCCGATGGCGCCTACCTCAACATCGCTGGCGGAGTGCTGCCAGGTGCCAGGGCCGGCGCGGTCCCGGCTCATGAACTGGCGGGCCAGGACGGCCCGCTGACCGAGGCAGAGACCCAGGATGTGCTCGCGGAAGTCCTGTCCCGCATGAATACGGGGCAGTTCAGCGCGGCCAGAATCCTCGTGGAACGCCTCGGCGGGCGAGCCGAGCGACTCACGGGACAGGCCGGTCATGCCCAAGCGGCAGAGTTGTACACACTGGCCGGCTCGCTCGTCAGGAACGTGAGTGCCCAGTACTCCGAGCCGGGAATGGGACAGCAGGTCCCCGCCGCACTGCGGCAGATCCCCAAGATGATTCATTTCGTCTGGGTCGGTCGTCCGATGAGTGAGGCGGCAGTGGCCAACGTCCTCGCCTGGGCGCACCGTGCCGCATCCTCGGGATGGCGGGTCGAGATGTGGACGGACACCGCAAAGGGTCCCTCCGGTGGGCCGGTCAGTGTGTGGGATCCGGCGACCAGATCCCAGTTGGAGCGGGCGGGCGTCACCTTCCGGGAGATCACCACCGTGCTGCCGCTGGCCCAGCCGCAGACCCGTGCGGGCTGGTGGTTCGGCACACGGATCGTCGCTTCACCGGTTGAGGAAGCCTCGGCGAAGCTTCGTACCCTTTACGCCAAGGCCCGCACCATCCCGCGTGCCGCCCCCATGGTCTCCGACTTGGCCCGCTACGCCATCCTGGCGCGTCACGGTGGCGTTTACGCTGATGTCGACATCGCCCCCGGCAGGGTGGTTCTGCCTCGCAGGCCGCTGGTGATGGGGAAGGATGACCTTCCCGTTCTCGCTCCGATCATGCGAGACGAAGTGGTCTTCCAGAACGTAGCTGAACGGGCCGCCTCCCAGCTGGGTAAGCCGACCAGTGACGTCACGATTCTGGAAGTCGTCGCCTTCCTGTGGAAAAGGGCCGAGTACGGCAACAATTTCATCGCCGTTCCCCCCGGGTCCAGGTTCACCGACAGGGTCATCGACACGATCCCGGAAGAGGCTCTCGGGCTGAACGGAGAGGAACTAGTGGGCGCCGCCGCGTGGCTGACCGGCCCACTCGTTTTGGCCAAGGCGGTGATCAACCACATTCGTGGCTTCGGTCTCGGCTCCACCACTGCCAGTGAGGACGGAGCCGCTGCCGACCCGAACGCCCAAGCCCTGTGGATCGGTCTGGACTGGCTCACCACGGGAAGCGCGAACCAGAAATATGAAACCCCGACGTCTGGCGCGGTCGGCACGACAACGTCCCGGCAGCCCCAACTTCGGTCCGCAAGCGAGACTCCCCAGGCCCCAATCTCTCTCGCCGAGAATCCCCCATTGCCCGAGCCAACCGCGGAGCGGGCCGTTTCCGATCCGCCGCGGCGTGGCAGCTACCGCCGCACTGGGTTGCACACAGCCGAACTTGACGGCACCGCCCTGGTCCTGCACGAGTCGCCCCCCTCGGACGACCCGCTCGCGGGCGCACTGCTGCTCGCCCTGAACCATGCTTCTCTTGATGCACTCCGGACAACCGGCGCCGACACGGCCGACGCCCTTCTCATCTGGTTGACGCAGCGTGTCAGGGACACCGACATACCCAATGGAGCAATTCCGTCACTGGACGGCGGGCGAGATATCGCAGTAAGCCTGCTGCTGAGTGCCGGCGTGCAAATCACCAGCGGGCAGCGGGCTCAGGCCGACCTCATGGGCGGCGCGCTGCCCGTGTCCGATGCCAGTCTTGGACCGGTGGAACAATTCCGGCTGCTGGTGCGTGACCCGTCGTACGGAGGCGGCGGGGAGGCCGTCGCCGACTTGACGGTCCGCGTCCTTGCCGCCGTGGCAACCCGCGAACTAGGTGTCCGCATCGCCCTCGTGGACTCAAGGGACAGAGCTGAGTTCCTCGGCGGCTTCGACAACAACGATGACGCCCCTGACGCCGCCGCGGACGCTCTGACGATAGCCCTGGTCCATAACCCCGATGGTCGACACCTCGCCGCCCTCCCAAACAGCACGCTGAACCGGGGCGACACCAGTGATGCTGCAGCGGCATCGCCCACCCTTGCTTCGAGGCCCGAAGAGGTTCGGGCCACGCCGGTGTCTCCTCTTAGGACGAGCAGCACTGGGCATCCGGCTCACGCGCTCGAAGGACACTTGGCGTCTGGCCAAATGGGGTCTCGTGGGCTTGATGCGGCATCGTCTCTGGCGGCCTCCCTGCTCGTAGCTCATTTCGGTCGGGGTGTGCTGAGTTCCGCTCTGTTCGACAAGTACGTCGTCGCTGTGCAGCGGCTCGAGCGGGTGCGTGCGGGGCATGAGGACTGGGCCGGAGGCCCTCTTGCCCTGTCGGCGTTGGCGCGGCGGGTGGTGCTTCATTCGGACAGTTCGTCGATGGTGGTGGAGAAGGGACACGTCGGCGAGCTGCTGGAGTTGGTCAACGATGCGGCGGATGAAGGGCGTGCGGGCAGTGTGGCGGCGCTGGAGGCGCGCCATCTGCAGCACCTGGGTGCTTATGATCCGGCGCGCTTCCCGGACAGGATCGAGACGCCGAGCGGTCTGGTGCCCGGCCGTAACTGGAGTGGCGCCGAATACGGCGTGATTGACACCACTCTTGTGGCCGCATTCGCGTATGGGACCTTCCATCGTCTTGATGTCGCGGCGACCGCCGGCGCCAAGTGGGCGGCTAATTCCTTCTTTGTGCTGGCTCCGGCTTCCACGGTGATGGGCTTTTCGGTCGATGGCGAGGTGATGGCTGAGCTGGTGGAGCATGATCCGGCTCTGCCGTCGGGCGTGGACGTTGTGCTTGTCGTTGACGGGAGCAAGTCGCGGTATCTGCTTGATGCGGCCAGGCTGCTGGCTTTGAGGCTGGATGGCCGGGCGAGTTCCGGGACAGCGACACCGGGAACGGCGAGTCCTCGGATCGTCTGGTCGCCCGATGGTGCTGTTGACATCGCTCGGAGATCACCCCATTCGGTTGTCGCCACTGCCAACATGCCTCGTGTTCCTCGGGTGGACTGGTTGCCCAGTCGCGGCGCGGAGTCGTACCCGATCCACGAGAACACAACATTCCCGGCCATGGACGGCGACCAGGTGATAGAGGTCCGCCACCACGAAGTGCACATGAGGTGGTTGAAGGACTCAAGTGGGACTGAAGTAATTGGTTTTGACGCAATCTCGGCGGTTGAGATGCGGACGGAGCAGTTGCACTTCCCCAAGCTGGGTTATGAAGAATTCAGGGAGTACAAAGAAGAGTCCACCGGTCTCAACTATCCGCTTCCTTTTGAGATCGGTGCCGTGCTGAGCTTCCACGGAGGGCCGGGAACGGCCTTGCTGCAGACCAAGGCCGGAAGGACCCTTGTTCTTACGGCTGCCCAGCTCCGGCACTTCATGACGCGCCACAGGAATCCGATTGTCGCCGCTTTGAGCCGTCGGCCGTCCGACAGGCCTCTGCTGCTCAATGTGTGCCACTCAATGAGCGGCACCGCAGATGAATGGCAGTTGATCGACGGCAGCGTGGGCCAGGTGATCTCCGACTCGACCGGCCATCGGACGGTGGGCGGAACGGCAACTGTCGCCTTCATCAGCAGGTTGTTCGGCGCTCGGCTGGAGCTCCGCTCGTTCCCTGACGGGCGGCCTTCGGAGTGGCGGTCTGCATGGCCGTATCCGAGTAGAAGTGACTTGGACCAGCTGGCGCGGGACACCGGGCTGGACCAGGTCGCACTGGCTCATGTTGCGGATACGGGTGATGTGGTTGGTCCGCTGGAGTCGGGGATGTCGGTGCTGCAGCGTCGGCTGATGCGCTGGGTGGTTGCCATGCGGCGCATACTCAACCGGCCGGATCTGGGTTCGCTGGGCAGCATCAGCGACCCGCAGACGCGGGCGCTTTCCCGCGGAGCGGCATTCCTGGAAGTGCTGCGGACCACCAGTCGGCCTGTGGGGCTGCTGCTCGACCGTGGGCTGTTGATGCAACCGGCTCTCGAAGTCGTGCTCGACCACTACGTGCAGGAAAGGCCCTATCTGGCGGGCAGGAGCATGGCTCATCAGTTCGAGGCCTTGCTCCGGGAAGCAGAGGCAGTGGCTGAGACAGTGGCTCGGGGCGGCCGCAGGCCGACGTTGTTGGAGTTCGTCACCAACCCGCTGCCTTCCGTTCCGCTGGTGCCCCACCCCGTCACCCCTGCACCTCAGTCGGTGCCGGCCACGGCTGCTGGTCCCGCCGTCGGTGCGCACGAGGACGTGGATCTGGCGGGCGCCCCCTCACTCCATGCCGTGCTGACCAGGGGGGGCCACGTCATTGACGGGGGTGGGTTCGCGATTGTTGGTGGTGATGGGGGGCGGATTGGTTGGGCTTCGTTTGGCGGGGCCGGCTGGGAGGCGCGTCGGGCTGCGTATGCGCGGTTGGGTGGGGCGACGGGTTTTGTGTCGTGGCGGCGGGATCTGTCAGGGGCGTTGATTGCGGCGCGTGGGCGTTTGCCGGGTGGGGGTAGCGCGGGGGGGACGTTCTACGCGGCCATGCACGGTGGGGCCGGTCCTTTGGCGGTGTATGGGCCGGGTGGTGTGGCGTTGGAGGATGACGGCGCTGGTGTGGCGCGGGCGCTGGGTGGGCTGGCGGGGCGTGGTGTTACGAGTCTGACGTTGCTGGCTTGTGCTCCTGACGAGGGGGCGGGTGGCGTTGAGGCGGCTCGTGAGCGGTCGTGGCGGCTTGCGGAGGGTCTGGGTCTGCCGGTGTATTACCCGACCGGCCGGGTGGCGGTGGATCTTCGTGAGGGGGCGGGGGTTGCCGATGTTCATCTGCTGGAGGATGGGCGTGGGCAGGCCACGGTGTGGGAGGTGGCCGATCCGGGTGCTCCAGCGCCGGTGGTGGCAGTGGTGGACACGCAGGGCAGCGCTCTTGATCCGGCGGTCCGGTATCCCAACCCGTGGATGATCAATGCTCATGGGGCGGGGACTGCGGTGCCAGCTCCGGCGCGGTGGGTTGAGGCATCGCTGCTGCGGGCGCTTGCGGGGGTTGATCTCGGGGATCGGCGTCGGGGGGTGCGGACGCAGGTCGACCTGGATGAGGTAGTGCGGCGTGTGCTGCGTCTGGACGGGCCAGAGGTGGTGCATGCGGGGCAGCGTCAGCGGTTGCTGGATCTGGTTCTTGATGCTGAGGCTGAGGGCCGGGCGCGCAGTGTGGTGGCTCTTGAGGCGTTCTACCTGCAGGCTTTGGGGGCGTTGTCGCCCAGCTCTCTGATCGTGGATGCTGCGGGTCGGGTGCAGGGGCGGGACTGGACGGATCAGGTACCGGCGGGCGGTCTGGACATGCGGAGGGTCGCGGTAGCCAGGCCCGGTGGCCAGGGCGGTGAACTAGTGCCGGGGTCTGAGGAGGCGGCGCTGTGGCCTGAGGACGTGTATGTGCTGATGGCGTCGGTCGGGGCGGAGCCTGGGACCGTCATGGTGCGCGCGGGCGGGCACATGTACGAGGTGAGTCCCGATGTTCAGGCTGAACTGTTGCGTTACGACCGGTACCGCCGACCAGGTAGTTCGGTGCTCCTGGCGATACCGATGGCTGCTGACCGGGAAGCCCGCCTGCCTCGGGTGGTGGCGCACAGGCTGCGCGTGAAGGTCTTTTCCCCGATCGGTCATATGGGGATCTTCCAGGGTCCGGGGGATGCCCAGCCGTATCTGGTGCGGGTCGACGTGGACCCCAAGAGGTGGCCGCTGGGGCGCTGGATGGTCAATCCTCCGGGGCTGGTTCCTCTGCCGGGTGAGGGCCCGGACGAGGCAGGCCAGTTGCTGAAGGACAGGGACGGTAACGAGTACTGGGTACTGGACCGTGACCTGATCACGCGCCCCATCGTCGGCCCGAACGGAGAGTCAGTCGGCCGCTCCAGCCACGACGACCCCGAATGGGATCGCTCACGTGCGGAGCTCTACCCCCGGCTGAGTTCGGTGGTGCAGTCCTATCACGTGGACCCATCGTCCAAGACCGGATACGTGAGTAAGAAGCGCCCGCCATGGGCTGACCTGCGTCGAAACGCGAAAGTTTACGTCCTTGCCGGGCACAACCTGGCAAACGCCACCTCGGTGTGGAACGTGAAGGGAAAGACGCTCTTCGGTGACGCCAAGGAGGCTGCTAAATGGCTGCAGCGGCGTCCAAGTCTGGCGCGGATGCGTGAGGCTGCACCAGGGAACACTTACATCATCTCGCAGCGGTGTTTCTCGGGCGCCAGGGAACGTGGCGCCTTGTCTTCGTCGCTGGACCGGATCGAGCCGGCCCAGGTTCTCGCCAACCACACCGATCTCCCCGTCTTCGGTCCGACCCAAGTAACTGGCGTGGTCACAACCACCGACAACTTCTTGTATCTTGAGGCCGGCTCCCGGGGTGAGTTCGGTGAATGGGTGACGTTCCGGCCGGAGCCTGCCGGGCGGAAGCTGGATGATCTCGCACGCGACATGGGACTACACGCGGGTGCGGGACCTGCCCCGGAGCAGGTACGGGAGGAGACGCTGCGTCTGGTGCGGGCGCTGCGGAGGGCTTTCAAGTCGTCACGAGCTGAGCGCGATAGGGATCTGGCGTGGGGCATCGGCGCGCTCGCGAAGCTGCGTCAGCTTGATCCGAAATTCAAGCACACGGGACTGTTCACCATGGAGTTCCTGGTGCACGTCACGCGTGCGTACGTGCGCGATCAGAACCCTCGTGCCGCCCAAGGAGAGCTGGCCCCGGACGATTTCAGGCGGATGCTCGTCCAGGCCGGCCGGTGGCACACGGCCGGGGCGCGCGCACTGACCCGGCAACTCGACCTGCCCATAGTGTCCGTCGTTGCGCGGGCGTGGACGGACAGCGGCCCGGAGGTCCTGGCGCGGGCAGTGCGGAGGCTCGGCGCGACCGACCGCCTGCAAGTGCAGGACATCGCTCTGGCGTTCTGGTCGCTGGTGCGGGCGCACTCCGGGATCGCCGACCAAGGCGGGGCCACGGATGCGCTGGTGCGTAAGGTGCTGCATCTGGACGACGCCCGGGCGGTGACCAGTACCGACGGATGGCGTGCCCATCTGAGGGTGGCGCAGGCGATTGCAGCCGGCCGCAGCGACTCCATTCCCGCCGCGTGGGCCGCCCACGACCTGATCAACCAAGGCGTGCTGGCACCGACAGTGGTCCGCGAAGGAAAGAGATTCGTGCGGAGCCTGCTGGGCCAGCCGGCGACGGCACTGGACGTGAGCCGGGTCGGTGTCCTTGACGCATCGAGGGGCGGCCGGCCGGTACCTGTCGGCGACGCTGCGTCCCTGTGGGGAGAGTCCGCATACGTCGTGCTGGTGGAGGGTGCTGGCCGTCACCTGCATGTCGTGCTCGGCGGACGGCGCTATTACGTGCCCTTCGACGAGATGGCCGAAGTGCTGGCAGTCGACCTGGAGGAGAGAGATATAGACCCGCTCGTGCCGATTGTCCTTGCCGTTCGTGGTCTTGGGACGGTGAGCAGGCAGCTGGCGCATGCGGTGGCGGATGCCACCGGTCGGCGGACATTCCACTCCTGGGCCGACGTTGTGGTGCAACCCGGTGGGGGCGCGGGCGGGCAGCCGGTGCTCGGGAGCATTCACACATCCGGCAGGCCGGTCGAGGTTGGCGCCGTGTGGAGGGTGGAGGCTCCTGACCGACCGCACTTCCACCACATGGACTTCGATGCGCACAGCGAGCTGTACCGGTTGGCGAGGGATTCATCGACCGAGGCCGTGGCCAGGACTGAGACATTTGCGGACGGAACAACACCATCGGCTGGGGACACATCAGCCGCGCGCCCGACCGTCCCGACGGCTACCGCGTTCGGTACGCAGGGCCCGGCCGATCAAGGTGGCCGTTCCTGGGGACCCCGCGATGGGGCTGGGCCTGTGGTGCTGGGTTCGGCGCGGTCGGTTGAAGGGTTGCTGCTGGCGGCGCTTGCGGGGGTTGTTCTCGGGGATGGCCGTCGTCGGGGTGTGCGGACGCGGGCGGAGCTGGATGGGGTGGTGCGGCGTGTGCTGCGTCTGGACGCGCTAGAGGTGGTAGGTGCGGGGCAGCGTCAGCAGTTGCTGGATCTGGTTTTTGATGCCGAGGCCGCCGGCCGGGCACACAGTGTGACCGGCCTTGAGGCGTTCTACTTGCAGGTTCTGGGTGCATTGTCCCGTAGCTCCCTGATTGTTGATGCCGCTGGCAGTGTGCAGGGGCGGGACTGGATTGGGCAGGCGCCGACAGGCGGACTGGACCTGCGGAAGGTCTCAGTACTCACACCGGATGGCCAGGGCGGTTTGAAGCAGGCGGACGGGTCGGCTGCGTCGGCGCCGTGGCCACAGAACGTGTACCTGGTAATGGCGTCCGCCGGGGCAGAACCCGGGACCATCATGGTGCGCGCGGGCGGGCGCTCGCACGCGATTTCCGGAGCAGTCCTGGGCGAACTGTTGTTGCTCGACAGGTTCTACGGGAAGGGCACCCCGGTGCTCCTGACCCTGTCGGACGCGGGCACGCCAATGGCAGCCGTCACGCCCGACGCCGCCCGTGCGGTGGCGACGGTGACGAAGGCGAAAGTTCACTCCAGCACCGGGGTGGTCGGCACCCATCGATCGCCGAGGGACGCCAGTCCGCATCTGGTACGGATCGACAGGGATCCGGGGAAGGCCCCGGCGGGGCAGTGGATGGTCAGCGTTCCCGGATTGGTGGCGCGGCCCGGTGAGGGCCCGGACGAAGCTGGGCAGCCGCTGCGGGACGCGAACGGCAAGAAGCAATGGGTACTGGACCGCGATCTGGTGACGCATACCATCGTCGACCCGGAGACAGGTGAGTCTGTTGGCCGGAGTAACCACAGCGGCGCCGAGTTTGCCCACGGCCGTGAGGAGTTCTACCCACACCTCCGTTCAGCGCTGTGGTTCTTCCATTTGGACAGCGCCGCCCCCACCGACCGCATCGTGGGTCTGGAGGCGACACCGTGGAGGACGGAGAAACTGCCCACGGGCGCAAGGGTCTACATAGCCGCTGGGCACAGCCTGCCGGATGGCACCTCGCTGCTTTCCGCGCGGACTGACGGCCGCGAAAGGGGGATGGAGGCGACTGCTGTCGATGTCGGCAGATGGCTGCAGCGGCGTCCGAGCCTGACGCGAATGCGCGACGAGGCGTCCGGGCCCATGTACGTCATTGCGCATCGCTGCTACTCGGGGTCCCGGGGGCGGGACGTCTTCTCCTCTTCGCTGGACCGGATCGAACCGGCCCAGATCTTCGCCAACCACGCAGCCGTTCGGGTCTTCGCACCGACTCACGATGCCGGGGCGTATCCCCGTACGCCCTACATGTCCGTCGGCCCTCGAGGCGAGTTCGGCAAGTGGGCGGAGTTCTGGCCCGAGCCGACCGGGGACGTGCTCGACGCCCTTGCACTCGCTCTTGGCCTGCATGTTGGGGGCGGGGACATCCCGGATGCGGTGCGGGCGGCGGCGTTGCGTCTTGTACGGGCGCTGCGGAGGACGTTCGGGCCTGGCGCAGAGCTCAACGGGAAGCTGGTTCAAGGCATCGCCAAGCTGGAGGAGTCGCGCCGCAGGGATCCGGTGTTCACTGGCACCGGGCCCTTCACCATGGAGTTCTTCGAGCATGTCACGCGCATGTGGAAGCGACAGACCTCGGGGGAGATCCCTGCGCAGCTGGAAGAGAGTCACTACCGCGGGCTGCTACGTGAGGCGGTCCGCTGGGCGGAGGCTGACACCAGGGACCTGACCGGCCACCTTCCCCTGCCCGCGGTGACTTCGGCCGCTCCTGAATGGGCTCGGTCCGCGCAGGACCTGACACGTGAGGTGTTGCGCCTGGGCAGTGACGCGGCGCTCGGTACGCAGGAGCTGTCGGTGGCGTACTGGTCGCTGGTGCGGGCGCTCTCGGCCACTGGCCAGGGTGCCCCCCCGGACCACCTGGTGCGCAAGGTCCTGCATCTGGAGGCCGGCCAGCCGGTTAGCGGAGAAGAGGGGCGGCTGCTGCAGTTGCGTGTCGCGCAGGCGATCGCCGCGGGCTACAGCGATACCCGTCCTGCCGCGTGGGCAGCACACGATCTGGACCTGCGGGGCATGCTGAAATCGGGCACCGTGGCGCAAGCTCACGGCGGGTCCGTACGCAACCTGCTGGGCCGGCCGGTCCCGGCGATGGATCTGACCCGGATCATTATCCTGGAGCGCTCCTGGTCCGGTCATCTCACCGTCGTTGCCGGCGGCCCCGTACCGTGGCGGGGGAAGGTGCAGGCCGTGCTGGTGGAAGGGGCCGGCAGCGAACTGTCCGTTCAGCTCGACGGACACCGCGTGCACGTGCCCTTCGACGAGATGGCCGAAGCACTGGCAGTGACCAGCGACCGGGACCCGGACTCCGCACGCTTCGAACCGATCGTGCTCGTGGCCTGGGGCATCGGTGCCGAGATTCGCGATCTGGCGCAAGGCATTGCGGATGCCACCGGCCGGTACGTGTACAGCTACCCCGATGTCGAACTCTTCCCAGGACCGTACGGGGACTGCATCGGGCTCGTCCGCGATGCCAGTCACCAGAATCCTGTCCTGAGCGCGGCCATTCCTGACCGCCCACATTTCCAGTCCGTCCTCCCTCTGTCCGGAGGGGGCAGGAAGCAAAGCGACGGGCCTTCGCCCACAGCCGGGGCGGGGCTCCCTGCGGGCACCGATCCAAACGCGGCCGCAGCGGATCAGACGGCTTCCGCACTACCGGCGACGGGGGGCTACCGCCAGCTCGGGCCGCGCACCGCCGAACTCGACGGCACCGCCCTCGTCCTGCACGAGCCTCTCCCATCGGACGAACGGCTCGAAGGCCCGTTGATGTTCCGCGACGGCGACGGCCGTTACCTTGCCGCCCTCCCGCACAGCACGCCGAGCGTGGACGGCGGCCACCCTGACCCTGCGGCGGTCTCGTCCGGCGACGCTCCGGGAACCCGAGAGGTGCGGGCCACGTCTGTGCCCCCTCTTACGAGGAGCAGCGTCGGGCATCCGGCTCCGGCAACGGAAGTGCTTCAGCCTCCTGCTGTTCCTCAGGCGCGAGTAGGAGCACACCGGTTCGATGCGGCGGAGGCGCTCGAGTCGTACTTCGGTCCGGATGCGCGACGGCATTCAAGCTATGCGCGGTATCTGGCCGCTGTGGAGATCCTGGAGCGGCTTCGCGCGGGCCACGAGGACTGGTCCGACCGAACTCTTGATCTTCCGGCACTGGCGCGGCGGCTCGTACTTCACCAGGACGATTCGTCGGCACGCGCTGAACATGCCACGGTCCGCCAGATGCTCAGTCTGGTGGCGCTTGCGGTCGATGAGGGACGTGCGGACAGTCTGGCGGCGCTGGAAGCCCGTCATCTGCAGCACCTGGGTGCTTATGATCCGGCCCGTTTCCCGGACAGGATCGACACGCCGAACGGCCCGATGCCCTCCCGCAACTGGAGCGGTGTCGATCACGGTGTCATCGACACCGGGCAGACGGCAGAAATACTGGAGGACCGTAGCGGCAGGCGGATAAAGGAGTCCACTTACCGTCGGGCTAAGTGGGCAGCAGATTCATTCTTCGTCCTGGCTCCGGAATCCAAGGTGATGGGACTCCGGGTCGATGGTGAAGTAATGGCCGAATTGGTGAAGCATGATCCTGCGCGGATTGCGGGCAAGGAGGTCGTCTGGGTTATTTCCGCGGCAGACCCTGATGCGGCTTGGTGGGCCGCGCTGATAGCGGATGTTCCGGTGGTCTGGACCGCAGCCGATCGCACGGTACTTGTCGAAAGACCCCGCAACAGGAGAAATCCTCCTCATTTCATCTCGGTCGTCTTCACGTACGGCGTTCCCAAGGATCAGTGGCTTCCCTGTCGTCGCGAAGAGGCATTCCCGATCCGCGAGAACGCTTCATTCCTCGCTATGGATGGGAACCAGGTGAGGAGCGTGAGACACTCCGAACTCAACAAGCGGTGGTGCCTGAGTGAGGACGGGCAGCAGATCATCGGCCCCGATGTGGACTCGGCGGTTGCCCTGAAGTACCTGGCGGAGACCGCAGAGACCGGATATGAGAGTGTCCGCAAATACAAGGACGGGGTCACCGGCCCTGTCGATTACGTTCCCTTCCAAACTGGAGCCGTTGTCGGCTTCCATGGCCTTCCCGGTAAGGGGTTCCTGGATACGAGGGCAGGTAAGAGGATTACCCTCACTCCCGCCCAGTTGCCTGGATACATGGCGCGGTACAGAAACGTGCTCATCGCAGCCATGGAGCGTCGGCCCGGCCGGGCCTTGCTGGCGTACGTGTGCTTTGTGATGAGCAGTCCGGCCGGTGCCGAGGAACTGGTCGACGGCAGCATGGGCCAGTCCCTGGCCAACGCGCTGAGACTTGGTCCGGTCGTCGGAGCAACGGCGGAGGTCGGATTGGGAACTTCTCCAGAAGGCAAGACCAGATTTCTTCTCAGCCCGTTCCCTGACGGGGAGTCTTCGGGGTGGCGATTCGCCTGGCCGTACCCGACCCGGGACGACCTCGACGGGCTGGCGCGGGAGACAGGACTGGATCAGGTACCCCCCGCCCACCAGGAAGATCCAAGTGCTGCCGTCGGCCCGCTCGAAGCGGATATGACGGTGATCCAGCGCCGACTACTGCGCTGGGTGATCGCGATGCGCCAGCTGCTCAACCGGCCGGATCTGGGCTCATCGGGGAACCTGGACGACCCGCGCACGCGGGAGCTCGGCCATGGCGCGGCGGTGCTGGAGAAACTGCGATGCACTGATCCGCCCGCCGCCCTGCTGACCAAGAAAATCCTGCAGGCCATGCTCCGCAAGTACGTCAAGTACCGGCCGCACCTGGCAGGCATGGGGCAGGACGATCAGTTCGACACCATGCTCAGGGAAGCGGCAAAACAGGCCGGCTCGGTCGCGACCTTGAAGGAGTTCCTCAGCCGTCCGCCGGCCATGACGGCCACGCAACACTCGGCCGTCGTGTCCTGGTGGCGGCGGCTCGGCGTTCGCCGTCGTGACAGCCGGACAGCTCAGTCCTCGTCGGACGCAGCCGACGGCCCTGCCGGGACGGGACTCCTGCGGATAACGAAGGGCGGGGTGGTCGGCGGCGCCGGGGAGCTGCCCCGTGCGGAGCGTCCTGCCATGGCGGGAATCTCCAGGCGAGCTGGCGACGCGGTGGCGACCGGCAGTTCGGTGTCTGGCCGGATGAGCGCGGGCGGATTTGACGCCGCGTCCTCACTGGCAGCGTCCTTCCTCATGGCCCAGTTCGGCCGGGAGGTGCTGAGGTCACCCCTCTTCGAGGAGTACGTGGCCGCTGTGCAGACACTGGAGCGGGTGCGCAGGGAGCACGCGGACTGGTCCGAGGGGCCTCTTGATCTTCCAGCACTGGCACGCCGGATCGTGTTGCATGCGGACGGTCCGTCGGGAGATGTCGGCACGGATGCCATCCGGGGTCTGCTGGGAGTGGTGACGAAGGCCCTCGCGGAAGGACGCGCGGGCAGTCTCGCTGCGCTGGAAGCCCGGCATCTCCAGGAGCTCGGTGCCTACGACCAGGAGCAGTACCCGGCCTGGATCGAGACGCCGCACGGCAGGCTACCCGCCCGTAACTGGAGTGGTGTCGGTCATGGAGTGATCGACACCACTGTGACAGCAGAATTCACGGAAGACGTCGCGGGAAATCGCATCATGGAGGCCGTGGATGTACCGGCGAAGTGGGCGGCCGACTCCTTCTTCGTCCTTGCTCCGGGCCCTGAGGTGATGGGATTCACGGTCGATGGTGAAGTCTGCGCGGAACTGGTGGAACACGATCCGGACCGGCCCGCGGACAAGGACGTCGTTCTGGTGATCGGCGAGGTGAAATCAGAGAATCTTGTGGACGCGTCCCGGTCGTTGGCGTACCGGATCGGACGCGGTCGAACGCGTCATCGGACGGTCTGGGCTGCGGATGGCGCTGTCTTCGTTTCCGCACGTCCTTCCTCTTCACTCATCTCCGTCATCAACAAGCCCGGTCATCCCCCAGTCCAATGGGTGCCTGGCCGTGGCGAAGAGGCGTTCCCGCTTCACGAGAATGTTTCCTTCCTCGCTATGGACGGTGACCAGGTGAGGCGGGTGAGGCACGCCGAACTCAGCATGCGGTGGATGCTGAGCGCCGACGGGATGACGGTGATTGGTCTCGATTTCGACTCGGCGGTCAAGCTGCATCGGACGCAGAAAATTCTCCAGAGTTTCGCATATGATGCGATCGAGGTCAGCCAGGACATGGCTACCGGCATTTTTGACGCACTGCCCTTCGAAATCGGCGCCATGGTCGGCCTTCACGGAAATCCCGGCATCGGGTATGTGCGTACAAAAAGGGGCGAGCTTCTTGGTCTAGTACCCTCCCAAATCCCCGGATTCCT
Source organism: Streptomyces sp. NPDC098781 (assembly GCF_044759995.1). Lineage (NCBI taxonomy): Bacteria > Bacillati > Actinomycetota > Actinomycetes > Kitasatosporales > Streptomycetaceae > Streptomyces > Streptomyces sp. NPDC098781. Next base: position 153,987 of record NZ_JBIWAK010000013.1, read on the forward strand.
GGCGCGATACAAAAGGCCGATAATTGCTGCTCTGAAGCGCAGGCGTAACGGTGCCCTGTTTGCCTATGTGTGTCACTCGATGAGCGGGCCGTCCGGCATTGAGCGGCTCATCGGTGCCGACATTGGGCAGGCGATAGCCAATGCCATCGGATACCGTCACGTCGTCGGTGGGACGGAAGCAATCGGCTTGGGCCAGAGAAGCGGTGTGACCTGTTTCGAACTCGATGCGTTCCCTGACGGCCGTTCCTCGCAGTGGAGGTTTGGCTGGCCGTATCCGAGCCAAGAGGACCTCGACGGGCTAGCGCGGCAGACCGGGCTGGATCAGATCCCCGGGGCTAATGAGCCGATGACGGGAGCCGAGGCCGGTCCGCTGGAAGAGGACATGACGATGGTGCAGCGCCGGCTGCTGCGCTGGATGGTCGCCTTGCGGCTGGTCCTCGAGCGGCCAGATCTGGGTTCGTTGGGGAGCATGAACGACCCGCGGACGCTGGAGCTCGCTCATGGAGCGGCAGCGACGGAGGAGTTCCGGCTGCGGAGCGATCCCTTTGCCGGCCCGTTGACCGACGCGGACCTCCAGGACATCCTCGGCCGATACGTTCAGTACAGGCCGCGGCTGGCAAATGCGAGTCGAGCCGAGCAGTTGGACGCGATGCTCCGGGAAGCGGGAACGGTGGCGCGATCCAGCCCGAACACGACGCTGATGCAGTTCCTCACCAGCTCGTCCGGTGATGGTGCGACCACGCTCCACCAGGACACACCATGACCGTACGGACGGTCCCGCAGGCCGCAGGTGAACCGGACCGTGCGGACCGCGTAGACCGTGAAGAGGAATCCTGATGAAACTGGCGGCCGACGCTGCTGTAGCTGATGGGATTCGCTCGCTGACCGGGCAACGCACGAGAGGTGAGGACGACATGAGCGACGAGGACCAGCAGGGCATCGTGGACCGCTCCTTCGAGCACGCCGAGGACACCGGCCCAGAGGCGCTCCCGGCCGGGCAAGAGGCACAGGCCGACGTGATGGGGGTGTGGAAACTCGTCACCTCCCCCGAAGCCATGCCTGCCCCACCCGACGGGATCGTCAAGGCCGCCCGGCAGTCGCCCGACCGCTACTTCGTCCTGCCCGACCCATTCTGGGTGGGCGGAGCCATGCCGCCACCGTGGGCGTTTATGGGCCGGTGGCGGTCCGACAGCGAAGGGAACATTGTCAGCTGGGAGGACAATGAGGAGTACCGGCCATCGCCGGAGGCCCTCGGCTGGCGCCGGCCCGTAGACGCGGTCGACGCGGCGGTTCAGCTCGCCGTGACCAGATACGGCCCCGTGGAGGCGGTCGCACAGATGCTGGCGGTGACGCCGGAGCTGAACGTATTTCTCGACTCCGAGGGACAGCCCGATTTCGAGGAGCAGCCCGATGGGACGACGGTGCTGCCCGTCTCCACCCTGGCAGCCATGGACAACACGGAGCTGCCGCCGAACCGGACATCGTCACTCATGGGGCTCATCGACAGCCTGAACGAGGACCAGCGGCTGCTGTACTTGAGCCCCACCTCGCCGGCGAGCATGATCGTGACACCCGACGACATACGTCGGGCGGCACGGGAATTGGCCGAGCGCCAGGAGAACGGCGAGGACCTCATGCCCGGACTGCTGAGCCCCGCCGCCGCGTTCACGGACGAGGGCGCCAATGACGATGTGCCTCGGTACGCGTGGTCGACGCCGCCCGGAGGGATGCCGGACGACACGTCCCGGCGTCGTCTCCAGGGCACGCCCGAGGAGTAGACCCCACTCCCGGGCTCCGGCTTCCCGCACAGTGAACCAGCGCGGGCGGCCGCTCGTAGGTGGAGTGCCGGACATGCGTCGCGGCAGCGGTACACGACGGATGACGACCCGTCGCCACCGCGGCCAGTGCCCGCGTCCCACCACGACGAGGAGCTATGAACGAGGACGTCGAAACCGAGACGACCACGGCCGTCGAACACGTCGACGACGGCGATCAGGAGCCCGACGGCTCCGGCGACGAGATGCCACCGGTACCGCCGGATATCAGGGAGGCAGCCCGGCTCGCCCCCGATCACTGGCTGGGCTTGATCGATCCCGCGTGGTCCGGGAAGGGCGATCCGCCGACCTGGGCGGTCATCGGCCAGTGGCGGTCCGGTCCGAGCGGTGAGGTCGAAGAGTGGCGCGCCAACGAGGAGTACCGGCCGTCTCCGCAGGCAATGGGCTGGCCCGACCCTACCGACGAAGTGGACGAGGCGGTCCAGCTCGCGGCCACGGGCTATGGCCCGGGGAACGCCGTCACCCAGGCACTGGCCACAGCCGAAGTGGCGGTGCTGACCGGACCCGGTGGCGGCCCACTGTCCGCCACCACACCCGAGGGGCAACCAGTGATGCCGGTCTTCACGTCCCCGGTGCACCTGCAGACTGCGGGCCGCTTCGGCCACACACTGATGCCGGTGACCGAGGTGGTGGCGTTGATGCCCGAGGACCAGGTGCTCTACCTCAACCCGTCCGGCCCGGTGAGCATGACGGTGGAGATCGACGTACTGCGCGAGGCGGTCGAGGCCGCGGCGCAGGGAGTTGAGCTACCGGCACCGGAGGATTCGGCTGAGGAGACCCCGGTGCCGGAGCACCCCACGCCCCCGGCGACCATGAGCGGCGAAGGATGAGGACGCCATGAGCGACGTACCGCAGGAGCCGGGGCGAGGACCCGCCGATGACGTGGACGATCGCTCGGAGGACACCGAGACGCACACGGACTCCGCTCCCGACGCTGGAGGCGGCACATACGTCGAACTCGATGTCGCTGATGCTGACGACGAAGTCGATGGCCATGGTGAAGGCGACGGCCTTGCGCAACCGGAGGTCGCGGTCAACCGGGCCTCCACGCAGGGACAGGAAGTCATACCCGCTCCTCCGCCTGAGCTTCTTGCTGTCGCGCGGCAGTCCCCCGACCACTGGTTCTACATGCCCGATCCGAACTGGATGGGCGACGGACCGCCGCCGGAGTGGGCACTGATCGGCCGGTGGCGTACGGACGGGGCCGGCCGGATCGTGGAGTGGGAGGAGAACGAAGGGTACCGCCCGTCCCCGGAGGCGCTCGGCTGGCCGGAGCCCACCGATCCCGTGGACGCCGCGGTCCAGGGGGCCGCCACCGGCTACGGACCGCAGGAAGACGTGCTCCGGAGTTTGGCCGCGGTGGACAGAATCGCTGTGCTGGTTCAGGTCAATGGGGACCTACTCGTCACAACGAACGAGGACGGGACCATGGTGCCCTTCTTCACGCTGGCACCGCATCTGGACGGAATCGAGCCCGAGGAACTGCCCGCCCACGAAATCATGTCCGTTCACGAGCTCCTTCTCCACATCCCGGAAGAGGCGGAGCGAGTGCTCTACCTCAGCCCGAGTGCGCCCGTGTCCATGGCGCTGGAGGTCAAGTCCCTGGTCGACGCCCTTGGCGATGCCGGTGCGGAGTCCACACCGGAAGACCAGACGTCGGATGACGAGACGTCGGAAGACGTGACGGTGGACGACGTGGCTGATGGCGGCCGGCCGCCGGCGACGGTGGGCGCGGACGGACCCGCCCCCGCCGCTGCCGAGCAGACCGTTTCCGCAGAGAAGAGCGAACCCGAGGCCACCCAGGGCGAAGCCTCGGCTGGAGGTCCCGCGTGACCTGGCTCGGTGGCGTGTTGCCGCACGCGGCAGGACGCCTCCGCAGATCACGTCGGCAGTCGGAGCCCGAGGGCGAGCCCACCCCGGCGGACACCGCGGGGCCAACCTCCCAGGAAAAGCTGCCGCTGGTCGTGGAGACCATCGAGGGCGTCCGCCTGATCCGTAACCCGGAAGGCGCGGCCGCCACCGACCAGGTGGCCGAGGCAGGGCGCGCCATGCCCGCCGAGCAAGGTACGACCACTGTCGTGGTCGGAGTCGAGGGCGACGCCACCCCGGAACTGTGGACGCTTCTCGCAGAGGTACTGGATTCCCTGCACGACAGCGGGACGTCCACGGTCCGCCTGGTGATGTCCGGCGCGGGCGCGGATCGTCCGGGCGGCGTTCCCGTGGCGCAGCGGATCGCCGACGGCTGGGAGCTGGAGGTCGTCGCCCCCGAAGGCGACGTGGTGATGGTGCCCGGCGGTTCGCTGTTCGTTCTGGGACCGGCGGACAGCGGCGCCGGCTGGCGGCGGTTCGCCCCGGGTGCCGAACCCCGGTCGCTGGGGCCGCGCAGCCCGGCCCCTGCCTGGCAGGCGGCGATCGGACAGTTGCCCGGCCGCACACGCGGCGGGTGCGTGGTCGAGCAGGTACCCGCCGGCGTGCTGGTCCGGCCTGCCCGGGCGCGGTCCCCGCAGCCGGGTGACCTGGCCTACGCGGTTCCCGCCCACGACCGTGGACCGACGATGCTGGTCGGGACGCCCGGGGACAACTCGGGGGTGCCCTCCGACGATCTCGCCGCACTGCTGACCGCCCTGCCCGCCCCCGTACGCGCCACCGTCCGCCTCGCCCCGGGCAAGGCATCGGACCTGCTCCCGGTCGCCCAGGACGTCGCCGATCTGCTGGGCGCGGAGGTCGAGTTGCTGACCGGCCCCGCGCTGTTCACCCGCGAGGGCGTCAAGGAGCCCGGGACCGTCACCGGAGCGGCGGCCGATGTCGCGGCCTCTGCCGCGAACAGGCAGACCGCCGCCGCACGCCCGGTGCTGCTCGACGCCGACGGCGCACCCACGTGGCGGCCCTTCGTGGAGGCCGTGGCCTGCCAGCCCGCCCCCGACCCGGACGGGGCACCCGCGCCCGCCCCACGGCTTCTGCGATGGCATCCGCCGATCCCCGGCTACGGCAACGCCAAGGAGGGCGTGGTCCATCTGTCCGACCACTCGCAGGTGTCGGTGACCCGGGCAGGTCTCGCCGTCGGCCCGCGCGGCCGCAGACCGCCGCTGGCCGGGCGGCCGGTCGACGCCGGGAGAGTGGCGATCGAGGTGGGCGAACGGGGCCAGCCCCTGGAGGAGCCCCTCATCTCCGACCTGTCGAGGCTCCTTTTCGACCTGGACGTGGACGTACGGGAGCACACCACCCTGTACGTCCACGGCGTAGCGCTCGACGGAGGGCGTCGGATGCGACGGCTCGCCGTCCGTCACGGCGTGGCGCTCGTCGAGCCGCTCCCCGTGAAGGGGCAGCCGCTCCCGGCAGTCACCACGGAACGGCCGCCCTCCGCTGTCACACCGGTGCTTCCGGAGCCGGGGCCGCACACGCCCGCGGAGCCCGGACCGCGACCGCCCGCAGAGCCCGCCGAGCCGGAGACACCGCCAGTCCCGTCACCGTCGCGTCCCATGACCACCGGGTCGGACGGCCCTTCCGGCCCGTCCGGTGCCGCCGCGAGCCCGTCCGTCCCGGTCGAGCCGGCCGCACCCGAAAGCCGGCCCGAGTCCTCTGCGGCGAGCGGTCGGGCGGCCTCCGCCACCCCAGCGCCCGCCGGCGATCCGCTCCTGGGCGACTCTTTCACCTCCGACCCGCTCACGCGCGCCCCGCAGGCACCGGACGGTGATGGCTCCTCAACCCGTTTGCGCGACACTGCTTCCGCGCCGACTCCGTCGGCTGCAGCAACGTCCCAGGCGGACGAAGCCGCCTCGGAACATCCCACCGACCCTGCCGAGGAGCCGCTGCGGGATCCGGATCCAGTAGGCCCAGACCCGGACCCGGAGTACGAGCCGGAGCCCGAATCCGGCCGGGGGGATCCCCCATCGCCGCCCAACTCCGAGCCCTCATCACCTGGCCCGGCACCGGAAGCGGAAACGACACCGCTGATACCCGCACCCGAGGGCGCGTCGCTGTCAGCAGACTCGACCCCCCTCAACGGGCAGATCTCCGTTCCGGCCCAAGTTGCCGTACCGGTCCCGTTTCCGTCCACGCACCGCAGCACCGATGCCGAACGCGCCGCCTTCCGTGCACTGGCCGGGTCCGAGTGGGACCACCACGATGCCAGTGTCGCCCGAGCGCTGACCCGGATGCCCGTTCTGCGCGGACTGGCCGAGCAGGAATTCGCCCGCGTCGACCTCGTAGCCGTACACGCCTATCTGACCGCCGGATCAGGCCCCCTGTACCACGAGGACCTCGTGCGTGCCCTGCGTAACGACGACGACACTCTGCATCCCTACATCGCTTGTCTGGTGTCGGGACTGCGCAAACTCTCCTCATATCGCGGCGTGGTGTTGCGCGGCGGTTCGGTGTCTGCGGGGTTGGAGGGTCTAACACCAGGCATGGTGCTGCGGGATCCGGCCCCGATCAGCGCGGTGCCGCTCGGTGTCTCCCCGGTCCCGGCCGGCGACGTGCGGTACGCGATCCTGTCGTCCACCGGACGCCGGGCGAGCTCGCTGCTGGGAACCGGAAGCAGGTCGGGCGTTCCGGATGAGGTGATCTTCCCGCCCGGCACGGGATTCCGAGTGCTCCGTCTGCGCATGGGAGACACAGGGCCACTCATCCTGCTGCGTGAACTCCCCGCCACCGTCAGGGGTGTTCCCAGCCTGACCGGCGCCATGGACGATCGGGACCGATCAGCTCCGACACAGATGGAGAGGGCGCTGGACACCTATGCATCCGAGCTGAGAGCGGATCACACTTGGTCAGAGCGCTGCGCCGGCCCGATCGCGGGGGACACCGCGCTTGCTCCTTAGTGAAGGAAACCGCGGGTCACGGGTCACATCGCGTAGACCTGGGGACCCACCTCCAGCATGCCCTGCACCAGACGCCCCAGGGGTGCGGTCGTCCTTGAGCCACGGGCCCGTTGAGGCTGTTGGCGGGGGCTCACACCAGGTCAGGGCGCCAGATGATTTGGTCTGGGGGACGTGTGCGGTGAGGGAGAAGTAGGTGCACTCGGGCCTGGTTGGCGCGGCGGGACGGGGAGAAGCCCATAGGGCACGTGCGGCGGTGGGGCATCACGAACCGATGGGCCGGGCCGCGGCATCCAGGGAGGAGGGCGGTCCCGCGACCCAGCCCTGTTGGGGGCGCCAGTCATCCAAAGAACGCCCATGACGGACCGCCAGCCCCCACAGCGACCAGCCCGTCATGTGGATCTACGGCGGTGTTCGACATGTGGTTCACGGGTGCCATGGCCTTCTTGCCGGTGTCCGCTCCAGAGGTAACCGCATCGCGGTTGACCAGGACCTCGATGGTCCAGACGTTGCGCTCGAAGTACCCGGCATCGCTGTAGGCCCTGGCCAGCGTGTTCGGGGGTGATCTTGGCGTAATGCTGAGTGGCTTCCGGACTCCGGTTGCCGAGCCAGGCCTGCAGCTCGAAGAGCGTCATGAGCCCCTTGGCGTTGTAGAGCTGGCTGGCGATCGTGGACCGGGCCCGGCGGCGGGTGACGTTGCCCCGGACATCGGCGGTCGGGACGCTGGCCTTGCGGCAGAGCGACGGGACGACCGCGGTGTTGATGCAGGTGTTCGTGAGGCGTTTGGCCCGGTGCGGGAACAGGAAGTCCACCTGCTCACCGGTCTACGCTTCGCCCATTCGTCGTCGGCGGTCACCCCGGGGTCGGGGCTGATCAGCGCCGCGACGCTCCTGGGCGTGGCCAGCGCGCGGACGGGGTCGAATCGGTGGGAATCCACTCCCACTCCTGGCAGTCCCGGAAGAACGTCCTGGTCGCTGTGAGGTGAACGGCCTTCGTGCGAGGAGACAGCGGTTTCCCCCGCCAGGCTTAAGGCCATCACCAAAGTGAGCCCGCTACAGTTCCTCGAACGTCTGCGGCTACGGGAGGCGTGGTGGTGTCTGGTCGCGGGTGGTACCACGGCCGCGCGGGTCGCCCTGACCGCTGGCTGCACGAGTCCGACGCGGTTCCACCGCGCAGACCAGCGCGCCTATGACATGCCCCGGCCAGGACGCGTGAGCGCTCAGGGCCGGCCACCGAAGCCCTGGAACTCCCAGAGCGAATATCCGTAGCCGTTCGCGCGGCTGTTGCCGTACATGCGCACATAGCGGCCGGTGCCTGACCCGTTGCAGGACTCGGTGCCGCTTCCCGAGGCGACAGCGCACAGGGTGCGCCAGGTGACACCGTCGTCCGACAGCTGAACGCGGTAGTCGGTGGCGTGGTTCTCCCAGTCGAGTACTACATGACTGATGGCGGCCGTACTGCCGAGATCCACCCGGATCCACTCAGGGTCACTCCAGGTGCTGGACCAGCGAGTGATGGCCTTCCCGTCTACGGCGGTTTCCGCTCGGAAGCGGCCCTCGGTGGACGACGCTGTGACAGGCATGCCGTGGGACAGCAGGACGGGGTCAGCCGGCTCTTCAGGTGTCGCGGAGGACTGCTGGGGAACGGGGCGGACGCTTTGCCCGCCGGGGACGAAAGGAGCGGGAGGCTCCTGAGGATCGTTTCGGCCGGTCGAGGCGGTCGTACCGTCCGTCGTCGAATTGGACGGTGTGCTCGCCCTATGGGCTGCGGGCGGCGGCGCTGCTTGCACCGAGGGGATGTGTCGGGTCACCTCTACATGGCTTGAGCCGGCCTTGGTCGTGGGGTTGCCCGGCCACGGGACAGCATGCCGATCCGAGGTCTGATCGCCGTTGACGTGGACCCCACCCGTCCTGACCGTCAGGATCGCCGCGCACAGCACGGCGGCACCGGCGACGACGGCACCCGCGATATGCCACGCCTTCTTCCTGCCCCGGCGGGAAGCAGCGGGCGCCTGCACTCTCGTGAGGGCGACCGGCGGTAGCTCGTACACATAGTCGCGGCGCTCAGTACCGCTGTGTCCCATGCGGAGGCGCCCGCGACAGTCTGCTGGAGCCAATGTCCTGCACCCGGGCAGGAGACCGCACCGTTGACGTGCCGCATGCACGATGCGCAGTACTCCATGAACGCTCAACGCCTTTCATCCGTCGCGGCGTGCGCACGCCCCGCGCTCCAGCAGGTTTGGCGCACTCACGGAAACCGCTCGTGTCACTCGGTTCCGTGAACGTGCCGACGGCTCGCCCGGTTCAGGGCGGCTCCCCGATCGGCTGCAGGCCCGGTGAACCCGTTCCTTCGCGGCCCCGTTGAGCGGGATAGCCGTGTCCGGATCCATGTGCGGCACAGGTCCAGAGAAAGAGGAGTCTTCATGCCTGAGGCGGCAGCCGTCGTGGCTCGGTGCGCGGAACGTTTGCTGGGCGCCGCCCTCCCCGTGGGAATCCGTGCGTGGGACGGGAGCACGGCAGGTCCGGCGGACGCGCCAGCGCTGGTCCTGCGCACACCCGAGGCGCTGCGCCGTCTGCTATGGCGGCCCGGTGAGCTCGGCCTCGCCCGCGCGTGGGTCGCGGGCGACCTCGATGTGGACGGCGACCTGTACGAGGTGCTGACCAGGATCTCGGGACTGCTCTGGGACCGGGATGACACCGAGGGCCGTCGTACCCGGCTGCGCAAGCTCGCCGCACGTCTAGCCGCCCCCGGCGGTGCACGTGCGGTCAAGGACGCGCTGGCCATGGCAGGCCCGGTTTTGTCCCCGCCCGCGCCGCCTGCCGAGGAGGTGACGCGGCGCCGGGGCCCCGCGCACTCGCAGAGCCGGGACAGCGCCGCCATCAGTCACCACTACGACGTGGGCAACGACTTCTACGCCCTGGTGCTCGGACCGTCCCTCGTCTACTCCTGCGCTTACTGGCAGGGCCTGCCGTCGTCCGGAGCCACCCTGGAACAGGCCCAGGAGGCCAAACTCGACCTCGTGTGCCGCAAGCTCGGCCTGGGCGCCGGTGACCGGCTGTTGGACGTCGGCTGCGGCTGGGGTTCCCTGGCCCTGCACGCCGCCAAGCATTACGAAGCCTGCGCCGTGGGTGTCACGATCTCCCGGGAGCAGGCCGCCCTGGCACGAGAGCGGGTCGTCGCGGCCGGCCTGGAGGACCGGGTCGAGATCCGGGTACAGGACTACCGTGAGATCACGGACCGTCCGTATGACGCGATCTCGTCGATCGGCATGGCCGAGCATGTCGGCAGCGAGCGCTACCGCGACTACGCCACGATCCTGCACGGACTGCTCAAGCCCGGCGGGCGGCTGCTCAACCACCAGATAGCCCGCCGCCCGGTGCGCGACGAGAAGGCGTACCGTATGAACGGGTTCATCGATCGCTATGTCTTCCCCGACGGCGAACTCGCTCCCGTCGGAGCGACCACGGCGCTGCTTGAGGAGGCGGGCTTCGAGGTCCGCGACGTCCAGGCCCTGCGCGAGCACTACGCCCTCACACTGCGCGCCTGGGTGACGAACCTGGAGAACCACTGGGACGAGGCGGTCAAGCTGACGTCGCCCGGCCGGGCGAGGGTGTGGCGGCTGTACATGGCGGCCTCGGCGCTCGGGTTCGAGAACAACACGATGGGCGTGAACCAGGTCCTCGCCGTACGCACGTCCTCCCTCGACGGCCACTCCGGCATGCCCCTGGTCAGGGATGCCGGGCGGTGGGACGTCACCGGCAGGTCCGCCGTACGCGTCGGATGAACCGGTGCCTGCTGCCCGGATGACGCCGGCTCGTCCGTCAGAAGCTCACCCGGACGGTCAGTCCGCCCCCGGGAGCGGGGTTGGCCTTCGCGGTGGCGCTCGCGCCGTGGACGCGGGCGATCGAGGCGACGATCGACAGCCCCAGGCCCGCGCCCTCTCCTGGCGTGCGCCGGCGCTGCGCCAGGCGGCGGAACGGCTCGAACAGCAGCGGGACCGTCGCCGGATCGATCACCGGTCCCGTGTTCGTCACCTCGATCCCGTGCGGCCCGGTCCGCACCTCCACCCGGCCACCGTGCGCGTTGTGCCGGATGCCGTTGGCCAGCAGATTGTGCAACAGGCGGCCCAGCAGTACCGGGTCTCCCTGGACGGTCAGCGGTTCCCCCCGCACCGACACGCTCACCTCCCGCTGCTTCGCCTCCCGCGCCAGGTCGTCCGCGGCGTTCCACGCCAGGGTGTGCACCTCGACCGGCTCGCGATGCTCGAGTCCCTGGTCCGGGGCCGCCAGCAACAGCAGCCCCTCAATGGTGCGCTCGCTGCTGTCGGCGATGGCCAGCAGTTCGTTCCGGATGTGGGCGACCGAGGCCGCGTCCGGTTCCCCGGCCAGACCGATGTCGGCGGCCGCGCGCTGGAGGGCCAGCGGAGTCCGCAGCTCGTGCGCGGCGTTGGCGGCGAACCGTTGCTGGGCGGTCACCGCCTGTTCCAGGCGTTCGAGCATGGCGTCGAAGGTGTCCGCGAGGTGCTTGAGCTCCCCCGGGGGGCCGGCGAGCGCGATGCGCTCGCTCAGGTTCTCCCCGGACAGCCGCCGCGCCGTATCGGTGATCACGGCGACGGGACGCAGCACCCGGCCCGCCGTCCACCAGGCCAGCGCCACCGACAGCACAGAGTACAGGGCGAGGACCAGCAGGGAGATGGTCAGCAGCCGGTGCAGCGCGGCCTGCTCGGCGGCGTCGCTCACGGACTTCTGCAAGGCCCACATGGTGGGTGGGGGACTGGCGTCCGGCGGCGGGGCGGCCGACGGGTCCGTCGCCCAGGACGGCTTCTCTTCGCCTGGACGCCACCCTGGTACGGCCCTGGTCACCGCGCTGCCGATCGTCTCGGACAGCCCCTGCCGCACCAGGAAATACACCACACCCGTCAGCAGGGCGCCCGCGAGCACCAGCAGCCCGCCGTAGAGCATGGTCAGCCGCGCGCGTTCGCCGCTCACGCGCACTCCTTGATGCGGTAGCCGACGCCGGGAACGGTCTGGATGAGGGGTGGCTCGCCCAGCTCGGCACGGAGTTTGCTCAGCGTCACGCGTACCGCGTTGGTGCGATAGCTGGTGTCCTCCTCCCACACCTGCTCGATCAGATCCTCTCCGCTCACCACGGCGCCGTCCGCGCGCATCAGCGCCTCCAGCACCGCGAACTGCTTGCGTGACAGCCGCAGGGAACGCCCGTCACGGGAGGCCTGGCGGCCCGCCGTGTCCAGGACGATCCCGGCCCGCCGCAGGACGGGCGGGAGCGCGGGGGCGGTGCGCCGGCCGAGCGCCAGGACCCGCGCCAGGAGCTCGTCGTACGCGAAGGGCTTGGCGAGGTAGTCGTCGGCGCCCATCCTCAGGCCGGCCACACGGTCGCGCAGGGTCCCGGACGCCGTCAGCATCAGGATCCTGGTTCCCGGCCACTGGTCGAGCACCCGGCGGCACACCTCGTCGCCGTGAAGACCGGGCAGATCACGGTCGAGGACGATCACGTCGTACGCACCGAATCGCAGCTTGCGCATCGCCTCCAGGCCGTCTGCCGCGACATCCGCCGCGAGCGCGTCGCGGCGCAGCCCCTTGGCGATCAGCTCCGCCAGGAACGTCTCGTCCTCCACTACCAGTACGCGCATGGGACCTTCTGTGTCGAAGAGGGTGTGATGCGGCTGTCGAACGCAGGGGGCCAGGCGGTTTCGGCGCCCGGCGCACGCGCCTACACCGCTTGGAGGGCAAGGGTCGGCGAGAGCCTCGCCGCCCGCACCGCCGGATACAGGCCCGCGGCGGTTCCGATGGCCAGTGTCGCAGCCAGGCCACCGAGCATCGCCCACGGCGGTACGACCCAGGGGATGCCGCCCGCGGTAGCGAAGATCCAGGTCGCGGCGGAGCCGAGGACCACGCCCGCGATTCCGCCGAGGCCCGACAGCAGCAGGGACTCGGTGACGAACTGGAGGCGGATGTGCCCTTTCGTGCCGCCCAGGGACCGGCGCAGCCCGATCTCGTGACGGCGTTCCAGCACCGAGATGATCATTGTGTTGGCGACACCTACTCCGCCGACCAGGAGGGCCACGGCGCCGAGTCCCAGCAGCAGGCTGGTGAAGGCGTCCTCGGACGCGGCCTTCGCTGCAAGCGCGTCGGAGGGGTTGGAGACCTTGACGTCCTGGGGTGCTTCGGGGTTGACGGTGCGGCTGAGAAGGTCGCGTACCTCCCGCACCCGGTCGTCGGCGGAGCGCTCGTAGATGGTCGTCGGATGCCCGTCGAACCCCAGCAGCTTCTCGGCCGCCGGCCAGCCGATCAGAGCGGACCGCTCGAGCTCGGGGGCCAGCGGCACGGCAGTGAGGATGCCGATGACGGTGAAGTACTGCTCGCCCAGCCACACTTGCTGTCCCGGCTCGGTGATGGCCAGCCGGTCCGCGGCGACATCACCGAGGACCACGGAGGGATACCCGCCGTTGGCCCGGTTCAGCCAGCTGCCCTCGGCGACCTCGGCGCGCACGGTCTTGAGGAGACCCTCGTCGGCCGCGGCGACCTGCAGTCCACCGGTGATGTCCTCGGGCATGTGCTCGGAGCGGTGCACGGTGGTGTCGACGGAGCCGGTGGCGGCGACGTCCTGCACGCCCTCGATCCGCTCGACCATGGCCGGGGCGGCCTTGGGGAGCTTGGCCTGTTCACCGGTGATCAGGGACTGGCCGGGGGTCACGACCAGCATGTTGGTCCCCAGTTGCTCGAGCTGCCGGATGAGGTGGGCCTTGCTGGACTCCGACACGCCCACGACGGCGATCATCGTGGCGATGCCGATGGCGATGCCCAGAGCGGACAGAAAGACACGCATCGGACGCCCCCGCAGCCCGGCGGATCCGACCTGCCACACGTCGCGGGCCGACAGCCGCGCGGGAGCGAGCCCCTTTCGTCTCCCGCTGCCCCGGCTCATCGGGAACCTGCCCGGGCGTCGGCCTGGGAATCCGGCGCGGCGCCCGCGGGGACCTTGGTCAGGATGTCCGCCCGCGCGCGGTCGCGGACGTCGTTGACGATCTGCCCGTCACGGATGAGGACCTGGCGGGGCAGCTGCCCGGCGATGTCCCGGTCATGGGTGATCACGGCGATGGTGGTGCCGGCCGCGTGGAGCTCGTGGAGCAGCTCCATGACGGCCTGCCCCGAAGCGCTGTCCAGTGCTCCGGTGGGTTCGTCGGCCAGCAGCAGATCGGGCTCGCCCGCGACGGCGCGGGCGATGGCCACCCGCTGCTTCTGGCCACCGGACAGCTCGTGCGGCCGATGCGATATCCGGTCGCCCAGTCCCACGCGCCCCAGCGCTTCGACGGCCTGCCGGCGGCGGCGCGTATGCGACAGGCCGGAGTAGCGCAGGCCCTCGCACACGTTGTCCAGCGCACTCGCACCCGGCACCAGATGGAAGGCCTGGAAAACGAAGCCGATGTGCCGCGACCGCAGCGCGGAGAGTTCCTTGTCGCGCAGCGAGGCGATGTCGTGCCCCGCGACCGTGACAGTGCCGGCCGTGGGGCGGTCCAGGGTGCCGATGATGTGCAGGAGGGTGGACTTCCCCGACCCCGAGGGACCGACGATGGCGAGGAGTTCGCCCTCGCCGATGGCGAGGTCCACGCCGCGCAGCGCCGCCACGGGGCCCGGGTACTCCTTGGTGACGCCGACGAGCCCGACAACGGCCGGGGTGCTCGCGGCGGACGTGGGGGTGGCCGTGGGCGTCATGTCTGCGCCACCCCGACCTTCATGCCCGCCCGCAGCCCGGCTCCCGTGATCTCGACCCGGCCCTGCGCGAACAGGCCGAGTTCGACGGAGACTTCGCGGGCTCTGCCGTACTCGACGACCTCGATGAGGAAGCCGCCGCGGGCACCGGCGAGCAGGGCGCCCACCGGCACGTGCAGCACGTTTTCGCGGGTCTCGCCCTTCACGTGCACGGTGACCGGAGCTTTGTCGACGCCCTCGGCCTTCGAGGGGCTCCTCAGCTCCACGGTGACCCGGACCTTGGGAGCCGCGTCCTTGTCCGCCGCATCCTCCTCGGCCGTACGCCCGATGATGGAGATCCGCCCGTCAGCCGGCTCACCGCCGGGCAAAGTGACCGTCACCCGGTCGCCGGCCTTTAGATCGGCCGCCTCGCGCACCTTCACGCTGAACTCCACCTGACGGTCGGAGCCGGTGACGGTGAGCACGGCGGCGCCGGGCCCGACCCGACCGGCGACGGCCGCCTGAGTCTCCTGCACCCGAACCGCGCCGGACACGAAGGCGACCTGGCCGGGGCCGACCGTGCCGGTCTCCTTCAGCCCGTGTTCCTTCTGCCACGCCTCGACGGCGCGGGTGGTGCCGGCGGTGAACTCGTCGTCGGCGGCCAGCTGGTTGCCGTGGCCGAGGGCGATGAGATTCTTCTTCAGCTGACGGACGTCCTCGCCGGTCGAGCCCTCCTCGAGCGTCCGGTACATCGGCTTCGCGCCGTACATCAGCCGTACCGGCTCGCCGTTGACCTCATACAGTTTCCCGTCGCGCTTGATCGTGGAGCCGGCCTGGGGAAGCCAGGTCACGACGCCCGCTTCGCCGGCGTTGAGGGTGCGCTGCGAGGCGAACCCGAGGGTGCCCTTGGCCTGCCAGGTCCGCGTCAGGTCGCCCTGTTCGATCGCCTCCGTGGCCGTGGGGCGCTCCGCGGCGTCGGCGACGGTGTCCGTGGCGCCCTCCGAGCCGGTCACGGTGCTCATCGCCACGCCCCCGCAGGCCAGGACCGCGACGACGGCCAGTACGCCATACTTGCGCTTCATTTCCTGTCCTCGACTCGGGATCCGGTGCTTCAGTAGCCCACCTTCGCCATGCACGTGTCGCTGGCCGCCTTGTACTCCTCCTCCTGGCCCTCGGGGATCTGCTGACCCTTCATCGCCGCCCCGTCTCCGAACTGCGGGTCCGCGAATTCGAGGCCCTCCTCGCGCATGCACTTGGCGAAGGCGAAGGCCTTGTCCTTGTCCGCCTGGGACACCTCCCCGCCTTGTGCGGCCTCGGCGAGACCGCACTTCTCCATGACCTTCTTCTGCTCGGCCTCGTCCAGGTCGCCGAAGTCGACGCCTGCTCCGGCACCGTTGTCGCCCTCGGTGATGGTGGCGCCGTTCTTGCGCAGGCAGTCGTTCTGCCGGGCCCGCTCGTCCTCGGCGCTCCGGTTGCCTCCGCCCGCGCCCTGGCCGCTGCCGGCGGAGCTCGACTGCTCGCTCGTGCCGTTGTCGGCCGAGCATGCGGTGACGAACAGGGCGAGGGCGGAGAGACCGGCGGCGGCGAACAGCCTCAGCGTGTGTGCGTACATGGTGTGCCTCCTGGTTCGAGTGAGGGACCGGTGCCGGACCAGAGACTCGCAGCAGGCGGTGTTTCCTCTCTCTAACGAAAGCGGCGTCCTGAATGCCGGGCGGGGACGCGGCGCAGGGGCAGTCCGCACAACTGCCGCCGTGTCCGCCGCCGGATTGAACCGATGCGGCGTTCGCCCCGTCGTGCCGAGCAAGGGGCCGATACGACGCCGCACGGCCCTCCCCCCACCGCAAGCAAAAGTGAAGAGGACTTGTCTGCATGCGTAAGACCACTCTTGGCGCGACGTTGGCCAGCGCCGTAGTAGCCGCTCTGGCCGCGACGACGGCACCGGCCGTGGCCTCACCGTCCACCGTGCCCGACCGGCGTGAGGTGACCGAACCCGTCCCGGACCCTGACGGGGCGGAGACGGCTGAACCAGCCCCGGACACCGAGGCGTTGGGGTCGGTTCTCCAGGAGGCCGTGGCCCAGGGCGCTCCGGGAGCGCTGGTCCGTGTCGACGACGGTGAGCGGAGCTATCGACTGGTCACCGGGGAGGCCGACACGGCCGCGGGCACCCGCATGGACACGGGGCGCCGCTTCCGCGTCGGCAGCGTCACCAAGACCTTCTCCTCCGTGGTCCTGATGCAACTGGTGGGCGAGGGGCGGGTCGATCTCGACGCGCCGGCCAACTCGTATCTGCCGCGGCCGGTCCTCGACAGCCGTATCACCGTCCGCCACCTGCTCAGTCACCGCAGTGGTCTGTGGGACTACACGAACGCCATGTTCGCCTCGACCGTCCCGGGATTCGAAGCGGTCCGCAACAAGGTCTTCCGCTACGAGGACCTGATCGCCCTTTCGACGGCCCACGCGCTCACCAACACGCCGGGCGCCGCCTACAGCTACTCCAACACGAACTTCGTCGTGGTCGGGCAGATCATCGAGCACGTCACCGGTACTCCCCTCGCGAACCAGTACCAGCAGCGCATCTTCACCCCGCTGAAGCTGCGCAACACCAGCTACGTGCACCCGAGCACCGTCATCGGGGGTTCCTTCGCGCGTGGCTACCTCCGGCCGGACGACGCGTCCGAGCCCCTCGTCGACTCCACCGAGCAGACGGTGTCCTGGGCGCAGTCGGCGGGCGCCGTCGTGTCGACCGCGGAGGACCTCAACCGCTTCTTCTCCGCGCTGGTCACCGGTGGTCTCGTCCGGGCGGATCTGCTGGAGCAGATGATGACCGTCATTCCTGTCGACGCGGCGCAGACGCAGTTCTACGGCCTGGGCCTGCGGGCCCGGAAGCTCTCGTGCGGTGTCACCGTCTACGGTCACACCGGCACCGTCCAGGGCTACTACACGTACGCCTTCACGACCGCCGACGGCGAGCGCAGCATGACGGCGCTGGCCAACACGTCGAACAACCCCGAGGTCAACGCGACGCTCGGCGGTTCCCTGGACGCGGCCTTCTGCGGGACACCGCCCCAGGCGTCCTGGACCTACGCGGACCAGGAGGACAACGCCGCGCACACCGTTCGCGGCTGACACGTCCACCCCCTCATCACCACAACTGCTACGGAGGTCATATGACCCACACCAGACGCCGACCGTCCCCGCGCCGCACCGCGGTTGTGGCGACAGCCGTCGCGTCCGCTGCGCTGCTGTCCCTCGCCGCGCCGTCCGCCCAGGCTCGCCCGGCGGACGCCGACGCCGCCGGCACGCCCAACTATGTCGCGCTCGGCGACTCGTTCGCGTCCGGCGCCGGACTCCCCGAAAAGCGGGACAAGACGTGCGACCGCACCGTCGGCAGCCACCCCGCCCTCCTGGCCAGTTCGCTGAACGCGACCTTCAAGGACGCCACCTGCAGCGGAGCCACCACGCGCAGCATCTGGAACCACCAGGGCACGAAGCCTCCGCAGGCCCAGGCCCTGTCGAAGGGGACGCGGCTGGTGACGCTGACCATCGGCGGCAATGACATCGGCTTCACCGAGGTGCTCACGCGATGCGTGACCTCCTCCTTCTCCGACCCGTCCGGCAGCCCCTGCAAGAAGTACTTCACGGCCGGTGGTAGCGACCAACTCGCCAACCGCATCAACAAGGTGGAGAGCCGGATCGGCTCCGTGCTGACCGACGTCCGGCGACGCAGTCCGAACGCCAAGGTGATCGTGGTCGGCTACCCCTCGCTGTTCCCGGACAGCGGCGTGGGCTGCCGCGAGGTGCCCATCGCCAAGGGTGACTTCGCCTACCTGCGGGACACCACCAAGCGGCTCAACGCGGTACTGCAGCGCCAGGCCGCCGGGCACGGGGTCACCTACGCCGACACCTACACGCCGACCATCGGCCACGACATGTGCCAGCCCCAGGAGCGGCGTTGGATCGAGCCGCTGAAGCCGGCCGGGGGCGCACTGCCCGCCCACCCCAACGCGACCGGACAACTCGTGATGTGGCTGGCCGCCTACGGGGCGCTCAACAAGTAGCGGGCCAGGACGGCGGCCGGTCCGTGTCCCGGTGACGGACGCGGACCGGTACGGGCGGCATCGGCGGCGATGGCGCGGGCACTGCCTGCGGACGAACCGATGCCGCCCCCTCGCGACACGCAACAGATCCGCTGGTGGACAAACTGAACAGGAGAACCAGTGCGGAAACTCGTCTACACCATGGGCGTAGGCGCCCTGGCAGTCGGTATCTCGGGGATCGGACCCGTGCCCACCGCGACCGCGGTGCCCCCCACCATCCCCCTCATGTTCAGGAACGCCTCGGGCCTGGACAAGCCGGTCTACATCTACAACCTGGGCACCGAGCTGAGCACGGGCCGGCAGGGGTGGGCGGACGCGAAGGGCACCTTCCACCCGTGGCCGGCCGGCGGGCCGGTTCCGACACCCGCGCCCGACGCCTCGATCGCGGGGCCCGCGGCCGGTAAGTCGATCACCATCCAGATCCCGAAGTTCTCCGGCCGCGTCTATTTCTCCTACGGCCGCAAGCTCGACTTCCGCCTGGTCGACGGCAAGCTGGTTCAGCCGGCGGTGCAGAGCCCGTCCGACCCGAACCGGAACACTCTGTTCAACTGGTCGGAGTACACCCTCAACGACGGTGGGCTCTGGCTCAACAGCACACAGGTCGACATGTTCTCGGCGCCCTACGCCGTGGGCCTCAAGCGGACCGACGGAACCGTGCAGAAGACGGGCCGGCTCCGTCCGGGCGGATACCGGGAGTTCTACACCGCCCTGAAAGAGCAGCCCGGGGGGTGGGGGAACCTCATCCAGAAGGCGCCGGACGGCACCGTGCTGCGTGCCCTCGCGCCGTCCCACGGCATCGGCACCGGACTGCTGCCAGCGAACACCATGGACGACTACATCAACCGGGTGTGGCGGAAGTACAGCACGACCTCGCTGACGGTGTCCCCGTTCGCCGACAAGCCCGGCGTCAAGTACCACGGCAGGGTGTCGGGCAACGTCATGAACTTCACCGACGGCTCAGGGTCGATCGTCACGGGCTTCGAGAAGCCCGACTCCGACAGCGTCTTCGGCTGCTACAAGCAGTTGTCCGCTCCCAACGACGAGGTGCGCGGACCCATCTCCCGCACGCTGTGCGCCGCGTACAACCGTGCAACGCTCCTGAGTAGCCCCCAGCAGCCCGACACGAGTTCCGCGCGGGCGTACCAGGCCGAAGTGACCAACCCCTTCGCCCAGAAGGTCCATGCCCTGATGGCCGACGGCAAGGCGTACGCCTTCGCCTTCGACGACGTCGGCAATCAGGAGTCCCTGGTGCACGACGCCGATCCGCAGAAGGCGTACCTCACCCTGGACCCGCTTGACTGAGTCCGATGGGCGGGAGGCGCCGACGTGAACAGACGCCTTCCACTTAGGCAGTAAATCGCACCCTATGCGTACTTTGCGGTGCATGCTCATATGTCGCGACAAGAACGTGACAAGACAAGTTGTGCACGATGCATTGTCGACCGCTGTGGACGAACGGATATGTACCTCTAGTGGGGCTGCGCGCTCCATGTGGATTGGAGCTTCCATGACTGTCGGAGCGACTCAGCTCAAGAGCCGACGGGCTTTCCTGGGTTCGGCCGCGGGAGTCGGCGCAGGAGTCGGAATCGGAGGCCTCCTCGCGGCGTCCCCCGGACATGCCGCCACGTATGCCGCCGATCACGACGACAGAACGCGGGTGGAGACCATCCGCCTCGGCAACGTGTCGGTGACGCGTGTGGTGGAGTACACCGGCACGGTCGAGATGACATCACGGCAGTTCTTTCCCGGCAGCTCTCCGGAACTGTGGCAGGAGAACGAGGGCTTGCTGGTCCCGGACCACTGGAATCCCCGGAACGACCTGGTTCTCTCCACCCTCCAGACCTGGGTGCTGCGCAGTGGCGGCAAGACGATCCTGATCGACACCGGCGCGGGCAACGGCAAGTACCGTCCGTACGCCAACCTGTGGTCGTACATGGACACGGACTTCATGCGCCGCCTGGCCCGGGCCGGCGTCATGCCCCGTGATGTCGACGTCGTGGTCAACACCCATCTGCACAACGACCACGTCGGCTGGAACACCAAGCTGGTGGATCGCGCGTGGGTTCCCACCTTCCCCAATGCGACCTATCTCATGGCCAAGACGGAGTTCGACTTCTGGAACCCCGAGAACGGCTTCAAGCAGAAGACGGCCCCGGGCAACCAGAATGTCTGGGAAGACAGCGTGCTGCCTGTCTACCAGGCCGGTCTTGTGAAGCTGTGGGAAGGCTCGTACGCCATCGACTCCAACCTCACTCTGGAGCCCGCCCCGGGTCACACTCCCGGCTCCGCCTTCGTTCGGCTGCGATCGGGCAACGACCACGCCCTCTTCTGCGGCGATCTGCTGCACACCGCGTTGCAGCTGGAACACCCCGAGTTCAACAGCTGCTTCGAGGAGGACGAGCAGGGCGCCCTGAAGGCTCGCCGGCGTGTACTCGAACACGCGGCGGACACCAAGGCGCTCCTTCTGCCCGCCCACCTTCCAGGCCACGGCGCCGCCGAAGTGCGGCGCGACGGAAGCCACTTCAAGATCGTGGACTGGGCGGGGTTCAGCCGAATCTGACGGTGTGACACGGTCCGTGACGGAGGGCCGCCGAGATCGTCAAGCGGCCCCTCCGCGTGGGTCACATCTGTTCCCGTCCGAAGCCGCGCTCGGGCAGGATCGTGCCCCACAGCGCGGTGCGAACGAATGCCTCGTCGGCGTACACGCCCTCGAGCAACGGGCGCTGTGCCAGCATGGCGAACAGCTGCTCCGGCGGCCCGAACGCCGACGACGGCTGCGTCAGCTCACCTCGGCGAACCGCTCGGGCCACGATGTCCCGTACAGTCGCGAGGAAGGGATTGATCACCGCGCAGCGAACGGCCGAGCCCAATTCCGGCGCCACGAGGCACACCCGGCTGACACCAGTGACCAGCAGGGTGTCCCGTTTCGCGGTCAGGGCGGCATGGTGTGCGAGCGCCTCGATATCCCCGGCCAGCGTGCCGGTGTCGCTCACGGCCCGCGCACCGAAGACAGTCGGCGAGCAGGTTCGCAGGGCATGCGCCACCAGACGGTCCTTGCTGCCCCACTGTCGGTAGAGCGTCGCCTTGCCGCAGCGTGCGCGCAGTGCCACAGCCTCCATGGTCAGCATGTCGAAGCCGACCTCGGCGAGTACATCGACAACGGCATCGAGCACCTCACGTTCCCGTTCGGCGGTCATGCGGGATGTCGGGCGCGACTCCGCGGCAGTCGCCAGCTCTGCCATGTTCCTCCTTCCGTGGCGGCGCGCCTTGGTGCGCGCTGCCACGAACGATCGACGGCAAGAGACGCACGGTGGTTCACGGGTGCACAGGAATTCTCCTGACTGGCCATCAGGGAATCCCGAACGCTGAGGCGCCGGTCCGCGCATCCCGGACGAGCCCACCACGCAACAACGCGGACGTCGGTGAACCGAGTTGAGCAGGTATTCGTTCCTGCGGGTGGCGATCGCCGAAGGCCCGGGCCGGGCTTGGGGGAGACACGACATCAGCGAGTCGCTGGCTCGTGACTATGACCTCGGTGATCCGACGGAGGTCGTGAGGGGTGGGGACCAGCGTCCGTCCCATGCTGCGGGCTGCGACCGGCCGGCCTGTGCCGAGGCGGACGGGCAGGCCGACAGCCGGCTGGATCGAGCACAAGAGCGATCTGCCGACTGAGCACCCCGTCCGGCCAACCTGTTCTCGACCGCACACAGTGAAACGAGGGGATCAGCATGTCGGACGTCATCGTCATGGGGGGTGGCCCAGTCGGCTTGACGTCGGCGCTGCTGCTGGCCGGCGACGGCCACGACGTGACCGTTCTGGAGAAGGACCGAGCGGGCTTCGCCGACCCCTCGGACGCGTGGGACCGGTGGGCACGCATCGGCGCCCGACAATTCCGTCAGCCGCACGTCCTCCTGCCCGGAGGGTGGATGCTCCTGCAGCAGGAATTGCCCGACGTCGTCCACGAACTCCGTCTCGTGGGTGCCGAGGTGGTGAACCATGTCGCCGGCGCGTGGCGCGTGCCCGACGTCGGCGGCCGCCGGGACGGCGACGAGCGCTTCGAGGTGCTGGGTGCCCGCCGCCCGGTCCTGGAGGCAGGCCTGGGAGCCGTGGCGGCGCGAACATCCTCCCTCACCATCCACCACGGCGCCGCCGTCGCGCGGCTGGTCACCGAGGTTGGTCCACCGCCCAGGGTCACCGGCGTACGGACCCAGGGCGGGGACATCTTCCACGCGGACGTGGTCATCGATGCCACCGGCAGAAACTCCCCGCTGCCGAAACTTCTCAGCGACATCGGCGTGGTGCCCGCGATCGACGAGCGGGCACCGATCGGATTCACGTACTACTCCCGTCACTTCACCGGCCCCCGGCCTCCGCAGTGGGAGTGGCCGATCGATCACCACGCCAGCCTCTCGACGGTCGTTCTGCCGGGAGACAACGGCACTTGGTCGGTCGCGATGACTGTGGCGGGAAACGACAAGGAGCTGTGCGAGCTGCGTCACCCCGAGGTGTGGCAGCGGGTTGCCGCCTTGCTCCCGAACATCGAGCGTTTCACCCGCGCCGAGCCACTGACCGGCGTGCTGCCCATGGACGGCACGGAAAGCCGGCGCCGCGGCCTCGTCCTCGACGGCCGGCCCGTCATCACTGGTCTGATCAACATCGGTGACGCGTGGGCGACGACCAGCCCGCAGTTCGGATTCGGCCTCTCCATGGGCATAGAGCAGGCTGTCACGGTGCGGGAACTGCTCAGCACGGTGGGAACGGACGATCCCGTCGAGATGGCGGTGCGGTTCGAGGAGATGTCCGAGAACACCAGCGGAGATCTCCACCAGCGGCTGGTGGCCTGGGACCGCCACCGGCTCGCCGAGATGCAGGCGGGACGCCAGGGCGTTCCCTACGAGACCGACGACCAGGACTGGCACCTCATGAAGGCGATGGACGCCACGAAGCTCCTGGACGGTGACGTCATGCGCGCAGTGGCGGACGTGGGATCGATGCTCGCGATGCCTGAGGACGTTCTCGTCAGGCCCGGCATAGCCGACAAGATCAAAAGGCTCAGCGCCGACGCGCCGGCGTTCCCAGCGCCGGGTCCGACCCACGCGGAACTCCTGGCCGCGATCAACGCCTGACAGTGCCGACGCAGTCCGACGAGGCGATCAAGTAAGTGCCGCAACGCGCCATCCCGGTCGAACAGATGCGATGGCACCGACCAGGACCGACTGTGAGTATGCACCGGCCCTGATCGTCAAACCCGTACGGGCCACGAGTGGGCCACACGCAGGAAAACCAGGAAGGAATCGCATGGACATGGGCACGGGCTTGAACGACGGAGGGCCTGAGCGGATCGGTGACGAACTGCTGGCAACGAGCATCGTGGGTCACGGCATACGACGGATCTCCGCCGATTCCCTCGAAGCCGCCCTGTCCCTGGCGGGAGAGGACCGCGTCGAACTACCCGTCCTCAGCGCCATCGTCGACCCGGGTTGCCGCCTCGCCTACTCCCCATCGACGCGCATGGTCCTCTGGGCCACGCCGCAGGACGACGGCCGCTGGGGTGTGGCGGAGGTCGAGCCCGACACAGTCATTACCTGTGTGCCGCACGCCGTCCACGTGCAGAGGGCCGTGGCCGAATACAAGGTCCTCTCGCGAGCCGGCCTTCCGGCGGATTCCATCGGTGCCACGCGGCGCATTCCCACGCTCGTCGCACAACTGCATCGCCGGATCGGAGTGCTGGAGGAGATCTACCGGGACGAGCACAAGGCCGATCCGGAGAACATCGCCCCATGGCCCCCGATCGACAACTGCTGACGCCGCCCAGAGCCTGACGTCCTGCGGCGAGCCGAAGCCGATCGCGTGCCGGTGAGAGGCGCGTGATCGGCAATGGCGTCATCGCCCGACTCAGCTGGAAAAGCCACCGAGTTGCCCGGCCTGGTTCCGCCAGGTGAGCCTTTTCACTCCCGACTCCCCGTCATCGAATGTGAGGCACAGACCAGCCGACGGTTGCCACTCGGCGGCCGTGCGGTCGGGGTGCGACGGGCTGTCGCGCAGGCCGTGTCCGCAGAGGTCCGTGCTGTCGGCCAGGACCCCCCGGAACTCCGCGTAGCTTCCGTCGGATTCCCGATGGTGGCCGTAGAACCCTGTCATCGTGGACCGGAAGCCGATGGCCGCCTCGGCGCCGTTCTCGTTCCGCAAGGACAGCTGGGACAGCGTGGTCGTGTCAGCACCTGGGAAGAGGTGAAGCCGGACAGGCGGGGCGGGTGTCCACGCGTGCGCCGTGGGGGAGCGCCGTTCGGTGGAGTATGTGTGGATCAGGCCCTGCGCCACGTGCGCCGTCAACGTCTGCCGCAAGGTCCCGCGACTCTTGGGAGAGTCCACGGTTACACGGTGCACGTGCAGGCGGTCACGGGAACTCTGCACGGAGCGCAGCCGCAGCGTATTGAAGCCCTGCCTGAGCAGCCTGCCGGGGATGGTCACAGAGACTTCGTGGCACCGACCGCCGCCCGGGACGACAAGGTCGCGCGAGAGACTCACACGGTTGACCAGAACGTCGAGCAGGGTGACCGCGGACGCGGCCACGGGTGTGACCGATGCCGACGCGTTGACCGTGAGGACCGTGTCGGTCTCTGCCTCGTGACCTTCGAGGACGAAGTCCAGTACGCAGATTCCCTCGGTCTTGAAGGCAAGTCGGTCTGCGCACCGAACCGACGGAAGATCGTGTGCTGTGACGCTGTTCGCTCCCTCCGGCTTTGACGAGTTCATGCGGGTGGATGGCATCTAAGGCTCCCAAGGGTGAGGAGGACGGGGACGAAGTCGGTCATCAGCTACCCGCCGGCTCGCGCCGACGGGCACCGGCCCTCCGAAAGCCCGGGTGGGCCGCGGGGCAGCTGGAAGTGGCCCGGCCCTCGATGAAACGGGGAAACAGGAGTCGCCGTTCACCCCGCCATCAGCTCGCGATTCACTCGCGACCGTGTTCTTCGGCCCAGATGATGTCGCTCATGAGCAGGACACTGAGTTCCCGGGCACACGCGTCGAGAATGCTCTTGCCCTTGGCCGGGCTGGCGCCGCGGGCGTCTCCGGCGACCCCTGTCGGGCAGATGACCTTGAAGGAACGGGAGACATGGACAGGGTTGGTCTCCTCCGACTGGAGTCGGATCTCCGGCCCGACAGCCGTCTTCAGCTCTTCCTCGCGCACGAGCTCGGGGGAGAGTTCCATGATCATGGAGGTCTCGCCCTCGCATGCATGCATGAGCCAGTCCTGGGTGTCCAGTGTGCGCTTGATGCTCTCCCTGCCCACGGTGAAGTAGCTGGTGACAGCGATCTGTGCGGAGAGCGTCGCCGTGAGATCGTTGACCAGGGCGTCCAGAGCGGTGATGTTTCCGCCGTGTCCGTTGACGATCAGGATCTTGGAGAAGCCCGCTCTGATGACGGAGCGGCAGAGGTCGTGCAGCAGTGCCTGCAGAGTGCTCAGGGAGAGGGTGAAGGTACCTCCGAAGGCCATGTGGTGCTCGGCCAGGCCGGACCAGATCGTCGGAGCCACGACCACGGGCCGTGTGTCGTGGGTGAGGCGTGCGGCGCGCAGACTCACTTCGCCGGCCAGGAAGGCGTCCACTCCAGTGGGCAGATGGGGGCCGTGCTGTTCGATGGAACCGATGGGGAGGAGCACGATCGCGTCGGTGGCTGCCAGGCGGCGCAGTTCCGGGGCCGTCAGGCGGTTCCAAGCAACTTCGGTCATTGGGGAGTCTTTCCATCGAGGGCTGGGTTTGGGGGCTCGGGTACCGCGGCTTCCTCAGGACTTGGCCTGCCAGGCGCCCTGGCCCACGATTGCGAACCGGAGGCCGGCGTGCTCCTGCAGGTGGCTCACCAGCGCGTCATCGAGCAACGCCCCAGGCGTCCAGATCCCGCCCGGAGCATTCGCAGCCTCAGTCAGCAGGCACCGCACGGTCTCGGCGGCGATCTGGGAGGTCGAGCCGTAGGCGGCGCTGCCCTCGCCGTGCACTGTTGCGATGAGCTTGTGCCCCGACGGGTCGGAACCTTCCAGCGTGAGGACATAGGAGCCACTCTCCGCGGTCAGACAGGGATCCTCGCCGACCAGGCCCGAGTTTCCCTGTGCGACTGCGACCATCGCGTGCGACAGTTGCTCGGCCGCCGCGCGGCCTTCCGCCCCTGGTCCCGTGGTCAGCATCTCCACATAGGTGAGATCCTCGCCCCACACGTGGCTGCGCAGGGCATTGGACCGGTGGACCACACGGGCGTTGATGGGGCCCATCACCCAGGTGGCGAGCCACTGCCCAGAGCGTTCGTCCAGAAGGGGGCCGTGACCGGATGGCTGCGCAGGGCCCTTGAACGCGGGTGTCAGCGCGAAGGGGTCGTCGTACAGATCCTGGGAGGTGGCATCGGCGCGCGAGGCCTCCCACTCAGCCGCGATGCTCGCCAGTGTCGCGGCGGAGAAGCCGCCCCCCTCCAATGCGACCGAGGCTCGAACTGTAGGCAAGGGCGCCCCCCATCGGGCCTGAGCCGCCTCTTGAAGCACCTGTACGCCCAGTTCCGCGGGGATGGAATCGAAGCCAGCGGAGAAGATGACACGCGCGCCGCTCGCTCGCGCCGTGTCGCTGTGCTTCAGGATCATGTCCCGGACCCAGAGGGGCTCGCCGGTGATGTCGACGTAATCGGTGCCCGCCCGCGCACACGCCTCGACCAGGGCCGAGCCATGCAGCCGGTAGGGGCCCACGGTGCTGATAACGGCCTTGGTCCGTTTCACCATGCTGCGCAGTGACGCGGGATCGTGGGCGTCCGCGACGACCACGGCTGTGCCCCCGGACGGGTCGAGTGAGTCGCGGACCGCCAGCAAGGCGCGGTCGTTGCGCCCGCCGAGGGCCACGACAAGACCGTCCTGGGCGAGCAGGCGACTGGCGATCATACGGCCCGCGTACCCCGTGGCCCCCCAGACGACGATGTCGAAATCGACCTTGGAATGCAAAGCGTCACTTCCTTTTCAGAGACGGCTGCGCCGACCGGTCCGGTCCGTGGGCGCTGTGCCGCGCTGGCATGCCTCCCGATCGGCTCGGTGCTCAAGGCAGTACGCGGGTACAACGGGCGGCCGCGGCTTCCGGTTCACCGGTGCCGCGTGAGTGAGGAATTCCGCCGAGTACGGGTACGTCGCCGGCTGCTCAGGCGGTGACGTCGGAACTCGGCGTCGGCACGAGGCGGTAGTCGTGCTCGGTGAAGGCGATCCGGCCCGCTGTCGGCGGCGGAAAGTGGCTGCCCAGGACCAGAACGTCACTGCCGACGAGTGCACTCATTAGGTCCCTGCGGGTGGCGGCCGCCAGGGGCGCGTCGATGTCCACGCGGCTTGTGATGTGCGGATGCGGCAGCTGCACGGGGTGGTGGATGAGATCACCCGTGATGACCGCCGACTCGCCTGCGTCGGCCAGCTCGACGGCGACGTGCCCCGGAGTGTGTCCGGGCGTGGCGAACAACCGGATTCCGGGCGCCACCTCGATTCCACTGCCTCCCGCAGCAGTCGACCTCGGCACCTCGACGAGGCTGAGCAGCCCGGCGTCCCGGATCGGATAGATCGAGTCGCGGAACATCTGGCGTCGCGGCTCTTCCAGGTCCACGCCAGCCCAGTAGTCCCACTCGGTCGTGGACGTGATGTAGCGCGCGTTCGTGAAGGTGGGCACCCACTCGCCGTTCACCTCGCGGGTGTTCCAGCCCACGTGATCGGTGTGCAGATGCGTCAGAATGACGAGGTCGACGGTTTCGGGTGCGAAGCCAGCGTCGATGAGGCGTTGCAGATAGTCGGTGTCGAGGTTGTGCCAGGCCGGGTTCGCGCGGGTCTTGCCGTTGCCGATGCCGGTGTCGATCAACGCACGCAGCCCGTTCACCTTCAGGGCGAAGCTGTGGCTGGCCAGGTGCAGGGTGCCCTCGTCGTCGGCGAAGGAGGGCGTCAGCCAGGGCACCTGACCGACCACGTCGGGCGTGGCGGCGGGGAGCAGCCAGGCTCCGGTTTGCGGCGGGAGTTTCACCTCGTCGATGCGGTGTACGACAAGGTCGCCCACGGTCCAGGAGGGCGTGGCGGCGGTCGAGCCGGTCGAGGGTTGGGAGACGGGCATCGGAATCCTCCTTCGGAGCTGTGTGCGTGGGTAGTGCGGAGGGTGCGGACCTGGTCGGGTACCGGGCTGTGGGCTCCCGGGCGGCGAGGTCCGCGGCTCACTCCAACGGCTAAAGCAGTTTCTTTGCTTTTAGGTAGCGTATCCCTTACGATGCTCTAAAGCAAACAATCAGCTTTAAGGGGCGCGGCTGATCGCGGCCTCCCCTTGGCTTCGCACGACAGGACTCTCACGCATGACCACAGCAGATCTCACTCCCCAGGAAGCCGCCCGCTGGGCGCTGAGGGCCGGTTTGCCCCTGGGGGCCGACCGCCTCGACGCGGTGACCGGCGCCGCCAATCACATTCAGTCCGTGATCGCGACCCTGCGTGAACTGAACTTCGAAGAGACCCCACCGGCTGCCACGTACCGCCCCGCGCCGACCGAGACCCGCCCGCAGACCGCGTAACAGGAGTAGACCGATGCAGCCGTACGAACTGACCCTCGCCGCCGCGGCCGACGCGATCGCCGCCAAGAAGCTCTCACCCGTAGAACTGACCGACTCCGTCCTCGACCAAATCGACGCCGCAGACCACCGGCTCGCGGCGTACGTGTCCGTCTTCGCGGAGACCGCACGCCACACCGCCGCCCAGGCGGAACGTGACATTGCCGCCGGCCGTCACCTGGGCCCGCTGCACGGGATCCCGATGGGACTCAAGGACCTCATCGACGCGGCCGGACTGCCCACCACGGCCAGCTCCCGGGTCAGGGAACACCATGTGGCCCTGCGGGACAGCACGGTGGCCGCGCGGCTCGAGGACGCCGGAGCCGTTCTGCTCGGCAAGACCCACACCCATGAATTCGCCTACGGTCTCACCACGCCTCAGACCACCAACGCCTGGGCCCGGGACCGGGTGGCCGGCGGGTCGAGCGGAGGTTCGGCGGTCGCCGTCGCCGCAGGTGCGGCGACCTTCACGCTGGGCACGGACACCGGTGGTTCCATCCGCGTTCCTTCGGCGCTCAACGGAGTCATCGGACTGAAGCCGACATACGGCCTCGTCTCCCGGCACGGAGTGACCTCGCTGTCATGGTCTCTGGACCACGTGGGCCCCATCACCCGAAGCGTCGAGGATGCGGGGCTCGTTCTCTCCGCCCTAGTCGGACACGACCCGAACGACCCCTCCTCCCTGCACGGCCTGCCCACGGACGACCCGCGCCACACCGGCACGGACCTTCGCGGGCTGCGTATCGGGATTCCCCGCAACTACTACTTCGAGCGGGTCGTCGCCGACGTTGAGGACGCGGTCCGTCAGGCCATCGCCCACCTGAGCGCCCTCGGCGCCGAACTCGTGGATGTTCACATCCCCATGACCGAGTACATCCAGGCCACTCAGTGGGGACTCATGGTCCCCGAAGCGACCGCCTACCACGAGGACACCCTCCGTCAGTCCCCCGAACTGTACGCACCGGATGTCCGGGTACTGCTGGAGGCGGGAGAGCTCGTTCTGGCCAGCGACTACCTGCGGGCCCAGCGCTCACGAACCCTCATGCAGCGCGCCTGGGCGCACCTGTTCGACGGCGTCGATGTCATCGCCGCGCCGACAGTGCCCATGACGGCGGCACGCAAGGACCAGGAAACCGTGCAGTGGGCCGACGGGACCGTCGAGACCGTTTCGGACAGCTACGTCAGGCTGTCGGCACCGGCCAACATCGTCGGCGTTCCCTCGCTGTCCCTGCCCGTCGGTCTGGACTCGGCCGGTCTGCCCATCGGTATGCAGCTCATCGGCCGCCCGCTGGGCGAGAACACGATCCTGAACGTCGGCCGGGCGCTGGAGTCCACATACGAACGCATCCCGTGGCTCGCCCCGAGCGCAGCGTGACCGCCCGCTGAGGTGAGTGCATGAGGACCACACCAGCGGTCCGTCCAGGCGACCGCAGCGCCCGAGTTCAGCGGTCCGTGCACACGGCCATGCGTGAACTCCAGGCTTAGCACGGGCAAGGTGGTCTCAGCGTACCCATGGCGGCTCAGTGTGTTGTGGCCAACCGAACGGTGCTCGAGGTCACCGGCGTCGGGAGGAGATCCCCCGTCAGGCGAGGCGCGAAGGCGCGCTATCTCTTGCCTCGCACGGTGGCTGAGTGGGTGTCAGGTACGCAGGCATGCTGGTCTCACCATCCGGCGGCCCGATGCCACTGAGCATCGATGACTGCAGCGGCCTGGCTGGAAGCAGGCGCCCAATCACCGTTGGAGGTGTCGTTGTCCGCGGTGTGATGGATGACGTGGACCGTCCCGCGTGATCAAAGTGCCGTGTTCCTGGCTGGCGGCGCTCATGATCAAGTTGCGGATCAGAGTTCCGTTGAGGTCGGTGACCAGTCCGTACCCCTGGTCAACGGTCTGGTCGGCTGTGCTGCGGTCACGGGACATGGCCATCCAGCCGCCGTCCGTCATGAGCCAACCGTACTCGGGACGGTGTCCGATGACGGTGACCACGACGGACAGGGCCAGGTCCTGGAATTGGCTCACGCCGAGGCCGGCCATGACCAGGTCGAGGAAGACGTAGTTTCCGGCGCGGACCTCGGTGACGCCGGTCAGATCAGTTGCCGCGTGGGCGGTGGGGCTGGATCCCACGCTGACGGTGGCCACAGTGAGGCCAGCGTCGTGTAGCCGCTGCGCGGCGGTGACGGCGACGTCGCGCTCGTGCTCCGCAGCTTTTCGCTGGGCATCCAGGCTCGGGGTGAAGTAGGACTCGCCGGCGTGGACCAGTACACCGGCAAGGCTGCTGGCTTCGGCGAGGGTCCGGCCGATGTGGACGAATGAGGGGTCCTCGACGGTTCCTCGACGGTTACGCCGCCTCGGTGACCGTCGCAGTCGACCTAGATCAGGGTGGGGATGGCGAACCTGGCGGCAACGGAGGCGTCGCGGACGACCCGGGCCTGCTCGATGCTGTCCAGCAACACGGTCACTTTGATTCCTTGCCGCAGCAGGGCGGTGATCCGGGGCAGCTTGTGCGGGTCGATGCCGACCGCGTAGAGGATGTCGGTGTACCCGCCGTCGGCGAATGCCTCGGCCTCGGCCAGTGTGGACACGGTGATCGGACCGGGGGCACCTCCGTGGACCAGAGACGCGACCTCCAGGGACTTGGCGGTCTTCAGGTGCGGCCGCAGCGAGACGCCGAGTTCGTCGACGCGAGCGGCCAACCGGGCGATGTTGCGCTGTGCCTTGGCTGCGTCCAAGACTGCGAAGGGCGTGTCCGGGGCAGCAAGGGTGAGCCTGCCGAAGCTCGCTGCAGCGGGGGTGGTCGGGTGGCCGACGGTGCGGTCAGTAGTCATGGGCTGGTGTCCAGTCTGTCGCGGAGGGCGAGACCCAGGTACAGGTCCTGAAGGCCGATGCTGGAGCTGTCGAAGACGGCGACGTCCTCGGAAGACCTCGGCCGGGTGCCTGTGCGGTGAGCACGTCGCCGAGTTGGGTGACGGGCGCATCGGAAGGGGCGTGCTGCAGCCCGCCCAGTCGGTGGGGCCGGCTGCTCAAATCACAGAGGCGGGCGAGGGGCAGCAGTTCGACTGCTAACTCCCGTTTGCCGGGGCGTCGGCGCCCATACGCGATACCAATTCTAGACAGAAGTTCTATTCCATTGCAGAGGGTCTCCGTCCCATGCCAAAGGTGCCGGCCAACGGCGACGGGAGGCGATCCCTGACCCTGTTGTTTCGTCAGCTGATGCCCGTGGCCCTGACCGGTCCGGATGCCGAGAAGCCTTCCTGGGGTGAACCGCGCAGCGACATCCCACGTTGGGGCGAGCGAAGAGCGCATGACCCCTGTGAGGGTGGGGACGCGCGTGAACGTTCCAGAAGGGTCAAGGAAGTTGCGAAATTTCATGGAACCCAAGCGACGTACGTGGCTTGCTGCGAGTGCTGCGACGATCCTCGCGGCTGTTGGGATGGTCGGGGCGACGGCGTCGCCGGCCGCCGCCACGCCGGCCTTCCCGTCCTTGCCGGCCCAGACCGGGCTTGAGCTTTGCGCCGCCGGCAACTACGACGTGCGGCTGACTGCGCGGTACACGGACCCCAAGTTCGGCGGCCTTCACTTCAACTCCGTGACGGTCACTCCCGGTCACTGCACCACGATAGGTGTCACCACGGGCACAAGCCTCAGGGTCAACGTCCGCAAGATGCCGTCGGACACGACGGTCGGCCCGATCTTCACGTACACCACTGACCGGTGGATGCGGATCAAGGCTGTGGGAACGAACGAAGCACCGCGGATCGAGCGGTACAGCACCCCCATCGTCTAGTCGGGACGCGCGGGGACGAACACCGAGGCCGGGTGCGAGACAGCTGGATTCTCGCACCCGGCTTTTCGTGTCTCCAAAGCCTTTCGAAGCACACGGTCCTGGTGAACCTTCGCGTCTGATCGCCCGTTGATCGCAGTAGGCGGTAAAGGTTCACAGGAAAGGTGTGGTGCGCAATCGTGGCCTCGCAGGACCGCCGGTATCTGCCCGTGTGGGGGGCGACAGCCGCCGTGTGTGTGGTGGCTCTGGCCGTCGTGACCCCCGCGAAGGGCAGTGATGACGCCGTCGAAGTGGGGCGGACCTGCCGGACCAAGCTGGCACCGGAGTTCGACATCTCCTGCGGCTCGTACGGCTTCGGAGACCTGCGCTACGCCTGTCCGACGGCGGCGCATGTTCCCGACTGCCCGCTGACACGGGCGCTGACGATCCGCAACACAGGAAGGTCTGCGGTGTACGTGGCCTCGATCAGCGGGCCTCGGCAAGGGGTCCGCAAGGTGAGTGAGGAACGCCTCCTGCCCCCCGGCGAGCGGCGCACCTACCGCCCGGGCGGCGACATTCTCTTCGACATCACCTTGCGCGGGACGGGAAGCGATCCCGCTACCCTCCAGGTGGACGCCGTCGAGTAACACCGGCCGCCCGTTGCGTGGCGCGCGGTGCACCTATGCTCCGGTCATCCACGCGACGAACTCGAGTTCAGTTCACGTACATCCGTCTGATCTCTGACGCGTATCGGCGCATGACTTCCTTTCGCCTCACCTTCAGAGTCGGGGTGAGTAGGCCTTCCTCCTGGGTGAAGGGTCTGGGGATGATATAGAACTTGCGGATCGACTCGGCTCGGGAGACATGAGAGTTTGCCGATGACACGGCTCGCTGGACTTCCTTCATAGCGTTGGAGGCCATGAGTGCGTCCTCCGGTGTCTGCCCGCCCCTGCCGTGCAGCGACAACCAGTGCATCATTGCCTCCTGGTCCAGAGTGATCAGCGCCGACACATAGGGGAGATCGTCACCCACGGCAACGCACTGATCAATGAATGGGTGGTCCCGTACCCATTGTTCGAGTGGTTGTGGTGACACGCTCTTTCCGCCGCTGGTCACAATGATGTCCTTCTTGCGGCCCGTGATGGCAAGATATCCGTCGGCATCGACGAAACCCAGGTCGCCGGTGGCCAGCCAGTCGCCCTTGAGGACCTGTTGCGAAGCGCTCTCATCGTTGAGATACCGACGGAAGACCTGTTCCCCCCGCAGCATGATTTCGCCGTCCTCGGCGATGTGCACCTGAATGCCCGGAACAGGCCTCCCCACCGTGCCGAACTTTATCTTGTCATGCGGATTGCAGAAGGCTCCGGCGCAGGACTCCGTCAAACCATATCCTTCATGGATCTTGATCCCTGCGCCGTAGAAGAAGAGGCCGACTTCTCGCTTGAAAGTCGAACCACCGGAGATGACATTCTTCACGCTCCCGCCGAAGGCCTCACGAATCTTCCGATAGACGAGACGGTCGTAAAGGGCACGCCGCAGTCGCAGCAGAGTGCTCGGTCCCGTGCCGTTCTTGAACTTGCGTCGCTCGATCGCCTCGGCATAGGCGACGGCCACCGCGACGGCCCGGTCGAACAGCGCTGAACGCCCCGCTGTTTCGGCCTTGCGCTCCGCCACCTTCAGAACCCGCTCGTAGATGTGGGGGACGGCGAGGAGGAAGGTCGGCCGGAAAGATGCTAGATCGGACATGAGGCCCGCCGCGGTCATAGTGGTGTTGTGGCCCAGGCGAACCGAGCCACGGACGGCGCACACTTGCACCGTACGGCCGAAGACATGCGACAGCGGCAGGAAGAGCAGCGTTGACGGCTCGGCGCCTCTTCGCAGATCGTGGATGATGTCCCAGGCGAGTTCGAGCATGCTGTCCGCCTGGGCTGCGAGATTCCCATGGGTGAGTACACATCCCTTGGGCTTGCCGGTGGTCCCCGAGGTGTACACGATGCTCGCCGTCGCCTGCGGTCCGACAGCCCGGCGCTGCCGCTCGACAGTCTCGTCGGAGATGTACAGTCCGGCCTCCATCAGAAAATTCACCGCTCCAGTTTCGAGTTCCCAGAGAGCGCTGAGCCGAGGAAGCTTGTGCATCACCGAACCCACGGTCATGACATGATCCTCGTTTTCCACGATGCAGGCAACGGCGCCGGTATCGGAAAGGATGGTGGCCACCTGATCCGGAGATGCCGTCGGGTAAATAGGTACCGAGATCACCCCGATCGTCCACATGGCGTAGTCGAAGAGTGTCCACTCGTAACTATTGGCCGCCATGATGCCGACACAGTCGCCGAAGCTGATTCCCGAGGCGATCAGCCCCTTGGCGACGGCGACGACGTCATCGCGGAACTGGGACGAAGTGACGTCGTGCCATGCGCCGTCGATCTTTCGAGTCAGTTGAATGAAATCAGGTTGCGAAAGAGCGTTGGAGAATACTGTGTCGGCGAGGCCACCGCCTTCTGTGTGCTGCACAGTGCGGGCCGAAGAACTGACATAAGTTCGCATGGCGATGCCTAAGGGTGTCGGGTGAATGCCGGCCAAGGAACTGACCGCTGCCGGTGCGTCCGAGATCGCGGCCACGCCACCACCGCGAGATCCACAATGTGTAGATTGCGGGCGTGCTGGTCACCTGTGAGTAGCTGAGGCGTGCGGCTTCTCCATCGGCTCCGTATGCACCAGGCGAGACTCGGGGTCAGGTTAGAGAGACTCGCTTGTCGAACCCTTGTGGGTCCGCTTGCCGTTGGGCCCGGTACCGTCGGTCCGCTGCGTCTGTGGGCGTCGCAAGAAATTCGCCTCGGTGCGCGACGTGGATCAGTGTCCTGGACGCGGCGCAGGCAACAGTAGTATTGCCTGGTGATTCTTGGGCGATTGAGCAGTGCGGCACTGATGTTGTCGGGCGTGGCAGGGGTCGTGGTGCCAAGGAGCGTCGGCTCCAAACTCGACCTGATCGCTGGGAGTGCGCGCGGCATTGCGGAGACACGGGCAGGCTTGGGCGGTACATACGCGGCACTGGGCGGCTGGGCACTCGTCAGCCGGGAAACCGCGGCCGAAGTCGCCGTAGGAGTGACGTGGTTGGGCGCAGCCGCAGTCAGGCTGGGGTCACTGGCACTCGACCGCCCACGGACCGACGTCAAGTTCTGGACCTATCTCGGCGTGGAAGTCGGTTGCGGCACCGCGTCTTTGGTCTCGGCTCGAACCCAGAGGCACGCCCGCTCGTAGCACCGGTGGGTAGAACGTCCTGCGCGGGAATGGAGCCGGCACCGAATGACCAACGAGCAAGAACGACCGGACGACAGCGAGGGCGGCAGTCACCATGCTGCCGCTGGGAACCAGAGCGGTGCCGGGGTTGAACCCACCTCGGTCGCCGACCAGTCGCCAGCGACTGTCACGCCGTCCACCAGCGAGCGGGTCATCCTGCTGCCCCCGACTGCGAGAAGCCTGGCTATCCGTACGGACTTCTCGGACCAGGCGACCTGGAACAAGCTGCGCCTTGCTCTCGTGGCGGTGAACGACGATGAGGAACCGGGGTCCTTCCTGCACATCCTGGAGGATCCCGTGTACCACGACCTGACAGCCGCGGAGATCGTCTCCTCGGGGCGCAACGACGGTGACCATGGGTATGTGATCCTGCTGGACCGTGAGTCGATGACCTGCCCGGAGCACCCCGTACTCCTGCTGGACCTCGACGAGGAACCGTCCCGGACCTTTCGCGTCGCTGCCCCGCACCTGTCCACCGTGGAAGCCAACCTCCTCCTTGCGAACATGGACTTCGCCGACTTCGCGGACGCGGCCGAAGGCAGTGACGGTGTCTATTGGCCCGAGTGACGGGTGACAGACCGCTCCGGCCCTGAACGCCGGGTTTGTTTTGACGAAGACGCTGGTCTGATGGGCCGTGATGATGTGCTGCCGAAGGGCGAGTCGGGTCTGTTTCGCGGGAGTTCCCGGTAAGCGCAGCGTGGTTGGCCAGAATGGGTTGTGCGCTTCATGGATGACATGCCTTCCGCTTGCCGGGGCGTTCGACCCAGCCGTCATCCTGCGGCGCACGCACTTGTCCAACCAGGCCCGCCGTAACCAGGGTTTGTCAAGGCCACCTTGACAGGCTTGGACCGCCGTTCGCCGCCTGAACTGCGGGGCTTGCGGTGGAACGTTTCTTCGAGCAAGGTGCGGGGGGCGTTCGCACGTGCCGTAGTGCGGGGTGCCAAGGCGTGTTGGTGTGGGCGATTCCTCGGCGCGAGTACCTGCCCTTCAGCCCTCCAGAGCCCAGAGAGGCATTAAATTCGGCCAACGGCATCGCATACATTGGGCCATCTGTGGCGTCACAAAGGCGGGAGAACACACATGGATCTGACTCCTCCGATCAATGACCGTATCCCCCGCCGTCTTCTGTGCAGCCTGTCTCGTCACGAGGCTGTGCCCGGGTGCCGCGCCGCCGGTGGGAGACTGTGATGGATGCGCGTCAGGAGCACGTGGCGGCCTCCGGGGCGCGCTCGTTGGGGCAACGGTTGCAGGAAGCGCGTGCTCGGGCGTTTGTCGGCCGCGATGCGGAGCTGGCGGGGTTTTCCTCAGCGCTACGAGGCGATCCGGGCTCGCCCTCGGTCATATACGTCTACGGACCCGGTGGTATTGGGAAGTCGTACCTGCTTCGGCAGTGGGCCCAGCAGGCACGACAGGCGGGCCGCACGCTCGTGGAGCTCGACGGGCGATTCGTCGGCAGAAACCCCGCGGACTTCGAGAAGGCGGCGGGGTCCTTGCTCAGCGATTCCGGGAGCGTTCTGCTCGTCGACACCTTCGAGCAGTGCCAGTGGCTGGAGGCGTGGCTGCGTGACCGATTCCTGCCCAGGATCTCCGATGGGGCGCTCGTCGTGGTCAGTGGCCGGAAAGCACCGGCGGCGGAGTGGGCCGTCGATCCCGGATGGGTCGGGATGCTGCGGGTGCTGGAACTCGGGCCGCTCACTACCGAGCAGTCGCGGGACCTGCTGATCGCGAGCGGTGTGGATTCCGTTCGGCACGGGCCTGTCATCCAATTCGCGGGCGGGTACCCTCTCGCGCTCTCCCTGGCCGCGGCGGTGACGTCGGTGCGGCCCGGCGCCGCCGCGACGTGGAAACCATCGGCAGAGGTTGTCCGGACCCTGCTGGCGGGGCTGGTCGGCGAAGTGACCTCGGCGTCTCACCGTCGCGCCCTTGAGGTCGCCGCTCAGGCACACAGCACCAGCGAGGAACTCCTGCAGGCCGTACTGCCGGACGAGGATGCACACGCGCTGTTCGACTGGCTGTGTGGTCTGCCGTTCATGGAGACGGCGGCGCAGGGCGTCTATCCGCATGACGCCGCGCGCGAGGCACTCGCCGCGGACCTGCGCTGGCGCGCCCCGAACGCCTTCGTCACGATGCAGCGCCGACTGCGTGACGAGTACCTGCGCCTGCTGCGCGGCGCTCCCGACGAGCAGGTGCTGTTCGCGCTCGGACAGATCTTCTTCCTCTTCCGCGACGTGAAAGCACTCGCGGACATCTACACCTGGTCCCGTCGCGGGCAGGTGCACGACGACCCGTTGCGCCCAGAGGACGTCGACACACTGCTCCAGCTCGCAGCCGAGGCGGAGGGTGAGAAGTCGGCCGAGCTCGTCCGCTATTGGATCAAGCGGCAGCCCAAGGCCTTCAGCGTCTACCGGCTCATGGACACCGGGCGGACCGTCGCGTTCTCGGCCCGCATCGTGCTGCCGGCACCGCCCGATGAGGAGGACGTCGCCACCGATCCCGTCGTGGCCACGGCCTGGAGCTTCGTGGAGCGCAGCGCGCCCGTCCGGCCCGGGGAACACATCGCCTTGACTCGTTTCGCCATCTATCCGGAGGCCTATCAAGCACCCTCTCCGGTCCTCAATCTCGATCACTGGAGATCGCTCGCGGAGGCCTATCGGGGTGAGAGCCGGGGCCGGGCCCACGGCATCCTCGTCTACCACGACGCCGAGACATGGCGGGGACGGCTGGCGGCGATCATGACCGAGGTGGACGAGGAGGTGCGGGTCGGCGACCGGTCATACACCCTGTTCGCCAACGACTGGCGCCAGGTGCCGTTCGAGACATGGCTGGACCATGTGACGAGTGCGACCGTGGTTCCCTCCGGCCCGACTCCAGGACAGCCCGGCGACTTCCAGGACCCCAACAGAGCGCCCACGCCGACACGTGAAACTTTCAACGCTGCGGTCCGGGAGGCCCTGCAGAACTGGCGGAACCCTCGGATGTTCGAGGCGACGTCGCTGCTCGAATCGCGTCTGGTGGCGGGCGCCGACGATCCGGCCGCCGATGCGCTGCGCGCTGTGATCCAGGAGGTCATCGACAAGCTGGGTACGGAATCCAGAGGCGTCAAGGCGTACGATGTTGTCGTGGCCACATATCTGGAAGGTGCGCCCACACAGGAAGTGGCCGCCCGCCGGCTCGGGCTTCCTTTCGGCACCTACCGCCGCCATCTACGCACCGGCCTCGAACGAGTGTGCGACATGTTGTGGGAGATCGAACTCTACGGCAAGCCGGACGGCTGACTGGACGGTCTTGGACAGCCGTGAGCAGAAGTGGACAGTCTTGGGCAGGAGACTGATCTGGCGACTGGACAGTCCGTGCGTCCAGTCTATGGCCAGAGGCGCCCGAACCCCTCCGTTCACCACCTGCCGAGCGGTCGGCGTCGTCACTGCTCACTGACGCCA
This sequence comes from Streptomyces sp. NPDC098781, assembly GCF_044759995.1. Classification (NCBI taxonomy): domain Bacteria; kingdom Bacillati; phylum Actinomycetota; class Actinomycetes; order Kitasatosporales; family Streptomycetaceae; genus Streptomyces; species Streptomyces sp. NPDC098781. The sequence continues at coordinate 193,529 of NZ_JBIWAK010000013.1, forward strand.
GCCACTGCACCAAGGGAGAGATGTCATGATCTACCACCAGATCCGCATCGCCATGAAGCCCGACGCCCCCAAGGACCAGGTCGATTACGCGCTGGAGCTGCTGCGTCAGCTCGGCCGCGAGCTCGACGTCGTCGAGCAGTGGGCCGTCGGCCGCGACTTCGGCGGCGAGTTCGAGTACGGCGCCGTCTACCTGCTCAAGGACATCGACGCCTACCGCACCTACATGTACGCCCCGCTCCACCGCAAGATCGACGCGGTCGGCCTGCCCCTGGTCAAGAACATGATCTCCCAGGACCTCACCGACGACGAGGACCCCGAGATCGGCGCCAAGATCGCCAAGGTCCACACCGACCGCTTCACCGACCACCCCGAGATCGCCGAACTCATCGAGGACATCGGCTCCTACGAAGGCAGCGGCGCCCCCAGCAGCGACCCCACCGCCTGACAG
>NZ_JBIWAK010000014.1:0-2844 GCF_044759995.1 Streptomyces sp. NPDC098781
TTGTTTTTTGTGGGGGGTGTCCTCCGCGCCCGCCGCGCCCCCCCGGCCCCCCGGGCCCCCCCCCCCCCCCCCGGGGGGGGGGCGGGGGGGGGGGGGCCCCCCGCGCCGGGGCGCGCGGCCGCCCCCCCCCGGCTGGTCACCGGGCGCGGCGTCGGCGCTCGACGCGGGATGCGCGAGGGCCTGCTTGGGACTGCTCACTGGCCGAGCACGTCCTTGATCTCGTTGGTCGCGGCGTCCCAGCCCTCTTCGGGGCTCTTGCCCTTCTGCTCGACCTGGAGGATGCCGATGTCGGTCAGCGCGGTGTTGATCGGCTGGTCCTTGACGCCGAAGTACTGCACCGGGATGGTCTTCGCCGAGTCGGCGAAGATCTCCGTGATCGGCGCGTTCGAGAAGTACGCCGTGGTGTCGGTCGCCGGCTTCAGGGTCGAGTACGCCGACGGGGTCGACGGGAAGCTGGCCTGCTTGGCGAAGACCTTCGCCTGCTGCTCGGGCGCGGTCAGCCACTTGGCCAGTTCGACAGCCTCCTTCTGGTGCTTGCTCGCCGTCGGCACGCCGACGAACGAACCGCCCCAGTTGGCCGCGGTCGGCGCCGCCGCCACGTCCCACTTGCCCTTGCCGGCCTCACCGGACTTCTCCTGGATGTAGCCGATCATCCAGGCCGGGCAGGCGACGGTCGCGAAGGTGCCGTTGGCGTAGCCCTGGTCCCACGGCTTGTCGAACTGCTTCAGCTTGGCCGACATGTCGCTGGTGGCCACCTCCATGGCCGCGTCCCAGGAGTCCTTCACGCCCTGCGACTTGTCCCAGACGACGTTGCCGTCCTTGTCGTAGTAGCGCTCTTCCGCGCCGCCGAGGGCCGCGTTGTAGACGGAGGAGGCCGAGTCCACGAACTTGGTGCCCTTGGGCGCCTTCTTCATGTACTCCTTGCCGACCTCGACGTACTTGCTCCAGTCGCCCTTCCACTGCTCGGCGAGCTTGGTGCGGTCGGTCTCCAGACCGGCCTGCTCGAAGAGGTCCTTGCGGTAGCAGATCGCCATCGGACCGACGTCGGTGCCGAGCCCGATCAGTTTGCCGTCCTGGGTGGTGGCCTGCGCGTTCTTCCAGTCCAGCCACTGCGACTTGTCGACGTCCTTGCCGAGGTCCACGAACTTCTCGGCCTGGGTCTGGACGGCCTCGGTGATGTTGCCGACCTCGATCGCCTGGATGTCGTCGGTACCGGAACCGGCCTGGAGACGCGTGAGGGTCTTGGGCCAGTAGACGTCGGTACGGGTGGTGACGTTCTCCTTGATGGTGATGTCGGGGTGGAGCTTCATGTACTCGTCGTAGAGGCCGGCCTGCTTGTAGCCGAAGACACCGAAGGTGCCGATGGTGAGCGTGGTCTTGCCACCGCCGCCGTTGCCACCGCCCTCGCCCGAAGAGCCGTCGTCCGCGTCCTCGGCGCAGCCGGCGAGCAGCCCTGTCGTGAGCGCGGCCGCGGCCGCGAGGGCCATCAGCCGGCGGGACCCGCGGGTAGACGTGCGCATTGCGTCCTCCTGTTGCCTGACGTGCCGACCCCCCGGCCAACGGCATTGTTGGGCCCGTTAGTTCGTCTTCATGCATCGCTGCGGCTCGGGCGGGGAACGTGCGGGATGTGTATGTGTCAGGTACTGTGGGAGCGCTCCCACAGGTGATGTGTTGAAGAGTCGTCGGTCCGGGCAGGGGTGTCAAGGGTGGGGGAGCGGAGAGGTGCGTTCAGTTATCGGGCCGTTAACTGACACCGGCCGACCCCGGCCGGTGCCCGAGGACGAGGCCGTCGAGGCCGGAGCCGGGGCCGGGGGCGGCAGCCCCGAGACGGTCACCGCGACGGACTGGGCTGTTAAATTCCAGGCCAGCTACCAGACAACGGCGGGAAGGCGGAGCCCCATGGCAACCCACGGAGCGCGGGGCCGGAGCGGCGGGCGTCCCACCCTCGAAGAGGTGGCGGCACGCGCGGGCGTCGGCCGCGGCACCGTCTCCCGGGTGATCAACGGCTCGCCCCGGGTCAGCGACGCGACCCGTGCCGCGGTGGAGGCGGCGGTCGCGGAGCTCGGCTACGTCCCCAACACCGCCGCCCGAGCCCTCGCCGCGAACCGTACGGACGCCATCGCGCTGGTCGTGCCCGAGCCGGAGACGCGCTTCTTCGCGGAGCCGTACTTCTCGGACATGCTCAAGGGTGTCGGCGCCGAACTCGCCGACACCGAGATGCAGCTTCTGCTGATCTTCGCGGGCAGCGACAAGGAACGCCGGCGGCTGGCCCAGTACCTGGCGGCGCACCGGGTCGACGGCGTCCTGCTGGTCTCGGTCCACGCCGACGACCCGCTGCCCGACATGCTGGCCCAGCTGGAGATCCCGGCGGTGATCAGCGGCCCGCGCTCCGCCGCGGAGACCCTGACCTCGGTCGACTCCGACAACTACGGCGGCGCCCGCTCGGCGGTGGAGCACCTGGTGGCCCGGGGCCGGCGGAGGATCGCCCACATCACCGGCCGTCTCGACGTCTACGGCGCCCAGCGCCGCGTCGACGGCTACCGCGACGCCCTGCGCGACGCCGGGCGCGAGGTCGACGAGCGGCTGATCGAGCCGGGCGACTTCACGGAGGAGGGCGGCACGCGGGCGATGGCGGCGTTGCTGGAGCGCTGCCCCGACCTGGACGCGGTCTTCGCGGGGTCGGACGTGACGGCGGCGGGCGCCCGCCAGACCCTGCGCGAGGCGGGCCGCCGTATCCCCGACGACGTCGCCCTGGTCGGCTACGACGACTCCGCCATCGCCCGCCACATGGACCCGCCCCTCACCAGCGTCCGCCAGCCGATAGAGGAGATGGGCCGCCGCATG
>NZ_JBIWAK010000014.1:2943-118291 GCF_044759995.1 Streptomyces sp. NPDC098781
GATCGACCTGCTGCTGACCGAGATCGCGGACCGGCGTCCGGCGGTGTCGCGGGGGCTGGAGCGGACGCAGGCGGTGCTGGCGACGGAGCTGGTGATGCGGGCGTCGTCGTAGGGGACGGGTCACGCGTCCGGGGAGGTCGGGGCGGTGAAGGTCCCCATGACGGGCCGGCCGCCTCCACCCGCCGCATGGACCCGCCCCTCACCAGCGTCCGCCAGCCGATAGAGGAGATGGGCCGCCGCATGATCGACCTGCTGCTGACCGAGATCGCGGACCGGCGTCCGGCGGTGTCGCGGGGGCTGGAGCGGACGCAGGCGGTGCTGGCGACGGAGCTGGTGACGCGGGCGTCGTCGTAGGGGACGGGTCACGCGTCCGGGGAGGTCGGGGTGGTGAACGGCACCCATGGCGGGGCCGGCCGGTACAGAATGCGGAGGGTGACCATGCGTTCCCTGACCTTCGTCGTCGGTACGGGACGGAGCGGCTCGACCGCGCTGTCGCGCATCCTCAACCGCCACCCGGACGTACTGAGCCTCAACGAGTTCATGGCATCCGTGGGCGACGCCTCCTTCCCCGAAGGCAAGGTGAGCGGTGCCCAGTTCTGGCAGACGCTGTACCGGCCCGCCCCGCACTTCGACCGGATGATCCGCAGCGGGCTGCCCCTGCCGGAGTTCCTCTACACGCGCCGCCCCGGCAGATACTCGGCGGACACCACCGGCATCCCCGCGCTCTCCCTGATGGTGCTGCCGCACCTCACCGACGACCCGGACGCGCTGCTGGACGAACTCGGCGAGGCGGTGGTCCGGTGGCCGGAGCGTACCGCGGCCGAGCACCACCGGGCGCTGTACGACCTCCTGGGCGGGCGGTTCGGACGGACGGCCGTCGTCGAGCGGTCCGGCTACTCGACCGGCTGGGCACCGGGGCTGCGGGAGGCGTTCCCGGAGGCGAAGTTCGTGCACCTGTTCAGGGACGGTCCGGACTGTGCCCTGTCCATGAGCCGCCACCCCGGCTACCGCACGATCCTGCTGCTGCGCGAGATCAAGGCGCGAGCCGGCATCGACAGCTTCGCGGACCTGACCCCGGACCACGTACGCGCGCTCCCCGAGGACTTGGCGCCGCTGCTCGACGACCGCTTCGACCCCGCCCTCGTGCGCGACTGTGACATCCCGCTGCGCAGATTCGGCGCCCTGTGGTCCGAACTCGTCGCCGACGGCACGGAGTTCCTGGCCCGACTGCCCGCCGGTCAGGGCACCACGCTGTCCTACGAGGACCTCCTCGACCGTCCCGAGGAGGAGCTGACCCGCCTGGCCGGGTTCATCGGTGTCGATCCTCTGCCGCAGTGGCTGGACTCCGGGTCGGCATTGCTCGACCCCACCCGACGCGGCTCCGCACGCAGGCTGCCCGCCCCGGATCTCGCCGAACTGACGGAGAGCTGCGCCCCGGGCACCCGCGCGCTGCACGACGGTCGGGCAACGCCCCGCTAGGGCCTGTCGTTTGGATCATGCCGACCCGAGCGGGGTCTGGCACGCACATCTGCCGCGTTGTCGTCACTCGCCGACGCTCCGCGTCGACTCCCTCCTCCGCCTTGCAGTTGCACGCACCAGACCCCGCTCGGGTCGGCCGAGAGGCGCAGTTCCTCTCAGCCGGCCTGATCCAAACGACAGGCTCTAGGGGCGCGGGGCTGTACTGAGTGCGGCTCCGCCGCACGGGCGCGACCAGCCCCAACCCACCGGCAGCGGCCGGACAAACGGACGGACCCCCACGTGATGCCACCACTCACGGGGGGTCCGTATCGGATCGCCGGGGGGCCGCCCAACCCCCCGGCCTGCGCGGCTAACCGGTGGCCGTCACTCCCCGGCCCGCAGCGCGTCGAGGAAGTGCCGTCGGCCAGTGCGCGAGGGCCGCGGTCGCGGCGTACCAGGCCACCGCGCCCGCCGCGACGGCGAACCAGCCGCCCACCTTGGTGAGTCCGTCGTTGTCGGCGAAGCCCGCGATGGCCATCAGCAGCAGGGCGACGAAGAACAGCCCGTACATGCCCTGACCGAGCTGGTCGCCACCGGCGACGGTGAGGGACAGGGCCACGAGGGCGAACAGCAGCAGGAAGAGCCCTGCGGCATTGGTGGACACCTGGTTGTCGGCGGCGACGGCCCAGGTGAACCAGAGGGCGCCGAGCGCCACGAACGCGGTTCCGTTCGCCGCGTCACGTTCGCGCAGCGCCATCACTCCGGCGACGAAGAGGGCAATGCCGCCCACGTACTGGGCGATTGATACGGCGTCAGCGGCCGACACGCCGTCGATGACATCGGTGTACCCCAGGCCGAAGGCCAACAGGGTGATGCCCAGGGCGAGTCGGCCGACCACGGTGGTGATTCCGCTTCCCGCAGAGACGTCGTTGTCCACGGCGGGCTCCCTTCATGCATGTGCAGTTGTGCGGTGTGCCATATATGCCCTTCACAAGGGCACAAACACCTCTACGCGTGAGTAGGTTCACGCTTCGCACAACGGGATCCGCCGACTCGAACGGCTCATCTCACCTGGGACAACGGCGAGTTACGGAATGACAACGACAGGACGCTTGGCGCGCTTGGCGAGCCGCCCCGCCACGGACCCGAAGATCCGTCCGACGATGCCGTGGGTGGAACCGACGACGATCGCGTCCGCCTCGTACTCCTGCCCGACCTCTTCGAGTTCGTGGCAGATGTCGCCGCCGCGCTCGACCAGGATCCACGGCACCTCGGTGAGGTAGTCCGCGCACGCGAGTTCGAGACCGAGCACCTCGGTGCGGTGGTCCGGTACGTCGACGAAGACCGGTGGCTCGCAGCCGGCCCACACCGTGGTGGGCAGCCGGTTGGCGACATGGACGATGATCAGGCCCGACCCGGAGCGATGGGCCATGCCGATGGCGTACGCGAGGGCGCGCTCACTGGAGGTGGAGCCGTCGAAGCCGACGACGACGCCGTGCTTGAAGGCGGGATCGCAGGAATGGCGTGGCTCTTCCGCCGCCAGGGGCTCGGCCGCCGTGGGGTCGGCGACGGGCCGCTTGCGGTCCGCTGGTTCGAAGAATTCGTGACCGGCCATGGCTGTCTCGGCGTCTTGATCCTTTTATGGGTGGCCCGCGAGCGGAGCTCGTTGACAGATGGGGGCAGTGTGCGGCGGAGCTGTGTCCGGGAATCGTCTTCCCAACCCCATACCCCAAGGGTACGGCGGCACGCCTCCTTAGCCCAGATACCCGCTCACGGTCGGTGCGGGTTCCAGGGAGCATGCACGAGGGGCGGCCCGTAACGCAATGGTTGCTGCGGTGTACAGGCGGTTTGCACAGGATTCACTTGCGTGCGTCGTGCGTACGGCCAGGTACCGGCGGTCCGGCACCAGTGACCGACCGCTCCGGCGCGCGTTGATCACCACGAGCCACCGCCCAGGGAGCCCAGGAGCACGCACCCATGTCCGGACCCCGCACCCCCGCCGAGGACAGCGTCACCGATGTGGTCCGCTGGGCGGCCTTCAGCTGCGTCCTGGTCCCCGTGGTGCTCCTCTGGTACGGCACCTCGCTGGCCGGCGCCACCGGCACGGCCCTCGGTCTCGCGGCCGTGACGGGCGTCTGCCGGTTGCTGTTGCGTCAGTCGGAACGCGGCGCGGCACGGCTGCGGCAGGAGCAGCGCCACGGTCCGTCACCCCGGCGGCGCGGGCGTCACCACAGGACGGGAACCGGGGCCCATCGAGGCGGACGTCACACTGGGGGAAATACACCGGTCGGCTGACCGGTTTCCGCGCACGGGCACGCTACTTTTCAGCCAACTTCTGGCGCGCATGCATCCCCCGTCCAGAACACCCCCCAACCCCCGTTCCACCTGCACGGAAAGGGCCTCAGGGCACCTGCGCACCCTACGTGGATTGGCCACTGCGACAAGGCGCACTTCCCTGCACGGCCCGTGAGTGCAACGCTTCGTGATCGAATGCTTCACGCCAAGTTGCCAAGTCGACAATGTGCCGAGTGATGAACCGGCCACTGACGCACGACGCGACACAGTAGATTCGATCTTGACTGTCTACGGCGGGGGACTCGTGCAGGACCGAGGGGAAACGTGCAGGAGCGACACAACCGAGGAGCCGCGACCACCGAGGGGGGCTTAGCAGTATGAGCCACGACTCCACTGCCGCGCCGGAAGCCGCGGCCCGGAAACTTTCCGGGCGTCGCCGCAAGGAGATCGTCGCGGTGCTGCTGTTCAGCGGCGGCCCCATCTTCGAGAGTTCCATACCGCTGTCGGTGTTCGGGATAGACCGCCAGGACGCCGGCGTGCCGCGCTACCGCCTATTGGTGTGCGGCGGCGAGGAAGGCCCACTGCGGACCACAGGGGGCCTGGAACTCACCGCGCCACATGGCCTGGAGGCGATCTCACGGGCGGGCACGGTCGTCGTGCCGGCCTGGCGTTCGATCACTTCGCCGCCGCCCGAGGAGGCGCTCGACGCGCTGCGCCGGGCGCACGAGGAGGGCGCCCGCATCGTCGGGCTGTGCACCGGCGCCTTCGTCCTCGCGGCGGCGGGCCTGCTGGACGGCCGTCCCGCGACGACGCACTGGATGTACGCACCGACGCTGGCCAAGCGCTATCCGTCGGTGCACGTGGATCCGCGCGAACTGTTCGTCGACGACGGCGACGTGCTGACATCGGCCGGCACCGCGGCCGGAATCGATCTCTGTCTCCACATCGTGCGGACGGACCACGGCAACGAGGCGGCCGGAGCGCTCGCCCGCCGTCTGGTGGTCCCGCCGCGCCGATCCGGCGGTCAGGAGCGCTACCTCGATCGATCTTTACCGGAGGAGATCGGCGCCGACCCGCTCGCGGAGGTCGTCGCCTGGGCGCTGGAGCACCTGCACGAGCAGTTCGACGTGGAGACGCTGGCGGCACGCGCGTACATGAGCCGGCGCACCTTCGACCGCCGGTTCCGCTCGCTGACGGGCAGCGCGCCGCTCCAGTGGCTGATCACCCAGCGGGTGCTCCAGGCACAGCGGCTGCTGGAGACGTCCGACTACTCGGTGGACGAGGTCGCGGGCCGGTGCGGCTTCCGCTCGCCGGTGGCGCTGCGCGGCCACTTCCGCCGGCAGCTCGGCTCGTCGCCGGCCGCGTACCGGGCGGCGTACCGTGCCCGGCGCCCGCAGGCCGACAGGCCGGTGGACCCGGAGCCCACGGTCGGCCCGAGCCCGCTGCCGCAGGGCCCACCGCCCGTCCCGTACCCGGAGGGCGGCCCCGTGCCGCTCCAGACCCGGCGCACTCCGGCGCCCCTGGGCAGCTCCGCGCCGCTCTCGGTGCCGTCGGAGCACGGGCGTGAGGCGTACGCGGGCAGCCGGGCGAGCCTGCCGGGACAGCGCAGCGGGTCCTAGCCCGCGACTTCGACCTGCCCTGGAGGCGACAGCCCCAGGGCAGGTCGGGTGCGACACCGGGCCTCCCAAAAGCGGACGTCAGCTTTAGGGTGGTCGCATGAACGATCGCATGGTGTGGATCGACTGCGAGATGACCGGCCTCTCGCTGTCCGACGACGCGCTCATCGAGGTTGCCGCCCTCGTCACCGACTCCGAGCTGAACGTCCTCGGCGAGGGCGTGGACATCGTCATCCGTCCGCCGGACTCGGCGCTGGAGACGATGCCGGAGGTGGTGCGTCAGATGCACACCGCGTCCGGGCTGCTGGACGAACTCGCCGGTGGCACGACGCTCAAGGACGCCGAGGACCAGGTCCTGGCGTACGTACGCGAACACGTCAAGGAACCCGGCAAGGCGCCGCTGTGCGGCAACTCCGTCGGCACCGACCGCGGGTTCCTGCTGCGCGACATGCCGACGCTGGAGGACTACCTCCACTACCGCATCGTCGACGTCTCCTCGATCAAGGAGCTGGCCCGCCGCTGGTACCCGCGCGCCTACTTCAACAGCCCGGAGAAGAACGGCAACCACCGCGCTCTCGCCGACATCCGCGAGTCGATCGCGGAACTGCGCTACTACCGCGAGGCCGTCTTCGTACCCCAGCCGGGCCCCGACTCGGACACCGCGAAGTCGATCGCGGCGAAGTACGTCCTGCCTGCTCAGTAGGGCTGTGAGGGGGGTCGCACCCGGGCGCCGGAAAAGGCGTGCGCGAGCACCCCTTCGGACCCTGTACACTTTTTCTCGGCCGGTCGGAGACTCCACGGAAGTCAACAACCGGTCATGGTGGGTGTAGCTCAGCTGGTAGAGCACCTGGTTGTGGTCCAGGATGCCGCGGGTTCGAGTCCCGTCACTCACCCTTGGTATTCAGCCGGTGACTTCGATGAAGTCACCGGCTGAAGCTTTTTCCGGGGCTACGCTGCCTGCGATGTCCGAACCCCGTATGACTGCCGATCCCATCCGCACCGAGCGGCTCGATCTGCTCCCCCTGCGCGTCGAGCACGCCGAGGAGATGGCCGTCGTCCTCTCGGATCCGGCGCTGCACCGCTTCATCGGCGGCAGCCCGTACAGCCCCGACGATCTGCGCGCCCGCTACGAGCGGCTCGTCGCCGGGGCTCCGGAGCCAGGTGTGTCCTGGTGCAACTGGGTGCTGTGGCTGCGCGCCGAGGCGTGTCTCGTGGGGACCGTCCAGGCCACCGTCACCGAGGGCGCGGTGGCCGAGATCGCCTGGGTGGTCGGCACGCCGTGGCAGGGCCAGGGGCTGGCGTCCGAGGCGGCTCGGGCGCTCGTCGCCCGGCTCGGGCAGCGCTCCGTCCGTACGGTCGTCGCGCACATCCACCCCGACCACCGCGCGTCGGCGGCGGTCGCCACGGCGGCCGGGATGAGCGCGACCGAGGAGGAGCAGGAGGGGGAGACGCGGTGGCGCGTGGTGCTGAGCCCGTGATGCCGCCACCGCGTGGAGCCCCCGGCGCTTGCTACTCCACCGTCACCGACTTGGCGAGGTTGCGCGGCTTGTCGATGTCCCGGCCGAGCGCCAGCGCCGTGTGGTACGCCAGGAGTTGGAGCGGGATGCCCATCAGGATGGGGTCGAGCTCGTCCTCGTTCTTCGGGACGACGATCGTCTGGTCCGCCTTCTCCTGGTGCTGGTGGGCCACCGCGAGGATCCTGCCGCTGCGGGCCTTGATCTCCTCCATGGCCGCGCGGTTCTTCTCCAGCAGATCGTCGTCGGGGACGATCGCGACCGTGGGCAGGGCCGGCTCGATCAGGGCCAGCGGGCCGTGCTTGAGCTCGGAGGCCGGGTAGGCCTCGGCGTGGATGTACGAGACCTCCTTGAGCTTGAGGGAGGCCTCACGGGCGACCGGGTAGCCCCGGACACGGCCGATGAAGAGCATCGAGCGGGCCTCGGCGTACTGCTGGGCCAGCTTCTCGATCTCCTCCTCCTGCTCCATGATCTCGGCGATCTGGGCGGGCAGCTTGCGCAGACCCTCGATGATCCGCTTGCCGTCCCGGACGGAGAGGTCGCGGGTGCGGCCCAGGTGCAGGGCGAGCAGCGCGAAGGCGACCGTGGTGTTGGTGAAGCACTTCGTGGAGACCACGCAGACCTCGGGGCCGGCGTGCACGTAGATGCCGCCGTCCGCCTCGCGGGCGATGGCGGAACCGACGACGTTCACGACGCCGAGGACCCGCGCGCCCTTGCGCTTCAGCTCCTGGACGGCCGCGAGGACGTCGTAGGTCTCACCGGACTGGGAGACGGCGATGTAGAGGGTGTCGGGGTCCACGACCGCGTTGCGGTAGCGGAATTCCGAGGCGGGCTCGGCGTCCGCGGGGATGCGGGCCAGCTCCTCGATCATCTGGGCGCCGATCATGCCCGCGTGGTACGAGGTGCCGCAGCCGAGGATCTTCACCCGGCGGATCTGCCGGGCCTCACGGGCGTCCAGGTTCAGGCCGCCGAGGTGCACGGTGGAGAAGCGGTCGTCGATGCGGCCGCGCAGCACGCGGTCCACGGCGTCGGCCTGCTCGTGGATCTCCTTGTGCATGTAGGTGTCGTGGCCGCCCATGTCGTAGGAGGCGGCCTCCCACTCGACGGTGGTGGGCTCGGCGGTCGTGCGCGTGCCCTCCGTCGTGTAGGTGCGGAAGTCGTCGGCCTTCAGGGTGGCCATCTCGCCGTCGTCCAGCGTCACTATCTGGCGCGTGTGGGTGACCAGGGCCGCGATGTCCGAGGCGACGAACATCTCCTTCTCGCCGATACCGAGCACGACCGGGGAGCCGTTGCGGGCGACCACGATGCGGTCCGGGAAGTCGGCGTGCAGGACCGCGATGCCGTACGTGCCCTCGATGAGCCGGAGGGTCTCGCGGACCTTGTCCTCCAGCTTCTCCGCCTGCGAGCGGGAGATGAGATGGACGAGGACCTCGGTGTCGGTCTCGGAGAGGAACTCGACGCCGTCCGCCTCCAGCTTGCGGCGCAGGTCGGAGGCGTTGTCGATGATGCCGTTGTGGACGACGGCGACCTTGCCCTCGGCGTCCAGGTGCGGGTGGGCGTTCACGTCGGAGGGGGCGCCGTGGGTGGCCCAGCGGGTGTGCGCGATGCCGGTCGTGCCCTTGAAGCGCGCCGGGACCTTGGCCTCCAGGTCACGGACCCGGCCCTTGGCCTTGACCATCTTCAGGGCCGGCGCCTTCGGGGAGGAGACGACCACACCGGCCGAGTCGTAGCCGCGGTACTCCAGGCGCTGGAGGCCCTCGAGGAGCAGCGGGGCCACGTCACGCTTCCCGATGTATCCGACGATTCCGCACATATATATAGGTATCCCTAGCCGTAGACGATCCGGCGCAGCTGGCGGAGCGTGAGCTCCGGTGGTGCCACGGTCCGGTACTTCAGGTCCGCCTCGATCCGTTCGAAGATCGTCGCGTTCACCAGGCCCTGGGCCTGGAGCTCGCGATGGCGGCGACGGACGAACTCCTCGGTCGTCTCGTCGAAATAGGCGAGCACGTCCTGGATCACCCGCAGTGCCTCGCCCCGGCTCAGGGGCGTGCTGCGGGTCAGGTGATCAACAAGGTCGTCGTGCACTCGGTAGATCCTGGGGGATGGGAAATGGGTTCGCAAGAATCCTGCCCGATTTCGGGCAAGAGGGTGTCAGAGGGCTTTGGGACAGTTATGGAACGTCCATGGGTGTTCGTTGGGCGGTTGTTCCGCGGGGGGATGTGTGCAGCGACCAGCTTGTGTCGCCATGGACATTCCTCGCATGGGTGTACCCCAGCAGCTGGCCGAGCACATGAGCATGGCCGAACAGCACGAGTACCTGCGCAGCAAGTTCTCCCGGCGCACGATGATCAGAGGCGGCGCCGTCACCCTCGGCGCCGTCGCGGGCGGCACGTTCGTGCCGGGTGCCACCGCCCAGGCGGCCACCCGGACCCAGCCCCTGACCCAGACCGAGACCGTCGACGGCGCCGTCGTCGCCCCCTTCGGCCGCCACCTCGCCTACGGCAACGACGCGCGCACCGAGATGACCGTCTCCTGGCAGGTGCCGGTCGCCGTGAAGAAGCCGTTCGTCCGGATCGGCGCCCACCCCTGGGACCTCTCCCGCAAGATCGAGGCCGAGGTCCGCACCCTCTACACCCCGGCCGGTGTCGGTGCCAGCGCCGACCACACCCAGTACTACGTCCATGCCAAGCTGACCCACCTGCGCCCCGGCCGGACCTACTACTACGGCGTCGGCCACCAGGGCTTCGACCCCGCCGAGGCACACCTGCTGGGCACCCTCGGCACCTTCACCACCGCGCCCTCGCACAAGGAGCCGTTCACCTTCACGGCTTTCGGCGACCAGGGCGTCAGCTACCACGCGCTGGCCAACGACAGCCTGATCCTCGGCCAGAACCCGAGCTTCCATCTGCACGCCGGCGACATCGCGTACGGCGACCCGGCCGGCCAGGGCAAGACCTCCGACACCGGCTTCGACTCGCGCACCTGGGACCAGTTCCTCTACCAGACCGAGTCGGTCGCCAAGTCCGTGCCGTGGATGGTGAGTTACGGCAACCACGACATGGAGGCCTGGTACTCGCCCAACGGCTACGGCGGCGAGGAGGCCCGCTTCACGCTCCCCGACAACGGGCCGGACAAGAAGAACCTGCCGGGCGTGTACTCCTTCGTCCACGGCAACACGGCGATCATCTCGCTCGACCCGAACGACGTGTCGTACGAGATCCCCGCCAACCTGGGCATCTCCGGGGGCACGCAGACCACGTGGTTCGAGGCGCAGCTGAAGAAGTACCGGGCCGCCCACGACATCGACTTCGTCATCGTGTTCTTCCACCACTGCGCGTACTGCACCTCCACCGCGCACGCCTCGGAGGGGGGCGTGCGCCAGGAGTGGGTGCCGCTGTTCGAGAAGTACCAGGTGGACCTCGTCATCAACGGTCACAACCACCAGTACGAGCGCACCGACGTCATCAAGGGCGACAAGGTCACCAAGAAGCTGGAGATCGGTGGCACGGCCTACCCCGAGACCGAGGGGGTCGTCTACGTCACGGCGGGCGCGGCCGGCCGCAGCCTGTACGCCTTCTCCGCCCCCGACTCCTACGAGGGGCACGAGAACGAGGTCGACTCCGTGGCCTCCTTCGTCAACCTCAAGGACGGCAAGAAGAACGAGACGGTCACCTGGTCGCGTGTGCGCTACCTGAACTACTCGTTCCTGCGCGTCGACGTGAACCCCGCGCCGCGCGGCCGCTACGCCACCCTGAAGGTGCAGGGCATCGCCGAGACCGGTGACCGGATCGACCACTTCACGGTGGCGCGCAGGGCCAAGTAGGCGGGCAGGGCGAGCGGGCGCGCTACATCCGCTTCAGCACCGCCTGCTTGGCCATCGTGAACTCCTCGTCCGTCAGCACTCCCGTGCGGTGGAGTTCGCCCAGTTCGCGCAGCCGGCGCAGGAGGGCGTCGTGGTCCTGCACCACGGTGTCCTCCTGCCCCACGGCCACCAGGGCCGGGGCGGCCGGATGCGGCAGCCGCGCCTGGACCGCCGCCGCGACCAGGGCCATCAGCGGGTCCTTCTTGAAGCCCCAGAGCTCCACCGAGTTGGGGTCGTACTTGGGCGGGGCCTTGGTGGGCGCGTTCGTGACGACGAAGCGGAGGTAGCCGTTCTCCAGACCCGCCGCCGGATGCCACTCCACCGCCGAGATGTCGGCGAGGGTGAGGGAGCGGGTGCCGGCGGCGGCCTTGGCGTCCTCCGTCTTCCAGTTCCACTCCAGCCGGACGTGCTCCCCGTCGAAGCTCGCGGTGGCGTCCCCGGCGGAGACCGACAGGGGCACCGAGGGGCCCGGCAGCAGATAGCCGTCGACCGGTTCGGCGGGCACCTGGTCCAGCAGCAGGGCGTTGCGCACCTCGTCCACGAAGTACTCCGCGACGCCGTACCGGTCGGACTCCACGATCAGCTGGTACGGGTCATGGGGTTCGGTGAGCCGGCCGCCGGTGGCGTGCAGCAGCGGGTCGGCTCCGTCGCGCAGCCGCAGCCTGAGCCGCCCGGCCTTCTTGCCCTGCTCGAACGAGACCCCCGCCAACGCCCCCAGAGGGACGACCAGTTCACCCAGCGTCTTGCGGAACAGACTGACGTTCTTGTCGCGTCCGGGAGTCAGCCTCAGTGCGTCGCCGTCGAAGACCCACGTGCCGTCCTTCTGGATGATTTCCGCCATGGGGTGGATTGTTCCATCAGTCTCACGAGAGAGTGGTCCAGACCTCTTGGAGCTCAACGGCTCATGGAAGGGACGGCTTTGTGAGACACGGTTTGGTGAGACACAGAACACTGCGCCTTCTCGGTTCCCTGCTGCTGGTCGCGATGGGCGTCTCCGTCACCGGGGCCGCGCCGGCACAGGCAGCATCACCCACCCCCCTCGACCGGCTGGTCCCCGCGCCCGCCTCGGTCGCCCCGGGCGGATCGCCGTACAAGATCACCCGTGGCACCCGCATTCGCGTGGACGACTCCCGCGAGACCCGCCGCATCGGCGAGTACCTCGCCTCCGTCCTGCGCCCCTCCACCGGCTACCGCCTCCCCGTCACCACACACGGTGACGGTGGCATCCAACTGCGCCTCGCCCAGGGCTCGTTCGGCGCCGAGGGCTACCGCCTCGACAGTGGCCGCAAGGGCGTGACGATCACCGCGGCCAAGCCCGCCGGCCTCTTCCACGGTGTGCAGACCCTGCGCCAGCTGCTCCCGGCGGCCGTCGAGAAGGACTCCGTCCAGCCCGGCCCCTGGCTGGTCGCGGGCGGCACGGTCCGGGACACCCCGCGCTACGGCTGGCGCGGCGCGATGCTCGACGTCTCCCGGCACTTCTTCACCGTCGACCAGGTCAAGCGTTACATCGACCAGCTCGCCCTCTACAAGATCAACAAGCTGCATCTGCACCTCAGCGACGACCAGGGCTGGCGGATCGCCATCGACTCCTGGCCGCGCCTCGCGGCCTACGGCGGCTCCACCCAGGTCGGCGGCGGCCCCGGCGGCCACTACACCAAGGCCGACTACAAGGAGATCGTCCGCTACGCCACCTCCCGCTATCTGGAGGTCGTCCCCGAGATCGACATGCCCGGCCACACCAACGCCGCGCTGGCCTCGTACGCCGAGCTGAACTGCGACGGTGTCGCGCCCCCGCTCTACACCGGCACGGAGGTCGGCTTCAGCTCGCTGTGCGTCAACAAGGAGATCACGTACGACTTCGTGGACGACGTCATCCGGGAGCTGGCCGCGCTCACGCCCGGCAAGTACCTCCACATCGGCGGTGACGAGGCGCACTCGACCAGCCACGAGGACTATGTGACGTTCATGGACCGCGTGCAGCCGCTCGTCGCCGAGTACGGCAAGACGGTGGTCGGCTGGCACCAGCTGACCGGCGCGACCCCGGCGAAGGGCGCGCTCGCCCAGTACTGGGGGCTGGACGACACCAGCGCGGAGGAGAAGGCGCAGGTCGCGAAGGCCGCGCAGAACGGGACGGGGATCATTCTGTCGCCGGCCGACCGGATCTACCTCGACATGAAGTACACCGCCGAGACGCCGTTGGGGCTGGACTGGGCCGGTCTGGTCGAGGTGAAGCGGTCGTACGACTGGGATCCCGGCAACTACCTGCCGGGGGCGCCCGGTTCGGCGATCCGCGGGGTCGAGGCCCCGATGTGGACGGAGACGCTCAGCAAGTCGGCCGACCTCGAGTACATGGCGTTCCCGAGGCTGGCGGGGGTGGCCGAGCTGGGGTGGTCGCCGGCTGCGACGCATGACTGGGATGCCTACAAGGTGCGGCTTGCTGCGCAGGCTGAGCGGTGGGAGGCGTTGGGGATCAACTTCTATCGGTCGCCGCAGGTGCCGTGGCCCACGGCGTAGGCGTGGTGATTCGGCTGCGGGTCCGGTGGGGGCTGGTCGCGCAGTTCCCCGCGCCCCCAAGAAAGGGCGCGCACGCCCTGGACGTATAGACGTGCACCCCCGGAGGACCGTACTCCGGGGGTGCACGCCTGTCTGTGTCAGAGCCCCGCGATGGGGTTCTTCAGGTTGCCGACCAGCTGGAGGGCGCCGGCCGGGTCCGCCAGGTCCACCATCTGCTTGTTGTTGCGCAGCTGGAGGCGGTTGAGACAGGACAGCGCGAACTCGGGGGCGAACATGTCGTACCGCTCGAACTTCTCGGCGAGTTCGGGCACCGAGTGCTGGTAGTCCCGGGTGACCTCGGCGACCGTGCGCCAGAAGTCGTCCTCCTCCAGGATCCCCTCGGCCGCGAGGTTCGCGGCGAGGAAGCGGAAGAAGCAGTCGAAGACGTCCGTGAAGATCGACAGGAGCTTCTTCTCCTCCGGCACGTCCACGCGCAGCCGCTCGACCGTCGGCGGCAGCACCGCGTCCGGGTCCATGACGGCGATCTCCTCGGCGATGTCCTTGTAGATCGCACGCTCGACGACGCCGTCCTTCAGGACGAGGATGACGTTCTCGCCGTGCGGCATGAACACCAGGTCGTAGGCGTAGAAGCTGTGCAGGAGCGGGGTGAAGTACGCCTTCAGATAGCGGCGCAGCCACTCCGTCGGGGTCAGTCCGGACTGGGCGATCAGCGCCCCGGCGAAGGACGCGCCCTCGTGGTCGACGTGCACCAGGGAGGCCATGGTGGCCAGGGACTCGCCGTCACGCAGGGACGCCACCGGGCTCTCGCGCCACAGCGCCGCCAGCATCTTGCGGTACGGCGAGTAACGGTCGGTCGCCTTCTCGTACTCCAGGTGCCGGTAGCCGACGGCCGCGCGCTCGCGGATGATCGACAGACCGGTCTCCCGGAGCACCGGGTCGCCCTCGATCAGCTGGGCCAGCCAGTCGTTGATGGCGGGCGTGGCCTCCATGTAGGCGGCCGAGAGTCCGCGCATGAAGCCCATGTTGATGACGGACAGCGCCGTCTTCACGTAGTGCTTCTCGGGGCTGGAGGCGTTGAAGAAGGTCCGGATGGACTGCTGGGCCAGGTACTCGTCGTCGCCCTCGCCCAGGCACACCAGGTGCTTCTGCGCCACCTCGGCGGCGAAGGTCACCGTCAGCTTGTTCCACCACTGCCAGGGGTGGACGGGGATGAGGAGGAAGTCGGCGGGGTCGAGGTCCTGCTCGCGCAGGACGCCGTGGAAGCGCTCGACGGTCTCCACGCCCAGCTCGTCACGGACGAACGACTCGTAGTCGATGCCGACACCGGCCGTGAACGCGGCCCGCGAACGGTGGGCCGCGAGCCACACCAGCCGGACCGGGCTCGCGGTCTCCGGGGCGTACGACAGGTACTCGTGGATGCCGAAGCCGAGCCGCCCGTTGTTGGCGACGAAGCAGGGGTGGCCCTCGGTCATGCCGGTCTCGATGGCCTGGAAGCCGCCCCCGGCCAGCTCGGCGACCGGGACCTGCGGCTTGGTGAGCTTGTAGCAGGTGCCGGAGAGGGTGGAGGAGATCTCCTCCAGATAGACCGGCAGCACCTCGTCGCTCAGGCCCAGGGACTTCTGGAGCTCGATGAAGAAGTCCAGGGCGGCGAGCGGGAGTTCGGCACCGTCGCGGTGCCGGGTGATCGAGTCGGCGTCGACCTGCCAGTGGTCGAGCGCGCGGAGCACCGCGGTGAAGGTGTACCGGGTCAGACCGTCGTCGCTGCGGACGACGTACTGGTCACCGTCCTTCTCGGGGGTGATCAGCCGCTCGTGCGCGAACTCGGCGAGGGCCTTGCGGATCAGGAGGCGGTTGGCCCGCGCCCAGCGGTGGGGGGACAGATGCGCTACGGCGTCGGACAGGGTCATACGGCTGCTCCTTGGGCGGCCAAGAACTGCTCACGTGTGCAGAAGCTCAGCAGCGCCTTCTTCTCCGGCTTCTGGATTTCCCGTTCGGGCACGAACCCGACGGCTTCGTTCAGGGCGTGCACGGCCTTGTTGTCCACGTCCGGCTCGACGACGACACGCCGCACCGCGGGGTCCTCGAAGAGGTGCGCCATCACGGCGGTGATGACGGACCGGGTGAAGCCGCGGACGGGCTTGTCGGTGGGCGGCGTCAGGAAGTGCATGCCGATGTCGCCCGGCTGCGGCTCGTACAGGCCGACGAGTTCGCGGTGGGCGGGGTCGTAGTACTCCATCAGGAAGACCGGTTCGCCGTCCTGAAGGCCGAGCACCGCGTGGTGGTGCTCGTCGGCCGCGATCTCCATGTAGGCGCGCTCGACGTCCACCAGGCCGGCGTCCTGCATCATCCAGAACGCCGCCTTGGGGTGGGTGACCCAGCCGTGCAGCAGCTCGGCGTCCTGGAGCGGATCGAGCGGGCGGAAGGTGAAGGTACCGATGCTCATACGGAGAACTCCTGGAACGCGATCGTCTTCTCGACCGGGTAGTACTCGGTGCCGAGCAGCTCGCGGATGATGTACGCGTTCCGGTACGGGCCCATGCCCAGGTCGGGGCTGGTGATGCTGTGCGTGTGGACGCCGGCGTTCTGGAGGAACACCCCGCGGCCGGTGACGTCGACGGCGTAGTTGCGGGCGACGTCGAAGTTGCCCTGCGAGTCGTAGACCAGGCGGTCCTTGACCGGCGTCAGGAACTCCGGCTCGGCGTACTTGTACCCGGTGGCCAGCACCAGGCCCTGCGAGTCGAGCTCGAAGTCCTTGCCCTGCTCCTCCTGACGGAAGGAGAGGGTGTACGTGCCGTTCTCGTACCGCGCGCCGTTCAGCGAGGAGTTGGTGAGCAGACGGGTGGGCACGGGGCCGCCGAGGTTCTTCTGGTAGAGCAGGTCGAAGATCTCGTTGATCAGGTCGCCGTCGATGCCCTTGAACAGGCCCTTCTGCTCGGCGGTGAGCCGGTAGCGGGTGGCCTCGGGCAGCTCGCGGAAGTAGTCGACGTACTCCGGGGACGTCATCTCCAGCGTGAGCTTGGTGTACTCCAGCGGGAAGAAGCGCGGGGAGCGGGTGACCCAGTTCAGCCGGTAGCCGTGGACGTCGATCTCGCTGAGCAGGTCGTAGTAGATCTCGGCCGCGGACTGCCCGGAGCCGACCAGGGTGATCGACTCCTTCTGCTGGAGCTCCGCCTTGTGCTGGAGATAGCGGGAGTTGTGCAGGAAGTCGCCGCCGAGCTCCCGGCACGCCTCGGGTATGTAGGGCGGGGTGCCCGTGCCGAGGACGAGGTGACGGGCGCGGTAGGTGTCACCGGCGGTCGTCCGGACGACGTAGACCTCGTCCTCGTACGTCACCTCCGTGACCGTGGTGCCGAAGCGGATGCTGCTCAGCTTGCCCGCGGCCCAGCGGCAGTAGTCGTCGTACTCGACCCGCAGTGGGTAGAAGTTCTCCCGGATGTAGAACGAGTACAGCCGCCCCTTCTCCTTCAGGTAGTTCAGGAAGGAGTACGGCGAGGTCGGGTCGGCCAGGGTGACCAGGTCCGACATGAACGGGGTCTGGAGGTGGGCGCCGTCCAGGAACATGCCCGCGTGCCACTCGAAGTCGGGCTTCGACTCCAGGAAGACACCGTCGAGTTCCTCGATCGGCTCGGTCAGACAGGCGAGGCCGAGGTTGAACGGGCCGAGCCCGATCCCCACGAAGTCATGGGTTTTGGTCGGGTTTTCAGGACGCGCGGTCAAGGGACTCTCCCAGGTACTGCTCGGCATGGCCGGCGATCAGGTCGAGGACGGCGGCGATGTCTTCGGTCGTCGTCTCGGGGTTGAGCAAGGTGAACTTCAGGTAGTGGCGGCCCTGGACCTTCGTGCCCGCGACCACCGCGGCGCCGGAGGCGAACAGGGCCTTGCGGGCGTACAGGTTGGCGCGGTCGATCTCGGCCGGGTCGGTGACGGCGCCCGGGATGTAGCGGAAGACCAGGGTGGAGAGCGAGGGCTCCACGACCACGTCGAAGCGCGGGTCGGCGGCCAGCAGCTTCCAGCCCTCCACGGCCAGGTCGCAGACCTCGTCGAAGAGCTGCCCGATGCCGTCGGCGCCCATCGTGCGCAGCGTCATCCACAGCTTGAGGGCGTCGAACCGGCGGGTGGTCTGGAGGGACTTGTCGACCTGGTTGGGGATGCGCTCGGTGACCATGCGCTTGGGGTTGAGGTACTCGGCGTGGTAGGTCGCGTGGCGCAGCGTCGAGGCGTCGCGCACGAGTACCGCCGACGAACTCACCGGCTGGAAGAAGGACTTGTGGTAGTCGACGGTGACCGAGTCGGCGCGCTCGATGCCCTCGATACGGCCCCGGTACTTCACGGAGGCCAGCAGGCCGCAGCCGTAGGCGGCGTCGACATGCATCCAGGTGCCGAACTGCTCACACAGCTCGGCGATCTCGGGCAGCGGGTCGATGGAGCCGAAGTCGGTGGTGCCGGCGGTGGCGACGACGGCCATCGGGACCAGGCCGTCCTTCCTGCACCGCTCCAGCTCGTACGCGAGGGCGACGGTCTGCATCCGCTTGTCGTGGTCGACGGGGATGGACACGACGGCGTCCTGGCCCAGGCCGAGCAGTTTGGCCGACTTCTTCACGCTGAAGTGGCTGACCTCGGAGGCGAAGATGCGCAGTTTGGCCAGGCTGTCGCTCTTGGCCTCCTCACGGGCGAGGAGGAGCGCCTGGAGGTTGGACTGCGTGCCGCCCGAGGTGAAGACACCGTCGGCGTTCTCGCCGAGGCCTATGCGGGCCGTCGTCCAGTCGATGAGCTTGCGCTCGATGAGCGTGCCGCCGGCCGACTGGTCCCAGGTGTCCAGGGAGGAGTTGACGGCGGAGAGGATCGCCTCGCCGAGCACCGCCGGTATGACGACCGGGCAGTTGAGGTGGGCGAGATAGCGGGGGTGGTGGAAGTAGATCGCGTCCCGGAGGTACACGTCCTCCAGTTCGTCGAGCACCGCGGCCGTGTCGAGCAGCGGCTGGTCGAGGTCGATCGCGTCGATGGTGGGGGCGAGGGCGTCGACGGTGACACCGGTGAACGGACGGTCGGTGGCGGCGAGTTTGGCTGCCACCCGCTCTATACCTTCGGTCACGGAGCTGCGGTACCGCTCCGCGGTCGTGTCATTGAGCAGGTGCGAGCGCATGGGGAGGTCCTCCGGTGGGGACGGGCCGTGTGGTGCGGGGGTGCGTGCGTGGGGTGCGTGGTGAACTTAGGTTAGCCTAACCTAAGTAATGCGGTGTCAGGGCAGCCTCGACCGTGACTGTGATCACGTGGCTCCCGGGGGTGACTACTCGGCGGCGCGCAGCTGTTCCTCGGTCATTCCCTGGCGCCAGTAGCCGACGAACGTCACCCGGCGCCGGTCGATCCCGCGCTCACCGACGACGTGCCGGCGCAACGCCTTCACGCGGCCCGACTCACCGGCGATCCAGACGTACGGACGCTCGGCGGGCGGCAGTTCGGCGGCGCGGACGGCGGCGAGACCGTCCTCGTCGACCAGCCAGGTGATCTCGGCGTCGGCCTCGGTCGCCAGGTCCTGGATGTCCCCGGCGTCGTGCACCTCGAGCCACACCCGGGCGCGGGTGCCGGCGGGCAGGGTTTCGAGGATGGCGGAGACGGCGGGTACGGCCGTGTCGTCGCCCCAGATGACGACCAGGTCGGTGTCCTGCGGCGGCCGGAACCGGATCGCCCGGTTGTCGGCGATGGCGGGACCGAGCAGCAGGACGCGGTCGCCGGCGGTGGCGTGGGAGGCCCAGTGCGAGGCGTGGCCGGCGGGTTCGTGCAGGACGAAGTCGATGTCGATCTCGTCGGGGTTCCGGCGCAGGGCGCGCAGGGTGTACGAGCGCATCACCGCCCGTACGCCGTCCGGGAGTTCACGCCAGCCCTGCCACCAGCCGTCTCCGAGCTCGATCGGGACCCGGGGCTCGTGCTGCCCGGGGTGCGGCAGGAACAACGACAGGGACTGGTCGCGCCCGTCGGAGAAGAAGTACGCCAGATCGTCCCCGCCGAAGGTGATCCGGACCATGGACGGACCGAGCCGCCTCGTCCGTATGACCTGTAGGGGGAAGAAACGGAACGGGGCGGCTACGGCGGTCGTCACTGTGACTCCTTCAGCTGGCCGTGTCGGTCTTAACCGACCTTCTTGGCCTTCTCGATGGCCTCGGCGAGGTTCGTCAGAAGCGGGGTGCACTTGGCGTAGGACAGGATCGGCTCCGGCGAGCGGGCGATGACCTGGCCGGCCTTCACCGCGGGCAGCTTCTTCCACGTGGCCTCGGTGATGTCCTTCGGCTGGATCGTCGAGGAGCGGTCGTCCATCATGATGATGTCGGCCGGGTACTTGTCGACGTTCTCCCAGCTGAGGCTCTCGAACCAGCCGCCGCCCTCCTTCTTGGCGCTCTCCGGCGGCTCGACGAAGTTCACGCCGAGGGACTTGAAGTACTCCAGGTCGATGGAGAGGTTGGTGCCGGAGACGTAGAAGATGTCCTGGCTGGCGGAGCCGGCCATCACCTTGATCTCGGGGCGGGACTTGGCGGCCTTGCGCAGGCGCTCGGCGGCGGCCTCGAAGTCCTTCTTGGCCTGAGCGGTCTTGGCGGCCTTCATGTCGGCGCCGAGGGACTCGGCCAGCTCCCACATCTTTTGCAGCGGCTGGGTGATCTGG
Organism: Streptomyces sp. NPDC098781; assembly: GCF_044759995.1. Classification (NCBI taxonomy): domain Bacteria; kingdom Bacillati; phylum Actinomycetota; class Actinomycetes; order Kitasatosporales; family Streptomycetaceae; genus Streptomyces; species Streptomyces sp. NPDC098781. The sequence continues at coordinate 22,858 of NZ_JBIWAK010000014.1, forward strand.
CGGTCGTAGACGGAGATCGCGGCGCTCGGGGCGAGCTTGGCGATCTTGTCCTTGGACGCCTCGGGGACGTACCAGAGGGTGCCGGCGCTGTCGAAGGTCGTGGAGATGAGGACCTCGGGGGCGAACGCCGCGTACTGCTCGACGTTGAACTGGTCCCAGACGTTGCCGAAGACGGTCAGCTTGCTGACGTCCATGTCACCGGCCTGGACGTCGGCCTTGCCGTCCTGCGTCTTGGTCGGGCCGAAGACGCCCTTGACGTCGATGCCGTAGTCGTACAGGGCGGCGGCGACGCCGACGAAGGCGACGATCTTCGTCGGGACCTTGTCGAGCTTCACCGTGGTGCCGCGGTCGTCCTTGAACGTCCAGGGGCCCGACTTGCCGGCGGTCGTGGCCTCACCGGAACCGTCGCTTTTCGCGTCGTCGTCCCCGCACGCGGCAAGCACGGCCCCGAGTCCGAGGGCACCACCGGCGGCGAGGATGCCGCGGCGGGTGAGGTGGGAGGCTCTGGCGTTGGGCATGGGTACGCTGCTTTCGAACAGGGCGGATCACCCGCCGGACAATTCGAAGGTAGGTTAGCCTAACCTGAGCTGATCTCCCAGGGGTGGGGGCCTTGTGATGGAAGCTGTGGGTGGGCTGTGGGATGCGTTCCCGTGGCCGGCACGGGCCAAGTCCCTTGCATTGACCGCCTATTGGTGGGGTCGGCTGTGACGGGAGCGAGCTCGCGGCCGGTCTCGTCCCGCGGCGCGGACTGTTCAAGGTCGCCTTCGACCTCGAGCCGGAGCATGCGGACTGGCCGCCTGTCTCGGTGGAACGCCTCTGGGGCGAGAAGACGGACGCCTCCTGGCCGTCGACATCCCGCCGACGGCCCACTACGGGGAGCTGCGGCCGTGGTTGACCCGGCTCCGTGACTCCGGCGGTCTCGAGTTCCAGGAGAGCGCGATCTCGGCGCTTCACCGGGGACAGCTCAACGGCGCCTCCTAGCCCCTCGGACCACCGCGGAGCAACCACAGGGTCCGGTCCATCCGTCGAACCGGACCCCGCAACCTTGGCCGGCCTGCGCCCGGCAGGCGGTGGGCCTAGCCCACCAACCCCAGCTCCCGGGCGATCAGCATCCGCTGCACCTCGCTCGTGCCCTCGCCGATCTCCAGGATCTTGGAGTCGCGCCACATCCGGGCCACCGGGTACTCGTTCATGAAGCCGTAGCCGCCGTGGATCTGGGTCGCGTCGCGGGCGTTGTCCACCGCGATCGTGGACGAGTACAGCTTCGCCAGGGCCGCCTCCTTCTTGAAGGGCTCACCGGCGACCAGGCGTGAGGCCGCGTCGCGCCAGGCCAGGCGGGACGTGTGGGCCTTCATCTCCATGTCGGCGATCTTGAACTGGATGGCCTGGTTGGCGCCGATCGGGCGGCCGAAGGCGTGGCGTTCCTTGGCGTACTTCACCGACTCGTCCACGCAGCCCTGCGCCAGGCCCGTCCCGAGCGCAGCGATGGCGATCCGGCCCTCGTCCAGGATGCGCAGGAACTGGGCGTAGCCGCGGCCCTCCTCGCCCAGGAGGTTGGCCGCGGGGACACGGACGTCCTGGAAGGACAGTTCACGGGTGTCCGACGCGTTCCAGCCGACCTTCGAGTACGGGGCCGCGACCGTGAAGCCCGGGGTGCCCGACGGGACGATGATCGAGGAGATCAGGGGCTTGCCGTCCGGCTTGCGGCCGGTCACCGCCGTCACCGTGACCAGGCCCGTGACGTCCGTGCCCGAGTTGGTGATGAAGCACTTCGTGCCGTTGATCACCCACTCGTTCGTCGACTCGTCCAGGCGGGCCGTGGTGCGCGTCGCGCCCGCGTCGGAGCCGCCGTCGGGCTCGGTCAGACCGAAGGCGCCCAGGATCTCGCCCGCGCACAGCCGGGGCAGCCACTCGCGCTTCTGCTCCTCGGTGCCGAACAGGTGGATCGGCATCGCGCCGAGTGAGACGCCCGCCTCCAGCGTGATGGCCACCGAGGAGTCCACCCGGGCCAGTTCCTCCAGCGCGATGCCCAGCGCCAGATAGTCGCCGCCCATACCGCCGTACTCCTCGGGGAACGGCAGCCCGAACAGGCCCATGCGGCCCATCTCCCGCACGATCTCGTACGGGAACTCATGGCGCTCGTAGAAGTCGCCGATCTTGGGTGCCACGACGTCGTGGGCGAACTCCTCCACCGTGCGGCGGAGATCCTCCAGTTCGGGGGAGAGACGGTGGTCCATGGCTGTTCACTGCTCCTTGTGGGAGAGGGCTCGTACGGTGCGGGACGGGCTGGGTCGGCCCAGTTGTCCGGCCATCCACGTGCTCGTGGCGACGAGGCGGTCGAGGTCGACTCCGGTGTCGATGCCAAGGCCCCGCAGCATCCACACGAGGTCTTCCGTGGCGAGGTTTCCGGTGGCGGACTTGGCGTAGGGGCAGCCGCCCAGCCCACCGGCGGAGGCGTCGATCGTGGTGACGCCGTGTTCCAGGGCGGCGTAGGTGTTGGCCAGCGCCTGGCCGTAGGTGTCGTGGAAGTGCACGCCGATGACGTTCGTCGGCACGCCCTCCTCGTTGAGGAGGGAGAGGAGTTCCAGCACGTGGCCGGGGGTCGCGACGCCGATCGTGTCGCCGAGGCTCAGCTCGTCGCAGCCCATCGCGACGAGCGCCTTGCAGACCCGGGCGACCTGGTGGAGGGGGACCTCGCCCTCCCAGGGGTCGCCGAAGCACATCGACACGTAACCGCGGACGTGCACGCCCTCGTCCTTCGCTCGCTTCACGACCGGCTCGAAGACCGCCAGCGACTCGTCCAGCGTGCGGTTGAGGTTGGCCTTGGCGAAGGACTCCGTGGCGCTCGCGAAGACGGCGATACGGCGGGCGCCCAGGGCCAGGGCGCGGTCCAGGCCGCGGGCGTTGGGGACCAGGACGGGCAGCCGTACGCCCTCGAGTCCGGACACGAGCGGGAACAGCTGCTCGGCGTCGGCGAGTTGGGGCACCCACTTGGGGTGCACGAAGCTCGTCGCCTCGATCGTCGTCAGTCCGGCGTCGGCGAGCCGGCGCACGAACTCCGCCTTGACCTCGGTCGGCACGGTCGACTTCTCGTTCTGAAGGCCGTCGCGCGCGCCGACCTCGTGGATGCGGACCCGGGCGGGCAGGTCCGCGGCCGGCACCGTCATGGGCAGCGTCATCAGTCCTCCTCCGTCGGCGTGATGACGGCCAGGACCTGGTCCATGGCGACCGTCGTGCCGGGTGTGACGTCCAGTTCGGCGACGGTGCCGGCGTGCGGGGCGGAGATGACGTGCTCCATCTTCATCGCCTCCACCACCAGCAGGCTCTGCCCGGCGGCCACTTCGTCGCCCACCGCCACCTTCACCACCGTCACCGTCCCCGGCATCGGCGCGGTGAGCGAGTCGGCGCCCGCGTGCCCCGCGCGCGTGAGGGACGCGGCCACCGGGTCGTGGTCGCGTACGTGCCACGCGTCGCCGTCCCGGCCGAGCCAGTCGGCGGCCCGGTGGAAGGTGTGGCGGACGCCGTCGAGGGTGACGGCCACCTGGTCGTCGGTGACGGTGGCGGAACCGCGCGGGGCGTGCTCCACCGGGTCCTGTACCCGCAGGTGGAAGCCGACGGGCCTGGGCTCGCCGCCCAGCCGCCAGCCGCTCGGCACGGAGAACGGGTCGGTCCACCCCCGCGCGCGGGGCCGCAGCGCGTCCAGCCGTACGGCCGCCGCCGCCTCGTACACCTCCTCGGGCACGTCGGTCGACACCAGGGAGTCCACTTCGCGCTCCACCAGCCCGGTGTCCAACTCGCCCGCCACGACCGCCGGATGCGCGAGCAGCCGACGCAGGAACCCGGCGTTGGTCTGCACGCCCAGCGTGACCGTCTCCGCGAGAGCCGCCCGGAGCCTGCGCAGCGCGGTCGCGCGGTCGGGGCCGTACGCGATCACCTTGGACAGCATCGGGTCGTACAGGCTGCCGACCTCCGTGCCCTCGCTGAGCCCGGAGTCGGTGCGGACGCCGTCGCCCTGGGGTTCGCGCAGCTTGAGGACGGTGCCGCCGGACGGCAGGAACCCGCGCGCGGGGTCCTCGGCGCAGATACGGGCCTCCACCGCGTGCCCGGTCAGCCGGATCTCGTCCTGCGCGCACGGCAGCCGCTCACCGGCCGCCACCCGCAGCTGCCACTCCACCAGGTCGAGGCCGGTGACGAGTTCGGTGACCGGGTGCTCCACCTGGAGCCGGGTGTTCATCTCCATGAAGTAGTACGACGACGGATCGCCGCCGGGCACGATGAACTCCACCGTGCCCGCGCCCCGGTAGCCGCAGGACCGTGCCGCCTGGACCGCGGCCTCGCCCATCGACGCGCGCGTGGCCTCGTCGAGGAGCACACTCGGTGCCTCCTCGATGATCTTCTGGTGCCGTCGCTGCAACGAGCACTCTCGCTCGCCCAGGTGCAGCACATTGCCGTGGCCGTCGGCCAGCACCTGGATCTCGATGTGCCGGGGGCGGTCGATCCACCGCTCGACCAGGAGGGTGTCGTCGCCGAAGGAGGCGCGGGCCTCCCGGCGGGCGGCGGCGATCTCGTCGTCCAGGAGATCGAGATCCCTGATCAGCCGCATGCCCTTGCCGCCGCCGCCGGCGCTGGGCTTCAGCAGGACCGGGGCGCCCAGTTCGCGGGCCGCCTCGGCCAGGTCGGGGTCGCGGCCGCCGGGCACGACGGGCACGCCCGCGGCCTGCACGGTCTCCTTGGCGCGGATCTTGTCGCCCATCAGCGCGATCGCGTCCGCGGGCGGGCCGATGAACACCAGCCCGGCGTCGGCGCACGCGCGCGCGAAGGCGGCGTTCTCCGCTAGGAAGCCGTATCCGGGGTGCACCGCCTGGGCGCCGGAGCGGGCCGCCGCGTCCAGGATGCGCTCCACCGACAGATAGCTCTCGGCGGCCGGCGCCGGGCCGAGCCGTACCGCGGTGTCGGCCTCCCGGACGTGCCGGGCGTCCGCGTCCGCGTCCGAGAAGACGGCCACCGAGCGCACGCCCAGCGCGCGCAGGGTCCGGATCACGCGGACGGCGATCTCACCCCGGTTGGCCACAAGTACCGTGTCGAACATGAGTCCCCTCATCACATCCGGAAGACGCCGAACTGGGGCTCGCCCAGGGGCGCGTTGGCGCAGGCGGTCAAGGCCAGACCCAGCACCTGGCGGGTCTCCAGGGGGTCGATGACCCCGTCGTCCCACAGGCGGGCGGTCGCGTAGTAGGCGTTGCCCTGGCGCTCGTACTGCGCGCGGATCGGGTCCTTGAAGTCTTCTTCCTCCTGCGCGGGCCAGTCCTCGCCGCGCGCCTCCAACTGGTCCCGCTTGACGGTCGCGAGGACCGAGGCGGCCTGCTCGCCGCCCATGACGGAGATCTTGGCGTTGGGCCACATCCACAGGAAGCGGGGGGAGTACGCCCGCCCGCACATGGAGTAGTTGCCGGCGCCGTACGACCCGCCGACCACGACCGTCAGCTTCGGCACCCGCGTGCACGCCACCGCCGTCACCATCTTGGCGCCGTGCTTGGCGATACCGCCCGCCTCGTAGTCCTTGCCGACCATGAACCCGGAGATGTTCTGGAGGAACACCAGCGGGATCCCGCGCTGGTCGCACAGCTCGATGAAGTGGGCGCCCTTCTGGGCCGACTCGGAGAACAGGATGCCGTTGTTGGCGACGATGCCGACCGGGTGGCCGTGGATCCGGGCGAAGCCGGTGATCAGGGTCTGCCCGAACTCCGCCTTGAACTCCGCGAAACGGGAGCCGTCGGCCACGCGCGCGATGATCTCGCGTACGTCATAGGGGGTGCGGGAGTCGACGGGGACCGCGCCGTAGAGGCCGTAAGGGTCGACCTTCGGCTCGGCGGCGGCCGTGACCTCCCAGGGGAGGGTGCCGCGCGCGGGGAGGGTGGCGACGATGTTCCGGACGATTCGCAGGGCGTGGGCGTCGTCCTCGGCGAGGTGGTCGGTCACGCCGGACACCCGTGAGTGGACTTCGCCGCCGCCGAGCTCCTCCGCCGTGACGACCTCGCCGGTGGCGGCCTTCACCAGCGGCGGGCCGCCGAGGAAGATCGTGCCCTGGTTGCGGACGATGACGGCCTCGTCGCTCATGGCGGGGACGTACGCGCCGCCCGCCGTGCACGAGCCGAGCACCGCCGCGACCTGGGGGATCCCGGCACCCGACATCCGGGCCTGGTTGTAGAAGATCCGGCCGAAGTGCTCGCGGTCCGGGAAGACCTCGTCCTGCATGGGCAGGAAGGCCCCGCCCGAGTCGACGAGGTACAGACACGGCAGCCGGTTCTCCAGGGCCACCTCCTGCGCGCGCAGGTGCTTCTTCACGGTCATCGGGTAGTACGTGCCGCCCTTGACCGTGGCGTCGTTCGCGACGATCACGCACTCGCGGCCGCTGACCCGGCCGATGCCGGCGATGACCCCGGCGGCCGGGGCCTGTCCGTCATACATCCCGTCGGCGGCCAGGGGAGCGAGCTCCAGGAAGGGTGAGCCGGGGTCGAGGAGGGTGTCCACCCGGTCCCTCGGCAGCAGCTTGCCGCGCGCGGTGTGCCGGGCGCGGGCCTTCTCACCGCCGCCGAGCCGGGCCGCGCCGAGCTTGCCGCGCAGTTCCTCGACGAGCGCCCGGTGGGCCTCCTCGTTGGCCCGAAAGGCCTCCGACGCGGGATCTGCCGCGCTGTGAAGCTCCGGTGCCTCATGCATCCTGCGGTCCCCTCACCCAGTGATCGACTGTTAATGAGCGTTAACCATTTCCTTCAGGTTAACGACCGCTAACCTCCCTGTCTAGAATTGCTTCCATGGCCACCAGAACCGACGCCCCCACCCGCCGCGAACAGATCCTCAAGGAGGCCGCGCGGCTGTTCGCCGAGCGCGGCTTCCACGGCGTCGGTGTCGACGAGATAGGCGCCGCCGTGGGCATCAGCGGGCCCGGTCTGTACCGGCACTTCGCCGGCAAGGACGCGATGCTCGCCGAACTGCTGGTCGGCATCAGCGGTCAGCTGCTGACGGGCGCGAAGCGGCGCCTCGCGGAGGCCGACGGGGTGCCTGCCGAGGCGGTCCTCGACTCCCTCATCGAGGGCCACATCGACTTCGCCCTCGACGACCGTCCCCTCATCACCCTGCACGACCGTGAGCTGGACCGCCTGCGCGACAGCGACCGCAAGCTGGTACGGCAGCTCCAGCGGCAGTACGTCGAGCTGTGGGTGGAGGTGGTGCGCGAGGTGTACCCGGAGCTGACGGAGCCGACCGCCCGCTCGGCGGTGCACTCGGTGTTCGGGCTGCTCAACTCGACGCCGCACCTGGGCCGGCCGGGGGCGCTGCCGGGGCGGGGCGTCACGGCGGTGCTGCTGCACCGGATGGCCCGGGGGGCGTTCGCGGCGGCCGGAGCGGAGTGAGCCGCACGTCCGGCCGCTATCCCTCGGCGGGGGCGCTCAGATGGCGCAGCACCGCGAGGACCCGGCGGCTGTAGCCGGTCGTGCCGGTGAGGCCGAGCTTGTCGAAGATGGCGTTGGTGTGTTTCTCCACGGCGCTCAGGGAGACGTAGAGCCGCCGCGCGATGGCCGCGTTGGTGCAGCCCTGGGCCATCAGTGCCAGGACGTCACGCTCGCGCGGGGTGAGCCGGTGCAGCGGGTCGGTGCGCGCGCCCCGGGCCAGGAGCCGCCGCACCACCTCGGGGTCGAAGGCGGTGCCGCCGGAGCCGACCCGTTCCAGGGCGTCGAGGAACTCCTCCACCTGCATGACCCGGTCCTTGAGCAGATAGCCCACCCCTTCGCTGCTGCCGCTGAGCAGCTCGGTGGCGTAGCGGCCCTCGACGTACTGGGAGAGGACCAGGACGGCCGTACCGGAATGCCGCTCCCGGATCCGAAGCGCGGCCCGCAGCCCCTCGTCGGTGTGCGAGGGCGGCATGCGCACATCCACGACGACGATGTCGGGCGGGTCCGCCGCCACGGCCGCGAGGAGGGCGTCCGCGTTCCCCACGGCGGCCGTCACCTCGTGTCCCTCGTCGGCGAGCAGCCGGACGAGGCCCTCGCGCAGAAGTGCCGAGTCCTCGGCGATCATGACGCGCATGGAGGCTCCGGGGGGTCGAGTGTCCTGGGTGGGGCGGGCGGCCGTACGAGCGTGGATCCGAGTGTCCCGCTGCCGCGGCCGGTGGCGATCGTCACGTGCACGGCAGCTCCGCGGTGATCACGGTCGGGCCGCCGGGCGGGCTGTGCACGTCCAGTCGGCCGTCGAGGGCGGCGACGCGGCGGGACAGACCGAGCAGGCCGCCGGTCGTGGGGTGCGGCGGGGCGCCTCCGGTGCCGTCGTCCTCGACGCGTATCAGCAGTTCGTCGCCGTGTCGGGTCACGCGGATGCCCGCGCGGGTGGCGCCGGAGTGCTTCAGGGTGTTGGTGACGGCCTCGGCGGCGACGAAGTACGCCACCGTCTGGACGAGGACGGGGATCAGCGGTGGGGTGCCGTCCAGGTCGTACGTCACCTCCACGGGCAGGACCGAACGCTCGGCCAGGTCCTCCAGCGCGGCGGCCAGCCCGCGCTCGTCCAAGGTCGCGGGGTAGATCCGCCAGGCCGTCTCGCGCAGCTCCGTGAGGGCGTGGGCGGACTCCTCGTGCGCCTGGCGGAGCAGGGCGTCCGCCTTGGCCGGGTCGGTGGCGCGGCGGGCCCGGCCGAGGAGCATGCCGAGGGCGACGAGGCGTTGCTGCACTCCGTCGTGCAGGTCGCGTTCGATGCGCCGCCGCTCGTCGTGCACGGCCTGCACCACTCCGGCGCGGGTCTCGGCCAGCTCCCCGACCCGGCGCCGCAGCAGTTCCGTCTCGCTGGGGCCGAGGTGGCGGCGGGCCAGCTGTTCGTCCAGCTGTGCCAGGCCGCGTCCGCCCTGCGCGCACAGGAACAGCAGGAACAGCCCGCCCAGCCCGGAGACCACGATGTCTGCGGGATCGTCCGGCTCCAGCACGAACCACGCCCACAGCGGTACCGACGCGTAGACGAGGGCGATCAGCGCGGTCAGCAGCACCAGCAGCCCGAACAGGCCCAGCGGCCAGCGTGCGGCCAGATATCCGAACGCCGCCTGCCCGCCGCGCGGCGCGTCCAGCTCGGCGCCGTGAAACACCGCGAGCCGACGGCGCTCCAGCCCGGCCAGGCGCAGCGCGCTCGCGGGGACGCGCTCGGCGCGGCGGGACCCCAGCCTGCGCGTCCAGCCGCCGATGACGTGCACAAGCTCGGCCACGGCCGTCAGCCCGCCCAGCAGGAGCCCGGCGGCGAGGCGGAGCCAGCGCTCGGTTAATCGGATCACGACGGGTCAGGCTAGCCGGGGCCGCGGGGCCGGTGCCCTGCGGAGAACCGCATTGTTGAGGTGCGGGTCGCCGTAGTCGGTCGTGTGTGCTTCGGCGCGGTCAGGCGCAGCGTGCTCGTGGGGGCGGACGTGGCGTGCTGAGGCCGCTGTCTGTGGGGTCGGCGTCCGGTGAATCGGGTCACGTGGGGGCAAGGCAGCGGGGGCCGCCGGGTCGGTGCCCTGCGGGAAACCGCACTTCTGGCGTGCCGATCGCCACAGCCGGTCGTGCGGTCTTCCTCATACCGTCTTTAGGTCAAGAGTTCGTAAAGTGGCCTGCATGATCATTGCTGTCGCGTCCGCGTCCGAGGCGCCGGTCGGTGGAGTCGCCGGCTGGGCCGCCGACCTCATGGAGAAGCTGGGCGGCCCGGGTGCCGGGCTGGCCATCGCGCTGGAGAACCTCTTCCCGCCGCTGCCCAGCGAGGTGATCCTGCCGCTGGCGGGGTTCACCGCGAGTCAGGGCCGGATGGACGTCGTCGGCGCCGTCGCCTGGACGACGGCCGGCTCGGTGGTGGGCGCGCTGGTCCTGTACCTGCTCGGCGCGCTCTTCGGCCGCGAGCGGCTGATCGCGGTGGCGGCCCGGCTGCCGCTGGTGAAGGTCGCCGACGTGGAGCGGACCGAGGCGTGGTTCCTCCGGCACGGCACCAAGGCCGTCTTCTTCGGCCGCTTCGTGCCGATCTTCCGCAGCCTGATCTCGATACCGGCCGGCGTCGAACGCATGCGGCTCCCCGTGTTCCTCGCCCTCACCGCCGCGGGCAGCCTCATCTGGAACACCGCCTTCATCGCGGGCGGCTACGCCCTCGGCGCGCGCTGGCACGAGGTCACCGACGTGGTGGGCCTGTACTCCAAGGTGATCCTGGTCGTCGTGGCCGTGGCGGTCCTGGCGTTCGTGGGGCTACGGCTGCTGCGGGCAGGGCGCGGGCGGCGGCGTGCGGAGCGGCGGTCTCCGGTCGGGTCGGATTCCGGGCGGCGCTCCTAGAGTGGTGTCCTCTCCAGCGGACCGCCGAGGGGGCGAGGGGCGTATGACCGAGAGAGCCGACGGCACCGGCGCGGCGCGGACGATCATCGACGGCAACATGTACATGGTGCTGGCCACCACGGGCCCCGACGGCGCGCCCTGGGCCACGCCCGTCTTCTACTCCACCGAGGACGGGCGGGACTTCTACTGGGTCTCGTCGCCCGAGGTCACCCACTCCCGCAATCTCGCCCACGACGACCGCGTCGGCATCGTCATCCACGACTCCCGCGCCCCGGTCGGCACGGCGGGTCCGCGGGCGCTGTACATGACCGCCACGGCGAGGGAGCTGGGCGGGGCGGAGGCGCTGGAGGGGCTGCGGATCATCCCGGGCCCCGCCGGCCGGGGCGGACGGGCGCTCGCCCCGGAGGAGGTGCGTCCGCCCGCGCCGTGGCGGGTGTACCGGGCGAGGGTCACCGCGTACTCCATGATCTGCCCGCGCGACGAGGGCAGGCCGTGTGCCGAGCACGGGCTGGACTACGAGCACCGGGGAGATGTACGGCTCGGAGCGTGACGAGCGTTACGGACCTTGACCCCTGGACGCCTGTGGATACTCGCCGGTACGGTGAATGAGCAAGCGCTTAGACATGTACCGGTGGAGGTGGACGGCGTGCGCCGTACGGTGTTCAACGAGGATCACGAGGCGTTCCGGGAGACCATCCGGGCCTTCATCGAGGCCGAGGTCGCCCCGGTCTACGACGAGTGGTTCGCGGCGGGCCAGGCGCCCCGCGACTTCTACTACAAGCTCGCCGAGCTCGGCGTCTTCGGCATCCGCGTCGACGAGGAGTACGGCGGCGCCGGCATCGACTCGTACAAGTTCGAGGCGGTGATGTACGAGGAGACCGCCCGCGCCGGTGTGCAGTTCGGCGGCTCCGGCGTGCACGTGCTGCTCGGCCTGCCGTACATCAAGATGCTCGCCAGCGACGAGCAGAAGAAGCGCTTCCTGCCGAAGTTCGTCTCCGGCGAGGAGATGTGGGCCCTCGCGATGACCGAGCCGGGCACCGGCTCCGACCTCGCGGGCATGAAGACCACCGCCAAGCTCTCCGAGGACGGCACGCACTACGTCCTCAACGGCTCCAAGACCTTCATCACCGGTGGCGTGCACGCCGACCGGGTCATCGTCTGCGCCCGCACCTCGGCGTCCACCGCCGAGGACCGCCGCTTCGGCATCTCCCTGTTCGCCGTGGACACCAAGTCCGAGGGCTACTCCATCGGCCGCAAGCTCGACAAGCTCGGCCTGCGCACCTCCGACACCGCCGAGCTGGCCTTCGTCGACGTCAAGGTCCCGGTCGAGGACCTCCTCGGCGAGGAGAACAAGGGCTTCTACTACCTCGGCCACAACCTCGCCTCCGAGCGCTGGGGCATCGCCTACGGCGCCTACGCGCAGGCCAAGGCCGCCGTGCGGTTCGCCCAGCAGTACGTCACCGAGCGCACCGTCTTCGGCAAGCCGGTCGCCGCCTTCCAGAACACCAAGTTCGAGCTGGCCGCCTGCCAGGCAGAGGTCGACGCCGCCGAGGCCGTCGCGGACCGCGCCCTGGAGGCCCTGGACGCCGGCGAGCTCACGCCCGCCGAGGCCGCCTCCGCCAAGCTCTTCTGCACCGAGGTCGCGCACCGCGTGATCGACCGCTGCCTCCAGCTGCACGGCGGCTACGGCTTCATGAACGAGTACCCGATCGCCCGCCTGTACGCGGACAACCGCGTCAACCGCATCTACGGCGGCACCAGCGAGATCATGAAGTCGATCATCGCGAAGGACATGGGTCTGTAGGACACAGCCCCGTAAGGTCCCGGAAATTACCCGTCAGTAGAAGGTCAGTAGAAAAGGTGCCATGAACCAGGCACTACAGGACCTCCTCGATCTGCTCGACCTGGAGCAGATCGAGGTGGACATCTTCCGCGGCCAGTCCCGGTCCGCCGTCGTCCCGCGGGTCTTCGGCGGCCAGGTCGCGGCCCAGGCGCTCGTCGCCGCCGGCCGCACGGTCCCCGCGGACCGGCCCGCCCACTCCCTCCACGCGTACTTCCTGCGCATGGGGGACCCGGGCGCGCCCATCGTCTACAACGTCGACCGCATGCGTGACGGCCGCTCCTTCACCACCCGCCGGGTGGTCGCCGTCCAGCACGGCAAGCCGATCTTCGCGCTGTCGGCGTCCTTCCAGACGTACGAGGAGGGCCTGGACCACCAGGCCCCGATGCCGCCCTCGCCCGACCCGGCGACGCTCCCCACCTCCGAGGAGCGGCTGCGCGGCTACGACCACCTCGACCCCGGGGTCGTCGAGCGGTTCCTGGAGGCGCGGCAGGCGGTCGACCTGCGCTATGTCGAGGAGCCGCCGTACGGAAAGTTCGGCGAGCCGCGCGAACCGCACTCCCAGGTCTGGTTCCGCACCGACGGCAAGCTCGCCGACGACCCGCTGCTGCACGTCGTACTCGCCACCTACGTCTCCGACATGACCCTGCTCGACTCGGTCCTGCTCGCGCACGGCCGGGGCGGCTGGGCCGTCGGCGACGTGGTCGGCGCCTCGCTGGACCACGCGATGTGGTTCCACCGGCCGTTCCGCGCCGACGAGTGGCTGCTCTACGACCAGGAGTCGCCGTCCGCGTACGCCGGGCGGGGGCTCGGGCAGGCCCGTATCTACACCCAGGACGGGCGGCTCGCGGTGTCGGTCATCCAGGAGGGCGTGGTCCGGGTTCCGCGCTGACGACTTGTCGCCCGGCCGCTCACGCGCGCGTCGCGTTGCGCAGCCGGGCGAAGGACGTGTCCAGCCCTTGCTTCAGCAGCCGTGCCGCCGGCCGCTCCACGCACCGGTGGACCAGCCAGCTCAGCACCAGGAACGCGGCGATCACCACCGCGACCAGCAGCCGCGGGTCCATGGTGTCCCGCAGCCGGCTGATCAGCGTCGTACCGGCCAGGTAGTGCGTCAGATAGAGCGGATACGTCAGCGCACCCGCGGTGACCAGCCACTTCCAGCGGACGCGGTCGGTGAAGCCCAGCGCGACGGCCACCATGAACAGCAGGAACACCGTGTAGATCAGGGCGCTGCCCCGCCAGCCGGAGACATGCTCGACGGACTCGATCCGGCGCCCTATCTCCACCTGCGCCATCAGCCACGACAGGGTCAGCATGCCCCACAGCAGCAGATCCTGGCCGAACCGGTACATCAGGTAGAGCACCAGCCCGGCGATGAAGAACCAGGCCGCGACCGGGTTCACGATCAGGATCATCAGGCGCAGCTCGGAGATCGGCGCGATCATGGCCGCGGTGCCCCACACACAGCAGAACACGACGACTCTTCGGTAGGTGAGTCCCATGGCCACGACCACCAGGAAGAGCAGGTAGAAGCGCAGCTCGGTCCACAGGGTCCAGTAGACGCCGTCGACGTGCGGTGAGGCCGAACCGGACTGGAGCATCGTGAGGTTGAGCAGGATGTCCCGCAGCCGCAGCCGTTCCCACACCCCGGGCAGGGCCACGATCACGGCCGTGGTGAAGGCGATGGCGAACCAGTACGCCGGGTAGAGCCGGATGATCCTGGAGACGAAGAACTGCCGCGGGGTGCGGCCCCAGCACGACATACAGATCACGAAGCCGCTGATCACGAAGAAGATCTCGACGCCGATCCAGCCGTAGGCCGAGAAGCGGAACACCGTGGGCATGATCTCGGACACCGGCCGGCCCCACACCGGGTTGTCCGGCTGGTCCAGCCGGTCGGTGCCGGTGAAGTGGTGCACGGCCACCAGCAGGGCGGCGAGCAGCCGGACGCCGTCGATGACATACAGCCGGCGGCCCTCCCGTGCGGGAGGTGCCGGTTGCTTCCTCAACCGGGCCGGGCGGGGCGGGTGTTCGGGCACCACCGCGGCGAGCGGGGGGAGGGGCTGTGCGGGAAGCCCTGCGTATCCACTGTTCAAACCGTGCATCAGCACCATCCGTTCCCCTGAAACGTTCCGTCACTTCCGTTCCTGGTTGAACAGACAGGGGCGGCTATCAGGGGGATGTGTGCAGAGACGGAACCTCCATGAAGAAATCCCAGAGGGTTCGCCGAGATTTCAACGAGGCCGAGTACAACCCCTACTCGACCAGGCCCGCCTCGTTCAGCAGATACGCCGTCATCGGGTCGTAGTGGCGCGGGCTGACCACGTGGTCGTCCAGCGGCACCACCACCTGGACGGTCCCCTCGGCCTCCGCGAGGAACAGCGCCGGGTCGTTGCAGTCGGCGTACCCGAGGGAGTCCACCCCGTGCTGTCCGGCGTATCCGGCCCAGCCGTGGTCGGCCACCACCAGGTCCGGCAGCGGGCGTCCCTCGCGCTCGAGGCCCGTCAGGATGGCCTTCATCGGCTCACCGGAGTGGGTGTGCCACAGGGTGGCGCCGTGTTCGAGGACCGCGACGTCCGCGAACTGCATCACGTACCCCTCGTCGGTCTGAAGACCCTCCGGGATCACGACGATCTCGCAGCCCGCCGTGCGCAGCGCGTCCGCCGTGGCGCGGTGGACGTCCAGCAGGCCGCCGGGGTGGCCGGTCGCGAACAGGACCCGCTGCCCGCCGTCCGCCGCCTTGCGCAGCCGGGCCGCCATGCGCTCCAGCGCGGCCACCGTCAGCTCGGGGTCGATGGTGTCCTGGCCGTGGCGGTGCTCGGCGTCGTCGTTCACACCGACGCGCTCCGCCATCACCGCGAGGACGTCCTGCTCGTCGGTCCAGCGGTCGCCGAGCTCCAGGCCGAGCCAGTAGTGGCGGTCGCCGTTCGCCAGCTTGCGGTAGTGGGAGAGGTTGTTCTCGCGGGGAGTGGCGACATCGCCCGCGATACGGGTTCTGACTAGGTGGTCGACGAGCTCGGCGCGGCTGGGTGTCCTGGGTATCGGCATGGTCCCCATTGTGAGGCAGACAACTGTCGGAACGCCCGGCTCCGGGGCGCGTGCGACGCGGGTCACTGTGCGGATCATGGCGCGATGGCGCGGTTCATGGCCGGATGGCGCGGTTCATGCCTCGACGTGGCGCAGGGCGAACCACAACTCCATCCGTACGTCCGGGTCGTCCAGGTCCGTGCCGAGCAGCGCCGCGCACCGGGCGATCCGCTGGCGGACGGTGTTGCGGTGCACGGAGAGGGCGACCGCGGTGCGGTCCCAACTGCCGTGCAGGGAGAGCCAGGTGCGCAGGGTCTCGGTGAGGGGCGGGGCGAGGGGCGCGAGGAGGGTGCGGGCGTGGGTCTCGGCCGCCTCGGGGGAGAGCAGTTCGGTGAGGCCGGGCCGGTGGGTGCCGTGCCGGTGCAGCGGCGTACGGGTCGCTGTCGCCCGGGCCAGGGCGCGGGCCGCCTGGGCGTCGGCCGAGGGCCAGTCCGGGGCGGTCGCGGGGGCGCTGACACCCAGGGTCCAGCCGGGCTGCGGGGACGGTTCGCGGTCCGCCGGAACCAGGACGCGTACGACGTCCCGGGCCAGGTCGACCAGCGGGGAGCCGAGCGCGGCGCCCAGCGCGGAGGCGGCCACGGCGTCGCAGGGCTGGCCGTCGGGCCGGCCGTGCACCACGAACCGGCGGTCACCGCCCAGCAGCGGGGCCACCGCTTCCGGCTCGGCGCCGAGCAGCAGCCGCACCAGCGCCGACGAGCGCGCCGCACCCGACCCGCTCTGGTGCTCGCCGGTGAGCAGCGAGAGCAGTACGGCGGCGACGGAGGCGATGGTGTGATCACCGGGGTCCCGCCGTGGCGCGGCCACCCCGAGCACGAACCCCTGACCGGCACCGAGGGCGTAGGCGGCGAGGTGGGTACCGGCGGCGGTGTCGGCGGCGGAGGTGGGGGTGCCCGGCCCGGCGGGGCGTACGACCTGGGCGAGGGCGGCCAGGGAGGTGGCTGCGGGGTCCTGGGGCTCTGGGGAGTTGTAGTGCGCCGAGTCGTCCTGCGGGCGATGGCTCGGGGAGCCGGTCGCCGGGCTCTGTGCGGGCTGACCCGCCACCGGTCGCGGCGGCGCCTGCGCGGGCGGGCCGCTCACCGGGTTCCGCGGGCCTCGGCCTGCCACCGGGGCCGGCGACGTCCGGGCCGGTGATCCGGCGGGGGTGTCCTGCGGGGACCGGCCTGCCGCCTCATCTTGCGGTGCCTTGGCGGACGACTCGCTCGCCGGGTCCTGTGCGCGCCGCCCGGCCGCCCCGTCCCGCTGTCCCCGGCCCGGCACCCCGGCCGCCCCGCCCCGCGGCCCCCGCCCGGCCGCCGCACCCCCAGGCCGCCGTCCCGCCGCGGCGACCTCCGTCCCCTCCGGGCCGTACAGCACCGCCCAGCCCTCCACCCGCTGGGCCAGTTGTCGCAGGACCGCGCGGACCGGGTCGGGGCGGGAGGCCGCTGACGCCAGGCTCTGCTGGGCCTCCGTCACGCGGCGGAGTTCGGCGTGGCGGGCCTGGGCCATCAGCTGCCAGACCGCGCGGGCCACGCCGGAGAAGGTGGTCCGGGGCGGGACCTCCAGCAGCGGGAGCTCGTAGGAGTCGCACGCCTCGACCAGGGCGCGCGGAACCGTGTCGTGCACGGGCGCGAGACCGAAGCCGAGGGCCGCGCCGCCCGCCTCGACGATCCGCGACACATAGTCGTCGAAGTAGGTCCCCGAGCCCGCCGCCTCGGGGATGTGGACGCCGGCCGTCAGCAGCAGCTCGCCGCCCAGCAGATACGGATACGGATCGGCCATCTCCGAGGTGTGCGCCCAGTGCACGGCCGTGGCCCGGTCCGCCGGCCCGGCGATCTGCCGCAGGCCCAAATCCTCGCGGGCCAGGAGCGCCGAGAGCGGTACGGGCGGAGTGGGCGGAACGGCGGGATCCGGCATGGGATGTTTCCTACACTCGCGCGGTATCGGATGGATGAAACGTACACTTCGCAGTCACTTTCCGGCCACCTACTGTCGTTCGGGACCGGCAGCCGCGGGTACGGGCGGATGTCCCCGCGAGCCGCTGCCGAACGTCCACCCCCCTCACCTGCACGACACGCCACCGGGATGTGAGCGAAGGAGGCCCCACATGGCCGTCGACTACACCGTCATCGTCGTCTATCTGGCCGGCATGCTGGCCATGGGCTGGTGGGGCATGCGCCGCGCCAAGTCCAAGAGCGAGTTCCTGGTCGCGGGCCGCCGGCTCGGCCCGACCATGTACTCCGGCACCATGGCCGCGATCGTCCTCGGCGGCGCGTCCACCATCGGCGGCGTCGGGCTCGGCTACCAGTACGGGCTCTCCGGCGCGTGGATGGTGTTCACCATCGGCCTCGGGCTGCTCGCCCTCTCCGTCTTCTTCTCCGCCCGTATCGCCCGGCTGAAGGTCTACACCGTCTCCGAGATGCTCGACCTGCGCTACGGCGGCCGGGCCGGTGTCATCTCCGGTGTCGTCATGTGGGCGTACACCCTGATGCTCGCGGTCACGTCGACCATCGCCTACGCCACGATCTTCGACGTCCTCTTCGACATGAACCGCACCCTCGCGATCGTCCTCGGCGGCTCGATCGTCGTCGCCTACTCGACGCTCGGCGGCATGTGGTCGATCACCCTCACCGACATGGTGCAGTTCGTGGTGAAGACGGTCGGCGTGCTCCTGCTGCTCCTGCCGATCGCCGTCGTCAAGGCGGGCGGGTTCTCCGAGATGAAGGCCCAGCTGCCCACCGAGTACTTCGACCCGCTGGGCATCGGCGGCGAGACGATCTTCACCTACGTGCTGATCTACACCTTCGGCATGCTCATCGGGCAGGACATCTGGCAGCGCGTCTTCACCGCCCGCAGCGACAAGACCGCCAAGTGGGGCGGCACCGTCGCCGGCACCTACTGTCTCGCCTACGCCCTGGCCGGCGCCGTCATCGGTACCGCGGCCAAGGTGCTCTACCCCAAGCTGGGCAGCCCGGACGACGCCTTCGCGACCATCGTCAAGGACGAACTCCCCGTAGGTGTACGCGGGTTGGTGCTGGCCGCTGCTCTCGCCGCCGTCATGTCCACCTCCTCCGGCGCGCTGATCGCCTGCGCGACCGTCGCCAACAACGACATCTGGTCGCGGCTGCGCGGAGCGGTACGGCCCTCGGCGGAGCAGCACGACGAGGTGAAGGGCAACCGCGCCTTCATCCTGCTCATGGGCCTCGCCGTCATCGCCACGGCGATCGCGCTGAACAACGTCGTCGAGGCGCTGACCGTCGCCTACAACCTGCTCGTCGGCGGATTGCTGGTGCCGATCCTCGGCGGGCTGCTGTGGCGGCGCGGGACCGCACAGGGCGCGCTCGCCTCGGTGGTGGTCGGCGGCGTCGCGGTGATCACCCTGATGGCGACCCACGGCATTCTGGCCAACGAACCGGTCTACTACGGCCTGCTGTCTTCCCTCGCCGCGTACATCGCCGTCTCCTTGATGACGAGGCCGACCGACGCTGCCGTACTCGCCGCCTGGCGTGAGCGTCTCGCCGGGCGGGACCCCGAACTCGTGTCCGAGCCGGTGCCGGCTCACCAGTAGAGTCGTAGGCAGATATCACGCATACGCGATGAAGCGTAGGAAAGAAGGCATTTCCTTATGACCAGCAACGAGACGCCCCGCGGCCCCGTCGACTCCTCCCGCATCCCGCGGTACGCGGGTCCCGCGACCTTCGCCCGGCTCCCGCGCCTCGACGAGGTCGGCCGCACCGACGTCGCCGTGATCGGCGTGCCGTTCGACTCGGGCGTCTCGTACCGGCCGGGCGCCCGCTTCGGCGGCAACGCGATCCGCGAGGCGTCCCGGCTGCTGCGCCCGTATAACCCGGCGCAGGACGCGTCGCCGTTCGCCCTCGCCCAGGTCGCGGACGGCGGCGACATCGCGGTGAACCCGTTCAACATCAACGAGGCCGTCGAGACCGTCGAGGCGGCGGCGGACGAGCTGATCGGCACCGGCGCCCGGCTGATGACGCTGGGCGGCGACCACACCATCGCGCTGCCGCTGCTGCGCTCGGTGGCGAAGAAGCACGGACCGGTCGCGCTGCTCCACTTCGACGCCCACCTGGACACCTGGGACACCTACTTCGGCGCGGAGTACACCCACGGCACGCCCTTCCGGCGCGCGGTCGAGGAGGGCATCCTCGACACCTCCGCCCTCTCCCACGTCGGCATCCGCGGCCCGCTGTACGGCAAGCAGGACCTCACGGACGACGAGAAGATGGGCTTCGGCATCGTCACGTCGGCCGATGTGTACCGCCGTGGCGCCGACGAGGTGGCCGACCAGCTGCGCCAGCGCATCGGCGACCGCCCGCTGTACATCTCCATCGACATCGACTGCCTCGACCCGGCCCACGCGCCCGGCACCGGCACCCCCGAGGCGGGCGGCATGACCTCCCGCGAGCTGCTGGAGATCCTGCGGGGCCTGGCATCCTGCAACCTGGTGTCGGCGGATGTCGTCGAGGTGGCACCGGCGTACGACCACGCCGAGATCACGTCGGTGGCGGCCTCCCACACCGCGTACGAACTGACCACGATCATGTCCCGCCAGATTGCAGAGGCCCGAGCGAAGTGACTCACGACCACGACCTGGTGCTCCGCCCGACGGAGGAGCAGATTGCCGCCGCACTGAATCCTCCCGCCGGCCGCAACGGCGGGGACCTGGTCGTGGAGACGCTGGCGGCGCTCGGCACGACGACGGTCTTCGGCCTCCCCGGCCAGCACGCCCTCGGCATGTTCGACGCCCTGCGCCGCAGCGATCTGCGTTACATCGGCCTGCGCGTGGAGAACAACGCCGGGTTCGCGGCGGACGCGTACGGCCGGATGACCGGTGAGGCGGCCCCGCTGCTGCTGTCGACGGGGCCGGGCGCGCTGACCTCGCTGGCCGCGCTCCAGGAGGCAGCCGCGGCCAGCGCCCCCGTGCTGGCGATCAGCAGCCAGATCCCGACGGCGGGCCTGGGCGGCGGCCGCCACGGCTATCTGCACGAACTCCCCGACCAGTCGGCCTCGTTCCGGGGCGTGGTGAAGTCGGTCCACACGGTCCGCACCCAGTCCCAGATCCCGTCCGCGATCGAGGCGGCCTGGAAGTCGGCGCTCACCGCCCCGCACGGCCCGGTGTGGGTGGAGATCCCGCAGGACGTGCTGCTGGCCGAGACCTCGATCCCGGTGGTGACGGGCGGCGACGCGTTCCCCGAGGAACTGCCCCCGCGCCCCGAACTGACCGCCGTGGCGGCCGACCTGCTGTCGAAGGCGGCCCGTCCGGCGATCATCGCGGGCGGGGGAGTGGTACGGGCGGACGCGAGCGGCAAGCTGCGACAGCTGGCGGAGCTGATCCAGGCCCCGGTGGTCACCACGCCCGGCGGCAAGGGGGCGTTCCCCTGGCAGCACCCGCTGTCGCTCCAGTCGTGGATCGAGGACCGCCACACCACCGACTTCCTGGAGGACGCGGACGTAGTCCTGGTCGTCGGCTCGGGCCTGGGCGAACTGTCCTCCAACTACCACACGTTCAAGCCGCGCGGCCGGGTCGTCCAGATCGAGGCCGACCTCGGCAAGCTGGAGTCCAACCACCCGGCGCTGGGCATCCACGCGGACGCCCGCCTCGCGTTGCAGGCGTTGCTGGAGACGGTGACCGGACGGGAGGACCCCTCGGCGCCGGAGCGGGTCCGTGAGGTCCTCGCGAAGGTCGCCGAGCGTATCGCCGCCCAGGAACTCACCCTGGAACAGCAGGTCCTGGCAGCCGTACGCGGTGCCCTCCCGGCCGACTCGCCGTCCTTCTGGGACATGACGATCCTGGCCTACTGGGCCTGGTCGGCCTTCGACGCCAAGGGCCCCAACCACCTGCACTCCGCCCAGGGCGCCGGCGGCCTCGGGTACGGCTTCCCCGCGGCGCTCGGCGCGGCGGTCGCCGACCCGACCCGCCCGGTGCTCGCGGTGTCCGGCGACGGCGGCGCCCTCTACTCGATCGCCGAACTGGCCACGGCCCGCCAGTACGACCTGAACGTCACCTGGCTGATCGTCGACGACGGCGGCTACGGCATCCTGCGCGAGTACATGACCGACGCCTTCGGACAGGCCACGGCGACGGAACTGACCCGGCCCGACTATGTTGCCCTCGCCGAGTCCTTCGGTGTCCCCGGGGTCCGTACGACCCCGGAGACACTGGAGACCGATCTGGCGAAGGCGCTTCAGACCCCTGGCCCGTCGGTGGTCGTACTCCCGGCGGTGCTGCGGATGTTCGCGCCCACGCACCTCGCTACGTGATGCCTCAGCGGCTGTCGCTCATGTAGTAGACGTGGTCGCGGTTGTTGCACGCGTCGTCCACCGAGGGGCCGGTCAGCGGTACGGCCCACGGGACGAGCGCGAGTGCCTCCCGGCAGAGGCCGGGGGTGGAGTAGCCGGCGATGGTGACCCGGCCCCGGTCGTCGGCGTGGGCCGGGGCGGCGAGTACGAGGGCTGCCATGGTGAGCGCGGCGAGCGCGCTGATCTTCTTCATGGCCGGTCAACGGCGCCGGATCGGTGCAGGTCATTCCGCTGTACAGGTGGTGACGAAGCGCGCCAGGGCCGAGGGGGCCCTGGCGCGGCTACGGCGACCGGAACAGCGTCCGACGGCCTACCAGATCGACTCCACCCACTCCGGGTGGTCGATGAACGGGTTGCGGTTGCCCTGGTAGGAGTCGTAGATGACCTCGTTGCGGCGCTCCTCGAAGGCGTCCGGCGGGTCCTCGTCGTTCCAGGCCTTCAGGACCGACAGACGGCCGTGGTACGGGACGCTGCCGTTGGTGACGGCGTCGTTGGGCTCCAGGTCGGGCCAGCTGTCGTCGCCCTCGTAGCGGACGGCCATGTAGAGGATCATGCGGGCCACATCGCCCTTGACGGCGTCGCGCGGCTCGAAGGAGTTGGAGTCGGTCAGGCTGCCGCCGGAGTTGGTGAAGCTGCTGCCGCCGTTGTCGAAGTCCTTGTTGCCGCGGATGCTGTTGACCTGCACGTCCTCGGGACGCAGATGGTGCAGGTCGGTGCCCGGGCCGGCGGAGGTGCCGAAGTCGCCGTGGGACTGGGCCCACACGTGCTCGCGGTTCCAGTTGCCGGTGTTGCCGCCGTTCAGGGACTTGCTGCGGGAGATGCCGCTGTAGAGCAGCTTCACGTTGCTGCTGTTGTTCGGGTCCTGGTCGGTGACCTTCAGGGCGTTCCAGACGGCCGAGTACGAGAGCTTGGTCTGGTCGCTGATGATCTCGTGGAGCGAGTCCTTCAGGGCCGTGCCGGTCTTGCCGATCGCGTCGGCGTAGTACGTGTCGTCGTACTCCGTCGTGGTCGCGGCGGCCGGGGAGGCGGTGAGCGCCGGGGTGGTGAGGCCGACCAGGACGGCGGCGGTCGTCAGCGCCAAGGACTTCCAGCGGCGGTGGCGTATGGGTGTCGCCGGCATGTGGGGTTCCCATCTATGCGGGGATCTACGCGGGTTGATTGAGGCGGCAACGAGAGCGTGGCATGGACATGAGGGGGTGTCGAGGGTCGGCACGTGTCCATTGGGTGACGGGAAGCGGCAAATCGGGGCGGGGCTACGCGAGTTGACGCGCCGAAACGGCCCCCGGCGGGTGTGCCGGGGGCCGTTGGGTGGGCAGCGGCGGTCGCTAGCCGACGTCGGACGGGTCGAGGCGGTAGAGGGCGGACTGGTTGGTCTGGGACGAGGACGAGGAGGTCGAGGACGATGAGGATGAGGATGTCGAGCCGGAGCTGTACTCGCTCTCCTTCACCGCCGTGCCGTTCTTCTGCACCCACTCCGTGACTTCGGTGCTGACGCTGCTGCCGCCGCCGGGGCCGCCGCCCATGCCGCCGCCACCGATCTGGATGTAGTGCAGCTCGCCCTTCTTCACCAGCTCCTTGAGCCTGGCCAGGGTCATCGCGTTGTCGGAGCCGGACCAGCCCCACATGGAGATCACGGGCTCACCGCTGCTGAGGATCAGCTGCGCCGCGCTCTGTGAACTCGACACCGCGAGCAGCCACTTGGCGCCGTCCTGGTGCTTCTTGAGGTAGGAGATCAGCTCGGTGCTCGCGCCACCGCCCATGCCGCCTCCGCCCATGCCGCCTCCGCTCATGCCGCCTCCGCCCGCGCCGCCTCCGCTCATGCCGCCGGGAGCCTGGCCGTTCTGCCCGCCTTGG
The DNA here is from genome assembly GCF_044759995.1 of Streptomyces sp. NPDC098781. Taxonomy (NCBI): domain Bacteria; kingdom Bacillati; phylum Actinomycetota; class Actinomycetes; order Kitasatosporales; family Streptomycetaceae; genus Streptomyces; species Streptomyces sp. NPDC098781. The sequence goes on from NZ_JBIWAK010000014.1 coordinate 46,252, forward strand.
CCGTTCGGCGGCTCGCCGTTCCCGCCGCCCGGCGTCATCTGCCCGCCGTCGCCCTGGCCTTGTTCCTGCCCACCGGGGAAGCCGCCGCCCTGCTGTCCGTAGGTGCCGTTCTGCCCGCCGGCCTGGCTGTTCTGCCCGTCCTGCTGAGCACCCCCCGGCACCTGCCCGCCGCCGAAGCCACCCCGGCCGCCACCGCCCCCGCCAGGACCGCCACCCCCGCCGGGTCCGCCGCCGAAGCCGCTCCCCGTCGAGGGCCCGGCCGTCGGGTTCGTACCGCCCATGCCGCCGCCCGAACCGGACGGCACCGACCAGGCGTAAGCCGCCGGGCCCGCCACCGCGGCGACCACGGCCGCTGCCACGGATGCCGCCAGGAGCCGTGTCCGCGGGCCCGACGCGGACCGCAGGACCAGCAGTCCCACGATCGCCAGCGCCATGACGACGGCGACGGCCGGCCACAGCCAGGTGTTCCAGCCGGAGGCCCGTCGCAGCAGTACGACCGCCCAGACGGCCGTGACGGCCAGCCCCGCGGGCAGCACCCACGCCCACCGCCGGTCGGCGCGGAAGGCGCGCAGCAGCATCACGCCGCCGCCTCCGCACAGTGCCGCGATGCCCGGGGCGAGAGCGGTCGTGTAGTACGGGTGCATCGTGCCCTCGGCCATGGCGAAGGTCAGGTAGTGCAGGGCCGTCCAGCCGCCCCACAGCACCAGGGCGGCGCGGGTGAGATCGGTGCGCGGGGCGCGCCCGCGGAGCACCAGTCCGCCGACGCAGGCGATCGCGGCGAAGGGGATCAGCCAGGAGATCTGACCGCCCAGGATGTCGTTGAACAGCCGGCCGATCCCGGCGGTCCCGGAGAAGCCGCCGCCTCCGCCTCCGCCACCGCCGCCGTTGCCCTCGCCGCCGAGGATCCGGCCGAGGCCGTTGTAGCCCATGATCAGGTCCCAGGCCGAGCCGTCCGTCGAACCGCCGATGTAGGGGCGGTCGTCGGCGGGGACGAGGGAGACGGCAGCCGCCCACCAGAAGCTGGAGACGGCGAGGGCGACACCCGCGACGAGCAGGTTGACGACCCGCTTCACGAACCTCGGCTTCGCCGCGTACAGATAGACGGCGAAGACGGCGGGCAGCGCGATGTAGCCCTGGAGCATCTTCGTGTTGAACGCGAGCCCGAAGCACACGGCGGAGCCGACCAGCGGCAGCAACTTCCCGTTGTGGACGGCACGCAGGGCGAGCGCCGCGCCGCCGGCCATCAGGAACACCAGCAGTGTGTCGGGGTTGTTGTCCCGGTTGATGGCGACCGTGATCGGCGTCAGGGCGAGGACCAGCGCGGCGACCGTTGCCGCGCCGTGGCCCCACACCCGCTTCACCGAGGCGTGCACGATCCAGATCGTCGCGAGGGCGGCCAGGATCATCGGCAGCATCATCTGCCAGGTGCCGTAACCGAACACCCGGCAGGACAGGCCCATGACCATCAGGGCGAACGGCGGCTTGTCGACGGTGAGGAAGTTGCCCGCGTCCAGCGAGCCGAAGAACCACGCCTTCCAGCTCTGGGTGCCGCTGAGGACGGCCGCGCTGTAGAAGCTGTTGAGGCTGGATCCGGAGAGGTTCCAGGAGTACAGCACCGCAGCCAGGATCAGGATCGCGATCAGCGCGGGGAGCGACCAGCGCGGCGCCCGGTCCGGGGGCGCCGCGGGCGGGGCCGGCGGGGGCACGTCGGGGGTCACGGTCGTGTGGGGGTGGGGATCGGTGGCTGATGTCACCAGGGCAGCGTGGGCTGTGGGGGTGGGTGGGGGCTGTGGCGTGGCTGGCCCTCTCCTGTGAATACGCAAAGGGGTCCGTAAAGGAGCCCGCGAGGACGCCCCGGACGTCGAGCCTGCGCCTTTCGGAGCAAGGACACGGCGGTCAATACGCTGTCAGTGGTCATCATGCGTGCGGTCTTGCTCGTGTGCTCGTTGGTCGACACGACATGACTCAGGGGACAACGAACGAGAAGCCAATGGGCGTTTCCAGGCGCGGCAGAGCGGTCGTCGCGGTGGGAGTGGGCGCCGGTGTCGTCATGGCGGCCATCGCCGGTGCCGCTCCCGCCGCGGCGGCGGACCCGCCCACCGTCAGCTGTACGTCCGCCAAGGCCGGCCTCGCCCGCAAGCTGGAGAAGGGCATCGCGGCCGCCGTCGGCAACCGGGAGGGCGCCGTCGCGGTCGGCCTCCATGACCGTGCCACCGACACCACGTGTACGTTCCGGCCCACCTCCGCCTACGACTCCGCCAGCATCACCAAGGTCACCGTGCTCGCCGCGCTGCTGTGGGACGCCAAGAGGCAGGACCGGTATCTCAGCGACCGCGAGGTGTCCCTCAGCCGGGCGATGATCACCCGGTCGGACAACGCCGCGACCCGCACCCTGTGGAAGCAGCTCGGCATGGCGAGGATCAAGGCGTTCCTCGCCGCCGTCGGCATGAGCCGGACCAAGCCCGGCAACAACGGCTACTGGGGCCTCACCCGGATCACCGTCACCGACGAGCAGAAGCTGCTCCGGCTCATCACGCGCGAGAACCCCGTGCTCAGCGACAACTCCCGCGCCTACATCCTGAAGCTGATGAGCCAGGTCGTCCCCTCCCAGCGCTGGGGCACACCGCACGGAGTGCCGTCCGGTGTCTCCGTGGCCGTCAAGAACGGCTGGCTGCGGCGGGCCGCCCACGGCTGGCGGGTGCACAGCGTCGGCGCCTTCGAAGGCCGCGGCCACGACTACACGATGACGGTGCTCACGCACGGCAACCGCACCATGGACTACGGCGTCACGACCATCCAGGACGTCGCCAAGGTCATCCACCGGGAACTGACGGCGAACTGACTCCGAAGCGGGCCACGCTTCACGAGCCGGTCTCCCCTGCGTCACCGACCCGCCCTACGGTGACCCCCATGCGTCTGAGAACCGTACTCGCGACCGCCACCGCGGGCCTCGCGGCGGCCACCTGCCTCACCGCCGCCGGCCCGGCCACCGCCCACGCCAACGTGCCGGGCCGGCACGCCTGTTCGCCCGTCGTCTCCATCGACCGCTTCTCCGACGCGCTCGACAAGACGACGTACGAGGGCACCTTCGTCGGCAACTTCTCCGCGCTCGCGGTGGACCGGGACGGTTCGCTCGCGGCTCTGTCCGACCGCTCCTCCCTCTTCGGCCTCAGCGGCAGGACGCTCGCGCCGAAGGCCGTCGTCCCGCTCGCCGACGAGAGCGGGGCCGCCCTCGACTCCGAGGGGCTCGTCGTCGACCGCGACGGCAGCTACCTCGTCTCCTCCGAGACCGAGCCCTCCGTACGCCGCTACTCCCGCGACGGCAAGATCCTCGACCGGCTGCCCGTCCCGGACGCCCTCCGCGTCGCCCCGGCCGGCCGGGCCGTCTCCAACGGGACCTTCGAGGGCCTGACCCTGCTTCCCGGCGGCCGCACGCTGCTCGCGTCGATGGAGTACGCGCTCAGCGGCGACACCGCCGGCATCGTCCGCTTCCAGACCTGGCGCAAGACCCGGGGCGGCCACTTCGAGCTCGGCCGCCAGTACGCCTACCGGGCGGACACCGGGCTCGGCGTCCCCGAGGTCCAGGCGACCCCGGACGGCCGACTCCTCGTCCTGGAGCGCGGGTTCACCGCCGGCGTCGGCAACACCGTCCGCCTCTACCTGGCCGACCCGCGCCGCGCCACGGACACCGCCCGCGTGGAGAACCTCACCGGTCAGGACGGCGTACGCCTGGTCGGCAAGACGCTCCTGGCGGACATCGCCGCCTGCCCGTCCCTGGGCGCCACCGCCAAGCAGCCCCAGCCGAACCCCCTGCTCGACAACATCGAGGGCATGGCGATCACCGGCCACTCACGGGGCCGCCTGAAGGTGCTGCTGGTCAGCGACGACAACCAGAACGCGGTGCAGACGACGCGCTTCTACCAGCTGCGGGTGCGGATCGCCTAGGGCCTGTCGTTTGGATCAGGCCGGCTGGGAGGAACTGCGCCTGTCGGCCGAGCCGAGCGGGGTCTGGTGCGTGCAGCTGCAAGGCGGAGGAGGGAGTCGACGCGGAGCGTCGGCGAGTGACGACAACGCGGCAGATGTGCGTGCCAGGCCCCGCGACGCCGGCATGATCCAAACGACAGGCCCTAGTCCGGCGTGTGCCGCCGACGGCAGGGCGGGGGCGGGGCGTCGTCCAGCAGGCCGCTCTGCGCGGTCAGATAGGCCAGCTGGGCACGGCTGTTGCTGCCCAGCTGGTCGGCCACCTTCTTCAGATGGCTGGCCACACTGCGTGTGCTCATGCCCAGCCGGCCGGCGATGGCGGCGTCGGTGTAGCCGTCCACCATCAGCCGCAGGACGCGCAGCCGGGTCTCGTCGGTGAGGAGCCGGGGCCGCTGCTGGTCGTGCTCGTAGACGATCGGCTCGGCCCGCTCCCAGGTGTGCTCGAACACCGAGACCAGGAACTGCACGACACCGGGGTCGGTGACCCGCAGGGCGTGGTTGCGGTGCTCCTTCTCCTTGTCGGGGATGAAGGCGACGCAGCGGTCGTAGATGAGCAGCCGGTCGAAGACCTCGTCCACCGTCCGCACCTGCACCCCGACCTCGGTGACGGCCTTGATGTAGTCGAGGGTGGGGCCGTGGCTGCGCACCGTGTGCTGGTACAGGGTGCGCTGGTTGATGCCCCTGCTGCGGGCCGCCAGGGCGATCGGCAGCGCCTCGGCGAGCAGGTGCTCGGGCCGTCCGCCCCCCGGATGCGCGGTCAGAGATTCGTGCTGCGCGGAGCGGGCCGCCTCGTCTATCGCGGAGGTGATCACCGAGGCGCCGGTGAGTCGCTGGACGACGCCGCTGTCCTGCCGGCGCAGATCCCGGTAGCAGCTCTCCACCTGCGCCATCGTCTCGTGCACGGCGGTCATCGCCCGTTGCTGCTCCAGGATCCGCTGCTCCAGCGGGTGCGTCAGCGCCGCCGTGGCCACCTCGGGCGGAACCGGCACGACGGATCGCGGGTCGTCCACGGCCGGTGCCAGCAGCCCGAGCGCGGACAGGCACCGCGGGGCGCCGTCCCTTGCCCTCTTCCCCCGCGCCACGGCGGTCCGGTAGAACTCGACTCCCGCGGAGCAGAGCGCTATCTGTCCGTCTTCTTCACCTGTGTCCGTCTTCTCGCACATGGTGCGGTCCCCCTTCTGACTCATGCAACGCAAGATCATGAACCCTTGAGTCGCTTCCGGCAACCCCGCCCCGCAAGGCATTCTCTTCTGTGTGCGGGCAGCTCCGAAGGATGAACTGCCCGGGATTATCCAGGGGGGAACTGGAAATGAAGCGCGTCTCGTTCGTTCGCAGGTTTGCCGGAGCGCTGGGTGTGCTCGCCGCTGCGGCACTGGCCTTTTCAGGCGTTTCCCTGACCGGCGGCCACACCGTTTCGACCGCCGCCAACGGGGCCGTGGCCTCGCCCGACGACGACCGCTGGGGCTGATCGGCGCCCACCGGAAAGACTCTGCATTTCCGCTTCCGAACACATCCGGGCCTTTCCATGCGGCCCGTTGAGAAGGAGTTACAGGAATGACCCTTGCCGTCATGGCTCCGAAGTGCCTCGTCTGCGACACCGAATTCGAGGTGCGTGCGGACTGGGAAAAGGGGGAGATCACCGAGTGCGCGGCCTGTGGCCAGGAACACGAGGTCGTGGAGAAGAGCGACGCGGCCGTGCGCCTGGACCTCGCCCCCGAGGTGGAAGAGGACTGGGGCGAGTGACCGTCTCGGACCAGGTCCTGGTCTCGGTCACGATGCTGCGGCCCGAGGAGAAGCTGCTCCTGGAGGCGCTGCGGGCCGAGGGACTGACGGCGCGTCCGCTGCTGAGAGAGGATCTGGCCGATGTCGTGGCGGGCCGCGTCGAGCCGCCCGCGCTCGTCCTGATCCGGAACCTCTCGCACCGGGACGCCATCGGTGTCTCCCGCCGGCTCGAACACTCCGGCATCCCCACCCTCAACCGGGCCTCGACCATCGAGACCTGCAACGACAAGGGGTTGCAGGCGCTGCTCTTCGCCCGGCACGGCATCCCGCACCCGGTCACCCGGCACGCCTTCAGCTACGACCAGGTCCGGGCCACCGTCGCCGAACTGGGTCTGCCCGCCGTCGTCAAGCCCGTCAGCGGGTCCTGGGGGCGCGGCGTGACCAAGATGGCCAACGCCGAGTGCGTGGAGGCGTGGGCCGGCGGTCGTGAGTCCGCCGACGCCGCGGGGAAGCTGTTCCCCGTCGTCGTCCAGGAGTACGTCGACAAGCCGGGGCACGATCTCCGGGTGGTCGTCGTGGGGCGTACGCCGGTCGTGGCGATCGAGCGTGTCTCCGCCGACTGGCGGACGAACACCCACCTCGGCGCCTCCGTGCGGCGCGTCGACGTCACCGCGGAGATCGAGAAGCTCTGCGGGCAGGTCGTCGACATCCTCGGCCCCGGCTTCTACGGAGTCGACCTGGTCGAGGACCGGACCACCGGGGAACTGCTCGTCCTGGAGGTCAACGCCAACCCCGAGTTCGCCCGCTCCTCGTCCCAGCACGGGGTGGACGTGGCCGCCCACCTGGCCGCGTACGTCACGGGGCAGCTCGCCCCCGCAGAGGCGGAACCTGCGGTCGCCTAGCGCCCGCGCCGGACAGCCGCGTTCGCTGCGGCCCCGAGCGCCAACAGGCCGACCGTGCCTGGCCGACCGCCGATGACGCCGGTCGGCCACCGCCGGGGCCGCATGCCCTCTGTCACCGGAGCCGGCCGGCCGCCTCGTCGCGCCCCGACTCCCCCCGCGGAAGACCGCAGAGCACCGCTGAGCACCGCAGAGCACCGCAGACACCGGAGAACACCGGACAAAACCGGAGAAAGCCCGACACCCATGGATCTTTTCGACACCGCCACGGTGCTCACCCGCGTCCTGACCTCGGGCGTGGTCATGAGCATCGAGAAGAGCGACCGGGAACTGCCCGGTCTCGAACGGCTGTTGACCAAGCAGACCGGACGCGCCAAGGCCGTCCTGCTCAACAGCCGCACCGCGGCCGTGCACGCGGCTCTCGCCGGCCAGGGCATCGGCCACGGCGACAGCATCCGGCTGCCCGCCGCCGACGCCGGCACCGAGGCGTTCGTGAACTGGCTCGGCGTCACCGTCAGCGCGGACGCGGGCCCGGCGGCCTTCGACCACATCGCGCTGGACCACTCGAACGCCCACCGCCTGTCCGAGTCGGCCGCCGAGGCCACCGCCCCCGCGCTGGTCGTGGACCTCACCGGCCTCGGCTTCGGCCCGGCCGCCGCCGTCCTGACCGACGACGAGCGCATCTGGGCCCGCGCCGAGCGCCTGAAGATCTTCGGCGCCTACGACCTGCGCACGATGTGGACGCAGGACGAGGCGGACGCCTCCCTGGTGCCCGGCGTGCAGTTCAACTACCGGCTCAGCCCGCTGGTGGCCGCCTGCCTGCGGATGGCCCTGACCCATGCGACGCGTCCCGCCGCCGTATCCGGAGCCCACTGATGATCACTGACTTCCCGGCAGCCCCGCTGCCCCTGCCCGACGCCGCCGAACTCGACGCCGAGCTCGCCGCCCTCGGCGGCGGCGCGCTGGTTCCCAAGGAGCTGCGCCGCACCCTCTTCCCGGTCATCACCAAGGAAGACGTCTTCAACCTGCTGCTCGCCCAGCGCCAGGCACCCGAGAAGGTCGTCGCCGACTTCGCCGAGGCCTACCGCGCCTACGTCGGTGCCGCGCACGCCCTGCCCACCGCCAGCGGCACCTCCAGCCTGCACATGGCCCTGGTCGGCGCCGGAGTGCGGCCGGGCGACGAGGTGATCGTGCCCGCGTTCACCTTCATCGCCACCGCGCAGGCCGTCGTCGCCGCGCACGCGATCCCCGTGTTCGTCGACATCGACCCGGTCACCTACTGCATGGACCCCGACGCCGCCGCGGCCGCGGTCACCGACCGCACCCGGGCGCTGATGCCGGTGCATGTGCACGGCCTGCCCGCCGACGTGCCCGCGCTGCGCGCCCTCGCCGACCGCCACGGCATCGCCCTCGTCGAGGACGCCTCGCACGCCCACTCCGCGAAGATCGGCGAGCGGGTCGCCGGCTCCCTCGGCGACGCGGCCGGGCAGAGCCTGATGGCCGACAAGAACTTCCCGCTCGGCGGCGAGGGCGGCATCGCCTTCTTCGCCACGGGCGAGGCGTACGACCGTGCCGTCGCGTACCTGGAGCGGCACGGCATCGACTACGGCATGTCGTGGGTGGCCGCCGCCTTCGGCGCGAGCCAGCTGAAGCGCCTGCCGTACTACGACGCGATCCGCGCCCGCAACGCGGAGCTGCTCGGGGCGGCGCTGCACGAGACCGGCCTGTTTACTCCGCCGCACGTCCCCGACGGGCACGTCCACGCCTACAACATGTACCGGACCACCCTGCACCCGGAGGCGGTGGGTCTCGGCGACCTGCCGGTGTTCGCGGTCAAGGAGGCGGTGCACGAACTGCTCGTCGCCGAGGGCGTACCGGCCCGCGAGTGGCAGAACACCCCGATCCCGTGCCATCTGCCCTTCCGGCACCGCGACGGCTTCGGCGGCGGCTACCCCTTCACGCTCAACCCGGCCGCCGTGCGCGACCACCGCCCGGAGGACTTCCCGGTCACCCTGGGGATGCTCGACTCCACCCTCGTCCTGTGCCGCGAACTGCGCTCCCCGGTCGAGTACGAGCGGATCCTGCGCTACTCCGACGCCTTCCGGAAGGTCGCCCGGCGCCCGGACGCCATCCGCAAGCTGGTCGAGACGCGCGAGTACCGCCGCCCGTACGAGAAGGCGGCCCGCCTTGGCTGACCACGACACGATCAGGGTCGCCGTCGTGGGTGCCAGCGGCTACACCGGCGGTGAGGTGATCCGCCTCCTGCTCGAACACCCGCATGTCGAGCTCGCGTTCCTCTCCGCGGAGCGTGCCGCCGGCGCCACGATCGGCAGCGTCCACCCCTGGCTGCGCAACCATCCGCGCGCGGCCGGCCTCACCCTCCGGCCGCTCGCCGACCTCGCCGGCATCGAGCCCGTGGACATCGCCTTCGGCTGCCTGCCCACCGGGACGCTGCCCGAGCGGCTGCCGCTGATCGCCGAGCGCGCCAAGCGGGTGCTGAACCTCGGCGGCGACTTCCGGCTGCGCGACGCCGGGCAGATACGCGCCCACTACCCGGCCACCGCCGCCCACCCGCCGCTGGAGGACTTCGCGTACTACGTACCGGAGTTGAGCCCCGCGGTACCCGAGAGCCGGTTCATCAGCCTGCCCGGCTGCATGGCCGTCACCACGATCTACGCCCTCTACCCGCTGTTCGCGCAGGGCGCCCCGCTGGTCGGCGAGCGGGTGATCGTCGACGCCAAGACCGGCTCCACCGGCGGTGGCCGTGCCGCCGGCGAGCCGCCCGCCGAGCGCAGCGGCAACTTCCGGGTGCACAAGCTGCACGGCCACCGGCACGCGCCGGAGATCCAGCAGGCGCTCGCCGACTTCACCTCGACCGCCGTGGACCTGCGGTTCTCCACCCACAGCCTCGACGTGGCGCGCGGCATCATGGTCACCGCGTACACCGAACTGCGCGACGGCGTCACGCCGTTGGACGTCAAGCGCGCCTACGCCAAGGCCTACGTCGGGCGGCCGTTCCTCCGGGTCCGGCCCGCCCCCAAGGCACCGCAGGACTTCCCGATGCTCAAGGCCGTCGTCGGCTCCAACGTCGCCGAGGTCGCCCTCTCCGTCCGTGACGGCCAGTGCGTCACCGTCGCCGCCCTCGACAACCTGATCAAGGGCGCGGCCGGGCAGGCGATCCAGGCCATGAACCTGATCTCCGGCTTCCCCGAGACGGCCGGACTGCCCACCACGGCGGTGTCGCCATGACCCGGCCCCTGTACGTCGTCAAGGCGGGCAGCGCGACCCTCGACCGAGGGCTCGTCCTCAAGGAGGTGGCCGACCTCGTGGCGCGCGGCGCCCGGGTGCTGCTGGTCGCCGGTGGCGCCACCGGAATCGCCCGCCACTACGCGGCGATCGGCCGGCCCGAGCCCAGGCTGCGGCTCGCGAACGGCGACGAAGTGCGCTACTGCCCGCCGCAGGAGATGGCACATCTGGTCGACGCCTACGAGCGGGTCACCCTGCCCGCCGTCGAGGAGGGCCTCACGGCCCTCGGGCTGAGCGTGTTCACCGCGGTCGCCGCACGCGGCCGCCTCGTCACCGGCCGGGCCAACCGGCCCCTGAAGGCGCTGTCCGCCGAGGACCGTCCCCTCGTGGTCCGCGACCACCGGGCCGGCGTCCCCGTCGCCGCCGACACGGCACGGCTGGCGGCCCTGTTGGAGGCGTACGACGTCGTCTGCGTGTCGCCGCCGGTCGCCGACGCCGCCGGGGGAGCCCCGCTGAACGTCGACGCCGATGTGCTCGCCGCCGTCCTCGCCGGTGCCCTGGGCGCCGACCATCTGCGGCTGGTCACCGGCACCGCCGGACTGCTCACCGACCCCGACGACCCGGGCTCCACCCTCACCGACGCCTACCGCGGCGACGGCGCCCGCTACGCCGGGGGCAGGATGCGCCAGAAGGTCCGCGCCGCCGAGATCGCCCTGGACGGCGTCGCCGACGTGGCCATCACCGGACCGCACACGCTGGGCGAGGCGACCGGCTGGACCCGCTTCTGGCCCACCCGGGAACCCGCCGCCGACCTCGCGCTGCTCACCCGTGTGGTCAGCGTCCCGTCGGTCTCCGGCGACGAGACGGAACTAGCCGCCTACCTCGCCGAGTGGTGCCGGCAGCGCGGCATCGACGCCCATGTCGACGCCGTCGGCAACCTCGTCGCCACCCGGGGCCGGGGCCCGCGACGGCTGCTGCTCCTCGGCCACCTCGACACGGTGCCGCACGTGTGGCGCGCGCAGTGGCGCGACGGCGAGCTGTGGGGGCGCGGCAGCGTCGACGCCAAGGGCAGTCTGGCCTCCTTCCTGGAGGTGCTCGCGCACGCCGACATCCCCGAGGACGGCCAACTCGTCGTGGTCGGCGCGGTGGAGGAGGAGATCTCGTCCTCCAAGGGCGCCTTCCACGCCCGCGACCACTACCCGGCCGACGCCGTCGTCATCGGCGAACCCAGCGGCGCGCGGAAGCTCACCCTGGGCTACTTCGGCCTGTTCAAGCTGAAGGTGACCGCGTCCGTCCCCACCGGCCACTCGGCCGGACTGGACGCCGTGTCCGCCCCGGACCGCCTGATCAGCGCCCTCGGTGAGATCCGTACCGCCGTCCTCGCCGTCGCCCCGGACGCGCTGAGCGCCGTGATCGACGTCCGCGTGGAGACGGGACGGGAGCTGGGCCGGGCCGCCGGGATCCTCAACTTCCGGGTGCCGCCGGGAGCCGACCTGGACGCACTGCGCACGGCCGCGCTCGCGCACGCCGAAGGCCCCGTCGACATCGAGGTGCTGCGGGCGACACCGGGGCACGCGAGCGGCCGTACCGGACCGCTGGTGAAGGCGTTCACCCGTGCCTTCGCCGCGGCGGAGATCCGGCCCCGGTTCGTGGTGAAGAAGGGCACCTCGGACATGAACACGCTGGCCACGACCTGGCACGACGTGCCGATGGTGGCCTACGGGCCGGGCGACTCAACCCTCGACCACACCGACGAGGAGCGCATCGACGCGATGGAGTACCGCACCGCGCGGACCCTGCTGGCCGACGCGGTCCACCGCTGGTTCGCGCTGACGGGCCACGCACTCGACGCGGACAAGGGAGCCGAGGCGGACCAGGACAAGGGAGGCCGGTCATGAGCGCCGTACTGGAACACGCGCCGCCGCCCGCGCCCGACGCGCCGGCGATCCCCGCCCAGGTCCTCGCCGACCTCGCGGACCGTGCCGTACGGGCCCGTCGTCTCGTCGTCGACATGGCGGCGAGCCCGCGCGGCTGCCACCTGGGCGGCAGCCTGTCCGTACTGGACATCCTGATCGCGGCCCTGCACCGGGCCGCCGCCGGGGACGGCACCGAGGTGGTGCTGAGCAAGGGCCACGCGGCCGCCGGGCTGTACGCGGCGCTGCACGTCAGCGGCGTCCTCCCGGAGAACCCGGCGCCCCGCTACGGCCTGGCCGGCGAGCCGTACACCGGCCACCCGGGGCCCAAGGTGCCGGGCGTCCGGTTCCCGACCGGCAGTCTCGGGCACGGCGTTCCGTACGCCGCCGGGTGGGCGCTGGCCCGCCGGCTGGGCGGGCGGGGCGGGCTCGGAATCGCGGTCGCCGGCGACGGGGAACTCCAGGAGGGCCTGGTCTGGGAGACCTGCCAGGTCGCCGCCGCACAGGAGTTGGGCAACTTCGTGCTGGTCGTGGACCGCAACGGCGGCCAGAACGACGGGCTCGTCGCGGACATCTCCCCGCTGCCGCGCCTCGCCGAGCGGTTCGCCGCGTTCGGGTTCGACACCGCCGAGGTGGACGGCCACGACCTGGCGGCGCTGGCCGAGCTGTTCGCCGCGGACCGCTCGACGGCCCGCCGTCCGCTGGCCGTGATCGCCGACACCGTGAAGGGCAAGGGCGTACGCGCCGTCGAGGGCAAGGCGGGCTCCCACTACGTGACCATCGACGCGGCCCGCGCCGACAAGTGGAAGCGAGCCATCCGATGACCGCCGCCGCCGTGCCGACGACACCGGCCCCGCCCCTGTCGGGCCGTGACGCCTACCGCGACGAACTCACCCGCCTCGCCGCCGAGGACGCCTCGATCCTCTGCCTGGAGGCGGACCTCGGCGGCAAGGGCCACCCCTTCCAGAGCGCACACCCCGAGCGGTTCCTCAACCTCGGCATCGCCGAGGGCGCCATGGTCGACATGGCCGCCGGCCTGGCCGCGGGCGGCTACAAGCCCTTCGTCAGCACCTTCGCGCCGTTCGCGGCGCTGCGCGCGGCGGAGAGCCTGAAGCTGACCCTGGGCTACCTGCACGCGGGCGTCACCGTCGTGGCGCCGTACGCGGGTGTCTCCGGCGCCTGGTTCGGCACCACCCACCACTGCCTGGAAGACCTGGCGATCCTGCGCAGCATGCCCGGCGTCACCATCGCCGCACCGTACGGCGAGGCCGAGATGCGCGCCGTCGTCCGGGCCGCCGCGCGCTCCGGGCGGCCGCACTACATCCGCACCGGACGCAACGCGCGCTACGCCTCGCTCGCCCTGCCCGACGGCGAACTCCCGCTCGTCAACTGGGAGTTCCGGGCCGACCCCGGCGCCGTCTGTCTGGTGTCCGTCGGCGAGGAGGGCACCCGTCTCGCCGTCCGGGCGAGGACCGCCACGCCGGGTGTCGCCCACGCCCACCTGGTGTACGCCGACCACGAGCACCTCACCCGCGCCGCCGCCGAACTGGCCCGCCACCACAGCCGGTTCGTGGTGGTCGAGGAACACCGCGGCCAGGGCGGTGTCGCCGAGGCGCTCGCGCTGCTGCTGCCCCGCTGCGAGATCAGCTCCGTCGCGGCCGACCGCACCTGGCCGTCGTACGGCGGCGACCACGCGGAGGTCATGGCCGCGCTCGGACTCGATCTGCCCGCCGTCCTGCGGGCCCTGACCCTGGCGGGCGCCACCGAGCGCGCCCACCACCCCCTCCCCTCCACCACCAGCCTGCCAAGGAGCCTGACATGCACATCCTGATGATCGAGTGCAACCCGAACGGCATCGCCGGGATCGCCAACGCCCTCGACCTGGGTCACGACGTCACCCTCGTCTCGGTCGACCCCGACTTCTACCTCGCCGTCTCCCCGCTGACCGAGGCGGCCTACGCCCACCCGAACTGCCACGTCGTCAAGAGCGAGGAAGCCTTTTCGATCGAGGAGCTGACGGCGCTCGCAAGGCGCCTGCACGCCGAGCGGCCGATCGATGGGGTCACCACCTACAGCGAGTACCACACCGTGCACACCGCCGCCGTCGCCGAGGCGCTCGGGCTGCCCGGCATGAGCGTCGAGGGCGCCCGCAACGCCCGGCACAAGCACCTGACGCGGCTCACCCTGGACGGCACCGGCGTCCGCCAGCCGCGTTTCGCGCACGTCGCCGACGCCGCCGACCCCGCGGCCGTCGAGGCCGCCGTCCGCGAGATCGGCTTCCCCTGCGTGGTCAAGCCGTCCGACGGCACCGCCAGCCTCCATGTGCTGCACCTGAAGGACGAGGACGACCTGCGCGCCTACCTCGCCGAACTCGCCGACGTCGCCGACTACGGGCGCGGGGTGACCCGGATCCCCGACGTGCTGATCGAGGAGTTCGTCACCGGCGAGCTGATCTCGGTCGAGTCCTGCGTCCTCGGCAAGGGCGAGGTGGTCAACCTCGGCCTGACCGACCGCCCGCTCAGCGGCTTCCCGCACTTCATCGAGATGGGCGCCACCTACTTCCGCGGCCACCCGCTCCAGGACGAGCTGTTCGAGATGACCACGCGCGTGCTGGACGAGCTCGGCGTGGACTTCGGATTCATCCACACCGAGTACCTGCTCGGCCCCGACGGCCCGGTGCTGTGCGAGGTCAACGGCCGGCTGATCGGCGGGATCGTGCCGAGCCTGATGCAGCTCAGCTCCGGCGTCGACCCGTATCTGGAGGTCATCCGGCAGGCGCTGGGCGAGCGCCCCGAACTGCCCTTCCCCGGCGCGATCACGGCCGGCGGGCACTGGTTCGGCGCGCCGGTCGCCGGCACCGTCGAGCACATCGGCTTCGACGGCCTGACGGACCTGCCCGGCTTCCACAGCGCCCTCGCCTACAAGAAGCCCGGCACCGAGGTCACCCGCCTGTCCCGCAGCAACTTCGACTGGATCGGCCACGTCATCTTCACCGGCGCCGACCGCACCGAGGTCAACAAGCGCTGCGAGGAGGGCCTGGACCGCATCGACCTGAGGATGCGTGTCGAGGTGGCCCGATGACCCGCCGTGAGCTGACCGGCGTGGCGATCCCCGCGCTGGACCCGGGCGCGCTCTTCGACGTCACCACCGACGACGGCGTCTTCACCCGGGTCCGGCCGACCGGTGCCCGCCGGGGCGGCGAGGACGAGCTGTGGCCGGGCTACACCGAGACCCACGCCCACATCTCGCTGCCCGCCAACTGGGACGACACGGCCGACGACCCGCGGATCGTCGCGTTGCAGTACCTCTACCACGGGGTGACCCACGTGGTGGACATGTTCGGCTTCCCGCTGGTCGCCGACGCCTGGGAGGCCGACCGCGCGGCCTCGCCCTGGCCCGGCCCGGAGGTCGTGCACTGCGGCTACGCGGTCACCGCGACCACCGACACGGCCGGCCGCACCGGCCACGGCGTGGAGTTCCCGGCGCCCGTGCACATGCTGTCCGTCGAGGCGGACCTGGAGCACGCGCTGCGCGCCAACGCCGAGCGCGGTGGGACCTTCCTGAAGGTGATGTTCACCGACGGCACCGAACAGCCCGGCAGCCCGGTGAAGTTCTCCCGGCTGTCGCGGCAGGTGCTGACGTTCACCGCGCGGATGGCCGCCGAGCGCGGCATCACCGCCGTCATCGACTGCAACACCCTCCAGGAGACCCGCTGGGCCTACGAGTGCGGCTTCCGGCTCTTCGCCCACACCGTGCGCGACCGCACGCTCGACGAGGCCGACTGGTCGCGGTTCGAGGGCGCCCGGTTCGTCTCCACGCTCGCCGGGCTGCGGCCCATGGTGATGACGGGCGAGGAGTTCGTCGCCGAGTACGGCCACGAAGGCTTCGCCGAGACCCAGGACCCGCGCAACCTGGAGTTCGTCCGGGGCATCGAGAAGCCGTACGGCATCGAGTACGGCTGCCAGGAGACCCGTACCGCCGCCCTCGCCGACATGCGGCGCAACGCCGTCGCCGCACTGCGCCGGGGCACCCTGCTGGTCGGCACCGACTCCGGCAACACCGGCGCCTACCACGGCTACTCCTTCCTGCGCGAGCTCGACCTGTTGCGCGGCGACGACCCCGCGCTGGAGGAGCCGCTGCGCCGGCAGGCCACGCTCGGCGGCCGCCGCTACTTCGACGAACTGCGCGGGGAGTCCCCGGGCAGCCACCCCCTCGCCGTCGGCGCGAGCGCCACCTACAACCTGCTCGCCGCCGGCCGCCCCCTCGCCGCCCTGCCGCTGGCCACCGTCGTGCGGGGCGTGGAGATCGACCGTCCCGCCCTCGCGCGGGCCATCGCGGACCTGCGGGCCGCCGAACCGAAAGGACGGGTCGCCCCGTGACCACCGAACGCAGACGCGCCCTCATCGGCGTCAACGCCGGCATCTTCCTCGCCCACATCGGCAACTACATCTGGTTCCCCGTCTTCGTCGCCTCCCTCGGCGGCACCGACAGCGGCTTCTGGGCCGGCGTCGTGATGTGCATGACGTACGTGGGCCGTCTGCTCGCCACGTTCTTCTACGAGGGTGTCGCGGCCCGGATCGGGGTCCGCGGGGCGGTGTTCGCCGGTACCGCCCTGGAGGCCGTGGCGCTCGGCCTGATGGGCTTCGTCGGCGGGGTGGCGGCCTACAGCGCGCTCGCGCTGTTCATCGGCTTCGGGTCCGGAACGGCCTTCCCCGGACTGAAGAACATCCTCGTGTCGTACCCCGACGACGAGCGGCCCAAGGCGCTGTCGACGTTCCAGATGGCCGCGCAGATCGGGTTGTTCGGCGGGGCGCTGCTCGGCGGTCTGCTCGCCGGGGTGGAGCTGCGGACCCTGTTCAGCGTGGTGTTCGCGATCTTCATCGGCTTCTGCCTGGCGTCCTCGGCGTTCATCCCGCGCGACGGGTTCCGCTCGGTGCCGGAGCCGGCCGCGGCGCAGGGAACCGCGCCTACCGTGCGTACGCCGCTGTTCAGCACGGCGGTGTTCAAGGGCATCGACGTGCGCGGCGCCACCCGGTACTTCCTGCTGTCGGCCGTGTTCTGGTTCCTGTCGATCGGCTTCATCGTCGGCATCCCGCTGCACATGGAGCGCTTCGTCCCCGGCTGGGCGCCCTCGGCTCCCTTCTGGGTCACCGGCCTGACCGTCCTGGTGCTTCAGTACCCGCTGTTCAAGGTCCTCATCAAGCGCCTGGACCCCGGCACGGTGATGGCGATCGGGCTGGCCGGGATGGCGCTGGCCTTCCTGGCGTTCGGCGCGGGACGCGGGCCGGCCTGGGTGTTCGTCGGCTGTCTGACGGTGGTGCTCGGCGACATCCTGTTCGTGCCGTCGTTCGACATCTGGGTCGCCCGCAAGGTCCCCGAGGAGCGGCTGGCCAAGGCCATGGGCGCCATGCACTTCTTCCGCAGCGCCGGCAACATGGCCGGTTCGCTGCTCGCGGGGGTCCTCTTCGACCTGTCGGGCACCCTCGGCGTGCCGGGCGGGAACTGGTACGTCGCCGCCGTCGTGGCCGTCGGGTGCGCGCTGGTCTGCCTGGCGGGCCGCACGGCCGAGACCGGGCAGGACGAGGCGGAGCCCGCCGACGCCGAGGCGGCCGGTGAGCCCGAGAAGGCGGTGGCCGATGTCTGAGGTCTGTGTCATCGGCGGCACCCGGTTCTTCGGCAAGCTGCTGGTCCGGCGGCTCCTCGCCGAGGGCCACCGGGTCACGGTGGTCAACCGGGGCCGTACGCCCGACCCGTTCGGTGCGGCGGTACGCCGGCTGCGCGCCGACGTCGACCTGCCCGGCGAACTGGCCGCGGCTGTGGCGGGGGAGCGGTTCGACGCCGTGGTGCACCAGATGTGCTACACGCCGCGTGCGGCTCTGGAAGCCTGCGAGGCCTTCGGGGAGCGGGCCGGGAAGCTGATCCTGACCAGCAGCATGGAGGTGTACAACGCGGACACCTTCCGCTGGCGGATTCCGGCACCGCCGATGAGCCCCTTCGCCCGCGAGGAGGAGCTCGACGCGGCGGAGTACGCCTACGACACCGAGCTGCCCTGGGACGACCGCGCCTGGCTGGGCGCGAACTACGGGGAGGGCAAGCGTCAGGCCGAGGCCGCGCTGACCCGGCACGCGCGGGTGCCGGTCGTCCTGGCCCGCGTGGCGCACGTGCTGGCCGCCGAGGACGACTTCACCGGACGCCTCGCCTTCCACGTCGACCGTGTCCGGGCCGGACGGCCCGTGATCGCCCACGCCGCCCCCGGCCGCACCTCCCTGGTGCTCGCCGACGACGTCGCCGGCTTCCTCGCCGGTGCCGCCGTCTCCGAGGTCACCGGGACGGTGAACGTCGCCTCGCCGGACAGCGTCGACGTGTACGACGTCTGCACGGCGGTACAGCACGCCACGGGCCGCCCGGCCACGGTGATCGAAAAGACGGACCCGTCCGGACACCCCGACCTCTCCCCCTTCTCCTGCCCGTCCGACTTCGGCCTGACCACCGACCGCGCGACCTCGCTGGGCCACCGCTTCACACCGGCCGCCCGATGGCTGCCGGAGCTGGCGGGGAAGGTCGCGGCCGGCGAGGGAAGAGGCTGACGCCGGACCGCCGGGCGCGGGGCGCGCACCCCCGTCTCCGATGCTGAAAACCCACGGACCGCGTGTCCTCGCCCGGCCACCGCTTCACACCGGCTGCCCGGTCGGTGCCGGAGCCGGCGGGGAGGGGCGCCGCCCGCGAGGTGGGGGACTGCCGGTCGATCCGTCGGCTTCGAGCCGGGAGGGCGGCCTCGGCCGGGCGCCGCGACCTGCTCCTCTTCTCCAGCTGCCCTACCTCAGCCTGATGGGGGACCGCTGGTCGATCCGGTGGCCTCGCCCAGGTCCCCGGCCCGGGCCGGGCACTCCGGTCGGCCCCTCTCCCCGTCCGCCCGACCTCAGCCCGAGCAGGGCCGCGCGGGCTCGCCCGGCCACCCCTTCACTCCGGCCGCCCGATGGCCGCCGCCAGAACCGGCCGGGAAGGCTGCCGCCCGCCCCACCTCGTCACCGCCGCCCCCACCCGCCGCCGGACCCGGTCCGGACCGTCACCCCAGAGGGAAACTGATGTTCGATCTCGTGGTGCTCATCCACGTCCCCGCCCCCGCTGACGTCCCCGCCGTCGCCGACGCCCTGGCCCGGATGCGTCCGCTCTGTCTCGCCGAGGACGGGTGTGTCGGCTGGGAGGCGTACCGGTCGGAGGTGGACGGCGGCCGGTTCGTGCTGGTGGAGCGGTGGGCCAGCCGGGGGCACTGGGAGGCGCACGGTGACGGGGACGCCATCCGGCGGATCTACGTCCCGGAGATCCTGCCGCGCGTCGAGCGCGAGGTGCACCCGAGCGTGCCCGTGCGCCCACCTGTCCTGGAGGGATGAAATCCACACCCCCGGGTGTTGGGCCCTTGTGGAAGATCAGGACCGACGGGGAGGCACCGAGTGGGAACGCAGCAGGGCTGGGCACGACGGCTGTGGGGCTACGCGTGGCGCTACCCCAAGGACGTCGTCCTCGCCCTGGGCTCCTCGCTCGCCGGCATGGCCGTCATGGCGATCGTCCCGCTGATCACGAAGGTGATCATCGACGACGTCATCGGCGACCACACCCGGGGCATGGCCGTGTGGGCCGGCCTGCTCATAGCCGCCGCGCTCGCCGTCTACGTCCTCACCTACGTCCGCCGCTACTACGGCGGCCGCCTCGCCCTCGACGTCCAGCACGACCTGCGGACCGAGATGTTCGGCACGATCACCCGGCTCGACGGGCGACGGCAGGACGAGCTGTCCACCGGGCAGGTCGTCGGACGCGCCACCAGCGACCTCCAGCTGATCCAGGGCCTGCTCTTCATGCTCCCGATGACCATCGGGAACTTCGCCCTCTTCCTGATCTCCCTCGTCGTCATGGCGTGGCTGTCGATCCCGCTCACGCTGGTCGCCCTCGCCGTCGCCCCGGCCCTGTGGTGGATCGCCAAGCGCAGCCGGACCAAGCTGCACCCCTCCACCTGGTACGCCCAGGCCCAGGCCGCCGCCGTCGCCGGCGTGGTCGACGGCGCCGTCAGCGGCGTACGCGTGGTGAAGGGGTTCGGGCAGGAGGAGCAGGAGACCGGCAAGCTGAGGGAGGTCAGCCGGCGGCTCTTCGCGGGGCGGCTGCGCACCATCCGGTTCAACTCCAGGTACACCCCCGCCCTCCAGGCCGTCCCGGCCGTCGGCCAGGTCGCGATGCTCGCGCTGGGCGGCTGGCTGGCGGTGAACGGGCACATCACCCTGGGCACCTTCGTCGCCTTCTCCACCTACCTCGCCCAGCTGGTCGGCCCGGTCCGGATGCTCGCCATGGTCCTCACGGTCGCGCAGCAGGCCCGCGCGGGCACCGAGCGTGTCCTGGAGCTGATCGACACCGAGCCGTCGATCAAGGACGGCACCAAGACGCTGCCCGCCGACGCGCCCGCGACCGTCGAGTTCGACGACGTCTCCTTCGGCTACGAGGAGGGCCGCCCCGTCCTCGACGGGCTCAGCTTCGAGATCCGCCCCGGCGAGACCCTCGCCGTCGTCGGCTCCTCCGGCTCCGGAAAGTCCACGGTCTCCCTCCTCCTGCCGCGCTTCTACGACGTCACCCACGGCGCCGTACTCGTCGGCGGCCACGACGTCCGCGAGCTGACCGCCACCTCGCTGCGGGCCGCGATCGGACTGGTCCCGGAGGACTCCTTCCTCTTCTCGGACACCGTCCGCGACAACATCGCCTACGGCCGCCCCGACGCGACCGACGAGCAGATCGAGGCCGCCGCCCGCGCCGCCCAGGCCGACCGCTTCATCGCCGAGCTGCCCGACGGCTATGCCACCAAGGTCGGCGAGCACGGCCTCACCCTCTCCGGCGGCCAGCGCCAGCGCGTCGCGCTCGCCCGCGCGATCCTCACCGACCCCCGCCTCCTCGTCCTGGACGACGCGACCTCGGCGGTGGACGCCCGGGTCGAGCACGAGATCCACGAGGCCCTCAAACACGTCATGGAGGGCCGCACCACCCTCCTCATCGCCCACCGGCGCTCCACCCTGGGCCTGGCCGACCGCATCGCCGTCCTCGACGCGGGCCGCCTCGCCGACATCGGCACCCACGACGAGCTCCAGCGGCGCTCCGCCCTCTACCGCCGCCTGCTCACCGACCCCGACGAACTCGGCGGCGTCTCACCCGGCCACACCCAGCCCTCCTGCCCCCAGGAGGACACCTCCGTACGCGACGAACTCGACGCGGAGTTCGACGCCGAGCGCGGTGTGACCCCCCGCCTGTGGACCGGCGACCGCGAACCCAAGGACCTCGCGCTGGCGGAGTCCCCGGCCACGCCCGAGCTGCTCGCCCAGGTCGACGCGCTGCCCCCGGCCACCGACGCCCCCGGCATCGACGAGGCGCGGGCGGTGCGCCCGGAGGAGTCGTACGGCCTGAAGCGGCTGCTACGAGGCTTCGGGCGCCCCCTGCTGATCAGCCTCGGCCTGGTCGCCGTGGACGCCGGCATGGGGCTGCTGCTGCCGGTCCTGATCCGGCACGGCATCGACTCGGGCGTCACGCAGGCCGCCCTCGGCGCGGTCTGGGCGGCGTCGCTGCTCGGTCTGCTCGCGGTGACCGTCCAGTGGGCGGCGCAGGTCGGCGAGACCCGGATGACCGGACGCACGGGCGAGCGGGTGCTGTACTCCCTCCGGCTGAAGATATTCGCGCAGCTCCAGCGGCTCGGACTCGACTACTACGAACGCGAGTTGACCGGCCGGATCATGACGCGGATGACGACGGACGTCGACGCGCTGTCGACGTTCCTCCAGACGGGCCTGGTCACCGCGTTCGTCTCCGTCGTCACCTTCTTCGGCATCATGGGCGCCCTGCTGGTGATCGACCTCCAGCTCGCCCTCCTCGTCTTCGCGACGCTGCCGCCGCTGATCGTGGCGACCTACTACTTCCGTCGCGCGAGCGTGAAGGCGTACGAACTCGCCCGTGAGCGGGTGTCGTTGGTCAACGCCGACCTCCAGGAGTCGGTGTCCGGGCTGCGGATCGTGCAGGCCTTCCGGCGCGAGCGGGACGGCGGCGCCCGGTTCGCGGAGCGCAGCGACAGCTACCGCCAGGCCCGTATCCGGGGCCAGTGGCTGATCTCCGTCTACTTCCCCTTCGTGCAGTTCCTGTCGTCGGCGGCCGTCGCGGCGGTACTGATCGTCGGCGGCGGCCGGATCGACGACGCGACCCTGACGACCGGCGCGCTGGTGGCGTACCTGCTCTACATCGACCTGTTCTTCGCCCCGGTCCAGCAGCTCTCCCAGGTCTTCGACGGCTACCAGCAGGCCACGGTCTCGCTGGGCCGCATCCAGGAGCTGCTGCGCGAGCCGACGTCGACGAAGGCCGCCGCGGCACCGCGGGAGGTGCTCTCGCTGCGGGGCGACGTCGCCTTCGAGGACGTGCACTTCAAGTACGGCGACGAGGAGGAGGCGCTGTCCGGCATCGACCTGCGCATCCCCGCCGGCCAGACCGTCGCCTTCGTCGGCGAGACGGGCGCCGGCAAGTCGACGCTGGTGAAACTCGTGGCGCGCTTCTACGACCCGACCGGCGGCAAGGTCACGGTGGACGGCACGGATCTGCGCGAGATGGACATCACCTCGTACCGGCACCGTCTGGGCGTCGTCCCGCAGGAGGCGTACCTGTTCCAGGGCACGATCCGCGACGCCATCGCCTACGGCCGTCCCGACGCGACGGACGCCCAGGTCGAGGCGGCGGCCCGCGCGGTCGGCGCGCACGACATGATCGCCACCCTCGACGGCGGCTACCTCCACGAGGTCGCCGAGCGCGGCCGCAACCTCTCCGCCGGCCAGCGCCAGCTGATCGCGCTGGCCCGCGCCGAGCTGGTCGACCCCGACGTGCTGCTCCTCGACGAGGCGACGGCCGCCCTGGACCTGGCCACCGAGGCCCAGGTCAACCAGGCGACGGACCGACTGGCGGGCCGCCGTACGACCCTCGTCGTGGCCCACCGTCTGACCACCGCGGCCCGCGCGGACCGCGTGGTCGTCATGGACCATGGCCGGGTCGCCGAGGACGGCACCCACGAGGAGCTGCTGGCCCGGGGCGGGCGGTACGCCGACCTGTGGCGGACGTTCGTCGGCGAGGCCGAGCCGGAGGAGCCGGTCGGGGTGGCCGGGTGAGGGCGCCCGCGCTGCCCGCGTGACGGTCGTGCAACCATCCGCCATACGCCGTGCGTCCGTACATCAGTACGCTCATTGCCGGTGTACGGGGAGGACAACACAGTGGACACAGGTGCGATACGCCGACGAGTGGCGGTCGGACTGGCGTTGCTGACCGCGTCCGGAGTGCTCGCGGTCGCGGTCCCGGCGGAGGCGCAGGCCGCTCCCACGCGCTGCGAGGGACGCAAGGTCAAGACGTATCCCTTCTCCACCGGCACCCTGTACGTCTACAAGCGGGGCGGGTTCGTCTGCGCGATCACCAAGCCCAAGGACCCGGGCCGCGAGCAGCGGATGATGGTCAGCGTGCAGGCGTACCGCGCCCGCCCGGTCGTCGACGAGGGCGACTACCGTCACCGCGCGGGCCCGGTCACCATTCACGCGGGTCACCGCTGTGTGTGGGTGAAGGGCCAGGTGGGGCGCGGGTCGGTGAGCAAGGGCTGGATCCTGTGCTGAACGGCGCCGTTCGGCCATCCCTGGCGGAAAATTCCTGATCTCCCCTGGTGCGGTGCGGAGTTGCTCGGCTAGCTTGCGCCGGACATTCCGCATCCCAGGGGAGAGTGCATGCTGCGCAAGACCCTCAGATGGCTGCTGACGTTCGTGCTGTTCACCGGCACGCTCGGCACAGCCACGGCGCACGCGGCCACCGCCGCAGAGCCGGACATAGAGGCCCGTCTGCTGTCCATACCGGGCATGAGCCTCATAGAGGAGAAGCCGTATCCCGGCTACCGCTTCTTCGTCCTCAACTACACCCAGCCGGTCGACCACCGGAAGCCCTCCAAGGGAACGTTCCAGCAGCGGATCACGGTGCTGCACAAGGAAGTCAGCCGCCCGACGGTGTTCTTCACCAGCGGCTACAACGTCTCCACCACGCCCAGGCGGAGCGAGCCGACGCAGATCGTGGACGGCAACCAGATCTCCCTGGAGTATCGCTTCTTCACGCCGTCCCGCCCCAGCCCGGCCGACTGGTCCAAGCTGGACATCTGGCAGGCGGCGAGCGACCAGCACCGCGTCTTCAAGGCGCTGAAGTCGGTCTACTCCAAGAAGTGGATCTCCACCGGCGGTTCGAAGGGCGGCATGACCGCCACCTACTACGAGCGCTTCTACCCGCGCGACATGGACGGCGTCGTCGCCTACGTCGCCCCCAACGACGTGGTGAACAAGGAGGACTCGGCGTACGACGAGTTCTTCGCCGGCGTCGGCACCAAGGAGTGCCGTGACCGGCTGAACGGTGTGCAGCGAGAGGCGCTGGTGCGCCGGGAGCCGCTGGAGAAGCGGTACGCGGCGTACGCGGCCGAGAACGGCTACACCTTCGACACCATCGGCAGCCTCGACAAGGCCTACGAGGCGACGGTGCTCGACTACGTCTGGGGCTTCTGGCAGTACAGCCTGCTGTCCGACTGCGACCGGATCCCGGCGGACGCGGCGCACGCCACCGACGAGGCGATCTGGACGTCGATCGACGAGATCGCCGGCTTCTCCGCCTACGCGGACCAGGGTCTGGCCCCGTACACGCCGTACTACTACCAGGCGGGCACGCAGCTCGGCTCGCCGACGATCGGGTTCCCGCACATCGAGCCGGGGCTGATCCGCCACGGCTACCTGCCGCCGCGCGATTTCGTCCCGCGCGAGATCCCGATGAGCTTCCAGCCGCGGGTCATGCGGGACGTGGACTCCTGGGTCCGGCACCACGCCCGTCACATGCTGTTCGTCTACGGCGAGAACGACCCGTGGGGCGCGGAACCCTTCCGCGTCGACAAGGGCGCGCGCGACGCCTACGTCTTCACGGCGCCGGGAGCCAACCACGGCGCCGGGGTGGCCGGCCTGGTGTCCGCCCAGCGTGAGCTGGCCACGGCCCGCATCCTGGACTGGGCCGGCGTCGCGCCGACCACGGCCCGGGCGAAGCCGCTCGCGAAGTTCGACGCGAAGCTGGACGTGCGGGATCCGGAGCGGGAAATGACGCTGCGCCCGTAGGAGCCGGGGGCCGCGGCCGTCACACCGGCCGCGCGCACCCGACCGGCTTCTCGCCGCCCAGCTGGACGTAGAGGGCCGTCGACAACGGGCACTTCGCCCGCTTGTCGACGGCCTTCGTCACCTTGTACTCCGGCCGCTGCTTGCCCTCGCCGTCGCACGACGTCTCGCGCACCTGGCCGTCGCCGGAGTCGTAGACGCAGTCGCCGACGATGGTCCGCGGGCCGCCTCCGCCGCCGGGGTCGCCGGGGTGGGGCGGGGTGAGGTTGCGCATACAGGCGTAGCCCTGGGGGATCGCTCCGTCGCCGTCCTCGTCGGAGGTCCGGCTCTGTTCGCTGATGTGCAGGACGAAGTCCGTGGTCGCCGGACACAGCGGTCCGTCGCCCACCCGGCCGTCGTGCCGGGCCACGACCCGAGCCGCCGCCCGCTCGCCGGTGCACGGCACCTCGGTGAAGCTCGTCGTGCCGAAGGAACTGCACTCGTCGACGCCGAGGAACACCTCGCCGTACCCGGCGGGCCGGGTCGGAGGGGTGACCTGCCGCCCGCCCTCGCCGTCGCTCGCGCCGGTGCTCACCCCGGACCGCCCGTCCCCGTCCTCCGTCGCCCCCGAAGCGCCCTGGCACCCCGTCAGCAACGCGACGAGCAGTACCAGCACCGCACAGGCCACCCCCACCGCACTTCTCTCACGCATCGCACTCCCCCCGGGTACCCCCGTCCAGCGTGGCCCGTGGCGGCGGGCGCACGCCAGACGTGCGGGGTCCTTTGCGTCGGTTGGGGGTGAGTGCGCCCGTTGTGTGGCGTACGCGTGCTACGTCCGATGCGTCATCCCGCGCTACCGGTCCCGGTACGACAGCCCGTGCCCGACCGGGTACAGCACGCGCGTCGGATCGTCCGCCCGCTGCACCGGCACCGGCAGCCGCCCGCACGGCTTCGCCCGGCCGGCGATCACCCGTGCGGCCGCCCGCAGTTCGACGTCGGTCCAGGAGTAGGAGGCCAGGAAGGCGCGGACGTCGGGCAGTTGGGCCACGTCGTAGGGGTTGCGGATCGCCACCGCCACCACCGGCCTGCCCGTCGCGAGGAGCTCGGCGACCAGCGTCCGCTGCGAGCTGCCCGCCGTGACGTTGTACGTCCCCACCACCACCGCGTCCGCCTCGCCCGCCGCCGCGACGGCTTTGGCGATGGTGGCGGCGGAGGGTGCCGTACCGGTCGACAGGGCGGTCGCGGTGAAGCCCAGTTCGGTGAGGGCGGCGGCGAGCACGCCGGTCGGCGGGCCCGTCGTACCCGAGGGTGAGGCCGGGTCGGCGCCGACGACCAGCACCCTGGGGTGGGTCCGGCGGGACAGCGGCAGCAACGAACCCTCGTTGACCAGCAGCGTCGTGGTCCGCTCGGCGATGCGGTCGGCGGCCCTGAGGTGGGCCGGGGTGCCGACGTTCCGGTCGACGCCGCCCTGGCTGACGTACGGCTCGTCGAACAGCCGCAGCTTCGCCTTCAGCCGCAGGACCCGCAGGATCGACTCGTCCAGGCGCGCCTCGGTCAGCTCGCCGTCCTGGACGGCCTTGAGGACGGCGTTCCACGCCACGTCGAGGTTGGGCGGGTTGAGCAGCTGGTCCACGCCCGCCTTCAGCGCGAGCACCGGAACACGGTCGTCGCCGTACTTCGTCCGTACGCCCTCCATGCCGAGCGAGTCGGTGACCACCAGTCCGTCGTAGCCCAGTTCCTCGCGCAGGATGCCGGTGAGGATGGGGCGGGAGAGGGTGGCCGGGTCGCCGGAGTCGTCGAGGGCCGGGACCATGATGTGCGCGGTCATGATCGAGTCGATGCCGGCGCGGACGGCGGCCCGGAAGGGCGGTGCGTCCAACTCGTCCCACTGCGCGCGGGTGTGGGTGATGACCGGGAAGCCGTAGTGGCTGTCGACGGCGGTGTCGCCGTGCCCCGGGAAGTGCTTGGCGGTGGCCGCGAGCTGCCGCGCGTGCTGGTAACCGGCCACCTCGGCGGCGACCATGCCGGCCACCGCGGCCGGTTCGGCGCCGAAGGAGCGCACGCCGATCACCGGGTTGGCCGGGTTGACGTTCACGTCGGCCACGGGGGAGTAGTTCTGCCGGATGCCGAGCGCCCTGAGTTCCTGCCCGGCGATCCGGCCGAGGGTGCGGGCGTCTCCGCGCGAGCCGCCGGCGCCGATGGCCATGGCGCCGGGGAAGAGGGTGGCGGGCTCGCCGACCCGGCAGACGATGCCGTGCTCCTGGTCGGTGGAGATGAGCACGGGCAGGCCGCGCGGCTGGGTGAGGGAGGCCCGCTGGATGCCGTTCGACAGGTCGGCGATCTGGTGCGGGTCACGGGTGTTGTGCGCCCAGGTGAAGTAGATGATGCCGCCCACGCGGTACCTGGCGACCAGCTCGGCGGCCGTGCGGACGCCGATCTCCTTGAGGTTGGCGTCGATGTCGGCCTGGTCGGGGGCGGTCGCGGAGTGGCCGTAGACCCGCATCACGAAGAGCTGGCCGACCTTCTCCGGCAGGGTCATCCGGGCGATGAGGGCCCGCAGTTTCCGGTCGTCGGGGGTGGCGGCATGGGCCTGGCCGGTGAGTGCCAGCGCGGTCGTGACGCCCGCGGTGGCCGCGAGGACCGTACGTCTGGACGGTGCCGCGGGGAGTCCCGCGCCTTGCGTCCTTCCCCTGCTTCCCGTGCTGGTGTCGGGCACGTGCGCTCCTTCCGGAGGTGGTGCGCTGAAGGAAACTTCCGAGAAGTCACCAATAACCGGGAAGTTTCTGCCAGTCAAGGGAATGGACCGTAACCGAGAAGGGGCCGCCATCGGCGCAGTTGGAGGGGGGCGCGCCGATGACGGCGTGCTGCCGGCCGCGGCACGGCGGAGAGGGTTGGTCAGCGATCGCAGCCAGCAGCGAGGGCCGACACCGCACCACGGTGACTCTCCGGCAGCTCGCGGGTTGGACGAGCGGGCGTGGGGGTGGGTTCCCCGGGACGGCCGGAACCGGCGAAGTCGGGAGGCCCGGGGCCAGGGTGACGGATGGGCAACGGACGAAAGTCCGGTGCGGGTCCATCCCATGGACGCACCGGCGGTGCGGGCGGTCTCCGGGCGATCATGAGGACATGCCCGAAGTCGCCATTCCCGGTTCCAAGTCCATCACCGCCCGCGCCCTGTTCCTGGCCGCCGCGGCCGACGGTGTCACCACCCTCGTACGGCCGCTGCGCTCGGACGACACGGAGGGCTTCGCCGAAGGGCTGGTGCGTCTCGGCTACCGGGTCGGCCGGACCCCGGAGACCTGGCAGATCGACGGCCGCCCGCAGGGCCCCGCGGTCACGGAGGCGGACGTCTACTGCCGCGACGGGGCGACCACCGCCCGCTTCCTGCCCACACTCGCCGCCGCCGGCCACGGCACCTATCGCTTCGACGCCTCGCCCCAGATGCGGCGCCGCCCCCTGCTCCCGCTCACCCGGGCCCTGCGCGACCTGGGCGTGGACCTGCGGCACGAGGACAGGGAGGGCCACCACCCGCTGACCGTGACGGCGGCCGGTGTCGAGGGCGGGCAGGTCACCCTGGACGCGGGCCAGTCCAGCCAGTACCTGACGGCCTTGCTGCTGCTCGGGCCGCTGACCCGCAAGGGCCTGCGGATCACCGTCACCGACCTGGTCTCGGTGCCGTACGTCGAGATCACGATCGCGATGATGCGGGCGTTCGGGGTGGAAGTGCGCAGGGAGGGGGACGTGTTCGTGGTCCCGCCCGGCCGCTACCGCGCGACGACGTACGCGGTGGAGCCCGACGCGTCGACCGCGAGCTACTTCTTCGCGGCGGCGGCCGTCACCGGCGGCGAGGTGACGGTCCCGGGCCTGGGCGAGGGCGCGCTCCAGGGCGACCTGGGCTTCGTCGACGTCCTGCGGCGGATGGGCGCGCGGGTGACGGTGGGTACGGACGCGACGACGGTCCGCGGGACCGGCGAACTGCGCGGCGTCACCGTCAACATGCGCGACATCTCCGACACCATGCCGACCCTGGCGGCCATCGCGCCCTTCGCCTCCGGCCCGGTGCGGATCGAGGACGTGGCGAACACCCGGGTGAAGGAGTGCGACCGGCTGGAGGCGTGCGCGGAGAACCTGCGCCGGCTCGGGGTGGCAGTGACGACGGGGCCGGACTGGATCGAGATCCGGCCGGGGACGCCCGTCGCGGACGGCGCCGAGATCAAGTCGTACGGCGACCACCGCATCGTGATGTCCTTCGCGGTCACCGGACTGCGGGCGCCCGGTATCTCGTTCGACGACCCGGGGTGCGTACGGAAGACTTTCCCGGGATTCCACGAGGAGTTCGGGGCGCTGAGGGCGCGGTTGTGACGGGGGTCGACGGGTGAGCTTCGAGCTGGTGGGGCCGGTCCTGCGGGGCACGCTGGTACGGCTGGAGCCGCTGGAGAAGCGGCACGCGGCGGAACTGGCGATGGCGGCCGAGGAGGACCGGGAGAACTACGGCTTCACATGGGTGCCGAGAGCGCATGAGGTGGGTGACTACATCGACGCGCAGCTCGAACGGGCGGCGGCCGGGCGGTTGGCGCCGTACGCGCAGATCTCCGTCCACTCGGGCCGCGCCGTGGGCGCCACCTCCTACTGGGAGCCGCGTTGCTGGCTCTCCGACGACCGGCTCGACGCCGTCGAGGTCGGCTTCACCTGGCTCGCCCGGTCGGCGCAGGGCACGGGCGTGAACACCGAGGCCAAGCTGCTGCTCTTCCGCCACGCCTTCGAGGAGTGGGGCGTGTGCCGGGTGGACCTCAAGACGGACGCCCGCAACGCGCGCTCCCGCGCGGCGATCGAGAAGACCGGCGCCCGCTTCGAGGGCGTGCTGCGCAACTGGTCCCGGTCGTGGGCGCCGGGGGAGGAAGGGCGGTTGCGCGACTCCGCGATCTTCTCCGTGACGGCGGCGGAGTGGCCGCGGTGCCGGGAACGGCTGGAGAACCGGTTGGACGGGTTCGGGCCGGATCGGAAACCATCGGCGCCATGACCGCCTACCTCATCCTCCACGGCTGGCAGAACCGCCGTCCCGAGGGCCACTGGCAGTACTGGCTCGCCGACCGGCTCACCGACCTCGGCCACCAGGTCGTCTATCCCCAGCTTCCGGACCCGGACGAGCCCGAACTGGAGGTCTGGCTCGACGAGTTGGGCCGGCATCTGGCCGGGCTCGACGCCGGCGCGGAGCGCGTCGTGGTCGCGCACAGCCTGTCCGCCGTGCTGTGGCCGCACGCCGTCGCGCGCGGGATGCCGGGACTCGACACGGTGGACCGGGTGCTGCTCGTCGCCCCGCCGTCCGGCGATGTGCTGGCCCGGTACCCGGAGGTCGCCCGGTTCGCCCCGCCGTCCCTGGAGTTCACCCTACCCGGCCCCACCCGCCTGGTCGCCGGCGACGACGACCCGTACTGCGAGGGGGGAGCCGCCACGCTGTACGGCGCCCCGCTCGCCCTTCCGACCGACGTCCTGCCGGGCGCCGCCCACCTCGACCTGGACGCCGGGTACGGGCCGTGGCCCGGTGTGCTGGCGTGGTGTGTGGATCCGACGGTGCCGGTTCTGGGGCGCTCGGTGTGACGCTCACGTCCGATCGGGGGGCGGCGCGGCCCTCCCGTCCCGGAGTTCCGGCGTGCCCGCCGCCACGCAGGTGACCGCGAGCACGCACAGGAGTCCGCCGGTGACCAGGGCCGTCGTGCCGGAGGACCAGCCGGCGACCAATGTGCCGGTGCCGGTGCTGGGGCGTCCGGTGTGATGGCCGCCGCGCGCCGAGAACGCCCCTCGCCCCTGCCGCCCTGCCGAGCTCATGACCCGTGCGGAGGCGGCGCGGCCCTCCCGTCCCGGAGTTCCGGCGTGCCCGTCGCCACGCAGGTGACCGCGAGCACGCACAGGAGTCCGCCGGTGACCAGGGCCGTCGTGCCGGAGGACCAGCCGGCGACCAGTCCGCCGCGCAGGTTGCCGAGATGGGGGCCCGCCTGACCGACGATCTGCTCGGCGGCCGTCACCCGGCCGAGCAGGGCGTCGGGGGTGCGGGTCTGGACGATCGTGCCGCGCGAGATGACCGACAGGGCGTCGGCGGCGCCCGCCACCACCAGCAGCCCGAGCCCCGCCCAGGGGTCGGTCAGCAGGCCGAACAGGGCCAGCGCGGCGCCCCAGGTAGCCGCCCCGCACAGCATCACCAGGCCGGGCCGGCCCAGCCGGGTCACCGAGCCCGACAGAGCGGTCGCCGTGATGCCGCCGACCGCCACCGCCGACAGGAACAGGCCGAGGGTGCGCGGGTCGTCGCCGAAGCGTTCGGCGTTCACCAGCGGGAAGAGGCTCACCGGCATCGCGAGGACGGTGGCGGCGAGGTCGGTGACGAGCGCGCCGCGCACCACCCGGTGGCCGGCCAGGAAGCGCAGTCCGTCCAGGACGCCGTGCAGCCCGGCCCGCGAGGGCTCACCCTCGGGCGGCAGCGCGGGCAGGCCGAAGGCGCCGTAGAAGGCGAGGCCGAAGCTGAGCGCGTCCAGCGCGTAGCAGACGCCGATACCGAACCAGCCGAGGAACAGCCCGCCCAGCGCCGGGCCGAGCAGCATCATCGCCTGGCCGGTGGCGTGGTTGAGGGCCAGCCCGGCCGCCACCTGGTCCTTGGGCAGCAGCCTCGGCACGAACACGCCGGCCGCCGGCCCGCCGACCGCCCCGAAGCAGGCCCCGGCCGCCACGAGCAGGAGGATCCCGCCCACGGGTACGCCCCCGGTGAAGCCCTGCACCGCGAGCAGCAGCGCGCAGACCGCCTGCCCCACGGTCGCGACCAGGTAGATCCGCCGCCGGTCGCCCCGGTCCACCCACGCCCCGGCGAACAGGCCCACGCACACCATGGGCAGGGCCTGCGCCAGCCCGACCGCACCGGTCCAGACCGTGCTGTGCGTCAGGTCCCACACCTGGTACATGACCGTCACCATGGTCATGAAGCTGCCGAGCACGGACACCGTCCGCCCGATCAGCAGCCGCCGGAAGACGGGGTGGGTCCGCAGTGGCCGTACGTCGATCAACGTACGCGCGAGGCTCATGACGGCATGGCGGGGCCGCGGGCGGGTTCAGGCGGTTCGGGCACGAGGCGCGACGCTATACGGGGGCCGTCCCGGCGGGCCAGCGAATTACCGGCCCCGGATCCGGCCCGGCCGCGGTGGTGGTGCGGCCCGAACGCCTCCGCCTACGCCGACTCGTTCAGCAACCGCGCGAGATGCTCCCGCCCCCCGGTCAGCAGCCCCTCCAGCGGCGCCGCCTCCTCGTACCACCGCTTCTCGTACTCCCAGCACAGCCAGCCGTCCCAGCCGTGCCGGGAGAGGACCTCCACGCACTCGGCGAGCGGCAGCACACCGGCGCCGAGCGGCAGGGGGGCCGTGTCGTCGGGGGAGGCGATGTCCTTGACCTGGACGTAGCCGAGGTACGGGGCGAGGGCCGCGTAGCTCTCCGTGGGCTGCTCGCCGCCCAGCCAGGTGTGCATGACGTCCCACAGCGATCCGACGT
This sequence comes from Streptomyces sp. NPDC098781, assembly GCF_044759995.1. Lineage (NCBI taxonomy): Bacteria > Bacillati > Actinomycetota > Actinomycetes > Kitasatosporales > Streptomycetaceae > Streptomyces > Streptomyces sp. NPDC098781. Next base: position 78,694 of record NZ_JBIWAK010000014.1, read on the forward strand.
GACGGTGCCCGACCAGACCGAGGACACGGATCGAGGCGGCGGCGGTGCGGTGCGAGTCGTGGGTCTCCAGCAGGATCCGTACGCCCATGTCGGCGGCGTACTCCGCGGCCGTGCCGAGACGCCGCGCGGCGATCGCGTCCGCCGACTGCCGGCTCTGCTCCGGGTCGGCGCCGGGAAAGACGCGGACGTAGGGGGCGCCGAGGTCGTGAGCGAGGTCGACGAGCCGGCGGATCTCCTCGATCACGGGCCCGTCGTCCCCGGGCGCGGCGACCCGGACGTACCCGGCGATCCCCACCGGCTCCACGCCGGCGGCCTTGAACTCGGCCGCCACTTCCTCGCGTTCGGCGGGCCCGAGTCCCGGGTGCACCGGCTCCTCCGGATGAGCGCGCAGCTCGACGCCGTGATACCCGCACGTGGTCGCGAGCCGCAGCACGTCCGGGAGGGGGAGACCGGGGACGCCGAGTGTGGAGAACGCCAGTTTCATGCATCCACCTTGCCAGGGAAACGGAGGGACGCCCATCCGGCCGGACGACCGAGGGGACGATCACCGGCCGAGGGCCTCACTCCGGCGTACCCTGAAGATCCAGTCGCCAGTCCTGGCCGTTGAGATCCTTGCCGAAGGAACGGTGGGGTTTCTCGGCGGTGAGGACGAAGCCGTGGCGCTGGTAGAGGCGGCGGGCGGCGGCCAGGACGTCGTTGGTCCACAGGACGAGCTCGCGGTAGCCGACGCCACGGGCGAAGTCGACGACGGCCGTGACGAGGCGGTCGCCGATGCCGAGGCCGCGTGCCTCCGGCTCCACCAGCAGCAGGCGCAGCCGGGCCGTGCCGGGCGCCTCGTCGCGTACGCACATCACAGAGCCGACCGGCCGGCCGTCCAGCTCGGCGATCCACACCCGCTCCAGGTGGGGATCGTGGTCCTCGGCGAAGTCCGCGACGATCCGCGCGACCAGCCCCTCGTAGTCGGTGTTCCAGCCGTACTCGGCGGCGTACAGCGCGGCGTTGCGCTGCACGATCCAGCCGAGGTCGCCGGGGCCGGGCTCGCGCAGCAGGACGTCCTCGCGGCGGGGAGGGCGGCCGTCGGAGAGGATCGCGCGGACGGTCGTCATCGCCTCGGCGAGGCGCGGCCGGTCGGATTCCGGCACGGTCGACAGCAGCGAGCCGACCGACTCGTTCGCCCGCTCCTCCAGCAGCTTGCCGGTCTCCCGGCCGCGCGCGGTGAGCGTGACGCGGCGGCGCCTCGGGTCCTGCCGGGAAGCGGTGCGTTCGATCAGCCCGTCCCGCTCGAACTTGTTCAGGATCCGGCTCAGATATCCCGCGTCCAGCGACAGCTCGGTCCGCAGGTCGGCGGCGTCCGTACGCGGGGAGTGCGCGAGTTCGTACAGGACGCGGGACTCGGTGAGGGTGTACGGGGCGTAGAGGTGGCGGCTGTAGTCGAGGGCGCCGATGACGTTCGTGTAGAAGCGGTTGAAGGCGCGGATGTCGTGGACGGTCATGAGCGTCGACCCCCGGTGGACTCTGCGGCGATACGATCGGCCGATGTCTGACTCAGTCAGAGGTTTCTGGGGTCGAGCCTAGGCCGTCCGCGTCCCGACGGCTACCCCCGCGCGGCGGGCCGGTAGACGCACACCTGGGCGCCGGTCTTGGCGGCGGTCGTGGAGACCAGTTCCAGCGGCCGCTTCACCCCGTCGGCCGGGAAGATCGACTTGCCGCCGCCGAGCAGCACCGGCATGACGATGAGCTGAAGCTCGCCCACCAGCCCCTCCTGGATGAGGGTCCGCACGCGCCACGGGTGCGGACGCCGACGGTGGCGGTCCGTCCGTACGCCGAACCGACTCAGCCGGGGGCGGGGACAGGGGCAGGGGCACGTGCGGGCGAGCGCCGGGCCGGACGTTCGCCGGACGCCGACCGGGGGATCGCGGGACGTCGAAACCGGACGTGGACTTCCCAGGGCCGCACTCACCGGGCGCGCGCGCCCCGGAGGAAGGCGGGTGCTCCTCCGCGGTGAGCGGGTCCGCCCGACCGGGCTGACGCATACGCGGGCGCAGCGCCATGGCAGTTCACCGTGCCGAGGTCAGCGGGTGCGGACGAGCGCCGGGCCGGACGTCCGCGGCGGCGGACGTCACCCGGAGACCGGACATGGGCTTCTCAGGGCCGCACTCCCCGGGCCGGGAGGTGAGGGCCCGCGCCCCGGACGAAGGCGGGCGTTCCTCCACCGCGAGCGGGTCCGCCCCGCCGGCGTGACACACACGCGGGCGCGACGCAACGGCAGTTGACCGTGCCGGAGTCACCAGGCGCGGACCTGCTGAGAAGGCCCCGCCCCGAACCGACGCACGGGGCCACGGCCACCCACGGCTCAGTCCCCCCGAGGCCCCCCAGAAGACCCCCGCACCATCAACTCCCCCCGAATCGTCGCGATCCCCCCGGGCGGCGGCTCCTCCCGGCCCATCGCGATCCGTCCGGCCCGAGCCCCCGCCTCCGACAACGGCAACCGCACCGTCGTGAGAGACGGCACCGTGTCCACGCTGAACGGCAGATCGTCGAACCCGGCGACCGACACGTCCTCCGGGATCCGCGAACCGGAGTCCCGTAGTGCCGCGCACGCCCCCAGCGCGACGGAGTCGTTCGCCGCGACCACGGCGGTCAACGACGGGTCCCGGCGCAGCAGTTCGAGGGTCGCCTCGTAACCGGACTGCCGGTCGTAGCGGCCGTGGACGGTCCAGCGGGCGTCCTCCTCGATGCCGTGCGCCTCCAGGGCGGCCCGATGGCCCTCCAGGCGGTGCCGGGTGGTCGTGCGCTCCTCCGGGCCGGCGATGTAGCCGAGGCGCCGGTGGCCCAGGCCGATCAGGTGCTCGGTCAACTCGCGCCCGCCGCCACGGTTGTCGAAGGTCAGGGCGACGGCGCCGGTGTCCGGAGCCGGCGGACGTCCGCACAGCACGACCCGTGTCCCGGCGTCTGTCAGCTTCCGCAGCTTCGCCGCGACGGCCGCCGCGTGCGGCGCGTTCTCCATGGCGCCGCCGGTCAGCACCACGGCCGCGGCCCGCTGGCGCTGGAGCAGGGTCAGATACGTCAGCTCGCGCTCCGGCGAACCCCCCGTGTTGCAGACCACCGCCAGCCGCTCACCGCCCGCCCGGCCCCCAGGCCCCCCGATCTCCGACTGGATCGCGCTCGCCATGATCCCGAAGAAGGGGTCGGCGATGTCGTTGACCAGGATGCCGACCAGATCGGAGGTGGCGGCGGCCAGCGCGCTCGCGGGACCGTTCAGTACGTAGTCCAGCTCGTCCACCGCGCGCAGCACCCGCTCCCGGGTGGACGCGGCGACGGGGTAGTTCCCGTTCAGCACGCGCGACACCGTCGCGGGCGAGACCTGGGCGCGGGCCGCCACGTCCGCCAGGGTCACCGTCATCTCGTCGTCCTCCGGTCGCGCATCTCGTCGTACCACCTGTCGTACGTGCGTGCTCATCACGTGTTCACCACGTGCTCACGGACAGGACCTGCCCCCTCGTAGACAGGCCATCCGCGGTCGCGGTTCCGTGTATGTCGAGCAGACCTTAAGGCCAAGAACCCCGGTTGTTCGTCCCCTCGAACAACTCAACCCCGTCACGGTCTTGTCTCCAGCGCTGCTCAGAGGCTAGCTTCTCAACAGGTAGAAAGCGCTTGCTGCGACGTTCAGCAGGGTTCGCCTACGAAGGGAACGACGTGACACGCAAGACGGTGCGTATCGCCATGAACGGTGTGACCGGGCGCATGGGCTACCGCCAGCACCTGGTCCGCTCCATCCTGGCCCTCCGTGAGCAGGGCGGCCTCGACCTGGGCGACGGCACCGTGCTGTGGCCGGAGCCGGTCCTGGTCGGCCGCCGGGAGTACGCCCTGCGGGCCCTCGCCGAGCGGCACGGCCTGGCCGAGGAGAACATCTCGACCGACGTCGACGCGGTCCTCGCCGACCCGGCCGTGGAGATCTACTTCGACGCCCAGGTCACCTCCGCCCGCGAGGAGGCGATCAGGAAGGCCGTCGCCGCGGGCAAGCACATCTACACCGAGAAGCCGACGGCCACCGGCCTCGAAGGCGCCCTGGAACTGGCCCGGCTCGCCCACGCGAAGGGCGTCAAGCACGGCGTCGTCCAGGACAAGCTCTTCCTCCCCGGCCTGCTCAAGCTGAAGCGGCTGATCGACGGCGGCTTCTTCGGGCGGATCCTGTCCGTCCGCGGCGAGTTCGGCTACTGGGTCTTCGAGGGCGACTGGCAGAGCGCGCAGCGTCCGTCCTGGAACTACCGCGCCGAGGACGGCGGCGGCATCGTCGTCGACATGTTCCCGCACTGGGAGTACGTGCTGCACGAGCTCTTCGGCCGGGTGAAGTCCGTCCAGGCCATCGCCACCACCCACATCCCGCAGCGCTGGGACGAGAACGACAAGCCCTACGACGCCACCGCCGACGACGCCGCCTACGGCATCTTCGAGCTCGACGGCGGCGCCATCGCCCAGATCAACTCCTCCTGGGCCGTACGCGTCAACCGCGACGAACTCGTCGAGTTCCAGGTCGACGGTACGGAGGGTTCGGCAGTCGCGGGCCTGCGCAACTGCCGCGTCCAGCACCGCTCCCTCACCCCCAAGCCGGTCTGGAACCCGGACATCCCGGCCACCTACTCCTTCCGCGACCAGTGGCAGGAGATCCCGGACAACGCCGAATTCGACAACGGCTTCAAGGCCCAGTGGGAGCTGTTCCTGCGGCACGTCTACGCCGATGCCCCCTACCACTGGGACCTCCTCGCCGGCGCCCGCGGCGTCCAGCTCGCCGAGCTGGGCCTGAAGTCCTCGGCGGAGGGCCGCCGTATCGACGTACCGGAGATCCAGCTGTGACGATCCGACTGCCCGACTTCCAGGGGGGCTTCAGGGCGTACGAGCCCCGCCAGGAGCCCCTCGCCGTCCACCCCGGCGCGCCCTTCGCCTCCCGTACGGTCTTCTCCGCGGCGCATGTCGTCGCCGACCCCTACGCCGACACGAGCCCCGACTCGCCGGCGGCCGTCGACTGGGACGCCACCCTCGCCTTCCGCCGCCATCTGTGGTCCCACGGGCTCGGGGTCGCCGAGGCCATGGACACCGCCCAGCGCGGGATGGGCCTGGACTGGGCGGGCGCGGCCGAGCTGATCCGGCGGTCCGCCGCGGAGGCCCGTGCCGTGGGCGGCCGGATCGCCTGCGGCGCCGGCACCGACCAGATCGCCGGGGGTTCGCTCGCCGAGGTACGGGCGGCCTACGAGGAGCAGCTCGCGGTCGTGGAGGAGTCGGGCGCCCAGGCGATCCTGATGGCATCCCGTGCGCTGTGCGCCGCCGCGTCCGGCCCCGAGGACCATCTGGAGGTCTACGGCCATCTGCTGCGCCAGGCCGCCGAGCCGGTGATCCTGCACTGGCTCGGCCCGATGTTCGACCCGGCGCTGGAGGGCTACTGGGGCTCCGCCGACCTGGACGTGGCCACGGACACCTTCCTGGAGGTCATCGCCGCGCACTCGGACAAGGTGGACGGCATCAAGGTGTCGCTGCTGGACGCCCAGCGGGAGATCGACATCCGTCGGCGCCTCCCCCAGGGCGTGCGCTGCTACACGGGCGACGACTTCAACTACCCCGAGCTGATCGCGGGCGACGACCAGGGCTTCAGCCACGCCCTGCTGGGCATCTTCGACCCGCTGGGGCCGCTGGCGGCTCAGGCCGTGCGCGTCCTCGACACCGGGAACGTGTCCGGGTTCCGGGAACTGCTGGACCCCACGGTCGAGCTGTCCCGACACCTCTTCCAGGCCCCCACCCGCTTCTACAAGACGGGCGTGGTGTTCCTGGCCTGGCTGGCCGGCCACCAGTCGCACTTCAGCATGGTCGGCGGCCTCCAGTCGGCCCGCTCCCTCCCGCACCTCGCCCGCGCCTACGAACTCGCCGACGGACTCGGCCTGTTCCCGGACCCCAAGCTCGCCGAGGAACGGATGAAGACCCTGCTCGCCCTGTACGGAGTGGCTCAATGACCGGTGACCTGTCCCGCTTCTCCATCAACCAGATGACCGTCAAGCAGCTGTCGATGCCCGAACTGGTCGAGGAGTGCGGCCGGTTGGGCATCGGCAATGTCGGGCTGTGGCGCGAGCCCGTCCAGTCGTACGGTCTGGAGGCGACGGCCAAGCTGGTCCGTGACGCGGGCCTGACGGTCACCACCCTGTGCCGCGGCGGCTTCCTCACCGCGATCGACCCGGCGGAGCGGGCGACGGCTCTGGACGACAACCGCCGTGCCGTCGACGAGGCGGCCACGCTGGGCACGGGCGTCCTGGTACTGGTCTCCGGCGGACTGCCCGCCGGGTCCCGGGATCTGCGCGGCGCACGGGAGCGGATCGCCGACGCGCTGGGCGAGCTGGGCCCGTACGCCGAGGAGCGCGGTGTGAAGCTGGCCGTCGAGCCGCTGCACCCGATGTACGCCGCCGACCGCTGTGTGGTGTCGACCCTGTCCCAAGCCCTCGACCTCGCCGAACGTTTCCCGGCCCACCAGGTCGGCGTCACCGTCGACACGTACCACATCTGGTGGGACGACACGGCCCCCGCGCAGATCGCCCGCGCGGGAGCGGGCGGCCGTATCCACACCTTCCAGCTGGCCGACTGGACGACCCCCCTGCCCGAGGGCGTGCTCACCGGGCGCGGTCAGCTCGGGGACGGGGCGGTCGACATGCGGGAGTGGCTCGGGTACGTGGAGGCGGCCGGTTACGACGGCGCCGTCGAGGTGGAGCTGTTCAACGACGGGCTGTGGGCGCGGGACGGACGGGAGGTGCTCGCCGAGACGGCGGCCCGGTTCGTGGAGCATGCCGTCCGCTGACCGGAGGTGTCGTCGGGCCCTACTTCCGCGCTGCCCTTTTCGTGAGCACCGTCAACTCCGCCGGAATCACCATCTCCACCACCTGGGACACGGCGCCCGGCGGCAGCCCCGTCCGCTCGGCCACCGATCTCGCGACCGGCGTGGCCTCCTCGGCCAGCACCCCGGCCATCAGACCGCCGGTCGCGAAGCCGCCCACCGTGGCGACCCCGGTGAGCGGGGCGTCGTGCGGGGTCGCGACCGTCTCCGCCTCGTCGGACAGCGCCGACACCGTCGTACACACCATTTCCCGAGCACCCGCCTCGTCCGTGCCCAGCAGGGCCGCGATGTCCCCGATCCGGGCGTCGCCGAGTTCGTCGAGCACATCGTCCTGGAGGGCGGTGAGGGGGTTCTCGTCTACCTCTGACATGGTTAAACGCTACGTCCGCAGCGATTCCCCGGCACGCCGAGAGACCGGTCGCGCGGACGTGGAAAAAATCTTGGTCGGTCCGTGCAACCCTTCCCCCACCTCGCGGGTCGTACTTGGCATCAGGACTTCTCGGAGGGGGATCTGGGGGGATCGCGGGGGTTCTGACGGAGGGGAAAACCCGAGGGGCCCGGTCGACGGACCGGGCCCCTCGAAGTCTTTTTCCGACGACGGCGTCGGAAGAGACATCGCCGTGGACGGCGATGACGCGGTGCGCCTCAGAAGAACACTCCGCAGCGCAGCAGCACATTCGCGTACGGCCGTGCCTCCCCGGTGCGTACGACCAGCCGCGCACCGGCCGACAGCTCCTTCAGTCGCTCGTGCGGGACCAGCTCCAGGCCGGGAAGGCCGTTCTCCAGCAGCGCGGCCGCCGCCGGGTTGGCGTTTCGTGTCTCCTCCGCCGCCGTCGCGCCCTCCACGACCAGCTCGGCCAGCAGACCCTCCAGCACCTCGGCGAACGACGGCACCCCCGCCCGGAACGCCAGGTCCACGACACGGGGACCGTCGGGTATCGGCATGCCCACGTCGCACACCAGGACACCGTCGCCGTGGCCCAGCTCGGCCAGGGCGCCGGCGAGGTGGCGGTTCAGGATTCCGGCCTTCTTCACCGCGCCTCGACCTCCGCGGCCGTCGGGAACGACGCCTGGGCGCCCTCCCGCGTCACGGCCACCGCCCCGACCCGCGCCGCGTACGCCGCCGCGTCGGCCAGGGACTCGCCCGTCCCCAGCCGCCAGGCCAGCGCGGCCGTGAACGCGTCACCCGCGCCCGTCGTGTCCACCGCGTCCACCTTCACGGCGGGAATCCGCCGCACGCCGTCGCCGGACGCCACCAGCGCGCCTTCCGCACCCAGGGTCACGACCACCGAGCGGGGGCCCTTGGCCAGCAGCACCCGCGCCCAGTCCTCCGGTGTCTCGCCCACCGCCGAGTCGCCGAGGATCACCTTCGCCTCGTGCTCGTTCACGATCAGCGGGTCGCAGGCCGCCAGCACCTCGGTCGGCAGCGGGCGGGGCGGGGACGGGTTCAGCACGAAGCGGCTGCCGTCCGCCAGGCCGCGGACCACCTCCACGACCGTCTCCAGCGGGATCTCCAGCTGCGCCGACACCACCCGCGACGCCTGGAAGAGGCTCGCGGCGGCGCGTACGTCGCCCGGCGTCAGCCTGCCGTTCGCGCCCGGCGAGACGACGATGCTGTTGTCCCCGGACGGGTCCACCGTGATCAGCGCGACGCCGGTCGGCGCGCCGCCGACCAGGACGCCCACCGTGTCCACGCCGGACTCGCGCTGCGAGTCCAGCAGCAGCCGGCCGTGCGCGTCGTCGCCGACCCGGGCCAGCAGGGCGGTACGGGCGCCGAGCCGGGCCGCGGCGACCGCCTGGTTGGCTCCCTTGCCGCCCGGGTGGACGGCCAGATCGGAGCCGAGCACGGTCTCGCCGGCCCCCGGCCGGCGCTCGACGCCGATCACCAGGTCGGCGTTGGCCGACCCTACGACCAACAGGTCGTAGTCGTACATGAGTTGCTCCCCTGATTCGGTCCCCATGGTGACGTGTGGCGGGCGGCCGTCACCCGGTCCATGCCCCTGCAACGACCGCCCGCCCGTTCGCCGTTCCCCGTTCTGAACCGGATGTCGTCCGCGGTCCGGCGGACGTCAGCCGCTGAAGCCCGCCACGTTCTCCTTCGTGACCACCTTCACCGGCACCTTCACGGTCTGCTCGACCCTCTTGCCCTGGAGCGCCTTGAGCGCGTTGTCCACGGCGATCCTGCCGAGCTGGGTCGGCTGCTGGGCCACGGAGGCGTACAGCGTGCCGCCCTCGACCGCCTTCAGGCCGTCCGGCGTGCCGTCGAAGCCCACCACCGAGACCGACTTGCCGGCCTTGGAGCCCAGCGCCTTGATCGCGCCGAGCGCCATCTCGTCGTTGGCGGCGATGACGCCCTGGACGTCCGGGTGCGCCTGGAGCAGGTTCGACATCACGTCGAGGCCCTTGGTGCGGTCGAAGTCGGCGGGCTGCTGGGCGACGACCTGGATGCCCGGGTAGGCCTTGAGGCCGTTGGCGAAGCCCTGGGCCCGCTCTCGGGCGGCGGAGGTGCCGGCCTGGCCCTGGAGGATCACGATCTTGCCCTTGCCGCCGAGCTTCTCGGCGATCGACTTGGCGGCGAGCTCACCGCCGGCCACGTTGTCGGAGGCGACCAGGGCCTGCGTCCTGGCGTTGTTGACGCCGCGGTCGACCGCGATGACCGGGATCTTCGCCTTGTCGGCGGCCTTCACCGAGTTGCTCGCCGCGTCCGAGTCCACCGGGTTGACGATGATCGCGCCCACGCTGGAACTGGTGAAGTTCTGCAACTGGTTGGCCTGCTGGGAGGCGTCGTTCTGGGCGTCCGTGACCGTGAGGTCCACGCCCAGCTTCTTCGCCTCGGCCTCGGCACCCGCCCGGATCTGCACGAAGAAGGGGTTGTTGAGGGTCGACAGGGACAGCCCCATCTTCCGGTCGGACGACGAGGAGGAGCCGTTGTGCAGGAAGGAGGTCGCCCCCACGATCGCGACGGTGACGACCGCCGCGAGCGCGTACGTCCCCGCCTGCCTGCCCTTGCCGCCCGGCGAGGCACCGGCCGCCGCCGGGGTCGCCCCCGCCTTGCGGCGCAGCGTGTCGAAGAGCACCGCCAGCGCGATCACGACACCGATGACGACCTGCTGCCAGAACGCGGAGACGTTCAGCAGGTTCAGGCCGTTGCGCAGCACCGCCAGGATCAGCGCGCCGATCAGGGTGCCGGACGCCTTGCCGGTGCCGCCCGCGAGCGAGGCGCCGCCGATGACGACCGCGGCGATCGCGTCCAGTTCGTAGCCGTCGGCGGCCTGGGGCTGCGCCGAGGACAGCCGCGAGGCCAGCACGACGCCCGCGACGGCGGCGAACACGCCGGAGAAGGCGTAGATGGCGAGCTTCTGCTTCTTCACCCGCAGACCCGACAGCCGGGCCGCCTCCTCGTTGCCGCCGATCGCGTACATCGAGCGGCCGATGTAGGTCCGGCCGAGCACGAAGGCGGCGATCAGACCCATCACGATCATCACCAGGACCGGCACCGGCAGCCAGCCGCCGAGCGTGTCACCGAGGTGCGAGACGGAGTCGGGGAAGGCGATCGGGGAGCCCTCGGAGATCACCAGTGACAGACCACGGGCCACCGACAGCATCGCGAGCGTCGCGATGAACGGCGGCAGCTTGCCGTAGGCGATGAGGAAACCGTTGACCAGACCGGCCGCGATGCCGGTCGCGACGGCGAGCAGCACCGCTATGCCGACCGGCACGCCGTGCGAGGTCGCGCTCCAGGCGAGCACGGTGGCCGACAGGGCCGCCACCGAACCGACCGACAGGTCGATGCCGGCCGAGACGATCACGAAGGTGACACCGAAGGCGAGGATGGCGGTCACGGCCGCCTGGACGCCGACGTTCAGCAGGTTGTCGGTGGTCAGGAAGTCGCCCGACAGCGCCGACATGGCGATGACGAGGACGATCAGCGCGGTGAGCGCGCCGTTGTCCAGGAGCAGGCGGCGCAGGCCGCTGGTGGCGCCACCGGCGCCCGTAGTGCCCTTGAGCGTGTCAGTGGCCACGAGCGGCCTCCGTTCCGGTCGTGTGGGGGGTGGGGTTGCTGACGGCGAGAGCCATCACCGAGTCCTGGGTGGCCTGGTCGGCGGAGAGTTCGCCCGCGATCCGGCCCTGGGCCATCACCAGCACCCGGTCGCTCATGCCGAGCACCTCGGGCAGATCGCTGGAGATCATCAGTACGGCCGCGCCCGCGGCCGTGAGCTCGTTGACGAGCTGGTAGATCTCGACCTTGGCGCCGACATCGATGCCGCGCGTCGGCTCGTCGAGGATCAGCACCTTGGTGTCGGCGAGCAGCCACTTGCCGATGACGACCTTCTGCTGGTTGCCGCCGGAGAGCGTGCGCACCTGCTGTCCGAGGCCGGCCATCCGCACGCCCAGCTGCTCGGCGATCCTCGCGGCGGCCACCCGCTGACCCCTGAGGTCGACGAGCCCCGCGCGCGTGGCGCCGCGCATGGTCACCAGGCCGAGGTTCTCCTCGACCGACTGGTCGAGCACCAGCCCCTGGCCCTTGCGGTCCTCGGGCACCAGCCCGACGCCGGCCGCCATGGCCGCGACCACGTCGTGGCGCTTCAGGGCGGCACCGGAGACCTTCACGGCCCCCTTGTCGTACGGGTCCGCCCCGAACACCGCCCGCACCACCTCGGTACGTCCGGCGCCGACCAGTCCGGCGATGCCGACGACCTCTCCGGCGTGCACCTCGAAGCTGATGTCGTGGAAGACGCCGTCCCGGGTGAGCCCCTCGACGGTGAGCAACGCGTCGCCCCGGTCGGCCCGTTCGCGCGGGTACTGCTGCTCGATCGAGCGGCCCACCATGAGCCGTACGAGCTCGTCCTCGGGGGTGGCGGCGGGGACCTGGCCGACGGACTTCCCGTCGCGGATGACCGTGACCCGGTCACCGAGGGCGGCGATCTCCTCCAAGTGGTGGGTGATGAAAACGACCCCCACGCCGTCCTCGCGCAGCGAGCGCACGATCGAGAAGAGCTTGTCGACCTCCTCGGAGGTCAGTACGGCGGTCGGCTCGTCCATGATGAGCACGCGCGCGTTCAGGCTCAGCGCCTTGGCGATCTCCACCATCTGTAGGCGCGCGATACCGAGTTCACGCACCCGCGCGCGGGGGGACACACTGACCCCGACCCGCTTGAGCAGGGCCTCGGCGTCGGCCTCCATCCGCTTGCGGTCGATCATCCCGAGGCGGCGCGGCTGGCGCCCGAGGAAGATGTTCTCGGCGACCGTGAGATCGGGTACCAGGTTGAACTCCTGGTAGATGGTGGCGATCCCGAGCCGCTCGGAGTCCTGCGCACCGTGGATGCGCGTCTCCTCGCCGCCGACCAGGATCCGCCCGGCGTCGGGCGTGTAGGCACCGGAGAGCATCTTGATGAGGGTGCTCTTGCCCGCGCCGTTCTCACCGAGGAGTACGTGCACCTCGCCCCGGCGCAGATCGAAGTCGACGCCGTCCAGCGCGACCACGCCCGGGAAGGTCTTCCGTATGCCCTCGATGCGCAGCAACTCTTCCGGGTCGCTCACGACGTGCTCCTTTGCACTGGGGAGGGGGATTGCGGGGGGTTGGGGGCGCCGCACGAGCGGCGTACGACGAGACGGGCGGGCAGGGTGACGGACTCACCTGGGCGTCCCTCGACGCGGTCCACCAGGGCCCGTACGGCGGCCCGGCCCAGCTCGCCGGTCGGCTGGGCGATGGCGGTGACCGGCGGATCGGTGTGCACGAACCACCGGATGTCGTCGAACGCGGCCAGCGCGAGATCGTCCGGCACCCGCAGCCCCCGCGCGCGTACGGCGTCCAGGGCGCCGAGCGCCATCAGGTTGTCGGCCGCGAAGACGACCTCGGGCGGCTCGGGCAGGTCGAGGAAGCCCTCGGTGACCCGTCGTCCGCTCTCGGCCTGGAAGTCGCCCTGGCCTATGTAGACGGCGGGGAGTTCGAGCCCGTACGCGCCGAGCGCCTCCCGGAAGGCGTCCACCCGCTCCCGTCCGGTGGTCGTGGCGGCCGGCCCCGCGATGATCGCGAGCCGCCGGTGCCCGAGCCCGTGCAGGTGCGCCACCAGATCCCGTACGGCGCTCCGCCCGTCCGACCGCACCACGGGCACGTCCACGCCCGGGATCCAGCGGTCCACGAACACCATCGGGGTGCCCGCCCGAGCCGCCTCCAGCATCAGCGGCGAGCCGCCGTCGGTGGGGGACACCAGCAGCCCGTCGATACGGCGGTCCAGCAGGGTGCGCACATGGTGGTCCTGAAGATCCGGCCGCTCGTCGGCGTTGCCGATGATGACGCTGTAGCCGAGCGCGCGGGCCTCCTCCTCGACGGAGCGGGCCAGCTCGGTGAAGTAGGGGTTCATCACGTCGCTGATGACCAGGCCGAGGGTGCGGGTCTGGTCGGTGCGCAGGGAGCGGGCGACCGCGTTCGGGCGGTAGCCCAGGGCCTCGACGGCGGCCAGCACGCGCGTGCGTGCCTCGGCGCTGACCGACGGATGGTCGTTCAGGACGCGCGAGACCGTGGCGACCGAGACGCCCGCCTCGGCAGCGACATCCTTGATGCTCGCCATCGCCGCTCCACCTCCTTGTGGATCGTTCATGGAATCGATTACATCGACCCGTGCTAAGGATTGGAATCGATTACACGGGGATTAATCAACCCCTCAACCACATCCCGAGACCGGATCGTGATGTACGCGCCGTGATGTCCGTGCCGTGTTTTCCGCTCCGCGGTGTCCAGCGCGGTGATGTCGCGGCACACCCCGGGGCGGTCCAGCCTGGAAGAGCGAGGTTGGTTCTGACACGGCCCGCGCGGGCCGGAGCGGAGGAGTCATGACGGCGACTACTCGCGACGAGGTACCCGTCACCCTCGGCGGCGACGGCGTCCAGGTGCGCACCGAGCCCATCGGTGGCGGCATGTCCGTCGGCTACGTCAGCCTTCCGGAGGGCACGGACATGGGCCCCGCCCTCAAGGGCCTCGCCGACGACGCCTGCCCGTGCCCGCACTGGGGCTTTCTGCTCAAGGGGCGCCTGCGGATGACGACCCCCGAGGGCGAGGAGTTCTACGAGGCCGGCCAGGCGTACTACTGGGGGCCCGGCCATGTCCCCGTCGCCCTGGAGGACTGCGAGTTCGTCGAGTTCTCGCCGACCGCCGAGTTCCAGGCGGTCCTCGACCACGTGAAGGCGCAGGCCGGCTGAGCTGTCGGTGCCGGGCGGTACCTTCGGGGGATGGCTCAACCAACGGGGAGCGGCGGGCGAAACCTCGCCGTGCTCGAAGGCGTCCTGGAGCGGATCACGTACGCCAACGAGGAGAACGGCTACACGGTCGCCCGGGTCGACACCGGCAGAGGCGGCGGCGACCTGCTCACCGTCGTCGGCGCGCTGCTCGGCGCGCAGGTCGGCGAGTCCCTGCGGATGGAGGGGCGCTGGGGGTCCCACCCGCAGTACGGCAAGCAGTTCACCGTGGAGAACTACACCACCGTCCTGCCCGCCACCGTCCAGGGCATCCGCCGCTATCTCGGCTCCGGCCTGGTCAAGGGCATCGGCCCGGTCTTCGCCGACCGGATCACCCAGCACTTCGGGCTGGACACCCTCACGATCATCGAGGAGGAGCCCAAGCGGCTCATCGAGGTCCCCGGTCTCGGTCCGAAGCGGACCAAGAAGATCGCCGACGCCTGGGAGGAGCAGAAGGCGATCAAGGAGGTCATGCTCTTCCTCCAGACCGTCGAGGTGTCCACGTCCATCGCCGTGCGGATCTACAAGAAGTACGGCGACGCCTCGATCTCGGTCGTGAAGAACCAGCCGTACCGTCTCGCGGCCGACGTCTGGGGCATCGGCTTCCTCACGGCCGACAAGATCGCCCAGTCCGTCGGCATCCCGCACGACAGCCCGGAGCGCGTCAAGGCGGGCCTCCAGTACGCCCTGGCGCAGGCCACCGACCAGGGCAACTGCTACCTCCCCGAGGAGCAGTTGATCGCGGACGCGGTGAAGCTGCTCCAGGTCGACACGGGACTCGTCATCGAGTGCCTGGCCGAACTCGCCCAGGTCCCGGAGGACGGCGGCGACCCTGGTGTCGTACGGGAGAAGGTCCCCGGCCCCGAGGGCGACTCCGGCGATCCCGTCACGGCCGTGTACCTCGTCCCCTTCCACCGGGCCGAACTCTCCCTCTCCGCCCAGCTGTTGCGCCTGCTGCGCACCGACGAGGACCGGATGCCGGGCTTCGGGGACGTCGACTGGGACAAGGCGCTCGGCTGGCTGAAGGGCCGTACGGGCGTCGATCTCGCGCCCGAGCAGGAGGCCGCCGTCAAGCTGGCCCTGACGAAGAAGGTCGCCGTGCTGACCGGTGGCCCCGGCTGCGGCAAGTCCTTCACCGTCCGCTCGATCGTCGAGCTGGCGCGGGCCAAGAAGGCGCGCGTCGTGCTCGCCGCCCCCACCGGCCGCGCCGCCAAGCGCCTCGCCGAGCTCACCGGCGCCGAGGCCTCCACGGTCCACCGGCTGCTGGAGCTCAAGCCCGGCGGTGACGCCGCGTACGACAGGGACCGGCCGCTCCAGGCCGACCTGGTGGTGGTCGACGAGGCGTCCATGCTGGATCTGCTGCTCGCCAACAAGCTGGTCAAGGCCGTACCGCCGGGCGCCCATCTGCTCTTCGTCGGGGACGTGGACCAGTTGCCCAGCGTCGGCGCGGGCGAGGTCCTGCGCGACCTGCTCGCCGAGGGCGGCCCCGTCCCCGCGGTCCGCCTCACACGCGTGTTCCGGCAGGCCCAGCAGTCGGGCGTGGTGACCAACGCCCACCGGATCAACGCCGGGCAGCACCCCCTCACCGACGGCATGAAGGACTTCTTCCTCTTCGTCGAGGACGACACCGAGGCGGCCGGGCGGCTCACGGTGGACGTGGCCGCCCATCGGATTCCGGCCAAATTCGGGCTCGACCCGCGCCGGGACGTGCAGGTGCTGGCCCCCATGCACCGCGGCCCGGCCGGCGCCGGCACCCTGAACGGCCTGCTCCAGCAGGCCATCACCCCCGGGCGCCCCGATCTCGCGGAGAAGCGGTTCGGCGGCCGGGTCTTCCGCGTCGGCGACAAGGTCACCCAGATTCGCAACAATTACGAGAAGGGGGAGAACGGCGTCTTCAACGGCACCGTGGGCGTGGTGACCTCGCTCGACCCGGTCGACCAGCGCCTGACGGTGCTGACGGACGAGGACGAGGAGGTTCCGTACGAATTCGACGAACTGGACGAGCTGTCGCATGCGTACGCGGTGACGATCCACCGTTCACAGGGAAGTGAATATCCCGCTGTGGTGATCCCCGTCACGACAGGAGCATGGATGATGCTCCAGCGGAATCTGCTGTACACGGCGGTGACCCGCGCCAAGCGGCTGGTGGTCCTGGTGGGTTCGCGCAAGGCGATCGGCCAGGCGGTGCGCACGGTGTCGGCCGGGCGCCGCTGCACGGCGCTCGACTTCCGGCTCGCGGGCTCCTGAAAATTCTCCGCCCGGGCCCCGGCCGGACCCCCTTCTGACCTGCCGATTCATGAGGCGGCGAAAAAAATGATCGATCAAACGAGTCGTGAAGGTCACAGACCACTTCCAGATGGGGAAGACACGGGGCAGGATGACAGGTTGGCGGCACTCAGTGCCGCCAATAGGCCCAATGGTCGACCCCGAGTGCACTCTCCTGAGCCGAATGGGGGAGGGTAGAGACAGTCAGGGCAACCTCGAAGATGAGGCACAACGTCGGTGAGGGAAGACGTGAGCGACAACTCTGTAGTACTGCGGTACGGCGACGGCGAGTACACCTACCCGGTGATTGACAGCACCGTCGGCGACAAGGGCTTCGACATCGGCAAACTCCGGGCACAGACCGGCCTGGTGACGCTGGACAGCGGTTACGGCAACACCGCCGCCTACAAATCCGCCATCACCTACCTCGACGGCGAGGCGGGCATCCTGCGGTACCGCGGCTACCCGATCGAGCAGCTGGCCGAGCGCTCCACCTTCCTGGAGGTGGCCTACCTGCTGATCAACGGTGAGCTGCCCACCGTCGACGAGCTCTCGACCTTCAAGAACGACATCACGCAGCACACCCTGCTGCACGAGGACGTCAAGAACTTCTACAAGGGCTTCCCCCGCGACGCCCACCCGATGGCCATGCTGTCGTCGGTCGTCTCGGCGCTGTCCACCTTCTACCAGGACAGCCACAACCCGTTCGACGAGACGCAGCGCAACCTCTCGACGATCCGCCTGCTCGCGAAGCTCCCGACGATCGCGGCGTACGCGTACAAGAAGTCGATCGGCCACCCGTTCGTCTACCCGCGCAACGACCTCGGCTACGTCGAGAACTTCCTGCGGATGACCTTCTCGGTGCCGGCGCAGGAGTTCGAGCTCGACCCGGTCGTCGTCGCCGCCCTCGACAAGCTGCTGATCCTGCACGCGGACCACGAGCAGAACTGCTCGACGTCGACGGTCCGGCTGGTCGGCTCGTCGCAGGCGAACATGTTCGCGTCGATCTCCGCCGGTATCTCCGCGCTCTGGGGCCCGCTGCACGGCGGCGCCAACCAGTCCGTCCTGGAGATGCTGGAGGGCATCCAGGCGTCCGGCGGCGATGTCGACTCCTTCATCCGCAAGGTGAAGAACAAGGAGGACGGCGTCCGTCTGATGGGCTTCGGCCACCGGGTCTACAAGAACTTCGACCCGCGCGCCAAGATCATCAAGGCCGCCGCGCACGACGTCCTCTCGGCTCTCGGCAAGTCCGACGAGCTGCTGGACATCGCGCTGAAGCTGGAGGAGCACGCGCTCTCCGACGACTACTTCGTCTCGCGCAGCCTCTACCCGAACGTCGACTTCTACACCGGCCTGATCTACCGGGCCATGGGCTTCCCGACCGAGATGTTCACGGTCCTGTTCGCCCTCGGCCGGCTGCCGGGCTGGATCGCCCAGTGGCACGAGATGATCAAGGAGCCGGGCTCCCGCATCGGCCGTCCGCGGCAGATCTACACGGGTGTGGTGGAGCGGGACTTCGTCCCGGTGGAGCAGCGCTAACCAGTCGATTGGGGGGGCTGGTGGGTTCCGGGTGACTGTCCCGGCCCAAGGGGCGCGGGGAACTGCGCGACCAGCCCCCACCGGCCGGTAGCCGGGAGAGGGCCTGAAGCCCCACGAGCCCCCGGTTCCCTCCTCGAAGAGAAAGGCGCCCTGGCGCCGGTCCCCCCACGGGCCGACGTCCAGGGCGCCTTCCCATGTCCCGGTGCGGATTCCCCCCACGGGATCCGGCCGGGCGTCTGAGAGAGCAGCGCCTGAATCGCTGTCTTTCGGTAGTGCCATTGAGTACAACGAGCCGAACTCGCCGTACTCATGTATGCGGTTGTGGTGTGCGGTCTGCCGGGACAGCGCACGGGCGGGAGGGCCGCTCAAAGCTTCCCGACGTACGTGCCCCGGCAACGCAACTCTGAGGAAGTCCCCCAAGACATCCTCAGATGCCAGTTGGCGCCCCCCAAGACGCTCCCTGACATCGTCAACTTAGACCTTCGAACCCCTTCGATGGTTACGTTCACATCACTGTGATCTGCGTCTCTTGCATATGTCCGTTAGATACGCAAGAGCCCCGATATGTTGATCGGGACCCCAGCGTAAGGATGATGCGCGAGGCTTGTGAAGAGCTTATGTGAGCCGGGCGTCGGACTCCAGAGGTGCCCAGCGGGGTTCTTACTACGAATTCACCGGAACGTCCGCAGCCGCAGGCTGTTCGACACCACGAACACGGACGAGAAGGCCATAGCGGCCCCCGCGATCATCGGGTTCAACAACCCCGCCGCGGCCAGCGGCAACGCGGCCACGTTGTATCCGAAGGCCCACACGAGATTGCCCCGGATCGTGGCCAACGTCCGGCGCGACAGCCGGATGGCGTCCGCCGCCACCCGTAGATCGCCGCGCACCAGCGTCAGATCGCTCGCCTCGATCGCCGCGTCCGTCCCCGTCCCCATGGCCAGACCCAGATCCGCGGTGGCGAGCGCGGCCGCGTCGTTGACGCCGTCGCCCACCATGGCCACACTTCGCCCCTCGCGCCGCAGCCGCCGTACCGCCGCCACCTTGTCCTCGGGCAGGACCTCCGCGATCACCTGATCGATCCCGACCGCCTCCGCCACCGCCTCGGCGACCCTCCGGTTGTCCCCGGTCAGCAGCACCGGCGTCAGCCCCAGCGCGCGCAGCTCGCGCACCGCCTGCGCACTGGTCTCCTTCACCGCGTCCGCTACGGCGATCACACCGCGCGCGGCCCCGTCCCAGCCGACCACGACGGCCGTACGACCGTCCCTCTCGGCCTCGTCCCGAGCCCGGGTCAGCTCGGTGGGCAGGGCGTCGAAAAGGCGCCCCACGGCCACGTCATGGCCCTCCACGCGGCCGCGCACGCCCCGCCCGGGCACGTTCTCGAACCCCTCGACCTGCGGCAGCCGTCCGACCCGCTTCTCGGCGCCGGCGGCGACCGCACGGGCGACGGGATGCTCGGAGGCGTGCTCCACGGCGCCCGCGAGGCGCAGCACCTGCTCCTCGTCGGCGCCCTCGGCGACGTACACCTTCTGGAGGGCCATCCGGCCGGTGGTGACCGTGCCGGTCTTGTCCAGGACGACGGTGTCGACCCGGCGCGTGGACTCCAGCACCTCGGGGCCCTTGATCAGGATGCCGAGCTGCGCGCCACGGCCGGTGCCGACCATGAGGGCCGTGGGAGTGGCCAGGCCCAGGGCGCACGGGCAGGCGATGATCAGTACCGCGACGGCCGCGGTGAAGGCGGCGACCGGGTCGTCGGTGCTGCCGAGCCAGGCCCCGAACGTGGCGACCGCGAGGGCGATGACCGCCGGTACGAAGACCGCGGAGATCCGGTCGGCGAGCCGCTGCACCTCGGCCTTGCCGTTCTGCGCGTCCTCCACCAGCCGCGCCATCCGCGCGAGCTGCGTGTCGGCGCCGACCCGGGTCGCCTCGACGACCAGCCGCCCGCCGGCGTTGACCGTGGCGCCGGTGACCGTGTCGCCGACCGTGACGTCCGCCGGCACCGACTCGCCGGTCAGCAGGGCGGCGTCCACCGCCGAGGCGCCCTCGACGACGGTGCCGTCGGTGGCGATCTTCTCGCCGGGCCGTACGACGAACCGGTCGCCGACGGCCAGCCGGTCGACCGGGACCCGCACCTCGCGGCCGTCACGCAGGACGGCGACGTCCTTCGCGCCCAGTTCCATGAGGGCGCGCAGGGCCGCACCCGCGCGGCGCTTGGAGCGTGCCTCCAGGTAGCGGCCCAGGAGGATGAAGGTGACGACACCGGAGGCCACTTCGAGGTAGATCTGCGAGGCGCCGTCCGCACGCGCCACGGTGAACTCGAAGGTGTCGTGCATACCCGGCATGCCCGCGTCGCCGAAGAAAAGCGCCCACAGCGACCAGCCGAACGCCGCCAGCGTGCCCATCGAGATCAGCGTGTCCATCGTGGCCGCGCCGTGCCGCGCGTTGGTGAACGCGGCCCGGTGGAAGGGCAGTCCGCCCCAGACGACGACGGGCGCGGCGAGGGTGAGCGCCAGCCACTGCCAGTTGTCGAACTGGAGGGCCGGGACCATCGACAGCGCGATGACCGGGGCCGTGAGCAGGGCGGAGACGGTGAAGCGGTGGCGGTAGGAGGCGGATTCAGGGTCGTCCGGGGCCTGTTGGGGCTCCTGCTCGCCCTCCTCCCGCGTGGGTGCCGGGGGAGCCGGCTCCTCGGCGGTGTACCCGGTCCTCTCCACCACGGCGATCAGATCGGCCACCCGCACGGACGCGGGGTGGCTGACCTTCGCCTTCTCCGTCGCGTAGTTCACGGTGGCGGTCACGCCGTCCATGCGGTTGAGCTTCTTCTCGACTCGGGCCGCGCAGGAGGCGCAGGTCATGCCGCCGATCAGCAGCTCGACCTCGGCGGTCAGGGCCGTATCGGTCGCGTCCGTCGCCCCGGTTATCGCGGGTTCGTCGGTGGTGCGGGTCATGGCAAGGCTCAGATCTTCCCGACCAGTTCGAAGCCCGCCTCGTCGACGGCCGCGCGCACGGCCTCGTCGTCCAGCGCGGCGGCGGAGACGACGGTGACCTCGCCGGTCGAGGCGACGGCCTGCACCGAGCCGACGCCGGGGAGCGCGGAGATCTCGCCGGAGACGGCGCCCTCGCAGTGTCCGCAGCTCATGCCGCTCACCTTGTAGACGGCGGTGACGGAACCGGGGGTGTCGGTCTGGGCGGTCATGTGGTTCTCCTCGTCGAGGCATGTGGGGCCTGCGGGACCCACGGGGTCCCTCACCCTTCAACGGTATACCCCTATGGGGTACTGCTCAAAGAGGGGGTGGCCCCCGTCGGTACAGCACGGACGTTCGGCGAGTACCGCGGTCCCGCCCCGGGATGCCGACGCGCCCCGGGGTGGGGCCGGTGCCTCACGTCGTGGTGCGCGTCGCGTCCGGGCGGCCGAGTCGGTCGCCGACCAGGGGGTCGAGGTAGCGGATCAGGGCGTGCTTCAACTCCTGGACGTAGGCGTCGCGCTCGGCGCCCTCGTGGGCGAGGACCAGCTCCAGCCCCGCCTTGTACATGCCCAGGCACATATGGGCGGTCCGGCCGAGGTCGGCCGGATCGGCGTCGGGCAGGAACGAGGAGAGCAGGCCCTCTATCCGGGACAGCAGGGTCGCGTGCAGCGCGTCGTGCTCCTCGGCCATCCGGCCGGGGATGTCGGGGCCGTGCATCAGCGCGAAGAACACGGGATGCGCGCAGTTGAAGGCGATGAACCGGTCGACGGCCGCGCCGACGGCGTCCCGCAGCGGGGTCGAGGGGTCCACCGGGGCGAGCGCCTCGCCGTACATCTCGCGCAGCTCGTGCATGAGCCGGTCACCGAGCTCGATGGCGATCGCTTCCTTGTTCGGGAAGAACTGGTACAGCGTGCCCGGTGAGACGCCCGCCTCGCGGGCGATGGCGTTGGTGCTGGCGGCCGTGTAGCCGGTGGTGGTGAAGACGGTGGCCGCGGCCTCCAGGAGCTGTGCGATACGCCGCTCGCCGCGGGCCTGGCGGCGGCGCGGCTGCTGCTCCCTGTCCTGGTGGACCTGGTCGTCCTTCTCCCGGTTGGCGGACACGCGTTATCCCCAGCTCTCCGAACGCGATTGACAAACGCGAGTGGTCGCTCGCATTCTTGAGAAACGCGAGCGATGTCTCGTGTTTGCCAGTCTATGGCAGTGACAGCTCCATGCTGCCTCGCTGCGCACGGCATGGATCAGGGTGAAGGGGACACCGCACAATGACCGAAGTCAACAGGCCACCCCGCATCGGCGGCTGGACCCGCCTCGTGACGGCCCGCCCACGGTTGTCGCTCCTCGTGGCCCTGGTGATCACCGCGCTCGCCGTGCTGGCCGGCAGCGGCGTCGCCGACCGGCTGGGCAGCGGCGGCTGGGAGGACCCGGACGCCGAGTCGACCTATGCGACCAAGGCACTGGAGCGTGAGTTCCCCGCCTCCCAGCCGAACCTCCTGCTCCTCGTGGACGCGGGCGGCGCCTCGGTGGACGACCCGGCGGTGGCCGCGCAGGCCCGGCGCCTGACCGAGCGCCTGGCCGACGAGAAGGGCGTCGTCGGCGTCGGTTCCTACTGGCAGACCAAGTCGCCCGCGCTGCGGGCCGAGGACGGCCATGAGGCGCTGATCGCCGCCCGGATCACCGGCGAAGAGAAGCAGATGGGGGAGACCCTGGACCGTCTCGCGCCCGAGTTCCGAGGCGCGCACGGCCCGGTGGAGGTGAGCGTCGGCGGCCCGGTCGCGGTGCGCCACGAGATGCAGACGACCATCCAGGAGGACCTCTTGCGCGCCGAGATGATCGCCCTGCCGGTCACCCTGGTGCTGCTGGTGATGGTCTTCGGCAGCGCGGTCGCGGCCCTGCTGCCCCTCGGCATCGGCATAGTCGCGATCCTCGGCACGAACGCGGTGCTGCGCGGCCTGACCGAGTTCACCGATGTGTCGGTCTTCGCGATGAACCTCACCACGGCCCTGGGCCTCGGCCTCGCCATCGACTACGCCCTGTTCATCGTCCGCCGCTTCCGCGAGGAACTGGCCACCGGCTCCGAACCGCTCGGGGCGGTCGGCACGACCCTGCGCACCGCCGGCCGGACGGTCCTCTTCTCCGCCCTCACGGTCGCCGTGTCCCTCGCGGCGATGCTGCTCTTCCCGCAGTACTTCCTGCGGTCCTTCGCCTATGCCGGGATCGCGGTGGTGCTGCTGGCCGCCGGGGCCGCGCTGATCCTGCTCCCGGCGGCCCTGATCCTGCTCGGCCACCGGGTCAATTCCCTGGATCTGCGGCGCCTGTTCAGGCGCGGGCGGCGGAAGGACCCCGCCGAGGCGTCCGGCGCGACCGAGGGCCGCGCCTGGGCCCGGACCGCGAACCTCGTCATGCGCCGCGCCCCCGTCTTCGCCCTCGGCACCACCGCCGTCCTGGTCTTGCTCGGACTGCCCTTCCTGGGCGTGAAGTTCGGCACCGCCGACGACCGTCAGCTGCCGTCGAGCGCCGAGTCCCATGTCGTCCAGCAGCACATCCGCGACGGCTTCCCGGGCAGCCCCGGCGGCGGCCTGGAGGTGCTGGCCGAAGGACGGGCGACCCAGACGCAGTACGCCGACTACAAGAAGCGGATCGCCGCGCTCCCGGAGGTGGCACGGGTCGACGGACCGCTGCTGAAGGGCGAGTCGGCCTACTTCACCGTCCTGCCCAAGGGCGAGGCGGTGGACGACCCGGCCCAGCGCCTGGTCGGTGAACTGCGCGCCACCGAGGCACCGTTCGACACCAAGGTGACCGGAGCGGCGGCGGTCCTGGTCGACTCCAAGGACGCGATAGCCGAGCGACTGCCCCTGGCCGGCGCCTTCATCGTGATCGTCACCCTGCTGCTGGTGTTCCTGCTGACGGGCAGCGTCCTGATCCCGATCCAGGCGGTGGTGCTGAACGCGCTCAGCCTGACGGCGATGTTCGGCGCGGTGGTCTGGGTCTTCCAGGACGGCCATCTGTCCGGACTGCTCGGCTTCACCAGCCCCGACTCGATCGAGACGACCCTCCCGGTGCTGATGTTCTGCGTCGCCTTCGGCCTGTCCATGGACTACGGCGTCTTCCTGCTGTCCCGCATCAAGGAGGAGTACGACGCGACCGGCGACCACGACCAGGCGGTCCGGCACGGACTCCAGCGCACCGGCGGGCTGATCACCGCAGCCGCGGTGATCCTCGCGGTGGTGATGGTGGCGATAGGCACCTCACGGGTCACCAACACCAAGATGCTCGGCCTCGGGATCGCCCTGGCGGTGCTGATGGACGCGATGATCGTCCGCAGCCTCCTGGTCCCGGCGGTCATGCGTCTCACGGGGCGGGCGACCTGGTGGGCGCCGGGTCCGCTCAGGCGATTCCATGACCGGTTCGGAATGAGCGAGTCGGAGGGCGCGAAGCCGGAGGCGGACGCCGTGGAGGAGCGGGACGGGGATCCGGGCGAGGAGCGGGACGAGGAGCGGGACAAGGTGGTCGCGCACAGCTGACCCGCTGGAGACCACCGAGACGACCGACGCCGGGCCGCGACTGCCGTATCGCGAGCCCGGCGTAGCGTCTAGCGTTCGCGGTGATCTCCGTGCAAGGGGCGCGGCCGAAAGGAGACCGGCATGCGGGCTGTCGTGTTCGAGCGGTACGGGGAAGCGGCCGAGGTGCGCGAGGTACCCGACCCGTACCCCGCTCCCCATGGAGTGACCGTGCGGGTGGAGGCGACGGGGCTGTGCCGCAGCGACTGGCACGGCTGGCAGGGGCACGACCCGGACATCGCGCTGCCGCACGTTCCGGGCCATGAACTCGCCGGTGTCGTCGAGACGGTGGGCGACCTGGTGACCGGATGGCGGCCCGGCGACCGGGTCACCGTGCCGTTCGTGTGCGCCTGCGGAAGCTGCGGCGCGTGCGCGGCGGGGGACCAGCAGGTGTGCGAGCGCCAGACCCAGCCCGGCTTCACCCACTGGGGCTCCTTCGCCGAGTACGTCGCGCTGGACCACGCCGACGTCAATCTCGTCGCCGTGCCCGAGGGGATGTCCTTCGGGACGGCGGCCTCGCTGGGCTGCCGGTTCGCCACGGCGTTCCGGGCGGTCGTGCAGCAGGGCCGGGTGGCGGCGGGGGAGTGGGTCGCGGTGCACGGCTGCGGCGGGGTGGGCCTGTCGGCGGTGATGATCGCGGCGGCCTCGGGAGCGCGGGTCATCGCGGTCGACGTGTCACCGGAGGCCCTGGAACTGGCGCGGGCGTTCGGGGCGGCGGAGTGCGTGGACGCGTTGAGCACACCGGACACGGCGGCGGCGGTCCGGGACCTCACCGGCGGCGGTGCCCACCTCTCCCTGGACGCCCTCGGCTCGCCCGACACCTGCGCCGCCTCCGTCAACGGCCTGCGCCGACGGGGCCGGCACCTCCAGGTGGGCCTGCTGCCGTCGGAGTCCGGCACGACCCCGGTCCCGATGGCCCGCGCGATCGCCCTGGAGCTGGAGATCCTGGGCAGTCACGGCATGGCCGCGCACACCTACCCGCCGATGCTGGAACTGGTGCGGGCGGGCGTGCTGCGACCGGACCTGCTGGTGACGCGGACGATCCCGTTGGACGCGGTGCCGTCGGCGCTGGCCGCGCTCGCGACGGCACCGGGGGCGGGGGTCACGGTCATCGAGCCGTGGAGCTGAGGGTGTTGGCGCCGGTGACGTCGGGGCGGGCCCGGTGGGAGATGAGCGTGCGGGACGAACAACGATCGCCCACATGACCCTCGGCGTCGGCCCCGGTGAACGGGCGCGGCACGGTCCGGCCGCCGGGCAGAGCACGACTGTGCCCCACACGCGAGGTGGGGCACAGCTGGTTTCTCCGGGAGGTCAGTCCGATCTGCGCCCGCGATTGCCCGGCCGGGACGCCACCCACGCCCGCACGGTGTCCGCGTACCAGAAGGGCTTTCCGGCCTCGACATGGTCCGGCGGCGGCAGCAGCCCGTGCTTGCGGTAGGACCGCACGGTGTCCGGCTGCACCTTGATGTGCGCGGCGATCTCCTTGTACGACCAGAGCCTTCGGTCGGTCATCAGTTGCACCTCCCCGCGCGCGCCGCGGCGGCGACCGGGGGCTGGTCGTCGGGGGGACCGTGCGCTGCGCTGGTGATCACAAAGCCTGTGCTCCGTGAACGACGTGGCGTGAGGGCAGGACAGGGCCTGTGCGCCGGGTGTGACGCAAGCCCCGCGTACATGGGACATGTGTGACAGGAAAGGTGCGCTTGTGACACAGGTGACGCAAAGGCGCACGCGGGCGTAAGGGCGCGGCGCGTTGACAATCCGGCTCCGCACTCGTGCGGATGACAATCCGGCTCCGCGCCCGCGCGGACGTCGGCCCTCCCCGGAACACCCTCGTTCGAATGTCCGGACAAAACATTGACAGGCCTCCCCCACCGGGGCTACAAAGCCGTGGAGAGCCGACCGCACCGTCGGCACCGGAGAGCCGTGACAAGGGAGACAGAGGGAAGCCGATGGCGTACGACCTGATCACCATGGGGCGGATCGGAGTGGACCTCTACCCCTTGCAGACCGGCGTCCCGCTGCCGCAGGTCACCTCCTTCGGCAAGTTCCTCGGCGGCTCGGCGACGAACGTCGCGGTCGCCGCCGCCCGCCTGGGACGGCGGACCGCGGTGATCACCCGCACCGGCGACGACCCCTTCGGCACCTACCTCCACGAGGCCCTCCAGGGCTTCGGCGTCGACGACCGCTGGGTCACCCCGGTCCCCGGCCTGCCCACCCCGGTCACCTTCTGCGAGGTCTTCCCGCCGGACGACTTCCCGCTGTACTTCTACCGACAGCCCAAGGCCCCGGACCTGGAGATCGACGCCCACGAGCTCGACCTCGACGCCATCCGCGACGCCCGGATCTTCTGGGTCACCGGTACCGGCCTGAGCGAGGAGCCCAGCCGCACGGCGACACTGGCGGCGCTCGCCCACCGTGCGAAGTCGGGTACGACGGTCTTCGACCTCGACTGGCGCCCCATGTTCTGGAAGGACCCCGCCGAGGCCCGCCCCTTCTACGCCGAGGCGCTGAAGAACACCACCGTCGCCGTCGGCAACCTCGACGAGGTGGAGGTCGCGACCGGCGTCCGCGAACCGCACGCCGCCGCCCGCGCGCTGCTCGCCGCCGGCGTCGAGGTCGCGGTCGTCAAGCAGGGCCCCAAGGGCGTCCTCGCCGTCAACAGCAAGGGCGACCAGGCCGAGGTCCCGCCGCTGCCCGTGAACGTCCTCAACGGTCTCGGTGCCGGCGACGCCTTCGGCGGCTCCCTCTGCCACGGGCTGCTCGAAGGCTGGGACCTGGAGAAGACCATGCGGCACGCCAACGCCGCCGGCGCCATCGTCGCCTCCCGCCTGGAGTGCTCCTCCGCGATGCCGACACCGGCTGAGATCGAGGCCGCGATCGCTGCGGGGGCAGTCAAGTGACCGTGGACATCGCGGAGTTGGTCCGCCTGCGCACCCAGCACCCCGAGGCGATCGCGGAAGCCGCCGCCCGCCGCCCACGCAGGCCCCTGCTCGACGACAGCGGCCGTCTGATGATCGTCGCCGCCGACCACCCGGCCCGCGGCGCGCTCGGCGTCGGCGACCGCAAGATGGCCATGGCCAACCGTGCCGAGCTGCTGGAGCGCCTCTGCCTGGCGCTCTCCCGCCCCGGCGTGGACGGGGTCCTCGCCACCGCCGACATCCTCGACGACCTGCTGCTGCTCGGCGCCCTCGACGGCAAGGTCGTCATGGGCTCGATGAACCGCGGCGGCCTCCAGGGCGCGAGCTTCGAGCTCGACGACCGCTTCACCGGCCACCGCGCCGAGGACATCGAGCGGCTGCGCTTCGACGCCGGAAAGCTGCTCCTGCGCGTCGACTACGACGACCCGGGCTCCCTCACCACGCTGGAGTCCACCGCCCGCGCCATCGACGACATGGCCGCGCGCCGACTCCCGGTCTTCGTCGAGCCGTTCCTCAGCCGGCGCACCCCAGAAGGCAAGGTCGTCAACGATCTGTCGGCCGAGGCCGTCACCAAGTCCATCGCCATCGCCTCGGGTCTGGGCGGCACCTCGGCCTACACCTGGCTGAAGCTCCCGGTCACCGAGAACCCCGACGACATGGCCGAGGTCATGCGGGCCTCCACCCTGCCGGCCGTGCTGCTCGGCGGTGAGGTCGGCGACGACCAGGACGGGGCATACGAGAAGTGGCGCGGCGCTCTCCAACTGCCCACCGTGCGCGGCCTGGTGGTGGGTCGCTCGTTGCTCTACCCGGCGGACGGGGACGTGGCCGCCGCCGTCGACACCGCCGTAGGACTGCTGTGAGGGACTTATGACGAACCGCGAGCCGCACATCGGGACGGACAACGCGCTGTACGTCCCGAGGGGCACCACCGCCGATGTGAACTACGCACTCGACATCGACCCCAAGCGGGCCGGGTGGACCCACAGCAGCCTGCGGATCGTGGAACTGGGGCCCGGTGGCACGCACATGTTCACCACCGGTGACAGTGAATGGATCGTGCTTCCGCTGAACGGCGGATGCACCGTGGACATCGAGAACGAGAAGTACCAACTCCTGGGCAGGGACAACGTATTCAGTGGAGTCACCGACTTCGCCTACGTGCCCCGTGACGCCCGGGCACAGATCGCCTCCGGCGCGGGTGGCCGCTTTGCTTTGGCAGGAGCGAAGTGCGAGCGAAGACTCCCCGCCCGCTACGGCCCCGCGCCGGAGGTTCTCGTCGAGCAGCGCGGCAGCGGCACCGGCCTGCACCAGGTCCGTGCCCTCGCCGCCGCCGACGCCTTCGCCTGCGACCGCCTGACCGTCGTCGAGGTGATCACACCCGGCGGCAACCGGTCGGCGGCCTTCCCCTCGGACCCGCGGCACGACCACGAGCCGCACCAGCACGAGCCGCAAGAACACGCCGGGACACGGCCCGGCGAGGAGTCCGAGCCGGAGGAGATCCACTACTTCGAGATCGACGGTCCGAACGGTTTCGGCGGTCAGCTCGTATTCCCCTCGCGTGAGGGCGGCTCCGACGTCCTCACGGAGGTCCGCTCCGGCGATGCCGTCCTCGTCCCCGACGCACGGCACGGCGTCCTGGTCGCCCAGCCCGGCCACGCCATGTACTGCCTGAACGTCATGGCCGGTCCGGGGGAGAATCGTCAGTGGCGGATCCGCTTCCACCCGGATCACGTACCAAGCACAGAGGGGTACCGATGACCTCAACGACGAGGCTCACGGTCGCACAGGCGCTCGTCCGCTTCCTGTCCGCCCAGTACACCGAGCGCGACGGCGTACGACAGCGCCTGATCGGCGCCACCTGGGGCATCTTCGGCCACGGCAACGTCGCCGGGATCGGCCAGGCGCTCCTGGAGCACGCCGATCTCATGCCGTACCACCAGGGCCGCAACGAACAGGCGATGGTGCACGCCGCCGTCGGCTACGCCCGCCAGTCGAACCGCCTGTCCACGCACGCCGTGACCACCTCCATCGGCCCGGGCGCCACCAACCTCGTCACCGGCGCCGCGCTCGCCACGATCAACCACCTCCCGGTCCTGCTGCTCCCCGGCGACATCTTCGCCACCCGCCCCGCCGACCCCGTCCTCCAGCAGCTCGAAGTGCCCTACGCCGGAGATGTCTCGGTCAACGACTGTCTGCGCCCGGTGTCGAGGTACTTCGACCGGATCACCCGCCCGGAAGCGCTGATCCCCTCCGCGCTGCACGCCATGCGGGTGCTGACGGACCCCGTGGAGACCGGCGCGGTCACCCTCGCGCTTCCCCAGGACGTGCAGGCCGAGGCGTACGACTGGCCCGACGAGCTCCTCGCCGAGCGCACCTGGGTGGTCCGCCGGCCGGGCGCCGACCCGACCGAACTCGCCGAGGCCGTACGCGCGATCCGGTCCGCCCGCAGGCCCCTGGTCATCGCCGGCGGCGGCGTCCACCACAGCCGCGCCGAGGAGGCGCTCGCCGAGTTCGCGGCGGTCACCCGTGTCCCCGTCGCCTCCACCCAGGCCGGCAAGGGCTCCCTGCGCCACGACCACCCCCAGGACGTCGGCGGAGTCGGCCACACCGGCACCGCCACGGCCGACGAACTCGCCCGGACCGCCGACCTGGTGATCGGCGTGGGCACGAGGTACACCGACTTCACCACCGCCTCCGGCACCCTCTTCGCCGACCCCGGGGTCCGCTTCCTCAACCTCAACATCGCGCCCTACGACGGCCACAAGCTCGCCGGGATGCCGCTGATCGCGGACGCCCGCAGCGGCCTTCAGGAGCTGACCGCGGCCCTGGACATGCACGCGTACCGGGTCGCCGACGGCTACAGCGCCGAGTACGCCGAGGACAAGGAGCGCTGGGAGCAGCGCGTCGACGCCTGCTTCGAGGCCGAGGAGATCGACGTACGGCCGACCCAGCCGCAGGTCATCGGGGCCCTGGACGCCGTGGTGGACGAGAACGACATCATCATCAACGCGGCCGGCTCCCTCCCCGGCGATCTGCACAAGCTGTGGCGAACGCGCTCGCGGGACCAGTACCACCTGGAGTACGGCTACTCCTGCATGGGCTACGAGATCCCGGCGGCGATCGGCGTGAAGCTGGCCGCGCCCGAGCGCGAGGTCTGGGCGCTGGTGGGCGACGGCACGTACCTGATGATGCCGACGGAGATCGTGACCGCCGTGCAGGAAGGCGTCGCGATCAAGGTGTTGCTGGTGCAGAACCACGGGTACGCGTCGATCGGTGGCCTGTCGGCGGAGACGGGCGGGGAGCGGTTCGGCACCGCGTACCGCTTCCGGGCGCAGGACGGCACGTTCTCGGGCCCCCCGCTCCCCGTCGACCTGGCGGCCAACGCGGCCAGTCTGGGCATGCGGGTGCTGCGCGCGAAGACCGTGGGCGACCTGCGGGAGGCGCTCGCCGTGGCCCGCGCGGCCGACACTCCCACATGTGTCTACGTCGAGACCCAAACGGCAGACACAGTGTCGGGCGCGCCGCCCGCACAGGCCTGGTGGGATGTTCCTGTGGCCGAGACCGCGACCCGACCGTCGGCGGTCAAGGCCCGTGAGCTGTACGAACGGCACGTCTCCACCCGACGCCGCCATCTGTGCTGAATCTCCCGGGGGACAACCCCCGGACCCCCGGCAGAAAAGCAGGTCGGCCCGCATGACCGGCGGGACATCGTGAGGCGGACCTGAGCGAAGGAGTTACCGGTCATGACGAAGATCGTCAACCACTGGATCGGCGGCAAGTCCGTCGAAGGCGCGTCGGGCACGTACGGGCCGGTCACCGACCCGGCCACCGGCGCCGTCACCACGAAGGTCGCCTTCGCCTCGGTCGACGAGGTGGACGCGGCGGTCGCCGCCGCCAAGGAGGCGTACCTGACCTGGGGCCAGTCCTCGCTGGCCCAGCGCACCTCGATCCTGTTCAAGTTCCGCGCGCTGCTGGACGCCAACCGGGACGCCATCGCCGAGCTGATCACCGCCGAGCACGGCAAGGTGCACTCCGACGCCCTCGGTGAGGTGGCGCGCGGTCTGGAGATCGTCGACCTCGCCTGTGGCATCAGCGTGCAGCTGAAGGGCGAGCTGTCGACGCAGGTCGCGAGCCGCGTCGACGTCTCGTCCATCCGGCAGCCGCTGGGAGTCGTCGCGGGCATCACGCCGTTCAACTTCCCGGCGATGGTGCCGATGTGGATGTTCCCGCTGGCCATCGCCTGCGGCAACACCTTCGTGCTCAAGCCGAGCGAGAAGGACCCGTCGGCCTCTCTGAAGCTCGCCGAGCTGCTGGCCGAGGCCGGACTGCCCGACGGTGTCTTCAACGTCGTGCACGGCGACAAGGTGGCCGTGGACCGCCTCCTGGAGCACCCGGACGTGAAGGCGGTGTCGTTCGTCGGCTCGACGCCGATCGCCCGCTACATCCACACCACCGCCTCCGCGAACGGCAAGCGCGTCCAGGCCCTCGGCGGCGCCAAGAACCACATGCTGGTCCTGCCCGACGCCGACCTCGACGCCGCCGCCGACGCCGCCGTGTCGGCCGCCTACGGCTCGGCCGGCGAGCGCTGCATGGCCATCTCCGCGGTCGTCGCGGTCGGCGCGATCGGCGACGAACTGGTGCAGAAGATCCGCGAGCGCGCCGAGAAGATCAAGATCGGCCCCGGCAACGACCCGACCTCCGAGATGGGCCCGCTGATCACCAAGGTCCACCGCGACAAGGTGGCCTCCTACGTCGAGGGCGCGGCGGCCGAGGGCTGCGAGGTCGTCCTCGACGGCACCGGCTACACCGTCGGCGGCTTCGAGGACGGCCACTGGATCGGCCTGTCGCTGCTCGACAAGGTGCCGACCAGCGCGAAGGCGTACCAGGACGAGATCTTCGGTCCGGTGCTGTGCGTGCTGCGCGCCGAGACGTACGAGGACGGCGTGGCGCTGATCAACGCCTCGCCGTTCGGCAACGGCACCGCGATCTTCACCCGGGACGGCGGCGCGGCCCGTCGCTTCCAGCTGGAGATCGAGGCCGGCATGGTCGGCGTGAACGTCCCGATCCCGGTCCCCGTCGGCTACCACAGCTTCGGCGGCTGGAAGGACTCGCTCTTCGGCGACCACCACATCTACGGCAACGACGGCACGCACTTCTACACCCGCGGCAAGGTCGTCACCACCCGTTGGCCCGACCCGGCCGACGCCCCCACCGGCGTCGACCTCGGGTTCCCGCGCAACCACTGATCTCCGCCCTCGCCCAGGGCCGGCAGCCGCATGCCGGCCCTCCCTTCCCCGGCCGGCAGTCGCCCGGGGAGACTTGCGGGCATGCACACACCGATGGAACCCCCCACGCAATCCTCCACGGAAACCCCCACCACCCTGGGCGAGCAGCTCCTGCTCCTCTCACTGGACGACAAGTCCGGCACGGCGAAGGAGTCGGCGAAGGTGGCACCGGCGATCTCCGCCGCCGTGCTGGTGGAGCTGGCGCTGGCCGGCCGGATCGACGTGACCGACGACCGGGTGACCGTCGTCGACGCGACGCCGCTGGGCGAGCCCGCACTCGACACCGCACTCGCCGACATCGACGGCACGGACAAGGCGCGCAGCACCAAGGACTGGATCATCCGGCTCGGCACGGACGCGGTGGCCGGGGCGAACCGGGGCCTGGTCGAGAAGGGATTGGTCCGCGAGGAGAAGAAGAAGGTGCTCGGTCTCTTCCCGGTGCGCCGCTACCCCGAGGCCGACGGCTCGGCGGAGGCGGGCGTACGGCAGCGGCTGGACGCGGTCGTCCTGCGCGGCGCGGCGCCGGACGAGCGTACGGCGAGCCTGGTGGCCCTGCTGCACGGAGCGAAACTGCACCGGCTGGCCTTCCCGGACGCCGACGCACGTGAGGTCCGGACGGCGATGGAGTCGATCTCGAACGGTCAGTGGTCCGCGAAGGCGGTACGCGATGCCGTGCGGGCGGCGGAGGAGGCGCTGGCGGTGATCGTCGCCGTGACGGTGACGACGACGGTCGTCGCCACCTGAGGCCGGTCGGGCGTTCCCCGGAGTTGGCCCTCGACGGTGAGGCCCGGCGCTATGCGCCGGGTCCGTTCCGGTGAGTCGGGTGCTGTCGGGGCGGCCCGGGAAGCTCGCCCTCGACGAACTCCTTGGGTGTGCCCCACCGAAGACAGGGAGTGCCCTCCTCGTCGAGGGCTTCCGCCAGCAGGTCGCAGTAGCGGCGCAGGTCCTCGTGCCAGCCGACGAACGAGGCGAAGTCGCGCATGTGGACGGCCAGCCGGAGGGTGGCCGCGCGTGCCGTGCCCCGCGGGACGGTGGCGGCGCCGTCGCCGGTGTAGCCGGTGAGCAGGGCGTTTGCAGCGGCCGGGTAGTCGACCGGCGGGCCCTGTCCCGCGGAGCCGAGGCCGTGTGCGGCGGCGGCACGCAGTTCGTGCAACTCGCCGAGGATCCAGCCGAGATCGAGGGCCGGATCACCCCCGGTGACCTCCTCGCCGGTGAGCAGGGCGGCGGGGCCACCGGCGGGGGAGGGGACCAGCCAGCCGGTGCTCGGCGCCCCGTGCAGCAGGACCGCGCCTCCCGCGAGCGGTGCGTCCGCGGCCTCGGACCAGTCCGTCAGCCGCGTCCACAGCGAGGGGCCGAGGCGGGCGCGGGCCAGTGTGCGCAGCCGGCTCGCGCCGTCGGCGTCCTCCTCTCCGCAGAGCCACGCCGACAGCCGTCGCACACCGAAGTGCGGTGGCCGCTCCGGGAGGTCCCACGGTTCCTGGTGCAGCCGTCGCAGGGTCCTGCCCAGCCCCGACAGCGCGCCGACCGAGAGCCGGTAGGCGGTCTCGTCGCCGCAGGGCAGCAGCCGTGCCACCGAGAAGGCGCCCGGCACGCGGTAGACCACACCGGGTCGTGAGCCCGCTCGCGCCGTACCGTCCGGGTGTTTCGCTCCCTCCGGCCCCGCATGGGCGGCCCGTTCGCCCAGGGCGAGCCGGGTGCCGACCGCGGCCGTGTCGACCCTGCGCAGTGCCGCTGCCACCGTCGCCGGAGGCAGGCGCTGTGCCCTCGTGTGGGCCGGTCCGGGGGAGCGCAGCCAGCTGAATCCCGCCTCCCCGTGGTGGCGCACGGTGATCCGGAGATAGCGGGTGCCGTACTCGCGTACGGTGACGGGCGCCGTTTCCCGGGGGCGTACCCCCGCGGAGGGGAACGGCTCAGCCACCGTGCCGCCGCCCGACCGCCTCGATGATCTCCGTCAGGTCCCGCAACGCGGCTGCCTGCCCCTCGGTGAACAGCACTCCGGCGCAGTTGAGGATCACCTCGTCCACGCCGGCGTCCCGGAACTCGGCGAGCCGGGCGGCGACATGGTCCGCCGAGCCGAACAGATAGGTGCCGCTGTCTACCAGGGCGGCGGCACCGGCCACCGGGTCGGCCGGATCGGCGGGCACACCGGCACGGCGCAGCATGTCCGTGTAGTGGTCGGTGACGAGGTGTCCGGCGGCGGCCGTGTGGGCGAGCACGTACGGGTCTCGTCCCGCGCGCTCCACCGCGACGTGCACGACGGTCGCGACGCGGCAGCGGGTGTCCCGTTCCTTGGCCCCCTCCTCCAGGGCGGGCAGCAGGGTCTGGGCGACGTATCCGGGCGGGGTCATCCAGGTGATGGCGACATCGGCGACGCCGCCGGCGGTCCGCGCCATGTTGGGGCGCAGCACGCCCACGCCGACCTCCACCCGCGGATGCTCCATGGGGATCAGCCGGCCGCGCAGCGAGTGGTAGTCGCCCGAGTGGTCGACGACCTCTCCGTCGAGCAGGGCGCGGACCGTGCGCAGGTAGTCCGCGGCCATCGTGCGCGGGCTGGGATAGGGCTGTCCGTTGAGGCTGCGGACGAACGCCGTCGCGCCGACGCCGTAGCCGGCCACCACCGGCCTGCCGGTCAGCAGGGCCAGTGAGCGGGCTTGGACGGCGGCCTCGTAGGGATGACGCAGCGGCATCAGGGTCACGCTGGTGCCGACCGGGACGCGTATCCCGGCGCCGGCGAGGTGGGCGAACGCCTGGTGGGTCTCCACCTTGAGCGACTGCCCTGTCCACAGGCGGCGCGCGCCCGTGCCGCGCACCAGCTCGGCGTAGGGCCGCAGGGCGTCCGGGGTCTCCGGCATGTTCGGCACGAGCACGCTCGGGAGCACGCTGTCGGTGGTCACGGGCCGCACCTTCCTTGGGTCTGCTCTGACGTACGTCGGAGCTGTTGCTTTTTCTTGATGAACTGTTGTGTTACTGCTACATTCTTGTCCATGAGCCCAGTGAGCCATCGCGAGGGAATGCCGATCTACAACCAGCTGAGAGTGCTCCGCGCCGAGCGCGGCCTCAGCCGTGTCGCGCTGGCCAAGCTGGTGGAGGTGCACCCGCAGACCATCGGTGCCATCGAGCGGGGTGACTACTTCCCGAGTCTCGACCTGGCGTTCCGGCTCAGTGACGTCTTCGAGCTTCCGGTCGAGGCCATCTTCAGCCGCAAGCCCTTCGCTCCCCTGTCCGCCCAGCTGTACAACAAGGAGGAACGCTCGTGAGCCGGCAAGGTGCCAACGGGACGACCGATCTGGCCCGCAGTCCCATGCGACCCGTGGCGCTCGCGCTCTGCGCGCTGAGCGCGGCCATGGTGGTGCTGTCGCTCGTCTCGGACGGCAACGCGTTCTCCGACTCGTGGTGGCTCGTGGCCTTCGTCCTGTGGCTGCTGCTCTGGGGCGTACTGCGCTCGATGACCCGCGGTGTGGCCGAACGGCCCCGGGCGGGACTGGACGAACGTGAACGCGGGCTGCGCGACCACGTCTCCTTCATCGGATACCAGTGCGCGGTCGGCGCCGGCATGGTCGTGGTGCTCCTCATGGTCGTCTTCCAGAACAGCCCCGAGATGATCGAGCGGATGCCCGCGCTGCTGACGGGCCTCATGCTGACCGCGTCCGCCGTTCCCTCGGTCCTGCTGGGGCTGTCCGCCGCGGGCGTCGAGGACGACGAGGACGACACGGATGAGGACGAGTGATTCGACCGCCGCTGACCGGGCATCAGCACCTCGTGCGACAGGGCGGGTGCCCACCGATTGCGGCGGTGGGCACCCGCCCCTTTACCTCAGCGGGTCACGCGGTTCAGCAGGAGTGGTCGAAGGTGTTGTCGACCGAAACCGCCGAGACGGCGGACGCGGCGGAGATGCACGCGGCCGACGAGGTGGTGATCGTGGGGGTCGCGCCCGGCGCCTCCACGGCCGGCACGATCTCGTCGGCGGCGGCGTAGGCGGAGTAACCGCTGATGAGGGACTGGGTGTTCATGATGCCTCCCGTTGGAGTTCTCGGATTCGAATGACGACCGGATCGGCGATTTCGGTGAACCGCGTTCTCCGGCCGTGCCAGAACGATTCCTCGGACGGTGCCGTGATGGCAATGGATTGACCGTATGCGGACACTGTCCGCTATCGGTCAACGTCCGCTGTTGAGCCGGTAGTTGACTCGTCCTATGCTCGCCGGGATGAGCCGAGATCAGCTGCATCGCCTGGTATTGGACAATGGTCTGCGGGTGTTGCTGGCACCGAATCCCGTGGGCGCTTCGATCGGTGTCGCAGTGCACTACAACGTGGGTTTCCGGACCGAGCCCCAGGGGCGTACGGGCCTCGCGCATCTCTTCGAGCACCTTGTTTTCCAAGGTGGCCGGGATGCCGCGCCCGAGGGTTACCTGCCGCAGGTACAGCGCGCCGGCGGATTCGGCGACGCCCGGACCCGCCAGGACGTGACGGTCTACTACGCCGCCGCCCCCGCCTCCGCACTGGAAATGCTGCTCGCTCTCGAAGCGGACCGAATGCGCGCGCCCTGCATTTCCGAGCGAAACCTGCGCACACAGACCGCGGTGATCGACCAGGAGATCAGCCTCATGGTCCGCAATCGCCCGTACGGAACATTTCCCTGGGTGCTGCCCCGTGCCCTGCACCGGCGCGCGGAGAACGCCAGGGACGGGTACGGCGAAACCGCCGACCTCGCCTCCTTCGACATCGCCCTGTGCGAAAGGTTCTTCGCCGACCACTACGGTCCCGGAAATGCCGTGCTGACCCTCACCGGCGCCTTCGACCGGGGCACGGCGGAGCGTGTCGTACGCCGGCACTTCGAGTCCCTGCCCGCCCGCCCGACGGTGCGGACACCCGACCTGCACGAACCGGCGCCGGAACAGGAACGGCGGCTGACGGTCGCCGACTTGCACGCCGGTTCACCCGCCGTGGCGGTGGGCTACCGGATGCCGGACCCGGTCACCGAGCGCCCCGACTACCTCGCGCACCTCGTCCTGGCCGCACTGCTCAGACAGGGCGGGCATGCCCTGCTGCGCCCCGGGCCGACCGCCGCCGCGCAGGTGTCGAGCCTCTCAGTGGGCTGCGGGCTGTTCGGGCTGCCCTTGGACACGGTGGGGCCGGATCTGCTGACGCTGTTCGCCGTACACGGGCACGAACGGGGTGCCGAGCAGGTCCTGGAGGCACTGGACGGCGCGCTGGAAGCGCTGGCGCGGGACGAGGTCGCCGCCGGGACACTGCGTGCCACGACCGCCCGCTGGGCCGCCGGGGCGATGCGCGAGCTCGGTGACCCGGGCACCCGGGCGCAGCTGCTCGGTCTGCGCGAGACGCTCTTCGGCGAGGCGGAGCTGACCCACGCCTTGCCGGAGCTGATCCGGCACGGCGTGACCGGCGAGCAGGTGAGCCGGGCGGCCGGGCGGCTCAGATCCGCTCACCGGGCGGTCGTGGAGTTCGTGCCGGGAGCGGCCGTGCCGCGCGGTACGGCACGGGAGGTGGCGGCGTGACCGGCTTCGCGTACGGGCGGCTGCCGCTGCCTGATGCCGACATCACCCTCGACAACGGACTGCGTGTCGTGGTGTGTTCGGTTCCGGTCGTCCCTCTCGTCGAGATCCGGCTCACCGTCCCGTGCGCCGTCACGGCACCGGGCGAGGCGGCGCTCTGCCAACTGCTGGCCGCACTCCTGCTGGGCGGAACCGCGCACCGGGACGCCGACTCCTACGACACGGCGCTCGCCGCGCACGGCGCCACACTGGCCGCCGCCGCGGACTCCCGCAAACTCACCGTCACGGGGCACACCATGGCCGACGCCCTGCCCGCCGTACTCGCTCTGCTGACCGAGACCGTCCACGAGCCGCGGCTGACGGAGGACGCCGTCGTCCGCGAACGCGAACGGCTGGTACGCCGCATACAGCTGGCCACCCATCAGCCTGCCGCCCTCGCCCAGCACGCTCTGCTGCGGCGGAGGTACGGCGAGCAGAGGGCCGCCCGTGTGCAGCCGACCCCCGAACTGGCCGCCGCCTGCACACCGGACGCCGTGGCACGACTGCACGCTCGGCGGCTCGGTGCCAGGGGCGCGGTGCTCGTGCTGGTCGGGGACCTACGGCCGGACGACGCCGTCGCGACGGTCACCGAGATGTTCGGGGCCTGGGCGCCGGGGCCCGGGGACGACGTACCCGAGGTACCGCCTTGGTTCCCCGGCGGGCCGCCGCGCTGGGTGTCCCGGCCCGGGGCCGTGCAGAGCGTGATCCGGCTGGCCGCCCCCGCCCTGCCCCGCACCGACCCGGGCTACCCGGCCCTGCATCTGGCCCAGTTGGCCTTCGGTGGGTCCTTCGCCTCCCGGCTGGTCGCCCGCCTGCGCGAGGACAAGGGGTACGCCTACCAGCTCGGTTCGGGCGTGGAGTCGGTGCCGGGGGCCTCGACGCTGATGGTCGAGGCGGACACCGCCGCCGAGCACACCGTCGCCGCTCTTGCGGTGATCAGGGAGGAGCTGGAGCGCATGGCCGCCGATCCGCCCTCTGCGGCGGAGGTCGACGCGGCCCGGAGCTACGCGGTCGGTTCCACCGCTACGGCGCTGTCGGCACCGGGCGCACTGGCGTCCGCCCTGGCGAATCTGCTGCATGTCGGGGTGGGCTCCGACTGGCTGCACAACTGGGGGCCGCTGCTGGAGGGCGTGGCCCACGCCGAGGTCGGCGAGGCGGCCCACCGGTTCTTCCGGCCCGACGACTTCACCGGGGTGATCGTCGCCGACGAGGCCGCGGTGGCACCGCTGCGCGGCGGCACCGACGGCGAACTGGACTTCTGACGGCTTGAGGGGGCGGGGGGGGGGGGGGGGGGGGGGGGCCGCGGCGCCCCCCCCCCCCCCGGGGGGGGGGCGCCCCCCCCCCCCCCCGCGGGGGGGGGGGGGGGGGGGGGCGGGGCGCGGGGGGGGGGGGGGGGCGGGGCGCGCGG
>NZ_JBIWAK010000015.1:0-103851 GCF_044759995.1 Streptomyces sp. NPDC098781
TTTTCCGATCCGATTTCCTCGGTGCTTTCCAGGTTCTCGCTCTCGCGTTTCCCTTTCCGGCGGTTCCGACTTTATCAGATCCTTTCGGGCCTGACTCCCAGTCAGTGGGGCTTGTCCTCGCGGCTGTTGGGCCGTTCCGACGTCTCAAACCTTAGCGGATCCTCTCGGCGATTCCCAATCGGGCTGCCGAGTCCCAATTCGAATTGAATTCGGGCATGCCGAAATCGACCCGTGCGGGAGATCGTGCTGGTGGTTTGTTGCCGCTGTCGCGGCGGGAGGTGCTGTCGCAGAACCGTTACGGCTCGGCGGCAACCCGAAGAACTTTACGGATCGGGCAGGGGGCTGTCAAGCGACCCCTGTCAAGATCTTTTCCGCTGCCTCCTGGACCGTCGTCAGTCCAGGTCGCTGAGGCGTCCGCCGGCGTCCGGCTGGGCGTGTTCCACCCTACGGAGCAGGCGGGTGAGGACATCGCCGAGGGTCGTGCGCTCTGTCGGAGAGAGGTCCTGGAGGAGCTCCTCCTCGAAGACCGACGCGAGCCGCATCGCTTCCAGCCACTTCTCGCGTCCCTCCGCTGTCAGCTCGACGATGACACGGACGCGGTTGGACTCGTCGCGTTCCCGGGTGACCAGACCCTCGGCGACCATGCGGTCGATGCGGTGGGTCATGGCCGCCGGGGTGAGGCCGAGGCGCTTGGCCAGGTCACTGGGGCCCATCCGGTACGGGGCGCCGGACAGCACGAGGGCCTTGAGGACCTCCCACTCGGCGTTGCTGATGCCGAGGGCGGAGGTCTGGCGGCCGTAGGCGACGTTCATACGGCGGTTCAGGCGGGACAGTGCCGAGACGATCTTCTCGACCTGGGGGTCGAGGTCCTGGAACTCGCGCTGGTAGGCGGCGATCTGTTCCTCGAGTGTCGGTTCGCTCATGTCGGTGTCGCCCATGGGCCGAGTATGGCACGGGCTTGCTTGGCGTTGAAGTCCTTCTGTGTGTACTCTTTAGCTTCGAACTTTAGCTTTGAAGTCTTCAGGTCTGCATAAGAGGAGAGGTGAACGTGACCAGGGCGAAGGGCGCAGCGATGCGCCGGATTCACGTGGGTAACGCACTCAGCGCGTTCGGGCTCGGATTCACCGTCCCCTACCTGTACGTCTATGTGGCGCAGGTGCGGGGGCTGGGATCCCTGACGGCGGGGCTGGTCCTCGCCGTCTTCGCCGTGGCCGCGCTGATCGTGCTGCCGTTCGCCGGGCGAGCGATCGTCCGGCGGGGCCCGCTTCCGGTGCTGCTCGCCGCTCTGGTCACCGCCGCCCTGGGTTCGCTGAGCCTCGGGCTCGCGGGGAGTGCCGTGGCCGTACTGCTGTCGGCTGCGGCGCTCGGAGCGGGGCAGGCCGTGATGCAGCCGGCGCTCGCGACGATGATCGTGGACTGCTCGACCACGGAGACCCGGTCACGGGCGTTCGCGATGCAGTTCTTTCTCCAGAACCTCGGGCTGGGCGTCGGTGGGCTGATCGGTGGACACCTCGTCGACACGTCGAGTGTCTCGTCGTTCACCCTGCTGTTCGCGATCGAGGCGGCGATGTTCTTGCTGCTCGTGGCGGTCATGTCGACCGTGCGCGTGCCGCATGCGCCGCGGGTCGACGGGGCGCCGGGGCAGCTCTCGGCCAAGGGGAGCTGGAAGCAGCTGCTCGGGAACCGGGCGATGGTGCAGCTGTGTGTGCTGGGCTTTGTGCTGTTCTTCGCCTGCTACGGGCAGTTCGAGTCGGGGCTGAGTGCGTACGGCGTGGAGGCCGCCGGGGTTTCCACGTCGGCGCTGGGGACCGCGTTGGCGGCCAACACCGCGATGATCGTGGTGGCGCAGTTCGCCGTGTTGAAGTTCGTGGAGCGGCGTCGGCGGTCTCGGGTGATCGCGGCCGTGGGGTTGATCTGGGCCGTGGCTTGGGTCGCGGCGGGGTATGCCGGGCTCGGGCACGGGAGTCAGGAGATGGCCACGGCGGCGTTCATTTCCACGTATGCGCTGTTCGGGCTGGGTGAGGCGATGTTGTCGCCGACCGTTGCGCCGCTGGTGGCCGATCTGGCGCCGAGTGGGATGGCTGGGCAGTACAACTCGGCGTTCGCCCTGGTGAAGCAGTTGGCGTTGGCTGTGGGGCCGGCTGTCGGTGGGCCGATGGGGGCGGCGCTGCACGGGCCGTATGTCGTGACGTTTCTGCTGTTCTCGCTGGGGATCACGTATCTCGCGTTGCGGTTGGGGCGGGAGCTGACTGCGGTGCAGGATCGGCCGTGGTTGGGGAAGAGTCGGGTGGTGGCTCAGGGGGCGGTCTCGGGTGTGGGGCAGTCGGAGGCGCGTGCCTGAGGGTTTTCGCCCCCGCCGCCCCTACCCGTCCCATCCCCAGGGGCTTCGCCCCTTCGACCCCACCAGGGGGCTCCACCCCCAGGACCCCCGCCGGCCCCGAAAGGGCCTCGTCCTCAAACGCCGGACGGGCTGAAAGGGCCGACCCCGCGCTGACATGCGCAGCCCTCACCGGTCGGGGCTCAGCGGCCCGCCCCCTTCGGTAGTGCGAACTCGCACCACACCGCCTTTCCGCCGCCCGGTGTGCGGCGGGAGCCCCAGGCGGAGGCGATGGTGGCGACGATGGCGATGCCTCGGCCTGATTCGTCGGCCGGTTCTGCTCGGCGGCGGCGTGGGAGGTGGTCGTCGCCGTCGGTGACCTCGACGATCAGGCGGCGGTCGGTGCGGCGCAGGCGCAGGCGCATGGGTGGGGTGCCGTGCTGGAGGGAGTTGGCGACGAGTTCGCTGGTTGCCAGGACGCCCAGGTCGTGGAGTTCGGGCGGGAAGCGCCAGCTGGTCAGGACGCCGGAGGCGAAGGCACGCGCGCGGGGGGCCGCTTCCACGCCGCCGAGGAGTTCCAGGGCGGCGTTGCGGAAGAGGTCGCCGTCGGGGCCGGTGCGGGCCGGGTGCTGGAGGACGAGGACCGCCACGTCGTCGTCGTGGTCCGCGGTGACGCCCGCCGAACGGACCAGTCGGTCGCAGACGACCTGGGGGGTGCCGGTCGCGCCGGCCAGGGCTCGCTCCAGGGAGGCGATGCCCTCGTCGAGGTCCTCGTTCCGGCGCTCCACCAGGCCGTCGGTGTACAGCACCGCGGTGGAGCCGGGGCTCAGGGCGATCGAGCCGGACGCGTGCATCCAGCCGCCGGTGCCGAGGGGCGGGCCGGTGGGCTCGTCGGCGCGCTGGACCTCGCCGTTCTCGTCGCGGACCAGGATCGGGAGGTGGCCGGCGGAGGCGTACACCAGGCGGCCCTCGTTGGGGTCGTGGATGGCGTAGACGCAGGTGGCGATCTGGTTGGCGTCGATCTCCGTGGCCAGGCCGTCGAGGAGCTGGAGGACCTCGTGCGGGGGGAGGTCGAGACGGGCGTAGGCACGGACGGCTGTGCGGAGCTGGCCCATCACCGCGGCGGCCCGCACGCCTCTGCCCATGACGTCGCCGATCACCAGGGCCGTGCGGCCGCCGCCCAGAGTGATCACGTCGTACCAGTCACCGCCGACCGCGGCCTCGGTGCCGCCGGGGTGGTAGGTGGCGGCGATGCGCAGGTCGTCCGGTTGTTCGAGCTCCTGGGGGAGGAGGGAACGCTGGAGGGTGACGGCCGTTTCGCGTTGGCGGCGTTCGCTGGCACGGAGGCGTTCGGCGGCTTCGGCGTGGTCGGTGACGTCGGTCGCGAAGACGAGGACTCCGCCGTCTCCGTCGGCCACGGGGGTGCAGGCGAAGGTGTAGGAGCGGCCGTCGGGGGCTTTGCGGGACTTGAGGGTGCGGGGCTTGCCGCTGCGCAGGACCTGGTCGAGGAGGGGGAGCAGGCCCAGTTCGGCGAGTTCGGGGAGGGCATCTCGGGCGGGTTCGCCCGGGGGGCGGGCGCCGAAGGCCGTCTCGTAGGCGGCGTTGACGTAGGCGAGGCGGTGGTCGATGCCGTGGACGAGGGCGACCAGGGCCGGGACCCGGTCGAGGACCTCGCGGACCGGCAGCTCGTCCACGGCGGGGATCGGTCCCGTCTCGTCGGTGAGTTGTTCTCCGCGGGCCGCGGGGACGGGACCGGCGCTCTCTCCCCGGAGGTCCGGGGCGGCCGCCGCCGCTGTCTCGGTCCGCGCTGCCGCGCGACGCTGTGTTCCGGGGAGCCGGGCGCTCCAGCGCGTGAAGTTCACGAATCCTTGCCTCGTGTCGTCGTCTTCGGCCGGCTCCGGACCCGGCCGGGGGTCCGAGGGGCGGCGGCACCCCGGGATTGCGGCACCGTGGGGAGAGCCTCGTGGGTGGAAGGGCGGGCGGGTGCCCGTCCAGGGTCGTCCAAGGGTCGTCCTGGGTCGGGAGCGGTACAGGAGCGGTTCGGGATCAGTCTGGCAGTGCGGCCGACCTGGCCGACACCCGTCTGACGCCTGCCCCGTCGGTGGAGTTCCTGGGTCCGGTCAGGACGACCCCTTCGTGTCGTCTCCCGGGTCGAGGTGATGCTTTCCACCGGCCGCGAGTTCGAACTCCGCTCGGGGATGTTCGAGCGAACCGAGGGACACGACCTCCCTCTTGAACAGCCCCGACAGGGTCCATTCGGCCAGGACGCGGGCCTTGCGGTTGAAGGTCGGAACCCTGCTGAGGTGGTAGACGCGGTGCATGAACCAGGCAGGGTAGCCCTTCAGCCTGCGTCCGTAGACCTGGGCGACGCCCTTGTGGAAGCCGAGCGAGGCCACCGAACCCGCGTATTTGTGGGCGTAAGTCTCCAGGGGCTCGCCGCGCAGGGCGTGCACGATGTTGTCGCCGAGTACCTTCGCCTGGCGCAGGGCGTGCTGCGCGTTGGGGGCGCACTGTGTGCCGGGTGCGCCCGCGGTGACGTCCGGGACGGCTGCGGCGTCTCCCGCGGCCCACGCGTGCGTGGCGCCGTCGACCGTCAGCTCGGGGGTGCATTTCAGCCTGCCGCGCGCATTGAGTGGCAGGTCGCTCGCGGCGAGGATCGGGTGCGGCTTGACGCCGGCCGTCCAGACGACCGTACGGGTCGGGAAGCGGGCGCCGTCGTCGAGGACGGCGACCCGGTCGGCGCAGGACTCCAGGCGGGTGTGCAGGCGTACGTCGATGTTGCGGCGGCGCAGTTCGGTGACGGTGTAGCGGCCCATGTCCTCGCCGACCTCGGGCAGGATCCGGTCGGAGGCCTCGACCAGGATCCACTTCATGTCCTCGGGCCGGACGTTGTGGTAGTAGCGCGTGGCGTAGCGGGCCATGTCCTCCAGCTCGCCGAGCGCCTCGACGCCCGCGTAGCCGCCTCCGACGAAGACGAAGGTGAGGGCCGCGTCGCGGATCGCGGGATCACGGGTGGAGGAGGCGATGTCCATCTGCTCGAT
Organism: Streptomyces sp. NPDC098781; assembly: GCF_044759995.1. NCBI lineage: Bacteria > Bacillati > Actinomycetota > Actinomycetes > Kitasatosporales > Streptomycetaceae > Streptomyces > Streptomyces sp. NPDC098781. The sequence goes on from NZ_JBIWAK010000015.1 coordinate 5,359, forward strand.
GACGTGGTTGCGCAGGCCGATGGCCTCCTCGACGGTCTTGAAGCCGATGCCGTGCTCGGCGAGACCGGGGACGGGGAGGGTGCGCGAAACGGAACCGGGGGCGAGCACGAGTTCGTCGTACGACAGCTTCTCGGTGCCGGTGCCCTCCTCCTCCGTGGCGAGAGTGGTGAGGGTCGCGATGCGTGCGGTGTGGTCGATGGCGGTGGCCTCGCCGATGATGACGCGGCAGCGCGGCAGGACGCGGCGCAGCGGTACGACCACATGGCGCGGGGAGATGAGGCCGGCCGCCGCTTCGGGGAGGAACGGCTGATACGTCATGTACGGGTCGGGAGTGACGACGGTGATCTCGGCCTCGCCCCGTTCGAGTTCCGGTTTGAGTCTCCGCTGGAGACGCAGGGCCGTGTACATCCCGACGTAGCCGCCGCCGACAACGAGAATGCGCGCACGTTCCTTCACCATCCCATGACGCACCCGGCGCTTGCGTTTGTCCACAGGCTCGACAATTTGTGTGACCGGAGGCCGACGAAGCCGCGATTTGGCGAATTGCCGGAGTGCGCGGAAACTTCGCAGGTCACAGGGTGTGCGCCGGAGCATGGCGGGTGGCGCAATCCGGACGTAAACGACCCGTACTCCGATCGAGGGGCGCTCCGTGCGGAACCTGCCCCTTCTGAATTGACTCCCGCTCAACTATGTTCGTGTGTCGACGGGGTGTAGGGGGATGCGCTCTTCGGGTCCGCGAGTCAGACGGTACGGACTCGGGGTCCGGGCCAGTTCCGCGACGCTCCGGCTTTGCAATGACGGGGAGAGTCTCCGGGGGGAGACGTCATTACCGGGGGATCGCTTATGCATGTTCAGGATTCTCGATGGTCTTCCGCGTCCGCCATCGCACCCGGCGGCGGCGCGGTGGGCGGCACGATGAGCGCGGCCGCGACCAACGGACGCGGGGACAGCTCGCGTACCGCGCCGCTGCGCGTGGACGCACAGCGCAATCTGGAGCACGTGCTGCGTGCGGCGCGTGAGGTCTTCGGCGAGCTGGGCTACGGCGCGCCGATGGAGGACGTGGCGCGGCGCGCGCGGGTCGGTGTCGGCACCGTGTACCGGCGCTTTCCGAGCAAGGACGTCCTGGTGCGGCGGATAGCCGAGGAGGAGACGTCCCGGCTGACCGACCAGGCGCGTGCGGCGCTCGGCCAGGAGGACGAGCCGTGGTCGGCGCTGTCGCGCTTCCTGCGCACATCGGTGGCCTCCGGCGCGGGCCGGCTGCTGCCGCCGCAGGTGCTGCGGGTCGGGGTCGCCGAGGACGGCACCGGGCTCGACGAGGCGCGCGTACCGCAGCAGCGGATACAGCCGGGCGCCGGTGAGCTGCGGTTGGTGCCCGAGCATCCGCAAGCGGCCGTGGCCGGACCCGTGGACGATGCGGGGGCGGCGGCGCTGCTCGACGTGGTGGGCCAGCTCGTGGAGCGGGCGCGCGCGGCGGGTGCGCTGCGGGCCGACGTCTCGGTGTCGGACGTACTGCTGGTGATCGCGACGGCGGCGCCCTCGCTGCCGGACCCGGCACAGCAGGCGGCGGCCTCGGCGCGACTGCTGGACATCCTGCTGGAGGGGTTGCGGTCGCGGCCGAAGACCTGAGCCGACCGGTGACCCCGACGGGGTGCCGTACGGCCGGCGGGTGACGTATGGCCGGCGGGTGACTTACGGCCGGCGGTGACCGGGAGGCGGGGTGCCCCACCGACCTCGCCTCGAACACCGCTGCCGAACACGCCCGGCACATCGGGCAGGCACCGAACTGGTGCCCGGCGAGGACTGGTTGAGCCTTCCTCGGCGGGCCCAGGCCCGTACTGAGTCGCGGGAAGTCCCCACGGACGAGTGGATGTTCGCACGCGTGGGTCCTGACCAAAAGCCGATGTGGCACCCTGACCCGGTGTCCAGGACTGGTGGAGTCGGCGGCGGGGGCTTTCCGCGATGAGCGTTGACGGGTGGGACGAGTCACGCGGTGACGGCGACTCGGGAACTCCACAGGTGCCGAGTCAGGGCGGACACGCCGACCTGCCGCAGGGCCGTGGCGCGGAGGGTGGCGTCCCGGCGCAGCGCGACCGGCGTGAGGACGGCGTGCTGCCGCCCCCGCGCGAACTGCCGCCCTCGGACGTCGACCTGATCGGCCGGATGCGCTCCGGCGACGACAGCGCCTACGAGGAGCTGTACCGGCGCCATGCGGAGGCGGTGCGCCGGTACGCCCGCACCTGCTGCCGTGACGCCCACACCGCGGACGACCTCACCGCCGAGGTGTTCGCCCGCATGCTCCAGGCCGTACGCGGCGGTTCGGGTCCCGAGCACGCCGTACGCGCCTATCTGCTCACCTCGATCCGACGGGCCGCCGCGGACTGGACGAAATCGGCTCGGCGGGAGCAACTGGTCGACGACTTCGCGGTGTTCGCCGCGCAGTCCGCGCGGGTGGCCGCGGTGTCCGACGACGACACCCTCGATCTCGGCGCGGACGTACGGGCGATGCACGAGGCCGAGCAGTCCATGGCCATGCAGGCCTTCCGGTCACTGCCGGAGCGCTGGCAGGCCGTGCTGTGGCACACCGAGGTCGAGGACGAGTCGCCCAGCGAGGTCGCCACGCTCTTCGGGCTGGACGCCAACGGCACGCGCGTGCTCGCCAGCCGGGCCCGTGAGGGCCTCAAGCAGGCCTACCTCCAGGCCCATGTCAGCGCCAGCCTGGCCGGCGACGAGGCGTGCGCCCGCTATGCCGACCGGCTCGGCGCCTACGCGCGCGGCAGCCTGCGCACCCGTGCCGAACGCGGTCTGCGCAAGCACCTGGACGAGTGCGCCAAGTGCCGGCTGGCCGCGGGCCAGATCAAGGAAGTCGCCGGCGGTATCCCCGCCGTGGTGCCGGTCGCGGTCATCGGCTGGTTCGGTGCCGCCGGGTACGCCAAGGCGGCCGGGCTCATCGTCGGCGGTGCCGGGGCGGGTGCGGCGGGAGCGGCCGTCGCGGCGGGCGGTGGTTCGTCGGGCGGGGCCGGGGCCTCGGGCGGGGCGGCCGCGGCGGGCGGGAGTTCGTCCGGCGGAGCGGGTGCCGGGGGCGGTGCGGCGGCCTCCGAGGGGCTGGGCGCGCCTCTGAAGGCCGGCATCGCGGCCGGTGTGGTCGCCGTGGGCGTCGCGGCGGCGATCTTGCTCGCCCTGGCCGGCAACGACACACCCACCCGGGAACCGGACGCCAAGCAGCCCCGCGTCCCCTCCCCCATCGTCGAGGAGACGCCGACACCGAAGCCGCCGGAGAAGGAGCCGAGCAAGGAGCCGACCCCGCGGCCACCGGCGATCATCCCGGCCGTGCAGCCCGAGTCGACCCCGACACCGACCCCTTCGCCCACCCCCACGCGCACGCCCAGTCCGACGCCCATGCCCACGGCTCCCCCTACGCCGACTCCGACCCCCACTCCGACGCCCACACCCACTCCGCCCCCACCGCCACCGCCCGCCCCGGCCGACTACCAGTGGAGCGAGCTGTCGTACGACCTCACCGGCGACGGCACCGAGCCCGAGATGCGGCTGCACGAGAGCAGCTGGGTGTGGCAGCGCGACGACGTGGCGATCGCCGGCACGCGGTACGCGCACGGTGTCACCGTGCACGGCCGGTCCTCGGTCACCATCGACCTCAACCGCGAGTGCTCCGCCTACCGGGCGCAGGTCGGCGTCGACGACTCGAACCTGGGGCTGGGCCGGTTCTCCTTCTCGGTCTACGCCGACGGCGTACGACTGTGGCGGTCCGCCGTCGTCAGGGCCGGGGCCGCGGCGGTGCCCGTCCAGGTGGACCTCACCGGGCGCAAGACTGTCCGACTGGTGGTCGAACCGCGCGGCACCCTCGACAATCTGCTGCTGGCGGACTGGGCGGAGTCGAAGTTCAGCTGCCGGTAGGGCCGGTCGGAGGGTGAAGGCCCCGGACGGCTTGAGCGAGCTCCCCCACGACATCGGCGTGGGTGAGGGCAACGCCGCCGGTGTACTCCGCGCTGAACCGCTGGGCACCCAGGGCCGCACGGGCGTCGGCCTCGGCCCGCTCGGCGTGCGCGCGCTCCGGCATCCGGCGCGGATGGCCGCCCCGCCAGTGCTCCGAGGCGGCGAGCAGACGGGCCGCGCGCGCATGGTCGCCGAGCCGGGTCAGCAGATCCGCCGCGGCGTCCGTGAGGGTCGCCGTGATCACTTCGGCGCACCGGTCCTCCACGGCCATGCGCAGGGCCTCGGCCAGCAGCGGCAGTCCCTCCTCCGGACTGGACTCGGCCGTCACGACCAAGGCCTCCACCATGGTCAGCATCACGATGAACTGGGGCGGCACCGTCGCCCGTTCGGTCTCCGCGCGGACCGCCACACACAACTCGCGCGCGCGTACGAGGTCCTTGTCGTCCAGCGCCACCTGGGCTCGCATCAGCAGGACGAACGCCCGTGAGTCCGCCACGCCGTGCCGGTCGGCCACCGCGCCCGCCTCGTCCAGCGCGCTCAGGGCGGCCGCACGGTCGCCCGAGCGGTAGGCGATCTCGGCCAGCCGGGCGATGAGGAAGGGCGTCTCGGTGTAGGCGCCCACCTCGTGGGCGAGGTGCAGCGCCTCCTCGTACTCCTCCTCGGCCTCCTCGTAGCGACCGCGCGACATCGCCGTCTCGCCGGCGGCGCTGCACACCTGGGCCCGCATCCAGCGGTCCCCGGCCCGGCGGCTGAGGGTCCGCAGCTCCGCGAGGTCGTCGTCCAGGCCCGTCAGATCGCCCGGTGCGTCGACCAGCATGTGCGTGCGGAACATCAGGATGCAGCCGACCTCCCAGTCACCGCCGTACGCACGGCAGTTGGCCAGCACAGTGTCCATGACGTACTTGGTGTCGGCCGTGTCGCCCAGGATGTAGTGGGTCAGCGGCCAGACCATGCCTGGGAGGCGCGCCGCGTCAGGACCGCCGCGCGCGAAGTGGGCCCGCACCCGGCCGATGTACCGCCCCCATCGCTCGTCCTGCCAGTGCTCCACCGGTTCGAACTCGATGGCGAGGAAGAGGTGCTGCATACGAAGGCTCATCCGCGCGTCCTGCCGCGGGTGGCCGTCCTCTCCCTCCAGGGCCGGAAGCAAGACGTCCACCGGGTGGGCGGAGGACGGTACGCCCGGCGGTGCGGAGTCCGGGACGGCCGAGGCCGCGCAGGGGCCCGGGGCTGTGGCGTCCGAGGCGGCACACATGCGCAGCACGCGCTCGACCCAAGCCGCGCCCTCGACACGGTAGTTCCGCAGCCACCAGAACCAGCCCATGGCCAGGGTGATGGCGGTGGCGTCCGCCTCGTCGCCCTCGGTCAGGGCACGGTCGAGAGCGGCGCGGATGTTGTCCAGCTCGGTCTCCAGGCGGGAGATCCACGGGAGCTGGTCGGCGGAACGCAGCAGCGGATCGGCCTCCTCCACGAGCGCGCGCACCCACGCGCGGTGCCGGCGCCCGGCCGCGCGCCGCGGCTCGGGGACCTCGGCGGCGCGCTCCACGGCGTACTCGTGGATGGTCTCCAGCATGCGGTAACGCATGCCGTCGGCGCCGTCCCGGTCGTCCGGGTCGGCCACGATCAGGGACTTGTCCACGAGCGCGCCGAGGATGTCCGCGACCGGCCCGGTGCACACCGCCTCCGCCGCGGTCAGATCCCAGCCGCCCGCGAAGACGGACACCTCGCGCAGCACGACGCGCTCGCGCTCGTCGAGCAGTTCCCAGGACCAGTCGACGACGGCGCGCAGGGTCTGCTGGCGGGGCAGGGCCGTACGGCTTCCGGAGGTGAGGAGGCGGAAGCGGTCGTCGAGGCGGTCGGCGATCTGCCGGGGAGTGAGCAGCCGCAGCCGGGCCGCCGCCAGCTCGATCGCGAGCGGCAGTCCGTCGAGACGGCGGCAGATCTCCTCGACGGCCTCCTGGGCGTGGCCGTCGAGGAGCGCGGGGGCGGTGTCGGGGCGGACGGCCGCCGCGCGGTCCGTGAAGAGGCGGTGCGCCTGGTCGGGGAGCAGGGGCTCGACCGGGCGGACCGACTCGCCGGGGACGCCCAGGGGTTCACGGCTGGTGGCGAGGATCGTGAGGCCCGGGCAGTGGGTGAGGAGGGTCTCGGCGAGGGTGGCGGTGGCGCCGATGACATGTTCGCAGTTGTCAAGGATCAGGAGCTCGCTGCGCTGGGCGCAGTGCTCGATCAGCAGGGCGAGCGGGTCGTCCTGCGGGGTCGTCAGCTCGTTGGTCATGAGCACGGTCTCGCGCCGACCGAGCGCGTTGACCACCGCGCCTGGTACCGCCTCCGGCCGGTCGAGCCGGGCGAGCTCGACGAGCCATGCCTGGGGGTGGCCGACGGCGGCTTCCTCGGCGAGGCGGGTCTTTCCAGAGCCGCCCGGTCCGGTGAGTGTGACCAGTCGGGCCCTGTGCAATTCGGAACGGATGGCGTCGAGTTCGAGTTCCCGGCCCACGAAAGAGGTAAGGCGAGGACGGAGGTTGCCGTTCCGTGCCGCGGTGTGGGGGTGGTGGGCGGCCGACGGGGTGGGCCGTGGAACGGCTTTCCCGGCCGGGGTGGGCTCGGTGGGGGTGTCGTTGCTTCGTGCGGGCGGCGGTGTCAGCAGTTCGGTGTGCAGGGCGCGGAGTTCCGGGCCGGGGTCGGTGCCCAGGCCGTCGGCCAGGGTGCGGCGGGCCGTCTCGTAGGCGGCGAGGGCGTCGGCTGGGCGGGCCGTGTCGCGCAGGGCTCGGATGAGGAGGGCGTGCAGCGGTTCGTCGTACGGATGCTCCGTGGTCAGTGCCTTGAGGTCCGGTACGGCGTGGTGGGCGCGGCCGAGCCGTAGGTCCGCCTCGATGCGGGCTCGGGTCGCCTCCAGGCGGAGGGCGTCCGGGCGGGTGACGGCGGTGGTGCGGTCGGGGAGGTCGGTGAGGGCCGGGCCGCGCCACAGGGCGAGGGCGGTGGTGAGGGTCTGGGCGGCGGTGGCGGGGTCGTCCTCGGCCAGGGCGGAGGTGCCCTCGTGCACCAGGCGTTCGAAGACGAAGAGGTCGATGTCTTCCCTGGTCGCCGTGAGCCGGTAGCCGCCGGGGGCTGAGGTGACCGTGTTCCTGCCGAGGGTGCGGCGCAGGCGGGCGATCAGGGCCTGGAGGGCGGCGGGGGCGTCTTGGGGTGGGTCGTCGGGCCAGATCTCGTCGATCAGGGTGTGGGGGGTGGTGAGTTGGCCGGGGCGTAGGGCCAGGGCGGTGAGCAGGGCGCGTAGGCGGGGGCCGCCGAGGGGGACGGTGGTGCCCTGGTCGTTCTCTGCCTGGGTGACGCCGAGGATTTTGTACCGCACCTTGTCATTGTCGCGGGGGTGGGGGGTGGGGGCGCGGGTTTTGTCGGCGGGGGGTTGGTTGCGGTGGGGGTTCGGGTGCGGGTGGGTGGGTGGGGAGGGGGTTTCGCCCCCGCCGCCCTTACCCGTCCCATGCCCAGGGGCTTCGCCCCTTCGACCCCACCAGGGGGCTCCGCCCTCTGGACCCCTATCGGCCCCGAAGGGCCTTGTCCTCAAACGCCGGACGGGCTGGAAGTGCCGACCTCGCGCTGACAAGCACAGCCGGCCCCCGGAAGCTAAGGCCGAGCCCCTCCCGCCCCCGCCCCCAACGCCCCCCGCTGCGGTCGGATTCCCGCCGGTACCGCGCGTTGGCGGGCCGGGGTTCCTGTCCAGCAGGTGCCTCGGCGGGCCAGGAGGCGGGTCAGCCAGAGCTCGAGGGAGATCAGGTCTGCCAGGCCGTCCAGGGGGAGGGGTTCGCCCTCCGAGGCGGCGCGGAGGGCCTTGCGGACCACTCTTGCCTCCACCAGGCCCGCCTGGGCCAGGAGGGGCGTGCCGAACAGGGACATCAGGGGGTCCGTGGCCATCTTCAGGCCCGTCCGTGCCGCTACCGCGGCCGACGCGTGGGACGGTGCGCCCCAGCCGGGCGGGAGGTCGGCCACCCCGGCGCCCTCCAGGACCGTACGGAGGATCGCGGCGCGGGCGCCGGGCTGGACGCGCAGGGCCTCCGGGAGGGCCCGGCAGGCGCGGACGACCTGGTTGTCGAGGAAGGGGGTGTGCAGGCGCTGGGAGCGGATCTCGGCGGCCTGCTCCAGGATGCGGATGTCGGCGGCGTAGCGGGCCAGGGCGGCACGCGCGCGGTGGTCGCCGGGGCGCTGGCCGGGGCCGACGCCGTTGCGGGTCGTGGCCGTCTGGAGGCGAACCGATACTTCAGCCAGCGCCTCGCCGGTCAGCCAGCGTGCCGCCGGACCCGGTCTGGCCCAGGTGAGCGCGGCGAGCGACGCCCCCACGGCACCTCCGGGATCCTCGAAGCGCCGGTCCATCAGACGGGCCGCCAGGGACTCCAGGCCGGTGCGGTACGGGGTGCGGGCCAGCCTCCGAGCCGCGCCGTACACGCGCGCGGGGACCAGCACGGAGCCGTCCGCCTTCGCCAGGGCCGCCACCGGACGGACCAGGTGGCGGCGTTTGCGGTCCATGAGGAGGTCCGCGAGGCGAGCCGGGTGGGCGTCCAGGACCTGGCGGGCGCCGTAGCCGGTGAAGTGGTCCGCGCTGCCGGACGCCAGGCGGGCGCGGTGCCGCGCGGCCGTCACCAGGCTGGGGCCGGGCTCGTCCGTCAGGGGGCCGTCCAGTTCGGCGTACGGCAGTGTCTCCTCGCCGCCGGCCACCACCACGTGGTGCAGACGGGGGTTGGCCGCGAGAGCGCCGGCGCGTTCCAGCTCGGCCTCGCGGCCGCCCACCGCCAGGTCGTTGAAGGTGACCGCGAGGAGGCGTTCGCCCGCGCCCGTGCCGTGTCCCAGCACCGTGCCCGGCATTCCCGGGAGGCCGGCCGCGAGGAGGGCCAGGGTGCCCGAGGCCGGGCCGCCGGACAGGTCGGCGCCGATGCCCGGAACCGGCATCCCGCGCGCGGCACGCCGTTCGGCCGGCCCCATCCCCGGTACCGGGCCGGGATCGATGTCGGGGACGTGGCGCGGCGCGGACAGACGCGCGCGCACCGCCTCCACCAGGGCGTCGCGCACCGCGTCCACCGCGCGGTCGGGGTCGGCGGCCGGTGCCGCCACCGCCAGCGAGGCGACCGGCTCGTACCCGGCGATCTCACGCGCCCCCGCGCGCAGGATGAGCGCATGCCCCGGTGGAATGCGGCGTACGCCGTCGTACGGCGTGGAGTCGTGCAGGGCCGCCGGTACGTCGGGGGCGGCGAGCAGCGCGGCGAGGTGCCCGAAGTCGAGGTTGGCCTCGATGAGGTCGGCGAGGGGCAGTGCGGCGGTCGCGTACGCCGTACCGCCGGCCCAGGGGGTGTGGAACACCGGCCGCGCGCCGGCCAGATCGCCGCACACGGTGATCCTGCGGCCGACCTGGACGACGGCCGTGTAGCTGCCGGACCAGGCCGTCAGATGCCGAAGTGCCCCTCCGCGCGCGGCGAACAGACCCAGGCGCAGCTGTTCGTCGCTCGCCCCGCAGGTGCCGAGGACCGCGATCCGGTTCTGCGCGTCGGCCCGCACCACACGGACCTCGTCGGGGCGCCAGTCGCCGACCGCCCAGAGCGGATCGGGGTCGCCCCACAGGAGTTGGGACCCCACCGGGTGCACGGTCTCGCCGTCGCCTCCGGTCGCCCCCGCGGAGCCGACTCCGGCGGAAACCGCGGCGGTGCTGCTCCATCCCACCAACCACCGCATGGACGCCTCCACAGGCTGTGGACAACCAGTGCACCGTACGAACCGGTCACCATGCTGCCATGAAGGACGCACACCGGAGCGGCGGCGGAGCCGCTCGGGATCGGGCGGTCACCCCCGCACGGCCGCGCGCGGCGGGGACGGAGGGGGTGCCGAACACCCCTGACGGACAAGGAGATCCACGCGCGCGGAACGAAGAGATCCAGGCACCCGGTCAAGTCAGTGGCAAGACCTTCGCGGCGCGAATGCGCCCCCGATACGCTCCCCAAAAACTCCCTTCGCGCCCTCAAGTGCCATGGTGAGAGCGGGAATCACCCGCGAGCGGCTGGGTCGGTTTTCGGCCAAATCGGCGTCGTAGAGACAGGCTTACGCACGCTCCGTACAAGCCCTCCGCACTACTCGCCGTGCTCGCCGCGTGCGCAGTCCGGGGAACGGAGTGCGCCCCCCGGACCGTTCCGCCGCCCGCGGGGATGTAGGCGGCGGAATCCCCCAGCCCACTGGATCCAGTACAGCGGGCCGACCCACGCAGAAGCCATGGAACCGCTCCCCCGGTGGCTGGAGAAGAGCGCACGGACGGGCGCACAGCCACACACCGGGAGCACGTCACAACTGTGCGTAGGGGGTGCGCACTTGAGTACGGACCACAATCCCGCCATCCGGAACAATGCCCCTTAACGCTTGGGATGCGGCGAACTACGCTGGGTTTACGAATGCCGCGTGGTTATGCCAGCGCGGCAGCCGTCTGTGTCGAGGGGTGGCGCATGTCCAGGGAGCAACGCGGGCCGAACGAAAAACTCGGCACCGTTCTCGCCCTCGCGGGAATCAGCAACGCAGGACTCGCTCGACGCGTCAACGACCTTGGCGCTCAGCGGGGCCTGACTCTTCGCTACGACAAGACCTCGGTGGCGCGCTGGGTGTCGAAGGGCATGGTGCCGCAAGGTGCCGCGCCGCACCTCATCGCCGCCGCGATCGGCCAGAAGCTGGGCCGCCCGGTGCCGCTCCACGAGATCGGCCTGGCGGACGCGGACCCCGCACCCGAAGTGGGCCTCGCCTTCCCCAGGGACGTCGGACAGGCGGTGAAGTCGGCGACGGAGCTCTACCGTCTCGACCTCGCCGGACGCCGCGCCGGCTCCGGCGGCATCTGGCAGTCGCTGGCCGGTTCGTTCGCGGTCAGCGCATACGCAACGCCTGCCTCACGGTGGCTGATAACACCGGCCGACACTTCCGTCGCGCGCGAGGTGAACCCGTCCGACGGGTCCGGCGCACCGCTCAAAGTCGGCCACAGCGATGTGCAGAAGCTGCGGGAGGCCGCCGAGGACGCCAGGCGCTGGGACTCCAAGTACGGAGGCGGCGACTGGCGTTCGTCGATGGTGCCCGAGTGCTTACGGGTCGAGGCGGCACCACTGCTGCTCGGCTCGTACTCCGACGAAGTGGGCCGCGCGCTGTTCGGGGCTAGCGCCGAACTGACCCGGCTCGCCGGGTGGATGGCGTTCGACACCGGCCAGCAGGAGGCGGCGCAGCGGTACTACATCCAGGCGCTGCGCCTCGCGCGCGCGGCGGCCGACGTACCGCTCGGCGGGTACGTCCTGGCGTCGATGTCGCTCCAGGCGACCTACCGGGGCTTCGGCGACGAGGGCGTCGACCTCGCGCAGGCCGCGCTGGAGCGCAACCGAGGCCTCGCCACGGCCCGCACCATGAGCTTCTTCCGGCTGGTCGAGGCACGCGCACACGCGCGCGCGAATGACGCCCAGGCCGCGGGTGCCGCCCTGAAGGCGTCGGAGGGCTGGCTGGAGCGGTCCAGGGAGGGCGACCACGATCCGTCCTGGCTCGGCTTCTACTCCTACGACCGCTTCGCCGCGGACGCCGCGGAGTGCTACCGGGACCTCAAGGCGCCGCGCCAGGTACGGCGGTTCACCGAGCAGGCGCTGTCGAAGCCGACGGAGGAGTTCGTGCGCTCGCACGGGCTGCGGCTCGTCGTCTCGGCGGTCGCCGAACTGGAGTCGGGCAACCTGGATGCCGCGTGCGAGCAGGGCGTACGGGCCGTGGAGGTCGCGGGGCGGATATCGTCCGCGCGCACCACGGAGTACGTCAAGGACCTGCTGCACCGGCTGGAGCCGTACGGCGACGAGCCCCGAGTGGTCGAACTGCGGGAGAGGGCGCGGCCGCTGCTCATGGCACCGGCCTGAGCGTGCCCTCACGCGCGCGTGCGGTGCGCGGCGGCCCGGCAGTCCCGGGCCGCCGCCGCCTCCGTCCTGCGCGAACCGGGCGGCTGCGAAGCGCCCCGCCACGGGTTGCCGGCGCAGGTGTACGGCCGCACGGCCGTGGCGCCCTTCGCGCTGCCGGGCAGGCCCGTCAGCGCGGCCATCGGAACGAGCTCCTCGGCGTGCGTGAAACGCAGCTCGGCGCCCAGGTCGCTGCCGCCGTCGCCCTTGGCCTCGACCTGCTTGAAGCAGTCGCCGAGCAGAGCGGCGCGTGAACTCGCCGTGGCCGGATCTCGGCGGACGAGTGGCCGGACTTCCCACCCTTGCCAAAGGTTCCCCCGCCTGCCAGAAGTTCCCCAGCCGGATCACCACGGCGGGAAGCGTGAGTGCCGCTCTCCCCTCGGGACATGGCGGTCCGGAGGGTTTGAGTGCGTTGTCAGTGGCGCAGTGCATTATCGAATCCGGGAGGTGGAGCAGGTGCGGACGCTCGCTTACGACTGTGACGTGCTGGTCATCGGCGGTGGGATCGTCGGGCTGGCCACGGCGTATGCGATCACGCGTGCCGCGCCGGGCACCCGGGTGACCGTGCTGGAGAAGGAGCCGGGCCCGGCCCGGCACCAGACGGGGCGCAACAGCGGGGTCATCCACAGCGGGATCTACTACCGACCGGGCTCCCTCAAGGCCCGGTACGCGGTGCGGGGCGCCGCCGAGATGGTCAAGTTCTGCGCGGAGTACGGCATCGCGCACGCCGTCACCGGCAAGCTGATCGTCGCGACCGAGCGGGAGGAGCTGCCGCGGCTGCACGCCCTGGTACAGCGCGGACGGGAGAACGGCATTCCGGTACGGGAGCTGCGCGCCGCGCAGATCGCGGAGTACGAGCCGGAGGTGCGCGGACTCGCCGCGATACACGTCGGGACGACGGGCGTGTGCGACTTCGTCGGGGTCGCCCGGCAGCTCGCCGAGGCGTCCGGGGCGGAGATCCGCTACGGCGCGCGGGCCGAGCGGATCGACCGGCGGCCCGCGCTGGGGGTCGCCGTACGGACGACGCGGGGGGACGTCGTGCGGGGGCGGGTGCTGGTGAACTGTGCCGGGCTGTACTGCGACGAGGTGGCCCGGATGACCGGGGACGAGCCGGAGGTGCGGATCGTGCCGTTCCGGGGGGAGTACTGGTCGCTGGCCCGGCCCGAGCTGGTGCGGGGACTGGTGTATCCGGTGCCGGATCCGGCGTTTCCGTTCCTCGGGGTGCATCTCACGCGCGGGATCGACGGGGGTGTGCACATCGGGCCGAACGCGGTGCCCGCGCTGGCGCGGGAGGGGTACGGGTGGGGGGTCGTGCGGCCGAGGGAGGTCGCGGCGACGGTGTCCTGGCCGGGGGCGTGGCGGATGGCCGGGCGGCACTGGCGGTACGGGGCGGGGGAGCTGCGGCGGTCGGTGTCCAAGGTGGCGTTCACGGGGGCGGTGCGGAGGTTGTTGCCCGCGGTGACCTCCGATGATCTGGTGCGGGCGGCTGCGGGGGTGCGGGCGCAGGCCGTGCTGCGGGACGGGGGGCTGGTGGATGACTTTCTGATTCGGGAGGGGGAGCGGGCGGTGCATGTGCTGAATGCGCCCAGTCCTGCGGCTACCGCTTCGCTGCCGATCGGGCGGGAGGTGGCTCGGCGGGCGTTGGCGGTGTTGGAGGGGGTTTGATCGCCCCTTCGACCCCACCAGGGGGCTCCGCCCCCCGGACCCCCATCGGTCCCGAAGGGCCTCGTCCTCAAACGCCGGACGGGCTGACGGATCCCAGCCGTAATTCCACCCCCTTCCCGCTCCCCGTAAAATCGACCCCACTGTGTCTGACTCCCTCAACGCCCCCGAAGCCCCCCGCCCCGCCGTCCCCGGTCGAACCGTGGCCGACGGTGAGCTCGCGAGCCATGCCCCCGTCCCCGTCCCCGGTGAGTCGATTCGGCATACCCGGGCCAAGGGGGAGCCGCGGTTCCCGGACGGGCCACAGGCCGATCCGGCCGGGTCGCACTTCGAGCGGCGGATCCGGAGTTTTCAGCCGCGGCGGAGCAGGGTGACCGCGGGCCAGGCGGACGCGTTGCAGCGGCTGTGGCCCAAGTGGGGGCTGGACATCGACGGACAGTGCGTCGTCGACCTCGGCGAGCTGTTCGGGAACGACAACCCCGTCGTGCTGGAGATCGGCTTCGGCATGGGGGAGGCGACCGCGCAGATGGCCGCCGGCGACCCCGGCACCAACATCCTCGCCGTCGACGTCCACACCCCCGGGCAGGGAAACCTCCTCAACCTGGCCGACCAGAACGGCCTCGGCAACATCCGCGTGGCCAACGGCGACGCCATCATCCTGCTGCGGGAGATGCTCGGCCCCGACTCGCTCGACGGGCTGCGCGTCTACTTCCCCGACCCCTGGCCGAAGAAGCGCCACCACAAGCGGCGGCTCATCCAGCCAGAGTTCCTCGACCTCGCCGCGACCCGGCTGCGGCCCGGCGCCCTGGTGCACTGCGCCACGGACTGGGAGCCGTACGCCGAACAGATGCTCGACGTGCTGACCGCGCACCCCGACTTCGAGAACACCCGCCCCGACGGTGGTTTCGCGCCCCGTCCCGAGTTCCGGCCGCTGACCCGTTTCGAGGGCCAGGGACTGGACAAGGGTCATGTGGTGAACGACCTGCTCTTCCGCCGCGTACAGCGGTAACAGCAGCGGGAAGAACAGCACCGACAACGAACCGTCCCCAGGGACTTCGACAGCAGCACCGACAGCACCCCCCACCGGCGCCCGAGCCCCTCGCGCTGCTGCGGGCGGCGCCCCTGCCTCGTTAGGGTCAATGCCGTGGCCACCTGTCCCCCGTACCCGACGCACCCCGCCGGTCCCACCGGCGGCGCACCGCGGCACGCGCACTGGTGGCACCGGCGCTGGGTGCGTTACGGCGCGCTCAGCACGCTGCTCGCGCTCTCCGGGCTGGTCATCCTCGCCCTGGTGCGCGAGCAGACCGGCACCGAGGGGTTCCTGGTCGGGCTGGGGCTCGCCGTGCTGCCCGTGCCGCTGCTCGTGGCGTCGTTCCGGTGGCTGGACCGCGTCGAGCCGGGCCCCTGGCGGAACCTGCTGTTCTCCTTCGCCTGGGGCGCCTGCGCCGCGGCGCTGATAGCGATCGTCGCCAACAGTTTCGCGACCAGATGGATAGCGACCGCGACGGCCGATCCGTCGCACGCGGACACCCTGGGCGCGACCGTCATAGCGCCGGTCGTCGAGGAGCTGGCGAAGGCCGCGGCCGTCCTGCTCGTCTTCCTCTTCCGCCGCCGGGACTTCACCGGGATCGTCGACGGAGTGGTGATAGCCGGGGTCACCGCGACCGGTTTCGCCTTCACCGAGAACATCCTCTACCTCGGCACCGCCTTCGGTACCGACCAGCTCACCGGCGACAGCGGCATCGCCTCCGTCACCGCGGCGACCTTCTTCGTCCGCGTGATCATGTCGCCCTTCGCGCACCCCCTCTTCACCGTTCTGACCGGCATCGGCTTCGGCATCGCGGCGCTGTCGGGCGACCGCCAGCATGTGCGCCGCGTCCTGCTCCCCCTCCTCGGCCTGCTGTTCGCCATGGGCATGCACGCCCTGTGGAACGGCTCCTCGGCCTTCGGCGAGTACGGCTTCTTCGGCGTGTACGCGACCCTCATGGTCCCGGCGTTCGGGCTGCTGACCTGGCTGGTGATCTGGACCCGGCAGCGCGAGCTGAGGACCGTGCGCGAGGAACTCCCCGCCTACGTCGCCGCCGGATGGCTGTCGCCGAGCGCGCCCTTCACGCTGGGCTCGATGCGAGACCGTCGGGTGGCCCGGCAGTACGCGCGCCGCCAAGGGGGCCGGAAGGCGGCGCGAGCGGTGGCGCAGTACGAGGCCTACGCCACGTCGCTGGCGTTCCTACGGCACCGGGGCCGCCGCGGCCGGGCCGGCGCGGACTACGTCGTGCGAGAACAGGAGCTGCTGCACGAACTGTGGGCGCGGCGGGAGTTCGCCCGGCCGGCGCTGGAGCACGCGGCCGCCGCGCAGGCCTGGACGGCATACGGCCACCCGCAACCGGGGCCGGCCGTTCACCAGCAGCTGTACGGATCGACGTACCCACAGCCGTACGGACCGACCTACCCGCAGCCATACGGGCACCCGCACGGTCAGCCGTACGGGCAGCTGAACGGACCGGGCCCCGCACCGGGCTACGGCTCGGTGGCGCCGTACCCCCTCTACAACCCGTATCGGTCCTAGCGGTCGAGAGGTCCTAGCGGTCGAGAAAGAGGCGGCGCCTCACGCCGACGCCTCCGTGAGCCGCTCCACCTCGTCGTCCGTCAGCCTCAGCTCCGCCATCCCCAGCAGCGCCGGCAGCTGTTCCACCGTGCGGGCCGAAGCCAGGGGCGTCGCGACCGTCGGCTGTTGCGCGAGCCAGGCCAGGGCCACCGTCGCCATCGGCACGTCGTGGGAACGGGCCACCTCGTCCAGGGCGGCCAGCACCCGTCGGCCCCGCTCGGACTCTGCGTGCTTGCCGGCACCCCGCGCGCGGGCGCTGTCCACGGCCGTCCCCGGTCGGTACTTGCCGGTGAGGAAACCGGCCGCGAGGGAGTAGTACGGGATCGCCGCCAGCCCTTCCCGCTCGGCCAGGTCGCGCAGGGGGCCCTCGTAGGTGTCGCGGGAGACCAGGTTGTAGTGCGGCTGGAGGGCGGCATAGCGGGCGAGGCCCTCGCGGTTGGAGAAGGCGAGGGAGGCCGCGAGGCGTTCGGCGGAGATGTTGGACGCGGCGATGTGCCGTACCTTGCCGGCCTTCACCAGCTCGTCCAGCGCGCCGATGATCTCCTCGACGGGCACTTCCGGTTTGTCGTAGTGCGTGTAGTAGAGGTCGATGCGGTCGGTGCCCAGGCGCCGCAGGGAGGCGTCGGCGGCCGCCTTGATGTTGGCCGCGGTCAGGCCCTGGAAGTCGGGGTGCTGGCTGACCTTGGTGGCGATCACGACGTCGTCCCGGTTGCCGCGTGCCGTCAGCCAGTGGCCGATGACCGTCTCGGACTCGCCGCCCGAGTTGCCCTCGGCCCACGCCGAGTAGACGTCGGCCGTGTCGATGAAGTTGCCGCCCGCCTCCGTGTATGCGTCGAGGACGGCGAAGGACCGGGTCTCGTCGGCGGTCCAGCCGAAGACGTTGCCGCCGAGGCAGAGCGGGTGGACCTCCAGGTCGGAGGAGCCGAGCTGACGAAGAGCACTCATGCTCTACGTCAACCGTCGTACCGGAACGGCTCATTCCACACCGGGGACCAAGGCTGCGTAATGAAGACGCTCGCGACGAACACCGTCGCACGCACCGAGAACCGGCAGCCCTGACGTCGGGGGGACGCCGTCAGGACCGCCGGGGATCACATGTGGTCGCCCGTCACGGGCCTCAGGGCGTGAGGCCCTTGCCCTGAAGCCAGGCCAGCGGGTCGATGCCGTTCGCGCTGCCGTCGGGGTGCACCTCGAGGTGCAGGTGGGCGCCGGTCACATTGCCGGTGGCGCCGACGCGGCCGATGACGTCGCCCGTGTTGACCTTCTGGCCCACGCTGACGCTGATCGAGGACTGGTGCGCGAACCAGAGCTCGGTGCCGTCGTCGAGGGTGATCTCCGTCTTGTAGCCGTACGAGCCGTCCCAGCCGGCGAAGGTGACGGTGCCGGAGTGGATCGCCTTGATCAGCGTCCCGGTGGGGGCGGCGAAGTCGAGGCCGGTGTGGTAGCCGGAGGACCAGTAGGCGCCGGCCTGACCGAAGGTCGAGGTGATGGTGTACGAGGAGGTCGGCAGCGTGTACTGCTTGGCCAGCTCGGCGAGACGCTCGGCCTCGGCCTTCTTGCGGGCCTCCTCCTCGGCGGCGGCCTTCGCGGCGGCGGCCTTGGCCTTGGCTTCTTTCTCCGCCTTGGCGGCCGCGTCCCTGGCCTCCTTCTCCGCGGCGGCGACGGCGGCCGCGGCGGCCTTGCTGTCGATCTGAGTCTGCTGGAGTTCGGCCTGCGCGATGATCCGGCTGCGCAGCACCTCGCCGGCGTCGGAGGTGCCCTGCGTGGTCTCCTCGGTGGCCTCGCCCATGGTGCTGAACGCGGTGGCCGTGTCCTCGGCGGGCTCGGAGGAGTCGTCCGAGATCAGGGGCAGGTCCGGCATCGTGATGGCGACCGGCGGCTTGCCGCTGTTGGCGCTGGCCATGCCGCCCGCGCCGACGGCGGCTATGACGCCTACGCCGAGAACCGTGGAGCTGCGGGCGAGTCCCCCGCCACGCTGCTTGGAGACGCGGTGCCTGCCACGAACGGGACGAATGGAATCCGCGGTGGGGTTCCACTCCTCGAACGGGCCCTCGTCGGTGCGGTAGCGGTCGTAGCCGAAGGTGTCGCTGCGTTCGCTCGGCACGAACGGGGCTTGCGGAGCAGGCCGGTTTGACGCCACGTGGGCGTACTCCTTTCCTTCCTTCTCGCCTACCGGGTTAGCTGACGGGTTCGGAGCAGGAAGGTCTCCTACGCGCGTATACCAACCGTGCTTCCACGGTGGAATCCGTGCGATTCACCCCAAGGTGGTGGTTCCCCGGTTCCCTTACGGGATTCGGCGCGTGCGCACGGAGCCGACTCTTGTGACGGCTGGGACGACCGCGCTGCGTTATCGAACGTTAATAGACCCGGGGCGCGTATTCCAAGCTGTTCCACTTGATCATTAACGATTTTCGCCCGGACTTAGGGGTCATGAGCGGCCTAAATCGGGCGAGTTGACCAAGACTCTGGAGTCACACAGGTATTGACGGTATGTCAGTTGTTATGCGGAGGGCGGTCGCGCGATCACCGCTGGTGACAACGGTCAAGGTGATCGGTCAGAAGGCTTCACGGTCGTCGTACGGCCATGAGTGCCAGGTCGTCCGCCATCCCTCCGCCGGAGTGCCGGCGTACGTCCGCCGCGAGCACCCCGAGCAGTTCGGCCGGCTCGCGCAGGGCGTTCACGCGGCCCGCGAGGCCCACCTCGGGGTCGTAGAACCGCCCGCCGGCGTCCCGCGCCTCGGTCAGACCGTCGGTGTACAGCAGCAGGGTGGCCCCGTCCGGGAAGCCGGCGTCGTCGGCCCGGTCGGGCCAGGCGCCGAGCTCGCGCATGCCGAGCGGCAGGGCGGGTTCGGTGGCCGGCAGGGGGTGGACGGTGCCGTCGGCGTGCAGCAGCAGCGGCGGCGGGTGCCCGCGGTTGACCAGCCGCACGATTTCGTTGCCGTGCGGCAGCTCGGCGAGCATGGCGGTGGTGAACCACTCCTGCGACTCGGGTCCGTCGCGCCGTGCGCGCTCCCGGGCCAGCGCCCGCTCCAGCCGCTGCGCGACCGCCTCCAGCGTGGCCTCCTGTTCGGCGGCCTCCCGGAAGGCCCCGATCACCACGGCGACGGCCCCGACCGCCCCCATTCCCTTGCCCCGCACGTCCCCCACCACCAGCCGGACGCCGTAGGGGGTGTCCTGCACGGCGTACAGATCCCCGCCGATGGCCGCGCCCTCCTGCGCCGCCTCGTACCGGGCCGCGATCCGGAACCCGCCGATCCGCTCGGCCGGCTCCGGCAGTACGGCGCGTTGGGCGGCCTCGGCGATCTCGCGGGCGGAGGCGAGGCGTTCGTCGCTGCGGCGGACGAGGAGGTTGATGAGGACCGCGAGCACGGAGACGACCACGATGGTCGCCAGCTCGGTGACCACCTCCGCTTGGGACAGCTCCCCGCGCGGCGCGCGCATCACGAGCACCACGAGGAGGGCCAGGGCTCCGGTGAGCACGGTGCCGCGCTGTGAGTAGAGGGGGGCGGCGACCAGTGGCGCGGCCGTGAGGAAGGGGGCGCCGGTGAAGTCCGTCGGTGTGACGTGGTCGTACACGGCTCCGGCCGCGATCAGCAGGGCGGGGAGCAGCCGGACGAACCGGCGTGCGTATGACATCCGCCGCTGCTCCACCTCACCAGGGTTGCCGAAGCGGGGGCGGCGGGCGAGCGCTGGAAGCCGACCGGGGAAAACACTCAGGGCCGGAACTGATCAGTTCCGGCCCTGAGCCTTCAGTAGCGGGGACAGGATTTGAACCTGCGACCTCTGGGTTATGAGCCCAGCGAGCTACCGAGCTGCTCCACCCCGCGTCGATGAGTCCATAGTACGCCATCCGCGGGACCCGAAGCACACGCCTTTCCCGGGGCCGGTCCTGACCAGGACTTTCCGCTCAGCTGCCGCGGCCCTCCCGGCCCGTCCGGTGAGGCCCGTCCGGCCAGGCCCATCCGGCCAGGTCCATCCGGCGAGCCCGGCCAGGAAAAGGCCCCACGCCCTCACCCACCCACCAGATGCCGATTGGGCGCGATCGCCCGCTCCTCGTACTCCGGCAGCACCACCACATCCACGCCCTCCCCCGCCAGCACCCCGCTCCCGTCCGCCCCCACCACGAACGTGTCCGGCTCCCGCCAAGCCGTCACCACCCTGCGCACCCCCGCCTCGAGGATCAGCCGGGCACACGGCACCGGTCGCGAGGAACGCCGGGTGCACGGCTCCAGGCTGCTGTACACCGTCGCGGACGCCAGCCTCGGATCCCCCGCCGTGATCTTCGCCAGCGCCGCCTCCTCCGCGTGCACCACCGAGTCACCGCCCTCCCTGGAGTACCCGCGCGCCAGCTCCGTCCCGTCGGCGGCCACCACGACCGCCCCGACGCTGAACGCCGTCCGAGAGGGCGGGCACTGCGCCGCCAGCTCGCACGCCAGCGCCAGCCAGTGCCGGTCCGCGGCGGAGGCGAGGCCCCCGGCACCGGGCGCCGTCGGCTCGTAGCGCATCAGCACCACGTCCTCGATCCGCCGCGTCTCGACCAGCCGCAGCCGCCCGCCCTGGTACGCACCCGGCCCGAACAGCCGGGGCGCCCGCGCATCCCCCACGAACAGCGGGGCCAGCACCAGCTGCACCTCGTCCGCCAGCCCCTGCTGGAGCAGCTGCGTGTGGATCGTGCCGCCGCCCTCGACCATCAGCCGTTCCACGCCGCGCACCTCGCGCAGATGGGCCAGCAGCCCCCGCCAGTCGAGTTCCTCGCCCAGCGCGACGACGTCCGCCGCGACCGGCGCGCGCCGCAGCAGGTCCGCGCCCTTCTCCGTCGTATAGACGACCTTGTCGCCGCCGGTGTGCCAGAAGTTCGCCGCCGGGTCCAGCTCGCCCGACGCGCTGACCGTGACCTTCAAGGGGTACTCCGGCTTGCCCGCCGCCACCCGTGCGGCCCGCCGCTCGGCCGAGTTCACCAGCAGCCGCGGGTTGTCCGCCCGGATCGTGCCGGCGCCGATCAGGATCGCGTCCACGGAGGCGCGGACCTCGTCGACCCGGTCGAAGTCGGCCGGGCTGGACAGCAGCAGGCGGTCCGGGCCCGTGTCGTCGAGGTAGCCGTCCAGGGAGACGGCGGCGGACAGCAGGACGTAGGGGTACGACGGCATGGGCGCGCTCTCCGGCTCGGCGATCCGATCTTGGTTCAAGTTTGAAACAAACCTACACTGGTCGTATGACGACTCGCTGGCTCACCTCGGAGGAGCAGCGCGCCTGGCGCGCGTACATCGCCGCCGCCGCGCTCGTGGAGGACGCGCTGGACCGGCAGCTCCAGCAGGAGGCCGGCATGCCCCATCTGTATTACTCCATCCTCGCCACCCTCTCGGAAACCCCGGAGCGCAGGTTGCGCATGACCGAGCTCGCGGAAGGACTGAAAATCACCCGCAGTCGGCTGACGTACGCCGTCACCCGTCTGGAGCGGGACGGCCTGGTGCGGCGCGAGGACTGCCGCTGGGACAAACGGGGCAGCGTCGCGGCCCTCACCGACGAGGGCATGCGGGTGCTGGAGCGCGCGGCCCCGGGTCATGTCGAGACCGTACGGTCGCTGCTCTTCGACCGGCTGACCCCGGAGCAGGTCGGCCAGCTGGAGGAGATCTTCACGGCGGTCGGCGAGGGGTTCCAGGGCGAGGGCGCACACGCCGGTCCGGAGGACGTGCCCTGGCGTCGGCGCTCCAACAAGCCCTGCTCGTGACCTGAGCGACTTCGCGACCCGCGCGACTTCGTGACCTGCGCGACTTTGTGATCTGCGCAACATGGCCTCCGGAACTCGTCGAATCGCGTTGATTCAAATTTAAAGCAGGGAGTAGGGTTCAGACCGAGTAGCTGATTCAAATCTGAAGCAGAGCTCCAACAGCCAGCAGCCCCGCAGTCAGCAGTCAGCAGGATCCGCAAGCAGTCGGCCCTCCCAAGGAACCCGGAGACCCCGCATGCCCGACTTCCCCGCCGCCGCCACCCAGCGCGCCCGCGTCCGGGTCCCGCTGCGCTTCCAGGACGGCTACCGCGTCGACGCCGAACTGGTGACCTTCCACGGCCTGACCGACGGCCTGGAGCACGTGGCCGTCGTCCTCGGCGACCCGGCACCCGGCACCACCCCGCTGGTCCGGCTGCACTCCGAGTGCCTGACCGGCGATGTCTTCGGCTCGGCCCGCTGCGACTGCGGCCCCCAGCTGCGCGAGGCCGTCGAGCGCATCGCCGAGCGCGGCGGCGTGCTGCTGTACCTGCGTCAGGAGGGCCGCGGCATCGGCCTCTACAACAAGCTCGACGCGTACGCCCTCCAGGACCAGGGCCTGGACACCTACGCCGCGAACGCCGCCCTGGGCCTGCCCGAGGACGACCGCGACTACACGGCCGCGGCCCAGATGCTCAACGCCCTCGGCATCGGCGAACTGGACCTGCTGTCCAACAACCCCGACAAGGCGGCCCAGTTGCGCGCCCTCGGCATCGAGGTCGGCGACCGCGTCCCCACCGGCGTCTTCGCCACCCCGGACAACGTCCGCTATCTGCGCGCGAAGGTCCTCCAGACCCAGCACACCCTGCCGCTGGGGGACCTCGCGGAACTCAGCGCCGGCTGAGCGAACGGCACGGGGGCGGCACAGGACGCCCCCGGGCCCCCCGGGCCCGCCGGGTCACCCGGTCACCCGAACTGCACCCGTCCGATCAGCCCCGCCGCGGTGAAGGCGGCCGTCAGCTCCGCCCGCCCCTCGGTGAAGTGGGCCCAGCTGTCGAAGTGGACGGGAACGATCCTGCGCGCCCCGAGGATCCGCGCCGCTTCCACGGCCCGCGCGCTGTCGAGCGTGAGCAACTGCCGGTCGAGCACGGCGGTACGGGCGGCCCCGGCGAACAGCACGGCGAGATCCACCGCCCCGAACCGCTCGGCGACCTCCTCGACCGGCCCGAGCTGGGCGTTGTCACCGCTGACGTAGACGGTGGGCAGCCCGTCGCCGGTCAGTACGAACCCGACGACCTGCCCGACGACCGCTTCGATCTCCGCCCGCTCCCCCGGCCCGTGCAGCGCGGGCACCCCGGTGACGGTGACCACGCCGCCGCCGGGCCGATCGACCTCCACGGACTCCCAGTCGGCGAGCCCCCGAGCCGCACCGCCGAGCCGCTTCGCCCCACCCGGCGTGGTGAGGGTGAGCGGCACCTCGGCGAGCAGCGCCCGCCCGGAGACGTCGAGGTTGTCGGGGTGCTCGTCATGCGAGAGCAGAACGACGTCGATCCGCCCGAGCTCCGCGGGCCGGGCGGCGGCCGGAGCGGTCTTGGTCAGCGCACGTCCGCCGCCCAAGGGGTGGTCACCGGGGCCGTCGAAGGTGGGGTCGGTGAGAAACCGCAGGCCGCCGTACTCGATGAGGGCCGTGGGGCCGCCGAGGACACGCACGGGGACGGGGACCTGCTCACTGGTGGTGCGGGTGTCGACCATCGCCAGACCTCACGGTTGAGAACGAGTGCATCCGTGAGGGGAGGCTAACGGCACCTCACGGAAAGCCGCAACCTGAAACGTGAGAACCGCCAAGTCGGCCGAGGTGTGGGCGGGTTGGGGCCGCACAACACAACAGCGCCCGGGCCGACCGAAGCCGACCCGGGCGCTGTGTAGCAGGTCAGAGGGTTGCCCCCCGCCTGCAACCCGTAGGCCCTGTGGGACTCGAACCCACAACCAATGGATTAAAAGTCCACTGCTCTGCCAATTGAGCTAAGGGCCCAAGCGATGTTGCCACCCCGAGCATAGCCGGACGTGGCCGAGTCTCCGATCGGGTATCCGGGTCACGGCCACGTCGGCGGGAGCGGAGGACGAGGACGGCGCCCTCTCAGAAGAGGCCCTTGTAGCCCTGCCAGCCACTCGCGATCTTCACCCGCGGGCCGAACGACCCCCTGCCGTCGCCGTCGTTGCGGTAGACGTCGCCGGCCCTGTCCCGCGCGATCAGGTCGTTCTTCCCGTCCCCGGTGATGTCGCCGACGCCGACCACGGCGTTGTACGACGTCCCCCACCGGGAAACGATCTTCACCCGCGCCTTCAGCTTGCCGTTGCCCGCACCATCGAGCCGGTACAGCGCCCCGTACTTGTCGTGCGCCAGCACATCACCGATGCCGTCACCGGTCAGATCCCCGGCGCCGACCATCCTCGTGTAGCCCTTCCAGGCCGACGCGATCTTCACCCGGGCCTTCAGCTTCCCGGCACCGTCGTTCGCGAACACGTAGACGTCACCCGTGGACTTCTGACGCGCCAACAGGTCCGTACGACCGTCGCCCGTGAGGTCACCGGGCGCGGTGAGGACGTCGTACGCGTTCCAGCCGGTGCCCAGGGAGGTGTGGCTGCTCGACGGGGTGTACGACGGCCCGCACTTGCCCGCGTACCGCCGCAGTTCGCCGTTCGGCATGCGGATCAGCATCTCGGCACACCGGTCCACACCCATGTCCCCGAAGGGGACGGCGACCGTCCCGGCGGGCCAGCCGGACGCGGACTGCTTCCAGTCGAACTTCCCCTTGCCCTCGGAGTAGTGCAGGGTCAGCGCCCCCGAGGAGTTGAGGGTGACCAGTTCGCCGTAGCTGCGACCACCCTGGTCGTGATGGCCCTGACGGCCGCCCGTGAGCGCGAACGTGCCGCTGCTCGTCGAGGTGCCGCCGCCCTCGGTCGCCGTGGCGGTCAGCGACCAGGTGTAGGAGCCGTTGTAGGCATACGCGCCCGCGTCCGTCTTACCGTTCCAGCCGGCCTCGGCCTCCGCTCCGGTCGTGGTGCCCGAGTCGGTGTATACGGCACGACCGCGGGAGTCCTTCACGGTGAACTTCCAGGACGCCGGCTTGTTGAACTGCCAGATGCTGTTCCAGTGGTCGTCCTTGGCATTCACGTAACCGTCGTCCGGCTCCGCCTCGATCACCGCCAGCGACGACGACGGCACACCGCTCGGCACGATCCGTACCGCCTTGCCCTGCTCGACATACGCGATGTCACCGCCGAACTCGTCCACGGCCCAGGTCAGCCGCCGCTGGTCGGCGGTGTTCCCGCCGGGCAGGTCGCCGATGACGCGCGGCGCGGCGGCCGTACCGGTGTGGAAGTCGGTGAGCAGCAGCTTCCCGGCCGTCCGGTCGTGCCGGACGAGATAGCCGTCGCCGACGAGGGCGGGCCCGGACGGCACCGAGATCTTCTTCTTCGCCGCACGGTCGTACACTCCCGCGGCGCCCGTGGGCCCGCAGTTCCAGTAGATCCAACGACCCACCGCCTGAAGCTCCCTGACCGAGCAGGGCGCGCCCGTGGCGAGCGTCTCGACGGTCCTCTTCGTCTCCAGGTCGAAGGCGGTGACGGCCCCGGCACCCGAACCCGGCGTCCACAACCGCGAACCCCACACCGAGGCAGCGGTAACCGAGCGGGTGAGGCGCACGTCATGGCCGTGGTAGCGGTGGGTGGCGTCGACGTACTGCTTGCCGGTGGACGCCGCGTCGTAGACGAAGTAGCGGCCGGTGACGTCCACGAACCGGCCGCCGGACACGGCCGGCTCCACGCCGTGGTAGCTGTCGGGGCCGCTCCAGATCTGCGCCTTCTCGTTGTCACCGTCCCCGAAGAAGACGCCTACGTGTCCGTTGCCCGCCGCGCGCAGCACCACGCAGGAGCCGGCGTCGCACGGCACCCTCTTCACGTGCTGGCCCCCGGCGAACGTGCCGGCGTAGATCCATGCGCGCCGGTCACCCGCAGAGGCGCCGTCCGCGGAGATCGGACGGTTGGTGACATACGGGTCACCGTTCGGGGCGGTCTCGGTCGTCGTCAGGACGCCGCCCGCGAAATCGATGCCCCACACGCCGTCCACCGTCTGGACAGGCGTGGGTGTGGTGTCCGCGGCAGCCGGTACCGCGGTGGTCAGCGAGCCGGCGCACAAGGCTGCCAGGCCCACCAGAACAGAGCGTGCGCGCACGCGCCGAGACAAGGGTCCCTCCCCAGGGAAAACGAGAACGAGGCCGGCGCGCCCGCTTCGAAACCCCCCGGACGCGCGCCTCCAAGAAAAGACAGCGGATGCTAACAACCGCCGCACAGGCAGCGATAGTCGCGAGAACGATCATCCCTGACCGCCCGCCTTCCCCCGACGCGCGAAGGGCCCGTACGACCGGAGTCGTACGGGCCCTTCAGGATCGGTTCAGCAGGCGTCAGCCGTTGCGCTTCCAGCGCGGCTTGTCGTCACGGCGGCCGAACGACGAGCCACCCGTGCCACGGTGGTCGTCACGGCGGCCGTACGGACGCTCGTGGCCGCCGGAGCGGAAGCCCGGACGGTCGTCGCGGCGGTCGCGGTTGAAGGGACGGTCGCTGCCACGGTGACCGCCGCGCTCGTCACGACGCTCGAAGGGGCGGCCGGCCGGACGGTCGTCGCGACGGAAGCCGCCACGGTCGTTGTCCCGGCGCTCGAAGTTACGGGGGCCACGGTCGCGGTCGAAGGAACGGCCACCACGGTCACCGCGGTCACCACGCTCACCGCGGTCGTCGCGACGGAAGCCGCCACGGTCGTTGTCCCGGCGCTCGAAGTTACGGGGGCCACGGTCGCGGTCGAAGGAACGGCCACCACGGTCACCACGGTCACCGCGGTCGTCGCGACGGAAGCCGCCACGGTCACCGTCCCGGTCCCGACGCTCGAAGCCACGGTCCCGGTCACGGTCGCGGTTGAACCCGCCCCGGTCGTCCCGGCGCTCGAAGGAACGTCCGCCACGGTCACGGTCGCGGTCCCGGTTGAACCCACCACGGTCGCCGCGGTCGTCACGCCGCTCACGACGCTCGTACGACGCCGGAGCCTCCGCCCGGTCGACGTCCTGCGCCGCCGGCTGCTCCGGCACGGCCACCTCGACGGCCGCCGCAGCAGCAGCCTCGGCCACCGCGGCCTCCGGGTCCTCGCCCCGCTCGCGCGCCACACGGGCGACCAGCCGGTCGGCCTCCTCACGCAGCTCGGCGGCACGGCGCTGCGCCCGCTCCAGCTGCTTCGTGAGCTGAGCGACCTCACGCTCGGCCTGCTGCGCGGCGTTGCCCGCCGACTCCGACTGCACCTCGGTCATCGACCGGGCACCGGTGATCTCGGCGACCTCCGGGTCGAACGCGGCACCGCCCTGGATGATGTGACGCGAGGCGTCGACGCCCGCGTCCTCCATCAGCCGGAAGATCTGGCGGCGCTGGTGCGGCAGGGAGAGCGAGACAACCGTGCCGGTGCGACCCGCACGGGCCGTACGGCCGGCCCGGTGCAGGTAGTCCTTGTGGTCACCGGCCGGGTCCACGTTCAGGACCAGGTCGATGCCGTCGACGTGGATACCGCGCGCGGCGACGTCGGTGGCGACCAGGACGTTGACGTACCCGTCCTTGAAGTCGGCCAGCGTCCGGGTCCGCGCGCCCTGCGTCATACCGCCGTGCAGCGCGTCCGCCTTGGCACCCGCGTCACGCAGCTGCTCGGCGACCCGGTCGGCGCCCAGCTGGGTGCGGACGAAGATGATGGTGCGGCCCTTGCGGGAGGCGATCGCGGCGGTGACCGGCGCCTTGTCCTTGGGCTTCACGATCAGGATGTGGTGCGACATGGTCGTCACCGCGCCCTGGGCGGCGTCGACCTCGTGCAGGACCGGGTCCGTCAGGTAGCGGTCGACGAGAGTCTTGATCTCGTTCTCCATGGTCGCGGAGAACAGCATCCGCTGACCGCCCGCCGGAACCTGGTCGAGCAGCTCGGTGACCTCGGGCAGGAAGCCCAGGTCGGACATCTGGTCGGCCTCGTCGAGCACCGCGACCTCGACGTCCTCGAGGGAGCAGGCGCCGCGGTTGATGATGTCGCGCAGCCGGCCGGGGGTGGCGACGAGGACGTCGACACCGCGCTCCAGGGCGTAGATCTGGTTGCCCATGGACGTACCGCCGCAGACGACCTTCATCTTCAGGCCGAGCTGGTCACCGTACGGCTGGAGCGCGTCCGCGACCTGCATCGCGAGCTCACGGGTCGGGGTGAGGATGACAGCGCGCGGCTTGTGCTTCTCGGTGCGGCCACCGGACAGACGCGCGAGCGTCGGCAGACCGAACGACAGCGTCTTGCCGGAGCCGGTGCGACCGCGGCCCAGGATGTCCTTGCCGTCCAGGGCGTCCGGGATGGTCGCGGCCTGGATCGGGAAGGGGGTGGTCACGCCGTTCTGCGCGAGCTTGCGCACGACGCCCTCGGGCAGACCGAGGTCCGCGAAGGTGATCTCGGGGGTGGTCGTCTCGTCGTTGTTCTCGCCGTTCTCGGGCACGACGACGTGATCAGTACTGGAAATGGACATGCGTAAGCGAAACCTTCCGGAGTCTCGTCGGCACGCGCCCGTCAACTCCGTGTTTCGCATTACGACCGCCTCAATGCGGTCCGCCACGGCAAGGGAGAGTACGCGCCACACGGCGCGCTCTGCGTTGGCGCCGGGCAAATGGGATCAAACGATCTACCACCATACGCACCCCCAGCCCCCCAAGGCAAACCGGCCGTAGCCGGTGTAGGCAACGTCACTCGCCGGACCTCACGCCGGCGCCCCCGCCGCCGGTGCCGGCTCCCGCTCCCCCAGCTGCGGCCCCGTCTCCTCGTGCGCCGACGAGGACGGCTCCGCCTCCGTCGGCGTCGGCGCGACCGACGTCGGCTCCTGCGTCGGCGTCGGCTCCGGTTCCACCGTTCGAGTGGGCGTGGGCTCCGCCGGACGCGTCGGACCCGGCTTCTGCGTCACCCCCGGCTTCTGCGGCCCGCCGCCCCCCGCAGGGGCCGACACACTCGCCTGCGCCGACGGCGAGGCCGACGGAGCGGCCGACTCCCCGGGCCCCTTCCCGTCCTTCTTCCCCTTGCCCCGCTTGCCGTCGTCCGCGTGCGCCCCGATCCCGGAGCCACCGCCCGACACCGCGGAGCCCCCGTCAGGCGCCTCACCGCCTCGTTGTCCGGCGGACCGCGACGGCTTCACACCGTCGCCGCCCCCGTCGTCACCCACACTCATACAGCCGGCTGCGGCAGCGACAGCGACGACCGTCGCGGCCAGACGGACAGGTACGTACAAGGGGCGCACGGCGGCCACCTCCAGTGGCGGGCGAAGAAGTCAACCTGCCCAACTCCCGCCGCCCACAAGAGGACACGCGCCCCACGACACAGCACGGCCGCACCTTCGTAACAGTGCCCGCTCACCCGTAACCGAGCGCGTGCAGCCGCTCGTCGTCGATCCCGAAGTGATGCGCGATCTCATGCACCACCGTCACCTCGGTCTCCTCGACGACCTCCTCCCGCGACTCGCACATCCGCAGCGTCGGCCCCCGATAGATCGTGATCCGGTCCGGCAGCACTCCGGCGTACCACTCACCCCTATCGGTCAGCGGAGTGCCCTCGTACAACCCCAGCAACTCGGGATCGTTCGCGGGCGGCTCGTCCTCCACGAACACCGCGACGTTGTCCATCAACCGCGTCAGCTCCGGCGGAATCCGGTCCAGCGCCTCGGCGACCAGCTCCTCGAACTCCTCGCGCGTCATCTCCAGCACACGCCCATTGTCAGGCACGACACCCCCACGAAGGAGCCGCGAACGGCCCCGCATACCCACCGCCGCACTTGGGCATACGGGATCAATGGCCCGCGTCCCCGCCGCCGCAACCAAGGTCCTAGGTCAACTGCCCAAGGCGCCACGCGCCCTCGCCCGCCGCTACGCCACCCGCCGCCCGCTCCCCACGCCCGAACTCGTCACCCAGCCCCACCCCTGGGTCCGCGCCCTCGGCCTCATCACCGTCGTCCTGCTCGGCACCTGGCTCGGCCTGCTCATCGTCGGCAACGTACGCGTCCCCGTCGGCCCCATGAACACGACGATGACCCTGCGCCCCTCCGTCACCGGCGGCACGAAGATCAACGTCTCCCCCCTCGGCGCCCTCACCCTGGACAGCCACATCGCCCCGGTGCGCCTCGACGTCAATGTCGACCAGCTCGACCCGGACCGCGCCCAAGCCCTCGTCGACCACCCCGAACGCCTGTCCGGCCTCCAGGACGAGGTCGCCCAGGACGTCGCCGACGGCACCCGTGACCTCGCCGTACGCAGCTGCGTGGCCGTGGTCACCGGCGCCACCGCCCTCGGCCTCGCGATCTACCGCCGCCCCCGCCGGGCCCTGGCCGCCGGCGGCCTCGCCCTCACCCTCCTGGCCGCGTCCGGCGGCACCGCGTTCGCCACCTGGAACCCGGAGTCGGTCCTGGAACCGAAGTTCTCCGGCCTGCTCTCCTCAGCCCCGTCACTGGTCGGCAACGCCCGCAGCATCGTCACCGAATTCGACGTCTACCAGAAGGAGTTGGCCCGCCTGGTCACCAACGTGACCAAGCTCTACGACGCCACCTCCACGCTCCCCGCCTACGCACCCGACCCGTCGACGATCCGCGTCCTGCACGTCTCCGACATCCACCTCAACCCCGCGAGCTGGAAGATCATCGCCTCGCTCGTCGACCAGTACAAGGTCAATGTGATCGTCGACTCCGGCGACACCATGGACCACGGCACAGCCGCCGAGAACGGCTTCCTCGACCCCATCGAGGACCTCGGCGCCCCCTACGTCTGGGTCCGCGGCAACCACGACTCCCGCCTCACCCAGCGCTACCTGGAAGACCTCAAGAACGTCCACGTCCTGGACGACGGCAAGGCCAAGACCATCGCCGGCCTGCGCTTCGCCGGCATCGGCGACCCCCAGTTCACCCCCGACCGCTCCACGGTCCCCGGCGGCGACGCCGCCAACGAACTCGCCGGCGCCCGCCTCGCCACCTCCCTGCGCGACCAGAAGGCCTCCGACACCCCCGTCGACGTGGCCGTCGCGCACGAACCCGTCGCCGCCCGCCAGACCGACGGCGAAGTCCCTCTCGTCCTGTCCGGCCACCTCCACCACCAGGAGATGGAGCTCCTGCCCTACGGCACCCGCCTGCGCATCGAAGGCTCCACGGGCGGCAGCGGGCTGCGCGCCATCGAGGGCGAGCACCCGGACCCCATCCAGACCTCGGTCCTCTACTTCGACCGCGCCACCCACCGCCTCCAGGCCTGGGACGAGATCGAACTCGGCGGCCTGGGCCTGACCACGGCCGAGGTACGCCGCCACCTGGTCGAGGAGAACCAGCCAGGCGGGCCCGACCCGACCGGCTCACCGAGTCCCCCGTCCAGCCCCTCGCCGTAAACCGTTTTGGCGATACCTCCCGCCATCCCATATGCTTCTCACGTCCCCGACGCGCTGAGAAGCGCCCAGGCGGGCCGATAGCCCTCATCGTCTAGCGGCCTAGGACGCCGCCCTTTCAAGGCGGTAGCACGGGTTCGAATCCCGTTGGGGGCACGCAGTACGGTGTGCGACACTGTCGTACGCATCGCAAGGTCCTGTGGAGCAGTTTGGAGTGCTCGCCACCCTGTCAAGGTGGAGGCCGCGGGTTCAAATCCCGTCAGGACCGCAAAGGCTTTGAAAAAGGCCTTGGACGGCTGGGTAGCTCAGTTGGTACGAGCGATCGCCTGAAAAGCGATAGGTCGCCGGTTCGACCCCGGCCCCAGCCACCGTCACCGTGAGGGCCCCGATCTTCGGATCGGGGCCCTCACTGCATGTCTGCCGCCGGCACGGCCGGGCGCAGCAGGGCGCGGCAAAAGGGTTCGCCATCGTTTTCGCCGGGATGAGATCCTGGGATCCGTATGTCTACGCACCCTGTCCCCGCCCTGGACGCCCTCGCCCCCCGTCTGACCGAGTTGTCGCTGCGTGATGCGCACCGGCTCGGGCGGCGGCTCGAAGGTGCGCGCAAGATCCGTAAGCCGGAGGCGCGGGCCGCTGTGCTCGGTGAGATCGAGGCGGAGATCCTCAAGGGTGAGGAGCGTATCGCTGCTCGCCGCGCCCGCGTCCCCGCCGTCACGTACCCGTCGCAGCTTCCCGTCAGTCAGAAGCGGGACGAGATCGCCGAGGCCATTCGTGATCACCAGGTCGTGATCGTCGCGGGTGAGACCGGTTCCGGTAAAACGACACAGATTCCGAAGATCTGTGTCGAGCTGGGGCGCGGGGTCAGGGGAATGATCGGGCATACGCAGCCCCGCCGGATCGCGGCTCGTACGGTGGCCGAGCGGGTGGCGGAGGAGCTGGACACCCCGCTCGGTGAGTCGGTGGGCTGGAAGGTGCGGTTCACCGATCAGGTGAATCCGGACGGCACCTTCATCAAGTTGATGACCGACGGCATCCTGCTCGCGGAGATCCAGACGGACCGCGAGCTGCGCGCCTACGACACGATCATCATCGACGAGGCGCACGAGCGGTCGCTGAACATCGACTTCCTGCTCGGGTATCTGGCTCAGTTGCTGCCGAAGCGGCCCGACCTCAAGGTCGTCATCACTTCGGCGACGATCGACCCCGAGCGTTTCTCCCGGCATTTCGGTGATGCGCCGATCATCGAGGTCAGTGGGCGGACGTATCCGGTGGAGGTGCGGTACCGGCCTTTGCTGGAGGAGGACTCGGAGGACTCGGACCGGGATCAGATCACCGCGATCACGGATGCGGTCGAGGAGCTGATGGGGGAGGGGAAGGGCGACATCCTCGTCTTCCTCTCCGGTGAGCGGGAGATCCGGGACACGGCGGACGCGCTCACCAAGAAGCAGTACCGCTTCACGGAGGTTCTGCCGCTCTACGCCCGTCTGTCGCACGCGGAGCAGCACCGGGTCTTCCAGCCGCACACCGGCCGCAGGATCGTTCTGGCGACCAATGTCGCGGAGACGTCGCTGACGGTGCCGGGTATCAAGTACGTCATCGATCCCGGTTTCGCCCGGATCAGCCGGTACAGCCATCGGACGAAGGTGCAGCGGCTGCCCATCGAGCCGATCTCGCAGGCCAGCGCGAACCAGCGCAAGGGCCGTTGTGGGCGGACCAGCGACGGTATCTGCATCCGGCTGTTCTCGGAGGACGACTTCCTCGCCCGGCCGGAGTTCACGGACGCCGAGATCCTGCGGACGAATCTCGCTTCCGTCATCTTGCAGATGACGGCGGCCGGCCTGGGTGACATCGAGAAGTTCCCGTTCATCGATCCGCCGGACCATCGCAACATCCGGGACGGCGTCCAGCTGTTGCAGGAGCTCGGCGCGATCGACCCGGCGGAGAAGGACGCACGCAAGCGGCTGACGCAGACGGGCCGCAAGCTCGCTCAGCTTCCGGTCGATCCGCGGCTGGCCCGTATGGTTCTGGAGGCCGACAAGAACGGCTGTGTCCGTGAGGTCATGGTCATAGCGTCGGCGCTCTCCATCCAGGACCCGCGTGAGCGCCCGGCGGACAAGCAGACCCAGGCTGATCAGCAGCACGCGCGCTTCAGGGACGAGTCGAGTGACTTCCTCGCCTTCCTGAATCTCTGGCGTTACGTCCGTGAGCAGCAGCGTGAGCGCGGCTCGTCGTCCTTCCGGCGGATGTGCAAGCAGGAGTATCTGAACTTCCTGCGCATCCGTGAGTGGCAGGACATCTATACGCAGCTGCGGACCGTGGCCAAGCAGATGGGCATTCACCTCAACGAGGAGGACGCCCCGGCCGACCGGGTGCATGTGTCGCTGCTCGCGGGTCTGCTGTCCCACGTCGGCATGAAGGACGTGAAGGACGGCGCGAAGAACGAGTATCTCGGCGCCCGGAGCGCCAAGTTCGCGATCTTCCCCGGTTCGGCCCTGTTCAAGAAGCCTCCGCGTTTCGTGATGTCCGCCGAGCTGGTGGAGACGTCCCGACTGTGGGCGCGGGTCAACGCGAAGATCGAGCCGGAGTGGGTGGAGCCGCTCGCCGGGCATCTGCTCAAGCGCACGTACTCCGAGCCGCACTGGGAGAAGGACCAGGCGGCGGTGATGGCGTACGAGAAGGTCACGCTGTACGGCGTGCCGATCGTCGCGCAGCGCAAAGTCAACTACGGCCGGATCGACCCGGAGGTCAGCCGGGAGCTGTTCATCCGCAACGCGCTGGTCGAGGGCGACTGGCGCACGCATCACAAGTTCTTCGCCGACAACCGCAGACTCCTCAGCGAGGTCGAGGAGTTGGAGCACCGGGCGCGGCGCCGGGACATCGTCGTCGACGACGAGACGCTGTTCGACTTCTATGACCAGCGGGTGCCCGAGGACGTGGTGTCGGGCGCGCACTTCGACGCGTGGTGGAAGCGCAAGCGGCACGAGGAGCCGGACTTCCTGGACTTCGAGCGCGAGATGCTGATCCGGGAGTCGGCGGAGGCGGTCACCAAGGCCGACTATCCGGACTCGTGGCGGCAGGGGCAGCTGAAGTTCCGTGTCACCTATCAGTTCGAGCCGGGCGCGGACGCGGACGGTGTGACGGTCCATGTTCCGTTGCAGGTCCTCAACCAGGTCACGGACGAGGGCTTCGACTGGCAGATCCCGGGTCTGCGGGAGGAGTTGGTGACGGAGCTGATCCGTTCCCTCCCGAAGCCGATCCGCCGTCACTATGTGCCGGCGCCGAACTTCGCGAAGCGGTTCCTGGCCACGGCCGTCCCGTTGCAGGAGCCGTTGACGGTGACGATGGCGCGTGAGCTGAAGCGGATGGTCGGGGTGCCGTTCACCGCGGACGACTTCGACTGGTCGAAGGTTCCGGAGCACCTGCGTATCACCTTCCGGATCATCGACGAGCGTCGGCGCAAGCTGGCCGAGGACAAGGATCTGGAGGCCCTGAGGCTGCGTCTGAAGCCCAAGGCGCGCCAGGCCCTGTCGCAGGCCGCGGCGGCCTCCGCGTCCCGTCAGGGCGGTGAGTCCCTGGAGCGTGCGGGTCTGACGGACTGGACGATCGGCTCTCTCACCCGTGTGTTCGAGACGCGGCGGGCCGGGCAGCCGGTCAAGGCGTATCCGGCGCTGGTGGACGACGGGGACACGGTGTCGGTGCGGCTGTTCGACACGGAGGCGGAGCAGCAGCAGGCGATGTGGAAGGGCACACGTCGGCTGATCCTGCGGAACATTCCGGTCAATCCGGCGAAATTCGCCAGCGATCGTCTGAACAACGCGCAGAAGCTGGCGTTGTCGGCGAATCCGCACGGTTCGATGCAGGGCCTCTTCGACGACTGCGCGAGGGCGGCGGCGGACAAGCTGATCGGTGACTTCGGGGGCCCGGCATGGGACGAGGAGTCGTATCGGAAGCTGTTCGAGAAGGTGCGGGCCGAGATCGTCGACACGACGGTTCGTACGGTGGGTCAGGTGCAGCAGGTCCTCGCCGCCTGGCAGGCCGCCGAGCGCCGCCTGAAGAGCGTGCGCAGCCCGGTGCTGCTGGCGAACCTGACGGATGTCCGCAAGCAGCTGGACGCGCTGGTGAAGCCCGGTTTCGTGACGGACGCGGGGCTGGGGCGGATGCCGGACCTGATGCGCTATCTGATCGCGGTGGACCGCCGGCTCCAGCAGATGCCGACGAACGTCCAGCGGGACACGACGCGCATGGAGAAGGTCCACGAGATGCAGGACGAGTACGCCTGGCTGCTGGAGCAGATGCCGCAGGGGCGTCCGGTGCCGGCGCAGGTCCTGGATGTCCGCTGGATGCTGGAGGAGCTCCGGGTGAGCTACTTCGCGCATGCGCTGGGTACGGCGTACCCGGTCTCGGACAAGCGGATCGTGAAGGCGATCGACGCGCTGGCACCGTGACGGGGTGTGTACGTTGGGTGAGTTCGACCAGTGGGCTCACCCTCCTGTACAGTCTCTTCTCGCAGCGCAACGCACGAATGGCGCCGCGAAATCTGGTCCTGTGGAGCAGTTTGGAGTGCTCGCCACCCTGTCAAGGTGGAGGCCGCGGGTTCAAATCCCGTCAGGACCGCAGTAGAAGCGAGGCCCGCTTCCCGAGAGGGAGGCGGGCCTCGCTCGTTGCCCGGGGCCGGGGTTCGCGAGGGCGGGGATCCGGCGTACGCCTCCACGGCGGGCACCCGGGCCTCCACGCCGCCTTGACGGAGTCACATTCGCTCGGTACCCAGAAATCAGGGCCCTTCCCCGCGTGGCCCCTGGAGGTGGCGTATGGCGGCATCGGCGAGGCACGAGACGCGGGCGCTGCTCCGCGCCCATCTGTCGGCGGCATCCGGCTACCGGCATCTCACCCGCCATTGCCCGATCTGCCATCAGTTGCTGCGTCTGGCGATGGATCCCGGCACACACATCTACGAGCCGGTTCCGGAGGAGGCCGTGGAGGACGAGCTCATCGAGGACGAGGCACCGTCCACCGCGTGATCCGGGGCCGTGTCTCCGCGTCAACTCCCGCCCGATCATGGGCGGCTGAACCCTGCGCCCGCTCTTTAGCGCACTTGGACCGGAGGCAACAAGGAGTGAGGCATGTGACGGGTGTCACCGCATAAGTTTCCGGTTGGGTAGGACTTACACCCCGCCTACAACAGGTCAATTTAATATGTGCAATTGCACCAGCTTCCGGGCCTCACCCGTGCCTCACGCGCCCCCCGGCCGGCCTCACTCTCGGCGACCACACAGAGTGAGTCCACAGGACATCCGACAGCCCTCCCCAGACTTCGACAAGCCCACTCACAGGAGTGCCGGCCGGCGCACAGTCCACGCACAAAAAAGATCGCGCTGGACCCGGCGGAGTCCAGCGCGATCTACGACGCACCCTTGTTGCGTGCCTGAAGTGCTCTGACGGCTTGGGCGTGGGCTCTGTTGGGGCAGAACCCGCGTCGCTTGGAGCTAGGGTCCGGACGCCGCGGCGAGTTGGGGGAACCGCCGGTTTGCCCGGTTATGCAGCTGTTCAGGCCTCGCTGCGCTGCTGCGGGATACCCGCGAGCAGAGCGCGGACCTCAGCCTCGCGGTAGCGGCGGTGTCCGCCGAGCGTACGGATGGAAGTAAGCTTCCCGGCCTTCGCCCACCGCGTGACCGTCTTGGGGTCGACGCGGAACATCGTGGCGACCTCAGCCGGGGTCAGCAGCGGCTCGGCATCAGGGGTGCGAGCGGTCATGAGCGGCCTCCTCGGGAGAACCGAACCTTCTCGGTTCTTTCCTCTAAATTCTGCACCTTGACCCGCGTTGCCCGAAATGGCGGACGCGAGTCGAGTCGGTTATAGGACGAACGGCTTGTCCTCGGCACTACAACTACACCATCTGTCCAGCCGCGTCGGCCAAACCGATGGAATTGCCCCTCCAGGTGTTCATCAGCGACGGAAGCCGATGGACCATGCCATAGCGGACAGTCACGCCACTGTGACGAT
The DNA here is from genome assembly GCF_044759995.1 of Streptomyces sp. NPDC098781. NCBI lineage: Bacteria > Bacillati > Actinomycetota > Actinomycetes > Kitasatosporales > Streptomycetaceae > Streptomyces > Streptomyces sp. NPDC098781. Next base: position 42,678 of record NZ_JBIWAK010000015.1, read on the forward strand.
CAGTCACAGTGGCGTGCAGGAGTCTCAAGACCCCCCAAAGTGTGCAATGTCGAGATGGAGTCCTCCCCGGACTCCTTGTCCTATTTTGGCACGAGGGGGGGTTAGGGACGCAAGGGCCGCGTACGTGCGGTCCATCACGCTTACGCGTGTTGAGGCTTCCTTGATGCATACGCCCGGATCGGGCCCTACGTCCCTTGTTGACGAGGCATCAAGAACCTCAGAACGAGCACGAAACCCCAAAACGGGCGTCTCGTCAAACGCCAGTTCGTTACATCACACAGTGCTGTGCATCACACCGGGACATCAGTTCGCCGAGCGCCGGTCCCGCACCGACCGCCACCGCTCCACGAGCCGCCCGTAGGCCTCCCCGGCGCCCGCGCCGTCGCCCTGCCGCAGCGCCTCGATGCCGTCGGCCACGTCCGCCGCCGAGTGGTCGTCCTCCAGCTCGCCGGCCGGCAGGGCGTGCACCAGACCGCCGTAGTCCAACTCGACCAGCGAGCGCGGGTGGAACTCCTCCAGCCAGCGCCCCACGTCCACCAGGCCGTCGATGAGGGGCCCTTCGTCGACGGTGTCCTTCAGCGTCCGCAGCGCCCGCGCCACACGCCGCCGCGCCTGCACCATCGGCGTCCGGTAGCGCAGCATCGGCGGGATCTCGCCGGAGCCCTTGTCGAAGCGCCGCTCCTCGTCCGACACCAGCACGAACCAGTGCAGCGGCACCTGCCAGGTCGAGGTGCGGATCCACGGCCGGGCGTCCGGGTTGCGGGCCAGCCAGCGCTCGTAGTCCTGGGCCGCCTGGCGCCGTACGACCTCCGGGAGCACCGCGTCCAGCACCGGCCCCGGCAGCTCGTCGCCGAGCTCGTCCAGCGCCTGCCAGCCGCGCAGCCGGGTGCGCCACGGGCACACGCACAGCACGCCGTCGATCTCCAGCACGAAGGCGTCGCCGCTCTCGTGCACCGGCACGGCGATGGGCGGGGTGGGCAGCAAGTCCGCCAGGGAACGGCGCAGTTCGTCCTGGTACGACGGCCGGTCGGGGTTGCGGGCGTAGCGGGCCCAGTGGCCGCGCTCTGGTTCCGGGAAGGCCGCAAGCGGTTCGTACACCCGCAGATAGGTCGCGTACGGGACGATCACCGAGGACACCTTGGGCACGCCTGCTCCCTCCCCCGCCGTCTGCCAGGGAAACCTGCGAAACCCGCTGACAAACGTGCGGGAAATCTATGCAAATCGTCGCACGGGTGTACTCCGGGAGTAGGTGATCCTGAGCTCTGCGGGTTGGACAGGCGCCGACGGGTCTAATCTCATGCTCACAGCCCCCGCCACCCGCACGGGAGCTCCGCTCCAACCGCCGCACCGTACTCAGGAGTCACCACAGTGACCGACGTAACACACGGCGTCCTGCACACCCTGTTCCACTCGGATCAGGGAGGTCATGAGCAAGTCGTGCTCTGCCAGGACCGCGCCAGCGGCCTCAAGGCCGTCATCGCCCTGCATTCCACCGCCCTGGGCCCCGCCCTCGGCGGTACGCGCTTCTACCCCTACGCGACCGAGGAAGAGGCCGTCGCCGACGCGCTGAACCTCGCGCGCGGGATGTCGTACAAGAACGCCATGGCCGGTCTCGACCACGGCGGCGGCAAGGCCGTGATCATCGGCGACCCGGAGATGATCAAGTCCGAGGAGCTGCTGCTGGCCTACGGCCGGTTCGTGGCCTCGCTCGGCGGCCGGTACGTCACCGCCTGCGACGTCGGCACCTACGTCGCCGACATGGACGTCGTGGCCCGCGAATGCCGCTGGACGACCGGCCGCTCCCCCGAGAACGGCGGAGCCGGCGACTCGTCCGTGCTCACCGCCTTCGGCGTCTACCAGGGCATGCGGGCCTGCGCCCAGCACCTGTGGGGCGACCCGTCGCTGCGCGGCCGCAAGGTCGGGGTCGCGGGCGTCGGCAAGGTCGGCCACCACCTGGTGGAGCACCTGCGCGCCGAGGGCGCCGAGGTCGTCATCACGGACGTGCGCGAGGAGGCCGTCGGCCGGATCCTCGCCGCGCACCCGGAGGGCGTGACGGCGGTCGCCGACACCGCGACGCTGATCCGCGCCGAGGGCCTCGACATCTACGCCCCCTGCGCGCTGGGCGGGGCGCTGAACGACGACACCGTGCCGGCGCTCACCGCCAAGGTCGTCTGCGGTGCCGCCAACAACCAGCTCGCCCACCCGGGCGTCGAGAAGGACATCGCCGACCGCGGGATCCTCTACGCGCCCGACTACGTGGTGAACGCCGGCGGTGTCATCCAGGTGGCCGACGAACTGCACGGCTTCGACTTCGACCGGTGCAAGGCGAAGGCCGCGAAGATCTACGACACCACGCTGGCCATATTCGCACGTGCGAAGACGGATGGGATTCCGCCGGCCGCCGCGGCCGACCGGATCGCCGAGCAGCGGATGGCGGAGGCACGCGGAGCGCTGTGATCCGCCTGCTCGGACCCCTCTCGGGGAGTTCGTGCGGTACCCGCCGGTGGGTAGTTGGAGAGAACTCTCACTTCTACCGGCGGGTCGACCGCCAATAAGTGGTTAAAATCGCGGTTGACCAGCGAGGACAGGGCGCCTCGAAGGTCCTGTGCACACGCGCGTGCTGCGGGCGACGTACCGTATGGGCGCGGGCTCAGGTACCGTGGAAGCCCTACGGACCGGCCTCTCCATGGAGAGTCCGTTCCGGATCATGAACGCGTGTCGAGACTCTGGGGCCGTCGAGCCCCGTCACCGAGGGGGTCGAGCCATGGGGCGCGGCCGGGCCAAGGCCAAGCAGACGAAGGTCGCCCGCCAGCTGAAGTACAACAGCGGCGGGACTGACCTGTCGCGTCTGGCCAACGAGCTGGGCGCTTCGACTTCGAGCCAGCCGCCGAACGGCGAGCCGTTCGAGGATGACGAAGACGACGACGACCCGTACGCGCAGTACGCGGATCTATATAACGACGACGAGGACGAAGAGGACGACGAGTCCGGTCCGACGTCGCAGCGTCGCGGCGCTTGACGTAGCGCCCTTCGCAGTTCCCGTCACAACTGCACTTCACCCGGTCCGGGCCTCCAGCACTGGACCGGGTTTCGTGCTGCCTGTCGGGCGGCTGCCCTACTTCGCGTAGCTGCCGACCAGCGCGGCGCCGCTGTCGTGGTCGTCCCGCTCCGTGATCTCGCCGGCCACCCAGGCGTCCACGCCTCGGTCGGCCAGCGTCGCCAGGGCCGCCTCGGCGGACTCCTCGGGGACGATCGCGATCATGCCCACGCCCATGTTCAGGGTCTTCTCCAGTTCCAGGCCCTCGACCTGACCCGTCCTGCCGACGAGGTCGAACACGGGGGCCGGGGTCCAGGTGGAGCGGTCGACGATCGCGTGCAGGCCGTCCGGGATCACCCGGGCCAGGTTGGCCGCGAGACCGCCGCCGGTGATGTGCGAGAAGGCGTGTACGTCCGTGGTCCGGGTCAGCGCCAGGCAGTCCAGCGAGTAGATCTTCGTGGGCTCCAGCAGCTCCTCGCCGAGGGTGCGGCCGAACTCCTCGATCCGCGCGTCCAGGGCCAGGCCGGCCTGGTTCAGCAGGACGTGACGGACCAGCGAGTACCCGTTCGAGTGAAGGCCGGACGCCGCCATGGCGATCACCGCGTCACCCGTACGGATGCGATCGGGGCCCAGCAGCCGGTCGGCCTCCACGACGCCCGTACCGGCGCCGGCGACATCGAAGTCGTCCTCGCCCAGCAGACCCGGGTGCTCGGCCGTCTCGCCGCCGACGAGGGCGCAGCCGGCGAGCACACAGCCCTCGGCGATGCCCTTGACGATGGCGGCGACCCGCTCGGGGTGGACCTTGCCGACGCAGATGTAGTCGGTCATGAACAGCGGCTCGGCGCCGCACACCACGATGTCGTCCATGACCATGGCGACCAGGTCGTGGCCGATGGAGTCGTAGACGCCCATCTGGCGCGCGATGTCGACCTTGGTGCCCACGCCGTCCGTGGCGGAGGCGAGCAGCGGGCGCTCGTAGCGCTTGAGGGCGGAGGCGTCGAAGAGGCCGGCGAAACCGCCGAGGCCGCCGAGGACCTCGGGGCGCTGGGTCTTCTTCACCCACTCCTTCATCAGCTCGACCGCGCGGTCGCCCGCCTCGATGTCGACGCCCGCTGCTGCGTAGCTGGCACCAGTTGTCTCAGACATGGCAGTAGAGAACCTTCGTGTCGTACGGCAGGCGTTCTTTGAAAAGGCACAGCACGGGGCTGCGCTTACGGGCGGCGGATCGCGTCGGCGGCGGCCGTGGCGGCCGGGCCGGCGGCCAGCTCCGTCTCCAGCAGCTGCTTGCCGAGCAGCTCGGGGTCCGGGAGGTCCATCGGGTACTCGCCGTCGAAGCAGGCGCGGCAGAGGTTCGGCTTGGCGATGGTGGTCGCCTCGATCATGCCGTCGATGGAGATGTACGACAGCGAGTCGGCGCCCAGCGAGGTGCCGATCTCCTCGATCGTCATGCCGTTGGCGATGAGCTCGGCGCGGGTCGCGAAGTCGATGCCGAAGAAACAGGGCCACTTCACCGGCGGCGAGGAGATCCGGATGTGGACCTCGGCCGCGCCGGCCTCGCGGAGCATCCGCACCAGGGCCCGCTGGGTGTTGCCGCGCACGATCGAGTCGTCGACGACGACCAGGCGCTTGCCCTTGATGACTTCCTTCAGCGGGTTCAGCTTCAGCCGGATACCGAGCTGGCGGATGGTCTGCGAGGGCTGGATGAACGTACGTCCGACGTACGCGTTCTTCACCAGACCCGCACCGAACGGGATGCCGCTGGCCTCCGCGTAGCCGATCGCGGCCGGGGTGCCGGATTCCGGGGTCGCTATGACCAGGTCGGCGTCGACCGGGGCTTCCTTCGCGAGCTTGCGGCCCATCTCCACGCGGGAGAGGTACACGTTCCGGCCGGCGATGTCGGTGTCCGGGCGGGCCAGGTACACGTATTCGAAGACACAGCCCTTGGGCTTCGCTTCCGCGAATCGCGAGGTGCGCAGACCGTTCTCGTCGATGGCGACGAACTCGCCCGGCTCGACCTCACGGACATAGCTGGCGCCGCAGATGTCGAGGGCGGCGGACTCGGAGGCGACGACCCAGCCGCGCTCCAGGCGGCCGAGGACCAGCGGGCGGATGCCCTGCGGGTCACGGGCCGCGTAGAGGGTGTTCTCGTCCATGAAGACGAGGCTGAAGGCGCCCTTGACCTGCGGAAGGACCGTGTGGGCGGCCTCCTCGATGGTCAGCGGCTTGCCGTCCTCGTCGACCTGGGCCGCGAGCAGCGCGGTCAGCAGGTCGGTGTCGTTGGTGGCCGCGACGCGCGGGGTGCGGCCGCCCTCCTGCTTGGGCAGGTCGGCGACCATCTCGGCGAGCTGCGCCGTGTTGACCAGGTTGCCGTTGTGGCCGAGCGCGATCGAGCCGTGCCCGGTGGCGCGGAACGTCGGCTGGGCGTTCTCCCAGACGGAGGCGCCGGTGGTCGAGTACCGGGCGTGACCCACCGCGATGTGACCCTGGAGCGAACCGAGCGATGTCTCGTCGAAGACCTGCGAGACCAGGCCCATGTCCTTGAAGACGAGGATCTGGGAGCCGTTGCTGACCGCGATTCCCGCGGATTCCTGGCCCCGATGCTGGAGGGCGTAGAGCCCGAAGTACGTGAGCTTTGCGACCTCTTCGCCCGGAGCCCAGACACCGAAGACGCCACACGCGTCCTGGGGGCCTTTCTCGCCGGGGAGCAGATCGTGATTGAGTCGACCGTCACCACGTGGCACGGCACCGAGTGTAGGCGAGATCGACCACTGGTCCGAATTGGGGAATCGCCTGATCAGCGCGGCCGCAAACGATCACTCGGCGGCGGCCGCGTTCACCTGCTCACCGTTTTCGCTGGTCAGAGTGAGGGTGCGGTGATCGATCCGGTAGTCGACCGTTCCGTCGAAGAGCCCCAGGAGGGTCTTCTCCGTCTTCATGAGTGAGGCGTCGCACATCATTCGCGTGGTGGACGCGGTGCCGAGCGTGATACTGCCGTCGCGGACCGTTGCGTCGGCCCTCACCTTGTTGCAGCCCAGGCTTCCGCTGACCTGACCGGTCTTCGGGTCGATGGTGAGGTGGGCCTTGCCGTCGGTCTCGGGGCTGGTGACGGCCCACTTCGTGCCCTTGAGCGGGGCCGCCTCCTGCTTGCTGAGAGCGATCCGGTCGCCGCCGCCGGTGGTGAGGGTCAGCTTGTCGCCGTCGACCTCGGTGGTGAGGTCGCCGTCGGCGAGCGTGTCGGCGAGGGTCTGCTCGAAGTCCACGGGGACGCCCTCGCAGGCCATCTCGGTGGCCTGCATCTGGCCGAACGTGACCTGGGAGTCGGCGAAGGCGGCGTCGGCGCCGAAGTGGTTGCAGCCCAGGTTGCCCTTGACCTCGCCACCGTCGGCGATCTTCAGCCAGGCGCCGCTCGGGGCGTCGCTCTTCTTGCCGTCGACGGTGACGCCGTCGACGGCCCAGTGGACGCCGGTGACGGAGGCCTTGGCCCCGGCACCGACCGATTCGCTGCCCGCGTCCTCACTGCCGCACGCGGCGGCGAGCGGGAGGAGGGTGAGCGCGGCGAGGGCGGTCAGTCGCTTTGTGTCCATGCCGAGTGTGTCCATGCCGGTGGGACGGGAGGGACACGGGACCGGTTCCGCTCGGTTCCGCTTGTCACCCGAGGAGGTGCTCCTCAGGCCATGACCGGCAGCAGTCCGCCCAGGTCCGCCCGCTCCCCGCTCGCGCTCACCGCGGCCTGCGCGACGGCGTCCCGCCACGCCAGCCGTCCCGTCGCCAGCCTGATCCAGGTCAGCGGGTCGGTCTCGACGACGTTGGGCGGGGTGCCCCGGGTGTGCCGGGGTCCTTCGACGCACTGCACGACGGCGTACGGCGGGATCCGCACCTCGGTCGAACCGCCGGGCGCCTTCACGGCGAGCGTGTCGGCGAGGAGCCGGGTGCAGGCGGCGAGGGCCTGGCGGTCGTAGGGGATGTCGAGGCCCGGGACAGCGGCGTTCAGGTCGTCGGCGTGGACGACGAGTTCGACGGTGCGGGTGATGAGGAAGTCGGCCAGGGTCATCACGCCGGCGCGGACGGCGAGGACGCGGTCGCCGGGGGTGTCGGCCAGGTCCCGGGCGAGGCGTTCGTCGGTGCGGGCGTAGAGGGCGGCGAGGTCGGGTTCGGCCCCGGCCAGCTCCCGGGTCGCCTCGTCGATGTCGCCGGCTCGGGCGGCGATCGCGGAGGGCCACTCCAGGAGGCCGAGCTCCGCCCTGGCCGGCTCGTCCCGGTCGAGGGCACGGCTCGCGGCCCCCACGACCAGGACCACGTGCGCGGCCAGATCCCGTACGGTCCAGCTCCCCAGGCGGGTGGGCAGGGCCAGTTCCTCACCGGTGAGACCGCTGACGGCCTGCCGTACGTGCCCGAACTGCGTGAGCACGGCGGTGCGGGTCTTGACGGGGTCGTAGCTGCGCGCGCGCTTTTTGGCCGGGGGCATGCACGGCAGCCTATGCGGGCCGACGTGCCGGCGTCGGAGCATGTCCGCCGCTACGCCGGCCGCACCTGCGCCATGGGTGCCTCGAACATCTGGTGGTTGCGGGGGACGCCGAGGCCGCGCCAGGTGAAGGGGATGCCGCGGGCGGTGTCCGGGTCGGGGGTGTCCATCAGCTGGAAGTGGAGGTGGGGCTCGGTGGAGTTGCCCGAGTTGCCGCAGTCGGCGAGGTGGTGGCCGGCGGTGACCCGGTCGCCCTCGCGGACGGTGAGTGAGCCGTTGCGCAGGTGGGCGTAGAGCGCGAAGGTGCCGTCGCCCAGGTCGAGGACGACGTGGTTGCCGACGACCCGCTTGACGCCGGACAGGTCGCGTACGGACGCCTCCACGATCATCAGGTACAGCAGCCCGAGCAGCGAGGTGCGGCTGAGGTGGTCGCGCTGGTCGTCGACGGCCCGTACGACGGTGGCGTCGGCCACCGCGAGCAGCGGGGCGCCGAAGGCGGGGAAGTCGGTGGTGCGGCGGGCGACGGGCCACAGCCGGCTGAAGCCGGGGCGGGCGCCCTCCTCGGGCTCGGCGACCACGTCGATGGCGTAGGTCTGGCCGTAGGCGTGTGTGCCGTGACTGGGTGTGCGGTCGGCCGGGCTGTTCAGCGCGGACCAGCGTCCGGTGACGGGCGGTTCGACCTCGACCGGTTCCCGCGCCGCGCGGGGGCTGTCCGGGGCGCCGCCCCAGCGGTGGGCCGCGACGAGGATCACGTAGGACAGCACCAGCGGCAGGAAGTTCCACCACCAGGGGTGGCCCAGGTCCAGTGCGAGGTCGGCGATCACCAGGCCGACGAAGGTCAGTTGCAGCAGGCGGTAGACCATCTTGACGAGCTTGCGCCCGGACATCGTTCCCCCAATTCGGTCGCTGTCACGGACGGGCCGTCGAGAGCACCACCAGCAGCGGTACGACCCGCCCCGGCGGCACCTCGTAGCGGCCCCGTCCCGCGGTGTGGAGCCAGCCCGCGCCGGTCAGTTGGCGCAGGTGGTGGTAGATCTGGCCGGTCGTGCCGACCTCGTCCAGCTCGGCGAGCTCGGCCGCGGTGCGCCGGCCGCCGAGGATCTCGCGCAGCAGCCGCAGCCGGACGGGATGTCCGAGCGCCGCGAAGGGTTCCGCGGCCTCGGTCCACTCGGCGTCCAGCAGCTCTTCCGTCGTCGTGCCCTGCTGCCAGACGTACTGCTCCCCCGACGGAAGCCGTACGGCACCGGTGAACAGGACACCTCCGTCGGCCGCGCCCAGACCGGCGAGCCGCTCCTTCAGGCCGTCCAGGGCCCAGAAGTCGCCTTCGCCCAGTCGGGGTGCGGTGTGCTGTGCGCCTTCCAGAGCCGCCAGTCGGCGTTCGAGGTCGGCGACCCGTTCTTCGAGTTCCACGCCGTCGATATTACGGAACTACGTAATTACGTGCAAGCGATGCCGGGTGAGCGCATGCGAAAGCCCCCGCCCGGCGGACCGGACGGGGGCTTGAACGCCGTACGACTGCTTACGCGAGCAGCGCCGGGATCGTCGCCTCGTGCGTCTCGCGCAACTCCTCCAGGGAGAGCGTGAACTCGCCCTGGAGCTCCACCGAGTCGCCGTCCACGACACCGACGCGGGTGACCGGGAGGCCCCGCGCACCGCACATGTCGTTGAAGCGGACCTCCTCCGAGCGCGGGATGGCCACGACGGCGCGGCCGGCCGACTCGGAGAACAGGAAGGTGAACGCGTCCAGACCGTCCGGGACGACCAGCCGCGCGCCCTTGCCGCCGAGCAGCGCCGACTCCACGACCGCCTGGATCAGACCGCCGTCGGACAGGTCGTGCGCGGAGTCGATCATGCCGTCGCGGGAGGCGGAGATCAGGATCTCGGCGAGCAGCCGCTCACGCTCCAGGTCGACCTGCGGGGGCAGCCCGCCGAGGTGGTCGTGGACCACCTGCGACCAGGCCGAACCGCTGAACTCCTCACGGGTGTCGCCGAGGAGGTACAGCAGCTGGCCCTCCTCCTGGAAGGCGACCGGCGTGCGGCGCGCGACATCGTCGATCACGCCGAGCACGGCCACCACCGGGGTCGGGTGGATGGCCACCTCGCCGGTCTGGTTGTAGAGGGAGACATTGCCGCCGGTCACCGGGGTGCCCAACTGCTGGCAGGCATCGGCGAGTCCACGCACGGCCTCCGCGAACTGCCACATGACCGCCGGGTCCTCGGGCGAGCCGAAGTTCAGGCAGTCGGAGACGGCGAGCGGCTTGGCGCCGGTCGTGGCCACGTTCCGGTAGGCCTCGGCGAGGGCCAACTGGGCGCCCGCGTACGGGTCCAGCTTGGCGTACCGGCCGTTGCCGTCGGTCGCGATGGCGACGCCGAGGCCGGTCTTCTCGTCGATGCGGATCATGCCGGAGTCCTCGGGCTGGGCGAGGACGGTGTTGCCCTGCACGAAGTGGTCGTACTGCGAGGTGATCCACTTCTTGGAGGCCTGGTTCGGGGAGCCGACCAGCTTGATGACCTGGTCCTTCAGCTCGGCCGAAGTCGTGGGCCTGGGCAGCTTGTTCGCGTCGTCGGCCTGGAGCCCGTCCTGCCAGGACGGGCGGGCGTACGGGCGCTCGTAGACCGGGCCCTCGTGCGCCACCGTGCGCGGGTCGACGTCGACGATCTTGCCGCCGTGCCAGTAGATCTCCAGGCGGTCGCCGTCGGTGACCTCACCGATGACGGTGGCGATGACGTCCCACTTCTCGCAGATCTCCAGGAACCGGTCGACCTTCTCCGGCTCGACGACCGCGCACATGCGTTCCTGCGACTCGCTCATGAGGATTTCCTCGGGAGAGAGCGTGGAGTCGCGCAGCGGAACGTCGTCGAGCGTGACGCGCATGCCGCCCGAGCCGTTGGACGCCAGCTCCGAGGTCGCGCACGAAAGGCCTGCCGCGCCCAGGTCCTGGATACCGACGACCAGCTTCTCCCTGAACGCCTCCAGAGTGCACTCGATGAGCAGCTTCTCCTGGAAGGGGTCGCCGACCTGGACGGCCGGGCGCTTCGACGGCTTGGCGTCGTCGAAGGTCTCGGACGCGAGGATCGACGCGCCGCCGATGCCGTCGCCGCCCGTGCGGGCCCCGTACAGGATGACCTTGTTGCCCGCGCCGGACGCCTTCGCGAGGTGGATGTCCTCGTGTCGCATCACGCCGATGGCACCGGCGTTGACCAGCGGGTTGCCCTGGTAGCAGGAGTCGAAGACGACCTCGCCGCCGATGTTGGGCAGGCCCAGGCAGTTGCCGTAGCCGCCGATGCCCGCGACGACACCGGGGAGCACTCGCTTGGTGTCGGGGTGGTCGGCGGCACCGAAGCGCAGCGGGTCGACGACGGCCACCGGCCGCGCGCCCATCGCGATGATGTCGCGCACGATGCCGCCGACGCCGGTCGCGGCGCCCTGGTAGGGCTCCACGTACGACGGGTGGTTGTGCGACTCGACCTTGAAGGTCACGGCGTAGCCCTGGCCGACGTCCACCACACCGGCGTTCTCACCGATGCCGACCAGCAGGGCGTCCGACTGGGGTGCCTTCTCGCCGAACTGGCGCAGGTGGACCTTGGACGACTTGTACGAGCAGTGCTCGGACCACATGACCGAGTACATGGCGAGTTCGGCACCGGTGGGCCGACGGCCGAGGATCTCCACGACCCTCTCGTACTCGTCCTTCTTCAGGCCGAGTTCGGCCCAGGGCAGCTCGACGTCGGGGGTCGCGGCCGCGTGCTCGACCGTGTCCAGAGGCGTCCGGCTCATGCGTTGACCAGCTTCTTGAGGATCGAGGTGAAGAAGGGGAGGCCGTCGGTGCGGCCGGTGCCGACGAGCGGCTCCACGGCGTGCTCGGGGTGCGGCATCAGGCCCACGACGTTGCCGGCCTCGTTGGTGATGCCGGCGATGTCGTTCAGCGAGCCGTTGGGGTTGAAGTCCAGGTAGCGGAACGCCACCCGGCCCTCGGCCTCCAGCTTGTCCAGCGTGTACCGGTCGGCGACGTAGCGGCCGTCCATGTTCTTCAGCGGGATGTGGATTTCCTGGCCGGACTCGTAGTCGGCGGTCCAGGCCGTCTCCGCGTTCTCCACCCGCAGCTTCTGGTCGCGGCAGATGAAGTGCAGGTGGTCGTTGCCGAGCATCCCGCCCGGGAGCAGGTGGGCCTCGGTGAGGACCTGGAATCCGTTGCAGATACCGAGGACCGGAAGGCCGGCCTTCGCCTGCTCGATGACGGTCTCCATCACCGGCGAGAAGCGGGAGATGGCTCCGGCCCGCAGATAGTCGCCATAGGAGAAACCGCCCGGCAGCACCACGGCGTCGACCTGATGGAGGTTCTTGTCCTTGTGCCACAGCGCGACCGGTTCGGCACCCGCGAGCCGGATCGCCCGCTGGGTGTCACGGTCGTCGAGACTCCCCGGGAAAGTGACGACGCCAATACGAGCGGTCACTTCGCGGCCTCCGCGACTTCATCCACACGAACCGTGAAGTCCTCGATCACAGTGTTGGCGAGGAAGGATTCCGCAAGATCGTGGATGCGGGCGAGCGCGGCCTCGTCGACCGGTCCCTCAACTTCCAGTTCGAAACGCTTTCCCTGACGGACGTCGGAGATGCCTTCGAATCCCAGCCGCGGCAGTGCGCGCTGCACCGCCTGGCCCTGGGGGTCGAGGATCTCCGGCTTGAGCATGACGTCGACTACGACGCGTGCCACGTGCACTCCCGGTGGTGTGGTGCTGAGCAGGTTCCTACAGTGGTTTCAGACTACCTGCACAAAATTTCTACGCGCGTCGACTTGTAGGAATCTACGTGACCGCTGTCACGGGACGGAGGAAGAGGGGGTGTCGACGAAAAGTTCCGGAAAAGATCCCGGATCGACACCTGATACCTATTGCGCTGGGACACGCGGGAGGATTTAGTCGAGCTTCACAATACATTGCCCGGCACTGTACAAATGAATTGTTCACGTGCCGTACGAAGGGACCGATATTCGTGGCGCAGAAGGTCGTGGTCACTCTCTTTGACGACATCGACGGCTCGGAAGCGGCGGAAACGATCGCCTTCGGACTCGACGGCAAGTCGTACGAGATCGACCTGAATGAAGCCAATGCCAAGAAACTGCGTAAGGCGCTCGCGCCCTACGTGGACGCCGGCCGCAAGCGGTCCAAGTCGGGCAAGGCGTACAAGCAGACGGAGGTCGCCCCGGACCCGGCCGCCGTCCGCGCCTGGGCGCAGGCCAACAAGATGGAGGTGCCGGCCCGCGGCCGTATCCCCAAGAAGGTCTACGAGGCGTTCGCCTCGGCGCAGTGACGCGGCCCGCGGGCCCCTCTCGGGTCCTTGTCCTCAGGGTCCGTCAGCGGGCCCTGGGGACGGACGACTTGGGCCGGTGCGACAACCGACTTGCGCTACCCCCCCGCTGATCAGCTAATGTCTGGAGCACGCCGCCGGGCGGGGCCGAGAAATCCCAGCTCGCCGAGCATGCGGGTGTAGTTCAGTAGCAGAACATCCCCCTTCCAGGGGGAAGGCGCAGTGTGCAATTCCTGTCACCCGCTCCGCACCGCCGTCCTGAGCACTGATGTGGATCAGGTAGGCTGGTGCTCGCACCGATCGGTGAGAGCCGGTCGGGGGCAATGCGGACGTAGCTCAGTTGGTAGAGCGCAACCTTGCCAAGGTTGAGGTCGCGAGTTCGAGCCTCGTCGTCCGCTCGGGAATGAGACCCCCGGTCCTGATGGACCGGGGGTCTTTTCATGTCCCCTCCCGTCGTATCCCGGTATCCCCGTATCCCCGCCGACTGACATTTGTCATGCGGAGCGGTGACACCGCGCACTGCTGCCGGACCGGTACCGCCGGGACGCTGGTGTCATGAACATCAACGAACACGAACACGTGATTGAGGTCACCGACCTGCGGCGTGTGTACGGGGGCGGGTTCGAGGCGGTGCGCGGCATCTCCTTCTCCGTGGACCGCGGGGAGGTCTTCGCATTGCTCGGCACCAACGGCGCCGGCAAGACGTCGACGGTCGAGCTGCTGGAGGGGCTCGCGCCGCCGGCCGGCGGGCAGGTGCGGGTGCTCGGGCACGACCCCCACGTCGAACGGGCCGTAGTACGGCCCCGGACCGGGGTGATGTTGCAGGAGGGCGGGTTTCCGTCCGAGCTGACCGTCGCCGAGACCGCGCGGATGTGGGCCGGGTGCGTCAGCGGGGCGCGGCCCCCACTGGAGGTGCTGGAGCGGGTCGGGCTGGCGGGAAAGGCCGGAGTCCGGGTGAAACAGCTGTCCGGGGGTGAGCGGCGGCGGCTGGACCTGGCGCTCGCGCTGCTCGGCGACCCCGAGGTGCTGTTCCTGGACGAGCCCACGACCGGTCTTGACGCCGAAGGGCGCCGGGACACCTGGGAGTTGGTGCGGGCGCTGCGCGACACCGGTACGACCGTGCTGCTGACCACGCACTACCTGGAGGAGGCCGAGGGTCTCGCCGACCGGCTCGCGATCCTGCACGAGGGACGGATCGCGGCCGCCGGGACGCCCGCCGACGTGACCGCGGCCCAGCCCTCGCGGATCGCCTTCGAACTGCCCGACGGCTACTTCCTCGGGGACCTGCCGCCGCTCGGCGAGCTGGGCGTGGCCGGGCACGAGGTCGACGGACGGGTCGTACGGCTGCGCACCCATCAGCTCCAGCGGGCGGCCACCCGGCTGCTGGTGTGGGCCGAACAGGCCGGGGTGGAGCTGCGGCGGCTGGATGTGCGGTCGGCGTCGCTGGAGGAGGCGTTCCTGGGAATCGCGCGGGAGGCGTCCGCGTCCGAGATGAAGGAGCACGTGGCATGAGCACCGGTACGGTCACCACCCCGGCGGGCCGGATGTCGGCGCTGGCCCGCGCCGAGCTGACCCTGCTCGGACGCAGCAGGGGAACCCTCGTCGCCGCCATGTTCGTGCCGCTGGTCCTGCCGTTCAGCGTGTGGTCCGCGACCAAGGACATGGAACTGGAGAAGTCCGGCCTCACCCCCGGCACCGTCGTCCTGCCCGCCGCCATCGGGTTCTCGCTGCTCTTCGCGGTGTACTCGGCGCTGGTCGGCGTCTTCACCGCCCGGCGCGAGGAACTCGTCCTCAAGCGGCTGCGCACCGGTGAACTGCGGGACAACGAGATCCTCGCCGGGTCCGCCCTGCCGTCGCTGGCCACGGGGCTCGCCCAGTGCCTGCTCCTGGCGGTCGGCTGCACGGTCGTGCTCGACGTCCCCGCGCCCCGCGCGGCCCATCTCGCCGTACTGGCGCTGCTCCTGGGTCTCGTGCTGTGCGCCGCGCTCGCCGCGGTCACCTCGGCGTTGACCCGCACCACCGAGAGCGCCCAGGTCACGCCGCTGCCGGTGCTGTTCGTCTCGATGCTCGGCTCCGGGATGGCCGTCCCGCTGGAGGTGCTGCCCGACCGGGTGGCGTCGGTCTGCGAACTGCTGCCGCTCACGCCGGTGATCACACTCGTGCGCGGCGGCTGGACCGGGGAACTGTCGGCGTCCGAGGCGCTGGGTGCCGTGGCCGTCGCGCTGGCCTGGACCGCTGTGGGCGTGTTTGCTGTACGGCGGTGGTTCCGCTGGGAACCGCGCCGCTGACGTAGGAGACGACGAGAACGTAGGGGGAGCGGGGCAGATGCGCGGTCCGGACAGGTGGTGGCGGGGGAAGAGCACGCCCGCGAAGGTGGAGACGTACACACGGTGGTCGTTCCACTTCTTCGCGGTGATCGAGATCGCCACGCTCGGTCTGCCGGCCGTCGACAAGACGCTGTCGCATCCCGGGATCGCGCGCTGGCTGCTGCTGATGGTGGGCGCGCACGCCGTGGCCTGCGCCTTCACCGCGTCACGGGCGCTGGACTGGACGCGCGGCCGCCGGGCGCAGCCGCTGCGGGCGATGTGGGGGCTCGGCTGCGTCGCGCTGGTGGTCGTCGTCGCCTCGACCCTCATCGCGCGGTACGGCCCGGCCGGCGAGGACATCGACACCGGCGTGGGCACGGTCCTCGGCGGCACGCTGGCCTTCACGGTCGGCACCCTCGCGCTCGGCGTCGGCAGCAGGCGGCGGGTGTCCGCGATCGTCGTGGGGACCGCGGCGGCCACCGGACTCGTGGCCCTCACCCTCGGCTCCCCGGTCCCGGCGGCGCTGGGCGCGAGTGTCGCGGTGCTCTTCGCCTGCGGGCTGCTGGCCCTCACCTCCGGGTTCTCGGTCTGGCTCCTCAACGCCGTCTACGAACTCGACGAGGCCCGCGAGACCCGGGCCCGGCTCGCCGTCGCCGAGGAACGGCTGCGGTTCGGGCGGGATCTGCACGACGTGATCGGGCGGAACCTGGCCGTCATCGCCCTGAAGAGCGAGCTCTCCGTCCAGCTCGCCCGGCGCGAGCGGCCCGAGGCCGTCGACCAGATGATCGAGGTGCAGCGGATCGCGCATGAGTCGCAGCGCGAGGTGCGGGATGTCGTACGGGGCTACCGGGAGGCCGACCTACGGGTCGAACTCACCGGTGCACAGGGGGTGTTGACCGCCGCCGGCATCGAGTGCGAGGTGACCGGCCGGGCGGCCGGGCTGCCCGTCGAGGTGCAGTCGGCGCTGGCCTGGGTGGTCCGGGAGGCGACCACCAATGTGCTGCGGCACGGCAATGCCGGGCGGTGCTCGGTGGGAGTAGGGGTGAGCGGGGGACGTGTGGTGCTGACGGTGGAGAACGACGGGGTCGCCGAAGCCTCCGACGGGGGCGGCGGCTCCGGGCTCGCCGGGCTGCGGGAGCGGCTCGCCGCGGTGGACGGCACGCTGGTGGCCGGTCGGGTCGGCGAGGGGGTGTTCCGGCTGGTGGCGGAGGTGCCGTTGGCGGGGGCGGCTGTGCGGGAGGTCACCGTATGACTGGGCCGGTGCGGCTGCTGCTCGCCGACGACGAGCATCTGATCCGGGGTGCGCTCGCCACGCTGCTCTCCCTGGAGGACGACCTCGTGATCGTCGCCGAGGCGGCCACCGGGCCCGAGGCGCTGGCCATGGCCCGTGCCCACGAGCCCGATGTCGCCGTACTCGATCTCCAGATGCCCGGGGCGGACGGTGTGAAGGTCGCCACATCCCTGCGCGCCGAACTGCCCGGCTGCCGGGTGCTGATCGTGACCAGTCACGGACGGCCCGGACATCTGAAGCGAGCGCTTGCGGCGGGTGTGCGCGGGTTCGTCCCGAAGACCGTCAGCGCTCAGCGGCTCGCGGAGATCATCCGTACCGTGCACGCAGGAAACCGTTACGTCGACCCCGAGTTGGCCGCCGACGCCATCGCCGCCGGGGACTCACCGCTGACCGCGCGGGAGGCGGAGGTGCTGGAACTCGCCGCCGACGGGGCGCCCGTCGCGGAGATCGCCGAGCGGGCCGCGCTGTCCCAGGGGACGGTGCGGAACTATCTGTCCTCGGCCGTCTCGAAGCTCGGGGCGGAGAACCGGCACGCGGCGGTACGGCTCGCCCGGGAGCGAGGTTGGGTATAGTGGTTCTCGCGCCACGGCGCATGCGAACGTAGCTCAGTTGGTAGAGCGCAACCTTGCCAAGGTTGAGGTCGCGAGTTCGAACCTCGTCGTTCGCTCACTTTCGAAAGGCCCCCGGTTCTCCGGGGGCCTTTCGCGTTACACCCAGCTCGTGCCCGTCAGGCGTTCGTACGCCTCCACGTACTTCGCGCGGGTCGCGTCCACGACCTCCTGCGGCAGCGGCGGCGGGGGCTGCTCGCTCTTGCGGTCCCAGCCGGAGGCCGGCGAGGTCAGCCAGTCACGGACGAACTGCTTGTCGTACGACGGCTGCGCCTGGCCCGGCTCCCACTGGTCGGCCGGCCAGAAGCGGGAGGAGTCCGGGGTGAGCACCTCGTCGGCGATGACGAGACGCTCGCCGTCGAAGCCGAACTCGAACTTGGTGTCCGCGAGGATGATGCCCCGGTCGCGGGCGATGTCCCGGCCGCGGGAGTAGACGGCGAGGGTGGCCTGGCGCAGTTGGGCGGCGGTGTCGGCGCCGACCTGGCGGGCGACCTCCTCGTAGGAGACGTTCTCGTCGTGCTCGCCGACCTCGGCCTTGGTGGCCGGGGTGAAGATCGGGGCGGGCAGTTCACTGCCGTCGACGAGGCCCTCCGGGAGGGCGAGGCCGCAGACGGTACGGGAGTCGTCGTACTCGACCAGGCCGGAGCCGGTGAGGTAGCCGCGGGCCACGCACTCGACCGGGACCATCTGGAGCGACTTGCAGACCATGGTGCGGCCGGCCCAGTCGGCGGGGGCGCCCTCGGGCAGGTCGGTGCTGATGACGTGGTTCGGGACCAGGTCGGCGAGCTGGTCGAACCACCACAGCGAGAGCTGGGTGAGGACGCGGCCCTTGTCGGGGATCTCGGTCGGCAGCACCCAGTCATAGGCGGACAAGCGGTCACTGGCGACCATCACGAGGTCGCCCGCCTCGTTCTGGTACAGCTCGCGCACCTTGCCGGTGTGCAGATGCACCAAGCCCGGAACCTGGATCGGCTCGGGCTTTTCTACGAATCCGGACACGGTTCCTCCCCGTGGTTCTGTCCAACGGGTCGATTGTCCCGTATGGCCCGGTGACCTTGGACCGGGGGTGTGCGTGGTGCCTGGCGACGGGGGTGCCGGGTCGGCTCAGTCCCGCTTGCAGATGCGGTCCAGGAGGTTCGCGGTGGCACGCTGGACTCGGGTGTCGACATGGCCCGGGCGGTCCAGCGCCGGGGACCAGGCGAAGGTGCCGGACGCGAAGACCAGGGCGCCGGAGGGCGAGCGGTACAGGGACGTCTCCTGGTGGCGGAGGGCGCCCTCCTTGTCGGTGTACGGGGAGTGCGCGAGCAGGATGCGCTCCTCGTGATCGGGCAGCGGGGCGCGCGGGAAGTAACGGTCGGCCTCGCCGGCGACCATGCCCTCGATCTCGTCGCCCTCGTGGGCGCCGGTCGCCTCCCACAGCCAGTGGTCGGCATTACGGACGATCAGGGGGTGCGGCTCGGGGACCTGGCCCGCGTACTGGATGCCGATCAGCTCCTGCTCGGGCCGGTCGATCTCGCGCCAGAGGACCGGGCGGCCGGGGCCCTTGCGCTTGCGGCAGGTGAGCAGGCGGTCGGGGACACCGGACGGGGAGGGGCCCAACTCCACCTGCCAGTACATGGAGTTGGCGGAGAGGAAGACCAGGGAGGTGCCGTTCTCGCGGGCGAGCTCGACGGTACGGCGCATGTTCGACGACCAGTACTCGTCGTGGCCGGGGAAGACCAGACCGCGGTAACGGGTGGGGTCGACATGGCCGCCGTGCAGGTCACGGGCGTCGGCGTAGGCGATGTCGTAGCCGTAGCGCTCGGCCCAGCGGATGAAGTCGTAGGCGTGGCCGACGTGCAGGGGCAGGCCGGCGCCCGCGTACGGGCGGTCGAAGGAGACCGTCGTGGCGGCGTCGGCCTCGCCGAGCAGACGGCCGTCCTCGTCCCAGGCGTGGTAGAGGCTGGCGCCGGTGCGGCCGTCCTCGGGGTAGAGGTTGTAGGCCTGCCAGGTCACGTCGGGCAGGAGCAGCAGCAGGTCCGCGGGATGGTTGTCGCGGACGGTGAAGGGGATGTGGGAGCGGTAGCCGTCGACGGTGGTGAGGACGGCGACATACGCGCCGATGCTCCAGAACGACGGGATCTGTAGACGCCAGGACAGCCACCAGTGATGGCAGGAGACCGTGCGGTCCGCGGTGAGCGGCGGGGGCTGGACGATGCCGGACAGCCGGGGGCTGGTGGTGATCTTGGCCGCGCCGTCGCCGCCGTAGTGGCCGATCCGGTAGATGTCGACGCTGAACTCCTGGGGCGGGTCGACGGTGATGTGGAAGTCCACCGCCTCGCCGGGAGCGACCGCGCCGGTCGAGATGAAGCCCTTGATCTGACGCCGGACGTCGTCGGCGGAGCGCGGGCCGGCGCTCCGGGGGGCGGGCACCCTGGGGGTGTCCGACGTCGGGGGGTGGGCCTGGCCGTCGACGTACCAGGGGACGACCTGGCCGGTGTCGTCGAAGTAGGTGACGTTGCCGCGCAGCCAGGGGACCGGGCCCTGACCGAAGGGGTCCGTCACGGCATGCGCGAGTGCCCCCGACTCCCAGCGGCGGATCTGCTCCGACCCCATGGCCATACCCCTCCCTCGTTCCCCCGTGGTGGTGCGGCGAGTGTCGTGGTGGTCTGCGTTGTGTGCAGTGCGGTGTGATGCGTGGCGTGCGGTGTGATGCGTGGCGTGCGATGTGATGCCTGGCGTGCGGTGGGTGGCGTGGGCTTTCGTATGGCTGTCGTATGACGTAAGCCCTTGCCACTAGCGCTATCGGTCCCAGCACATCACATTACGCACGCATCCTGTCACTATTCGTTGCGAATTGGCCGAAAGTGGAACCAGGGCCTCCGGATGCGCAGAGGGTCAGACGAGGCGCACCGGCTTCTCCGGGCGTATCCCGGACTCGACCAGCCAGGCACGCAGAGGTGCCGGGTCGCCCTCCTCGATGAGGCTGAGCACTCGGGGCGTGAGGTCGGCGGCTCGTTCGCCGTTGATGAGCAGCGTGGGGCCGTCCAGCCAGTCCAGGCCGGGGGCCGCGCCCGCGGTGTCCATCGCGGCGCAGCAGACCATCGCCGTCACATGGTCGGTGAGCAACTCGCGGGAAGTGCAGGGCGGTTGGAGCGGGAAGAGCGGGAGCGCCCCGATGTCCAGCAGCGTGCTGCCGAGGTCGGGGGACACCGTCCGCTCCGCGGGGGCCGCGGCCTCTTCGCGGGCCAGTTCGGCGGTCAGGCCGACGGCGAGCGCGGAGCTTCGCTCCGTTTCGGGGTCGTCGGTGGGGTGGTCCTCGGCCATTGCGGCGTAGGGGGGTTTGGGGGGGCGGGGGGTGCCCGTGCCTGTGCCTGTGCCCGCGGCTGAATCGTCGTCGGGGAGCCTCGGCGAGGCGGCGCTCGGGCCGGCGGCGGCTTCGCCGTGGGCGTCGCTGCGGCTTGAGGGGAGGCCGTCGGAAGGGTGGGGTGCTGTGTCGGTCGGGTCGGTCGGCTCGGTCGGCGGGCTCGACAGGTGGTCCAGGACGCGGGCCAGGGTGGGGCCGTCGGTCTCCGGGGAGGTGTCGTCGGTGGTGCGGCGGACGCCCAGGGCGTCGAGGACGCGGTGCAGACGGGCCGCGTCGGTACGCCACTTCCGGTCGACGACCTCCTCCGGGTACTCCTGCCAGTCCACCGGCGACCAGTCCGGGCCGCGCTCGGCCGGGCCGCCGTGGAAGAGGCGGGCGGCGAGGAGTGAGGCGGCCTCGT
The DNA here is from genome assembly GCF_044759995.1 of Streptomyces sp. NPDC098781. Lineage (NCBI taxonomy): Bacteria > Bacillati > Actinomycetota > Actinomycetes > Kitasatosporales > Streptomycetaceae > Streptomyces > Streptomyces sp. NPDC098781. The sequence continues at coordinate 63,436 of NZ_JBIWAK010000015.1, forward strand.
CGACCGCGCCGGGCTCTTCGAGCAGGTCGCACGCGGGGCGCTCGCCGAGCCGGGACGCGAATCCCTCGGCCAGTCGGTCCCGGCGGGACAGTTCGGTGAGCGCGGCCACGACGCCCGCGTCCAGCCGGGAGGGCCAGCGGCCCATGCGCCAGGCGGGCAACGCGACCCGAGTCAGCAACCGGTCCCAGCCCGCGTACGCCAGCCCGACCTGTTCCTGGGCGACGATCCGCAGTCCGTAATCCACAGCCTGTGCACGCTCGGCGGCCGCCGCCGCCACACCCCGCTCCATCTCGGCGGCGTGGTCCCGGCAGCTGCGCAACAGCAGCCGCGCGACCCACCCGACGCCCGCGCAGACCGCACGCGATCCCGGGCAGCGGCCACGGGTCGAAGCGACGGCCACGGCGGCGTCCAGGCCCCGGACGAAGCGCCGGGCCTGGGCTATGTCCGGGTGCGCCGAGGGTCCCGTACCGGCGACCACCGGGGCGAGAACCGCGCGCAGTTCGCCCACCCGCATCCACCACAGGAACGGGGAGCCGATGACCAGGACGGGGGCGGCGGGCGTACGGCGATGGGTGGCGGGCACGCTGCCGCCGCGCAGGCCGTTGAGCCCGTCGTCGCCCTCGGCCGGTGGCGGGCCGTGGGCGCGGTGGGTGCGGTCCTCCAGCCAGCTGTCGCAGTCCGGGGTGAGCGCTATCGCGGACGGGGCGGGGACGTCGAGGCGGTCGGCGAGGTCACGCACCAGGCGGTACAGATCCGGGGCCTGCTCCTCCGCGATGGCGACCGTCGGGCTGACGGCGGGGCGGGCGCGGGCGACGACCAGGGCGATGCCGGCCGCGGCGAGCAGGACGAGGACGGCGATCGGGACGACGACCCAGCGGGCCGCGTGCCAGCCGGGGCCGACGAAATGGCCGGTGGAGACGCCGGCGAGCAGCACCACGGCAACCGCCGCGGGCAACAGGGCCACGGCCAGCGCACGGCTGCGGATGCGCAGCACCACGAGGGCCCGGGCACGCGCTGCCTGCGCACCCGCCTCCACACCCAGACCGGTCACGGCCGGACCTCACCCCCTCCCCACTGCCCTGGCTGTCCGTACTGTCCTGGCTTTGCTCACTCCCCCACTGTGGCACCCACCACTGACATCGCAATGCCGGTGGGCCAAGTGCCGGAACGCTTGCGCCGCACCATAGTTGGGGCTTCGACCCACGTCAGCCGGATGGGGCATCGGTCACTCGATGGAATGGCTTTGGGGAGAGGTGGATGACGGACTGCGAGGATCAGGCCCCTGATCCTGACCGAAGTCCAGTCGGGCAAGGATCAGGCCCCGAATCCTGAGACGGACTCGGGGCCTGCCGGGTTTATCGGGAGCGTTGTTTCGCAGGGGCGGCCGGAGCGCGAGCGGCGCGAGCCGCAGCGGCGTGCGCCGTGGCCAGGCGCCCATCGTGGACGCCGTCGTCAGGCGCCCGTCGTGTACGCCGTCGTCAGGCGCCCGCCGCCTTCGCCGCGATGTCCGTGCGGTGCTGGGAGCCGTCGAGCTTGATCCGGGCGACCGCCTGGTACGCGCGGTCGCGGGCCTCGGAGAGGTCCTTGCCGGTCGCCGTGACGGACAGGACGCGGCCGCCGGCGCTGACGACCGCGTCGCCGTCACGCTTGGTGCCGGCGTGCAGGACGTAGGCGTGCGGGGCGTCCTCGGCGGCCACCTCGTCGAGGCCGGTGATCGGGTCGCCGGTGCGCGGGGTGCCGGGGTAGTTGTGCGAGGCGACGACCACGGTGACCGCCGCGTCGTCGCTCCAGCGCAGGCGCTCCAGATCGGCGAGGTCACCCTTGGCGGCGGCCAGCAGGACACCGGCCAGCGGGGTCTTCAGCCGGGCCAGGACGACCTGGGTCTCCGGGTCGCCGAAGCGGGCGTTGAACTCGATGACCCGCACGCCCCGCGAAGTGATCGCGAGCCCGGCGTAGAGCAGTCCGGAGAACGGCGTACCGCGCCGGCGCATCTCGTCGACGGTCGGCCGCAGCACCGTCTCCAGGACTTCCTCGACCAGCTTCGGGTCGGCCCACGGGAGCGGGGAGTACGCGCCCATGCCGCCGGTATTGGGGCCCGCGTCCCCGTCGAGCGCCCGCTTGAAGTCCTGGGCGGGCTGGAGCGGGAGCACCGTCTCGCCGTCGGTGATGGCGAAGAGGGAGACCTCGGGGCCGTCGAGGAACTCCTCGATGACGACGCGCTCACAGGAGTTGGCGTGTGCCCTGGCCGCCTCCAGGTCGGCGGTCACGACGACGCCCTTGCCGGCGGCGAGACCGTCGTCCTTGACCACGTAGGGGGCGCCGAAGGCGTCGAGGGCCTCGTCGACCTCTTCGGGGGTCGTGCAGACGTAGGAGCGGGCCGTCGGGACGCCGGCCGCGGCCATCACGTCCTTCGCGAAGGCCTTGGAGCCCTCCAGCTGCGCGGCCTCCCCGGAGGGGCCGAACACCGGGATGCCCGCCACGCGCACGGCGTCGGCGACCCCGGCGACGAGGGGCGCCTCCGGGCCCACGACCACCAGGCCGGCGCCGAGCTTCTCCGCCAGCGCGGTCACGGCCGCGCCGTCGAGGGCGTCGACCTGGTGCAGCTCGGCGACCTCGGCGATGCCGGCGTTGCCGGGGGCGCAGTGCAACGCGGTGACGTCGGGGTCGAGGGACAGGGAGCGGCACAGGGCGTGTTCGCGGGCGCCGCTACCGATGACGAGGACCTTCACGGGGGTCAGCCTAACGGGGTTTTTGTGCGGGGTGCCGAGGGGCCGGGGGTTGGTGACCTGTACGTTCCTCCAAGTCCAGGCCCGCTGTTCAGGGCGCCGGACGTCGGGAGATGGCCCTCGGGTGCCGCGACGGGAGGCCGGCCGCAGGTGCCCGAATCCCGCTGCTCGCCTACTCGTTCGTGAACTCCTCCACCACCGTCGCCCCCAGCTCCCGCACGATCAGGTCGTGGCCCGAGAGCGCCGACTCGTTGAGGTCGGGGTCGTCGTCCTCGGGGATGTCGTCCTCGGGGGCGACCGGGTGCGGGGGCTCCGGGGAGGAGGGTCTGGACGGCGTGGACGGCTGGGAGGTCGCCGGGGTGGATGCGGCGGCGGCTCCCGTCGGGGCTGCCGGAGCCGAGGTGGCTGCGGTCGGCGGCGTCGACTCGGGCGCGGGCGGGCGCTGGGCGGACGTACCGCCACCGCCGTAGCCGCTGGTGCCGCCGCCACCGCCCTGTCCGCCGGTGCTGCCGCCGCCGTAGCCACCGCCCGAGCCGCCGAAGCCGGAACCGCCTGAGCCGCCGCTCGGCGGGGGGACCGAGCCGCCGCCCGACGGGTCGATGATCGCCTCGATCTTCCACTGGACGTTGAATTGCTCGGCCAGCGCCTGGCGCAGCACGTCCTCGCTGCCGCTGCTCGCGAAGTTGTCGCGTGCGCCGGCATTGACGAATCCGAGTTGCAGGGTGGTGCCGTCGAAGCCGGCCACCTGGGCGTTCTGGCTGAGCAGGATCCAGGTGAAGCGGCGGCGGTTCTTGACCGCCTCCAGGATGTTCGGCCAGAGCATGCGGGGGTCGAGGCCGCCGCTCGGAGGTGCGTAGGCGGGCGCTGCTCCCGGGGTCGGAGCGGGGGTCGGGGCCGCGGGCTGAGGTGCGGGCGCGGGCGTGCTGCCGGGCCCGGCGGAGGGGGGCTGGGCGCCGCCGCCGGCCGGGGCCGCGGTGGGCCAGCCGCCGGGACGCCGGCCGCCGCCCGCGGGGGCGGCGGTGGGCCAGGCGCCGGGTGCGGGTGCGGGGGCGGGTGCGGCGGGTGCCTGCGGGGGCGGGGCGGGCGTAGGCGCGGGTGTGGGCGCCGGGGTGGGCGGAGTCTGCGGGGGCTGCGGCTGCTCGCTCTGCGGGGGCCCGGCGGGGGTCGGGGGCTGAGAGGGCTGCGGGGGCTGAGAGGGCTGCGGGGGCTGCCCCGCCGGAGCCGCGCCTGTCTGTGCCGGGCCGGAAGCGCGTACGGCGGCGCGGGCCGCGGCGGGACCGCCGCCAGGAGGAACCGGAGCAACCGGTGCTGCGGCCGCTCCGCCATGCGCGTCGGGACCGGGCACGTACCCCATCGCGGGCATGCCACCGCCCGCGGAGAACTCGACGCCCCGCTCCAGCCGGTCGAGCCGGGCCATGACCGAACGCTGGTCCCCGTACGCGGCCGGCAGCAGCACGCGCGCGCAGATCAGCTCCAGCTGTAGCCGGGGCGAGGTGGCGCCGCGCATCTCGGTCAGCCCCTCGTTGACCAGGTCGGCGGCGCGGCTCAGCTCCGCGGCCCCGAAGGTGCCGGCCTGGGCCTGCATGCGCTCCAGGACGTCGGCGGGCGCGTCGATGAGGCCCTTCTCCGTGGCGTCCGGAACGGCGGCGAGGATCACGAGGTCCCGCAGCCGCTCCAGCAGGTCGGCGACGAAGCGGCGCGGATCGTTGCCCCCCTCGATGACGCGGTCCACGACCTCGAAGGCGGCGGCGCCGTCACCCGTCGCGAACGCTTCGACGACGGAGTCGAGGAGCGAGCCCTCGGTGTACCCGAGCAGGGAGGTGGCCATGGCATACGTCACACCCTCCGCTCCCGCTCCGGCGAGCAGCTGGTCCATGACGGACATGGAGTCACGCACGGACCCGGCGCCGGAGCGCACGACGAGCGGCAGCACGCCCTCCTCGACGGGGATGTTCTCGCGGCCGCAGACGTCGCCGAGGTAGTCCCGCAGCGTCCCCGGCGGCACCAGCCGGAAGGGGTAGTGATGGGTCCGGGACCGGATGGTGCCGATGACCTTCTCGGGCTCGGTCGTGGCGAAGATGAACTTCAGATGCTCGGGCGGTTCCTCGACGACCTTCAGCAGCGCGTTGAAACCGGCCGACGTGACCATGTGGGCCTCGTCGATGATGTAGATCTTGTAGCGGCTGCTCGCAGGGCCGAAGAACGCCTTTTCGCGCAGCTCACGGGCGTCGTCCACACCACCGTGCGACGCTGCGTCGATCTCGATGACGTCGATGGAACCCGGCCCGTTGCGAGCCAGGTCCTGGCAGGACTGGCACTCGCCGCACGGCGTCGGAGTGGGACCTTGCTCACAGTTCAGACACCGGGCGAGGATCCGCGCGCTGGTCGTCTTGCCGCACCCGCGCGGACCGCTGAACAGGTACGCGTGATTGACCCGGTTGTTCCGCAGCGCCTGCTGCAACGGGTCGGTTACATGCTCCTGCCCGATGACCTCGGCGAACGACTCCGGGCGATAGCGGCGGTACAGCGCGAGAGACGACACGCATACGAGGTTATAGGCGGCCACTGACAACATGACCCGCCGCCGGAGTCAGCGGCTCCGGCACCCAGGCTCCGCCCGGAACGCAGACGCCCCCCACGCACCCGCCAGAGCCAACCTACCCTTGCTGCCTTCCGGCCCTGGGGGAGTTCAGTCAGATAGCGCCGCGTGAGGGGCTCCGCAAAGAGTACCCGACGTCAGCGGGTAGGAACGAGTTCGCGAGCACTCCTCTCGGTCATGTAATGTTTCCGGCGGAGGATTCGCCTAGAGGCCTAGGGCGCACGCTTGGAAAGCGTGTTGGGGGCAACCCCTCACGAGTTCGAATCTCGTATCCTCCGCCAGTGCCTCACCGGGCACGATGTCGAAGGGCCCCACCGTTCGCGGTGGGGCCCTTCGACGTTCTCCGTCCCCGTTTCCGTCTCAGCCTTCGACCACGAACGATGGGGCGACGGTCGCCCTAGGCTCGGGCCATGACGCCTATAGACGCTGAGCTTGCTCACGACCTGGCCCCCACCGGAGTGCTGCGCGCCTCCATCAACCTCGGCAACCCAGTCCTTGCTCAGGGCACCCCCGACGAGCCGTCCGGGGTCACGGTCGAGCTTGCCCGCGAGGTTGCCGCACGTCTGGCTCTGCCGGTGCGGTTCATCTGCTTCGATGCGGCCCGCAAGTCGTACGCCGCGATGGCCGAGGGCCACGCCGACCTGTGTTTCCTGGCCGTGGATCCGGACCGCGAGAAGGAAGTCGCGTTCAGCACGCCGTACGTGCACATCGAGGGGGTGTACGCGGCACCAGTGAACTCGGCGTTCGTCTCTGCCGACGACGTGGACCGGGACGGGGTGCGCATCGGCGTCAAGAAGGGGTCCGCGTACGACCTTCACCTGAGCCGCACCCTGCGTCACGCCACCGTGGTGCGCGGCGACGAGGGGGCCGACGTCTTCCACGCCGAGGGCCTGGACGTGGCGGCCGGCATCCGCCAACCGCTGACCGCGCACGTTTCCCAGCGGGCCGAACTGCGCCTGCTGGAGCCCGCGTTCATGACGATCCGACAGGCCATGGGTACCCCGAAGGAGCGGCGCCCGAAGACCACACAGTTCCTCAGTGACCTCGTGACCGAGCTGGTGGCGTCCGGATTCGTCGCCGAGGCGCTGCGCCACTCCGGCCAGGACCCGACGCTGGCTGCCCCCACCACGGTGTGACCCGGGCTCGGACGTCGGCAGCGCCTCCGTGACGACCGAATGGGCATGACGTGCCCCGAGGGGCCGCGTGGCTGGAGCGCCCGCGCGCCTGATCCAGGAGCCTACGGCCGAGTTTCGCCTCACCATGGTCTCGTAACCGCAGGTCAGAGGCGTGAAGCGGTTGCTGACTTCTGGATCTGTGCCGACGGCCATAGCAAGTGGGATTCACGTAGGCTCATACTGAGTCATGACAAAGTCAGCTGCCATGAAGCGTCACTTGCCTACCAGCCCCTTCAAGGCCCCGGTCACACCGGCTCCCAAGCACTTCGCCATGGGCGACCAGGTCACGCATGACGTGCACGGTCTCGGCCGGGTGATCGGCATCGAGGACGGAATCGCGGCGCTGGTGGACTTCGGCTCGGCGCAACTGCGGATCTTGAGCCCGTACGCCAAGATGACCAAGCTGTAGGACCACTGTGCCCGATCACGGCACGCCAGGCCCCATCAGGGACCTGTAAGGAAAGCGAGACCTCTCATCGAGCCAACGTCGCTGTTCTCCGCTCTGGAAGAGCAACCCCGCTGCTCCAGCGCATCGTCGCCGCCTCCGACGACAAACCCCTTCCAGGCCCCACACTTCGGGGAAGACGAGATCTTCCCTCTCGACGATGCACAGGAGCCTGCCCCAGGCATGCGTGCGGCACGCCCCAAGGCGGCTTAGCTCCACCAGTGACGGTGACTTCGGCAACCGGCCACGGGCCGCCCCCCACGCCAGTGGTCATCCGCCCATGAACGAATCTCGAATCCTCCGCCAGTGCCTCACCGGGCACGATGTCTAAGGGCCCCACCGTTCGCGGTGGGGCCCTTCGACGTTGTCGGTCGACGACAGCGAACGGCTCGGCCCGAGGCGTCGTGGCGAGTGCTGTCCGGCCACCCGCTGCGCCCTGACGGCGGGCGTAGGGTGACAGTGAAGGCCGTGCCGCGCCGACGATGTGCTGGCGTCAGGTGGTGGCTTCGCTGGAGACGTTCCTTCGGACATGGGACTCCGTCGCCCCAGCGGCAGGAGACTATGCCGCCCATGGGGCCCGAGGCCCGCGAAGGAACGCAGCGATGAGTGCTGACAACGCCCACGACAGCAGCCCGCCCATCACTCAGTGGCTGCTGGAAACCCAGTCACTGGAAGACTTTCTCCAGACCCTGGCCGACGCCGCGCTGGAGGTGTCCCACGCCGAGGGTGCCGGGGTGACCCTGGAACGCGAGACCCGCCCGATGACGGTCGTCAGCGCCGGCCGCGCGGCACCGGAACTGGACGAGAAGCAGTACGGCCAGGACGACGGCCCCTGCTTGCAGGCCGCCCGCAACGGCGAGGAGGTCCACGTCGCCGACATGCTGGGCGAGACCCGCTGGGGCGACTACCCCTCCTATGCCGCCGCCCACGGCATCCACTCCTCGCTGTCCCTGCCGATCTCCGCCAACAGCCGCACCGCCGGCGCCCTCAACCTGTATGCCGGCCCGTCCGACGCCTTCACCCCTACTGACCTGGCCGCTTTGCGGTCGCTGGCGGCGCAGGCCACCGGTGGCATCGCACTGGCCCAGCGCATCATCGACGCCGAGGAATTCGCCGGCCAGATGAAGGCCGCCATGCAGTCCCGAAGCGCCATCGACCAGGCCATCGGGGTGGTGATGGGCCAGCGCCGCTGCACGGCCGAGGAAGCCTTCGCCTTCCTGCGTTCGGTGTCCCAGCACCGCAACATCAAACTCCGCGACGTGTGCGCCGAGCTGATCACCACCCTGACCGGTCAGCCACCCACCGCCCGCGCCATGAGCCCGCGCCCCTGACGCGGCCCGGGGAGCTGCGCGCCGCAGCCGCCAGATGAGGCTCGGGTGAAACGTCCCGGCTCAGGCGCCCGCGAGGAGTTCCAGCGTGTCGATCACGCGGTTCGAGAAGCCCCACTCGTTGTCGTACCAGGCGACCACCTTGATGTGGCGGCCGTCGACGCGGGTGAGGGCCGAGTCGAAGATCGAGGAGGCCGGGTTGCCGGTGATGTCGGACGAGACGAGGGGGTCCTCCGAGTACTCGAGGATGCCGGCGAGCGGGCCCTGCGCCGCGGTGCGGTAGGCGGCCAGGACGTCGTCGCGTGTCACGTCTCGGGTGACGGTGGTGTTGAGTTCGACGATCGAGCCGACCGGCACCGGCACGCGGATCGAGTCGCCCGACAGCTTGCCGTCGAGGTTCGGCAGTACCAGACCGATCGCCTTGGCGGCGCCCGTCGTGGTCGGCACGATGTTGACGGCGGCGGCGCGGGCGCGGCGGGCGTCGCGGTGGGGGCCGTCCTGGAGGTTCTGCTCCTGCGTGTAGGCGTGCACCGTCGTCATGAAGCCGTGCTCGATGCCGGCGAGGTCGTCGAGGACCGCGGCCAGTGGCGCGAGGGCGTTGGTGGTGCAGGAGGCGTTGGAGACGATCGTGTGCGCTTCCGGGTCGTACGCGTCGGTGTTGACCCCGTAGGCGAGGGTCACGTCGGCGCCGTCCGACGGGGCGCTGACCAGCACCTTCCGTGCTCCCGCATCGAGGTGGGCGCGGGCGGCCCCGGCCGAGGTGAAGCGGCCGGTGGCTTCCAGGACGATGTCGACGCCGAGCTCGGCCCAGGGCAGTTTCGCCGGTTCGCGCTCGGCGAGCACCGTGATGCGGTGGCCGTCGACGACCAGGGTGTCCCCGTCGGCGGTCACCGGGCGGCCGAGCCGGCCGGCCGTGGTGTCGTAGGCGAGCAGCCGGGCGAGGGTGGCGGGCTCGGTGAGGTCGTTCACGGCGACGATTTCGAGGTCGCTGTCGCGTTCGAGCAGTGCGCGCAGCACATTGCGTCCGATGCGGCCGAATCCGTTGATCGCGATGCGAGTCATGAGTGGTGTCCCTTCCGTCGCCATCAGCCTCGCGCGCGGCTTCCGCCGCTGACAGCGGCGAGATCGCCACGGTTCAAAAGGATCGCGCCACCTGCGCGCCACCTGCGGGCTGCCCGCCGCGGCGGCCTACTCGCCCTGGGCGAAGGTGCGCCGGTACTCGCTCGGCGTGGTGCCGAGGATGCGCTGGAAGTGCAGCCGCAGATTCGCGCCGGTGCCCAGACCGACGTCGGTGGCGATCTGCTCGACGCTTCGCTGCGAACGTTCCAGCAGCTCACGGGCCATGTCGATGCGGGCTCGCATGACCCACTGCATCGGCGTGTACCCCGTGTCCTCGACGAAGCGGCGCGAGAACGTACGCGGCGAGACCGCCGCGTGCCGGGCCAGGATGTCGAGCGTGAGGGGCCGATCCAGCCGGTGCAGCGCCCACTCGCGGGTGGCGGCGAAGCGCTCGCCGAGCGGCTCGGGCACGCTCCGCGGCACGTACTGCGCCTGACCGCCACTGCGGTAGGGGGCCGCCACCAGGCGCCGGGCCGCGTGGTTCGACACCGCCACCCCGAGGTCGCCGCGCAGGATGTGCAGGCACAGGTCGATGCCGGAGGCGGCGCCGGCCGAGGTCAGCACGCTGCCCTCGTCGACGAACAGGACGTTCTCGTCGACCTGGACCAGGGGATGCTTCGCCGCGAGCGCCCGCGAGTAATGCCAGTGCGTCGTGGCGCGCCTGCCGTCGAGCAGGCCGGTGGCGGCGAGCGCGAAGGCGCCCGTCGAGATCGCGGCGAGCCGTGTGCCCCGGGCATGGGCGGCCAGCAGCGCATCCACGACGGCCCGCGGCGGGTCCTCGCGGTCCGGGAACCGGTAGCCGGGGATGAAGACGATGTCGGCCCAGTCGAGCGCGTCGAGGCCGTCGGCGACGTAGTACGACAGGCCGTCGCCGCCGGTCACCAGCCCGGGTTCCGCACCGCACACCCGCACCTCGTACGGCATGCTCGCGCGGGTCGTGAACACCTGCGCCGGAATGCCGACATCGAGCGGCTTCGCACCCGCGAGCACGAGGACGGCTACACGGTGCAGGCGGGGGGAGGGCGGCACGGGAACAGCGTACGAGGGCGTGTCCCCCGGGGCCCGAGTCCCCTGCGCCTCAGGCGGTGCGCCGGATCTTCGTCTCCCTCACCCACCTCCGCCCTGACACCCCGGACACCAGACCGTCGTACGCCCCGCCACCCTGGACCGGCGCAGCGGGGAGCCGCAGCGGGGGCAGTGGGGGTCGGGAGTGTCGCGGTGGCCGGTGAGCCAGGAGTCGCGCGGCGGGACTCGGCCGGTGGGCAAGGCGGCACGCAGGGTGCGGCGCATATGGGTGTGGAGGGAGCGGCGGTCGGATTCCGTGAGGTCGCCGACCCGGCCCGACGGGTGCAGCCTCGCGCGCCAGAGGATCTCGTCGGTGAGCAGGTTGCCGAGGCCCGCCAGGGCGGACTGGTTCATCAGCACGCTCTTGACCGTGCCCCGGTGGGTGCGGAGCACCGTATCGAACGCCGCGCGGTCCATCGTCAGCGCGTCCGGGCCCTGCCGCTCCAGCCGTCGTACGACGTCGGATTCGGCGTCCGCCAGCCACAGGCCCTGGAGTTTGCGCTGGTCGCGGTAGCGGAGCTGGTGGTCGCGGGTGAGTGTGAACAGGACGCGGTCGTGGGGGGCCGGGGCGTCGTCGGGGTGGGCGCAGAGCAGTTCGCCCGTCATGCCGAAGTGCAGCATGAGGGTGGGGCCGCCGGTGCGGGCCAGCAGCCACTTGCCGTGCCGCTCCGCCGCGGTGATCCGCCGGCCCTCCAGCACCTCCCGCAGCCGCCGCGCGCTCACCTCGTGCAGGACGCCCGCGTCCCGCACCTCGACGTGCCGCACGATCCTGCCCTTCGCACAGGACTGGAGCACCCTGCGGAAACCCTCGACATCCGGCAGCTCAGGCATGGCGGGGACGACGGGGACGGCGCACTCCGGCAGCTGAATGCCTCATACCGTCCGAATACCCCCATGTGCGCCGCCCATGGGCCCGCCCAGCCCGCCGAGGGCTCAGCGGCGCTTGAACTCCACCGGGCCCGCGTTCATCCCGATCGTCCCGTCCGCGTGCAGGACCGGGCGGCGCTCGGTCATCCGGACGCTGTACGCCTCGACGTGATGGATCGCCGCGCCCTCGGCCACCCTGCCACACGGCGGGATCTACCGGTGCGGCTCCCGCACCACCGCCGTCTCGCCCGCCGGAACACTGACCGAGCCCGGCACCTGCTTGCCCGTCAGCAGTTCCGTGGCGTCCGACGCGACCGCCACATGGGCGGGAGTGTCGGTGTGGTTGATGAGGAAGAGGTAGTCGGCGTCCGAGCCGCGCCGCAGGACCGCCTCGACGCCGTACGGAGTGCCGCGCACCGGCTCCACTCCCGCCTCCCGGCGCACCCGGTCCAGCAGCGCGGCCAGGGTCGCCGGATCGGGCAGCGTGGCCAGGTACCAACTCACCCCGTCACCGTGGGAGTTGCGGGTCACCGCCGGTACGCCGTCCAGCGGACCGGTGGTGTACGACTCGACCGCCTCCGCGCCGTCCAGCCGTACCCGCTCCGACCACAGGGTTCCCGTGCCGCCGCCGCTCAGGGACACGGACTCGCCGGGCAGCAGCGGGAACAACTCGTCGGTCCGTACCCCGAGCGCCTCGCGGAACGCGCCCGGGTAACCGCCCAGCCGGACATGGCAGTTCTCGTCGACCGCACCGCTGTGGAAGCCGACGGCCAGCGTGCCGCCGCCCGACGCGAAGGACGTCAGGTTCCTCGCGCCCTCGTCGTCCACCAGGTAAAGGGAAGGGGCCAACACCACTCGGTAGGCCGACAGGTCCGCGTCCGGCCGTACGAAGTCCACCGCCACGCCCGACCGCCACAGCGGCTCGTACCAGGCACGGACCAGGTCCAGGAAGCGCAGCTCCGCGCTCGGCTGGGAGGGCATTTCCAGCGCCCAGCGGGCGTTCCAGTCCCAGACGATCGCCACCTCGGCCGTGCCGACGCTGCCGCGCACCTCCGCGAGCGCCTTCAGGTCCGCGCCGAGCCGGACCACGTCCTGCCAGATCCGGCTGTCCGTGCCGGCGTGCGGAAGCATCGCCGAGTGCCACTGCTCGGCACCCGCCTTCGCCGCTCGCCACTGGAAGTAGGCGATGCCGTCCGCGCCCCGGGCCACGTGGGCGAGGGCATTGCGCCGCAGCTCACCGGGGCCCTTCGCCCGGTTGACCGGCTGCCAGTTCACCGCGCCCGTCGAGTGCTCCATCAACAGCCAGGGGCCGCCCGCGAGGGAGCGGACCAGGTCGCCGCTGAGCGCGATGTCGATCTCGGACTCGGGATCGGTGGACCGGAGGTAGTGGTCGTTGGAGACGACGTCCAGCTTCGGGGCCCAGCGCCAGTAGTCGAGGGCGTCGAAGTTGTACATCACCATGAAGTTGGTGGTCGCCGGGACCGTCGGGGCCGCTTCCCGCAGCACCTCGCGCTCCGCGTCGTACAGCGACAGCAGCTCGTCGCTACAGAAGCGGCGCCAGTCCAGCTGGTGGGTGGGGTTCGGGACGGCGCCGGTGGGGCGGGGCGGGAGGATCTCGTCCCAGTCGTAGTACCACTGGCTCCAGAAGCGGGTGCCCCACGCGTCGTTCAGCGCCGCCAGGTCCTCGTACCGGACCCGCAGCCAGCGCCGGAACGCCGCCGCGCTCTCGTCGCAGTAGCACTCGGCGTTGTGGCAGCCGTACTCGTTGTGGACGTGCCACATCGCCAGCGCCGGGTGGTCCGCGTAACGCCGGGCGAGCTCGCCCGCCATCCGCAGGGCCGCCTCGCGATACGCCGGGCTGCTCGGGCAGAACGTCTGACGGCTGCCGTACGACAGTCCCCTGCCGTCCTTGTCGACGGGCAGCGCCTCGGGGTGGGCGCGGAAGAACCACGCCGGGGGCGCCGCCGTCGGGGTCGCGAGGTCGGCCGCGATGCCGTGGGCGTGCAGCAGGTCGAGGACGCGGTCCAGGAGGGTGAAGTCGTACTGGCCCTCCTTCGGCTCCAGCAGCGCCCAGGAGAAGATGCCGACGCTGACCATGGTGACCCCGGCCTCGCGCATCAGGCGCATGTCCTCGGCCCAGACCTCCTCGGGCCACTGCTCGGGGTTGTAGTCGCCGCCGTAGGCGATGCCGGGGACGGACAGTTCGCGCTTCATCGGGCGGCTCCGCCGAGGAGGCGGCGAGTGGTGGCCACACCCCATTCGTCGAGGGACAGCAGGCGGTCGCTGGAGGCCATCAGGCCGCCCGTCGCCTCCACATGCGCCGCCCACTGCTCGCGGGTCTCCACCGCGGGGCGGGCCATCAGGCAGTCGGGGTCGTTGATCCAGAGGCGGCCGTGCTGCCACTGGCGGCCGACGCCGGTGAACTCGGCCGGGTCCTGGCCGGGCTGGCTGTAGTCGTCGGCCTCGGGGCGGCGGTGCGGGGCCGTGTCGGGGCTGACCCGCATCGCGTCGAACAGGCCGAGGGACGGCAGCATCGGGGCACCGCAGCCCAGCAGGTAGGCGTCCGCGCCGATCGCCTCGCGGATGAGCCGGATGCCGTCGCGGTACGCGGTCAGCGCGTCGACGTCCGGCTCGTGCCGTACGCCGTCCAGGGCGCCCGCGTAGAGGAAGTCGACCTTGAAGTAGTCGTAGCCCTCGGCGCGCAGCGTCCGGAAGACGTCCGTCAGATACGCCGCCGCCTCGGGGTGTGTGGTGTCCAGGACGCGCAGGTCGTGGCCCCAGTTGCGGCCGGCGTGGGTGAAGTCGCCGTCGGCGGTGCGCACCAGCCACTCGGGGTGCTCGGCGGCCAGGTCGCTCGCCGGGTCGACCAGGAAGGGGGCCGTCCAGATGCCGGCGCGGCGGCCCTTCACCCTGATCGCGTCGGCGATGGCCGCGCGGGAGCGGAAGCGGCCGGAGAGGGTGAGCCAGTCGCCGAGGGCCTGCTGGTAGCCGTCGTCGATCTGGACGACGTCCACGGGCAGGTCGAGGGTGTCCATCGCGCGGAGGTTCTCGTGGATGTCGTCCTCGGTGACGGCGGTGAAGTACTCGTACCAGGAGCACCAGACCGTCGGGGCCGGGCGGGGGGCCGCCAGGCCCAGGCTGTCCGCCCAGTCGGCGAGTACCGACTGGATGTCCGTTCCGGTCCACTCCTTCACCGGGCCGTCGGCGGTGACGTCCGCGATGCCGCCGTCCGTCACGACCAGCCGGATGGACGGCACCGCGCCGAAGGGGTCGGCCGCCGCCCACAGACGGACCGGTGAGCCGTCGCCAGGGTCGAGGGCCAGCAGACCCTCGCCCTGGAAGGCACCCTCGGGGACGGTCACGCCGGGCCGGTAACAGACCGTCGCCCAGTTCTCGTTGGTCGGGCGGTACGGGCGGTCGCCCAGGGCGTACGCACCGCTCGGGCTCCAGGACTGCCAGCCCTCCTCGTGGACGCGGGCGGTGCGCGGGTCCACGGGGACGGAGGCGACGGGGGTGAAGGGGTGGTGCACGGGTGTCTCTTTCACGAAAGGGGCCGTCAGCCCTTGTTGGCGCCCAGCGTCAGGCCGCTGACGAACTGCCGCTGGAGCACGAAGTAGACGATCAGCGTCGGGATCGCGGTCATCAACGCACCGGCCGCGACCAGGTTGGGGTCGGTGAAGTACGCGCCGGAGAGGTTGTTCAGCGCCGAGGTGATCGGCATGTTCTCGCCGGTGGAGATCAGGACCAGGGCCCAGAAGAAGTCGTTGTAGATCCAGATGGACAGCAGCGTCGCCAGGGCCGCCATCGCCGGGCGGCACAGCGGCAGCACGATCTGCCAGTACTGCCGCCACACCGAGGCGCCGTCCACCAGCGCGGCCTCGGTCAGCTCGTGCGGCAGCGTGCGCATGTAGTTGCTGAGCACGAAGGCGCAGAAGCCGGACTGGAAGGCGACATGGATCAGCACCAGGCCGAGGGCGGAGTCGTACAGCTTGCCGCTCATGGTGATGCCGGGCAGGTCGATCAGCAGGTAGAGCCGGTACAGCGGGGTGATGATGACCTGCTGCGGGAGCAGGTTGCCTGCCGTGAAGACCAGCAGCAGGGCCAGGTTGAGACGGAAGTCGAAGCGGCTGACGTAGAAGGCGACCATCGAGGACAGGAACAGCGTCAACAGCACCGCCGGGACGGCGATGATCATGGTGTTGACGAAGTAGTGGCTCATGTCCGACTGCGTGAACGCGTTGGTGAAGTTGTCGAAGTTCAGCGTGTCCGGCCAGGACACGTATCCCTTCTCGCTGGTCTCCGCGTACGGCCGCAGCGCCGCGTAGACGGCCCAGAGCAGCGGCGCGAGCCAGGCCAGCGCCGCTCCCGCGAGGAAGAGGTGCAGCAGGATCCGGGCGGGGCGGAGGGGAGTGCGCTTCTTCAGCGCAACGGTGCTGGTGCTCATGCGCGCCGCTCCTTCCGGAAGGTGGCCACCAGGTAGGGAATGATCACGACGAGGGAGATCAGCAGCAGCACGACCGCGATCGCGGAGCCGTAACCGATGCGGCTGGACTCGCCGATGATGTTGTTGGTGACCAGGATCGAGAGCAACTCGGTGCCCTCGGCGCCCTTGTTGAAGACGAAGACCAGGTCGAAGGCGCGCAGCGCCTCGATGATCGTGACGACGAGTACGACGGTGTTCGTCGGGCGCAGGGTCGGGAAGATGACGTTCTTGAACGTCTGCCACTCATTGGCGCCGTCCAGCGCGGACGCCTCCCGCAGCGAGGGGTCGACGCCCTTCAGACCGGCCAGGTAGAGGATCATCATGTAGCCGGTGTGCCGCCAGGACGCGGCGACGAGGATCGCCCAGAGGTTGAGGTCCGGGTCGCCGATCCAGTCGATGTATTTACCCGGCTCGTTGGCGCCGATGACGCTGTTGATCAGTCCGGTGTCGGGGTTGTAGATCAGCTGCCAGACGAAGCCGATGACGGCCATCGACATCACGACGGGCAGGAAGAACGCGGTCTGGTACACCCTGCTGAACCGGATCCGCTTGTCCAGCTGCACGGCCAGGAACAGGCCGAGCGGGGTCGGGATCACGATCAGGACGACGAACCAGATGACGTTGTGCTCGACGGCCGGCCAGAACTGCGGGTTGTTGGAGAACAGTTCCTTGAAGTTCTCCAGGCCGACCCACTTGATCGAGCCGAAGCCGATGCCGTCCCAGGTGGTGAAGGCCAGCGCGACCGAGGCGAGGGCCGTCACCCACACGAGGGCGATGTGCAGGATCGTGGGCAGGCCCGCCATCAGACCGAGGGTGAGCCGGTCGCGGCGGGTGAGCAGACGGCGGTGTCCCTGGGACACCTTCTTCGCGGGGGCAGCGCCCGGAGGCGGCACGGCGGCCGCCTCCGGGATCTCCTTGGTGGTTTCTGTAGTCATATCGATCAGCCAGGTCAGCCGGCTCAGCCGGACGCGAAGATCGTCTTCTTCTGGCGCTCGATCGAGGACAGCAGACTGTCGACGCCCTTGGGGTCACGGATGAACTTCTGGAGCGCCGGCTGCATCACCGTGGAGGTGAAGTCGGGGCGGGAGTCGCGGTCCATGAACTGGGTCAGGGACTTGGCGCCGGCGATCATGTCGTACGCCTTCTTCTGAAGGGCGGTGTACGACGAGGTGTCGGCCTTGGTGGAGGCGTGGACCGAGCTCGGGTCGGACTTGAGGTAGACGGTCTCGGCCTCGGGAGTGCCCAGGTACTCCAGGAGCTTGACGGCCTCGGTCTTGTTCTTCGGGCTCTTGCTCATCATGAAGCCGTCGGTGGGCGCCTCGACGGTGTCCTGGCCGTACGCCGAGTCGATCTCCGGGAAGGCGAAGAAGTCGAGGTCATCCAGAGCGGCCTTGTCGGTGAACTGCTGCGCGACGAAGGTCCCGAGCAGATACATCCCGGCCTTCTTGGAGGCGAGCGTCTGGGCCGCGTCCTGCCAGGTGCGGCCGACCGCGCCCTCCTGGTGGTAGGGGAGGATCTCGGTCCACAGGTCGAAGACCTTGCGCACCTTGGCGTCGGTCCAGGAGGCCTTGCCCGCCATCAGCTCGACGTGGAAGTCGTAGCCGTTCTGGCGGAAGTTGATCTGGTCGAAGGTGCCGAGCGCGGGCCAGGCGTCCTTGTCGCCGAAGGCGATCGGGACCAGCTTGTCCTTCTGCATCTGCTTGCACAGGGCGATGAAGTCGTCCCAGGTGGTGGGGACTTCGTAGCCGTACTGCTTGAAGACGCTCTTCCGGTAGAAGATCGCCCAGGGGTAGGTGTACAGCGGCACGAAGTAGTACTTGCCGTCCTCGCCCTTGCTGAGCTTGTGCATCGCCTCGGGGAAGTTGTCCCCGATGGTCTTCCACACGTCGTCGATCGGGGTGGCCAGACCCTTGGCCGCGAAGAACTGCATCCGGTAGCCGGCGAACCAGGTGAACACGTCGTCCGGCGTGCCCTGGAGGTAGGAGTTGATCTGCTCCTGGAAGGTGTTGGAGTCCTTGGTGTTCACGTCGACCGTGATGCCGGACTTCTTCTTGTAGGCCGCGTAGATGTCCGCGAACGCCTTCTTCGGCACGGCGTCGGACGCCTTGGAGCCGAGGGTGACGGTCTTCGGGTCGCTCGCCGTGCCGCTGCCGCCGCAGGCGCTGAGCAGCGGAATGCCCGCGCCGAGTACGGCGGCGCCGCCTATGCCGCGCAGCAGGGTGCGTCGACTGGCCGAGGGCAGGGAGAGACCGGAGGGGGAGAAGTGCTGCATCTACGGCTCCTGGTGGCAAGGTTCGATCATGAGGGTTGGGCGAGTCGAAGTCCGTCGTAACCGATCAGAAATCAACTTGACCGAACACGGTGGCGCAATAACAGCCGTATGTCTGGTCATGCGTCAAGAGATGTCGATCGCCGTTTCGGAAACGTGACCGATATCTCGAACCCAGTGGTGAGCGCCGTGATGATCGAAATCCGGGAACGTTCACGGCGCGGCCCGGCCGAAGAGACGACCTGTCAGGCCGTCTGATCTGCTAACGCACCACAACCGTGCTCGACTCGGTCACCTGGTCGACGTCCGACGTCCGCACGGTCACCTTCATCTCCCACTTCCCGGCGATCGGCAGATTGAGGAAGCTGTTGCCCCAGTAGCCGCCCTTGTCGGTGAGTTCGGCGTCGAGGGGGCCGATGTCCTTGGCCGGGAGCGTGAAGGAGATCCGCAGTTCGGGAACGATGGACACACCGCCGTCGGGGCCGTAGACGAGGGCCTCGATGGAGTTGTCGCCGACCCGGCCCGGGTCGATGGTGATCTGCACCTTGCCGTGGCCGCCGGGGGTGCCGAGGTCGAAGGGGACGTTGGTCACGGAGGCACCGATGACCGTGGGCGCCCCGGCCGCCGCCTCCGCCTCCGCGCGGCCGGGCAGGGTGCTGGTGAGCAGCGTGGTGACCGCCAGGACGGCCGCGCCGACGGCGACTTCGGCGAGCACGGAGCGGCGCAGGGCCCGGCGCTGCGGATCCGCGGCGGGGGCGTCGGGCCGGTCGGCCCGCGGCGGCTCGGGCAGCGGCGGGCCGCCGACCGGCTCGGGCACCTTCTCCCGTACGACCGTCTCGGCCGCCGCGTCGACCGACGCAAGCCGGGCCGTCCAGCGCCGGGAGACGCCCGCGGCGCCGAGCAGCAGCACCACGGCGACCAGCTTGAGGGTCAGGAGCCTGCCGTACGTCGTGCCGGTGAGCGCGTCCAGGGAACCGAGACCGCGCCAGGACTGGTAGACGCCGGTGACGACGAGAACCGTCACGGATGCGAAGGCGAGGCGCGAGAAGCGGGTGACGGCGGCCGAAGTCAGGTGGGCGCGGTACAGCGTGACGAGCAGGGCCGTGAGGCCGCCCAGCCAGACGGCGGTGGCCAGCAGGTGCAGGGCCGAGGACGTCATCGCCACCGGCACCTGGATGCCCGCGGAGGCGTGCTCGCCGGCGGCCCAGGTGGCGGCGAGTCCCACGGCGAGCGCGGCGCCCGTCCAGCCGTACGGCTTGCGGCTCCTGGACAGCCGCAGGACATAGAGGGCGGCCGCCAGCAGAAGGGCCAGCCGGGCCAGCAGGATCTCGCCCGGGCGGCCGGTCAGGGTCCGGGTGAGGGAGCCGGCGTCCAGGGCGCCGAGGGGGCCCTCGCCCGTCTCGTACGGGGCCCGCAGCGCCAGCAGCGCGAGGGTGGCGGCGACGAGGGTCCACCAGCTCGTCCGGAGCAGCCGCCGCAGGACCGGGGCGTCCGGGGGACGGCAGACCGCCGTGAAGGTCGCCGTGCCGATGAGCAGGGCGACGGCGAGGTACGCCAGATAACGGGCGATGTTGTAGAGGCTCTTGGTCGCCGGGTCCTCGGTGGGGCCGGTGTCCACGGTGGCCGTGGTGAGGGAGGGTTTGCCGACGGAGAAGGTGAACGCCCCCGACACCGGGTGGCTGTCGGCCGACACCACCCGCCAGGCGACGGTGTACGTCCCCTGCGCCAGCTTCCCGGGCAGCGTGACACTGGCGGTCTCGGCGCCGTCCGAGCCGTGCTGCGGCTCGCCCGTGCGCAGCCGGCGGCCGTCGGGGTCCAGGACGCGGAAGGAGTCCTCCAGCAGGCCGACGGACTCCGTGAAGGTCAGGGTGATGCCACGGGGGGCCGACTTGAGGACGCTTCCGTCCTCGGGGTCGGTGGCCCGGAGGGCAGCGTGGGCCGACGCCGGTCCCGTACCGCCGAGGAGGAACAGGACCAGCAGGGTGCCCAGCAGCACCAGCCTTTGAAGTCGTCGCCGGTCGGCGGGTCGGCGGAGCGGTTGTCGGCGGTCATTGCACCCCACGTCTGTCACATCTCCGTCGTCGGACTCGAGGCCTCGAGGGTATGTACGGACGCGGAGCCCTTCGGACTCAGCGCGGAGGTGTGCGGGGCGTGAAGGGGCGGCGGCCCCCCATCGCCCCACCAGGGCGCGTGCCCGCAGTCACCACGTCGGCCGCGCCGAAACCCCACCGTCCACGACCAGATCGTGCCCCGTCACCCACGACGCCAGCCCCGACGCCAGGAACACGCACGCGTCCCCCACGTCCTCCGCGCGCCCCAGCCGGCCGGTCGGCACCGCCTGCTTCCAGCGCCGTACGCCCTCCGGCCACGCCTCCTCCAGCCCCTCCCGGTGGATCAGACCGGGCGAGACGGAGTTGACGCGGATGCCGAAGGGGCCGTACTCCAGTGCCGCCGAGCGGGCGTGCATCCGTACCGCCGCCTTCGCCGCGGAGTAGTGGGCGTGCAGCGGCGCCGGACGGCTCGCCTCGATGGAGGCGATGTGGGTCACCGAACCGCCTCCGCCCTGCCCCCGCATGACCTCCGCCGCCGCCTGGGTGCAGGCGAACACGCTCGACACGTTGGTGTCCACGACCGCCCGCCACTGCGCCAGGGACATCCCCGGCAGCTCCCGCGTCGGCTGCACCCCCGCGTTGTTGACCAGCGCCGTCAACCGCCCCCCGCCCCACTCGGCGGCCTCGCCGACCACGCGCCGGCACTCCTCCTCGTCGGTGAGATCGGCCCGCAGCACGACGGCGCGGCCGCCCGCCTCCCGGATCCCGGAGGCCACCTCGTCCGCCGCCGCCACGGCCGTACGGCAGTGCAGGACGACCGCCGCGCCCTCCTGCGCGAACCGTGTCGCGATCCCCCGCCCGATGCCGCCGCCCGCGCCCGTGACCAGGGCGACCTGTCCTTCGAGGAGTCCGCTCATGGTCGGCACAGTGCCGCGATCCGGGCGGCCTCGGAGGGATAGCGCGCCGTCAGTTCGGCCAGGTCGCCGTGCTCATAGCCCTCGTAGGTGAAACCGGGCGCCATCGTGCAGCCGAAGAAGCTCCAGGAACCGCCCGCCGCGACCCGCGCGCCCATCCAGGTCCCGGCCGGGACGGTGAGCTGGATGTGCTGGCCGCGCTTCAGGTCGGGGCCCAGCACGGCGGTGCGGGTACTGCCGTCGGGGGCGAGGAGCAGCATCTCCAGGGGGACGCCGAGGTAGAAGTGCCAGACCTCGTCCGACGGCAGCCGGTGCAGGGCCGAGTAGTCGTCCGCGGTGAGCAGCGCGACGATCGCGGTGCCCTGCGGCCGCCCGTCGGGCCGCTCCGGCCCCGCCCAGGTCTGCCGGAACAGCCCGCCCTCGCGCGGGATCGGCTCCAGGGAGAAATACGCGACGAGTTCATCCGGGGTCACGCCCGGAAGGCTACCTCCCGGTCCAGGAATGCCAGTTGAGCCTGCTTCTGAGGGATGTGCACGTCGGGCAGGTCGACCTCCGGCAGCACGACCACCGGCCCGGCCGTGAAGCCCTGCCGCAGGAAACGGGCGACGGCCTTCTCGTTGCGCACATCCGGATCGACGACGACCCGCTCGCGGTCCAGGGTGCCGAAGACGTACGACGCGACGACCGTCAGCAGCGCCGAGGTCCAGCCGGGCCGCCCGCCCTCGGGACCGGGGGGCGCCAGCAGCAGGTGGACGCCGATGTCGCCGGGCCGGACGTCGTAGGACTCGCTGACCCGGTCGGCCTCCGGCTCGTACGTCTGGAGCACCGCGACGGGCGCGCCCTCCCTGACGACCAGGAAGGCGTGGTGGGTGTCCAGGGTGGCCATGTGGGCGTAGATCTCGGCCACCTGGTCCCTGGTCAGGCCGTTCATGCCCCAGAACGCGGCCCGCTCCTGGCTGACCCAGCCGTGGACGGCCTCGGCGTCCGTGCGCGGGTCGAGGGGGCGTATGACGACGGTGCCGAAGCCGTCCACAGCCTGTTGATGAACGGGGTGCGCGGTCTCGCGGGCGGCCGTGGGCAGCTCAGACATCGGATTCCTTCTCGAACTCGGTGAAATCGGTGACGACCGGGACCAGCTCTCCGCGGAGCCACAGGGGGAGTTGGTCACGGTGGTGGGGCGAGCCGGGGATGCCGCAGGCGCCGAGCGGCACCACCCAGCGGCTGTCCTCACGGTCGGCCAGGTCCCAGATGTAGCGGGCGGCGGGGCCGCGGGCGCTCAGGTCGGTGAGGCCGGGGACGGACGAGGTGCACAGGACGCAGTCGTGGTCGCCGGAGAGGCCGGGTTCCGGGTACGACGGATCGGGCAGCGCCCGCCAGGGAGCCAGCCGGTGGCTGTCGCCCCAGGTCGGCCGGGCTGTGGCGGACGGCTCGCCGCTCTCTTCGGCGGCCACCTCCTCGACCGCCGCGCGGACCGTCTCGGCCCGGTCGACGCCGTACATCTTCTCGGCACTCAACAGGTGTTCGAGGGCGAAGCCGACCCGTGGGAGCAGCGCCAGCCACGGCAGCAGGACCTCCGAGTAGGCGGGCGGAGCGGCCAGCGCGGCGAACGCCGGATGGGCGGCGAGTCGCCGTACGACGGCCCCGCGCACCCGCGCGTACACGGCCGCCGGCACGCTGTCCGCGTCCATGTGTCGGTCCCAGCCCAGCAGGGTCTCCCGGATGCGGGCGGCCTCGGGGGTGAGCTCGTCGAGACTGCGCAGGAGGTCCAGCAGGGGCTCGGCGGAGGCCAGCTGGGTGTCCATGTGGATGGCCGGCATGTCCGCGACCGACCAGCGCGGCTTCTCGGCCAGCAGGGCGGTGATGCGGTCGGCGCGATGCGGCGGGGCGAACTCGACGCCGAGCGGGCCGGCGACACCGCGCTGGTTGGCCATGGCGGCGACGCCGTCGGTGAGGCCGGCGCGGGGTGTCTCGTGCCAGCCGCGCCACTCGTGACCGGGCTCCCAGGCGGGCACCAGCCGGCAGCCGTTGGCCTCGGACCGCACCGGCACCTTCCCGGCGACGCGGTGCAGCAGACCGCCCTCGGTGTCGGCGGCCTGGACGACGTTGACGGGCTCGGCCCACAGGTCGACGGCACGGTCGACGTCGGCGACGGTGCGGGCGCGCAGCAGGGGGAGGAGGGCGCCGAAGCCGAGGTCGGCGGTGACGCGGGGCGGGTGGCGCAGGGTTACGGCGAGCGGCTGGGCGTCGTCGGGGAACTCGCTGGAGAAACCTTCCTGCAAGCCGTCCGGCAGCCCTTCCGGCCCACCGATGACCACCGGCCCGCGAGCCGTCTCGATCACCTCGACCTCGACCGGCTCCTCCCCCGCGACCTCCACGACCTCCGTGTGCCGGACGGCCCGACGCCACACCCCGTCCGGGTCCAGCGCCTCCACGCCCGCGCCGGTGCGCCGCAACCGCTCGCGGTACAGGTCCTGGTAGTCGGCCATGGCGTTGGTGATGGCCCAGGCGACCTTGCCGGTGTGGCCGAAGTGGGCGATGCCGGGGACACCCGGGACGGCGAGGCCGACGACGTCGAACTCCGGGCAGGACAGGTGGATCTGCTGGTAGACGCCGGGCTCCTCGATGAAGCGGTGCGGGTCGCCGGCGATGATCGCCTGCCCGGTGACGGTGCGCTCCCCGCTCACCAGCCAGCCGTTGCTGCCGGAGGTGCCCGGCCCGTCCGCGGCGAACAGCCCGACCGCGTCGGCGCCCAGATGCCGGACGACCTGCTCACGCCAGAGCTTGGCCGGGAAGCCCGCGAAGAGGATGTGGATGCCGAGCCACACGCCGAGCGGGGTCCACGGCTCCCAACGGCCCGGCGCCAGAACGGCCCTGGCGAACTCGGGGGAGCGGCGGGCGCCTTCGGCCAGTTGCTCGTTGACCCCGTCGACGTACGCCCGCACCCACCCCGACGTCTCCGGGTCCCGTCTCTCCAACTCGGCGAAGCAACGTCTCGCCGTGTCGTCGAGGCGGGTCCGTCTGACGAACCGGTCCCAGGGCAGGGCCTCCGCCCCGAGGAAGGACGCGGAGGTGCCCTGCGCCCGGTGCCGTTCGACCTCAAGCTGCCAGGCGCGGTCGAGGGCGGTGACCCGGCCCTGTACCCGGGCGAGTTCTCTCGCCCCGTCGGCGCGGAGATGTGGAATGCCCCAGGCATCGCGGAAGATCTCGCCGGTCACCTGTGCCCCTCCCTTGCTTTAGGTTAGGCTTCCCTAAGTTATTGGTGCAGGAATCGTACGCGAAGGGTGAAGACACCATGGGGCAGGGGCACGGCTGGGAGGGCGCGGTCCTGAAGCTGCTGCGCGCCAAGGACTTCGTGTTCACGGTGACGGGGTCCGAGGACGTCACCGAGCACTACCGCCGGGTCCACCTCACGGACGGCGGCATGCTGGCGGCGACCGGCGTCCACCCCACCATGTGGGTCCGGCTCTGGTTCGACAACGCGGGCAAGCCGCATCAGCGCGCTTACACCCTGGTCGACCCGGACCCGGAGGCCGGCACCTTCAGCCTGGAGTTCGCGCTGCACGAGGGAGTCGCCAGCGACTGGGCGCGCACGGCCGAGCCCGGTGACACGATCGAGGCGACCATCCACGGCACGGGCTTCGCCGACCCCGACCCGGCGCCCTCCCATGTCTTCGCCATCGCCGACACCGCCTCGCTGCCCGCCCTCAACTCCCTGCTCACCGCGCTGGACGCGGCGCCCGCGACGGTGTGGTTCGAGGGCGAGCGGGACGGCCTGCCCTTCCGTACGGCCGAGTCCCGCCACGAGGTACGGACGCTGCCGAGGCAGGACGCCGGGGCCCACCTCGTGGCCCAGGTCAAGGAGACCCTGCCCGACCTGCTCAAGGGCACCTCGGACCCGTACGTCTGGATCGCCTGCGACACGGCGACGACCCGGGCCCTCACCTCGTACGTCCGCAAGGAGCTGGGACTGCCGAAGCAGCGGGTGAACGCGCTGGGGTACTGGCGCGCCTGAACCGGGCAGGGGCGCGCACCCCTTGACGCGCCCCTGCCCCCGCGCGCGTCCGGGCGGCGGGCGCGGCATGATCGGGGTCATGGACGTCACCCTGCATCTCGCCCAGGACCCCGAGGCCGACGAACTCCTCGGCCGCAGCCCGCTCGCCGCGCTGGTCGGCATGCTGCTGGACCAGCAGGTTCCGATGGAGTGGGCGTTCAAGGGACCCCGTACGATCGCGGACCGGCTCGGCGCGCAGGACCTGGACGCGCACGACATCGCCGCGCAGGACCCGGACGCGTTCGTGTCCCTGCTGTCGGAGAAGCCGGCCGTGCACCGCTACCCGGGCTCCATGGCCAAGCGGATCCAGCAGCTGTGCCAGTACCTGGTCGAGCACTACGACGGTGACGCCGAGCTCGTCTGGAAGGGCGTCGACGACGGCCGCGAACTACTGCGCCGCCTGGAGGACCTGCCCGGCTTCGGCAAGCAGAAGGCCCAGATCTTCCTGGCCCTGCTGGGGAAACAACTGGGCGTACGCCCGAAGGGCTGGCAGGAGGCCGCGGGCGCCTACGGCGAACCGAAGTCCCACCGCTCGGTCGCCGACATCACGGGCCCCGACTCCCTGGCCAAGGTCCGCGCCCACAAACAGGAGATGAAGGCAGCGGCGAAGGCGGCCAAGGCCGCGGGCAAGTAGGCGGCGCCGGGCGGATCGGACGTCCGTTCGCGGGTGGGATCAGTCCAACATGTGGCGCCCACCCCCGCCCGTCAGCCGACTGGACCGCCCCGAATGGCGGGCGTCGTCGTCCCGTTCTGAGCTTGGAGCATGAACGAGGCGCCTGGTGGCTCCCCCTGGGGCCGGGACTACGACGATCGCCGGATTCACTCCGGCAACAATCCCTCCGGACCCCCGGGGCCGGTGGTGACGCACGAGCCGGAGCCGGCCTTCGAGGGGCCGCTGCACGCGCTCTCCCGTGCCGCCTGGCAGGTCGTGCTCGTCACCGGGGTCGCCTCCCTGGTTCTCGGGGTGGTGATCCTCGTCTGGCCGGACGGTTCGGTTCGTGTGGCCGGGATCCTCTTCGGGCTCTACCTGCTGATCAGCGGCGTGTTCCAGCTGGTCGCCGCGTTCGGGACGCACCGGACGACCTCGCTGCGGGTGCTGGCCTTCGTCAGCGGTGCCCTGTCGATCGTGCTGGGTCTGTTCTGCTTCCGCGGCGCGATGCAGTCGACGCTGCTGCTCGCCCTGTGGATCGGGATCGGCTGGCTCATCCGCGGCATCACCCAGTCGCTGGCCGCCGCCTCCGACCAGTCCGTGCCGGCCCGTGGCTGGCAGATCCTGCTCGGCGTCATCACCTTCCTCGCCGGGATCGTGCTGATCGTCTCGCCGGTGGAGTCGATCACCGTCCTGATGGTGCTCGGCGGATGCTGGCTCGTGGCGGTCGGCATCGTCGAGATCGTCACCGCCCTGCGACTGCGGGGAACGGCCCATCAGGTCCCGCGCGAACTGTGACACGCACAGTGATACCCACCCCTGCCCCGTACGCCGTGCGGGCGGATCTCCCGCCGGACGCGATGAACGCCGTACCGCCCCCGGGGAGATGACCTTCCGTGAGTACCGCACGATGCCGCTCGCGCAGCCGCGCCTGGCTGCGGGTCCTCGTGCTGCTGCTCGCCCTGCTGGTGCCCGGCGCACACGCCCACGCGCACGCCCTGCCGACGGTCGTCGGCGCCTCCGCCGAGGTCGCCGAGCACGACGCCCTCGACACGGCCCTGCGGCCCCCGGCCCGCGCCGAACGGCGGCACGCCGTACGCACCCGCCCGGCCCCGGCGCCGAGTCCGGTGCCCGGTGCCGCACCGGCCCCGCGGCTCACCGCGCCGCCCCGGCCGCCGTACGTCCCGCACCTGTCGCACACCGTGGTCCTGCGCTGCTGACAGACCCCGCCACGAGGTCCGTCAGTACGACACGAGGAGCACAGTCATGCCCACCGACCACTACGCGGTCCTGCGCGCCCTGCTGCGCGCCGAGGCCACCCGCAACACGCCGAAACCGCAGGTGAAGAAGGACAAGCCGCAGCTTCCCCCGAAGGTCCGGGAGCGCGGCTGACGGTCGCGGCGGAGGCGGGCTCTCTCCGGGTCACCGCCTCCGCCGCGCCGTGCCGAAGAGCGACCGGGTGATCTCCCGCCCGATCTGCGTACCCACCGACCGAGCCAGGGACTTGAACATGCCGCTCCCGACGACCTGCTCGACGACGGAGGAGTCGTCCTCGCGCCGGGCGCGCCGCTCCCCCGTCCCCGCCCGCTCCCCGGCCTCCGCCGCCGCACACATCTCGTCCGGACCCTTGCCTGCGCGCGACGCCTGGAGCCGCTCGTACGCCGACTCCCTGTCCACAGCCTGTGCATACCGCCCGTACAACGCCGATGACGTGACCGCCCGCTCCAGCGCACCCGATTCGACCGGCCCCATCAGCGACTCGGGCGCCCGCAGCCGGGTCGCGGCGACCGGCGTCGGCGCTCCCCGCTCGCTCAGGACCGTCACGACCGCCTCGCCGGTACCCAGGCCGGTGAGGAGTTCCTCCAGGTCGTACGGCGAATCGGGGAACGTCTTCACCGTGGCCCCGAGCGCCTTCTGATCGTCCGGTGTGAAGGCCCGCAACGCGTGCTGGACCCGGTTGCCGAGCTGGCCGAGCACCTCGGCCGGTACGTCCTTCGGCGTCTGCGTCACGAAGAAGACGCCGACCCCTTTCGAGCGAATCAGCCGCACGGTCCGGGTGATCGAGTCCAGGAACGCCTTCGACGCGTCGTCGAACAGCAGATGCGCCTCGTCGAGGAAGAACACCAGCTTCGGCCGCTCGACGTCCCCGACCTCCGGCAGATCGTGGAAGAGGTCGGCGAGCAGCCACATCATGAACGTCGAAAAAAGCCGCGGTCGGTCCTGTACGGCGGACAGTTCGAGGACCGACACGACACCTCGCCCGTCCCGCGCCGTCCGCAGGAACTCGTTCGTGTCGAACTCCGGCTCCCCGAAGAAGTCCGCCATGCCCTCCGCCTCGAAGGCGGTGAGGGAGCGCAGGATCACCCCGGCCGTGGCGGTGGAGAGCCCGCCGATGTTCCGCAGCTCCCCCTTGCCCTCGTCGGAGGTCAGGAAGGCGACGACCGCCCTGAGGTCCTTGAGGTCGACCAGTTCCAGGCCCTTGGTGTCGGCGTAGTGGAAGATCAGGCCGAGGGACTGCTCCTGGGTCTGGTTCAGCTGGAGGACCTTGGACAGCAGCACCGGGCCGAAACTGGTGATCGTCGCCCGGACCGGGATGCCCCGGCCGATGCCGCCCAGCGCGTAGAACTCGGCGGGGAAGCCGGCCGCCGTCCACTGCTGGTGCACCTCGGCGGCCCGGGAGCGCACCTTGTCGTCGGGCTGCCCCGGCGCCGAGATCCCGGTCAGATCGCCCTTGACGTCCGCCAGGAACACCGGCACGCCCTGCGCCGACAGCTGCTCGGCGATCAGCTGGAGCGTCTTGGTCTTGCCGGTACCGGTGGCGCCCGCGACCAGGCCGTGCCGGTTGAGCATCGGCAGCGGCACGCGGATCTGCGCGTCCGGCAGACACCGCCCGTCCCAGATCAGGGCGCCCAGATCGAGGGCGGGGCCGGCGAAGGCGTATCCGGCGGCGATCTCCAGGGCCTCCTGCGGCAGCGCGGGGGCACCGCCGCGTCCCTCGGGCGCCGGAGCCGACGGCACGGTCCCGGACCCGGCGCCGGGCGTGGTCTTGCGGTCGCTCATCTCAGGCCTCCGCGCACTCGTGCTCCGGCGCTCGCGGTCCGGCTCGGCTCACCCGACCGGCCCAGGGAACCGAACCGGCTGACGATCGGCACCGTGTTCGACTCGACCCGGGCCACCAGCTCGGCTTCCGGTCGGGGCCGTTCCGGCTTCCGATCCGGCCGCCATTTCCGCGACGATCGCCGTTTCATCCCGGTTTGCCACGTCTTTTCCAGCGTCGCACTCCGCTGCCATGGCTGCGCCCGGAAGGTCTTGACCGGTAGGCTTTCCGTGTGATCTTCAAGCGCATCGGAAACGGCCGGCCGTACCCCGACCACGGCCGGGAAAGCACCCGGCAGTGGGCGGACGTCGCGCCGCGCCCGGTCCGCCTCGATCAGCTCGTGACGACCAAGGGCCAGCTCGATCTGGAAACCCTGCTCGCCGAGGACTCGACGTTCTACGGCGACCTCTTCGCGCATGTCGTGAAGTGGCAGGGCGACCTGTATCTGGAGGACGGCCTGCACCGCGCGGTCCGCGCGGCGCTCCAGCAGCGCCAGGTGCTGCACGCGAGAGTCCTGGAACTGGACTGACCCCGGCCTGACACGGCCGGCCGTCCCCCGTTGCCCCTTTCGGGTTGGTCCGAGCGGCCTCGAATGATCATCTAGTAGGCATTGCCGCTCGGGCGGACTACGCTGCGCCCATGAGCATGCTGACTCCCCAGGGCATGGGCGGCCAGTACCGCATCAAGGGGAACAAATACCCACGGATGCGGCGGCGTCGGCGACACGGCAGGCTCGCCGTCCTCGCCGCCGCCTCCGTCGCCGCGCTCGGGATGGTCGGCTGGGGCACGCTCCAGCTCATCGACGTCTTCACGGGCGGCGGAGGGAAGGCTTCCGCGGCCGGCCCCAAGTCCGGCTGCGGAATCGGCGCGACCCCTTCCCCCACGGCGACCGCGCCCCTGCCCAAGCCCGCCGGCATCACGGTCAACGTCTTCAACGCGACGACACGCAGCGGACTTGCCAAGAAGACCGCGGACGAGCTGAAGAAACGCGGCTTCAAGATCGGCGACGTGGGCAACGCGACCAAGACGTACGACAAGAAGGTCAAGGGCGCCGGGATACTGCTCGGCCCCGCCTCGTCCCTGAACACCTCGCTGCCGGTGCTGGCGACCCAGCTCACCGCGGCCGAGCGCCGCACCGACACCCGCAAGGGCGCGACGGTCGACCTGATCATCGGCGACGCCTTCAAGGACCTCAAGAAGAAGCCGGACGCCGACAAGGCCCTGACCGCCCTGGCCCACCCGAAGCCGACGTCCACGTCGTCGAAGAAGGGATGCTGAACGCCCTCAGGGGCGCGGGCAACCGCACGAGCGGCCACGCCGCACGGCCGGCCGCGACCGACCCGCACCCCTACGGCGAACAGGCGGCCATGCCCTACTCGGCGGCTCCGTAAAGACGATCCCCGGCGTCGCCCAGCCCCGGCACGATGTACCCGTGCTCGTTCAGGTGGTCGTCCACGGCCGCCGTCACCACCGTCACCGGCGTCCCCGCCAGCTCCCGCTCCATCAGCTCCACACCCTCGGGCGCGGCGAGCAGCACCACCGCGGTCACGTCGTCGGCACCGCGCTTGATGAGCTCCTGGATCGCCGCGACCAGCGTCCCGCCGGTGGCCAGCATCGGGTCCAGGACGTACACCTGACGGCCGGAGAGGTCCTCCGGCATCCGCGTGGCGTACGTGGATGCCTGGAGGGTCGACTCGTCGCGCACCATGCCCATGAAACCCACCTCGGCGGTCGGCAGCAGCCGGACCATGCCGTCGAGCATGCCGAGGCCGGCGCGCAGGATCGGCACGACCAGGGGGCGCGGGTGGGAGAGCTTGACGCCGGTGGTCCGGGTGACCGGGGTCGTGATGTCGACCGCTTCGGTGCGCACGTCCCGCGTGGCCTCGTAGGCGAGCAGGGTGACCAGTTCGTCGGCGAGCCGGCGGAAGGTCGCGGAGTCGGTGCGCTGGTCGCGCAGCGTGGTGAGCTTGTGGGCGACCAGGGGGTGGTCGACGACGTGGAGACGCATGTCCACAACAGTAACCGGGCCGGGTATGCCCGGCGTCCCCACGCGCAGCAAGCCCGCGGCCTGCCGTTCACCCGTGCGCTGGCATCAAACCGCCCATCGGAGGGAAAGTGGGAGGGACGTACCGGGGGTGGTGAACCATGCCGAATCCTGAGTCGTCGGCGGATCCCGCGCAGGACTCGCGGGAGGAGACCGACGCCGCGCGCCGCCGACGCCGGGCGCAGTTCCTGCGGGAGCTCGCCGAGGCCCGCGAACTGCGCGACCGCGTCCAGCCGCGCCGCGCCAAGGCGGCCCGCCTTCGCCACGCCATGCGGATGCGAACGTTCCGCTGGTAGGGCGAGGCGGCGGGGAAGATCCGCGCCCATGGGGGACGTTGGAGCGGTGAGCGTGCGTGGACAGTGGGAAAGCCGCGTACGATCCCGACGTGGCGGCAACGAGTCTGCTGGTGAGTCCTTCACGGACGTGCTCGCGGAACCCCTCGGGCCAACGCGATCAAAACTGCCGGACACAGGGAGCCGAAGACGTCCCCTGAACGCCTTGTTTCTGCCACGATTCCGAGTGGGTGGGCTCGGAGCACAGCTCTCCCCGCCCCCAACCTCCGCCGGGGGGACCCCCAACCGGCACGCCTATGACCAGTGGGAGAGTCACGGTGTACTTCGCCGCACTGCTCGCGCGCACCGAAGACGGGTGGGAAGCGAGCGACACAGAGATCGACGATGTGGAGACCCTGTCGGACCTGGCCGACCTGGCCCGTGAGGCCTCGCCGGAGGACGACACGGTGCTCGTGCTCATCGAGCAGGAGGACGCCTGGTTCGGAGTCGTCCGGATCGACGGCGAGGACGACCCTCGTATCTATGTCTCGGACGCCGCCGCAGCCGCCCGCAGCAGCTACGGCGAGATCCTCCTCACCGACGAACTGCTCGGCAGGGAACCCGACGACGACGCCGATCTGGACGCCCTGGACCTCGACGGCACCGAGGAGCCGGACGGCGACTCGGATGACGATGACGAGGAGGGCGGCGCCGCGGACGCGGTTCCGCACAGCCCCGTCGGCGACACCGGGATCCTGGACGACCTCGGCGTCGGCGAGAAGGAGCTGAAGGCCCTGGACGCCGAGGACGCGCTGAGCGCGATCGCCGAGGCGCTCGGTGCCTCGGAGGTGCTGGAGACCGTCCGCTGACCTCGTCCGACCAGGGGCCGGCGCCCGAGGTGCCGGACCCCGTACGTGACCGCTGGCGGGCCGCGATGCGGCTCGCCCTGGACGAGGCCCGGCTGGCCGTCCGGGGTGGGGACGTCCCCGTCGGCGCGGTGGTCCTGTCCTCCGACCACACGACCGTGCTCGGCGTCGGCCACAACGAGCGCGAGGCGACCGGCGATCCGACCGCGCACGCCGAAGTCCTCGCGATCCGGCGGGCGGCCGAGGCCGTCGGCGAGTGGCGGCTGTCCGGCTGCACGCTCGTCGTGACGCTGGAGCCCTGCACGATGTGTGCCGGGGCGCTCGTGCAGTCCCGGGTGGACCGGGTCGTCTACGGCGCCCGGGACGACAAGGCCGGCGCGGCGGGCTCCCTCTGGGACGTCGTACGCGACCGGCGGCTCAACCACCGCCCCGAGGTCGTCGAGGGCGTCCTCGCCGAGGAGTGCGCGCGCCTGCTCACGGACTTCTTCCGGGATCGCTGACCGGCCGCGCATACCGATTTCTGAGCAGGGCCCGCCGTGCTGTAAGGTCTCCCTCGGTAGCGTGTCCGAGCGGCCGAAGGAGCTCGCCTCGAAAGCGAGTGTGGCGTAACCCGTCACCGAGGGTTCAAATCCCTCCGCTACCGCTGAAGAGGGGCCCCGTCCTAGGACGGGGCCCTTCGTGCTGTTGATCTCCCGTCGGCCGCGAAGGTTACACTCACCGCCGGTAACACGGGGCCCCTTCGGCTCTTTCGACTCATTCGGCTCGGCAGTCATGGCAGTCACAGCACAGCAGCCACAGGGGAGGCCGCGATGGCGGTGAATTCCAAGAAGATCGCCGTCTACGTGCTCGCGGTCTTCGCGCTCTACGTGATCATCACGGACCCGGCCAAGGCGGCGGACTACGTCCAGGTGGGGTTCGAGGGCATCTCGGACGCCGCGAAGGCCATCGGCGACTTCATGACATGGCTCGCCAACGGAGGCGAGAGCTGACGTGGCCTCGCCCGTCGACCACGAACTCGTCCAGGCGGCGACCGAGATCGCCCGTACCCGCTGCCGGGGCGAGCACCACACCATGGCGGCCGCGGCCCGCGCCCGGGACGGCCGCATCGTCACCGCGGTGAACGTCTACCACTTCACCGGCGGCCCCTGCGCCGAGCTGGTGGTCATCGGCGCGGCGGCCGCGCAGGGCGCCTACGAGCTGGACACGATCGTCGCCGTGGGCGACCGCGACCGGGGGGTCGTCCCGCCGTGCGGCCGGTGCCGGCAGGTCCTGCTCGACCACTTCCCCGGGATCGGCGTCATCGTCGGTGCGCACGACGGCGTCCGTACCGTCCCCGTCGCCGACCTGCTGCCCGAAAGCTATGTCTGGGCCGACCACCAGCCCTCGCCATCACAGGAGCACTCATGATCCGCCACCTCGTCCTCTTCAGGCTCAACGAGGGCGTCGAGCGCGACGACCCGCGCGTCGTGGAGGGCGAGGCGGCCTTCCGCGCGCTGGAGGGCACGATCCCCGAGATCCGGCACTGGGAACTCGGCTGGAACCTCAGCGACCGCCCCATCGCCTACGACTTCGCCATCAACTCCGCCTTCGAGGACGCCGCCGCTCTGCGCGCGTACGTGGAGCACCCCGAGCACCAGGCGGGCGTCGCCCTGTGGCGGGAGTTCGCCACCTGGGTGATCGCCGACTACGAATTCTGAGCAGCGCGGCACCCCGATCCCCGTGAAGCCCTCCGCCGGAACGGCGGGGGGCTTTCGCGTGTCTAACGCGGCCTTCGGTCCCCAACACGGGATTATGCGGTACTTGAACACAATGAACTGTCTTGTGATGCTATGACCGCTTTTGACGGATGAGTTGATGGATCACGAGGTGGAGTTGACCGTGCCGGCCAGTACTGCGCCTCAAGCCCCGACCCAGGAGGACCCTCCCGCGTCCCCGCCGCCCCGCAGCCGCGGTGCCGACACCCGGGCGCTGACCCAGGTGCTCTTCGGGGAGCTCAAGGATTTGAAGCCGGGTACGCCGGAGCACAACCGCGTGCGCGGAGCGCTCATCGAGGCGAACCTCCCGCTCGTGCGCTACGCGGCCGCCCGGTTCCGCTCCCGCAACGAGCCGATGGAGGACGTGATCCAGGTCGGCACGATCGGGCTCATCAACGCCATCGACCGCTTCGACCCGGACCGGGGCGTGCAGTTCCCGACCTTCGCGATGCCGACGGTCGTGGGCGAGATCAAGCGGTACTTCCGGGACAACGTCCGCACGGTCCACGTACCGCGCCGGCTGCACGAGCTGTGGGTCCAGGTCAACAGCGCGAGCGAGGACCTCACCACCGCCTTCGGACGGACCCCGACCACCGCCGAGATCGCCGAGCGGCTGCGCATCACCGAGGACGAGGTGCTCTCCTGCATCGAGGCCGGGCGGTCGTACCACGCCACCTCGCTGGAGGCCGCCCAGGAGGGCGACGGACTGCCCGGACTGCTGGACCGGCTCGGCTACGAGGATCCGGCCCTGGACGGCGTGGAGCACCGGGACCTGGTCCGGCATCTGCTGGTGCAACTCCCCGAGCGCGAGCAGAGAATCCTGCTCCTGCGCTACTACAGCAACCTCACCCAATCGCAAATCAGTGCGGAACTCGGGGTATCCCAGATGCACGTTTCGAGGCTACTCGCGCGTAGCTTCCAACGGTTGCGTTCGGCGAACCGGATCGACGCGTAACCGCATACACGAACGACTGATCACCGTCGCGAGCGAATCGCTCACCAGGGCGGATCCCGACAGTTCTGACCCGAAATACCGTCAGACCCCCTTTATCCAGGGCGGATTCAAGTCTCACATGTCGACATGTCACTACAGCGTGTTGCCGACATGTGACATTCTTCGGGAAGCGCGTTTGCCGTGGCTCCGGCTCCGGTATTCAGGTGAAGGCTGGCGTTCCTCGTACGGAGCGTTCGCCACGACCGTCCCGCGACCCAAAGGGGGTGGCATGTCCGTAGACCAGGGCAGCTCGAAGGTGCTCACGCTCACAAAGAGCGAGTCCGCGCCCGACGCCGTTCTCGACGACGTCACGGCTCTGGAGGCCGTCCCGGCCCCGGCCCTCCCGGCAGCCGATGTCCCGGCCGTACCGGCTTCGGGCGACATCGACACCCGCACCCTGTCCCGCTCCCTGTTCCTGCGGCTCGCCGCACTGGACGAGAACAGCCCCGAGCGTGCCTACGTCCGGGACACCCTGATCGAGCTCAACCTCCCGCTCGTGCGCTATGCGGCCGCCCGGTTCCGCTCTCGCAACGAGCCGATGGAGGACATCGTCCAGGTCGGCACCATCGGCCTGATCAAGGCGATCGACCGCTTCGACTGCGAGCGGGGCGTCGAGTTCCCGACCTTCGCGATGCCGACGGTGGTCGGCGAGATCAAGCGGTTCTTCCGCGACACCTCGTGGTCGGTGCGGGTGCCGCGCCGGCTCCAGGAGCTGCGCCTGGCCCTCACCAAGGCCAGCGACGAGCTCTCCCAGAAGCTCGACCGCTCCCCGACGGTCACCGAACTCGCCACCGTGCTCGGCGTGTCCGAGGAGGACGTCGTCGACGGCCTCGCGGTCGGTAACGCCTACACGGCCTCCTCGCTGGACTCCCCGGCCCCGGAGGACGACGGCGGCGAGGGCTCCCTGGCGGACCGGCTCGGCTACGAGGACACCGCCCTGGAGGGCGTGGAGTACCGCGAGTCCCTCAAGCCCCTGCTGGCCAAACTGCCGCCCCGCGAGCGGCGGATCATCATGCTGCGCTTCTTCGCCAACATGACCCAGTCGCAGATCGGCGAGGAGGTCGGCATCTCCCAGATGCATGTCTCCCGGCTGCTGACCCGGACGCTGGCGCAACTGCGCGAGGGCCTCATCTCCGACTGACCGCTCATCCCCGCACGACCCTTCATATTTGACGGACCGTCAGCCACCATGGCCGGATGCTTCGCCGGATATGGACGACCTCGACACATGGCCGTCGGTGCGCCCTGGTAGGCGCGTCGGCGGCCGTCGTCTGCCTGGGCGGCACGCTGGCCGCGTGCGCGGGCGGCGGGGGCGGTGACGGGTATGTCGCCACGGGAGCGGCGGGCGGTCCGCCCCGTGTCTCCGGTACGGCCGTCGCGCCGACGGACGGCGTGACGCTGGTGCCGCTCGACGGACCGGAGAGCGACAGCGGCGACGGCGGCCGTGGTGGGGGTAATGGGGGTGCCGGGGGCGGCAGTTCCCCCGGGCGGGACGGGAGTCAGGCACCGGCACCCGCTCCGGGAACGGAAGCCGAAGGGACGAAGAGCCCTTCCCGCACGCCGAGCGGAAATTCCGCCCCCGTGGACTCGCCGGCCGACTCCCCGTCCGGGCCGGGCAGTTCACCGGCACCCTCGGCGCCCGCGACCACCCCCGCACCCGCGCCCGCGCCCGCGAAGCTCGCCGTGGGCGACCCCGAACGGGAGCCCACGGACCAGCGCTGGTGCGAGAAGGTGACGCTCGGCCTGCACAACTCGGGCGGCACGCCCGTGCGTTCGGGCACCGTGACCTTCGGCACCCACATCATCGGCGCGCTCGGCATCGACTGGGCGACGATCGAGTCGACGCGCGAACTCCCGGCGCCGATCGAAGCCGGGGCGCGCGAGAAGAAGACCTGGACGGTGTGCGTCGACGCCTGGCGCGTGCCGCTCGGCATGCACATCGAGACGCGGGACGTCGAGGTCCGGTGGGAGTGAAGCGCCGGCGGGACGACCGGTGGGAGTGAGGCGGCCGACGCCTACTTGAGCGCCAGCCAGGCCACCGCGGCCACGATCGCCACGGCGACGATCACGCCGACGATCAGACCGACGCGCGGACCGGACGAGGCGGCCTGCTGCGGACCGGCCTGCGGGCCCTCGTCGACGAAGGCACGGAACATCTGGGTGCTGCCTGCGGGGTCGTGGTTGCCCTGGGGGCCCTGGGTGTTAGCCATGGCCTGAGACCCTAGCGAATCAGCCCGTCCGGCCCAAGTGCGGGCTCGGGGCCTGCACACGAGGTCACAGGACCCGCCCCACCTGCACATTTACGGCCGCAATACTTGCCTTTGCCAAGTTTTTGCGGCGCGGCCCGCCCTGTTGTTTGCCTGTAGCAACCAATCGCTTCTATGGTTGCCCTAAGCAACAAAGAGCAGGAGGTGTGATGGCCGAGCAGGCGCAGTACGAGGAGCTGGTCCGCCAGTTCAGCGCCTTCGGCGCCGTGAAACGGGAGATGGGACGGACACTGCCGTCCGACTGCCCCGCCGGTTCCGCCGCCGTACTGACGTTGCTGGCCCGCCACGGGGAGATGCGCATGAGCAAGCTCGCCGAGCTGCTCGCCGTGGACATGTCGGTCACCAGCCGCCATGTCGCCCACGTCGCCGAGCGCGGCTGGATCGAGCGCTCCCCCGATCCGGCGGACAAGCGAAGCCGCATCCTCCGCATCACCCCGGCCGGCGAGGACCGTGTCCGGGAGATGTCCCTGCGGACCACACAGCTGCTGGCCGAGCGGCTGAGCGACTGGACCGACGACGAGGTCGAGGCGCTCACCCGGCTCATGGCCCGGCTGAGAGCCAGCTTCGACGACTGCCGTACACCCGCGATCACCCAGTAGGAAAAGGAACTTCATGGCAACGACCACACCAGCCGGTGTGCGGGCCCACGCCAAGCACGGGAGCGGAGCCGGGGACGGCACTCCCATGAACCACCGGCAGATCATGGAAGCGCTGACCGGGCTGCTGCTCGGCATGTTCGTCGCGATCCTGTCGTCGACGATCGTCTCCAACGCCCTGCCCGACATCATCAAGGACCTCGGCGGCGGCCAGAGCGCCTACACCTGGGTGGTCACCGCGTCGCTGCTGGCGATGACCGCGTCCACCCCGCTGTGGGGCAAGCTCGCCGACCTCTTCTCCAAGAAGCTGCTCATACAGCTGGCCCTGGTGGTCTTCGTCCTGGGTTCGGCGGCGGCCGGTCTGTCGCAGAACCCGGCGATGCTGATCACCTTCCGTGCCGTGCAGGGCATCGGCATGGGCGGTCTGTCGTCGCTGGCCCAGATCATCCTGGCCGCGATGATCTCCCCGCGTGAGCGCGGCCGGTACAACGGCTACCTCGGCGCCACCTTCGCCACCGCGATGGTCGGCGGCCCGCTGATCGGCGGTGTCATCACCGACACCGACTGGCTCGGCTGGCGCTGGTGCTTCTACGTCGGCGTGCCCTTCGCCGTGATCGCCCTGATCGTGCTCCAGCGCACCCTGCACCTGCCGGTCGTCCGGCGGAAGGTCAAGGTCGACTGGGCCGGCGCCTTCTTCATCACCGCCGCGGTCTGCCTGCTGCTGATCTGGGTCACCTTCGCCGGTGACAAGTACGACTGGCTGTCCTGGCAGACCGGCGCGATGACCGGCGGCGCGCTCGCCCTGCTGCTGATCTTCGTCTTCGTCGAGACCAAGGCGAGCGAGCCGATCGTGCCGCTGCGCCTGTTCCGCAACCGCACCATCACGCTCGCCTCGCTGGCCTCGCTGTTCGTCGGCATCGCGATGTTCTCGGGCACGATCTTCTTCAGCCAGTACTTCCAGCTGGCCCGCAACGAGTCGCCGACCATGTCCGGCGTGCTGACCATCCCGATGATCGTCGGCCTGTTCGTCTCGTCGACGGTCTCCGGCCAGGTCATCACCCGCACCGGCCGCTGGAAGGCGTGGCTGATCGCCGGCGGTGTGCTGGTGACGGCGGGCCTCGGGCTGCTGGGCACGATCCGCTACGACACCGAGTACTGGCATGTCGCGATCTTCATGGCCCTGCTGGGTCTCGGCGTCGGCATGATGATGCAGAACCTCGTCCTCGCCACGCAGAACCAGGTCGCTCCGTCCGACCTGGGTGCCGCGAGCTCGGTCGTGAACTTCTTCCGCTCCCTCGGCGGTGCCATGGGCGTCTCCGCGCTCGGCGCGGTGCTCAGCCACCGGATCACCCACTACGCCGAGGAGGGCCTCACCAAGCTCGGAGTGCAGGGCTCCTCCGGCCACGGTGAGATCCCCGACCTCGACGCGCTGCCCGGCCCGGTACGCACGGTCATCGAGAGCGCGTACGGCCACGGCGTCGCCGACGTCTTCCTGTACGCCGCGCCGATCGCCTTCCTCGCCCTGCTGTTCGCGCTGTTCATCAAGGAGGTCCCGCTGAAGACCAAGGGGGCCCTCGCACAGGCCGCCGAGGCCGAGACGCCGGAGCCGGCCGAAGCCGCCGCGCCCGAGCGGACCCCGAGCTGGGCCGTCGCCGCCTCCGAGACCGAGGCCGCCCCCGACGGCACCCAGCGGCTCGCCGCCGTGGCCACGGTGGCCCACCCCGAGGAGACCGGCGGCGCGTCCGGCGGTGTCCCGGTCCGCGGTTTCGTCCGCGGCGCCGAGAGCGCGCCCGTGCCGCAGGCCGCCGTCACACTGATCTCCCTGGCCGGACGGCAGCTGGGCCGGTCGGTGGCGCAGGGCGACGGCTCCTACGCGCTGGACGCGCCGGGCGCGGGATCGTACGTCCTGATCGCCTCGGCGGACGGCTTCCAGCCGCAGGCGTCCACGATCGTCGTCAACGGCGACGACCCGGTGGCGTACGACATCCTGCTCAGCGGCACCAGCGGGCTGAGCGGTGTGGTCCGTACCGCTCAGAGCGCGCTGCCGGTGAAGGACGCGATGGTGATCGTGACCGATGTGCGCGGCGACCTGCTGGCCACCGCCGCCACCGGTGAGCAGGGTGAGTTCAGCTTCGCCGAGCTGGTGCCGGGTGCCGTGACCGTCGCGGTGAACGCCGCCGGGTACCGGCCGCGCGCCCTGCCCGTCGAGATCGCCGGCACCGGGGTCACCCGTGTCGAGGTCGACCTGGAGGCCGGTGCCCAGGTCCAGGGCGTCGTACGGGCGCCGCACGGACCGCTGGCCGACGCCCGGGTCACCCTGGTCGACGCCGCGGGCAACGTCGTGGGCACGTCCACCACGGGTGCGGACGGGGCGTACGCCTTCACCGACCTGGACGGCGGCGAGTACACGGTCATCGCGACGGGCTACCCGCCGGTGGCGACCGCGCTGACGGTGACCGGCCAGGGCGCCGACGACCACGACATCGAACTCGCCCACCCCGGCGAGTAGTCGGACACCGGCCCGGGGGGGGGGGGGGGGGGGGGGGGGGGGGGGGGGGGCGCGCGCCCCCCCCCCCCCCCGCGCGCGGGGGGGGGGGGGGGGGGGGGGGGGGGGGGGGGGGGGGGGGGGGGGGCCCGGGCGGGGGGGCGGGGCCCCCCCCCCGGCCCCCCCCCCCCCGCCCCCACCCCCCCCCCCCCCGGATCTGCCCCCACACCCCACCCGCCTCCTCCCCCATAGCCCGCCCCTGCCGTACGCGGGCGCCCAACCTGACCGAGTCAGGCGACC
>NZ_JBIWAK010000016.1:0-103509 GCF_044759995.1 Streptomyces sp. NPDC098781
CAGCTCTCGCATCTCTTCGATGCGCTCGGTCTCGAAGTCGATGATCTGCATGAACTTCATGGGTGCGTCCACAGGTGCCTCCACCCCGGCCGTGGGGGGGGGGGGGGGGGGGGCCCCCCCCCCCCCCCCCCCCCCCCCCCCCCCCCCGGCCCCGC
This sequence comes from Streptomyces sp. NPDC098781, assembly GCF_044759995.1. Classification (NCBI taxonomy): domain Bacteria; kingdom Bacillati; phylum Actinomycetota; class Actinomycetes; order Kitasatosporales; family Streptomycetaceae; genus Streptomyces; species Streptomyces sp. NPDC098781. The sequence continues at coordinate 156 of NZ_JBIWAK010000016.1, forward strand.
CGGCGCCGCCGGCCCCCGCCCCCCCCCCCCCCCCCCCCCCCCCCGGGAGGGGGTGGGTCGGCCGGGAGTGCCACAGGAGGGGGAGGCACCCCGGGCCGCACCACCCAGGTGCGCGGTCAGTGCTCGCGAGGCGCGGGCACCACTCGCTCCACCTCGGGGTGGACGGTGAGCAGCTGGCGCATGGCCGACTCGGCGGCCGCGCCGTCGCCGGCGGCCAGGGCGTCGACGATCCTGCCGTGCTGGACCAGCGACGTCTCGTTCGGCCGGTCGCAGCCGGTCACCGGGCCACCGGAGACCTGGAGGGCGGCCGAGACGATCCCCGAGAGGTGCTCCAGCATGCGGTTGCCCGCGAGCTGGATGAGCAGCGAGTGGAACTCGGCGTCGGCACGGGAGAAGGTGAGGACGTCACCCTGGCCCATCGCGTGACCCATGATCTCGACCATGTCGGCGAGCCGCTGCTGGACGTCGTCACGTCCGTGACCTGCGGCGAGGCGGGCGGCGAGCGGCTCGATCGTCCAGCGCAGCTCGCTCAGCTCGCGGCGCTGGTCGTCGCGCTGCGGCCCGAAGGCCCGCCACTCGATGATGTCCGGGTCGAGGAGGTTCCAGTCGCTGACGGGGCGCACGCGCGTGCCGACGTTCGGGCGGGCGCTGACCAGGCCCTTCGCCTCCAGAACGCGGAGCGACTCGCGGACGACGGTGCGGGAGACCTCGAAACGCTGACCGATCTCCTCCGGCACGAGCGGGCGGTCGGCACCCAGGTCACCGGAGACGATCATCTGGCCGAGCTGTTGAACGAGTTGGCCGTGCAGCCCGCGTCCGCGGCTGCCCGCGGCGCGTCGGCCGACCCGGCCCAGTTCCGGATCCGAGCCTTCCCAGGCGGAGGATCCGACGCGGTCGGCGACGGGCGCCTCGGCGTAGGGGTAGCGGTCGAGTTCGCCCGAGCCGGCGAGTCCGGAGTCGGCGGCGCGGGCGGCGGTCATCATGGTGTGCGCAAGGGTACTCACGCATCTTTTGTCGGCGTCGTCTCCAACTCCCTTGAGGTCTTTGGTGAAAAGCACACGAAAGGGTGATCGCTCACCCCGTCGCAATTGACGCCTTATCGGAAAGAAATGGGCTTTCCCCGGGGAGTTGTGAGCACGACAGATCCGAGAACGGCACGGACGGTCGTCATCGGACCCGGCTCCTCAGGGTTGTGAAGAGATAGGCGCAGAGCAGGGCGGTGAGCGACAACGTCAGTGCGCCGCCCACGGGTTGACCGATCACACGGGCCACGGCCGCGAGATACCGCTCTCCCCCGAACGGCCACTGCGACAGGAGCAGCTCCCGCATCCGCAGCGGAAACCCGGCCGCCGTCCGCACGGACGGCCCTTCCAGGACCTTCTGCACGAGGGGTACGACGACGATGGGCACCGTGACGACCGCGGCGAGCCCGGCGGTGGTGGACCGGAAAAGGCCCGCGGCGAGTACGCCGGCCCAGGCGCAGCCGACCACGAGCCCGATCCAACTCGCGCCGAGCGAGAGCCAGTCGGAGGGAACTTCCGCGAGCTCCCGTCCGTAGACGAGATAGAGCACCTCGAGGTCGCAGCCCAGGGTGAGGACGGCCAGCGCCAGGGCCGTGGAGGAGGCGACGAGGAGCTTCGCGGCCAGCAGCCCGAGCCGACGGGGGACGGTGCCGCGATCCGCCGCCAGGGCGGGGTGGCGGAACTCGTCGCCGAACGCGATCGCGCCGAGCAGCCCGGCCCCCAGCGCGGCGGGCGGCAGCGGGAGCTCCCGCGGCCAGGCGACCAGCAGGCGTGCGCGGGGTGTGTGGCCGACGCGGGCCAGCACCACTGCGGTGAGGGCGGACACCACGAGCACCACGGCCGCAGTGACGAACCCGGTGCCGACGCCGGCCGCACGCCGCAGCTCGTAGCGGAGGGGACGGAGGGGGCTGGGGGCGGGGCGGACGGAGATGGGGGGCGGCAGATCGGGGAGGCCGTCGAGGGCGGACGCGGATGGGCGGGCGTGCGACGGATACTCGTCCCCGCCGGCCTCTGGTGCCTCCTCCTGAGCATCGTGGTCCACGGCGGCCCTGGCCTGCCCGGCAGGCGCCTGCGAGGACACCGCGGGCTCCCCTGCCGAGCCCCGCTCCCGGCTCTCACTCGGCGCGGCGTCGGACCTGCGCCTGCGATCGCCGGCCACGGCGATGTCCCGGTACTCCCCCTGCGGGGCATCGTCGGCTCCGGCCTCGGTGGGGCCGAAGTCCGGACCCATGTCGCCGATCTCGTCGGCGAGTTGGTGCACCAGGATGCCGTTGCGGAACGCGATCTCGCCGACCGCGGCACAGGTACTTCCGTACACCGAGAGCCGGTTGCCGGTCTCGCGGACCACCTCGACGGAACGGTGCCCCGCGCGCGCGTCCCTATTGAGCAGGGCGGCGAGGCGGGAGGCGTGCGGGGTGCGGACGGCGACGCGGGGCCGCAGCCGGGTGCGTGCGAACTCGGCGGCGTCCTGGTCGGCGACGAGCGTGCCCCGCTCCAGGGTGACGACCCGGTCTGCGGTGCGTGCGGCCTCCTTGGAGTCGGCCGTGGTCAGCAGGACCGTGCCGCCCTGGGCCGCGTGGGCGCGCAGCGCTCCGTGCAGCCAACGGCGCTCCCGGGTCGTGAGCCCGTCCGCGGGATCGTCCAGCACGAGGGTGTGCGGGTCGGCCAGCAGCGCGCAGGCCAGACCGAGGCGGCGGTCCATACCGCGCGAGAGGGTGCCCAGGCGCTCTTCACGCAGGCTGACTAGGCCGACCACCTCCAGGACCTCGTCGGCACGCCGCACCGGAACGCCGGCGGCGGCACACAACATGCGCAGATGCCCGCGCACCGTGCGCGCCGGATGCCCGGGTACGTCGCCCAGCAGCACGCCGACCTCGCGCGACGGATGCGCGATGCGGTGCAGGGGGCGACCCCTGAAGAAGGTGATGCCACGGCCCTGTTGGAGTTCGAGCATGAGTCTGAGCGCCGTCGTCTTACCCGCGCCCGACGCTCCGAGGAGCGCGGTGACACAGCCCGCGCGAGCCTCGAAGGAAACGTCGTCGACGGCGGGGGGAAGCTCCTTGCGAGGGTTGCTGGTCAGTCCGATCGCCTCGATCACCCGCAGCAAGATAGCGCGCTATGTCCGTTTTTTCGGGTAGGGCAAGGCGTGCTGCACCGGCGACAATCAGCCCGATCAGCCACCTGCTCGCACTTCCGGCCCGGCCTCGGACGCGGCGGACCGCCTCGAGCGGTGAGGCGCCCGACTCCCGCGTCAGACCTCGGGTCGCAGCATCGGAGGGTTGAGCAACGTCGCTCCGCCGGCCCGGAAGAGCTGGGCGGGGCGGCCGCCCTGCCGGGTGGTGGTCCCGCCGGTGGGGACCAGGAAGCCCGGCGTACCCGTCACCTTGCGGTGGAAGTTGCGGGGGTCCAGCGCCACACCCCACACCGCTTCGTACACCCGCCGCAGCTCCCCCACGGTGAACTCGGTGGGGCAGAACGCCGTGGCCAGCGACGAGTACTCGATCTTCGAACGGGCTCTCTCCACGCCGTCGGCCAGGATCTGCGCGTGGTCGAACGCGAGCGGCGCCACCGGTTCCCCGTCACGGCCGAAACCGCCCTGCTGCAACAGCTCGTCGACCGGCGCCCAACGGGCGTTGCTGGCGTCCCCGCCCGCGCGTGGCGCCGGCAGGTCCGGGGCCAGCGCGAGGTGCGCGACGCTGACCACCCGCATCCGCGGATCCCGCTTGGGGTCGCCGTACGTCGCGAGTTGCTCCAGATGCGCGCCGTTGTCCTGCGCCGGACCGACAGGGTCGTGGGCACGCAGCCCGGTCTCCTCGGCCAGTTCGCGCGCGGCGGCCTGCGCCAGGTCCTCGTCGGCCCGTACGAACCCACCGGGCAGTGCCCAGCGCCCCTGGAACGGCGGTTCACCCCTGCGCACCGCCAGCGCGCACAGGGCGTGGCGACGCACGGTCAGCACGACCAGGTCAACAGTGACGGCAAAGGGCGGAAAGGCTGACGGGTCGTAGGGCATGCGGCGATCATAGTCGTCTGCCTGACGATAAACACTCCCTTCGTCGAGCCGGTCGGTGGGTGATCCAATTCGGTTGGGTGGGGCTTGACCTTTGTGGAGGTCGTGCGTTGTACCAGGTCGGGGGTGGGGTGGGGCGGGGTGGGGGGTGGGTTGGGTGGGGGGGTGGAGTGGGTGGGGGTCGGGTGGCGGTCGGGCGAGGTCGGGTGGGTGGTGGGGCGGGGCCATGCGAGGGCGTCGGGCTTGCGGGCGGTGCGGTCAGGGTCGGTGTGGTGAGGTCGGGTGGGTGGTGAGGCGGTGCAACGAGGGCGCCGGGTTTGCGGGCAGCCCGGTCAGGGTCGGTGTGGCGAGGGCGTCGGGCTCGCCGGCGTTGTGGTCAGGCACCGGGGTGGTGGGCGCTCACGCTCGTGGCGTTGCAATCCGGCCCGGTGTCGCGAGGGCTCACGTTCGCAGTTGGAGCCCTTCGGCGGCCTCCTCCACCATGGCGAGGCCAAGCCGGCTGACCCGTACGGAGAAGGGGGCGCCGGCGACGCGAAGGCCCGTAAGGACGATCTCGCCGAGAGGTGCGCTGCGCATGGGGCGCAGCGTGACCGTCCCCGCCGGGGCGTCCGGGCGCAGGCCGGCGAGGGTCGCACACAGCAGCACCCCGGCCGCCGCTGCTGTGGCCGCGGGGCGGCAGGCCGCCGGATGCGGGAGGGGGACGCTCCCTTCGGTGCGCTGCTCCCCCGCGTACATGTCGGGGAGCCGGTGCCCGAAGGCCCCCGCGGCCGCCAACAGGCCCTTCAGCAGGGCGCTCGCCTCCTTCTCGTAGTCGGCGGCGGCTAGGCCGGCTACCGCGACCGCCGTCTCGTGGACTCTCACGGCACCGCTGCGGTGGCCGAACGGGTTGTGTCCCGTCTCCTTGGCGCCCAGTCCACGCAGGCCCCAGCCCGAGTCCATGGCCGGACCGCCGAGCAGCCGGGCGAGTTGTTCGGTCTGCACCTTGTCGAGGAGGCCGGGTGCTTGTTCTCCTCCGCCCAACAGACCGGAGTCGAGAAGGTGGGCGGCAGCAGCCCCCAGATACGGTACGAAGCGTCCGTCCGGGGTGCGGGCAGCCGCGGGCCTGCCGCCGCCCAGGTCGTCGATCCAGAATTCGGCACGGAACTTCGTCCGCAACGCCCCCGCCCAGTGCCGCAGCTCGGCACCGCCCGGTCTGCCACAGAAGTCGAGCAGATCGGCGCCGAGCAGCGCCGCACGATGGGCATGGGCTTGCGTCTCGCAACGGACTGGGCCACCGGGTTGAGGGTCGGGCAGATAGACATCGCCTCCCACAGCGGTCCGTAGCCAGGTCAGGCAGCGCTCGGCGGCTGGGAGGAGTTCCTCGATCTCGGGTTCGGGCAACCCCCAGCGTCGGGCCTCCGCGAGGAGCGCGGGAAAGAGCAGCGTGGCCTCCGTGCCCGTGCAGCCCGGCGGCAGATGTGTGCCGGCGTCCCGCCTCGGCCCGGGGATCATGCCGAACTGGCCGCCTTGAACTCTGAGTTGGGCACGGGCCAGAGTGCGCAGCGTGCCTGCGGCGAGCCGGGTGCCCAACGGCAGGCTCATCCGGGCGGCGGCGAGGGCCTCGGCCGGGGCCAGGCCGCAACGCCAGGGAGCCCCGGCGGCCAGGTAGGTGTCGGAGGGGTGAGCTGGGTCGCGCACCATGAGTGCCTGGAGATCGCCGATGCTCGTGCGCAGCAACGCATCCACCCCGGGATGGTCACCGTCCGCCCGCGCGGGAGCGAGCGCACCGGTCGCGGCCCGGCCCACGGCGCGGACAGGTCCGGCTCCGGCCGGCCTGACCCGCAGTTCGATGCTCGCACTGCCTCCCGGGGGCAGTTCGAGCTCCCAGCGCAGCAGACCTGCCGAGGCCAGCGCCTCGGAGGGCGGCGGGTCGGCCGTGACCACGGAATTCCCCTTGGCACACGACCAACGCAGGCCGGAGTCATGCACGCTAGCCGGGAGTTCGGGTCCTGTGTCGCCGCACGCGATGGCAGCCAGGTCGGCAAGATCCGTGGCCAAGGCGATCTCGACCGGAAGCCGCAGAGCGCGGGCGGCCGCGCTGCGCAGTGTGATCCGTTCCGTGCCGTCGGCATGCCGGGTGCGCTCGACAACGACGTCCGGGTCGGGGCCGGCCTGCGGGGAGGTACGCAGCGTCCCCACGAAGCGGACGCAGTCGGCAGCGGTCATCCGGGCCTGGACTGCGAGGGGTTCGCGTCCGGCCACGCGGATCTGACAGCGCGAGAGGACGCGCCGGCCCGCGCGGTAGATCCCGTCGAGTCCCCGTCCGGTCAACTGGCCCTGGTCCGTGGAGATTGCGAGCCCGGGCAGCGCCACGCAGATCAAGGCGTTGTGGGTGGGAGGCAGGGCGGCGGAACGGCCTGCGGCCGGTGGCTGGGCCAGCGGGGGCTGGGTGGGCAGAGGTTGGCCTGGGGCCGGGGAGACCGGGGAGGCCGGGGAGCGTTGCAGCGGGGATGAGGGGAGGCGCTGGGGTGTAGTTGAGGGTGGGCCTAGGAGTGCAGACGAGGGCGGAAGTTGGGGTGGGGATGAGGGCGGGCGTTGCGGCCGAGGCCAGGGCAGGAGGTTCGGGTTCCTCGGGCTTCCTGGCTGCTGGAGAAGCTTGACCTCACGTCCTTGACGTCCTTGCCCGTCCGGACCGGCGTCTTGGCCTGATGCGGGCCGCCAGGGAGCATCTGAGACCCGGTTGACGCTTCGGGCAGCACCACTGGAAGTCCCAGCAGCGCGCTGACCCGCACGGTCCCGCGCCACGTGCGGCGCCGCATCCTGCCGCTGGGACGGCACAGGACCACCGGTTGTCGAGCATTCGTCGGCGGCTCGAGAGATCGGAGTCGGTTGAGACATGGGGCGGCTTCCTCTGCGCTCATCGCGCCGCAGACGGGTGCGGCGCCGGCTGGGGGATCCGGAGTTGCGGGCGCGGTACGGCGGTGCGGCCGGTCCAGGCGTACCGCCACTCAGGTGAACGGGGCGAGATCCCTACGGGTCACGCCCGTCATGAGCCGGCCCCGACAGCGGGCCAATGCGTCCGTCGGATTCGCCAGGTGGGGCCAGGCGCTGTGAGGCGCCGAGGCACAGGTCAGCGGACCAAACGGGCCGCTTGCGGTGGCTCGGACTCGGCACGTGGAACTGACCACTACGGCTTATGTCACTGACGTCACGACCCCAGACCACCTCACCGTGCGGCTGCTGTCACCAACTGCCCTCCACGCCTCACTCGTCCCCCTCGGCGCACGCGTTTCCGGAACGCACACCATCGGGGAGGGGCCGATTCCGACGCGCGGCACCCTTCCGCGACAGGCGCGCAGCCGTGCCCTTCGCGCCATACGGAGCCGCACTCCTCAGCACACGCGGTGCCGTGCCGCCCTGCCGCTCGGACCCCGGACGTGCACCGGAAGACGTACGAGCACGGCCCGCACCCCGGCCTCGCCCGGCCGCCCTCACGGACCGGGGAACGCCGCCGACCGCACCCGCTGGGCGCCGAGCACCTCGCTGATCATCCGCCCCTGAGGTCGACGGGGTCGACGCACCATCCACCGCATCACCCCGTACTGGCTCCCCGACCTCACTCGCTTCCAGCTCCGCCTTCTCCGGCCGGCAGGCAGGCGTCCGCCCTGCGTCCGTCCGCTCACGCCCGGTGCGTTCCGCTCGCAGGCAGCGGCGGATCGACTCGGGGTCCAGTCCCTCGTTGCAGGCTTGATGCAGCAGACGGGCGAAGAGGTAGTCGGAGTCGGCGCCGAGTGCCATGGCGAGTGCCTCCCGGGCCTCCAGCTCGTCGCCGCTGGACCAGGCGACCCAGCCGGCCAGGGTGAGAGGCGCCGCGGCGTGCTCGCGGTACGGTCCGACGCAGCGGCGGGCCAGAGCTCGCCAGAGTCGTAGAGCGGGCTCGGCTTTGTCGCCTTCCATCCACTCGGCCACCCGGTCGCGCATCGCACGGTCCTGGAGACCGTGAATGAGCCTCGCTGCTTCGTCGTGACCGATCAGCTCGTCGTCACGGAGATCCGCGGTGAACGTGCCTGCCACGGGCGGGGCGGTCGCGAACCGGCTCAGGAGCAGCTCGGCGACTTCCAGCGTCTCCTCTGCCACGCCCGGTCGTTTCTCATCGTCGATGATCCTGTGGACCAGTTCGGCCCCGACGGTTTCGAGAGCGTGCTGCTGTTCCCGCACGGGGCCGCTCTCCCAGGGCAGCAGCCTGGCCCGCAACTCACGCAGTGAGCCTCGTACCCGCACCCCGGCATAGGCGGCAGCGGCTGCCAGTACCGACGTACCGGGCAGACCCATCGGCCGGCCCTCGGCAGGACAGCACTCCGTCCTGTCGCAGCAGTACGACCAGAAGCGGCCGTCGGAGATGCACAACGCCTCGATCACCGGCACGTCCAGGCTTCCGCACGCGACCCGCATTTTCTGGGCCAGCGGTCGCAGCCGTTCCATGACCTGTCGGCCCGTCTCGCCCTTGCCCGGTTCCTGGCAGAGGAACGCGACCATTTCCTCCGGCCGTGTTCCCCTGCGCTCGCTGCCGGTCACCAGTCCATGGGCCAGCTGCCCGGCCGCGTCGTCCCAGTCGTCCGCGCTCGCCGGAATGCCAAGCCGCGCCCGGCCGCCGAAGCGGCCGCGGCCGTCCTTGTCGTGGATGGCGACCAACACGATGCTGTCCTCCGGGCGATACCCGAGCAGATACGGCAGGGCGTCGGCCAGTTCGGACGGGGAGCGCAGGGTGACCTGGTGTTGGGGCAGGTGTGCTTCGTACACCGGGCAGTCGAGCGGGTCTACGGGACGGGGACGTGGTCCGTTTTGGCCCTTCTCTCCGTCCTGCACGTCATGCCCTGCGTCCTGCACGTCATGCCCCGCCTGCGCCTCGTCCCTGCCCTGCACGTCGCGCCCGCCCCAGACGTCACGCAAGCCACCGGCGGCGTTGGCGCTGTCAGTGGCTCCAGGGGCCCAGCGCTGCTCCTCGCCCGAGGCGTCGTCGTGGTCAGAAGATCCAGTCGTTCCGCTGTGGTTCGTCATACGCCGACGATCTCGCGGATCACGAGACTCCGCTTTGCCCTGTGGATAACTCCGAGCAGGGACACGACAACCCTCGAAAACACCCCGCCACCCCAAGCACACCCTCACCCCTCTACCGCCCTGCCCGAGCCCGCCGCCGCGACCCGCTCACCCCCGTTTGTCAGTCCCGTCCTGTTGTATGGAACCCATGGAGCACACGAGCAACGCGGATCTACGGGCGGCGGCCGACGCGGTCCTCGCCCGTCTCGTCGGGGACGCCACGGGCGCAGCCCGCCTGCGCGAGGACCAGTGGCGGGCCATCGAGGCACTGGTCGCCGACAGACGCCGGGCCCTCGTCGTGCAGCGCACGGGGTGGGGCAAGTCCGCGGTCTACTTCGTGGCCACGTCCCTGCTGCGATCCCGTGGCAGCGGCCCCACCGTGATCGTCTCGCCGTTGCTCGCGCTCATGCGCAACCAGGTCGAGGCCGCGGCCCGGGCCAGCATTCGTGCGCGGACCATCAACTCCTCCAACACCGAGGAATGGGACACGATTCAGAGCGAGATCGCGTCGGGCGACGTCGATGTGCTGCTGGTCTCCCCCGAGCGCCTCAACAACCCTGATTTCCGGGACCAGGTGCTGCCCAAGCTGGCCGCGGCGACCGGCCTTCTCGTGGTGGACGAGGCGCATTGCATCTCGGACTGGGGTCACGACTTCCGCCCGGACTACCGCAGGCTGCGCACGATGCTCTCCGATCTCCCGCCCGGAGTGCCCGTGCTGGCGACGACGGCCACCGCCAACGCACGCGTGACGGCCGACGTCGCCGAGCAACTCGGCACGGGTGGCAGCTCCGACGCTCTGGTGCTGCGCGGTCCACTGGACCGGGACAGCCTGAGTCTGAACGTCCTGCGCCTGCCGGACGCAGCGCACCGGATGGCGTGGCTCGCCGATCACCTCGACGATCTGCCGGGCTCGGGGATCATCTACACGCTCACGGTCGCCGCAGCCGAAGAGGTCACAGCCTTCCTGCGGCACCGCGGGCACACGGTCGCCTCCTACACCGGCAAGACGGAGAACGCCGACCGGCAGCAGGCAGAGGACGACCTGCTCGGCAACAGGGTCAAGGCTCTGGTGGCCACCTCGGCGCTCGGCATGGGCTTCGACAAGCCCGACCTCGGCTTCGTCGTGCATCTCGGTTCGCCCTCCTCCCCCATCGCCTACTACCAGCAGGTCGGTCGTGCCGGGCGCGGTGTCGAGCACGCCGAGGTGCTGCTCCTTCCCGGGCAGGAGGACGAGGCGATCTGGCAGTACTTCGCCTCGCTGGCCTTCCCCTCCGAGGACCTGGTGCGCCGCACTCTCGACGTCCTCACACGGTCGGACAGGGCCATGTCGCTGCCCGCCCTCGAGCCCCTGGTCGAACTGCGCCGGTCGCGGCTGGAGACCATGCTCAAGGTCCTCGACGTGGACGGGGCGGTACGGCGGGTCAAGGGCGGCTGGGTCGCCACCGGCGAGCCGTGGGTGTACGAGGCCGAACGATACGACTGGGTCGCCCGTCAGCGCAGGACCGAGCAGCAGGCGATGCGCGACTACGCCTCCACGGCGGGCTGCCGTATGGAATTCCTCCAGCGTCAGCTCGACGACGAGGGGGCCAAGCCGTGCGGTCGCTGCGACAACTGTGCGGGCGCCCGCTTCACCGCCGACATGTCCACGACCGCGCTGGACGCCGCGCGCGTCGACCTCGGCCGGGCAGGGGTCGAGGTGGAACCGCGACGCATGTGGCCGACGGGGCTGCCGGCGATCGGCGTCGACCTCAAGGGCCGTATCCCCGCCGGTGAACAGACAGCGCCGGGCAGGGCGTTGGGTCGTCTGTCGGACATCGGCTGGGGCAACCGGCTGCGACCGATGCTGGCGCCCCAGGCCCCGGACGGCCCCGTACCCGACGACGTGGCGAACGCGGTCGTGGGTGTCCTGGTCGACTGGGCCAAGGGCCCGGGCGGCTGGGCCTCCGGAGCGCAGGACGCGTCACCGCGCCCGGTCGGCGTGGTCTCGATCGCCTCACGCACCCGGCCTCAGCTCATCAACTCACTGAGTGCGCGCATCGCGGAGATCGGCAGGCTCCCGCTGCTGGGTTCCCTGGAGTACTCCGAGGAAGCGGCGCCGGTTTCCCGTAGCAACAGTGCGCAGCGGCTGAAAGCCCTCGACGGCGCCTTGGTCGTGCCATCCTCCCTCGCTTCGGCCCTCGCCGAGGCCCAGGGGCCTGTGCTGCTTGTGGACGACTTCACCGAGACCGGCTGGACGCTCGCTGTCGCGGCGCGCATGCTCCGCCGCGCGGGGGCACAGGCGGTGATGCCGTTGGTTCTGGCCATGCAGGGGTGATCACGACCGAGGCGGGGTTGATCACGACCGGCACGGACGTGCGGCGACCGCGTCTGCCCCAAACTCTGGACGTACGTCCACATCACGGCGTAGGACCTGGTTGCGCACGGTCGCCCCGCGTGTCCCATAGTCATGCACTGGGTAGGGATATAACCCGCGCACCAGCAGATATCGGTCGGTGGCCCCAATTGCTCGTTGCCGCATCCAGGTTCGACAGGAAGAATTGGAGTCCGCTCCCCGCGCGGCTCGTCCGTGATCCGGAAGGGCTCTCTGCGGTGTGCGTTCCCCCGAATCAGACCTCGCCCGCAGTATGGGCGCGTAGCCGAAGGGAGGACCGTGACCTTCGGATTCGCTCCGTCCTCCGCGGCATCCATGTCGACGTCAGCCGACCTGTCCGCCGCATCCGCCAACCCCTTGGCCCGCATGCTCGAACCTGCGGAATGGGCAGCGGCGGGCATCCCGCTGCTGCGCAATCCCCGCGAGGTCGTCAGCGGTCTGCACTCACGGCACCGCCCCAGGCCGGCGACCGCCATCGTCGCGGTGCTCGATTCCGAGGAACGGCTGTGCGCGAGTGCCTCGTTCATCCGCCGACCGGCTCCGGCCGACGGTTGGATGTTCCGCAATGCGCTGCTCGCCCAGTTGCGCCGAGTCATCCCGCACGACCTGCGGCGCCGAACTCCGGTGCGGACTGCCGTGCTGCTCTACTGCCGTGAGGGCGACGCCCGTTGGACGGAGGAGGACGGCGCCTGGATGTGGGGACTGCGTGACGCCTGCACCTTGCACGGTCTGCGTTGCGGCGCCTACATCACGTTGACGAGCGACGGGTGGCAGGTCCTCGGCGACGGTCGCGGCGGCCGCCGCCCCAACGCCGATTCGTCACCGGAGCCCTTCGCCACATCCGAGTCACCGGTCCCGTTGCCGCGCACCGGCGGCGCTGCCTCGGAGGTCCTGCGGCGCGCGGCTGCCCGCTGAGACCACGGCCGTACGCTCAGGGCACGAACGACCGGCGACGGCACAGCGGGAGAATGTCGATCGACGTCACGGTCGCGCCGTACGACGTATGCGAAACGGCAGCCGAGACACTCCGAGCGAGCGTGCGTGCGTTCGGCGACGTCGCCGCGACTACGGACGCCCACCTGTGATCTCCGCGGATCGGCCCAGGCCGCCGCGGTCCCGACGGCCGTCCGTCGTGGACGGCGTTGTGTCCCGAAAACCCGCCTGCGCCTGCGCACGGCACGTGTTCACGCGTCCTCCGCGCACGCCGAAGGCCTCGCCGTGCGGAGACGCCGCCTCAGCGGCGTCCCATCCCCCGCTGTCCCGCGGAAATACCCGCCGGACGAACCGGATCAGACGCCCGCGCCCAACACCGAGTTGATCCGCTGCGGGTCACCGCAGACGATCAGCAGGGCGCCGGCCCGGCTGAGGGCCAGAGGCAGGGCGTCGGCAGCAGCGTTGTCGGGTCCGCCGTTGACGGCCACCACGACCACCGGTCGCACGGCGGCGCGATCCACGACGGAAGCGTCGGCGTAGAACACGTCGTCGCCCGCTTCGTGCTGTGCCCAGTAGGAGGCTTCGCCGAAGGACAGTTCGTGGGTGGCCCACGGATGCTGTTCGCCGGTGGTGATCACCAGCACCTCGCCCGGGGCACGGCCCGAGTCGAGAAGCAGGTCGACGGCCTCTTCGGCGGCGTCGAGGGCGCCTTCGAGCGAGGCGGGGATCAGCTGGATCTGGGGGGTGGTCGCCGACACCGGGGCGGGGGCGGCGGCAGGGGGGCCCGACGGTCCGGGCTTGGCCACGGCCGCATCGCGCGGCGTACGTTGCACCGGCGGCGCGGGCCGAACCGGCCCAGGTCGACCGGGACGCGACGGAGCCGCGGGACGCGGGCCGGGTACGGGACGAGGGGTCGGCGCGGTACGGCCACTGGCCGGAGTGGCGCGGGGACCCTGGGCACTCTCGTGAATCTGAGGCTCCTCGGGAATGAGAGGCATGAGCTGATTTTTATCAAACGCTGGTACGACTCGCGTCGGCGGGTGGCACACGAGTGCGAACGAAATCGTCAGAAGTCGAAGCCGAGCTGTCCCTCGATCTCCGGAACGCTTGCGTCCATCCACGTGCGGACCTTCTTGAGGTGCCGCCACTGGGGCAGCGCATCAAGATACGCCCACGACAACCGGTGGTACGGGGTGGGTCCCCGCTCCGCCAGTGCGGCCTTGTGCACGGGCGACGGATACCCGGCGTTGTCCGCAAAACCGAAGTCTGCATGGTCGATACCCAGTTCGGCCATCATTTTGTCGCGCTGAACCTTGGCAATGACCGAGGCCGCCGCGACCGCCACGCAGGACTGGTCGCCCTTGATCACCGTACGGACCTTCCAGGGAGTCCCGAGATAGTCGTGCTTCCCGTCGAGGATCACGGCGTCAGGGCGGACCGGCAAGGCTTCCAACGCGCGCCCCGCGGCGAGGCGCAGCGCGGCCGTCATCCCCCGCTCGTCGATCTCCTCCGGAGAGGCGTGCCCGAGGGCGTACGACGTCACCCACGTCCGCAGCGCCTCGGCGAGCTCGGTGCGTCGCTTGATGGTGAGCAGCTTGGAGTCCGTGAGGCCCTCGGGAGGCCGACGCAGTCCGGTCACCGCCGCGCAGACGGTGACGGGGCCGGCCCAGGCACCGCGCCCCACCTCGTCGACACCGGCAATGATCTTCGCTCCGGTCGTGGCTCGCAGGGAGCGCTCGACGGTGTGAGTAGGGGGTTCGTACGGCATGGCGCCCTTAGCCTACGCCGACCGAAAGCCGCTTCGACACCCCGGTCCACCGAAGCGGCGACCCGGGCGGCGCAGCAACACCTCAGACCCCTGCCGACCGGAGCAGGGGAAGCATCAACTGGTCGATCATCTCCTCGAGATCCTGGTCATTCCATTCGCTTGCGCACATCTTCGATCGATACATCATCATCGCCGGAATGGCGTCGAAGACGTAGCCGTTCGCCGCATCCTCCCGCACCTCTCCCCGCTCAATGCCACGGGTGATGACCTCACGGAGCAGCTTGATCGTCGGCTCCACGACACCCTCGAAGATCACGGTATGAAAGCGCTCGGCCTGGACGCTGTCGCATTCGTGAATCACCGATCGGAGCGCGAATCCAGGGCGGGAGAACATCGCCTCACGGGCCTGCCGACACAGTTGGAGCAGATCCTCACGCACACTTCCGAGGTCGGGCGCCGACTCGAAGCGCGGCAGGCCCGCTCGCAGCGCATCCGCGACGAGATCCTCCTTGGACGGCCAGCGGCGATAGACGGCCGCCTTACCGGTCTGCGCACCGGCGGCGACACCTTCCATCGTGAGGCCGTTCCAGCCGACGGTGCTGAGTTGGTCCAGGGCGGCATCGAGGATCGCGCGTTCGAGCACGGCGCCGCGCCGACGGAGGGAGGCCGCCTGAGCGGGGGCGGTCGTCCAGCGCGAGGTAACCATCTGAGCGTCTCCAACGAACAAGGGAAGCGGGATTCCGGGGACTTGAGCCCACCGCACGGCAACTACAGGGGACAAGCCGCGCGACGGTTTTGCGAGTGAACGCTTGCGTTCACTAATGGGGACTCACTACGGTTGACGCGACAGTGAACGCGAGCGTTCACTACGGCACTTGTGGGGGACCCATAGTGACAACCTCTCAGTTGATCAAGGATCAAAAGCCAGGTGCGGCCCGCCGGGAGGGGCATCCCGGCATCGCGCTCGCCGTCATCGCGGCCTGCCAACTCATGGTGGTACTCGACGCGACGATTGTGAACATCGCGCTCCCGCACATTCAAGACGCTCTCAAGTTCAGCACCACCGACCTCACCTGGGTCGTCAGCTCCTACACGCTCACCTTCGGCGGTCTGCTCCTCCTGGGCGGCCGGGCCGGTGACATCCTGGGGCGCCGCCGGGTCTTCATGTCCGGCATCCTGCTGTTCACGCTGGCCTCGCTGCTCGGCGGACTCGCCCAGGAACCCTGGCAGTTGCTGGCCGCGCGCGTACTCCAGGGCGTGGGTGGCGCCATCGCCTCGCCGACCTCGCTGGCGCTCATCACCACCACGTTTCCCGAGGGGCCGGAACGCAACCGCGCCTTCGGTGTCTTCGCCGCGGTATCCGCGGGCGGTGGCGCCATCGGCCTGCTCACGGGCGGCATGCTCACCGAGTGGCTCGACTGGCGATGGGTGCTCTTCGTCAACGTGCCCATAGGCATCCTCATAGCCGTGCTCACACCGCTGTACATCAGCGAGTCCGAACGGCACACCGGCCGTTTCGACATAGCGGGCGCACTGACTTCGACGACCGGCATGGCGTCCCTGGTCTACGGCTTCATCCGCGCGGCGGACGAGGGCTGGCGGGACAGCCTGACCATCGGCTCCTTCGGCGCCGCCGTGGTCCTGCTGCTGGCCTTCGCGTTCATCGAGTCGCGAGCCAAGGAGCCGATCACCCCGCTCAGGATGTTCGCCGACCGCAACCGCTCGGGCACGTATGTGATCATGCTCAGCCTCGCCGCGGCGATGTTCGGCATGTTCTTCTACATCGTTCTCTTCGTCCAGAACGTGCTGCAGTACAGCCCGATCGAGGCCGGCCTCGCCTTCCTGCCGGTGACGGTCGTGATCGCGCTCGGGGCGGGCCTGTCGCAGCGCTTCCTGCCGGTGTTCGGACCCAAACCGTTCATGCTCGTGGGCTCGGCCCTCGCGGCGATCGGGCTGGCTTGGCAGACCCTCGTCAGCGCCGACAGCTCGTACGTCGGCGGAGTCCTTGGCCCGATGCTCGTGTTCGGGTTCGGCATGGGGCTGAACTTCGTGACACTGACGATCACCGCCGTCTCCGGGGTCGCCCAGCACGAGGCCGGTGCCGCGTCCGGGCTTCTCAACGCCACGCAGCAGGTCGGCGGTTCCCTCGGTCTGTCCATCCTGACGACGGTCTTCGGCTCGGCCAGCAGGGACGAGGCGGAGAAGCAGCTGCCTCAGTTCATGGCGGAGGCGTCGCCCGCGCAGAAGGCGGAGTTCGCCCAGACGCATCAGCTCCCCGGCCGATGGGGACACGAAGTGCTCACGCAGGGGATCTCGACAGGCTTCGTGGCGGCGGCCGCGATGGCCGTACTCGCCCTGGCCACTGCGTGGTTCGTGATCCGGGTCCGCAAGAGCGACCTGGATGCCCTCGCCGGGACGACGGGTCCGATGGCCGGCTGATCCGGCCGGGCCCCCGAAGGGCCGCGGATGGCCGGATCGTGCCCGGGGGACATACGGCGAGGACGACGAGCCGGCCATCCGCACCACTCTCACGGCGACAGCTGACGCGCCTGCCCCGCAGGTACGGGCAACCGGCACTCCACGCCAGGCGGCGGTCGCCGCAACCATCAGCACAGCCAGCACCGACATGACCCCCACGGCTCCACCTCCCGCGCCCCTCTTGTGACACCTGCGTGTCCGGCCCAAGCGGCCGCACACCGACTGCCACGACAACGCGCCGACGGTCACGCAGAGTTCCCGGGATGCACAGAAAGTTATCGAGCTGCCCGACAAGGTGGGGAAGCCGCGGAAAATGCGGTCCCGGCGGTCCGACGCGACGCCGTCACACGGACGTCGGCACCCACTCCGGCAGCGCCTCGGTCCGCTCCGCCCATTCGGCCGGCACCGCTCCGGCCTTACCGGACCCGATCACGCCGCCCACGATGGCGCAGGTGGTGTCGACGTCACCGCCGACCTGGGCAGTCGTCCAGAACGCCTGCTCGTAGTCGCCCAGAGCCCGTGCGGCCGACCAGAGCGCGAAGGGCACCGTGTCGTGGGCGGTCGTACGCCGGCCGCAGCCCAGGACAGCCGCGACGGTGGCGGCGTCGCCGTAGTCGAGCATGTCCCTGGCGCGCCGCAGCCCGGCTCCGACCGCGCTCTTCGGGATCAGAGCCACGACGTCGTCCAGGAGAGCCTCGGGGCCGGGCGGACCGCCGGGGGCGGCGGCCAGCGCGGCAGCCGCGGCCACGGCCATGGCGCCGACCACGGCCTCGCGGTGCTGATGCGTGGGGTAGGCCGAGATCTCGGCCTGATGGGTCGCCTGCTCGGGGTCATCCGCGTACCAGGCGCCGAGGGGCGCGATCCGCATCGCGGCGCCGTTGCCCCAGGATCCTCGTCCGTTGAAGAGTGCGGCCGACAGCTCGCGCCAGTCGCCGCCTTCCCGGATCAGGCGCAGCAGCCGGTTGACCGCGGGTCCGTAGCCGCGGTCGAAGTCGTGGTGCTCGGCGAAGGAGCGAGCCAGGGCGTCCTGGTCGATGCGGTGGTGGGCGGCCAGGACCGCGACGACGGAGCCCGCCATCTCGGTGTCGTCCGTCCACTGCCAGGGGCCGGGCGGCAGCTCACGGCGCTTGACCAGCGGGTAGTTCACCGGCACGAAGAACTGCGAGCCGAGCGCGTCGCCCACCGCGAGTCCGCGCAGGCTGGCCAGGGCGCGGTCCAGGCGCCCTTCGGGTGAGGAATCAGCGGTCATCGCTCTGCCACTCTATCCGGTGATCCCATACGGTTCCGGATCTCGCCAGCGTTCGAACGGCCGGTCAAGCGTGTACTTGCCGTCGTCCCCGAGAACGAGCATCCGCATCTCCGCGTTCCCCGGGTTCGACAGCGATTCGAATTCGGCGACCGTCCAGTGGAACCAGCGCATGCAGAACAGCCGCATCGCCAGACCGTGGGTCACCAGCAGCACGTTCGGCGGGTGATCGGGCGCCTCGAAGCTGCGGAACAAGCTCTCCAGGAAGCCACCGACCCGGTCGTACACGTCGGCGCCGGACTCACCCTGCGCGAAGCGGTAGAAGAAGTGGCCGTAGGCGTCCCGGTATGACTTCTGGAGGCGTACGTCGTCGCGGTCCTGCCAGTTCCCCCAGTCCTGCTCGCGCAGGCGGGGCTCCTCCCGCACGCGTATGAGCTCGGAGTCCAGGTGAAAGGCGCGCAGCGTCTCGTGCGTACGACGATAGGGCGAGACGTACACACTGACGTGCTCGCGGCCGAACACGTCGCGTAGTCGTTTGCCCGTCTCCTCCGCCTGCCGCCAGCCCCGCTCGGTCAGGGCGAGGGAGTGGTCGGGCTCACGCTCGTAGACGGTGTCATCAACATTGCCCGTTGACTCCCCGTGCCGGACAAGGACGATGCGCCGTGGTCGTGCCATGCCGAAACCCTAGATCGGCCGACGGCTGATCGAGCACTCGTACGGGCTCCATACGGCGTAGGTCACACATTTTCTGCACCACCAGCCACACCGGGGCACACGAGGGGTGGGTCCGGATTTCAAACCGTCCAGGTCGATTCGAGCTCCACGATGTCACCCGTAAGGGCCGCCACGTCGGCCTCCGTCTGGGCTCGCAGCGCCAGCCGCTCCACACGCTCGGTGCGGTATTTGCCGTGCTCCGCGGCCGACTGCCACATCGACAGCACCAGGAACTCAGGACCCGGCGCCTCACCGAACAGCCCCCGGATCATCCCGGGCGAGCCGGCCATGGCGGGGTTCCACACCTTCTCCTGCATCAGCGTGAAGTGCTCGGCCCGCTCCTCATGGACACGGCAGTGGGCCACCCGGACGAGGTCCGCGTCGGTGAAGCGCGGCTCGAAGCCGGTCTTCACGTCGAACCGATAGTCGAAAAGCTTGACCTGGCTGTCCTTGAAGGTGCCCGACTGGGCCGCGGCCAGCCGGTCGTGGGAGCGGGCCATGAAGGAGTCGTAGAAGGAACGGCTCTCCCAGAACGAGAAGATGTGCGCAACCCCCTGCCGGCCCCGACTCCACCCACCACCCTGCCCCCGAAATCCCGGCTCCCCCAGAAGCCCCGCCCATTTTCGCTGCCCCCGCTCGAAGCCGCGGCGGTCCACCACGGTGCAGCGAATCCACTTGACCAGCACCGCGCCATGGTAAGGCCACGGAGCGTGGCGCCGGTCACGCTCGGCCGGAGAGCTCCTCCGCGCACGATCCCGGGTACGTGGCAGGATGGGCAACCGGCCTTGTCCACTGGGCAGTTCGGGCAGAGGGCAGACGCGTTGCGGGGAAGGGGAAGCCTGGTGAACGCCATCAACAAGGGGATCCGGAAAGTCGAGATCTCGGTCAAGTGGGATCCGAGTCCGGCCGGACAGCCGCCCACGGATCTGGACATAGTGGCCGCGACGTACCTGGCAAGCGATCCCTATGGGGATCCCGCGTATGTGGTGCACTTCGACAGCCGTTCGCCCGACGGCACCATCTACCTCAACCGGGACAGCAAGGACGGCAAGGGCTTCGGCTGGGACGAGGTGCTCACCGTGGAGCTCGACCGGCTCGACAGCCGGTACGCGCGCGTGCTGGTCGGAGTGGTGATCCAGCAACGCCCCGCGCAGCGCACGTTCGTGAGCGTGATCAAGCCGGCCCTGCGTATCCGCGAGGGGTACACCGTGATGACCGAGGACGACTTCGGCGGTGTGCTGGGGTCCACGGCGGCCACCGTGGCGGAGTTCGTACGGCAGGGGTCGGACTCGTGGGAGTTCCGCCCGGGCATCCTCGGCTTCGAGGACGACCCGGCGACGTTCACGGCGACCATGGGCGGGGTTCGCCGGCCATGAGCGTCGCAGCACGCGCGTGGGGACGTTTCCCGCGCGTGGGCAACGCGCAAAGATGAGGGGCGCCGACCAAACGTCGGCGCCCCTCATCTTTGCGTACCTGTCGTCAGGGGCCCCTCAAGGGCTACCTGACGACCCAGTCCCGCGCGGGTGTACTGGCGGAGAGTACTTATTCATGGCGTGCGCTATTCCTCGACATCCGGCTCCCGATCGGGGAACGCACGCAGCCTTAACTGTGGCGCCCTGTGGTCGGCGAGCCACCGCATCCGGTTATCTTCCGCCGTGAAGCCGGCGCGTGCGGTGTGGGTCCACTCGTCTCGGTCGAGGACCTTGAGGTACGTCGACCGGAGCTCTTCCTGCTGCGCCGCAGTGCACCCCGCAGCCTTGGGAGGCTCCGTAGTCAGGTGCTGAGTAAGCAGCGCGATCGTGAAGTAGCGCTCGACGGTCGGGCTGAGCGAACCCACATGTCGAGCATGAGCTTCCAGGACCACTCCCGAATAGGGGTAGTGAGCGAGGGTGAGTCCCATCCCCCCGCAGTCGCTCATCAGATGGAGTAGCCGACCGATATGGTCGACCATCTCGCTGTCAGAATCTAGGTCTTCAAGCGCCTCATGGAGCTTGGCGACTGTGGCGACCTTGCCGGCGAAGTATCCGTTGAGGAAGTCGCCGTCGCAGGCCCTGCGAAGCAGCCAGGGTCGGGCAGTTGGATCGTCGAGTCTGCAGAGTGCTTCAACGACATAGACGCGTCCCCAGCCTGTGACTCGCTCGGCGAGCCAGAGCAGGGCTTCAACTCCTCCTGTCTGCCGCTCGAAGGCGTGTGCCGCGAGCGGCCCGAAGCGGTCGGAGAGCAGCCCGATCGTCTGAATCAGTGGGATGTCGTCGACGGTTCCCACAACGGCGAGCAGGGCAAGCCCGACTGTTACTGAGCAGCGATCAATGCCATAGCGGACGAGCCAGCGGCCAGTTTGACGAGCGCGTTCTGTGTCCACCCGCTCAGCCGCAGCGGCGATGTGCTCGTTATGGTGAATCGGTATGTAGACGTCGTGGAAGACATCGGCCAGTTCGCTGGGCAGGGCAGAGGCCCTGGCGAAATGCGTGTCCAGAATGAGCGCAATATCCTTGCCGGTCAAGTGCCGGTCTTTGGGCGCCTTCGGGCCTCGGCGACGGTGCAATGCGTCGTCGGGAAAAGGGTACCCGTCGCGCGGAAGCGGCTCATCCGGAACCAGTTGATGTAGCCGCAGCGCGTGGTCGAACAGCGTTGTCGGCGATCCGGGCAGTCCTGTCCCGGTCGTCTCGCTCATCGACGGACGGAGGACTCGATTCTCTTGATCATGGCCCGGAGCATGCCACGAGAGTAATTGCCGCGACAAGCCCTCAATGCAGCGGCGCGTTGCATCAAGCACAACAGCCAGGCGTCACGCTCGTCGAAGGCGGTGGAGCCGTGAGACCGGCTCCACCGCCTTGAACAGCTACTTCACGCCCTGAAGGCGCTCGGTTTCAGCTGCAACCGCTCGTCGAGCCGCAGCCCTCGCAGATGTAGCAGGAACCGGCCCGCTGCATCTTCGTACCGCAGGAGAAGCACAGCGGGGCGTCGGCCTGGATGCCCAACTGCATCTCCACCAGCTCGGCGCTGGTGTGAGCCTGCTGCGGGGCGGGCTTGGCCGCCGAGGCGTCGGCCTTCGGGGTGGCGACGGCCTTCAGCTCCTGGGCGCGCGGCGCCGACTGGGCCAGGCCCTCGACGTCGACGTCGTCCTCGCTGGACTCGTAGGAGCCCGTCTCCAGGTGACGCTGACGCTCCTCGGCGGAGTGGATGCCGAGTGCGGAGCGGGTCTCGAAGGGCAGGAAGTCCAGCGCCAGGCGACGGAAGATGTAGTCGACGATCGACTGCGCCATCCGCACGTCCGGGTCGTCCGTCATGCCGGCCGGCTCGAAGCGCATGTTGGTGAACTTCGAGACGTACGTCTCCAGCGGCACGCCGTACTGGAGGCCGACGGAGACGGCGATCGAGAAGGCGTCCATCATGCCGGCGAGCGTCGAGCCCTGCTTGGACATCTTCAGGAAGACCTCGCCGAGACCGTCGTCCGGGTAGGAGTTGGCGGTCATGTAGCCCTCGGCACCGCCGACGGTGAAGGAGGTCGTGATGCCGGGACGACCCTTCGGCAGGCGCTTGCGGACCGGGCGGTACTCGACGACCTTCTCGACCGTCTCACGGATGGTGGCCTCGGCCTTCTCCGTGATCTCGGTCTTCTCCTTCTCCTTGGTCTTCGCGGAGAGGGGCTGGCCGACCTTGCAGTTGTCGCGGTAGATCGCGAGCGCCTTGACGCCCATCTTCCAGGCCTCGAAGTAGATCTCCTCGACCTCCTCGACGGTCGCCGACTCCGGCATGTTGACCGTCTTGGACAGGGCGCCGGAGATCCACGGCTGGATCGCGGCCATCATGCGGACGTGGCCCATCGCGGAGATGGAGCGCTCGCCCATGGCGCAGTCGAACACCTCGTAGTGCTCGTGCTTGAGGCCCGGGGCGTCGACGACATTGCCGTTCTCGGCGATGTGGGCGACGATCGCCTCGATCTGCTCCTCCTGGTAGCCCAGGCGGCGCAGGGCCTGCGGGACGGTGCCGTTGACGATCTGCATCGAGCCGCCGCCGACCAGCTTCTTGAACTTGACCAGCGCGAGGTCGGGCTCAAGACCGGTGGTGTCGCAGGACATCGCGAGACCGATGGTGCCGGTCGGGGCGATGACGGACGCCTGGGAGTTACGGAAACCGTTCTTCTCACCGAGGCGCTGCACGTCCTGCCAGGCCTCCGTGGCGGCGGCCCAGATCGGCGTGTCGAGGTCGTCCATGCGGACGGCCTTGCCGTTGGCGTCGGCGTGCTGCTTCATGACGCGCAGGTGCGGCGTCGCGTTGCGCGCGTAGCCGTCGTACGGGCCGACGACCGCGGCGAGTTCGGCGGAACGACGGTACGACGTGCCCGTCATCAGGGAGGTGATGGCACCGGCGAGGGCACGGCCGCCGTCCGAGTCGTACGCGTGGCCGGTCGCCATCAGCAGGGCGCCGAGGTTGGCGTAGCCGATGCCGAGCTGGCGGAACGCGCGCGTGTTCTCACCGATCTTCTGCGTCGGGAAGTCCGCGAAGCAGATGGAGATGTCCATCGCGGTGATGACGAGCTCGACGACCTTCGCGAAGCGCTCGACGTCGAAGGACTGGTTGCCCTTGCCGTCGTCCTTCAGGAACTTCATCAGGTTCAGCGAGGCGAGGTTGCAGGACGTGTTGTCCAGGTGCATGTACTCGCTGCACGGGTTCGAGCCGTTGATACGGCCGGACTCCGGGCACGTGTGCCAGTGGTTGATGGTGTCGTCGTACTGGATACCGGGGTCGGCACAGGCCCAGGCGGCCTCGGCCATCTTGCGGAAGAGGGCCTTGGCGTCGACCTCTTCGATGACCTCGCCGGTCATACGGGAGGTCAGGCCGAACTTGCCGCCCGACTCGACCGCCTTCATGAACGTGTCGTTCACACGGACCGAGTTGTTGGCGTTCTGGTACTGGACGGACGTGATGTCGTCGCCGCCCAGGTCCATGTCGAAGCCCGCGTCACGCAGCGCGCGGATCTTCTCCTCTTCCTTCACCTTGGTCTCGATGAAGTCCTCGATGTCGGGGTGGTCGACGTCGAGGATGACCATCTTGGCGGCGCGGCGGGTGGCGCCGCCCGACTTGATCGTTCCTGCGGAGGCGTCGGCACCGCGCATGAAGGAGACCGGACCTGAGGCGTTGCCACCCGAGGACAGCAGTTCTTTGGAGGAGCGGATCCTGGAGAGGTTCAGGCCGGCGCCGGAGCCGCCCTTGAAGATCATGCCCTCTTCCTTGTACCAGTCGAGGATCGACTCCATGGAGTCGTCGACGGACAGGATGAAGCAGGCGGAGACCTGCTGCGGCTGGGGCGTGCCGACGTTGAACCACACGGGGCTGTTGAAGCTGAAGATCTGGTGCAGGAGGGCGTACGCCAGCTCGTGCTCGAAGATCTCGGCGTCGGCGGGCGAGGCGAAGTACTTGTAGTCCTCGCCGGCCTTCCGATACGTCTTCACGATGCGGTCGATGAGCTGCTTGAGGCTCACCTCGCGCTGCGGGGTGCCGACGGCACCGCGGAAGTACTTGCTGGTGACGATGTTGACCGCGTTCACCGACCAGAAGTCGGGGAACTCGACGCCGCGCTGCTCGAAGTTGACCGAGCCGTCGCGCCAGTTGGTCATGACGACGTCACGGCGCTCCCAGGCCACCTCGTCGTACGGGTGCACGCCGGGGGTGGTGTGGATGCGCTCGATACGCAGTCCCTTGGTCGCCTTGGTGCCCTTGGCGCGGGAACTCCGCGCCGGACCGCTCGCCGTCTCTGTCATGCCGCCTCCCTGTACGGGCTAAAACGCCCTGAAGTGCCCCGATGTTCCCCGTGGCACGTGTTCTGTCTGGTGCTGCGGGCACCCACTGATCGCCACCCGCAGCAGGTTGTGTCGCCGCCTTCTCGACCGGATCCCGGGTCCTGCGACCGGGTTCGGCCCGCCCTCAGTCGGCGGCGTTGGCGGGCACGGGGACCTGTGAAGTCCCTCCGGACCCGCGCTCGTCTTCCTGGCCCCCCGTGGCTGCTTTCACGTCGCCTTCGCGGTCGCCCTCGTCCGCGGCGGGGTCACCCGTCGCCTCCCTCAGTTCCGCGATCGCGGCCTCGAAGTCCTCGAGCGAGTCGAAAGCCCGGTAGACGGAGGCGAATCGCAGAAAGGCGACGAGGTCGAGTTCCTGCAACGGGCCGAGTATGGCCAGTCCCACGTCGTGGGTGGTCAGCTCGGCGCTTCCGGTGGCCCGCACCGCCTCCTCGACCCGTTGGCCGAGCTGGGCGAGCGCGTCCTCGGTGACAGGTCGTCCCTGGCATGCCTTGCGGACACCGTTGATGACCTTGGTACGGCTGAACGGCTCGGTGACCCCGGACCGCTTGATCACCATCAGCGAGCACGTCTCCACGGTCGTGAAACGACGGGAGCAGTCAGGACACTGGCGGCGCCGGCGGATCGACGTGCCGTCGTCGGTGGTACGGCTGTCGACGACGCGACTGTCGGGGTGCCTGCAGAAGGGGCAGTGCATAACTCCCAACCTCCTCACAGCAGACTCAATAGCCTCACTGGGCCTCAGGGGCCCCGCGAAGCAGCCCCAAGCATAGGCGATCTCCGAACGTCCGAAGACCCGGGGGACCACAACTTCTGGGCTGCTGCTGCAATCCAACCACTAGATGTGGGGATTGGCTCATACATCCAGGCGGTACGCGCGTGTCGCGGGAACATCGGTACACGTCGTACGAAGACACGCGCGCGCAACACAACTCTGCTGCACACCCATATCGCTGCGGCACATACGGAGATACCGTGAGCGCCGCACGAAGGGGACGTGGGACTCCCGCACAGATGGGGGTCGGTTCCCGGCTGAAGTGATCCCGGATGGCAGACTGGGGCAACAACCCACGAGGTCGTCACCCCGGCGGTGAAGAGTACAACAATGGGCCCTTTTGCCCGCCGGTCAGCTCGTCAGCCATACACCCCGACGCGTGATCGCGTAAGGCGAACCGCGATTTTTCACTCGAACGTGTGTTTGGCGCAACCTTTCGAAAGCAACTACCGTTGTGCAGCAGGGAGACCATCGAGAGGGGCCGACGTGACCACCACCGCAGACAGTGCCACCATCACCGCCCAGGACCGCTCCCAGGGCCGACTCGAGCCGGTGCATGCGATGAACGAAGCCATGAATCCCGAGGGACACAAGCGTTCCCTACCGGGGCGACCTCCTGGCATCCGGGCGGACAGCTCGGGACTCACTGATCGCCAGCGCCGCGTGATCGAGGTCATCAGGGACTCCGTGCAGCGACGCGGCTACCCGCCGTCGATGCGCGAGATCGGCCAGGCGGTCGGCCTGTCCAGCACGTCTTCGGTCGCGCATCAGCTGATGGCCCTGGAGCGCAAGGGGTTCCTCCGCCGCGACCCGCACCGCCCGCGCGCGTACGAAGTGCGCGGTTCCGACCAGGCCGCCTCCGTGCAGCCCACCGACACCGCCGGCAAGCCCGCCGCGTCGTACGTCCCGCTCGTCGGCCGTATCGCCGCCGGTGGCCCGATCCTCGCCGAGGAGTCGGTCGAGGACGTCTTCCCTCTCCCTCGGCAGTTGGTCGGCGACGGTGAGCTGTTCGTCCTGAAGGTCGTCGGCGATTCGATGATCGAGGCCGCGATCTGCGACGGCGACTGGGTCACGGTCCGGCGTCAGCCGGTCGCCGAGAACGGCGACATCGTGGCCGCGATGCTGGAAGGCGAGGCCACCGTCAAGCGCTTCAAGCGCGAGGACGGCCACGTCTGGCTCCTCCCGCACAACTCCGCGTACGAGCCGATCCCCGGCGACGACGCGACCATCCTGGGCAAGGTGGTGGCAGTGCTGCGGCGCGTGTGACGGCTGCGGCGGGCGAGACCATAAGGCGTCGCCCCCTGACCGGGCCCCGGGACCCCTGCGCCGGTTCCGGGGCCCTGTGCTGTCTCGGGCCGGTTCGGGAGCCCTTCGCTGTCCTGGGCTTGCGGGCCGCGGGCCCCGCGGTCACCCCATGTTGGATCAGTGGTTAGCCTGTCGCGGGCGCCGCGACAGGCTAACCACTGATCACTGGTGCTCTGCGGCCTCTGCCTGCTCTGCCGCCTCCGCCTCGGCCTCCGCCTGCTTCGCTGCCGCGTCGATCGCAGCCAGCGACTTTCGAACCTGGTTACGGTCCGTCGTGTACCAGAGGTCGGGCAGCGACGCCTTCAGATAGCTCCCGTACCGCGCCGTGGCGAGCCTCTGATCCAGTACGGCGACCACGCCTCGGTCCCCCGATGCCCGCACGAGGCGGCCGGCGCCCTGAGCCATGAGCAGGGCGGCGTGAGTGGCCGCTACCGCCATGAAGCCGTTGCCGCCGGCGTCCTCCACCGCCTTCTGGCGAGCGCTCATCAGAGGGTCGTCGGGGCGCGGGAACGGGATCTTGTCCATAACGACCAGCTGACAGCTGGGCCCGGGTACATCGACGCCCTGCCAGAGGGACAGCGTGCCGAACAGGCAGGTCTTGGGGTCGGCCGCGAAATTCTTGATCAGTTCGCCGAGCGTCTCCTCACCCTGGAGGAGGATCGGGAACTCGGGGATGCGCGAGCGGAGCTCCTCGGCGGCCAGCTGGGCGGCCCGCATCGAGGAGAACAGGCCAAGCGTGCGCCCGCCCGCCGCCTGGATCAGTTCGGTGAGCTCATCGAGCATGTCCACGCGATCGCCGTCCCGCGCGGGGCGCGAGAGGTGCTTGGCGACGTAGAGGATGCCCTGCTTGCGGTAGTCGAACGGCGAGCCGACATCCACGCCCTTCCACTGCGGGAGGTCGTCCCCCTCCGTGCCCTCCGGAGCGAGCCCCAGAGAAGCACCGACGCCGTTGAAGTCACCACCGAGCTTCAAGGTCGCGGAGGTCAGGGTGACGGAGCGGTCCGTGAAGAGTTTCTCTCGCAGCAGCCCCGAGACCGACATGGGGGCAACCCTCAGGGAAGCGCCGAAGCGGTCGTGGCGCTCGTACCAGACGACGTCCCACTCGGAGCCGTTAGTGATCCGCTCCGCCACGTCGTGCACCGACTCGACCGAGGCCAGTGCCTGCTTGCGGACCGCGTCCTCGTCCTGCACGGACTTGTCGCGGGTCGCGCCGATCGCGGAGATGACAGTGCGGCACGCGTCGCGCAGCGCCATGAGCGCGTAGGCGAGGTCTTCCGGGATCTCCTCCAGCCGGCCGGGGAGGGCCAGCTCCATCAGTCTTTCGAAGCCCTCTGCGGCCGTCTGGAGCTGGTCGGCGGCTTTCTCGTTCACGAGCTTCGCGGCGCGGCGCACGGCGCGGTTGACCTGACCCGGAGTGAGTTCGCCGGTGGCGACTCCGGTGACGCGGGAGACCAGTTCGTGCGCCTCGTCGACGATCAGGACCTCGTGCTGCGGCAGAACCGGGGCGCCTTCGATGGCGTCGATCGCGAGCAGCGCGTGGTTGGTGACTACGACATCCGCGAGCTTGGCCCGCTCACGGGCCATCTCGGCGAAGCATTCGGCGCCGTACGCGCACTTGGAGGCGCCGAGACACTCCCGAGACGACACCGACACCTGGGCCCAGGCCCGGTCGGACACGCCGGGCGTCAAATTGTCGCGGTCACCTGTCTCCGTCTCGTCCGACCAGTCACGCAGCCTCAGCAGGTCCTGGCCCAGCTTGCTAGTGGGCGCCGCGGCCTCGAACTGGTCGAAGAGGCCCTCCTCCTCGTCCTGCGGAACGCCCTCGTGCAGTCGGTGCAGACACAGGTAGTTCGACCTGCCTTTGAGCATCGCGAACTCCGGGCGACGGCGCAGCAACGGATGCAGCGCGTCAACCGTGCGCGGAAGGTCCCTCTCCACGAGCTGGCGCTGAAGGGCCAGGGTGGCCGTCGCCACGACGACGCGCTCCCCGTGCGCGAGCGCGGGCACGAGGTAGCCCAGCGACTTTCCGGTGCCGGTGCCGGCCTGGACCAGCAGATGAGAATCACCGTCGATGGCCTCTGCGACGGATTCGGCCATCGTCACCTGGCCGGGGCGCTCCGTGCCGCCGACGGCAGTGACGGCAGCATGCAGGAGTTCGGGGAGTGAGGGCTTCGTCATAGCCCAACCACCCTACGGCCCGGCACTGACAATCGTGTCCCCACCGTGGGGAGGACGGACTGGATCAAGACCCTGGGTTCCGTGAGTGGGGATCGGTTCTGTCCAGGTGGGTGCGGGATGGGGTCGGGCCAGGTCGGAGTGGGGTTGGGGTCTGATCGGGGTTGGTTCAGGTGTGATCGGGGTTGGTTCAGGTGTGATCAATCTCGGGTCGGGCGGGGGCGGATGATCAAGGCCGGGCGGGCTGTGGCCGGAATGCGTCGGGGTCGGCGGCGCTCTCGGAGATGTCGACGGGGTTCGTGTGGAAATCGACCCGCCGGAGCGGACGTCGGGGCGATCCGGCACAGGGAGACGGAGACGTGTACGGGGGCCAAGGGCAACCCGACCCCGGCGGAGGCCAACCGAACCGGGCGGAGGCCAATCCGAACCGAGCGGAGGCGGAGCCGAACCGAGCGGAGGCCGACCCGATCTTGGGAGGGCGTCGGCACGTCCGCAGTTCGGTTCGTCGGAATGGGAACCGGATCACCCCGAGCGGTGTACCAAAAGTGACGACACCACGACGTGGCGTCACAGCAGATGGCGCAGGCTCCGGTCCCTGACCATAAGGGCGGCCCGCTTAACGGGCAGGTCGATCTCGGCGGAGAACCGGAAGCCGGCGCTCAAGAAGGCGGCGACAGAAGGGGTGTTACGAATGTCTGGTTCTGCGACGATGCGGGCGCAGGCAGGCCGCTTGTCGAGCGCGAGGTCGGCGACGGCTCGGAGGAGACTTCCGCCCAAGCCTCGGCCCCGGTCACCGGCGGCTCCGATGAGGAGATGGACTCCGATGTCATGGGGTCGAGCCGGGTAGTGGCGGGCAAGTGGGTCGAGGTCGGCCCGATAGATCTCCCAGTAGCTCATCGGAGTGCCGTCCAACTTGCCCACGCACGGGACACTGCGTCCGTCACCGAGCAGTTGGGAACGCAGATGCTCCTCGGTTGCGTTCTCAGGCCCAGCGAGTCCCCAGAAGGCTGTGACGGCGGGGTCGTTCATCCAACCGCTGATGATCGGAAGGTCTCGTTCGATCCGGACGGGGACAAGGTGCAGCACCCCTGCCGATGTGCTCACCGGCCCCCAGTCGACAACGCTGCCCAGCAGATCGGGGGCATGTGGCTCGGCCCAGGCAGACGTGCCCGTGCCGGCTCCCGGCCCCCGCTCCCCGCCCACATCGGAGTTCGCGGCGAAGAGCGCGACGAATTCCACGGGCAGCCGCAGATCCAACGTGTCCTCCGCGTCCGGTCCCGCCTCGGCAGCCGGGCCGACTAGGCACTCGCGGGCGGCCGGGCTCGTGATGGTGCCGAGATCGGTGATCGGGGCGATAGCCGCGTCGGCTCTCGCGTCGGTGTGAGGCACGGGGCGCTCCTCTCAGGAGACGGGGTGGGTCATGTTCCTCAGGAATGAAGGGGGTTGGCGATGGTGACGTAGACGGACTGGGTGTCCACCGGCCCGACGAGTTCGTCGAGGCCATGGAGTCGGGTCAGGAGGTTGGCCTTGCAGCGCAGGACGGGTGAGTCGAGCAGGTGAGAGAGCAGTGACGTGCGCAGCCGATTAGGACCGGAAACCGCTTCGCTGAGGAAACGGCGGAACGCGGCGAGGAGTAGCTGTTCGTCGGCCAGACGCTGGGAGCCGAACGCGCCGATGAGACCGAGCACGTTGTTGATAGCAAGGTAGTAGGCGAAGCGCTCGTCGACGACCTCGTCCGGGACGAAGGAGTCACTGCGCTCCCCGATGCCGGGCATTCGAGCGTCCAGCCCCGCCCTCCTGGACTCACGAAAGTAGTAGCCCTGGTTGTCGCGGTACCTGCCGCCCGCAGGCCAACCGTCGCCGTCCAGCAGAAGCAGCGTGTTCTGCTGGTGTGCCTCCAGGGCGACCCCCGCCTGGGCATCCAGCCACAACACGGGGCGCACCACATGTTCGAGGTAGCGCAGGAACCACTCGACGGCAACGGCCCCTCGCGGGCGCCCGGTTCGAGAGGCGAGTCGCATGACCACCTCGGCGAGGCGGGAGCGCAGGGGCTCCCTGTTCGATCGAGGTCGGACAGTGCTGATTCCGGAGTGTGTACGAGGGAGGGGTGAGACAAGTCCGGCTACGCACGACACATCGTCGGTCGGCCGGAAGGGGTTGTGCCGGATCATCACGTCGAGTCCCGGGACAGGGGCGCCGTCCGGCCCGTCGACAGCGAGCCAGGCCGGGTCGCGGACGATGTCGAAGGTGGGGTGTGCGGCCTGCCATTGCGTCGAGAGGCCGGTGCGCAGCAACCGATGGACCTCCACGCCACGGTGCAGTTCCTTGCGGAGGTTCTCGCGGCAGGAGTTGGTGATCCGCAGACCCAGCGACAGCTTGAGCATGGCTGGGGCATGGGACCTGTGGACGGTTCGTACGGAGGAGGTGGGATGCCAGGAGGCGCCGTGAGCGCCGAGATCGACCAGCAGTCCGGCGTCGAGCAGGGCCGCGCTCTCGGGGCGATACCGGATTTCACGCAGTTGCCAGGGGTGTAGCGGAAGGGCCGCGTAGCCGTGGGGCAACGGCAGGTCGGGACCGGCAAGTCGGGCCGTGAGCTGGGATGCGTGAACGACACGGCCGCGTTCGGTCCATGCCGAATCGCCAGCCAGCACACGCGGATCGACCGCCAGCCAGTGCAAGGGGAAGGAGCCACGCAACTCGGGTGAGTACAACCACGCTTCGCTCTCGGAGAGGCCCTCGCGACTCTTCGGCGTCGGGTGGTACGGGTGCCCGAGCAGAAGTGCCTGCTCGCCGGCGAGGAAGAGGTCAGGGCTGCCAGCGGGACAGTGCCGACGCTCCCTGATGAAGGCGCCGCTTCGTCGAATGGAGTCTGCGACACGGGCGACCAGATCGGTGGCGGCGGTCATGGCGGGGACCGCGGAGGTTGTCGTTCCCGGCGCGGCGTTGGTCTCGGCTTCCTCCGCAGAGGTTCCGGACACGCCGTCAGGCGTCGAGGCGGAGAGAGCAGGAGCGTGACGGGTGCCGGAGGAAGGGGTGGAGTGGCTGAAGGAAGATGCGGAATGAGAGAGCGTCTCCCGCGTGAGTAGCGCGGCGAGGGTCATGGCGTCCACCGGTGGGGCCGGGGCTGGGGCCTCCGCCAGCTGCGGGAGGCCAAAGCGGTGCCACCCCGTCCGGGACCAGTAGTGGACCGGGACCAGCAACGCCGAGCCGCTGGCCAGCAAAGGGATGCGGAGGATCCCGTCATCGGGTGACGGAAGGTTGGTCTCGCGTACCCAGCAGCGAAGCAGGTTCTCCACTGCGGCGGCCTGCGCTGCGGTGTCGGGGTCGGGGTGCTCCAGGAGATCTGCGACGGTCCCGTGCAGGCGCTCGGCATCCAGGGCGGCGGCCTGCGTCGGGGTTCGGAACGGTTTCTGCGTGGCAACGGGTACGTGCGTGGGAGCGGCCTCCTGCGTGGGAGCAGCCGCCTGGGCGGCAACGACCTCCTGTGCGGGAACGGCTTCCTGTGGAGGGCCGGCTTCCTGCGTGACCGCACCTTCCTCGGACGTGGCCGCCCGCTGCGGCAGGCCAACCCCTGCCGGTTCGCCGTCTCGCTGCGGCAGGCCCACCCCTCGCGGTCCGCCGTCTCGCGGCGGCGTGCCTCGCGCGTCCAGCGGGCCTCCCCGCTCCGAGGCACATCCGTCGTGGGCGGCGGGCGCCTGGGGGGCAGCCGAAGAGCCGTCGGTTGTGGGGGTGCTTTTCAAGGCTGCTCCTCTGCGGTGGTTCTGGCTCGCTCGGCGACGGCTGCCGTACTGGGACTGAGGGACGTGGGTGGGAGAGAGCCCCGTTCGGAAGATGCGGTGGGAGGAGGTGTGTCGCTTGAAAGAGAGTTGGGGAGGGAGCGGGATGTATTGCTGGGGGTTCGGCCGCCGCTCGGGTACGGCGCGGTCGGCGGGCGACGATGGGCTTGAGCAGGTCGGGGTAGGTGCTGGCGGGCCTCCGTCGGCTGCTGGGCTATCCCGCCCGGTCGCCACGGCGTCGCTGCCCTGCGTGTGGGGGGTGCAGCCGATCGTGGGCGGCGGGGCCACGGGACAGCGCGTCCACGGCGTCCGCCAGCCGGTCGAGCACCGCGGCCGCCTGCTCGTCGCTGATGGTCAGGGGCGGCAGGAGCCGGACGACGCTGGAGTGGCGGCCGCCGAGTTCGACGATGAGGCCACGTCGCAGGCACTCCCGCTGGATGGCGGCGGCGAGTTCAGGGGCGGCGGGACGGGGTTCCGAGCGCTGCGCCGCATCATCTGCCGGGCCATTTGGCGTGCGCGTTGGGGCCGCTCCGGTCGGCGAACCGCCCGCACGCCGAACGGAGCCGAGCCCCACCGGTTGCCCGGCACCGTCTCCAGGCCGAGCTCCAAGCCCACTCCCAAGCCCACTCTCATGCCCAGCTACGTGCCCGACGAGATCAGCCGAACCTCCTGGCAACCCCGGCCCGGCGGCTGCCCCAGTCCAGTCCCGGGCGGCGAGCGGCTCGGTCCCCCTCTCAGCCGCCAGGGCCGGCGACCGCTCCTCGGCGTGCTGAGGTTCGGCTTCCGGGTCCACGACCTCGACCCCGATCATCAGGCCCCTCCCCCGCACATCCCCAATGCACGCGAACCGGCCCGCGAGACCCTGGAGCTGGTGCAGCATCCGCGCGCCCAGTTCGGCCGCGCGGTCGGCGAGGCCGTTCTCGCGGACGTAGGCGAGCGTCGCCGCACCGGCGGCCATGGCGAGTTGGTTGCCGCGGAAGGTGCCGGCGTGGGCGCCGGGTTGCCAGGCGTCGAGTTCGTCGCGGTAGACGATGACAGCCAGCGGCAGACTGCCCCCGATGGCCTTGGAGAGGACCATCACGTCGGGCGTGACCCCGCTGTGCTCCACGGCCCAGAAGGACCCGGTACGGCCGACTCCCGTCTGCACCTCGTCGGCGATCAGCGGGATGGAGCGGTCAGCGGTGATCTGCCGCATGCGCCGCAACCAGGCATCCGGGGCGGGGATCACTCCGCCCTCACCCTGGACCGGTTCGAGGATCATTCCGGCGGGGTGCCGTACGCCCGATTTGGGGTCGTCGAGGACGGACTCGGTCCAGCGGGCGGCGAGTTCGGCGCCGCGTTCGCCGCCGACGCCGAACGGGCAGCGGTAGTCATGCGGGTAGGGCAGGCGCGCGACCCGCACGTCCAAGGCACCCCCGGACGCTTCGAGCGCGCCGGCGGTCATGCCGTGGTACGCGCCGCTGAAGGCAAGGATGCCGGTGCGCCCGGTGGCGGCCCGGACGAGCTTGAAGGCGGCCTCCACCGCGTCGGTGCCGGCCGGTCCGCAGAACTGCACGCGCGCGTTGTCGGCGAGTCCGGGCGGCAGAGTGCGGAACAGTTCGGTGATGAAGGCGTCCTTGACCGGGGTCGCCAGGTCGAGGACGTGCAGCGGGGCGCCCGAGTCGAGGACCTTGCGGATGGCTTCCAGGACCACGGGGTGGTTGTGTCCGAGGGCCAACGTCCCCGCTCCGGACAGACAGTCCAGGTAGCGGCTGCCGTCCGCCCCTTCGATGGTCAGCCCACGTGCACGCACCGGCACGATCGGCAAAGCACGGGCATAGGTGCGCGCCGCCGACTCGCGCGCCGACTGCCGTCGCAGGATCCCCTCGTGCACGGTGCCGGCTCCCGCCGACTCGGACGTATCCCCGCGCACAGACTCGGTCACGGCCATGGCTCCCTGTCCTCCCGCTGTCCAGGGGCGAGCAGGCTTCTCGTGTCCTCGCCCGCCCCGACATACGAAGCCCCGCGAGCGTCCACTCGAAACTCCGGGGAACTGGGCACAGGGACCGCGCCTGGGCTGCTGGTCCCCACGGCTACCAACACCGGACCGTTCTGCGGGTTACGGGTTGCTTCAAGGTCCTTGCCGAGACGCGGCCGTAGGCGGAACGACCGCGGCCGGCGGTCATCTCGATGTCGGCCGAGCGACACCGATTCCGCTCAGGCGTCACGGCCGGTGCATCCGTCCCCCGCATCCGCCCGCACCCAGGAAACCGTGATCATGGACAGCAAATCGGCTCCGCTCAGGACAAGTTGCCAGATCAGACAGCTCGGGACAGGGCAGACAGCCCGTAGCGAAACCGTTGCCGTTCCGTCGGTGGTGCCCCACAGCGAGCGCATAGTGTGTGATGCCGTCCCAACGTGCCGTGGCCGCACATCGGACCAGCGAGTGATCAAACGAACCGATCAGCGGGAGTTCACGGCCACGGCGCCAAGTACCTTCACCGCAGGGGGAGTCAGATCATGCGATCGATACGGCCGTCGTTCACCGCCCGCCGAGGGAGGAGCGCGCGCCGCAGAACCTCCCCGCTGCCCCTGGTCGCGCTCGCCGCGGCGCTGACCCTCACCGTCACCGCATGTGACTCGGGCGATGCCGAGGCAGGGGGCGAGGCCACCGCGTCCGCCGCGGCCGGAGGCGAAGGCGAGATCACGATCCCGGACGACATCAAGGACAGGCTCAAAGAGCACGGGATCGACATCGACAAGTGGAAGGACGGCGCCTGGAAGAACTGGGACCGGGACGACTGGCTGCGGGAGGCCAAGGACTACATCAACCCGATCATCGAGGGCCTGTGGGACCCGGACCGCATGCGCGACGCCGAGGACCCGGACCGAGGTGTCGACGAGAGCGACCTCTCCGGTGACCAGGGCGTGACCGACCCGACGCCGGCGCCGGTGGACGCACAGGCCGTGTCGCCCACGTACCACGCCAGCGTGCCCGAGGCGGGCAAGGTGTTCTTCGACTCCCCCGAAGGCACGATGGTCTGCTCGGCGACGGTCGTAAAGGACCCCGCCAACCCGGGCAAGTCCAACATGGTGTGGACGGCGGGCCACTGCGTGCACGCCGGCAAGAGCGGTGGCTGGTACCGGAACATCGCGTTCGTGCCGTCGTACAACGACAAGGCCATGGATGCGGCAGCGCTGGAGACCGCGACCAAGGAGCAGGTCGCCCCGTACGGCGTGTGGTGGGCGGACTGGGTGCAGACCTCGGAGCAGTGGATCGCGCAGGGCGGTCCGACGGGCGGTGACGGTGCACCGTACGACTTCGCGGTGCTGCATGTGAAGCCGGAGGCGGGCGGAAACGGCAAGTCTCTGGAGGAGATGGTCGGTTCGGCTCTACCGGTGGACTTCAACGCACCGGCCGTCCCCGATGTGGACAGCATGAAGGCGATCGGTTACCCGGCCGCGGCGCCGTTCGACGGACAGAAGCTGTACCAGTGCCAGGACAAGCCGGGACGGCTGTCGCTCAGCGCGTCGGACCCGACGATGTACCGGATCGGCTGCACGATGACCGGCGGTTCGTCCGGTGGCGGTTGGGTCGCGACGGGCTCGGACGGCAAGCCCGCGCTCGTGTCCAACACCTCGATCGGGCCGGTGGAGTCGGGCTGGCTGGCGGGTCCGCGGCTGGGCAAGGAGGCCAAGGCGGTCTTCGACGGGATGGGCGAGAAGTTCGACGGGCAGTGACGCTCACCGAAGCCGGGGGATGACGGCGGCCGACGGCGGTGCGACGGTGGGGAGAAACCTTCACCGCCTCACCGCCGTTCGGTCTCAACTCCACGGGCATAGTGGGGTGTCGCGTTCGAGGGCCCGCTCGGGAACCCGTGCCCGCACAGGAACCCGCACACCGGCCCCTCCGCGACGAGCACCTGCCTTGGACGAGCACCCTCCGGCCAAGGCACCACACAGCAACACGCTTCAGGGCTTCAGGGCTTCAGGGCTTCAGGGCTTCAGGGCTTCAGGGCTTCAGGGCTTCAGGGCTTCAGGGCTTCAACGGGGGTAATCGCACAATGCGCTTCACGCGTTCCATGCACTACTGGCGTTCCACGCGTTCCATGAATTCCACACCTATGCCCGCGACTCCACGCAGCCGACGGCACTCCCTCCTCGCCGCCACCGGTCTCGTAGCCGCGCTGGCGTTGACCGCGACGGCCTGTGGTGGCTCGACGGGTGAGTCGGGGGCGGGCGACGGAGCCGACGCAGCCGCCTCGCAGGCCGCCGGTGCCGGGGCCGACGCAGGTGAGGGCGAGATCCAGATCCCGGCCGAGATCGCGGACAAGCTCAAGGAGCACGGGATCGACGTCGACAAGTGGAAGGACGGCGCTTGGAAGGACTGGGACCGGGACAAGTGGCTGAGCGAGGCGAAGGACTTCGTCAACCCGGTCATCGAGGGGCTCTGGAAGCCTGACCGGATGCAGTCCGCGAAGGAGGCCAACAAGACGGTCACCACGCAGGACGCCTCGGCCGACCAGGGCGTGAGCGATCCGGAGCCGGCTCCGGTCGCAGCGACTGCGGAGAAGACGCCTTACCACGAGAACGCCGCCCCCGTGGGCAAGGTCTTCTTCGACACCCCCGACGGCCCGGCAGTCTGCTCGGGCACGGTCGTCAAGGACGTCAACCACCCCGGCAAGTCCAACTTGGTCTGGACGGCCGGTCACTGTGTGCACGCCGGACAGAAGGGCGGCTGGTACCGCAACATCGTCTTCGTCCCGGCCTACAACGACCTCGGCAAGTCCGAGGCGGAGTTGGGCAACGCGCCGACCACGGAGATCGCTCCCTACGGCAACTGGTGGGCCGACTGGGTCTCGACCTCGAACGAGTGGATCCAGGGCGGCTCGGACACGGGCGGTGCCGGCGCCGCGTACGACTACTCGGTGCTTCATGTGAAGCCGGAGGCCGGCTCGAAGTCCCTGGAGGAGACCACCGGCGCTCTGGACGTCGACTTCTCCGCCCCGTCGGCGACCGAGGTCGCCACGATGGGCGCCTGGGGCTACCCGGCGGCACCGCCGTTCAACGGCCTTCAGATGTTCAAGTGCGCCGACCGGCCGGGCCGTCTCTCGCTCAGTCCGGCTCTGCCGACGATGTACCGCATCGGCTGCACCATGACCGGGGGTTCGTCGGGGGGCGGCTGGTTCCGGGTGGTGAGCGGCGAGACCAAGCTGGTGTCCAACACCTCGATCGGCCCCGAGGACAACACCTGGCTCGCCGGTCCCCAGCTGGGCAGGGGTGCCGAGGCGCTGTATCAGAACATGAGCAGGACGTACGGCGGTCGGTGACAGCACGTACACGCGTAGTGGCGCAGGCGTAGGCACTGACGCAGACGAAGGCCCGCTCCCCTGGCACAAGGGAGCGGGCCTTCAGCGTTCTCGGGTGCTCTGCTGGCCACCGTCAGGCGGCCCGAGTCCTCAAGCGGCCCGAGTCCTCAGGCTGCCGAAGTCCTCAGGCAGCCGCCCGCACGACTCAGGCAGCCGAAGTCTTCCGGCAGCCGCCCGCACGGCTCAGGCAGCCGGGCCTCTCAGGCCGTAGCCGCCGGAACGTACGGCGCGAGATCCGCCGCCAGCTCCTCATGCACCCGCAGCTTGAGCAGCGTGCCCTCCGGAGTGTGCTCCTCGGAGATCACCTCGCCCTCGGTGTGGGCGCGAGCGACCAGCTTGCCGTGCGTGTACGGCACCAGGGCCTCGATCTCGACGGACGGGCGGGGCAGCTCGTTGTCGATGAGGGCGAGCAGTTCCCGGATGCCCTTGCCGGTGCGGGCCGAGACGGCGATGGAGCGCTTCTCGATCCGCATGAGCCGCTGAAGGGTCAGCGGGTCGGCCGCGTCCGCCTTGTTGATCACGACGATCTCGGGTACGTCGGTCGCGCCGACGTCCCGGATCACCTCGCGCACGGCGGCCAGCTGCTCCTCCGGGTCCGGGTGCGAGCCGTCCACCACGTGCAGGATCAGGTCGGAGTCGCCGACCTCCTCCATGGTGGAGCGGAACGCCTCGACCAGGTGGTGCGGCAGGTGCCGTACAAATCCGACCGTGTCGGCCAGCGTGTAGAGGCGTCCGCCCGGGGTCTCGGCCCGGCGCACGGTGGGGTCGAGGGTCGCGAAGAGGGCGTTCTCGACCAGCACGCCCGCGCCCGTGAGGCGGTTGAGCAGGGAGGACTTGCCGGCGTTGGTGTAGCCCGCGATGGCGACCGACGGCACCTTGTTGCGCCGGCGGACCTGGCGCTGGATCTCGCGGCCGGTCTTCATCTCCGCGATCTCCCGGCGCATCTTCGCCATCTTCTCGCGGATCCGTCGCCGGTCCGTCTCGATCTTGGTCTCACCGGGACCACGGGTGGCGAGGCCGCCGCCCTTGCCGCCGCCCATCTGCCGGGACAGCGACTGACCCCAGCCGCGCAGCCTCGGCAGCATGTACTGCATCTGGGCGAGCGCGACCTGCGCCTTGCCCTCTCGGGACTTGGCGTGCTGGGCGAAGATGTCGAGGATCAGGGCCGTACGGTCGATGACCTTGACCTTGACGACGTCCTCGAGGTGAATGAGCTGGCCCGGGCTGAGCTCACCGTCGCAGATGACAGTGTCCGCGCCCGTTTCGAGCACGATGTCCCGCAGTTCTTCGGCCTTGCCGGAACCGATGTAGGTGGACGCGTCGGGCTTGTCGCGGCGCTGGATCACGCCGTCGAGCACGAGCGCGCCGGCGGTCTCCGCGAGGGCGGCGAGTTCGGCCAGCGAGTTCTCGGCGTCCCGCACGGTTCCCGAGGTCCAGACACCGACGAGTACGACCCGCTCCAGTCGGAGCTGGCGGTACTCGACCTCGGTGACGTCCTCGAGCTCGGTGGAGAGGCCCGCGACACGGCGTAGCGCCGCACGCTCGGAGCGGTCGAACTGTTCGCCGTCCCGCTCTCCGTCGATCTCGTGGCTCCAGGCGACGTCCTCTTCCATCAGGGCATCGGCCCGAAGACCTTCGGCATAGGTGTGCGCGAAGCGCTGCGAGTCCTGGGAAAAGGAAGAAGAGGAGGTCATAGGGTCCTTACGTCTCTGGGGAAATCCGCTTGTGACGACGACGGTGGCTGTGCTCCCCGGCCCAATTCCGTGGTACCCGGAACCACACCTCGTCACTGTCCACAACGCACGAACACCCCGGGAGATTCCCCCGCGGGCCGTGCCGCGCCGACCTGAAAATGGTCGCACGGCACGGCCCGTCTCGTCACCGCCTTATTTCCGACCGGCCCCCTTGCCCGTCACCTTGCCCGCATCCTTGGCCGCCCCCTTGCCCGCCACCTTGCCCGTCTCCTTGGCCGAAGGCTTCCCCGCAGGCTTCCCCGCCTGCTTCCCCGCCTGCTTCCCCGCCTGCTTGCCGGCCTTCGTGGCCGCCTTCTCGGGGTCCACGGACTTCCACTCCGGGTGGCCGGGCATCGGCGGGGTCTTCTTGCCGTACAGCCAGGGGTGCAGGAACCCGTCGAGGTCGCGTCCGGAGACCTCCTCGGCGAGTTCGACGAAGTCGGCCGTCGAAGCCACCCCGTCCCGGTGCCGGCTCACCCAGAGCCGCTCCAGCCGCTCGAAGGCCCCTCGCCCGATCTCCTGGCGCAGGGCGTACAGGGCCAGGGCCGCTCCGTCGTAGACATTGGGCCGGAAGATCCCGTTCTTCTTGCCCGGCGCGGGTGCCTTCGGTGCCGCCGGCGGTCCGCCGGCCGCACGCCAGCGATCGGACGCGGCATACGCGGCCTTCATCCGCGTCTCCAGCGGCCGCCCCGCGGTCTCCGCCGCGTACAGGGCCTCGTACCAGGTGGCGTGCCCCTCGCTGAGCCACAGGTCGGACCAGGTGCGCGGGCTGACGCTGTCACCGAACCACTGGTGCGCGAGCTCGTGCACCATGATCGCCTCGACGTACCACTTCGGGAAGGCGGCCTGAGTGAACAGCTCCCGCTCGAACAGCGAGAGGGTCTGGGTCTCCAGCTCGAACCCGGTGGAGGCGTGGGCCATCAGCAGGCCGTACGTCTCGAACGGGTACCGTCCGACCTTCTTCTCCATCCAGGCGATCTGGCCGGGCGTCTTCTTCAGCCACGGTTCGAGCCGCTCACGGTCCTCGGCGGCCACGACGTCCCGCACGGGCAGTCCGTGCGGACCGGTGCGGTGCACCACCTTGGAGCGTCCGATGGACACCTGGGCGAGCTCGGTGGCCATGGGGTGCCGTGTCCGGTACGTCCAGGTCGTCGAGCCTCCCGCGCGGTCCACATCGGTGGGCAGGCCGTTGGCGACGGCAGTGTAGCCGTTGGGGGCGGTGACCCGGATGGTGAACAGCGCCTTGTCCGACGGGTGGTCGTTGCACGGGAACACCACGTGCGCGGCATCGGCCTGATTGGCCATCGCGAGCCCGTCCGCGGTCCGTACCCAACCCCCTTCCCGCTTCTGCCCGTAGACGGGATCGCTGGTGTGCCGCACGGTGATCCGCATCCAGCTGCCGTCGGGCACCGGCTCCGAGGGCGTCACCACGAGGTCCTCGCCCGCGCTGCTGAACGCGGCGGCCTCCCCGTCGACCTGGACGGACTCGACCTTGCCGTGTGCGAAGTCCAGATTGACCCGCTGGAGATCCTCGGTCGTCCAGGCGTCGATGGTGGTGACGGCCCGCAGGGGCTTGCTGTTGGTGCCGGGATAGGTGAAGGACAGGTCGTACGAGGCCACGTCGTACCCGGGGTTGCCCAGGTGCGGGTAGAGACGGTCGCCGATGCCCAGCGGCGTGGCCGGGGCACTGGCGGCGAGGAGACAGACGGACACGGCGGTGGCCAGCACCGCGGGCACCTTGAGGCGCCGACGAGGACGAGCGCGCTGAGCCTCGTTGCGGGGGGTGAGCAGCATGAACCAGGGCTATCAGCGCACAAGCGGCAGACGTCGACGACGCGCGCCCGGCCCACTCGAACGGGTAGGTCAGGCGGGTGCAACGGCAGGGCGGCAACGCATCCGAGGAGCAAGGGCCGTCAGTCGTGTACCGCGGCTGGGCAGACGAAGAGCGGGAGCCGTAGGTCGTCTACGCAGGCAAGGCACACGGCGATCAGAATTCCCCGCCCTCACGCCCCCGGCCTCTGCGGCTGAGCCCGGCTCACGTCGT
Source organism: Streptomyces sp. NPDC098781 (assembly GCF_044759995.1). NCBI lineage: Bacteria > Bacillati > Actinomycetota > Actinomycetes > Kitasatosporales > Streptomycetaceae > Streptomyces > Streptomyces sp. NPDC098781. The sequence continues at coordinate 41,728 of NZ_JBIWAK010000016.1, forward strand.
ACACCCCCGCGACGTCCCGCATCGCTCGCATCAGGCCCGGCAGCAACGCGGCGTCCGCGAGCTCAACCGTGTAGGTGTGGCGCACCCGTTGCTGCGTCGGAGGTTCCACGGTCGCCGACACGATCTCCGCCCCCTCCCCGGCCATGGCCTCCGTGAGGTCGGCCAGGAGATGCGGGCGAACGAACGATTCGGCGACGAGCGTGACCCGGCATTCCGCGGTGTCTCCCCAGCGCACGCCGACCTCCGCGCGCCCCACGCCCTTCATACGCGCCACCGCGGCGCATCCGACGCGATGGACCGTCACCACGCCTCCGCGCACGGAGAACCCGGTGACCTCGTCGGGCGGCACCGGCGTGCAACACCCGGCGAGCCGTACGGTCGCGCCTGGCCGGTCGACCAGCACACTGCCGGCGCCGAGCCGTCCGACGGCCCCCTCTCCGGCCGCCCGCACGACGGTTCCTTCACCCGCCACCCGCGCGTCGGCGCCCTCCGCGGCGGCCGACTGCGCCACGGGCCCGTCCGCCGTGCCTCGGAAGGCCACCCCGGTCTCCCTGGCGTCCGAGCCGCCCTGCGCGGGATGTGCGGCCAGCCACCGCTGGATGGCGATGCGCGCGGCGGGCGTGTGGGCGTGCTCCAGCCACTCCCTGGAGGGCTCGGAGGCCGGATCCTGTCCCATCAGCAGCTGAACGGTGTCGCCGTCCCGCAACACCGTGCTGAGCGTCGCCAGACGCCCGTTGACCCGCGCCCCCATACAGGCGTGGGCGTCGTCGCCGTACTGCGCGTACGCGGCGTCCACGCAGGTCGCCCCCTCGGGCAGCCCCAGGGTGCCGCCGTCGGGCCGGAACACGGTGATCTCGCGGTCCTGCGCGAGGTCCTCCCGCAGCGTGGACCAGAAGGTGTCCGGGTCGGGAGCCGACTCCTGCCAGTCCAGCAGCCGCGACAGCCAGCCGGGCCGGGTCGGGTCGACGCGCTCACCGTCACCCGGAGCGGCAGGGTCCTCCGAAGGGGGCGCGTAGGGATTGCCGAGGGCGACTACGCCGGCCTCGGCCACCTTGTGCATCTGGTGGGTACGGATGAGGACTTCGACGACCTGCCCGTCCGCACGGGCGACGGCGGTGTGCAGCGACTGGTACAGGTTGAACTTGGGAACGGCGATGAAGTCCTTGAACTCCGAGACCACGGGCTTCATACAGGTGTGCAGTTCACCCAGGACGCCGTAGCAGTCGGCGTCCTCGTTCACCAGCACGAGCAGCCGTCCGAAGTCGGCGCCGCGCAGCCGGCCGCGTTTGCGGGACACCCGGTGCACGGACACGAAGTGCCGCGGCCGGATGAGGACTTCGGCCTGGATGTCCGCCTCGCGCAGGACGGTGCGCATCTCCTCGGCCGCCTCGGCGAGCGGATCGTCCGCGCGGGAGGCGTTCTCGACGATCAGCTCGCGGGTGTGCTCGTACTCCTCCGGGTGCAGGATCGCGAAGACCAGGTCCTCCAGCTCGGTCTTGAGCGCCTGGACCCCCAGCCGTTCGGCGAGCGGGATGAGGACGTCGCGGGTCACCTTGGCGATCCGGGCCTGTTTCTCGGGGCGCATCACGCCGAGGGTGCGCATGTTGTGCAGCCGGTCGGCGAGTTTGATCGACATCACGCGGACGTCGTTGCCGGTGGCGACGAGCATCTTGCGGAAGGTCTCGGGCTCGGCGGCGGCGCCGTAGTCGACCTTCTCCAGCTTGGTCACGCCGTCGACCAGGAACCGGACCTCCGCGCCGAACTCCGCACCGACCTGGTCGAGCGTCACATCGGTGTCCTCGACGGTGTCGTGGAGCAGCGACGACGTCAATGTCGTGGTCTCGGCGCCGAGTTCGGCGAGGATCAAGGTCACCGCGAGCGGGTGCGTGATGTACGGCTCGCCGCTCTTGCGCATCTGGCCGCGGTGCGAGGACTCGGCCAGCACGTAGGCGCGGCGCAGTGGTTCGAGGTCCGCGTCGGGATGGTGGGCCCGGTGGGCGTCGACGACATGGCTGATGGCGTCGGGAAGCCGGTCGCGCGAGGCCGAGCCGAGCAGCGCCGCCCGGCCGAGGCGGCGCAGGTCGATGCGTGCGCGGGCCTTCCTGCGCGGCACGGCGGGCGGCACAGCGCCTGCTACCGGGCCTGGCATCGCGGAATTCGTGGCCTCCGCACTCATGGGCACCTCCGGCTGCGTGGACCGGCGGACGGGGTACCCCATGGCGGACACGGCTCAGGGGATGGCGGCATGTCCCCCGTCCGGGCCGGTGCTTGATGCTACCGACCCCATCACGCCCGACTGACCGCCTCCCGCCCAGCGTGAAACGGATCACCCATTCGAGCGAGGGTTTGCAGGTTTACGGTTTTGCGCCATACGGCCAGCGGCAGTTCGCGCTTTCGAACGCGCCGGGGGTGCGAGAGCACCTGTTCCCCACCCGCGAACGACTGGACGCTTCACTTCTCAAGCCAAGGAAACGCTCAGCGAGTGAACGTTTCCAGCCACTCGGCATCGATCTCGCCCTCGGCCACGATCACCGCGGGACCGGTCATCTCGATGTCCCCGTCGGGCCGCTCGGTGATCACCAGAGTGCCGCCGGGCACATCGACGGTGTACGTCACGGGGGCGCCGGTCGCCTCCGGGGCGGCACCGTCCCGGCGCGCGGCGGCCACGGCGACGGCACAAGCGCCCGTGCCGCACGACCGGGTCTCGCCGGAACCGCGCTCGTGCACGCGCAGCGCGACATGGCGGGGTCCGCGGTCGACGACGAACTCGACGTTGACCCCGTCCGGGTAGGCGGAGGCCGGGCTGAACGGCGGCGGGGAGTACAGGTCGCCCGCGTGCGCGAGGTCGTCCACGAAGGCCACCGCGTGCGGATTGCCCATGTTCACGTTCCGGGCCGGCCAGCTGCGCTCGCCGACGCTCACCGTGACGTCGCCCTCGGGGAGACGGGCCTTGCCCATGCCGACGGTGATGTCACCGGCGGCGGAGTCGCCACCGGACACGGTCTTGGCGATGTGCACGGTCTTCACGCCCCCGCGCGTGGCGACGGCGAGGTCGCCCTCACCGACGTAGCCGGCGCGCTGGAGGTAGCGCGCGAAGACCCGTACGCCGTTGCCGCACATCTCCGCGATCGAGCCGTCGCCGTTGCGGTAGTCCATGAACCACTCGGCCTCGGCGGCCATGTTCTTCGCCTCGGGGTGCGCCGCGGACCGCACGACGTGCAGCAGGCCGTCACCGCCGATGCCCGCGCGGCGGTCGCACAGCGCGGCGACGGCGGCCGGGGACAGGTCGATGGCGTTCTCCGGGTCCGGGACGATCACGAAGTCGTTCTCGGTGCCGTGACCCTTGAGGAAGGCGATCCGCGTGCTCATTCCTCGATCGTACGGTGCCCCTACGACAGAGCCGAAAAAACGGCCCTCACCGCAGGCGGGCGACTCTCCACACGGCCAGTACGACGATCGCGGCGACGACCAGGACGTACGCCAGCACGACCCGCCAGTCCGGGCCGCGCCCCGAGCCCCGCGGGGGCAGCCCGGGCCACGTGTAACCGACGCGGCGGGCGGCCATCATGCCCCAGCCGGCCGCGCAGGAGCAGATGAGAAGCCCCAGCATGGCGATGACGGCCCCGCTGTCGCCGAAGTCGAAGGCCAGCGGGAAGGCGAACATCAGGGAGCCGACGGCTGCCAGGCCCACGATGGGTGCGAGCTGCCAGATGCGCAGCCGGCGCTGCGGGCGCAGCTCGACCTCGACCTCCGGGCCGCTCGCGTACATCTCCTCGGGCTCGGGACCGTCGTCGGTGACGCCGCCGTCGGTCTCGTCGAGCCCGTCGGGGATCGGACGGTCGCCGTCCGGATTCCGCTCACCCGTGTCAGTGGTGAGGTTCTCGGTGCCTTGTGCGGTGTCGCGAGGGCCGGCCTCCATCGCCACGCGCCCTCCCAACTCGGACTCCACTTGGTCGATCGAAGCTCGATGATGGCACGGCGCCGGAGGCCCGGATGGCGGCCGGAGCGTCCCGATGCCATCACGTGATCAGGCTGTAACCGGTCGTTCGACCAACGCCAGGGCGAGATGCGGAAGTTCTGTGAGATCTGCCGCAGCCCCACTGAGCCAGTGCACCCGCGGGTCGCGCCTGAACCATGAATCCTGGCGGCGCGCGAAGCGCTTGGTGGCACGGACGGTCTCGGCGCGCGCCTCTTCGAGGGTGCACTCCCCGGTGAGCGCCGCGAGCACCTGCTGGTAGCCGAGCGCACGCGAGGCCGTACGCCCCTCGCGCAACCCCTGCGCCTCCAGTGCGCGCACTTCGTCCACCAGCCCGGCGTCCCACATCCGGTCCACCCGGCGCGCGATGCGTTCGTCCAGCTCGGGGCGGGCCACGTCGACGCCGATCTGGACGGTGTCGTAGACCGAGTCGTGGCCGGGGAGGTTGGCGGTGAAGGGCTGGCCGGTGATCTCGATCACTTCGAGGGCGCGGACGATACGGCGGCCGTTGCCGGGCAGGATCGCCCGCGCGGCCTCGGGGTCGGCGGCGGCCAGGCGGGCGTGCAGCGCACCGGAGCCGCGCAGGGCCAGCTCCTCCTCCAGGCGGGCCCTGACCTCGGGGTCGGTGCCGGGGAACTCCAGGTTGTCGACGGCCCCGCGGACGTAGAGTCCCGAGCCGCCGACGAGGACCGGCCAGCGTCCCTCGGCCAGCAGCGCGTCGATCCGCTCGCGCGCGAGCCGCTGGTACTCGGCGACGGACGCCGTGACCGTCACGTCCCAGATGTCCAGGAGGTGGTGCGGAACGCCCGCGCGCTCCTCGGGCGTCAGCTTGGCGGTGCCGATGTCCATCCCTTGGTAGAGCTGCATGGAGTCGGCGTTGACGACCTCGCCGCCCAGTCGCTGGGCCAGGAAGACGCCCAGATCGGACTTTCCGGCCGCGGTGGGTCCGACAACGGCGATGACACGGGGGGCGGAAGGTGCGCTGCTCACCGCCCCAGTCTCGCAAACCTCACGGGGTGGACTCGAACGAGTTACGTGACGGCACATCCGCGAGGTCGTTGCCTGTTGCGAGGTTTTCGCCGCCGGTTTCGTGGAGGCGGCGACCCGGGGGCGCAAACGGACGCACCGGACGACGCGGGATTTCGCCCGCACGAGTAACGTATGGAGTGGATATGGGCGTTTTCGCACGACTTTTCCGGAGGTCGAAGGCCACGGAGACGGCGTCAACCGCCGAGGCACAGGCCGACACACCAACGGCCGAGCCCGCGGCGGAGGAGTCGGCAGAGGCGAAGGGGGCGGCCGGGACGGAGGCCGAGGACTCGGCGAAGCCGGCCGCGGCGGACTCCGTCGACGCCGATGGCGGTGACGGCGACGACGGTGTCGAGATCCCCAAGCAGCAGTCCGCCGACGACGCGGCGGACAGCGAGGCCGGTGAGAGCGCCCGCACGTAACTGCCCCGCGCGGGAAGGTGAACGATGGGTCTGATGGACAATTTGAAAGCCAAACTCGCCCCGGCCAAGGACAAGGTCTCCGACTTCGCGCAGCGGCACGAGGAGCAGGTCCACCACGGTCTCGACAAGGCCGCCAAGGCGGTCGACGACCGGACCAAGGGCAAGTACAGCGACAAGATCCACACGGGCACGGGCAAGGCCAAGGGCGCCATGGGCCGACTCGCGCACAAGGACGACGACACGGCGACCGGCGGTGGCACGCCGCCCTCGGACTCACCCCCGCCGCCCCCGCCGACCACCTGAAACGGCACATCGACGGACGGTCGCGGAGCTTGACGGCTCCCGGCCGTCCGCCGTTTCGTCCGGCCCTCCCCCACCGGTCCGACGACCTCGCAGGGCCTACGACCAGGTCGCGACCAGGTATCCCACCCCGTACGGCGCGTCCTCGTACAGCAGGGCGCCCGACAGGTCGGTCTCCTCGGCGGCGCCGGCGAGGACCTGCCAGGGAGCCCGCCCCGATGCCATCAGCTCGTGGGCGAGTTCGGTGTCCAGCGTCTTGAGCGCGGCCACGTCCGCCTTGCCCAGGGCACGCGCGACGGACGCGTCGAAAGGTGCCGCGCGCTCGTCGAGGTAGCCGGGCGCCTTGAGCGTGCGGCAGGCGCTGGCGTCACCCATCACCAGCAGCGCCACCCGCTCGGCCCGGGCGGCGACTTCCCTTCCGATTTCAATACACCGCTCGGGCGTCAGGGGTTCCCCCACCCCGAGTCCCTCGATCGGGGCATCCGCCCAGCCGGTCCGCTCCAGCAGCCAGGCTGCGACGGCGAGCGACACCGGAAGCGGGCGTGCCGAGGGTTCGGCGGCGTCGGTCCCGGCCCGCCCCAGCCGTACGTCGAGGTCCACTCCGAAGCCGCGGAAGGAACCCCGCGCCCCCTCGGCGTACGCCCCGTGCTCGCGTTCCTCACCGGGGCCCACGACCACCAGCCGGTCCGGCCGGGCGGCCGCGAGCAGGCCCAGCGCGTCCGTGCAGGCGGCGCGCGCGGGATCGAGCTCGGGTGCGGCGCCCGCCGCGAGGTCGGGCACGAGGAGCGGGGGGCAGGGGCAGACAGCGGCGGCGACGAGCATGATCGGCAGGGTAACGCCGTACCGCTGTGGAGGGTCAGTCCTCGATCAGCACGTCGGTCAGGTCGATCAGCGTGAGGACGAGCACGACGAGCGTGCCGTCGCTGATCACGTACTCGACGAAGAGGTTGCGGGAGAGCGCGATCTCCCGCGTCGCCTCGTCGCCCCGGACGGGCTGGGAGAGCTTGTGCCGCGGGTCCGTCACCAGGATGGCCAGGCCTCGCTCCAGCACCTCCCGCCGCTCGGCGGGCAGGCTGTCGCGCACCTGGGCGGCCTCTTCGGTGAACGCGACTCGGTGCGGCAGCATCCGACGCTCCTCTCCGCCCGTCCGTGGCAGGCCGTCAGTCGCAGCCGCTCCCCGCGGCCACCGGCAGCTGCTGCTCCGGGACGCCGATCTTCGGCAGCCCCAGCATCACGCCCGCCGGCTTCGCGGCCTCGGCGGCGTTCCGCTTCTCCCAGGCGTCCCCCGCGCGCGTGCGGCGCACATCGAGGACGGGCCCCTCGGCGAGGAGGTGGTGCGGGGCGGCGTAGGTGACCTCGACGGTGACCACGTCGCCGGGACGGACCTCCTGGTCCGGCTTGGTGAAGTGGACCAGGCGGTTGTCGGGGGCGCGGCCGGACAAGCGGTGCGTGGTGTCGTCCTTGCGGCCCTCGCCCTCGGCGACCATCAGTTCGAAAGTGCGGCCGACCTGCTTTTTGTTCTCCTCCCAGGAGATCTCCTCCTGGAGGGCGACGAGACGCTCGTAGCGCGCCTGGACGACCTTCTTGGGGATCTGGTCCTCCATGGTGGCGGCCGGGGTGCCGGGCCGCTTGGAGTACTGGAAGGTGAAGGCCTGCGCGAACCGGGCCTCCCGCACGACGTGCAGCGTCTGCTCGAAGTCCTCCTCGGTCTCGCCGGGGAAGCCCACGATGATGTCGGTCGTGATGGCCGCGTGCGGGATGGCCGCGCGGACCTTCTCGATGATCCCCAGGTAGCGCTCCTGGCGGTAGGAGCGGCGCATCGCCTTGAGGACCGTGTCCGAGCCGGACTGGAGGGGCATGTGCAGCTGCGGCATGACGTTCGGCGTCTCGGCCATCGCCGCGATCACGTCGTCCGTGAAGTCGCGCGGGTGCGGTGAGGTGAAGCGGACACGCTCCAGGCCGTCGATCTTTCCGCACGCGCGCAGCAGCTTGCTGAACGCCTCGCGGTCGCCGATGTCGGAGCCGTAGGCGTTGACGTTCTGGCCGAGCAGGGTGATCTCGCTGACGCCTTCGCCGACCAGGGCCTCGATCTCGGCGAGGATGTCGCCGGTGCGGCGGTCCTTCTCCTTGCCGCGCAGGGCCGGGACGATGCAGAAGGTGCAGGTGTTGTTGCAGCCGACGGAGATCGACACCCAGGCCGCGTAGGCGCTCTCGCGGCGGGTGGGGAGCGTGGAGGGGAACGCCTCCAGCGACTCGGCGATCTCGACCTGCGCCTCCTCCTGCACCCTGGCGCGCTCCAGCAGGACCGGCAGCTTGCCGATGTTGTGCGTGCCGAAGACGACGTCCACCCAGGGCGCCCGCTTCACGATGGTGTCGCGGTCCTTCTGCGCGAGGCAGCCGCCGACCGCGATCTGCATGCCGGGCCGGGCGGCCTTCTTCGGGGCGAGGTGGCCGAGGTTGCCGTACAGCTTGTTGTCGGCGTTCTCGCGGACCGCGCAGGTGTTGAAGACGACCACGTCCGCGTCGCCGTCCGACCCCTCGGGCGCGCGTACGTAACCGGCGTCTTCGAGCAGCCCGGACAATCGCTCGGAATCGTGGACGTTCATCTGGCACCCGTAGGTGCGGATTTCGTAACTCTTGGATCCCTGAACGTCCACTGCGGAGCTCCGGTCGCTGCTGATGGTCATGGCTCAAGGGTAGGCGCTGCCGGGAGAGCCCGGTCCTGCTCCTGGACGAAGACGACGATCATCCCCCTGGGCCTGCCCTGTTCTCCGCGTAGGTGCGCCGCCGCGATCTCGGTCAGCGGGTGCACGCTGTCGATGACCACCCGGAACGCACCCGACGCGACCAGTGGCGGGACGGCCGCGATCGGTTCGGCGGACGGTGTGCGGCTTCCCGTGGACGTGCGGATGCCGAGGGAGGCGGCTTCGAAGTCGGCGATGGTCAGGACGCGGCGCGGGTCGCCGGTCAGCTCGATGGCGGTGCGGGCGAAGCCCCGGCCCGCGGCGTCGTAGACCGCGTCGACGCCTCGGGGAGCGTGGCGGCGGATGCCGGCCGCGACGCCGTTGCCGTGGGCGACCGGGATCGCGCCCAGCGAGGCCACGTGGCCGTGGTTCGGCGCCGAGGCGGTGCCGATGACCGTGACGCCTCGCGCGGTAAGGAGCTGCACGACGGCGCTGCCCACCACGCCGGCGGCCCCGTGGACCACGACCGTCCAGCCGGGCCGGACCCCGAGGGCACCGAGCCCGCGCGTCCCGGTCTCCAGGGCCACGGGCAGTGCGGCCGCGCTCTCGAACGACACCCCCTCCGGCATGTCGGCGAGTGCCTCGACGCGAGCCGTGCAGTACTGCGCGTAGGCCCCCGATTCGGTGAACCCGACCACGCGGTCCCGACGGACAGGCCGGTCACGCCGGGCCCCAGGGCTTCGACGGTTCCCGCGATCTCCTTGCCGAGGACGGCCGGGAGCGGGGTGGGGAAGACGTCCTCCAGCACGCCGCTCCGGATCTTCCGCTCCAGGCTGTTGACGCCGATGGCGACGGTACGCACGAGAACCTGGCCGCGCGCCGGGACCGGGTCCGCGACTTCGGTCAGCTCGACCTGTTCTCGTCCCCGCGGGTCCGAGCTCGCACGCAGCGGGGGCGAGCTAACGCGCAGGTGGAGTCATGCCCGTCGGACGCTGTGGCCACCCCCTTCCCAGCAGTCAAGGACACCCACCATGACCAGCACCGTTCACTCCCTCTCCCTGGACTCAGGCGACCTCGATGTCACCGTCGAGGGACGGGGTCAGGGCCGGCCCTTCCTGCTGCTGCACGGCGGCGGCGGTCCGCAGACGGTCACGCCGTTCGCCGGACTGCTCGCCGAGCAGCGGCCGGCCAGGGATTCTGCCTCACCCCCGCGGAGCTTCTCTGGGACTTCGCCGACGCCGACCGACCGCACCGCTGAGGCCCGGTGCTCACTGGGCGCGGACGACGTCGGCGGGCGGCATGCGCAGGGCCTGGCGGGTGGGGAGTTCGACGGTGAGGAACGCCGTGACGGTGACCGCGAGGGCGAGCGCCGGGAGCAGCCACACCGGGCCCGCCGGCCATGGGCGGCCGAGGAACCCCTGGCCCAGGAGGGCGAGCGGGACGGCCGACAACAGCACGGCGGCGCCGAGCGCGGTGGCGGCGGTCACCGCTGCCTCGCGGCGCATCATCGCGCGGATCTGACGGGGCGTGGTGCCGTTGAGGCGCAGTGCCGCCATCTCGACCCGGCGCTGGGCGGTGGCCGCGACGAGTTTGTTGGCGATGCTCAGCAGGAGGTAGACCAACAGGACCACCACGGTGGCCAGGTTGATCCACACCTCGGGCGGAGCGTCCTTCAGGTCACCGACGGCCGGCAGGCTCGTCCTCTCCAGAGCCAGCCCGGGGCGCGACGCGGCCAGCTCGGCCAGGCGCCGGTCGGCGGTGGCGGTGCCGTCGGTCCGGACGAGCACGGACTGGTCGAGGCCGCTCGTGGTGTGTCCGGCCGCGAGGTCGTGCGAGAGGACGACCGCGCCGAAGCCGAGGCCACGGGCGTAGACGGCGACCACCCGGGCGTCGACACGTGCGCCGTCGCCGAGGACCAGACGCACCTCGCTGCCCGGTTCCGCGCCGCGGGTGCGCGCGACATCGCTGCTGACGGCGACGGTGGCACCGGTGAGCCGGTCCAGGCTGCCCTCCCGTACGTCGAGGTCGAGGACGCCCGCCGCGTCCGGGGTGAGGATCGTCGCGGGCTCCGCGTCGGCCTGTGGGTCGCCGAACTGCTCGTAGGCCCACACCACGGTGGTGGTCCCGACGGGGGCCGCCGCGCGTACTCCGGGTGTGCGGCGCGCCTCGGGCAGCACGTCGGCGGGCACTCCGCCCAGGCCCGGTGCGCTCATCCGCTGCTGCGCCAGGGTGCCGGCGCGGGTGTCGTCCGCGGTGGCCGCCAGCACGGTGGTCTGGGTGAGCGTGTACGTCAGGACGAACACGACGGCCATGGCCAGGGTGCTGACGATCCCGGCGTTGTGCAGCGCGTAGGCACGGATGTTGGCCATGGCCAGCCAGGTCGGTGCGGACGTACCGGAGCGCGTGCGCCGGGACACCATGGCGCCGACGCCCCGGACCAGCGAGGGGCCGGCCAGCGCCAGTCCGATCGCGCCGAGGATGCCCGCGAGGGAGGTGGCGGTGGCGCCCAGGACGGTGCGGGACAGCAGCGGCACGACCGCCAGCGTGGTCGCGGCGAGGATGATCAGCAGCCCGGCCCGGGTGCGGACCTTCGACGGTTCACGGGGCTCGCTGCGTGACTCGGCGACCGCCTCGGTGGCCGGCATGCGGGAGGTGCGCCAGGCGGCGCCCCGGGCCGACAGCTGGACCGCGACGACCGTGAGGAGGACCGTCGCGACAGCGGGCAGCGGGCCGACGGTCAGGGGCAGTTCGACCGGGATCACGCCACGGTCCGCCAGCAGCCGGCGGAACTGGCCGGCCAGCAGATAGCCCAGCCCCACCCCCGGCAGCAGCGCCACGCCCGCGACGACGGTGGCCTGACCGGCCGCGAGCCGCCGTATCTGCCGGGGTGTCGCCCCGACGGCCCGCATCAGCGCGAGATCGCGGCGCTGCCCGGCGACTGACACGGTCAGCGCGCTCGCCATCACGAACCCGGTGATCAGCAGGATGACCCCGGCGAGCGAACCGGCGAGGAGGATCAGCAGGGAGCGGGACGCGCCGGCGCCGGGCGACACGACGTCTCCCCGGCCCGCACCGGTCGTCACGAGCAGCCCCGTGCCCTCGACCCGCTCCCGGGCCGCCGCGGCCACGTCGTGGGCGGCTCCGGGCTCGGCCCGCAGGCCGATCAGGTCGACGGTCGCGGCGCGCGGGCCCTCACCGGCGGCGCGCCCGGACAGTCGTACGGCGGTCTCGTCCGCGAAGTACATGCCCGCGCCCGGCGATTCGACGACGGCGGTGACGCGGTAGCCCGTGGCGGGGCGGCCGTTCGCCACGACCCGGACCCGGTCGCCCAGGCCGATGCCGGTTCCCTCGGGCACGGCGACCTCGCCCGCGCCCGACGGCGCGCGGCCCTGGACGCGCGGGTCCGCCAGCAGCTTCGTCGAGGACCAGCCGTGTCCCGCCGTCCGGGGGTCGTCGTCGGTGGTGACGACCCGGCCCCGGGCGTCGACGAGCGCGGCGGGGAACCCGATGTCGCCCACCACGGCGGTGACGCCGGGCAGCCCGGCCAGCCGGTCGACCAGGCCGGCCGGGACCGTACGACGCTCAGGAAGCGCGATGGGCAGGTCCTCGGCGGCGTGGAACTCCTGGTCGGCGGCGACGACCACGGCCGCGCCGGCGAGTCGGCCGGCCGGCAGCTGGGAGCGCAGCCCGGACTCGGCCAGGACGCCGGTGCCGGTGATCAGGGCGGCCCCGCCCAGCACGGCGCATGCCACGGCGATCAGTGCGGTGATCCGCTGTCCTGCCATGAGTATCGCGAGACGGAACACGGCTCACACCCCTCCCAACGCGACGAGACGGTCGGCGAGTTCCGGGGCGGTGGGCGTGTCGAGTGCCTCGACCACGCGGCCGTCGGCCATCACCAGCACCCGGTGGGCGCGGGCCGCGGCGGCCGGATCGTGGGTGACCATGACCACGGTCTGGTGCAGCTCGGTCACGAGGTCCCGGAGCAGGTCGAGGACCTCGTGGGCGCTGCGCAGATCGAGCGCGCCGGTGGGCTCGTCGGCGAAGACGACGGCCGGCCTGGCCACCAAGGCCCGGACCACCGCGGCCCGTTGCTGCTGGCCGCCGGAGAGCTCGGCCGGCCGGTGGGCCAGCCGATCGGCCAGCCCCACCCGCCCCACCAGCGTCCGCAGCCACTCGTGGTCGGGGGCTCGCCCGGCCAGTCGCAGCGGCAGGGTGATGTTGTCCTCGATGGTGAGCGACGGGATCAGGTTGTACGACTGGAACACGAAACCGACGCGTTCGCGGCGCAGTTCGGTACGCCGCGTCTCGTTCAGTCCGGCGATCTCCCGGCCGTCGATCCGGATGCTCCCCGAGGTCGGCGAGTCCAGCCCGGCGGCGCAGTGCATCAGCGTGCTCTTACCGGAACCCGAAGGGCCCATCACGGCGAGAAAGGTGCCGCGTTCCACGGTCAGCGACACGTCGTCGAGAGCGCGGACGCCCCCCGGGTAGGTCTTGGCCACACGGTCCAGCGCGATGGCCGGCGTCTCGCGCGCGGTGGTCGTCTCGGCGGTGGCGGTACTCATCGCCGTCCTCGCAGACCGCGTACGACGAGGGTGCCCGCGGCGAGCACGGTGACCATGCCGCAGACGAGGTGGATCCAGGTGTCGGCGCTGCCGTAGGAGGCGGCCATGTTGGCGACCGCGCTGATCACGACCGTGGCCCACAGCAGCGTACGGGCGATGTCCCAGCCGGTGACGGCGGGTGACGACGCGCCGTGCGAGCCGTCGGCGGCCGAAAGTCGGTAGGGGTCCACGCCCGTCGGAGTCGGCGTGGGGTCGGCGGGCTTCGTCATGGGTTTCCTCTGCTCGGTTCCGCTGCGGCTGTCCGGTACCGAAGCTATGGACCGGGCCCCCTCCGGGCCGATCCCGCAGTCCGCCCGACTCGGGGTACAGCAGGCTGTACCTTCCGCCTCCGCGACTGCCGGTGTACGGGCCCTGCGCATAAGGTCGTTCGGGACGAGGGGAGGGCGCATGGCCATTCCGAGCGCCGCGTCCGGTGACCGGGGTACGGATGCCGGGCTGAAGGACGTCGTCGTGCGCACCACCGGCGCCGCGGGCGCCGCGATCGGTCAGCTCGCCTCGGGTCTCGCCACGGCTGCGGCGGCCGTACTCGTGCTGGTCTGGGGTGCCGTCGCCGTCGTGACGAGCCTGGTCGGGGTCGGACTGCTGATGGCACCCGCCGTACTGCGCGCGCTGCACGCCCTGGCCCGCCGGGAACGGCAACGGCTCGGGCGCTGGGGGCCCGAGGTCGTCGCCCCGGATCCGCCGCCCGTCCGGCTGCGGCTCGCGCTGGTCGATCCCACCACCCGACGCGAGCTGCGCTGGCTGGTCCGGCACGCCACGCTGGGGTTGGCGCTGGGACTGCTCGGTGTCTATCTGCCGGTCTCCGCCGTGCGCGACAGCACGTTCCCGCTGTGGTGGCGGCTCGCCCCCGGGGACGCGACCAGCACGTCACTGGGATTCGGCACCGCGCACTCCTGGCCGGACGCTTTCGCCGTACTTCTGCTCGGCGTGGGGTGGATCGCCATCATCCTGGGTCTCACGCCGGGCATGGCCCGGCTCCAGGCCGAGCCGGGCCGACGGCTCCTCGCCGCGGGTCCGGACACCGACCTGTCCCTGCGCGTCGCCGAACTGACGGCCACTCGCGCCGCCGCGCTGGACGCGCACGCCACCGAGCTGCGCCGCATCGAGCGGTCGCTGCACGACGGCACCCAGAACCGGCTCGTCACGGTCACCGTCCTGCTGGGCGCCGCCCGCCGCATGGCGGCCCGCGATCCGGCCGGCGCCGACGAGATCCTCGAACGCGCCCAGTCCGCCGCCGAACAGGCCCTGGCCGAACTGCGCACGGTCTCGCGGAGCATCCTGCCGCCGGTGCTGGCCGACCGCGGCCTGGCGGGCGCGCTGTCCGGCCTGGCCGCCAACTGCGCGGTGCCCTGCCATGTCGAGGTCGACGTGCCCGAACGCTGTGCCGCCTCCGTAGAGGCGACCGCCTACTTCGTCGTGGCCGAGGCTCTGACGAACATCGCCAAGCACAGCGGCGCCGGGGCGGCCACGGTGACGGTGAACGGCAGAGGCGGCCGGCTGCGGCTGCGGATCGAGGACGACGGCCGGGGCGGGGCGGACGAGGACGGCGGCTCCGGACTCACCGGGATCCGCCGCCGGGTCGCGGCCCACGACGGTACGCTCCGCGTGACCAGCCCGGTGGGCGGCCCGACCAGCCTTGAGGTCGATCTTCCCTGTGGCTCCTGACAGTCGGACCGTCACGCGCGAGTCGGGACACGGGGACCGGGACATGGGGACGGGACAGACGGATCAGGACACGTGGATCGTGATATGCGGATCGTGATAGCCGAGGACGACCCCCTGCTGCGCGAGGGCCTCGCCCTGCTGCTGCGCGCGGAGGCCCTGGAGGTGGCGGCCACCGCGGGCACCGCCGAGGAGGCGCTGGAGGCCATCGACGCGCACCGGCCCGACGTCGCCATCCTCGACGTACGCATGCCGCCCACCCACACCGACGAAGGCATCCGCGCGGCCGTCGAGGCCCGGCGCCGCCGACCCGACCTCGCGGTGCTGGTGCTGTCCGCCTACGTGGAGCAGAGCTTCGCGACCGAGCTGCTCACCGGGGGTGTGGGCGGCCTGGGCTATCTCCTCAAGGAACGGGTGGGCCGGGTCGGCGAGTTCCTGGACGCCCTGCACCGGGTGGCGGACGGCGGGACCGCCATCGACCCGGAGGTCGTCGCCCAGTTGTTCACCCGCTCTCGCCAGGACACCCGTCTGGAACGGCTCAGCCCGCGCGAGCGGGACGTACTGGCACTGATGGCCGAGGGGCTGGGCAACACGGCCATCGCGGAACGGCTCGTCGTCACCGACGGGGCCGTCCACAAGCACATCCGCAGCATCTTCGCCAAGCTCGACCTGTCGCCGACCGACCAGGTGGACCGGCGGGTCGCGGCCGTCCTGCGCTATCTGGAGAGCACGCCGGGCAACGGGAGCCAGGTACAGCAGGCTGTACCCAGGACCGGCCCGCAGGCGTGATCGTGAACCGCGTCTCTCCTTCCTAGGTTGGTGACCGCACCGCACACCGCGACGCACTCACCAACCGCCAAGGAGAGACAGCGACATGACGTACCGTCAACGCCACATCACGGCCCCGGCACTGGTGGCGACGCTGGCCGCCCTCGGCCTCGGCGTCACGACGACCGCCGCGGACGCCACCACGACCCCCCGGCACCACCGGCTCCAGGACGGCGTGAACGCCATCCAGAAGACCGGAACCGTCGGCGTCGTCGCCCGGTCGACGGGCCCGTACGGCAGCCGTGTCGCCACCGCGGGGGTCGCGGACACCACCACCGGCGAGGCGGTGCGCGCCGGCGACCGCTTCCGGATCGCCAGTTCCACCAAGACGTTCGTGGCGACGGCACTGCTGCAACTCGTCGATGAGGGACGCGTCTCGCTGGACGACACGGTCGAGCAGTGGCTGCCCGGAGTGGTGTCCGGCAACGGCAACGACGGCAGCCGGATCACCGTACGGCAGCTGCTGAACCACACCAGTGGCCTGTTCAACTACACCGCGGACTTCCCGGTGATCAACAGCGTGGAGGGCTTCCAGGCCGACCGCTACACCACTTGGACCCCGCGGCAGCTGGTGGGCATCGCCATGCGGCACGCACCGGACTTCGCGCCCGGCACCAAGTGGGCGTACTCGAACACCAACTACACCCTCGCCGGAATGATCATCGAGAAGGTCACCGGGCGCACCTGGCAGCAGCAGGTCACTCAGCGCATCATCCGGCCGTTGGGCCTGCGCCACACCCTCGCTCCCGACACCGAGGCCCGCATTCCCGGCCGGCATCTGCACGGCTACTCCAACTTCGGCGAGTCCGGCCCGACCATCGACGTCACCGACTTCAACCCGACCGCCGCGGGGGCCGCCGGTGCCATGATCAGTACGACGGCCGACCTCAGCCGCTTCTTCTCGGCGCTGCTGGGCGGACGGCTGCTGCACCCCGCCCAGCTGGCCGAGATGAAGACGACCGTACGGGCCGCCGAACTGGACCCCGTGTGGCCCGGCGCCCGCTACGGCCTGGGCCTCATGGAGATCCCGCTGACCTGCGGCGGCGTCTACTACGGCCACGCCGGCGACCTGGCGGGCTACACCACCCGGGACGGCGTCAGCGCCGACGGCCGGCGAGTCGTGGTCGTGGAGGCGACCGGCGACGGAGCGGCCGACCTGTCCACGGAGCAGGCGCAGAACGGGGTCATCGACAGGGAGCTCTGTTCACCCGCCGGCAAGTAGACCCGCCCTCCGGGACGGACCGGCGATCCCGGCCGGTCAGACCCCTTCGGCCGCCCACCCCTGTCCGCGCAGCACGGCCGACACGTCCGGGGCCTGGTAGTGCTCGCCCTTGAGGACCTTGCCGTCGGCGCGGCGGGCGACCTGGCCGTCGGGGCCCAGCTTGGTCATGTTGGAACGGTGGATCTCGGCCAGCACGGCGTCGAGGTCGATGCCGTGCACCAGGGCCGTGCCGTAGGCGACATAGACGACGTCCGCCAGCTCGTGCGCGAGTCTGTCCAGCGGGCCGGTGACGGAGACCTCGGCGACCTCCGCGGCCTCCTCGGCGAGCAGCTCCCCCCGGTGCGCGGCGAGTGCCGGAGAGACCTCCGTCGGCGTGCTGCGGGTGTCGAGCCCGAAGGCACGGTGGAACTCACGGACCAGGTCGGCGGGAGAGGCACTCATACGGCGACTGTAGCGGCGGGGTACGACAGTCCCGATCACGGCCCTGCCCGGCTCCGGCGCCCGCCCCGTGTGACCTCGGCCCTGGTCAGCACCGCGCACCGGCTGGCAGGATCGCCGCATGTCCAAGGCACTCACCCACATCAGCAGGCGCCGGGCCCTCCAGGGCTCGGCCGCCGGGGTCGTGGCCCTCGGGTTGCTGCTGTGGTGGCTGATGCCCCTGGGGGAGGACCCGCCCAGCGGGACGATCACCTTCAGCACCGGCACGCGCGCGGGTGTCTACCAGGAGTACGGCGAGCTCCTGCGCAACGAGCTGGCCAGGGACATGCCGCAGCTGAAGGTACGGCTGCTGACGAGCGCCGGGTCGCAGGAGAACGTGGAACGGGTGGCGACCGGCAAGGCCGACTTCACGATCGCCGCCGCCGACGCGGTGGACACGTACCGGACGGGCGGCAGGCCCGCCACCGACCGGCTGCGCGGTGTCGCCCGGCTGTACGACGACTACGTACAGCTCGTGGTGCCGCCGGACTCGGACATCCGTTCCGTCGCGGACCTCAAGGGCAAGCGAGTGGCCATAGGGCTGCCCAACTCCGGCGTACGGCTGATCGCCACCCGCGTCCTGGAGGCCGCCGGCATCGACCCGGAGAAGGACATCACGCCGAGGGCGGACGGCATCGACACCGGGCCCAAGCGGCTCGGGCACGAGCTGGACGCGTTCTTCTGGTCGGGCGGCGTGCCGACGGACGGGCTGGAGAAGATCGCCGAGTCCTCCGCGTTCCGGTTCGTGCCGATCGACTCCGCCCTCGTCGCCAAGGTGCACGCCCAGGGCGACACGGCTCACTTCTACCGCGCGACCAACATGCCGGAGTCGGCGTATCCCACCGTCCAGAACGGCGACACGGTCCCGACGATCGCCGTCTCCAACTTGTTGATCACCCGCAAGGACATGGACCCCCGTCTCACCGAATGGCTCACCCGTACGGTGATCAAGAGCCGCGACGGCATCGGCGCCCACGTCCACTCGGCCCAGCTCGTGGATCTGCGTACGGCGATCTACACCGACCCGCTGACCCTGCACGACGGCGCCCGGCGCTACTACCGCTCGGTCAAGCCCTAGGACCTGTCGTTTGGATCATGCCGGCGTCGCGGGGTCTGGCACGCACATCTGCCGCGTTGTCGTCACTCGCCGACGCTCCGCGTCGACTCCCTCCTCCGCCTTGCAGCTGCACGCACCAGACCCCGCTCGGCTCGGCCGACAGGCGCAGTTCCTCTCAGCCGACCTGATCCAAACGACAGGCCCTAGGGGCGCGGCCCGCCGGCCGACGCTACGGCGTGGGCCCCGACCTGGGCACGGTCACCGTCACCCGCAGCCCGTGGGGCTCGTGAGGGCCGTACGCGATCGAGCCGCCGCCCGCAGCGAGCAGCGCCCTGGAGATCGACAGCCCAAGGCCCGAGCCCTTGATGTTCTGATGCCGGCCGCTGCGCCAGAAGCGGTCGCCGATGCGGGCGAGCTCCTCGTCGCTGAGGCCGGGGCCGCGGTCGGTCACCTCGATCGTCGACACGGTGCCGTTGGAGGTGACGGTCACCTCGACCCGCTCCTCCTTCGGCGTGAACTTGACCGCGTTGTCGATCACGGCGTCCAGCGCGCTGGACAGGGCGACCGGGTCGGCCCAGGCGGTGGTCGGCGGGCAGTCCCCCACCAGCCGTACGCCCTTCGCCTCAGCGGTCGGCGCCCAGGCGGCGACCCGCTCGGCGGCCAGCGCGCCGACATCGGTCAGCCGGAGGTCGGCCGCGGTGTGCTCGGCCAGGGCGAGGTCGAGCAGGTCGTCCAGGACCTGCGCCAGCCGCTTGCCCTCGGCCTGTACCGAGGCGATCTCCTCATTGCCCTCGGGCAGCTCGAACGCGAGCAGTTCGATGCGCAGCAGCAGCGCGGCGAGCGGGTTGCGCAGCTGGTGGGAGGCGTCGGCGACGAAGGCGCGCTGCTGCTCCAGCACGTCCTCGACGTTGTCCGCCATCTCGTTGAACGACCGGGCCAGCCGTCTGAGTTCCGGCGGGCCGCTGGCCACCGCGACCCGTGACTTCAGCCGGCCGCTGGCGATCTCGTGCGTGGTGACGTCCAGCACCCGTACCGGCCTGAGCACCCAGCCGGTCAGCCGCAGGGCGGCCCCCACGGCCACGAGCATCGCGGCCGTCAGCCCCGCACCGATGATCAGCCAGCCCTCGAGGATCCGCGAGCGCATCTGCCCGGTCGGCGAGTCGGTCACGACGACCGCGACGACATCACCGTCCCGGATCACGGGCGAGGCGACCACGAGGCGCCCGCGCTGCCAGGGCCACACCTGCTTGGGGTCGTGGCTGCGCCGGCTGAGCAACGACTCCTCGAAGGCGTCGCGCACCTCGCCGGTCTCGGGCAGGAACCAGGTCGTCGGCCCGTTGGCCAGGGGCGTGTCGTTGGGCAGGAAGACGCCGGCCCGGATGCCGTAGACGTCGTAGTAGCTCTCCAGCTCCCGGCTCAGGATGCGCAGGTCGTCGCGGGATCCGGGGGTGACATCGGCGGCAGGGCGGGCGATGGCCGCGAAGTACGCCGTGTCGTCGATCCGGTCGACGACCACGTCCTGCTGCTGGGCCGAGGCCAGGCTGACGGCGAGCGGCACGCCGAGGGCCAGCAGGACGGCCGCCATCAGGACGATGAGCAGCGGGAGGAGTCGAGTGCGCACCGTGCCCGCTACGAGGCCGGGGCGACGAGCCGGTAGCCGACGCCACGTACGGTCTCGATCAGGGCCGGCATACGCAGCTTGGCGCGCAGGGACGCCACATGCACCTCAAGAGTGCGCCCGGTCCCCTCCCAACTCGTGCGCCACACCTCGCTGATGATCTGTTCCCGACGGAACACCACCCCGGGGCGCTGGGCGAGCAGAGCCAGCAGATCGAACTCCTTGCGGGTCAGCTGGACGACCGAACCGTCGACGCTGACCTGCCGCGTGGGCAGTTCGATGTGCACGGCGCCCAGACGCAGCACACCGTCGCCGCCCGTCCCGGTGTCCTCGGGCGCGGTACGCCGGCTGACGGCGTGGATCCGGGCGAGCAGCTCCCCGGTGTCGTACGGCTTCACCACGTAGTCGTCCGCCCCGAGGTTCAGGCCGTGGATGCGGGAGCGGACGTCGGACCGCGCGGTGACCATGATCACCGGGGTGCTGGTGCGCTTGCGGATCTTGCCGCAGACCTCGTAGCCGTCCTGGTCGGGCAGGCCGAGGTCGAGGAGGACGACACCGAAGCCGTCGCCCTCGGGGACGAGCGCCTGAAGGGCCTCCTCGCCGCTGCGCGCGTGCGTGACGTCGAAACCGTGTCGCGCCAGGACCGCGGACAGCGCGGCGGCGACATGGTTGTCGTCCTCGACGAGGAGGAGTCTCATCCCGGCCTCCCTCAGTTCACCGGCCGTACGGTCAGGGCAGTTACACAGTGCGTGCACACGCGCGCGTGCACCATGGAAGTCACGCTGATGGACGCGGATGGCGTCAAGCGGGTTCCGGTTTCGGGCGGCTTCCGTTATCCAGCCGGTACGCGCCCAGGTGGCAAGTGCTACGACACGTGTCCGATTGCTATCGGATCGTGATGCTCAGATTCACCTCAGAACTAATGACGCAGGTCGGATACGGTTATTACTGTCCTCCGAAACCGAGGAGGACGGAGCCTGAGAGCGATGACCGAAGTATCGGTGGCCAAGGAAGATGTGGCCGCGTCCGGCGACCTGGTCGTCCTGAAGAACGTGAACAAGCACTTCGGCGCCTTGCACGTGCTGCAGGACATCGACCTGACGATCGCCCGCGGTGAGGTCGTCGTGGTCATCGGACCCTCTGGGTCCGGGAAGTCCACCCTGTGCCGCACCATCAACCGCCTCGAGACGATCGACTCCGGCGCGATCGCCATCGACGGCAAGCCGCTGCCCGCGGAGGGCAAGGAGCTGGCCCGGCTGCGCGCCGACGTCGGGATGGTCTTCCAGTCCTTCAACCTGTTCGCGCACAAGACCGTGCTCGAGAACGTGATGCTGGGCCAGATCAAGGTCCGCAAGACGGACAAGAAGAAGGCCGAGGAGAAGGCCCGCGCGCTGCTCGACCGCGTGGGAGTGGGTACGCAGGCCGACAAGTACCCCGCGCAGCTCTCCGGTGGCCAGCAGCAGCGTGTGGCCATCGCGCGAGCCCTGGCCATGGACCCCAAGGTCATGCTCTTCGACGAGCCCACGTCGGCGCTCGACCCGGAGATGATCAACGAGGTCCTGGAGGTCATGCAGCAGCTCGCCCGCGACGGCATGACCATGATCGTCGTCACCCACGAGATGGGCTTCGCCCGTTCTGCCGCCAACCGGGTGGTCTTCATGGCGGACGGCAAGATCGTCGAAGAAGCCGTACCGGATCAGTTCTTCAGCAATCCGCGCAGTGATCGCGCGAAGGACTTCCTGTCCAAGATCCTGCACCACTGACGGACTGCGTTCGCGCACCACTGACGGACTGCGTCTCGCACACTGACGGACCGCGTCTCGCAGTCGACGACCTGCGTCGACCGCCGCACTTGACGGCACACATCTCTTCTTCACACCAAAGGATGTTCACCATGAAGCTCCGCAAGGTCTCCGCCGCGGCCGCCGCTGCCGTCGTCCTCGCCCTCACCGCCACCGCGTGCGGTGGCGACGGTGACAGCGACAGCGGGTCGGGCAACGGTGGCGGCGACACGATCAAGATCGGCATCAAGTACGACCAGCCCGGTCTGGGCCTGAAGGAGCCGGGCGACAAGTTCTCCGGCTTCGACGTGGATGTCGCCACGTACGTGGCGAAGGAGCTCGGCTACGAGCCCGACCAGATCGAGTTCGTCGAGACGAAGAGCGCCGACCGTGAGAACGCGCTGGCGCGTGGCGACGTCAAGCTCATCGCCGCCACCTACTCGATCACCGACGAGCGCAAGGAGAAGGTCGACTTCGCCGGGCCGTACCTGCTGGCTCACCAGGACCTGCTGGTCAAGTCGGACTCGGACATCACCGAAGCGACCGACCTCAACGGCAAGAACCTGTGTTCGGTCACGGGTTCCACCTCGGCGCAGAACGTCAGGAACGACTTCGCCCCGAAGGCCAACCTGAAGGAGACCGGCGGCTACTCGGAGTGCATCGCCGGCCTCCAGAGCGGTTCCGTGGACGCCCTGACCACTGATGACTCGATCCTCGCCGGCTACGCCGCGCAGGAGCAGTACAAGGGCAAGTTCAAGCTCGCGGGTCTGAAGCTCAGCAACGAGAACTACGGCATCGGCGTCAAGAAGGGCGACACCGAGACCGTGAACAAGGTCAACGCCGCCCTGGAGAAGATGGTCAAGGACGGCGCCTGGCAGAAGGCAGTCGACGAGAACTTCGGTCCGGCCAACTACAAGAACGAGCAGGCCCCGAAGATCGGCGTCATCGTCCAGTAAGCGCACGGGTCCACCGGCGCGCCGCCGTCCACCGCGATCAGGGCGGCGGCGCGCCGCGCTATCCACGTACGCCACCCACCCGGAAGCGCGGGAGATCGTGTTCGATTTTCTTTCTGACTACAACGACCCGACCCTGTTGGGTGCCTTCTGGATGACGGTGAAGCTCACCTTCTTCTCCGCCATCGGCTCCATGATCTGGGGCACCCTCCTGGCCGCGATGCGGGTCAGCCCGGTCCCGCTCATGCGTGGATTCGGCACGGCCTATGTGAACATCGTCCGGAACATCCCGCTGACGGTGATCATCATCTTCACCTCGCTGGGCCTCGCCGACATCTTCGGCGTGACGATGGGCGCCTCCGACTTCGACATCCGGGGCTTCCGCCTGGCGGTCCTCGGTTTCGTCGCCTACACCGCGGCCTTCGTCTGCGAGGCGATTCGTTCCGGCATCAACACCGTGCCGCTCGGCCAGGCCGAGGCGGCTCGCGCCATCGGACTGACCTTCACCCAGACCCTCCGGCTGATCATCCTGCCGCAGGCCCTCCGCTCGGTCATCGGCCCGCTGGCCAACGTGTTGATCGCCCTGACCAAGAACACCACCGTGGCGGCCGCGATCGGTGTGGCCGAGGCGGCCTACCTGATGAAGGAAATGATCGAGAACGAGGCTGAGGTGCTGCTCATCGGCGCGATCTTCGCCTTCGGTTTCGTGGTACTGACCCTGCCCACCGGCCTCTTCCTCAATTGGCTGAGCAAGCGACTGGCGGTGAAGCGATGAGCTCCGTTCTCTACGATGCTCCGGGCCCCCGCGCCAAGCGGCGCAATGTGCTCATCTCGGTGGTCTTCTTCGCCCTGCTCGCCCTGCTCTTGTGGTTCATCTGGGCCGCGATGGACGACAAGGACCAGCTGGAGTGGGCCCTGTGGAAGCCGTTCACCCAGTCGGAGGCCTGGACCACCTATCTGCTGCCGGGTCTCGCCAACACGCTGAAGGCCGCGGCACTGGCCATGGTGATCGCCCTTCCGCTGGGCGCCTTCTTCGGCATCGCGCGCCTCTCCGACCACCGATGGGTACGGTGGCCGTCGGCGTGGGTGATCGAGTTCTTCAGGGCGATCCCGGTCCTGCTGCTGATGCTGTTCGCCAACGAGTTCTACGACCGCTGGACGAACGTCAGCAGTGAGCAGCGGCCCCTCTACGCGGTCGTCACCGGCCTCGTGCTCTACAACGCCTCCGTTCTCGCGGAGGTCGTACGGGCCGGCATCCTCTCGCTGCCCAAGGGCCAGTCGGAAGCCGCCATGGCGATCGGCCTGCGCAAGAGCCAGACGATGCGCACCATCCTGCTGCCGCAGGCCGTCACGGCCATGCTGCCGGCCATCGTCAGCCAGCTCGTGGTCATCGTGAAGGACACGGCGCTGGGCGGCGTGATGATCGGGTTCACCGAGCTGCTCAATTCGCGTGCGACGCTGGCGGCCTTCTACGCCAACGTCATCCCCAGCTTCATCGTCGTGGCGATCATCTACATCATCCTCAACTTCATCCTCACCAGCTTCGCGAGCTGGCTGGAGAAGAGGCTGCGACGCAGCAAGCGGGGCACGGGTGCCGTGCTCAGCGCCGAGGACATGGAGGAGCTGAACCCGGCGGCGACGGGTGGCACCTACGGGACGGGTGCCGCGACCTGACCCTCGGTCACATCTCCTGCGCGCGGAGGGCAGTGGCATGATCGCCACTGCCCTCCGTCACTTGACGCAAGCACCGGCAATGGGTTGCATACGTTCTGTGATCGTGCACCCTGCTCCAACTTTCTGTTCACTTGTGTTCCTGGGGACACCGCTGCGGGCAGGGGGCACCGCGCCATGGACCCGGTGATCATCGTCGGAGCGGGGCCCGTCGGGCTCACGCTCGCCCTGGCCCTGGCCCGTCAGGAAGTGCCGTGCGTGGTCCTCGACGAGGGCCCCGGCAAGGACGAACCCCGTCTCGCGCGCACCGTCGTCCTACGCGAGGACACGACCGCCCTCGTCGAGCGCCTGACGGATGTGCCGCTCGGCGAGATCGGGACCCGCTGGGCCGGATGGCGGTCGATGCGGCGCAAGCAGGTGATGCGCGAGGTCAGTTTCGACAGCGTCGGCGAACAGCCCGCGAGCCTCACCAACCCCGCTCCCCTGCACATCGCCCAGCACGTCCTGACCGGCGCCCTGCGCGCGGCCCTCGGCGACGAACCCCTCGTCAAGGTCGCCGTGGACAGCCGCCTGGACGCCGTCGAGCAGGAGCCCTCCGGCGTCACCGTCCACACCCGCGGGCCCAAGGGCACCTGGTGGCGCGGCAGTTATGTGGTCGGCTGCGACGGCCCCCGTTCCACCGTGCGCAAACTCATGGACATCCGCTTCCCCGGCCGTACGGCGGTGGAGCGACACGCCGTGGCCGCGCTGCGCGTGGAACTTCCGTGGCAGGGCCAGGCGTTGCTTCATCGGATGCCGCCGTGGCGGACGTCCGGACCCTCGAGCGGGGAGGTGACCGGGCGGCCGCTCCCGGAGGGGGTGTGGCGTCTGGACTGGCTGCTGCCGCCGGGCAAGGACCTGGTCACCCCCGAGCTGCTGGTGGCGCACGTCCGCGAGACGCTGGCCGGCTGGTCCGACGGGCCGACACCGTCGTACGAGCTCCTCGACACCGGAGTGCACACGGTCCACCACCGGCTGGCCCGGCGTTGGCGCGTGGGCCGGGTCTTCATCGCCGGGGACGCGGCGCACTGCCTCGGCACGCTCGGCACCCACGGCCTCGACGAGGGGCTGCGGGACGCCGACAACCTCGCCTGGAAGCTGGCTCCGGCCTGGCACCACGGATCGCACGAGGCGCTGCTCGACAGCTACCAGGCCGAGCGGCGCGCCGCCGTGGCCGCCCGGCTGCGCGCCGCCGACCAGGCGC
Organism: Streptomyces sp. NPDC098781; assembly: GCF_044759995.1. Lineage (NCBI taxonomy): Bacteria > Bacillati > Actinomycetota > Actinomycetes > Kitasatosporales > Streptomycetaceae > Streptomyces > Streptomyces sp. NPDC098781. Next base: position 67,276 of record NZ_JBIWAK010000016.1, read on the forward strand.
TGCCGCTGCTGCGCGGCGGCGGAGGGCTGCGCGCCGTCGTCGCCGGCTCCGGCCGGGGCCATGACGCGCTGCTGATGGACGGCCACCTCGGGCAGGGAGCCATCGGCGCGCCGGGTTCGTACGCCGACTCTCCGCTCGCACCCCCGCAGCTGGAGGGCGAGGTCCCGGTGGACACGCCACCCGGCACGCCGGTCGTGGACGTTCCGGTCACCGCGGAGGACGGTTCCTTCGTGCGGCTGCGGGACCGGCTCGGGCGCGGCGCGCTACTGGTGCTGCTGATCGCGCCGGGCACGGGCGTCTGGGAGCGCAAGCACTGGGCCACCGCCGGCCTCATGCCCCGGCTCGCGGCCGCGGTGACGGCGTTGCCGTATCCGGCCGAGCTGCTGGTCGCGGAGAGCTACCCGGGCGCGGCGGCGCACGCCGTCCTGCTGGTGCGGCCCGACGGACACCTGGTGACGGCGCTGAGCGGAGTGCGGCCCGCCGACCTGTACGCGGCGGCCGAGGCGGCGCTCGGCGGGCCGGTCAAGGCTCCGGAGGAGGCGGGGGCGGCGGCCGGCTCGCGCTGAGCTGCCCGCACAGCTCCTGATCCACACCGGTCGAACCGTGCTCACCTCCGAACCGGAACTCACCTGATACTCACCTGATGGCAGCACTCACCGTCACTGTGCGGTCCGCATAGTGACAGTGAGTTGACCCGCCCACACCGGCATGGTGTACTCCGGATCGTGACCGACACCTGTGTGCGCCTGTGGCGGAGGGTCCATATGGACCTCGTCCGCTATGCGGGCTGCGTGTGTCGCCCGTCCTGCTGAACTCGCATCCCCCTTCTTCTTCCCGCACGCGCCGCGCCCTCGCCCGGCGCCGTCGCGGGCTCTTCGCGAACTCACTTCAGGACGGTGCCCGTGTCTGTCCCCCCTGCCGCCTCTCCTGCCGCCGCTACCACGTCCGAGCCGGTTCCCACGCCGGATTCCGCGTCGAAATCCGCGCCTGTCGCCGTCTCGGCCTCCGGACCCACGTCCGTGACGGCTTCCGCGCCGACGCAGGCGGACCTTCTCGACTTCGTACGGCGTACATCGGCCGACGCCGAGCTGATCGCCTCGCTTCCGCTCGACCCCGAGGGCCGTACCTGGGTACGGCTCGAAGGCCCCGGCGGCAGCGAGGCCTGGCTGATCGGCTGGCCGCCCGGGACGGGCACCGGCTGGCACGACCATGCCGAATCGGTCGGCGCCTTCGTCACGGCGGCCGGCGAGCTCAAGGAGCACTCGCTCGCCGTACGCCTGCCCGCCGACGGCTGGAAGACGCTGGAACTGGCGGAGGACGTGGACCGGTCCCGCCGACTGCCCGCCGGCAAGGGCCGCTCCTTCGGCCGACACCATGTGCACGAGGTCCTCAACGCAGCCGCCGACCAGCACGCGGTCTCCGTTCACGCCTACTACCCGCCCCTCCCGCAGATCCGCCGCTTCAGCCGCAGCGGGCCGATGCTGCGTCTGGAGCAGGTGGAGCGTCCGGAGGACTGGCAGTGAGCGGGGTGCGCGGGGCGGGAAACGAATCCGTGGTGCGTGACGGCGGCGAACGGCCGGTTGGCGAAGACGAGTTGAGCGTCGGCGGCGTGAGCGATCACCCCGTCGGCGGGGGTGAGGTGAGCATGAGCAACGGCGGCAAGAAGGAACGGCCGGTCGGCATCGACGAGTTGCTGGAGCGGGTGCGCGCGGGCTACGAACGGATCAAGCCCCGGCAGGCCTACGAGGCCGCACAGGGCGGCGAGGCGCTACTGGTCGACATCCGGTACGCGGCCCTGCGCGAGCGGGACGGCCTGATCCCAGGCGCCCTCGTCATCGAGCGCAACGAACTGGAGTGGCGGCTCGACCCGCAAGGCAGCCACCGCGCCCCCGAGGCCACGGGTCACGGCCTGCGGGTCGTGGTGATCTGCAACGAGGGCTACGCGTCGAGCCTGGCGGTCGAGTCACTGCGGCGCCTGGGACTGCGCCGGGCCACGGATCTGGTCGGCGGCTTCCAGGCCTGGCGGGCGGAGGGGCTGCCGGTGACGTCGGGGGCGGGTGCGGCGGCCTAGGGCGGCCGGTCGGTCGGCCGGCCGAGGGATGTCGCCTGGGTGGCTGATCGCCGCGCACGGAGGCCCGGTCACGTTGTCCACCCCTGATCGCCGCTCAGCGCTTCAGGGTTACCCCCGTCCCACGGTGACCCCGGCCCCACGGTGACCCCGGCCCCACGGTGACCCCGGCCCCGATGCGATGGGCGCCCCCGCGCGTCCACCGTGCCGGGCCCGGGACCCCGCGATCGCCCAAAAGCCCGGGGCTCCCCGGACCTGGAGGGGCCGAGCCCGCAGAGGCCGGTCCCCGCCACCATCAGAACCCCTCGCCCCCGAGGAACTCCGTGTCCTCGCCCTCCTCCTCCAACGCCTGTCGGACCACCCTCAGGGCCATGCCCTCCGGGTAGCCCTTGCGGGCGAGCATGCCCGCGAGGCGGCGCAGGCGTTTGTCGCGGTCGAGTCCGCGTGTGGACCGCAGCTTGCGGGCCACGAGTTCACGTGCGGTCGCCTCTTCCTGCTCCGAGTCGAGCTGGGCGACGGCCTCGTCGATCAGTGTGGAGTCGACGCCCTTGGTGCGCAGTTCCTGGGCGAGCGCGCGCCGGGCCAGCCCCCGGCCATGGTGCCGGGACTCCACCCAGGCGTCCGCGAACGCACCGTCGTTGATGAGGCCGACCTCCTCGAACCTCGACAGCACCTCCTCGGCGGCCTCGTCCGGGATCTCCCGCTTGCGCAGGGCGTCCGCGAGCTGCTTGCGCGTGCGCGGGGTCCCGGTGAGCAGGCGCAGGCAGATCGCCCGTGCCTGCTCCACCGGGTCCGCTGGGGGCTTCCTCTCCTCGGCCCTCGACGAGGAAGAGGCGCCTCCGTCCTCACCGGACGGCTCTGTACGGCCACGCCGACGCCGCCCGCGTGAACCACCCGGCCCGCCCGGCCCACTCGAGCCGCCCGAGCCGTCCAGGCCCCGAGCTCCGCCGGCCCCACCACGGCCGCGCCGCGAGCCGCCACGGGGGGCACCGGCGCCGTACACCGAGCCGCCCTCCGGCCATGCCTCGCTGTCGTTTCCCCCGTCCGCGTCTTGGATCCCGTCCCCCTCATGGGCGTGGCCGCCCACGAAGGGCGAGCCCTCGTCGCCGCCCCTCGTTCGCTCCGACGGAGCGTCCGGGTAGGCGGCGTACTCGGCCCAGTCCGTTCGCCGTGTCACCGGTCAGCTCTTGGCGGTCGCGGCCTTGGTCTTGGTGGCCTTGGCCGCCGCCGCAGGTGCGGGCACCGACTTCGCGGCGTCGTCCGGAGTCGCGGAGACCGCGGCGTCCGCGCCCGGCACGGCAGCCGGCTCCTCCGGCCGTACGCCGACGCCCAGCTTCTCCTTGATCTTCTTCTCGATCTCGTTGGCCAGGTCGGGGTTGTCCTTCAGGAAGTTGCGCGCGTTCTCCTTGCCCTGGCCGAGCTGGTCGCCCTCGTACGTGTACCAGGCACCGGCCTTGCGGACGAAGCCGTGCTCCACGCCCATGTCGATCAGGCCGCCCTCGCGGCTGATGCCCTGGCCGTAGAGGATGTCGAACTCGGCCTGCTTGAAGGGCGGCGCAACCTTGTTCTTGACGACCTTGCAGCGGGTGCGGTTGCCGACCGCGTCCGTGCCGTCCTTCAGGGTCTCGATGCGGCGGATGTCGATACGCACCGAGGCGTAGAACTTCAGCGCCCGGCCACCGGTCGTGGTCTCCGGGGAGCCGAACATCACGCCGATCTTCTCGCGCAGCTGGTTGATGAAGATCGCGGTGGTCTTCGACTGGTTGAGCGCGCTGGTGATCTTCCGCAGCGCCTGGCTCATCAGTCGGGCCTGAAGACCGACGTGGCTGTCGCCCATCTCGCCCTCGATCTCCGCGCGCGGGACGAGCGCGGCGACGGAGTCGATGACGATGAGGTCGAGGGCGCCGGAGCGGACCAGCATGTCCACGATCTCCAGGGCCTGCTCGCCGTTGTCGGGCTGGGAGAGGATCAGGTTGTCGATGTCGACGCCGAGCTTCTTCGCGTACTCGGGGTCGAGGGCGTGCTCCGCGTCCACGAAGGCGACCTGTCCACCGGCCTTCTGCGCGTTGGCCACGGCGTGCAGGGTCAGCGTGGTCTTACCGGAGGACTCCGGTCCGTAGACCTCCACCACACGGCCGCGCGGCAGACCACCGACGCCAAGGGCGACGTCGAGCGCGGTCGACCCGGTGGGGATGACCTCGATGGGCTCGTTCGGCCGCTCGCCCAGGCGCATGACCGCACCCTTGCCGAACTGCCGTTCAATCTGTGCGAGCGCGGCGTCCAGGGCCTTCTCGCGGTCGGTACCTGCCATGGGTTCCACCCGGTTTGCTTGAGTCGATCGCTTCACGTCAAAGACGCTAACGCCTGCCACTGACAATGCGCCCCGACGCCCGTCCGGCCTGTGGATAACTCGGGCACTTCTCCTACGAAACCGTGGCGAAATGCCCGCCGAGCGCCTCGCCGGCACCCCTATAAGAATGGATGTTCGATTTTCGTGTCAAGCGCACCACGCGGCACTTCGGCCCGCCCGACCCATCGCGTCGGTCCACAACCTGAGCCCGCGCCGGTCAGCGATCGAGTACCCCTTTGGGCGGCCGCTCCAGTGCGTGAGAACAACCGTGGGCTCAACGGCGGCCGACTGGGTACTCGGGAGCGACAAGCACCGCGGCCGACCTTCCACGAGCGGGGGTCACATCCGCAGTGCGCGGAGGACGGACAACCGGGGACGACGCGAAGAGGCACACGATGCGGGAGCTCTACCACGAAGAACTGGATTCGATCACGGACGGCCTCGTGGAGATGGCGAACCTGGCCGGCTCGGCGGTGGGCCGGGCCACCACCGCCCTCCTCGACGCCGATCTGCGCCTTGCCGAGGACGTGATCTCGGGCGACGAGACGATCGACGCCCTGCACCGGACCCTGGAGCAGCGGGCGATCACCCTGCTGGCCCGGCAGCAGCCGGTCGCAACGGACCTGCGGCTCGTGGTCACCTCGCTGGGGATGAGCGCCGCTCTGGAACGGTCGGGCGATCTGGCTCAGCACGTGGCCAAGCTGGCCCGGCTGCGCCATCCCGGGTGCGCGGTTCCGCTCGATCTGCGCGGCACGATCCAGGAGATGGGAGAGCTCGCCCAAAGCCTCATGGCACGTGCCGCCGAGGTGCTCGTCAGCCACGACGTCGACCTTGCGCTCCGGATGGAGCGGGACGACGACCGCATGGACGAGCTGCACAGCACGATCTTCCGGCACCTCATGGACGACCGTTGGCAACACGGTGCCGAGGCGGCCGTGGACGCCACGCTCGCCGGTCGCTACTACGAACGGTTCGGCGACCATGCCGTGACGGTGGCCCGAGACGTCGTCTACCTCGTCACGGGCGAGCACGCGGAGGACTTGCCGCCTGCCGCGCCCGTGGCCACCTGACCGGGCACGACCCCAGCGACACCCGGTGCCCCGGGACCCCGGCTCCGGACGCCCGACCCGGCAGCAGTCTCTTCCCGGTCGAACCCGTCCGTCCACCGCTCGGGGTGTCATACGCTGCGAGCGTGGCTCGCATCCCGTAGGCAGACGTGTCCGCCTTACCCGCCGACCTACGGGAGTGGCATGCGAAGCTGCCACCCGACTCGCACCTGTTCATGATGGTCGCCCACGCCGAGGCGACCGCCGGGACGCTGATGCAGCTCGGCTCGCAGCAGATCACCCGGCTCCAGCTGCCCGCGCGGCTGCGCGAACTCGCGGCGAACGCGACCGCGTGCGTGCTCGGTGCGGACTTTCTGCGTGTCCGGCACGTCCCACCGGGCGACCCGGTCACGTCGGTGGAACGCGACGCGATCCACCGCGGCGACCACTCCGGCTTCAGCGGCGTCGACCTGGCTGTGCTCACGTTCGCGACGGAGGTGGCACGCGGGACCGCGGTGGACGACGCGACGTTCGCGCCGGTCCGTGCCGCGCTGAGCGACCGGGAGATCGTCGAACTGGTGCAGGTCGTGGGCTACTACTGGATGTTCGGGCAGTTCGCGAATGTGCTGGCGATCCAGGCGGAGCCGTACGCGTGAACGACGGGGACCCGGGACTGTTCTCGGAGACCGCCTGGGACCGACCCCACTGGGCTGGGGCTGCGGACTGAGGCTGCGGGCTGGGCCTCTCAGCCCGAGCCCTCCTCGGAATCCCCCGCCTCGGTCGCAGACTTCTGCCCGCGCCGGCGTATCCACAGCGCACGCGCGCGGGCGAACAGGCTGCGTCCCGTTCTCCGCTCCCGCTGCCCGTGGACGCGGGGGTCGTCCGTGACGTCGTAGCGCTTCACGTAGGCCCCCAGGAACGCCTGAAGCGTGGCGATCACCGGAATGGCGATCAGCGCGCCCACCGCGCCGAGGAGGGCGGTGCCCGCGACGACCGAGCCGAAGGCGACCGCCGGGTGGATGTCGACGGTCCTGGCCGTCAGTTTGGGCTGAAGCATGTAGTTCTCGAACTGCTGGTAGATCACGACGAAGATCAGCACCCACAGCGCGTACCAGGGATCGACCGTGAACGCGATCAGCATCGGCAGGGCGCCCGCGAGATACGTGCCGATGGTGGGGATGAACTGCGACACCAGGCCGACCCACACGGCGAGCACGGGCGCGTACGGCACGTCCAGGCTCGCCAGCAGGATGTAGTGGGCGATGCCGGAGATCAGCGCCATCAGGCCGCGCGAGTACAGGTAGCCGCCCGTTTTCTTGACGGCGATCTCCCAGGCGCGCAGCACCTCGGCCTGCCTGGCGGGAGGCAGAACGGAGCACAGGGCGCGGCGCAGCCGGGGGCCGTCCGCCGCGAAGTAGAACGAGAACAGCGTGATCGTCAGGAGCTGGAAGAGACCGCCTAGGACCTGGGCGGAGACGTCGAGGACACCGGAAGCGCTGTTCTGCACGTAGTTGCGCAGCCAGTCGGACTTGAGCAGGCCCTCCTGGACGTCGACCCGGCGCAGGTCGGTGTGGAAGTGCGTGTTGATCCAGTTGATGACGGAGTCGAGGTAGTTCGGGAAGTCCTCGACGATCTTGATGATCTGGCCCGCGAGCATGGAGCCCAACAGGGTCACGAACCCGGCCGACACGACGATCACGGCGAGGAAGACGATGCCCGTGGCCAGGCCTCGGCGCATCCCGCGCGCGGCCATCCAGCTCACCGCCGGCTCGATGGCGAGCGCCAGGAAGAACGCGATGAAGACGTTGATCAGCAGCCCGGTGAGCTGGTGGAAGGCCCAGCTGCCCAGCTGGAACACGCCGACCAGCGCCAGCGCCAGCACCATGGCGCGTGGCAGCCAGCGCGGCATGCGGGCGTTGGACCCGGCGTCGCCCGCGCCCGGAGGCGGATCGGGCGGCGTCGTGCCGAACGGGGACCCGTGCCGGGGCAGCTGCCCGGTCTCGTCAGTGCGTGCCACGAAGCAAGTCTCGCCCACGCCACCGACAATCGGCCCCTGTCCTGCGATCTTCGTTACCGGTCAGCGCTTCTCTCCCGGAACGTTCATGACGGCACACACCACACGCCATACGTCCTTGGCCTCCCAGCCGGATTCCAGGGCCGCGTGCACCGTACGCCCGCCGAGCTCCGCCATCACATGGTCGCGCGCGAAGGTGTCGGCGTACCCCGCTCCGAAGTGATCCGCCATCCGCTGCCAGAAGACCGTCAACCGCATGCGTCCAGTATCCCGCCCCTGGGGTGGGCCTGTGCCGGGACCACTTGCCGAGACCGCTTTCCGCCCTACGGTCTGACGCATGCCCGAAACCGGAGCCGCCCCGCTCCCCCCGACGCCCCCGGCGCGTTCTCCGCTCTTCCGCGCCGAGCAGTTCATCTGGCTCACCGCGCGCGTGCTGGAGCAGCGCCTGTTCGCGTACCACTTCCTGAACGGCGCCGCCGACCCGGTGGAGGTCGCTCTGGACGCCTACCGCAACGAGGACGGCGGGTACGGCCACGCGCTGGAGCCGGACCTGCGCGGCCCGGTCAGCCAGCCCCTGCACACCCTGAACGCGCTGCACGTCCTCGACGCCATCGAGCGCTGCGGCGGACAGCGCGTGGACCGCGTGTGCCGCTACCTCACGTCGGTCTCCACCCGGGACGGTGCCCTCCCGGCGGTCGCCCCCGGCCAGCGCGGCTACCCCGCCGCCCCCTCGCTGCCGATCATGGACGACGCCCCCAGCTCACTCCTCGCCACGGGCCCGGTGGTCGGTCTGCTGCACCGCAACGACGTGTGGCATGCCTGGCTGTTCCGCGCCACGGACTTCTGCTGGCAGGCGGTCGAATCGCTGGAGAAGTCCCATCCGTACGAGATCGAGGCCGCCGTGGCCTTCCTGGACTCCGCTCCCGACCGCCCGCGCGCGGAGGCGGCTGCCGACCGGCTGGGCCGCCTGGTGCGCGAGCAGAACCTCGTGGCACTGGAACCCGACCAACTCGCCACCCGTCCCGTCTCCGCCGGCTATGGCCCGGCCGAGCACCACTTCCCGCACGACTACGCGCGGGCCCCCGGCTCCCTCGCGCGCGCGTGGTTCACGGACGCCGAGATGAACCGCTCCCTCGACCACCTCGCGACCGGGCAGCGGGACGACGGCGGCTGGCCGGTCGTCCGGCTCCCGTGGACACCGGGCGTCCCCCTGGAGGCCCGCCCCATGGTGACCGTCCAGGCGCTGCGCACACTGAGGGCCTACGGCCGCCACATCGGCTGACCGGCCTCAACCGCCCATGGCCCGCACCCCCGCGGTCACCACCACGGCCGCCGCGACGACGAGCAGGAACGGGGCCCGCAGCATCAGCACCAAGGCTGCCGCGGCAAGCCCGGCGGCCCTCGCGTCCAGCACCAGCGCCTGCCCGTCACCGAACGTCTGCTGGGCGGTGAGCGCGGCGAGCAGCGCCACGGGCAACAGCGCGGCGAGGCGTCGTACGACAGGCCGTTCCAGAGCACCCGCGGGCACGAGCAGCCCGGCGAGCTTGACGGCGTAGCAGCCCAGAACGGTGGCACCGATGGCTATCCAGGTGTTCATCGCACACCCTTCCCCGCACGTCGTCCCCGCGCCCACAGCAGGGCCGGCGCCGCGAGGGCGGCCACCAGAACGGGCACGCCGGCGGGCAGCACCGGGAGGAAGCCCAGCCCCAGAACCACGGCCAGCCCGGCCACAGCCCGCTCGGTGGCGGACGTCAGCATCGGCGCGAGCAGCGCCAGAAACACAGCGGGCCCCGCCGCGTCCAGCCCCCAGGCATCGGTGTCCCCGATGGCTTCGGCCCCGAGCCCGCCGAGCAAAGTGGTGAGGTTCCACAGCACATACAGACTCAGCCCGGTCACGACGAACCCGATCCGTGCGCTGCGCCGCGTCGGCTGTGCCAGCGCGACGGCCGCGGTCTCGTCGATCACCCATTGCGCGGCGAACGGCCGCACCGCGCGCGGCAGCCGCAGTACCTGGGACAGCCGCAGCCCGTAGAAGGCGTTGCGCACCCCCAGAAAGAACGCCCCGGCGGCCGCGGTCAGCGGAGTGCCTCCGGCCGCGAGCGCCCCCACCAGCGCGAACTGCGACGCCCCGGTGAACACCAGCAGGCTGAGCACACAGGTCTGTAGGAGGGTGAGCCCGCTGCCCGCCGACGTCACCCCGAAGGCGAACCCGGACAGCCCGACGGCGACGCCGACCCCCAGGGCGTCCCGCACGACGGCGGCATCGGGTTTGTCGCCACCCGCGCGGGGGTCCTCAAGAATTCTCTGTTCTGGCACGCCCTCGAAGGTATGCAGCCCGCTGGCGCAGGTCTTGTACGTTCTTGCGCTCCCGCTGATAGGCCCCTGGGGGCACACCGACGATCCGGGTGAAGTGCCGGTTCAGATGGGGCTGATCGGTGAACCCCACGGCGACGGCCGCCTCGGCCGGCGAGACACCCGCGTCCAACAGCCGTCGAGCCCGCCGTACCCGCGCATCCGTCAGCCAGGTGTGCGGCGGCATGCCGTACACATCCCGAAAGGCCCGCAAGAGCGCGAACGGGCTGGTAGCGAGGTCGGCGGCCAGCCGTTCCAGACTCGGCGGCCCGGCCAGCCGCCCTTCCAACACCTCACGCGCGCGTACGGCCGCCCGGGCCCCCGCCGTGCGCACCTCCCGCTGCGGCAGCACCCCGCCGTTCAGCCGCAGCAGCCGGGTCACGGCGACCCGGAGCAGGGTGTCGGCGGCCAGGGCGTTGCCCTCGTCGGCGGCCCGCAGCACCTGATGCACCAGGCTCACCGCGTAGGGGTCGTCCAGTACGGGCCGGACGAAACCCGGCGTACCCCGGACCGTGGTGGTCTCGGCGGCGATCTCCCCCACCACCTCCGGGGACGGATAGACGGCCCCGTACCGCCATCCCTCGGGAACCCCCGCCCGTCCCGTGTGCGGCGTGTCCGGATTGACCAAGGCAAGGGCGCCGGCCCCCGCGGACACATCGGTCCCCCGATGATGAAAGACCTCCACACCATCGGCGATGGCGGCGATCACGAAGTGCTCATGGGTGTGCCGCACAAAGGTCTTGCGTATGTACCGCGCCCGCAGCAGATCGACCCCGGGCAACTCGGCGTACTGCCAGTGCCGCGCCCGCTCGCCTGAAGCTGCCATACCCCCATTCTCCGGGACCGCGGCCGGTGCACCCACACTCGGCGGCACCCGCGTACGGTCCCGGCCCCCCACCACACCCGCCTCCGCGCGACCCCGCACCCCAACCGACCCCGCGCAGGCCGCCGCAGGCCCCCGCCCCACCGACCCCGCGCAAGCCGCCGTAGGCCCGGCGGACAAGCCTCCGCAGGCACCCCGCCCACCGACCACCGCCCAGGCACCACCCGTTTCCCCAGCTCAGGCCGCATTGTCAGTCCCCGGGTGCAGGATGGACACATGGTCAGCAACCCACGCCAAGCCCTAGCCGGCTTCTCCCCCGCCACCCGCGGCTGGTTCACGGGCGCCTTCTCCGCGCCCACTGCGGCCCAGGCGGGCGCGTGGCAGGCCATTCAGGAGGGCTCGGACGTCCTGGTCGTGGCCCCCACCGGCTCCGGCAAGACCCTGGCCGCCTTCCTCGCCGCCCTGGACCAGCTGGCCTCCACACCCCCGCCCGCCGACCCCAAGAAGCGCTGCCGGGTCCTCTACGTCTCGCCTCTCAAGGCCCTGGCGGTGGACGTGGAGCGCAACCTCCGCAGCCCCCTCACGGGCATCCGCCAGGAGTCCGTACGCCTGGGCCTTCCGGAGCCCGAGGTGAAGGTCGGCATCCGCTCGGGCGACACCCCGGCCGCGGAGCGCCGCGCCCTGTCGACCCGTCCCCCGGACATCCTCATCACCACCCCCGAGTCCCTCTTCCTGATGCTGACGTCGGCCACCCGCGACGCCCTGACCGGCATCGAGACAGTGATCATGGACGAGGTCCACGCGGTGGCGGGCACCAAGCGCGGCGCCCACCTCGCGCTCACGCTGGAGCGCCTGGACGAACTCCTCCCGAAGCCGGCCCGCCGTATCGGCCTCTCCGCGACCGTCCGCCCGGTCGACGAGATCGCCCGCTATCTCTCCCCCCGCCGCAAGGTGGAGATCGTCCAGCCGAAGTCCGGCAAGGAGTTCGACCTCTCGGTGGTCGTCCCCGTGGAAGACCTGGGAGAACTGGGCGGCTCCCCCGTCGCCGACGGGTCCGAAGGCACGGAGCGCCCCTCGATCTGGCCGCATGTGGAAGAGCGCATCACCGACCTCGTCCAGGCCCATCGCTCCACCATCGTCTTCGCCAACTCCCGCCGCCTCGCCGAGCGTCTCTGCAACCGCCTGAACGAGATCGCCTACGAGCGCGCCACCGGCGAGACCCTGGACGAACACCACGCCCCGGCCGAGCTGATGGGCGGCTCGGGCGCGGCTCAGGGCGCGCCCCAGGTCATCGCCCGCGCCCACCACGGTTCGGTCTCGAAGGAACAACGCGCCCTCGTCGAGGAGGACCTCAAGGCGGGCCGCCTCCCCGCGGTGGTGGCGACCTCCAGCCTCGAACTCGGCATCGACATGGGCGCGGTGGACCTAGTGGTCCAGGTCGAGTCACCACCGTCCGTGGCCTCCGGCCTCCAGCGCGTCGGACGCGCGGGCCACCAGGTGGGCGCCGTCTCCACCGGCGTGGTCTTCCCGAAGTACCGCGGCGACCTGGTCCAGGCGGCGGTCGTCACCGAGCGCATGCGCACCGGCGCCATCGAATCCCTCAAGGTCCCCGCGAACCCCCTCGACGTCCTCGCCCAGCAGGTCGTCGCGATGACGGCGATGGACACCTGGCAGTTCGACGACCTCCTCGCCACCGTCCGCCGGGCCGCGCCCTTCGCGTCCCTCCCCGAGTCCGCCTTCACCGCGGTCCTCGACATGCTGGCCGGCCGCTACCCGTCCGACGCCTTCGCGGAACTGCGCCCGCGCGTGGTCTGGGACCGCGTCGCGGGCACGATCACCGGCCGCCCCGGCGCCCAGCGCCTCGCCGTCACCTCGGGCGGCACCATCCCCGACCGCGGGCTCTTCGGGGTGTTCCTCGCCGGATCGGACCCGAAGAAGGGCGGCGGCAGGGTCGGCGAGCTCGACGAGGAGATGGTCTACGAGTCCCGAGTGGGCGACGTCTTCACGCTGGGCACGAGCTCCTGGCGCATCGAGGACATCACCCGCGACCGTGTCCTGGTCTCTCCCGCCCCGGGCGTACCGGGCCGCCTCCCCTTCTGGAAGGGCGACCAGCTGGGCCGCCCGCTCGAACTGGGCCGCGCGGTGGGCGCGTTCCTGCGCGAGGTCGGCTCGCTGCCCAAGGACGACGCCCGTCTGCGTCTCGTCACCGCGGGCCTGGACGCCTGGGCCGCGGACAACGTCCTGTCGTACCTGGACGAGCAGCGCGAGGCCTGCGGCCACATCCCGGACGACCGCACGATCGTGGTCGAGCGCTTCCGCGACGAACTCGGCGACTGGCGCGTCGTCGTGCACTCTCCCTTCGGCGCCCAGGTCCACGCTCCCTGGGCGCTCGCCCTCGGCGCGAAGCTCTCCGAGCGGTACGGCATGGACGCGCAGGTCATGCACGCCGACGACGGCATCGTGCTGCGCCTGCCCGACGCCGACCTCATGGGCCTGGATCTGCTGGACCAGGAGCCGAGGAAGGCCGGCACGGAGTACGACGCCGACCAGGCGCCCGTGGGCGCGGCCGACGTCGTCTTCGACAAGGGCGACGTCGACCAGATCGTCACCGACCAGGTCGGCGGCTCGGCCCTGTTCGCGTCCCGCTTCCGCGAGTGCGCCGCCCGCGCGCTGCTGCTGCCGCGCCGCAACCCCGGCAAGCGCACCCCGCTGTGGCAGCAGCGCCAGCGGGCCGCCCAACTGCTTCAGGTGGCGGGCGAGTTCGGCTCTTTCCCGATCGTCCTGGAGGCGGTCCGCGAGTGCCTCCAGGACGTCTTCGACGTCCCGGGCCTGACAGAGCTGATGGGCGATCTGGAGTCCCGCCGGGTGCGCCTGGTCGAGGTCACCACCCCCGAGCCCTCGCCGTTCGCCCGCTCCCTCCTCTTCGGATACGTCGCCCAGTTCCTGTACGAGGGGGACTCCCCGCTCGCCGAGCGCCGCGCCGCCGCCCTGTCGCTGGACTCGCGGCTGCTGGCCGAGCTGCTCGGCCAGGCGGAGCTGCGTGAGCTGCTCGACGCCGAGGTGCTGACCGAGCTGGAGCGGGAGTTGCAGTGGCTCACCGAGGACCGCCGCGTCAAGGACGTCGAGAGCGTCGCCGACGTCCTCCGGCTCCTCGGCCCGCTCACCGACGCCGAGTTGGTCGAGCGGGGCGCGGAACCGCACTGGGCCCAGGAGCTGGCCGGTGCCCGCCGCGCCATCAAGGTCCGCGTCGCCGGAACCGACCACTGGGCGGCGATCGAGGACGCCGGCCGGCTGCGCGACGCGCTCGGCACGGCGCTGCCCGTCGGCGTCCCCGAGGCCTTCACCGAGCCCGTGAAGGATCCGCTCGGTGATCTCCTCGCCCGTTACGCCCGTACCCACGGCCCCTTCACCTCGGCGACGGCGGCGGCCCGCTTCGGCCTGGGCGTGGCGATCACGGACGGCGCGCTCCAGCGGCTGGCGGCGAGCGGGAGGGTCGTTCAGGGCGAGTTCCATCCGGCCGGCATCGGCCAGGAGTGGTGCGACGCGACGGTCCTGCGCCGCCTGCGCCGCCGCTCCCTCGCGGCTCTGCGGCACGAGCTGGAGCCGGTGCCGCCGGCCGCGCTCGCGCAGTTCCTGCCGCAGTGGCAGCACATCGGCAAGGGGCACGGACTGCGCGGCATCGACGGCCTGGTGCGCGCCATCGAGCAGTTGCAGGGCGCCTCCGTGCCCGCCTCCGCCCTGGAGAAGCTCGTACTGCCGTCCCGCGTCGCCCAGTACACCCCCGGGATGCTCGACGAGCTCACCGCAGCCGGCGAGGTCGTCTGGGCGGGCGCGGGCTCGCTCCCCGGCAAGGACGGCTGGGTCTCCCTCTACATGGCCGACACGGCCCCGCTGCTCCTGCCGCAGCCCCACCCCCTGGAGCTGACCGCGCTGCACGAGTCCGTCCTGAACACCCTCTCCGGCGGCTACGGCCTGTTCTTCCGCCAGATCGCCGACCAGGTCCGCGCCACCACCCACCCCGACGTCACCGACCCCCAGCTCGCCGACATCCTCTGGGAGCTGGCCTGGTCGGGCCGCCTCACCAACGACACCCTCGCCCCCATGCGCTCCCTGCTCGGTTCCGGCCGCACCGCGGGCTCCACGGCCCACCGCGCCAAGCGGACCGTCCCCCGCGGCCGCTACGGCTCGCTCACGGCCGCGGCGCGCCCCGCCTCCCGCACCGGCCCACCCACCGTCGCCGGCCGCTGGTCCCTGCTCCCGGCACACGAACCCGACCCCACCGTCCGCGCCCACGCCCTGGCCCGCGCCCTCCTCGACCGGCATGGCGTGGTGACGCGGGGAGCGGTCGGCGCGGAGGGCGTCGAAGGCGGCTTCTCGGCGATCTACCGCATCCTGTCCGCCTTCGAGGAGAGCGGACAGGCACGACGCGGTTACGTGGTCGAGGGCCTGGGTGCCGCCCAGTTCGCGATGGACGGCGCGGTGGACCGCCTGCGGGCGGTGTCCAACGCCCGCGACCGGGGCGAGGACCTGCCGGGCCCCGCCATCCCCGACTTCCCCGACGGCTCCGGGACGCCCGAACCCTTCGGTGCCTCCGACGCCTTCGGCGCCACGCAGGACAGTCCGGACGGCACCCCCGCCTACGACATCCCCGACCTCGACCACGACTTCCTCGACAGCCACCTGGAACAGCTCGGCCCGGGCGACTACGTCTCACCCCGAGACCTCGCCCCCCAGGACGCCGGCCGCACTCCCCAGGGCAACCGGTGGCAGAACACCCGCACCCCCTACGGCCCCGGATCCGCACCCCACCGCTCCCGATCCGCCCCCGACACCCGAGCCGTCGTCCTGGCCGCCGCCGACCCGGCGAACGCCTACGGCGCGGCCCTGGCCTGGCCCGAGCCCCCCACCGGCGCCGGGCACAAGCCGGGTCGCAAGGCGGGCTCCCTCGTGGTCCTGGTCGACGGCGAGCTGACCCTTTACATGGAGCGCGGCGGCAAGACCCTCCTGGCCTGGCCCTCGGCCCCGGACACGGAACCCACCGACGACCCCCGCCTGCACACGGCGGCGGAAGCCCTCGCCGCGGCAGCCCGCGCGGGCTCCCTCGGCACGGTCACGGTGGAACGGGTGAACGGCGCCTCCGCGCTGACGTCCCCCCTGGGCACCCTCCTGGAGGGAGCGGGCTTCATCGCGACCCCCAGAGGCCTGCGCCTACGCGCCTGACGCCCTCCCCTCGGGCCCGGCCCGCCGCCTCACCCGTCCCCCGCCCTCACCCCATGCCACCCTTGACCCATGCCCGAAGGAGACACGGTCTGGCAGACCGCGAAACGGCTCCACACCGTCCTCGCGGGCAAGACTCTGATCCGCACCGACTTCCGGGTCCCCAAGTACGCCACGGCCGACCTCACCGGCCGCACCGTCCTGGACGTCACCGCACGCGGCAAGCACCTCCTCACCCGTGTAGAGGGCGGTCTCACGGTCCACTCGCACCTCGGCATGGAGGGTTCCTGGAAGGTCTACGCCGACGAGCAGCGCTGGACGGGCGGCCCCGCCCACCAGATTCGCGTGATCCTCACGGCCGAGGCCGCCGCAGCCGCCGTACCCGCTTCCACCCCCGGCGCCCTCCCCACCCACACGGCGGTCGGCTACCGCCTGCCCGTCCTGGAACTCCTGCGCACCGCGGAGGAAGACCGCGCGGTCGGCCACCTCGGCCCCGACCTGCTGGGCCCGGACTGGGACCCCGACCGTGCCCTCGGCAACCTGCTCGCGGACCCCGCCCGCCCCCTCGGCGAGGCCCTCCTGGACCAGCGCAACCTCGCCGGCATCGGCAATGTCTACAAGAGCGAACTCTGCTTCCTGCTCCGCGTCACCCCCTGGCTCCCCGTGGGCGCGCTTCCCGCCGAGCACACCGCCCAGCTGCCGGTGCTCGCCAAGAAGCTCCTGGAAGCCAACCGCGACCGCCCGATCCGGACGACGACGGGCCGCCGCGGCCAGGACCTCTTCGTGTACGGCCGGGCCAAGCGCCCCTGTCTGCGCTGCTCCACCCCGATCCGCGTAGCCGACCAGGGCGACGGCTCCCGCGAGCGCCCCACCTACTGGTGCCCGAGCTGCCAGGCCGGCCCGGCCCCGAGCAGGACGCGGGGCACCGCCGCACACCGCGGAACCCAACACCGTACGAACAATTGACGACCCGTCAGAAACCCTCGTACCGTCGCCTCATGGCCGTCAAGGCGTACGACCTCACCGGACGCACCGCATTCGTCACCGGCGCCGCCAGCGGCATAGGCCGCGCGTCGGCCGTGCTGCTCGCCGAAGCAGGCGCCGCCGTGCACTGTGCCGACCGTGACGCACAGGGCCTGCACGACACGGCGACCCTGATCAAGGCGGCCGGCGGCACGGCCCGTACCCACCACCTCGACGTCACCGATCGCGAACAGCTCCGCCGGGCCGTCGCCTCCTGCGAGCGGCTGGACGTGATGGCCGCGGTCGCCGGGATCATGCACAGCAGTCCGGTCCTGGAGACCCGCGACGAGGACCTCGACCGTGTGCTGGACGTCAACTTCAAGGGAGTGCTCCACGCCTGCCAGGAAGCCGCCCGCGCGATGCTCGCGCAGCGCGTCCGGGGCAGCATCGTCACCATGGCCTCGGGCGCCGTGGACACCGGAGGCCCCGGCCTGCTCTGCTACGGCGTGGCCAAGGCGGCCGTAGTGCAGCTGACGAAGACGCTGGCGACGGAGATGGGCCCGCACGGCATCCGGGTCAACGCGGTCGCTCCGGGGTGGATCCGCACCCCGATGACCGACCGGCACGACAGCGCGGCACAGACTCAGACCGAGGGGTTCATGGCCCGGATGTCGCCGCTGGGCCGGGTCGGCGAACCCGAGGACATCGCACACGCGGTGCTGCACCTGGCGTCGGACGCGTCGTCCTTCACCACGGGGCAGATCCTGCGTCCGAACGGCGGTGTGGCGATGCCTTGGTAGTCGGCGCCGGCCGTCTCACCCGCCCTGCCCGCCAGGCCCGCGCCCACCGACGGGCGTCCACGGCCCCCTCGGCCCGCGACTTCGGCACACAGTGCACCGGCAGGAGACTCAGCCCCCACCCCCCGACGGCGACGGCCGCCTCCAGCTCGCCCGCGCCCGGCACCAGCGCGAGCCGCAGCACGGCCCACCACCACAGCGCCCCGAACGCGAGAGCCGCCCCCCAGCGCGCTATCGGCCGTGCCATCCGCTCACCTCCAGCCCGAGGCTAGGCCGCCCGTGCAGCGGCCGGGAGGGCGCACCCACGGCACGCGCGGGCGGCGCGGCCCAACGCCTTCACCACCCGTCGAGCGCCGCCACACCGCGCCTCACCGTCCGTAGGGAGCCGTCACACACGCCGTCACGCCCCTCCCACCATGACCGCCCACCCAGACGACGGCAAGCGGACCGGAGGGACCCGGAACAGCACGAAACCCCGACCGCTCTCCCCCAGGTCTCCCCGGAGAAGCCCCGGCCGGGGCCTCACACAACTCCTCAGCGCATGGTCACGCCATACGCAGTGGCGGCACCGTCACGCGGCGACCACGTCCACCGCCTCGGCGGGCGCCTTGATGGTCACCCGTTCCGGTGGCACACCGGTCACCGACACGGAACCCAGCATCGGGCGGACCGACGCGGGTACAGGCTCGCTGGGTGTGGCCGCAGCAGACTGGGCCAGCTCGGCGAGGGCGAGCTCGTCGCTCACTTCTCGCATGAGCTCGGACATCCGTACGTCCAGCGCGTCGCAGATAGCGGAGAGCAGCTCGGAGGAAGCCTCCTTCTGCCCCCGCTCCACCTCGGAGAGATAGCCGAGTGAGACTCGGGCGGACGAGGAGACTTCGCGCAGAGTACGGCCCTGGCGCTGGCGCTGCCGACGCAGCACGTCACCCAGCAGGCGACGGAGCAGAATCATCGGTGGCTCCCTCCTCGGACCGCGTAGCCGCATCCTTCACGCCCCACCGTACCGCCTTGCGCCGCGGCCGTGCGGGGAGCGATGTCGTGTTCACTCAGGGCTGCAAACATCAAAACCCCCCGTTCTGTTCCGTATCCTGTGCCCGCTCATTCCCACTGTGTTCGCTCGCAAGCTCCTTCAGGAGGAGTGCGAGTACGCTCCGTACACTCTCCATACGAATTTCCTCGCGGCCGCCGTTCAACCGCAGGGCCTCCACTTTTCCGCCACCGGCAGAACCGGAACCGACGCCGACCGGCCCGTCGACCGCCACGAAAACGGTCCCCACGGGGTGTCCGTCCTGCGTATCGGGCCCCGCCACACCGGTGGTGGCGATGCCCCAGTCGGCCCCGAGAGCCTTCCGGACACCGGCCGCCATCTGGGCCGCGACCTGCGGATTCACCGCTCCGTGCCGCTCCAGCAGGGCGGCGTCGACGCCGAGCAGTCCCTGTTTGAGTTCGGTGGCGTAGGCGGTCACCGACCCTCGGAAGGCCTTCGATGCCCCTGGGACGGCTGTGATGTCCGCCGCAACCAGTCCGCCGGTCAGCGACTCGGCGACAGCGAGCGTCTCACCCTTCACTGTGAGTAGTCGCACCACGTCGGTGGCCGGGGAACTCACGCTTCGGTCTCCTCCAACGCGGCCTTGCGCTCGGCGATTCCCTGCCTGCGCAGCACAATGGCCTGTCTCACATAGTCGAGCCCGGTCACCACGGTCAGCACGACCGCCGCGGCCATCACCCACCACCGCAGGGTGGCCAGCCACCCCGTCAGCGCCAGGATGTACATCCCGACGGCCACGCCCTGCGTGAGGGTCTTGAGCTTGCCGCCCCGGCTCGCCGGGATCACTCCGTACCGGATGACGATGAAACGCAGCAGGGTGATCCCGAGTTCCCGGCCGAGGATGACGATCGTCACCCACCACGGCAGGTCGCCCAGTGCCGACAGACAGATCAGCGCCGCCCCCATGATCGCCTTGTCGGCGATGGGGTCGGCGATCTTTCCGAAGTCGGTGACGAGGTTGTAGGTGCGCGCCAGATGACCGTCGAACAGGTCGGTGATCATGGCGATGGCGAAGGCCGCCCAGGCCAGCGAGCGCCACGCCGGGTCATAGCCGCCGTCGGCCAGCATCAGCGCGACGAAGGCCGGCACCAGGACCAGCCGGAGCATGGTCAGCAGGTTGGCGACGTTCCAGACGCTCGCCTGGTTGACGGCCGCGGCCGCGATCTTCCCGCCGCGCGGGGGTTTCGCACCGTCCTGGCCGCCGCTCTCGGCGCCGGTGGCCGACGGACCGCCCGCCTTCGATCCGCCCACTTTCGAACCGCCCGCCTTGGACGAGCCGGCCCTGGAGGCACCCAACGAGCCGGCGGCGTTGCCCGCCGCACCCGCCTGGGAGGGGCCACCCGCGGCGGACGCCGGAACTCCGGTCATCTGGCCGCCTCCTCACTACACGCGAGCGTGCCCAGCAGCGGCTCGGCCACCAGGTCGACACCTTCCGTACCGACCACCTTCGCCTCGACCATACGACCCACCCGCAACCCGGCGCCGCTCGTGAGCAGCACCTGGCCGTCGGTCTCGGGCGCCTGGTGCGCGCCTCGGCCGTACGCACCCTCGTCCCCGTCCTCGGAGCCGACCGACTCGACCAGCACCTGCACGGTCTCCCCGAGCCGCTCCTCGGCCCGCTGCGAGACGAGTTCCTCGGCCAGCCGGGAGACACGTGCCAGCCGCTCGGCGACGACGTCCTCGTCGAGCTTGTCGTCGTACGTCGCGGCCTCGGTGCCCTCCTCGTCGGAGTAGCCGAAGACGCCGATGGCGTCCAGCCGCGCGTGGTTCAGGAAGCGCTCCAGCTCGGCAAGATCGGCCTCGGTCTCGCCGGGGAAGCCGACGATGAAGTTGGAGCGGACACCGGCCTGGGGCGCCTTGCCGCGGATGGTGTCGAGCAGTTCCAGGAAGCGGTCGGTGTCCCCGAAGCGGCGCATCGCGCGCAGCACGCCGGGCGCGGAGTGCTGGAAGGACAGGTCGAAGTACGGGGCGACCTTCGGCGTGGAGGTCAGCACGTCGATCAGGCCGGGGCGCATCTCGGCCGGCTGGAGGTAGCTGACGCGCACCCGCTCGATGCCGTCGACCTCGGAAAGCTCCGGCAGCAGGGACTCCAGCAGGCGGATGTCGCCGAGGTCCTTGCCGTAGGAGGTGTTGTTCTCGGAGACCAGCATGATCTCCTTCACGCCCTGTTCGGCCAGCCACCGCGTCTCGTTCAGCACATCGCTGGGCCGGCGCGAGATGAAGGAGCCACGGAAGGACGGGATGGCGCAGAAGGAGCAACGCCGGTCGCAGCCGGAGGCGAGCTTCACCGAGGCGACCGGGGCGCCGTCGAGGCGGCGGCGCAGGGGCGCGCGGGGGCCGGAGGCCGGGGCGAGGCCCTCCGGAAGGTCGGCGGGGGCGTGGCCGGGGAGCGCGACCTCGGCCGCGGACTCCTGCCGCTCGGCCGGGCTGATCGGCAGCAGCTTGCGCCGGTCGCGCGGGGTGTGCGCGGCGTGGATACCGCCGGACAGGATGGTCTGGAGACGGTCCGAGATGTCCGCGTAGTCGTCGAAGCCGAGCACGCCGTCGGCCTCGGGAAGCGCCTCGGCGAGGTCCTTGCCGTACCGCTCGGCCATACAGCCCACCGCCACGACGGCCTGGGTTCTCCCCTGGCCCTTGAGGTCGTTGGCCTCCAGGAGCGCGTCGACGGAGTCCTTCTTGGCGGCGTCGACGAAGCCACAGGTGTTGACCACGGCGACGTCCGCGTCCGCGGCGTCCTCCACGAGGTCCCAGCCGTCCGCCTCCAAACGGCCTGCGAGCTCCTCCGAGTCCACCTCATTACGGGCGCAGCCAAGGGTGACGAGTGCGACGGTACGGCGTTCAGGCATGGGCTCAAGACTACTTTGTCTCACTGACAGCCCACGTCGACGGGGTTGGCTGATCTTGGCCAACCCCGTCTGCGGCTCACCCCTTCAGCCGGACTTAGCCGGCCTGCGGGTCGCCCTTGGTGTAGGTGAGGCGCTCCACGGCGCCCGGCTGCCAGTCGTCCTCGATCTTCTTGCCGTTGACGTAGAGGTCGATCGCACCGGCGTCGCCGAGGACGAGGTTGATCTTCTCGTTGTCCTGGAAGGTCTTGGAGTCGCCCTGCTTGAGCAGGCCGTCGAAGAGGAACCGGCCGTTGTGGTCCTTGGCCGCGATCCAGCTCCTGCCGTCGGCCGCGGTGACCTGAACGGTCACCTTGTCCTGGGGGACGGCGGCGATGGCGCTGTCCGAGGGCTCCGGCTTGGGGTCCTTGGGCTTGTCGGTCTTCGGGGTGGGTGTGGTCTTGTCGGACGTCGGCGTCGAGCCGCCCTCGGCGACGGCCGACTTGCCACCGTCGTCCTCGCCCTTGAACGCGGTGAACCCGACGAACCCGACCACCGCGACGATCGCGGCGACCATGGCCGCGGTCCAGTTCGGCCCGCGGCGTTCGGGACGGATGCGCTCCGCCTCGAACAGGGGGGCCGCCGGGGTCGGCGCCGGCCGTCCGCCGTGCGAGGCGTCGTACTGGGCGAGAAGGGGGGCCGGATCGAGATGGACGGCCTTGGCCAGGGTCCGGATGTGGCCGCGGGCGTACACGTCGCCGCCGCAGGGGGCGAAGTTGTCCGCCTCGATGGCCTGCACGATGGCGATGCGGACCCGGGTGGCACTAGTGACGTCGTCGACGGTCAGCCCTGCGTCGATACGAGCCTGCCGGAGGGCACGGCCGATCGAGGGGCGGGCTTCCTCGGACACGTCTTCGAACGGACGCTCGTCTTCAGGGGAGTTGCCGATGGACACGGGGGCGCCTTTCGAGCGTTTAAGCCACCTGTGCTGGAGGTTCAGTCTAGGGGGGTAACGAAAGGGTGGGGCAACCGGGCGGTGGGACTTTATACGCCATCAGAATGGCCGGACACGCTGATGGTGGGGTAGGCGATTGTCGCTTCGCTCAACTTGACGTACGTCGAAGGGAAACGGTTGCTCAATGATCCCTTACGGGTGAGTCACGATCAGACATCGGCTCCTCAGGCACCCGCCCGCAAGGCGACCATGGCGTCCGTTTTCCCCCTCGGAGTGTTGTTAAGCCTCCCCGCGGATCACGGCGAGCACGCCGTCCAGCTCATCAGCTTTCACAAGAACGTCACGAGCCTTGGAGCCCTCGCTGGGCCCGACGATGCCCCGTGACTCCATGAGGTCCATCAGCCGCCCCGCCTTGGCGAACCCGACCCGCAGCTTGCGCTGGAGCATGGACGTCGACCCGAACTGCGTGGAGACCACGAGCTCGGCCGCCTGGCACAGCAGGTCGAGGTCGTCGCCGATCTCCTCGTCGATCTCCTTCTTCTGCTTGGTCCCCACGGTGACGTCGTCCCGGAAGACGGGCGCCATCTGGTCCTTGCAGTGCTGGACGACGGCCGCGACCTCGTCCTCGGTCACGAAGGCGCCCTGCATACGCGTGGGCTTGTTGGCCCCCATCGGCAGGAACAGCCCGTCGCCCTTGCCGATCAGCTTCTCGGCACCGGGCTGGTCGAGGATGACCCGCGAGTCCGCGAGCGAGGAGGTGGCGAACGCGAGCCTGGAGGGCACGTTCGCCTTGATGAGACCGGTGACGACGTCCACCGAGGGCCGCTGGGTGGCGAGTACCAGGTGGATGCCGGCCGCGCGCGCGAGCTGCGTGATGCGCACGATCGCGTCCTCGACGTCCCGCGGGGCGACCATCATCAGGTCGGCGAGCTCGTCCACGATCACCAGCAGATACGGATACGGCTGGAGCTCGCGCTCGCTGCCCTCCGGCGCCTTCACCTTGCCGGCCCGAACGGCTTCGTTGAAGTCGTCGATGTGCCGGTAGCCGTACGCGGCCAGGTCGTCGTAGCGGAGGTCCATCTCGCGTACGACCCACTGGAGCGCCTCGGCGGCCCGCTTCGGGTTGGTGATGATCGGCGTGATCAGGTGCGGGATGCCCTCGTAGGCGGTCAGCTCGACGCGCTTGGGGTCGACCAGGACCATGCGGACGTCCTCCGGGGTCGCCCGCATCATCACCGAAGTGATCAAGCAGTTGATGCAGGACGACTTACCGGAACCGGTCGCACCGGCGACCAGAACATGCGGCATCTTGGCGATGTTGGCCATCACATAGCCGCCCTCGACGTCCTTGCCGAGCGCGACCAGCATCGGGTGGTCGTCCTCGGCGGCGGCCGCGAGGCGCAGCACATCTCCGAGGTTGACCATCTCGCGGTCGGTGTTGGGGATCTCGATGCCGACCGCGGACTTGCCGGGGATCGGGCTGATGATCCGCACGTCCGGGCTGGCGACGGCGTAGGCGATGTTCTTGGTCAGGGCGGTGATCCGCTCGACCTTCACGGCCGGCCCGAGCTCGACCTCGTAACGCGTGACCGTCGGCCCGCGCGTGAAGCCGGTGACACGGGCGTCGACCTTGAACTCGGTGAAGACGGTGGTGAGCGAGTCGACGATGGCGTCGTTGGCGGCGCTGCGCGACTTGCCGGGTCCGCCGCGCTCCAAGAGGTCGAGCGACGGCAGCGAGTAGGTGATGTCGCCGGACAGCTGGAGCTGTTCGGCGCGCGGCGGCAGGTCGCGCATCTCGTCGGGAGCGGCCTTGGTGAGGTCCGGCACCTCCGACTTGTCCAGGTCCGCGGGCTCGCTCTTCGGCAGCTTCTCCTGCTTGGGCCGCGCGGCCGGCACGGGCGTCGGCACCGGGGTGGTCTCGGCGCGGTCGCCCACGCTGACGCCCTGGGTGAGGTCCGCGACGATCGGCGAGGGCGGCATTCCGTGCAGTACGGCGCCGTCGAGCGCGGCAGCGGCGGCCGCCGCGACGTCCACGGCGTCCATGGGACGGTCCATCTCGGGCTGCGGCACCGCGGAGCGCCTCGGACGCCCGCGACGCCGCGAGAGGGCTTCCTGTTCGGCGCCGTCCGGGTCGTACGCCGCGGGGGCCGGCCCGCGCTTACGACTGCGCGAGGCGGGCACCGACTCCCGCCACTGGTCGTCGTAGCGCTGCTCGTCCTCGGTGTACTCGTCCTCGTCGTCCTCGGGGTCGGGCAGGATGCCGAGCTTGATGCCCAACTGCCGCAGCCGCTGCGGGATGGCGTTGACCGGCGTGGCCGTGACCACCAGCAGTCCGAAGACCGTGAGCAGCACGAGCAGCGGCACGGCGAGGACCTCGCCCATGGCGTACGTCAGCGGAGTCGCCGCGCCCCAGCCGATCAGCCCGCCCGCGTCCCTTATGGCCTGCATCCCGGCACTGCGGGCCGGCGAGCCGACGGCGATGTGCACCTGGCCGAGGACGCCGATGACGAGCGCGGACAGGCCGATGACGATCCGGCCGTTGGCCTCGGGCTGCTCGGGGTGCCGGATGAACCGTACGGCGATGACCGCGAGCAGTATCGGCACCAGCAGGTCGAGCCGGCCGAAGGCGCCGGTCACGATGATCTCTACGAGGTCGCCCACGGGACCGCGCAGATTGGACCAGGTACCGGCGGCGACGATCAGCGCCAGGCCCAGCAGCAGCAGCGCGACGCCGTCCTTGCGATGGGCCGGGTCGAGGTTCTTCGCGCCCTGCCCTATGCCACGGAACACCGCGCCGACCGCGTGCGCGAGCCCGAGCCAGACGGCGCGCACGAGCCGGTAGACGCCCCCGGTGGGGTTGGGCGCGGGCTTCGGCGGCGCGACTTTCTTCGCCGCGGCCTTCCTGGCCGGCGCCTTCTTCGCGGGGGCTTTCTTGGCAACGGCCTTCTTCGCCGGAGCCTTCGCGGAAGCGGCCGCCTTCTTCGCCGGCGGCTTCTTGGCTGCGGAGGAACGTGAGGCCATGGAGGTGAGGTTACCGGTGTGGAGGACAGCGGACACGTGTGCCCACTGCTTCACCCGTTCGTGTCGCCCTTGCCGGGGCGGCGAACTGACGCCGGTTCACCGACCCGTCACACCCCGGACGATCCGGCGCCGCTCGTCGGCCAACCGGCGCCTTCGCGCCGTCAGTTCTGCGAGGACACCGAGGAGGTGCTACCGGTGCCGGGCTCCAGTGCGTCCAGCGCCCGCCGCAACCCGGTGAGTTTGCGTTCGAGATGGGCCGCCGTGGCCACCGCCGCCGCGTCCGCGGACTCGTCGTCCAGCTGCTTCGACAGCGCCTCGGCCTGCTCCTCGACGGCGGCGAGCCGCGCGGACAGCTCGGCGAGCAGGCCCGCCGGCTCCTTCGGCTCCGCGCCCGTCGACTTGCCGCCGCCCTCCAACTGGAGCCGCAGCAGCGCCGCCTGCTCCCGCAGCTGGCAGTTCTTCATGTACAGCTCGACGAACACCGAGACCTTCGCCCGCAGCACCCACGGGTCGAACGGCTTGGAGATGTAGTCCACCGCGCCCGCCGCGTAGCCGCGGAAGGTGTGATGCGGGCCGTGATTGATCGCGGTGAGGAAGATGATCGGGATGTCCCTGGTCCGTTCCCGCCGCTTGATGTGCGCAGCGGTTTCGAAACCGTCCATTCCCGGCATCTGGACGTCCAGCAGAATGACCGCGAAATCGTCCGTCAGAAGTGCCTTGAGCGCTTCCTCCCCGGACGATGCCCGCACCAGGGTCTGATCGAGCGCCGAGAGGATCGCCTCCAGCGCCAGCAGATTCTCCGGCCGGTCATCGACCAGGAGGATCTTGGCCTTCTGCACCATGGCCCGCCCTCCTCGCCCCGGCAGTGCACCGGGCTCCGCCCCAGGGGACGACTCCCTTACGCCGCCCGCCCTCGTGCCGGTCATGGTAGCCGCACCCTGCCTGTCGCCACACCCTGTCACCGCGATGTCACTGTGCACGTAGCAGAAACGCAGCAGGAGACCAGAAGGTTCCCCGTATCCCGCACTTCTACACGGCTTCGAGCACACTGAGTCAGCAACTCCGTGTGAACACTGTCGGCTGTCGTCACTGATCCCTCATCCACTGGTCCATCACCGCCAGGAGATGATCGGGATCGACCGGCTTCGTCACGTAATCGGACGCGCCCGACTCGATCGCCTTCTCCCGGTCGCCCTTCATCGCCTTCGCGGTCAGCGCGACGATCGGGAGCCCGGCGAACTGCGGCATCCTGCGGATCGCCGTCGTCGTCGCGTACCCGTCCATCTCCGGCATCATGATGTCCATCAGGACGACCGCCACGTCGTCGTGCTGCTCCAGCACCTCGATGCCCTCACGGCCGTTCTCGGCGTACAGCACCGACAGGCCGTGCTGCTCCAGGACACTGGTCAGCGCGAAGACGTTGCGGATGTCGTCGTCGACGATCAGCACCTTCTCACCGCCGAACCGGATGCCCCGGCGCGACTGCGGAGCCGCGCTCTGCTCCGGTGCCGTCCACTGCTCCAGCTGGGCAGGACGCTGCTCCAGCTCGTTGGCGGCCCTGCGGCGGCGCCTGAAGAGCGCGGCGGCGCCGTTCTGCGTCTCCCGGTACGACCGCACCTCGGCGGGCGTCTCGATCTCGACGTCGGACAGCTCCGCCAGTTCGGCCGCCGAGGCCACCAGGTCGCCCGCGTCCAGGGCCGGCAGCTGCTGCTGATAGCCGTGCGGAGGCAGTTCGCTGGGGTGCAGCGGCAAATACAACGTGAACGTCGAGCCACGTCCGGGCTCGCTCTGGGCGTGGATCTCACCGCCGAGCAGCTGGGCGATCTCCCGCGAGATCGACAGCCCCAGACCGGTGCCGCCGTACTTGCGGCTGGTCGTGCCGTCCGCCTGCTTGAACGCCTCGAAGATCACCCGCATCTTGCTGGCGGCGATCCCGATGCCGGTGTCGGTCACCGAGAATGCGATCAGCGGCGCGTCCGCCTCGGTCAGCGAGCCGGTCTCCAGCAGCTGCTCCCGGATCGTCTGCGGGACATCCATCCCGGCGGGCCGGATGACCAGCTCGACCGACCCGGAGTCGGTGAACTTCACCGCGTTGGACAGCAGGTTTCGCAGCACCTGGAGGAGGCGCTGCTCGTCCGTGTGCAGCGTGGCCGGCAGCTCCGGGGAGACCCGTACGGACAGGTCCAGGCCCTTCTCCGCGGTCAGCGGCCGGAAGGTGGCCTCCACGTAGTCCACGAGCTGGACGAGCGCGATACGCGTCGGCGAGACGTCCATCTTGCCCGCCTCGACCTTCGACAGGTCCAGGATGTCGTTGATCAGCTGCAACAGGTCCGAGCCGGCGCCATGGATGGTCTCGGCGAACTCGACCTGCTTCGGCGAGAGGTTGCCCTCGGCGTTGTCGGCGAGCAGCTTGGCGAGGATCAGCAGCGAGTTCAGCGGCGTCCGCAACTCGTGCGACATGTTGGCGAGGAACTCGCTCTTGTAGCGCATGGACACGGCCAGTTGCTCGGCGCGCTCCTCCAGGACCTGCCGCGCCTCCTCGATCTCGGTGTTCTTCACCTCGATGTCGCGGTTCTGCTGGGCCAGCAGCTCGGCCTTCTCCTCCAGCTCGGCGTTGGACGCCTGGAGGGCCTTCTGCCGGTTCTCCAACTCGGCCGACCGCTCACGCAGTTGCTCGGTCAGCTCCTGCGACTGCTTCAGCAGCACCTCGGTCTTGGTGTTGACGGAGATGGTGTTGACGCTGGTCGCGATCATCTCGGCGATCTGGTTGAGGAAATCCTTCTGGATCTGCGTGAAGGGGGTGAAGGACGCCAGCTCGATGACACCGAGCACCTTGCCCTCGAAGAGCACCGGAAGGACGATCACTTGCGCCGGAGGCGCCTCGCCGAGCCCGGAGGAGATCTTCAGATAGCCGCTGGGCGCGTTCTCCACGAGGATCGTGCGCTTTTCCTCGGCGGCCGTCCCGATGAGCGCCTCACCCGGCCTGAAGGACGTCGGCATGGAACCCATCGAGTAGCCGTACGACCCCAGCATCCGCAGTTCGTACTGGTCGTCGTTCTCGGCGGCCAGGTCCTTGCCGTCGAGCAGCGGCATGGCGACGAAGAAGGCGCCGTGCTGCGCGGTCACCACCGGCGTCAGCTCGCTCATGATCAGCGAGGCCACGTCCGCGAGGTCGCGCCGGCCCTGCATCAGCGCCGAGATCCGGGCCAGGTTGCCCTTGAGCCAGTCCTGCTCCTTGTTGGCGATCGTGGTGTCGCGCAGGTTGGCGATCATCTTGTTGATGTAGTCCTGGAGTTCCTGGATCTCGCCGGACGCGTCGACGTCGATCTTCAGGTTCAGGTCGCCTCGGGTCACCGCCGTGGCCACGCGCGCGATGGCGCGCACCTGCCGAGTAAGGTTTCCTGCCATTTCGTTCACGGACTCGGTGAGGTCGCGCCAGGTGCCGTCGACGTCCCGCACGCGGGCCTGGCCGCCGAGCTGTCCCTCGGTGCCCACCTCGCGGGCGACTCGGGTCACCTCCTCGGCGAAGGACGACAGCTGGTCGACCATCGTGTTGATCGTCGTCTTCAGCTCGAGGATCTCGCCGCGCGCGTCGATGTCGATCTTCTTGGACAGGTCACCCTTGGCGATGGCGGTCGTGACGAGGGCGATGTTGCGCACCTGCCCGGTCAGGTTGGACGCCATCTGGTTCACGGACTCGGTGAGGTCCTTCCACGTACCGGCCACACCGGGTACGTGCGCCTGACCGCCGAGGATGCCGTCCGTGCCCACCTCGCGGGCCACCTTGGTGACCTGGTCGGCGAACGAACTCAGCGTCTTCACCATCGTGTTGAAGGTGTCGGCGAGTTGCGCGACCTCACCGCGCGCCTCGATCGTCACCGTCCGCGTCAGATCGCCGTTGGCGACCGCCGCCGCGACCTGGGAGATGTTCCGCACCTGCATGGTCAGGTTCTTGGCCATCAGGTTGACGTTGTCGCTGAGGTCCTTCCAGATACCGACGACGCCCGGCACATGCGCCTGGCCGCCCAGGATGCCCTCGGTGCCCACCTCACGGGCGACTCGGGTCACCTGCTCGGCGAACGACGACAGCTGATCGACCATCGTGTTGACGGTGGTGACGAGTTCGAGGATCTCGCCCTTCGCGTCGACGGTGATCTTCTTGGACAGGTCTCCCTTGGCGACCGCGGTGGTGACCTCGGCGATGTTGCGCACCTGGATGGTCAGGTTGTTCGCCATGAAGTTCACGGACTGCGTGAGGTCCTTCCAGGTGCCGGAGACACCCTGCACCTCGGCCTGACCGCCGAGCTGACCCTCCGTGCCCACCTCACGGGCGACCCTGGTGACCTCCTCCGCGAACGACGACAGCTGGTCCACCATCGTGTTCAGCGTGTTCTTGAGCTCCAGGATCTCGCCGCGTGCGTCCACGGTGATCTTCTGGGACAGGTCACCGCGCGCGACCGCCGTGGCGACCTGCGCGATGTTGCGGACCTGGGCGGTGAGGTTTCCTGCCATTCCGTTCACGGAGTCGGTCAGGTCCCGCCACACACCGGCCACACCGGGCACCTGCGCCTGACCGCCCAGCCGGCCCTCGGTGCCCACCTCGCGGGCCACCCGGGTCACCTGATCGGCGAAGCCGGAGAGCTGGTCGACCATCGTGTTGATGGTGTTCTTCAGCTCCAGGATCTCGCCGCGCGCGTCGACGTCGATCTTCTGGGACAGGTCACCGCGAGCCACCGCGGTGGTCACCTGGGCGATGTTGCGCACCTGCGCGGTGAGGTTTCCTGCCATTCCGTTGACGGAGTCGGTGAGCTCCTTCCACGTGCCGGCGACCCCCGGTACGACGGCCTGACCGCCCAGCCGGCCTTCCGTACCCACGTCCCGGGCCATCCGCGTCACCTGGTCGGCGAAGGACGACAGCTGGTCCACCATCGTGTTCACGGTGTTCTTCAGCTGGAGCATCTCGCCGGAGACGTCCACGGTGACCTTCTGAGAAAGGTCGCCGTTGGCCACCGCCGTGGTGACCTGCGCGATGTTCCTCACCTGTCCGGTGAGGTTCCGGAACGCGGTGTTGACGGAGTCCGTCAGGTCCTTCCACGTCCCCGCCGCACCTGGCACCTGCGCCTGTCCGCCCAGCTCACCCTCGACACCGACCTCACGCGCGACCCGCGTCACCTCGGCACCGAAGGACGACAGCTGGTCGACCATGCCGTTGACGGTGTTCTTCAGCTCCAGCATCTCGCCGGCCACGTCGACCGTGACCTTCTGCGACAGGTCACCGTTGGCCACAGCCGTCGTCACGGCGGCGATGTCCCGCACCTGAATGGTGAGGTTCCGGAAGACCGTGTTGACGGAGTCCGTCAGGTCCTTCCACGTCCCCGCGGCACCCGGCACGTTCGCCTGGCCGCCCAGGCGTCCCTCGGCGCCGACCTCGTTGGCCACGCGCGTGACCTCGTCGGCGAAGATCCGCAGCGTCTCGGTCATCTGGTTGATCGTGTCCGCGAGCTGGGCGACCTCGCCCCGCGCCGACACGGTCACCTTCTGCGACAGATCACCGTTGGCGACCGCGGTCGTCACCTGCGAGATTCCTCGCACCTGCGCCGTCAGGTTGCCGGCCATGAGGTTCACCGAATCGGTGAGGTCCTTCCACACGCCGGCCACACCCGGCACCTTCGCCTGCCCGCCGAGCTCACCCTCGGTGCCCACCTCCCGGGCGACTCGCGTCACCTCGGATGAGAAGGAGGACAGCTGGTCCACCATCGTGTTGACGGTGTTCTTCAGCTCCAGCATCTCGCCGGCCACATGCACGGTGACCTTGCGGGACAGATCACCCTTGGCGACCGCCGTGGTCACCAGCGCGATGTCCCTCACCTGCGCGGTCAGCCGGTACGCCATGGTGTTGACGGAGTCCGTGAGGTCCTTCCACGAACCGGACATCCCACGCACGCGTGCCTGCCCGCCGAGCTTGCCCTCGGTGCCCACCTCGCTGGCCACCCGCGTGACCTCGTCGGTGAACGTGGACAGCTGATCGACAAGGTTGTTTACAGTCCGCCCGACCTTGAGGAACTCACCCCGAAGCGGATGACCGCCCCCCTCCTGACCCTGCGACCGCAGCTCCATACGCGGCGACAGATCACCGTCGGCCACCGCGGACAGCACCCGGCTGACCTCGGAGACGGGCCGTACGAGATCGTCGACCAGGGCGTTGGAGTTGTCGATGGCGGCGGCCCAGGAGCCCTCACAGGCGCCCGTCTCCAACCGTTCCGTGAGCTTGCCCTCACGCCCGACCATGCGCCGTACCCGCGCCAGCTCACCCGTGAGGTGGATATTGCGGTCGGCCACCTCGTTGAAGACGGCGGCGATCTCCGCCATCACGCCGTCCCCGGACACCGTGAGCCGCTTCCGGAAGTTCCCGTCGCGCATCGCCACGAGGGCCGCCAGCAGCCGGTTCAAGGCAGCCGTGTCCACGGCGGTGGTCCCGCCACGCGCCTTGCGCTCGTTCCTCAGGGACTGTCCGCCTTTCGCGCGCGTCTTAGTGCCCCGCGTCGCTGCGCCAGACTCCACTGTGTCCCTCCCGCAGGGGTCGACCGTCACTGCCGTGCTCGAGTTCTACTGTTCGGCGTACCCATTACCGATGAGTATTCCTGCCGGATATACCAGGCCACACCACGTGCTGCTGCCCGCGGTACGCGAATGACACCCAGCCTGACCGGACCTTCACAAGAAGCTTGCCCAGTGTTTCACCCCTGCTGAACCCGGCCATAACAGTTCGGCAGCTTCGCACATCGTCCGCACACCCTCCGGGCGGAAACACTGCCGACCGGCATCCGCATGGACGGCGAAGGTAAGTAACCTTGCATGCGGCTGTCCAGCCGCGCCGGTCCCGTCCGGCCTGGGCGGTGACAGGAGGAGTACGAGCGGGCATCGGAGGGGCAGCCGGACATGACCACCGGACTGATCCCGGGGGGACAATCCCCGGAGCGGCCGACGGGCGCGCAGATGCCGCACCAGCGGCACGAGCCGGGCGGCCACGGAGCCCTGCATGGAGACAATCGGACGAGGAGTTCAGTGATCACCGCGCGTGCGGCAGCCAGCTTCGATCCCGTCGGGCGATCGGTCGCGAGCGCCCGCTCCTTCGTCCGCGACACCCTCCAGGGCTGGGGCTTCGCCGACATCGTCGACGACGCCGTCGTCCTCACCAGCGAACTGGTGACCAACGCCGTCGTGCACGCGGGCACTTCCGCGGACGTCCTGTGCTTGCGCAGTGAAGATGGCGTACGAATCGAGGTGGCCGACCGGTATCCCGAGCGCGAGATCCCGCTCCAGGCCTCGCCCGTCAACATGGGCAGCCCTGACCGCGAGGGCGGCCGCGGCCTCCAGCTGTGCGCGGCCCTGGCCGGCCGCTGGGGCGTCGAGTACACGCCCACGCACAAGCAGGTCTGGTTCCAACTCGAGCTCCCCGAACGCCCGGTGGGCACCCGCGCGGCCGGCCCGTCGCTGCCCTCGGACCTCCTCCCGCTCGCCGACGGCCGCGTCCGCGTCGCCGTCGTCCAGATCGACCGCACGGGCGCCATCTCGTCGTGGAACGAGGACGCCGAGGAACTCTTCGGCTATGCCGCCGAGCAGGTCATCGGCAAGCCCCTGACCGACCTCGCCGCCTGGCCGCACACCCCGGGCACCAGCACCGGCATCGCGGAGGCGCTCCAACTCTCGCGCTGGGAAGGCAGCTACGGCATAAGGGGCGCCAACGGCCGCGTCACCCCGGTGTACGCCTCCCACCTCCGCGTCCGCGACACCGACGGCGACCCTTCCACGGTCTGCCTCCTGGTCCGCAACCACGAACGCGCCGTCCTCCAGACCCCGTTGCGCGTCCCCGCCTCCGACACCGCCTCCGAGTCCCAGAGCACCGACCCGTTCGAGGTGTTCATCGGCTCCCCGGCCCCGGACGACCTCGACGGCCTCCTCCAACGCACGGTGGAACGCGCCCGCGACATGCTCGACGGCGACTCCGCCTTCCTGCTCCTGGCGACCGACGACGAGACGGAACTGGAGGTCCGCGCCTCCACCGGCCTGCCCTCCGCCCGCCAGCGCTTCGCGCGCGTGCCCGTCGAAGCGGGCCCCGGCCGCTACGGCTCCGCCCGCATGCCGGCCGTCCACGAGGACCTCACGATGGTCCCCGGCGCCGTACCCCTCCTCAGGGGCACCGGCATGCGCTCGGTCGTCACGGTCCCCCTCAAGGTCGAGGGCCGCCTCACCGGCTCCCTGGGCGTGGCCGCCGAGGGCCCCGGCAGATACTCCAACGAGGAGGCACTGCGCCTCCAGTTCGCCGCCGACCGCATCGCGCTGGCGGTCGAGTCGGCCCGCCTCGGCGAACTCGAACGCCTGCGCCGCGGCTCCCTCAGCTTCCTCGTCGAGGCCTCCGACCTCCTGGCCGGCACCCTGGACCGCGACCAGACCCTGGCCCTCATGGCCCAGATGACGGTCCCGACCCTGGCCACCTGGTGCGCGGTCTACACGATCGCCGACCAGGCCTCCGAGCCCTACCTCTCCTACGTCCTGCACGAGGACGAGGAGCTCATCGACGGCATCAAGTCGCTGCTGTCGAAGATCTCCCCACCGGAGCCGATCGCCACCCCCGGCGCCCGCGTCTGGTCCGCCCCCGCCGAGTCCGCCCACCAGGCGGCCCTGCGCACCTCCATGCGCAGCCTCGGCCTCGGCGAACCCATCGGCCGCATCAGCGCGGGCATCGGCCCCACCCTCGCCACCGCGTCCGCTGTGGGCGGCGAGACGGTCGTACTGCCCCTGGTGGCCCGCAACCGAGTCATCGGCATGCTGACGCTCGGCAAGCCGACGGACGAACACTTCCGCCAGGAAATCCTGGAGTTGGCCGAGGACCTCTCCCGAAGGGCCGCCCTGGCCCTGGACAACGCCCGTCTCTACTCCGAGCGCACCGCCATCAGCCAGTCCCTCCAGCGCAGCCTCCTGCCGCCCGAGCTCCCCGAGATCGGCGGCGTCGAGGTCGAGGTCATCTACCGCGCGGCCGGCGAGGGCAACGAGGTCGGCGGCGACTTCTACGACCTCTTCCCCATCAGCGACGGCGCCTACGGCTTCGCCATCGGCGACGTCTGCGGTACGGGCCCGAACGCCGCGGCGGTCACCGGCCTCGCCCGGCACGCCCTGCGCCTCCTCGCCCGCGAGGGCCTCAGCGGCCCGGCGGTGCTGGAGCGCCTGAACTCCGCCATCCTCGACGAGGGCGCCCGCAGCCGCTTCCTGACGCTGCTCTACGGCGAGTTGAGGCCGCAGGAGGACGGCAGCGCCGAACTCAAGGTGGTCTGCGCCGGCCACCCGCTCCCGCTCCGCCTCCGCCAGGACGGCACGGTCGAGCCGGCCGCGGAGCCCCAGCCGCTGCTCGGCGTCATGGAGGACCTGGAGCTCTACGAGCAGACGGTCACCCTCGACCCCGGCGATGTCCTCCTCTGCGTCACGGACGGCGTCACCGAGCGCCGCGAGGGCAGCCGCATGCTCGGCGACGACGGTCTCACCGACGTCCTCACCACCTGCACCGGCCTCACGGCGGGCGCGGTGGCGGCTCGCATCATGCGCGCGGTCGAACGCTTCGCCTCTGACGCCCCGTCCGACGACATGGCGATCCTGGCCATGCGTGTCCCGGGTCTCCACAAGGACTGAGCGCAAGATCGGCAAAAGGGCATGAAAAAGGCCCCGCCCGAATGGGCGGGGCCTTTCTGGTGGAGCCCCCAAACGGAATCGAACCGTTGACCTTCTCCTTACCATGGAGACGCTCTACCGACTGAGCTATAGGGGCCTGCTGCCTTTTGCGAAGTTCCCCTCGCGGCAACGGAATAGATCATACCCCGAACACACCCGTGCCCCAAACCCATCAGAAGGCGGGCTGGAGCAGTCCTCCGAGCGCGTTGCAGGCGGACACGACGCGCTGCATGTCCCGCTTGGTCAGCGAGGCGTCGACGGGCAGAGCCAACGTTTCGTCAGCGGCCCGCTCGGTCTCCGGCAGCGACACACACCGCCGGAACTCGGGAAGCCGATGCACCGGAGTCTTCACCGGCACCCGGCACTCAACTCCCCTGGCCCGCACGGCCCGAGCGAACGCGTCGCGATCCGGCCGCCCGTTCCCCGGCACCCGCACGACGTACTGCTGATAGGTGTGCCCGTCACCGCCATCGGGCGTGAGCACGCCCTTCAGCTTCGCATCCAGGTACGAGGCCCGCTGCCTGCGCTGAGCGATCTCGTCGTACGGAACCTCGGACTCACCCTGCTCCAACACCAACAGCCCGTGCCGCTGGCCGACTTCGTGCAACCGAGCGATATCGGCAGACCGACCGAATCGGTGTACGGCCACCACGGCCGCCGTACGCGAGGTGACGGCCGCCTCGACGGCGACGCCGTCCAGGCAATAGGTCAGCGGATCTATGTCTGCGAACACCGGCAGAGCCCCGGCCAGGACCACGGCCTCGGCGACTTCGGCGTTCCCGAAGGCCGGTACGACGACCTCGTCACCGACTCCGACGCCGGCGGCCCTGAGCATTGCAGCAGTACCCATGTGGGGGATGTTGGTTGCGTTACGTGAACTTCAGGTGACGCACAACAAAAAAGGGTTGGACCCGGAACGGAAGTTCCGGGTCCAACCCGATAAAAGGAGTTCGGCGGTGTCCTACTCTCCCACAGGGTCCCCCCTGCAGTACCATCGGCGCTGTAAGGCTTAGCTTCCGGGTTCGGAATGTAACC
>NZ_JBIWAK010000017.1:0-67706 GCF_044759995.1 Streptomyces sp. NPDC098781
TTGTACTCACCCTCTCGGGCTTTCCTCCGGGCTTTTCCCTTCGGTCTTGCGTTTCCGACTCTATCAGACCGTTTTCCGATCCGATTTCCTCGGTGTTTTCCAGGTTCCCGCTCTCGCGTTTCCCTTTCCGGCGATCCCGACTTTATCAGAGATTCTGAGTCGGAATTCCCGCCCCCTCCGGGGACTGGTTCCGACACACGAGGTGGTCGGGTTCCCGGTCGGGCGGAGCCGTAAACGTACTGGAGCGGGGGGGGGGGGGGGGGCCCCCCCGGGCCCCCCCCCCGGGGGGGGGGGGCCCCCCGGGGGCCCCCCGGGGGGGGCCCCCCCCCCACCCCCCCCCCAGAGCGCGGGGGGTGTGGGGGGGGGGTTTTTTTGTGGTTTTGGGTTCCCTCGGGGGGGGGGGGGGGGGGGGGGGGGGGGGGGGGGGGGGGGGGGGGGGGGGTGCGGGGGGGGGGGGGGGGGGGGCCGGCCCCCCCCCCCCCCCCCCCCCCCCCCCGCTCCTGGTTCGCTCAGTCGAACGTCCGACAGGCCGTCAGACCTCCACCACCACAGGCAGGATCATCGGCCTGCGGCGATAGGTGTCGGAGACCCACTTGCCGAGCGTCCGGCGCACCAGCTGCTGGAGCTGGTGCGGTTCGACCACACCGTCCTGGGCCGAGCGCTCGAGCACCTCCGTGATCTTCGGGATGACATCCGTGAAGGCGGAGTCCTCGATGCCGGAGCCGCGGGCCTGGACGTGCGGGCCTCCCGTGATCTTGCCGGTGGAGGAGTCCACCACCACGAAGACCGAGATGATGCCCTCGTCGCCGAGGATCTTGCGGTCCTTGAGGGCCGGCTCGCCCACGTCGCCGACCGAGAGGCCGTCGACATAGACGTAGCCCGCCTGGACCTTGCCCGAGATCTTGGCCTTGCCTTCGATGAGGTCGACGGCGACGCCGTCCTCGGCGATGACGATGCGGTCGTGCGGGACGCCGGTCAGGGCGCCCAGTTCGGCGTTGGCGCGCAGGTGGCGCCATTCGCCGTGCACCGGCATCAGGTTCTTCGGACGGCAGATGTTGTAGAAGTACAGCAGCTCGCCGGCCGAGGCGTGGCCCGAGACGTGGACCTTGGCGTTGCCCTTGTGGACGACGTTCGCGCCCCACCGGGTCAGGCCGTTGATGACGCGGTACACCGCGTTCTCGTTGCCGGGGATCAACGACGACGCCAGGATCACCGTGTCGCCCTCGACGATGCGGATCTGGTGGTCGCGGTTGGCCATACGGGACAGGGCCGCCATCGGTTCGCCCTGGGAGCCCGTGCAGACCAGCACGACCTCGTGGTCCGGGAGGTCGTCCAGCGTCTTGATGTCCACGACCAGACCCGGGGGGACCTTCAGGTAGCCCAGGTCCCTGGCGATGCCCATGTTGCGGACCATCGAGCGGCCGACGAAGGCGACCCGGCGGCCGTACTCGTGGGCCGCGTCCAGGATCTGCTGGATGCGGTGGATGTGGCTGGCGAAGCTCGCCACGATGATCCGCTTGCGGGCGTTCGCGAAGACCTGGCGCAGGACGTTGGAGATGTCCCGCTCGGGCGGGACGAAGCCCGGGACCTCCGCGTTCGTGGAGTCGGAGAGGAGGAGGTCGATGCCTTCCTCGCTCAGCCGCGCGAAAGCGTGCAGGTCGGTCAGACGGTTGTCCAGCGGAAGCTGGTCCATCTTGAAGTCGCCGGTGTGGACGACCATGCCGGCCGGGGTGCGGATGGCGACCGCCAGGGCGTCCGGGATGGAGTGGTTGACGGCGACGAACTCGCAGTCGAAGGGGCCGATGCGCTCGCGGTGCCCCTCGGCCACCTCAAGGGTGTAGGGGCGGATGCGGTGCTCCTGGAGCTTGGCCTCGATGAGGGCGAGGGTCAGCTTGGAGCCGATCAGCGGGATGTCCGGCTTCTCCCGGAGAAGGAACGGGACGCCTCCGATGTGGTCCTCGTGACCGTGCGTGAGGACGATGCCCTCGATGTCGTCGAGGCGGTCCCGGATGGACGAGAAGTCCGGCAGGATCAGGTCGATTCCGGGCTGCTCCTCCTCAGGGAAGAGCACTCCGCAGTCGACGATCAGCAGACGGCCGCCGTACTCGAAGACCGTCATGTTTCGGCCGATTTCGCCGAGGCCGCCGAGCGGGGTGACCCGCAGGCCGCCTTCGGGGAGCGGCGGCGGCGAGCCGAGTTCAGGATGCGGATGACTCAAAAGACTCTCCTCACCACGCGCGCCACGTACCGGCCGGGCACGTGGCGCGCGTGACGTTCGTGCAGAAGCAGTTGTCGTTGTGTGTAGTGCGCAGGCACCGGTGGCCCGCTTATTCAGTTGTGAAGTCCGTCTGCGCGCCGTGCGCGCGAAGTCTGGTGTTAGAGCTGTACCCCGCCGGCGGCAAGATCGATCTTGAGCTGCTCGATCTCCTCGGGTGAGCATTCCGCCATCGGTGCGCGCAGCGGTCCGGCGGGCAGGCCCTGGAGCGTGAGCGCCGCCTTGGTGGTCATGACGCCCTGGGTGCGGAACATGCCGGTGTAGACCGGCAGCAGCTTCTGATGGATCTCCGTGGCCTTCTGGACGTCACCGGAGACGTACGCGTCGACGAGCGCGCGCAGGTCGGGGGTGACGACGTGGCCCACGACCGAGACGAAGCCGACCGCGCCCACGGAGAGCAGCGGCAGGTTCAGCATGTCGTCGCCGGAGTACCAGGCGAGGCCGGTGCGCGCGATGGCCCAGCTCGCGCGGCCCAGGTCTCCCTTGGCGTCCTTGTTGGCGACGATCCTCGGATGCTCGGCGAGCCGGACGATCGTCTCGGTGTTGATCGGGACGCCGCTGCGGCCGGGGATGTCGTAGAGCATCACCGGCAGCTCGGTGGCGTCGGCGATGGCGCTGAAGTGGCGGTACAGGCCCTCCTGCGGGGGCTTGTTGTAGTAGGGCGTGACGACCAGCAGGCCGTGTGCGCCCACCCGCTGTGCCGCGCGCGCCAGCTCGAGGCTGTGGTGGGTGTCGTTGGTGCCGACTCCGGCCACGACATGGGCGCGGTCGCCGACGGCCTCCA
Organism: Streptomyces sp. NPDC098781; assembly: GCF_044759995.1. Classification (NCBI taxonomy): domain Bacteria; kingdom Bacillati; phylum Actinomycetota; class Actinomycetes; order Kitasatosporales; family Streptomycetaceae; genus Streptomyces; species Streptomyces sp. NPDC098781. The sequence continues at coordinate 3,060 of NZ_JBIWAK010000017.1, forward strand.
GTACCGCCCGCACCAGCTCCGATTTCTCCGCATCGCTGGTGGTGGGGGACTCGCCGGTGGTGCCGTTGATGATCAGGCCGTCGTTGCCTGCGTCCACCAGGTGCGTGGCGAGCCGCTGTGCACCGTCGAGGTCGAGTGCGCCGTCCGCCGTGAAGGGCGTGATCATGGCGGTGAGGACCCGCCCGAAGGGGGTCTGCGGAGTGGAGGTCGGAGCCATGGGTTACACGCTACTCGTTGCGCACGGCCGGGTCTGCCCTCGGGGGGTGCGGGAAAGTCAGGACAAATAAGGAGCCCGGCACTGCCTGCTCGGGGGTTCAAGCAGTGCCGGGTCCGTTTGATCAGGCTAGATGAACTTCTCTAAATGCCGCAATACGGACACTTCATGAGGCTGACCCATGGCTCCGTGCCTGGGGTCGCGCTACGGCGCCACCCGGCCGTTCGCATTGAAGGCGGCGTACGTCAGCGGCATGAGCTTGGCCCACTCCGCCTCCATCTTCTCGCCGACCATCTCGATCTCCCGCTGCGGGAAGGACGGCACCTTCGCCAGTTCGTGCTGGGTGCGCAGGCCGAGGAAGTGCATCAGCGAGCGTGCGTTGCAGGTGGCGTACATCGACGAGAACAGGCCGACCGGGAGGACCGCGCGGGCGACCTCGCGGGCGACGCCGGCGGCGAGCATCTCCTGGTAGGAGTCGTACGCCTGCCGGTACGAGTCCTCCATGACGCGGCCGACCAGTTCCTGCTGGGCCTGGGTGCCCTCGACGAAGACGTACTTGCCCGGGCGGCCCTCCTGGACCAGCTTGCGGGACTCGCCGGGGACGTAGAAGACGGGCTGGAGCTCCCTGTACCGCCCGGACTCCTCGTTGTACGACCAGCCCACGCGGTGCCGCATGAACTCGCGGAAGACGAAGATCGGGGCGCTGATGAAGAAGGTCATCGAGTTGTGCTCGAAGGGGCTGCCGTGCCGGTCCCGCATCAGGTAGTTGATCAGGCCCTTGGAGCGCTCCGGGTCCTTCTTCAGCTCGTCCAGGGACTGCTCGCCGGCGGTGGAGACGCGGGCGGCCCACAGCACGTCGGAGTCGGCCGCGCTGTGCTTGACCAGCTCGACGCTGACGTCACTGCGGAAGCTGGGCTTGAGGTCGTCGGCGGGGGTGTCGGTCACGGCTCGGAGGGTCCTTCCATCACTTCGCTGGGCGGCGCCCACTCTACGGGTCGGCACTGACAACGGGGCGTTCGGTGCCGGGTCGCGACATACGACGGCGAATTTCTGTGAATTCGGTGAAACCGGGCACCTTTTGGGGCACTCGCTCGTCTGTGTTGATGACGGTCACTCACACGATCCCGAGAGGAGAAGACCCCCCGATGTTCCGTCGGCGCGAGTCCGTACCCTTCGCCTTCCTCGCCGAAGCCGACCGATTCCGCAGTAATGTCAGTCCCCCGCCCCGCGAGCGGGCCTCCGTCGGCCAGATGGCCGGGCGGTGGCTGCTGGGGCTCACCATCGTCGCCGGGCTGGTCGGGTCGCTGGTCGTCGGCATGCCGGCGCTGTCCACCGACACGTCCACACCGGTTCAGGAGTCACAGGCCTCCCAGGGGCACTGACTCCATCGGACCCCCACAGGTGGTGAGCGGGGACACGGGTCGATAACCTCACCGGGCACCGCCCAAGCATGGATTGAGTGAGGACCAGCCGTGCCCCTGCCCTTCCTGACGGCCGACCGCGCATTCGAGGCAGCCGACGATGTCGCGCTGCCCTTCGACGACCACGACCGCTGGCGGCGTCCCTACCGTCCCGGGCCGTGGCGGGTGGGCTTGGCGGCGTTGGGGCTGCTGCTCGCCTCGTTCGTGCTGTTCGCGGCGGTCATCATCGCCCTGACCGGCACGGTGAACGAGGCCGCGGTGGTCTTCGCCCTCGCGCTGGCCGCCATCGTCGTCGCCCTGCGCCTGCTGCGCGTGGGCGTGTGGGTGAGCGCGCGCGGGCTGCGGCGGGTGGGCTTCCTCCTCACGCGCACGGTGCCCTGGGACCAGGTCGTCGCCGTACGGACGGTGCAGCAGCCGGTCCGCTGGCTGGGGCTGCCGCGCACCGTGCAGGGGCAGGCGCTGATTCTCGTACGGCGTGGTCGGGCGGCGGATGACACGCCGACGCTGATGACCACGCACAACGCGGACTTCCTGGCGCGGGTCGCGGCGTTCGACCGGGCCGCCGACGCGGTCGAGGCCTGGGCGGCTGAGAACACGCGGAGCTGAGCCGAGGACGGCATGGGTGGGCCCGGACCGCACACGCGGTCCGGGCCCACCCTCGTCGAGGGACCGCCTCAGTGAGCGGTGTCGTGCAGCGCGATGGCCTGCTGCATCGCCTTGCGCGCCCGTGGGGTGTCCCGGGCGTCGTGGTAGGCGACCGCGAGGCGGAACCAGCTGCGCCAGTCCTCCGGAGCCGCCTCCGTCTCGGCCCTGCGCTTGGCGAAGACCTCGTCGGCCGAGTCACGGTCGATGCGACCGCCCGGCGTCCGCTTCAGCTCGTCGACGGGCAGTCCGCCCTCGGCGTCGAGTTCGGCGGCGAGGGCGTTGGCCCTGCGGACGAACTGGGTGTTCTTCCACAGGAACCACAGCCCGATCACCGGCAGGATCAGCACCGCCACGCCGAAGGTGACGGTGATGACGGTGCCGGACTGGATGAGCATCACGCCACGGCTGCCGACCAGGACGAAGTAGACGACCAGGACGGCGGCCGTTATGGCGTAGGACAGCTTGGCGCGCATCAGCCGAGGTCCAGGAAGTGTTCCAGGCCGAACGTGAGGCCCGGAGTGGTCACCACGCGGCGCGCGCCGAGCAGGATGCCCGGCATGAAGCTGCTGTGGTGCAGGGAGTCGTGCCGCACGGTGAGCGTCTCGCCCTCGCCGCCGAGCAGGACCTCCTGGTGGGCCAGCAGGCCGCGCAGCCGGACCGCGTGCACCGGCACCCCGTCGACGTCGGCTCCACGGGCGCCGTCCAGGCCGGTCTCCGTGGCGTCCGGCGCGGGGGCCGTACCGGCGGCGCGGCGGGCCTCGGCGATGAGCTGGGCGGTGCGGGTGGCGGTGCCGGACGGGGCGTCGACCTTCTTCGGGTGGTGCAGCTCGACGACTTCGACGGACTCGAAGTAGGGCGCGGCGATCTGCGCGAACTTCATCGTCAGTACGGCCCCGATGGAGAAGTTCGGCGCGATGAGCACACCGGTCTCCGGGGAGGCGGCCAGCCAGCCGTTCAGCTGCGCGAGGCGTTCGTCGGTCCAGCCCGTGGTGCCGACGACCGCGTGGATGCCGTGGTTCACGCAGTAGTCGAGGTTGGCCATGACCGAGTCGGGCGTGGTCAGTTCGACGGCCACCTGGGCGCCCGTCTCCGCGAGCGTCTCCAGCTGGTCGCCCCGGCCGAGGGCGGCGACCAGCTCCATGTCCTCGGCGGCCTCGACCGCCCGTACCGCCTCGGAGCCGATCCGGCCCTTGGCGCCGAGGACCGCCACGCGCAGCTTGCTCATCTCTGTTGCTTCCTTACGTCGGATGTTCCGAGGGCGGACAGGTCAGGCCACGGCGTCGTTCAGCCGGGACGCCTGCTTGTCCTTCAGCGGGCCGATGACCGACAGCGAGGGCCGCCGGCCCAGGATGTCGCGGGCGACCGAGCGGACGTCGTCCGGGGTCACCGCCGCGATCCGGGCCAGCATGTCGTCGACGGACATCTGCTCGCCCCAGCACAGCTCGCTCTTGCCGATGCGGTTCATCAGCGCGCCGGTGTCCTCCAGGCCGAGGACGGTGGAGCCGCGGAGCTGGCCGATGGCGCGGGCGATCTCGTCGTCGGACAGGCCGTGTTCGGCGACCTGGTCGAGCTCGTCACGGCAGATCTTCAGCACGTCGTGGACCTGCGACGGCCGGCAGCCCGCGTACACGCCGAAGAGACCGCAGTCGGCGAAGCCCGAGGTGTACGAGTACACGCTGTAGGCGAGGCCGCGCTTCTCGCGGACCTCCTGGAACAGCCGGGACGACATGCCGCCGCCGAGGGCGGTGTTGAGCACACCCAGGGCCCAGCGGCGCTCGTCCGTGCGGGCCAGGCCGGGCATGCCGAGGACGACATGGGCCTGCTCGGTCTTGCGGCCGAGGAGTTCGACACGGCCGGCGGTGCGCAAGGCGCGGCGCCCGTCGCGCGGGGCGATGGGCGCGGCGTCACCGTTCTTGAAGGCGCCCGCCTTCTCGAAGGCGGCACGAACCTGTCGTACGACCTTGTTGTGGTCGATGTTGCCGGCGGCCGCCACGACCAGGTGGGTCGGGTCGTAGTGCTTCTTGTAGAAGCGGCGGATGCGGTCGGCGGTGAGGGCGTTGACCGTGTCGACCGTGCCGAGGACCGGGCGGCCGAGGGGGTTGTCGCCGAACATCGTGTGCGCGAACAGGTCGTGCACACAGTCGCCCGGGTCGTCCTCGGTCATGGCGATCTCTTCGAGGATGGCGCCCCGCTCGACGTCGACGTCCTCTTCGAGGATGAGCGAGCCGGTCAGCATGTCGCAGACGACGTCTATGGCGAGCGGCAGGTCGGCGTCGAGCACGCGCGCGTAGTAGCACGTGTACTCCTTCGCCGTGAAGGCGTTCATCTCGCCGCCGACGGCGTCCAGCGCGGAGGAGATGTCCAGCGCCGACCTGCGCGTCGTGCCCTTGAAGAGCAGGTGCTCCAGGTAGTGCGTGGCGCCGTTCAGGGCCGGTGTCTCGTCGCGGGAGCCGACGTGTGCCCAGATGCCGAAGGTCGCCGAGCGGACCGAGGGCAGGGTCTCGGTGACGATGCGCAGGCCGCCCGGGAGGGTGGTCTTGCGGACCGTGCCGATGCCGTTCTCGCCCTTGATGAGGGTTTGGGTACGGGCGACGGCCCGCGCCTCCGAGGAGGTGCGGGCCGTCGTCGTGGAGCTACTCGACGTCACTGGTCGGTGTCGTCCTTCTTGTCCTCGTCGGAGCCTTCTTCGCCCTCGATGACCGGGATGAGCGAGAGCTTGCCGCGGGAGTCGATCTCGGCGATCTCGACCTGGACCTTCTGGCCCACACCGAGCACGTCCTCGACGTTCTCCACACGCTTGCCGCCGGCCAGCTTGCGGATCTGCGAGATGTGCAGCAGACCGTCCTTGCCGGGGAGCAGGGAGACGAAGGCGCCGAAGGTGGTCGTCTTCACGACCGTGCCCAAGTAGCGCTCGCCGACCTCGGGCATCGTCGGGTTGGCGATGCCGTTGATCGTGGTGCGGGCGGCCTCGGCGGCGGGGCCGTCGGCGGCACCGATGTAGATGGTGCCGTCGTCCTCGATCGTGATCTCGGCGCCGGTGTCCTCCTGGATCTGGTTGATCATCTTGCCCTTGGGGCCGATGACCTCACCGATCTTGTCGACCGGGATCTTCACGGTGATGATCCGCGGCGCGTTCGGGGACATCTCGTCCGGCGTGTCGATCGCTTCCATCATCACGTCGAGGATGTGGAGGCGGGCGTCACGGGCCTGCTTCAGAGCGGCGGCCAGGACGGAGGCCGGGATGCCGTCCAGCTTGGTGTCGAGCTGGAGGGCGGTCACGAACTCCTTGGTGCCGGCGACCTTGAAGTCCATGTCGCCGAAGGCGTCCTCCGCACCGAGGATGTCGGTGAGGGTGACGTAGTGCGTCTCGCCCTCGATCTCCTGGGAGATCAGGCCCATGGCGATACCGGCGACGGGGGCCTTCAGCGGCACACCGGCGTTCAGCAGCGACATGGTGGAGGCGCAGACCGAGCCCATGGACGTCGAGCCGTTGGAGCTCAGCGCCTCGGAGACCTGGCGGATCGCGTAGGGGAACTCCTCGCGCGTCGGCAGGACCGGCACCAGGGCGCGCTCGGCGAGAGCGCCGTGGCCGATCTCGCGGCGCTTCGGGGAGCCGACGCGGCCGGTCTCACCGGTGGAGTACGGCGGGAAGTTGTAGTTGTGCATGTAGCGCTTGCGCGTCACCGGCGACAGCGTGTCGAGCTGCTGCTCCATGCGGAGCATGTTCAGCGTGGTGACGCCCAGGATCTGGGTCTCGCCACGCTCGAACACGGCGGAGCCGTGCACGCGCGGGATGGCCTCGACCTCGGCGGCGAGCGTACGGATGTCCGTGACGCCACGGCCGTCGATGCGCTTCTTCTCCTTGATGACGCGCTCACGGACCAGGGACTTGGTCAGCGAGCGGTACGCGGCGGAGATCTCCTTCTCGCGGCCCTCGAACTCCGGCAGGAGCTTCTCGGCGGCGAGCGCCTTGACGCGGTCCAGCTCGGACTCGCGCTCCTGCTTGCCGGCGATGGTCAGCGCGGAGGCGAGCTCCGGCTTGACGGCGGCGGTCAGGGCCTCGAGGACGTCGTCCTGGTAGTCCAGGAAGATCGGGAACTCACCGGTCGGCTTGGCGGCCTTCGCGGCGAGGTCGGCCTGGGCCTTGCAGAGCACCTTGATGAAGGGCTTCGCGGCTTCCAGACCGGCGGCGACGACCTCCTCGGTCGGGGCATCGGCGCCACCCTGGACCAGCTTGATGGTGCCCTCGGTGGCCTCGGCCTCGACCATCATGATCGCGACGTCGCCGTCCTCCAGGGTGCGGCCCGCGACGACCATGTCGAAGACGGCGTCCTCGAGCTCGGTGTGCGTCGGGAAGGCCACCCACTGGCCGCGGATCAGCGCGACGCGGACGCCGCCGATCGGGCCGGAGAAGGGCAGACCGGCCAGCTGCGTGGACGCGGACGCGGCGTTGATCGCCACGACGTCGTACAGGTGGTCGGGGTTGAGCGCCATGATCGTGGCGACGACCTGGATCTCGTTGCGCAGGCCCTTCTTGAAGGACGGGCGCAGCGGGCGGTCGATCAGGCGGCAGGTGAGGATGGCGTCCTCGGAGGGACGGCCCTCACGGCGGAAGAAGCTGCCGGGGATCTTGCCGGCGGCGTACATCCGCTCCTCGACGTCCACCGTGAGCGGGAAGAAGTCGAGCTGGTCCTTGGGGTTCTTGGAGGCGGTGGTGGCCGACAGCACCATGGTGTCGTCGTCCAGGTACGCCACGGCGGAACCGGCGGCCTGCTTGGCCAGGCGGCCCGTCTCGAAGCGGATGGTGCGGGTGCCGAAGGAGCCGTTGTCAATGACGGCCTCGGCGTAGTGGGTCTCGTTCTCCACTAGCGTTTTCTCCGTTACTTTCGTCTTTTCGTCTTTGTCCCGATCCGCCCGTGTGGCGGAGGGACGTACGCGGAGAAGCGCTCCATCTGGTGCGGGCCGGTCTTCGATCGAAGCACCCGGGTTCGCAACGCCCGGGGGCCACTACCGAGGACCGGCGGCGGCGAGGTGCACTTCTCCTCGTGGTACTGCGTTGTGCTACCACACTACAAAGTAGGTGTGACACTCCGCACGTTTCCGCACGTACGGCGGGCACGTACGGCAAAGGGAGCGGCTCCCGATCCTCCGGGAACCGCTCCCCTCATGGCGTCCTACTTGGCGCCCGCCGCACCGCGGCGGATGCCGAGGCGGTCGACCAGCGTACGGAAACGCTGGATGTCCTTCTTCGCCAGGTACTGGAGAAGGCGGCGACGCTGACCGACCAGGATCAGCAGACCACGACGGGAGTGGTGGTCGTGCTTGTGGGTCTTGAGGTGCTCGGTGAGGTCCGAGATGCGACGCGAGAGCATGGCGACCTGGACCTCGGGGGAGCCGGTGTCGCCCTCCTTGGTACCGAACTCGGCGATGATCTGCTTCTTCGTGGCGGTGTCGAGCGACACGTGTACTCCTCGTAGTCTCTGCTTGCCACCGAGTGCCCCTGGTCCACTTCTCAGGGGAGCTTCCATGACTCGGGAGGCGGGGATCCGCTGGGCGCAGCCCCCAGATGGTCCGGGGGCGCGTACACAAACGGCCGTCACACAGCGTACCAGCCCGCGGACCCGCCCCCGACCGGCGGGAGGCGCTGGTCAGATGCCGCCGCGCATCTTGGCGTAGACGTCGAGGACGGCCAGGCAGATCGGCACCAGGGAGAGCAGCACCAGCGAGTCCGCGAGGTCCAGCATGCGGCCCCAGAAGGGGGAGAGCCCCTTCTGCGGCACGATCAGGGCGATCGCGATCAGCAGCAGCACACCGGCACCGACCGAGGCGCCGAGCCACAGGGTCCGTACGTCGACCGGGCCAGAGTTGCCCTGGAGCAGGTCGACGATGACGTCGGCCGGCGGCGAGATCGCGAGACCGAGGACGAGCAGGGCGAGCGTGATGACACCGGCCACGAAGAGGCAGGTGACCTGGGCGGTGTAGCGGAACAGCCGGGCCCGCAGCATCGCCGCGAGGCCGGTGCACAGGGCCAGCAGCTGGGCCCAGCCGCTGTCGCTGAAGCCGAGGACCGCGCCGCCCGCGCCGATGATCACCGCGGCGCAGCCGCCGACCAGGCCGAGCAGCAGTTCGTGGCCGCGGCTGGTCTGGGCGACGATGCGCTGGACGTCGACGGCCTCCATGTCGCCCTCGCGGCCCTCGCGGCGGGCGCGGGCCAGGTCCTCGGGGTTGCGGAAGCCGATCGGCAGCTTGGCGAAGCGGGACGACCAGCCGGGCAGGAAGCCGACCACCGCGAGGGCGACGACGGAGGTGCCGGCGGCGATCTCACGGGGCTCCGCCTCGGTGAGCACTCCGCAGAACACGGCGAGCGTGCCGATCGCGGAGGCCAGCGCGGCGGCCACGAACGGCGCGTCGCCCTGGGGCAGCAGCATGATCAGTACGACGGAGAAGAGCAGGACGGCCACACAGCCGACCAGGAACTGGATCCGGCCGGGGCCCTCGCCCGCGTCCTGGGGGATCACGCCGGAGCCGGCGATGAGCGCGTGCGGCAGCGCCGAGATGCCGAGTGCGACGGCGGAGCCGCGGTCGTCGTACACCCGGGCCCGCACACCGGCCAGCGCCGTCAGGGCGAGCGCGGTCACGCCGGCCAGGATGCCCTGGAGGCCGTTCATGTCGTGCCGTACCGGATCCGCGAACCAGAAGACGAAGCCGAGCATGACCAGCAGCAACGAACCGGCGACGAGACCGGCGACCCGCATCAGGTTGTCGTTCCAGCTGCGGGTGTCCTGCTTGACCGCGGCGGCGATGGCGTCGACGACGTCATCGTGCACGGCCGGCGGCAGTGAGTCGGCGAACGTGCGCAGCAGCAGCACGTCACCGTCCCTGACCCGGTGCTCCAGCAACGAGCGGCTGGCGTCGAGCACCTGGCCCTCGCGCGTCACGAGGTGGTAGCCCGAGGGGCTGGTGTCCGACTGGACCATGCCCGAGAGCCTCACGATCTCGGGAAAGAGATCCTGGATCGGCAAGTCCTCGGGCAGCGCGACATCCACACGACTGTCCGGTGCTGCGATGGTGATTCGGCAGAAACCTGTCGAAGTCCCCGTGCTCACCTGGTGTTCCCCCTGCTAGACAAGGCTTCCTCACGCCGCTCGTACGACGCGGAGCGCCACCATATCCGTTGCCGTACCCGGCTCAGGGGCTACCTCCCCCATTCCTCCCAGGACCTGCGCCGCATCTCCATCCGCCACCCTCCCTCGGGCCTCGCGCGCATCAGTAGGATCGTCCTCTACGCGAACGACGCCTACGCGAACGAGAATCACGTCGCGGTACACGGGGGCGTCGGTGCCAGGACGTATCAATCGCGAAGGATGAGTGCATCGGTGAGCGTCGTCATCATCAAACGACCACCGCGGATAGTGCCGCCGGCCGTCCCGGACGGCGAGGTCAAACTGGAGACGCCCCCCGAGATCCCTCGCGAGGGCGACGAAAGCATGCTGATGAACCTGCTGCCCATGATGGGCATGCTGGGTTCCGTCGGCTTCTTCTTCATGCCCAACCTGCCCTCGTACATGCGGGTGGTCGGCGGGCTGATGCTGGCCTCGACACTGGCCATGGCCATCGCCCAGTTCGCCAAGTCCCGTCAGGGCGGCGGCGCGGGGATGGCCCAGGACCGGCGTGACTACTTCCGCTATCTGGAGCAGGTCCGCAAGGACGTGCACAAGACCGCTGAACTCCAGCGGCAGAGCCAGCTCTTCCAGCATCCCGACCCGGAGCAGCTGTGGGCGGTGGCGGCCGACGGCAAGCGGCTGTGGGAGCGGCGTCCGATGGACGCGGACTTCGCCTCCGTACGGATCGGCCGTGGGGTGCAGCAGTTGAACACTCCGCTCGTCGCGCCGGAGACGGCGCCGAAGGAGGAGCTGGAGCCGCTGACCGCGGCGGCCATGAAGGCGTTCCTCGACGCGCACGGCAGTCTGTCCGATCTGCCCGTGTCCATCTCGCTGCGCGCCTTTTACCACGTGACGATCTGCGGCGAGAGCGACACGGTCTACGGCAATGCCCGCGCGTCCCTGTCCCAGTTGGCGACGCTGCACTCGCCCGAGGACCTGATGATCGCCGTGGTGGCCCACCCCTCCGCGGCGGCGGACTGGGACTGGATCAAGTGGCTGCCGCACAGCCAGCACCCGAAGCAGAAGGACGGGGCGGGCTCGGCCCGGCTCCTCTTCGACGACCTCGGGGAGCTGGAGGAGGCGCTGGCCGACCAGTTGGGCGACCGGCCCCGCTGGAACCGTGAGGCGACGCCCGTCTACGACCAGCCGCACCTGATCGTGGTGCTCGACGGCGGCACCGTGCCGCCGGACTCCGAGCTCGCCAGCGCCGAGGGCCTCCAGGGCGTCACCTTCCTGGAGATCTCCCCCGGCCCGCTGGAGGAGGAGCTGCGCGCCGGTCTGACGATCTACGCGAAGCCGGAGCGGATGCGGCTGTTCGTCGGCCACGAGTCGGCGTACAACGGCAGGCCGGACGTCCTGAACACGGCGCAGGCCGAGTCCCTGGCCCGGCAGCTGGCCCCGTTCCGGGTCGGCTCCGCGGAGGAGGGCGAACCCCTTCTGTCCAACCTGGACTTCACCGACCTCATGGGCATCGGCGACGCCGGCACGGTCGACGTCTCCCGCACCTGGCGTCCGCGCACGCTGCACGAGCGGCTGCGGGTGCCGATCGGTGTCGGCGAGAACGGCGAGCCGGTCATGCTGGACCTCAAGGAGGCCTCGCAGGAGGGCATGGGCCCGCACGGTCTGTGCGTCGGCGCCACCGGTTCCGGCAAGTCCGAGGTGCTGCGTACGCTGGTGCTCGGTCTCGCGGTGACGCACTCCTCGGAGACGCTGAACTTCATCCTCGCGGACTTCAAGGGTGGCGCCACCTTCGCCGGCATGGCGGACATGCCGCACACCGCGGCCGTCATCACCAACCTCGCGGACGACCTCACGCTCGTCGACCGTATGCGTGACTCGATCATGGGTGAGACGCAGCGCCGTCAGGAGCTGCTGCGGTCGGCCGGCAACTACGCCAACCTGCACGACTACGAGAAGGCACGTGCCGCCGGCGCCGCGCTGGAGCCGATGGCCTCGCTGGTGATCGTGCTCGACGAGTTCTCCGAACTCCTCACGGCCAAGCCGGACTTCATCGACATGTTCATCCAGATCGGTCGTATCGGCCGATCGCTGGGTGTGCACCTGCTGCTGGCCTCGCAGCGCCTGGAAGAGGGCAAGCTGCGCGGTCTGGACACCTACCTCTCGTACCGGATCGGTCTGCGGACCTTCTCCGCCGCCGAGTCCCGTACGGCGATCGGTGTCCCGGACGCCTACCACCTGCCGTCGATCCCCGGTTCCGGTTATCTGCGGTACGACACCGACACCATGGTCCGCTTCAAGGCGGCGTACGTGTCGGGGCCGTACCACGGCGAGGGCCCCTCCCGGGTGCACCGCTCGACCCAGCTGCGCCCGGCCCTGTTCTCGGCGGAGCACGTGGCGCTGCCCCCGCAGCCGGTCGTCGAGGAGCCGGAGCCCGACAACCGGGTGGACGACGCGCTCGCCGACACCGTCCTGGACGTCCTGGTCAGCCGGATGATCAACCAGGGACCGCCCGCCCACCAGGTGTGGCTGCCCCCGCTGGAGGAGGCGCCCTCGCTGGAGCAGTTGCTCCCGCAGCTCGCCGTCACCCCGGAACGCGGTCTGACCGCGCCCGACTACACCGCTCTCGGCCGGCTCAACGTGCCGGTCGGCCTGGTGGACAAGCCGTTCGAGCAGCGGCGTGACGTGCTGTACCGGGACTTCGCGGGCGGCGCCGGCCACGGTCTGTTCGTCGGTGGTCCGCAGTCCGGCAAGTCGACGCTGCTGCGCACGCTCATCTCGTCCTTCGCGCTCACGCACACGCCGTCCGAAGTGCAGTTCTACTGCCTGGACTTCGGTGGCGGCTCGCTGATCTCGATGGAGGAGCTGGCGCACGTCGGCGGCGTCGCCAACCGTCTCGACGCCGAGAAGGTGCGCCGTACCGTCAGCGAGGTCGAGGGCATCCTCAACGCGCGTGAGGAGTACTTCCGCACGAAAAACGTCGACTCGGTCACGACCTACCGGCAGCGCCGGGCCGCCGGCCAGCTGCCGGACCAGGTCTGGGGTGACGTCTTCCTCGTCATCGACGGCTGGGCCACGTTCAAGACCGACTACGAGATGCTGGAGGCGACCGTCACGGAGATCGCCACCCGGGGCCTCGGGTTCGGTGTGCACGTGATCCTGACGGCGAGCCGTTACACCGAGGTGCGTCCGGCGCTCAAGGACATGCTCCAGAACCGCATCGAGCTGAGGCTCGGTGACCCGACGGAGTCGGAGATCGACCGCAAGGTCGCGCAGAACGTCCCCGCCACCGTGCCGGGCCGTGGTCTGACGCCGGACAAGCTGCACTTCATGACGGCGCTGCCGCGCGTCGACGGCTCGTCGGCGACGGAGGACCTGTCCGAGGCGACGTCGATCCTCATCGGTGGGATCAACGAGAACTGGCAGGGCAGTCACGCGCCGGCCGTGCGGCTGCTGCCCACGATGTTCCCGGTGGACCGGCTGCCCAAGGGCTTCGAGCACCCGGACCGCGGTGTCGCCGTCGGTATCGACGAGTCGTCGCTCTCGCCGGTGTTCGTGGACTTCGAGACCGACCCGCTGTTCATCGTGTTCGGTGAGAGCGAGTCCGGTAAGTCCGCGCTGCTCAGGCTGCTGGTCAAGCAGATCACCGAGCGCTACACGCCTGACCAGGCGAAGATCGTCATGGGTGACTACCGACGCGCCCACCTGGAGGGTGTGCCCGACTCGCACCTGTCCCGGTACTGCGCCTCGGCGCCCGCTCTGACGGAGACGCTGGAGGGTCTGGCCGGCTCGATGCACCGCCGGATGCCCGGCCCGGACGTCACGCCCGAGCAGCTGCGCAACCGCAGTTGGTACAGCAGCCCGGACGCGTTCGTCATCGTCGACGACTACGACCTGGTGGCGACCGGCGTGAACCCGCTGGCGCCGCTCCTGGAGTACCTGCCGTTCGCCCGTGACATCGGTCTGCGCGTCATCATCTCCCGTGCCTCGGGTGGCGCCAGCCGCTCGCTGTACGAGCCGGTGATGCAGCGGATGCGCGAGCTCGGCGCACAGGGTGTCGTCCTCTCCGGCGAGCGGTCCGAGGGCCAGCTGCTCGGCAACATCACGGCGTCGCAACTGCCGCCGGGGCGTGGGTACTTCCATACGCGTCGGCGTGGTGGGCAGCTGATCCAGACGGGGTGGCTGCCGAACCGGTTCTGATCGTCGGAGGGCGTGGCTTGGGTGGCGGGCCGGGCGTCCGCCGGTCTCGGCCGGCCCGGCTTGGCTGGTCTGCCCAGCTTCGAGGGGCGGTACCCGATGGGGTGCCGCCCCTTCCTGTTGCCCGGCGGGGCTGGGGTCGCTCCGGGCCCGGCGTTAAGGTGGCGGTGCGACAGAAACGACGAGCCACGGGGGGCAGTTGTGCCGTCTGACTTCATGGACTCAGATCCCGCGGTCCTCAAGACCGAGGGCTTCCACATGTTCAACGTCGGCGTGGACTTCGCCAAGGCCGTGACGGCCCTGAGGTCCGGGCTGACCAAGCTCGAGGAGGGCGACACCCCGCCCTGGGGTGACGACGACATCGGCGAGAAGTTCGGCGTCGTCTACGAGGGTCTGCGCGACGGCATGTACGACTCGATGGGCAGCCTGGCGGAGCGGATCGCCGGGATGGGTGTCGCCTTCACCAAGATGGGCGTGGCGCACGAGCTGAACGAGGCCGAGCAGGACGCCATCTGGAAGGAGACGACGGCCCAGTACGACGGCCAGGTGAAGGTGCCGTCCGGAGTCGCCCACGCCAGGCTGCGGCCGCACGACCTCTGATCCGCGACGGGCACATACGGGGCGACCTACGCCAGTAGGGTGATAGGCGTTCGTCGTTCGCACGTCAGGAGAGGCCCAGCAGCATGACCGAGGCACAGGACAACGAGGTCGGGACGCAGGCCGAGGACACCAAGGCGCGCAAGGAACGGGAGCGGGACGAGCTGTACGCCCTCGACATCTCCGGGGTCGAGTGGCACTGCGCGCCCGGCACCGAGCAGGACGAGGAGCGGGTCGAGATCGCGTACCTGCCCGAGGGAGCCGTGGCGATGCGGTCCTCTCTCGATCCCGGGACCGTGCTGCGGTACACCGAGGCCGAGTGGACGGCGTTCGTGCTCGGGGCGCGGGACGGGGAGTTCGATCTGGAGCCGAGTTCGGGGAATGGGGGGTCGGCGGCGGAGTAGGCCGTCTCCCAGTTCTGCCGGGCGCCTAAGATCGGCGTCGTACGCGAACGGATCGGTGCCGTACGCGAAGGCATCCGCGACGGTGGAGGACACGGGGACCCATGACCGGCTCGACCGAGGACTACGCACCGCACCCCCACATAGGCGGCCGGGTTGCCGCCCTGCGCGCGCTCACCGCGTGGCGCGGGGCCGCGCCCGGTGCCCCACGCGTGGTCGTGCTCACCGGTGGCTCCGGCAGCGGGTGTTCGCGCCTGCTCACCGGGTTCCTGATGCTGTGCGAACCGGAGTACCGCAAGCAGCTGCCGTTGGCCGAGATGGATCCGTCGACCGTACCGCCGGATCTGCCGCCCCCCGCCGTACCGGCTCCCGAAGGGCTGACCGCGGCCCAGGTGCTCTGGCTGCTCGCCGACCACTACGAACTCACCGCCACCAGCACCGAGGGAGTGTTCGCCGAACTGGCCGCCCGCGACGAGCCGGTGACCGTCGTCGTCCCGGACGTCGACCGCGCCGGTCCTGTTCGGGCCGCTGACGAGCCCGCCCGCCTCGTACGGGAGGTGCTGGCTCCGCTGGCCGCCACCGGGACGGTGCGGCTGCTGGCCGAGGTGCCGCGTCCGCTGGCCGCCGAGCTGGCCGATGGGCTGCCGCCCGGCACGGTGCAGGTCATCGATCTCGACGAGCCGGAGTGGGCCGACCCCGAGGGCCTGGTGCTGCATGCCCAGGCCGCGCTGAACCCGGAGTTCGGGGCCCCCGAGCTGCCGTTCACGGTGGACCCCGCGGCCCGCCTCGCCCTGGGAGCGGCCATCGGCTCCCGCGCCGGGACCAGTCCCCTGGTCGTTCAACTCGCCGTCCACTGCACCCTGATGGCACCGGAGGGCTTCGACCCGGCCGACGAGAGCCACCTGCCGACGTCGGTCGGCGAGGCCCTCGACCTGCACGCCCGGCGGCTCGGTACCGACCCGCAGACGCTACGGCTGCTGCTGGCGCCCCTCGCCCTGGCGGAGGCGGACGGCATACCGGTCCAGCTGTGGTCGCCGCTGGCGAGCGCGGTCGCGGGGCGGGACATGAGCCAGGTGATCGCGGACGGGATGCTGCTCGCCGGGCCCTTCGTACAGCCCGAGGAGCAGGAAGCGGAGGGGGCGGAAGGCGGACGCACGCTACTGCGGCTGCTGCACACGGCCATCGGTGCCGAGATCCGCGCCGGCCTGCCGAACGTCCGGGCCGCTCAGTCACAGATCGCGATGGCGCTGCTGGAGTCCGTGCCGGAACAGGACTGGAGCAGGGCCGACCCGTATGTGCGCGACCACATCGCCGGCCACACGCTGGAGGCGGGACTGCTGCCCCAACTCCTCACGGACCCGGGGCTGTTCGTCCACGCCGACCCGGTGCCACTGCGCGCCGCCGTCGAGGCCGTGCCGGTCGAGGAGCTCGACGCGCCCGCCCGTACGTATCTGCGTACGGCGCCTGTGCTGACCCGTACCCAGGCACCCGTGGTGTTGCGCGCGGCGCTGCTGGAGACGGCATTCGTCGAGGACGGGCTGCCGGAGTACGCCGAGGCCATCCACGGTCGGCTCGGCATCGAGCTGCCCTGGCAGACACTGTGGAGCCTGCCCGTCCCCGGGATCAGCGCCGTGACCGTCGGCAGTCTGCCTCGTCCGGAGGGGCCGGCCACCCCTGTCGCCGTCCTCGTCGTGCCGGCGAGCACGCCCGGTGCGCGGGCCGTCGAGGAGGGGTCCACTTCCGCGGTGCTCGTTCATGGCCTGGTACAGCCTGATCACCTCGGCGACACCGACCCCGCGGAGATTCTGCGCCCCTCCGAGGACGAGCGGACCGCTGCCCCACTGGGGCTGAGCCGTGGCGGCGACTACCTGCGCGTCTGGGATCGGGCCAGTCAGGAGGTCGTCGCCGCGCTGATCTCCGACACGCCCTTCACCGCGGCCGACCTCTCCCCCGACGGCATCCTGCTCGTCGCCACCGAGCGCGGGGCGAAGGCCCTCCGCATCCCGCCGGCGGCCGCGGGGATAGCCTCGTAGGTACGTCCGTCCCTCCCCCTTGCCTTGCCCCCTCTCCCCCTGATCATTCGAAGGAGCCTCCCCGTGACCAGCCAGGAGCAGGCGCTCGCCATCGCCGACCGTTGGCTCAACCCGGAAGGCTCGACGGAGCCGCGCCGCGAGGTCCGGACGCAGGAGTTCGACCTGGGCTGGGTCGTGTGGGCGGCACCGGCGGAGCCCGAGCGTGACCCGGTGACCGGGGAGCGTCGGCCGCCCGCCGAGATCGGCAACGCGTGCGGGGTCGTGGACCGCCGTACCGGCGAGCTGACCGTCTGGCCGTCGGTGCCGGTCGACGAGGTCGTCCGGATGTACCGGCAGAAGCACGGCGACGCCGGAGCGCAGGAGGGCGCCCGTCCGGTCACCGGCCCCGGCAACACCGCCGTCTTCACCTACGTCGACCCGGCGAACGGCGAGGAGACCACCCTCTTCCGCACGTCCGCCCCGGGCCTGCCGCCCGCCGAGTACCAGGCGTGGGCCGAGTTGCGGCGGATGAACGTGCCCGTCGACAATGTCGTGGCCGTCCACACCGACCTGCGTCCGAGCCTGCTCCCCGGCGGTTACACGGCCGAACTCCTCAATTCCTTCCCCAACGCCCAGCTCTCCTGCTCACAGTCCTACGGAGCCCGTCCCGAGGCGCGCGCGGAGGGCGTAGCGGCGCTGGTCGAGCAGGTCGAGACGATGCACCGGATCGCCGGCCAGCAGCCGCCGCCCCGCCCGCACCGCATGCCGGTCCCCGCGCAGGTGACTCCCGCCGAGCCCCTACGGGACGTGGCCCTCGGCCGGCATCTCGTCGAGGTCTTCGGAGAGGACGGCGTACGTCGCTTCGACGCGGACGACATCGCTCAGAGCACGCTGCCCGAGGCTGCCGGGGCGACGCTCACCTGGGCGGGGCTTCCCGTCGACCTCCCGCTCTTCTTCACCGCCGACCGGCCCGACGCCCCTCCGGCGGGCGGACTGTTCACCGACGTCGCGACGAATCTGCGCGAGCGGCGCAGCCCTGCCGGTGAGGAGAAGATCGGGGCCCTGGCGCACCTGGCCCGGATCGGCTTCGACGGTGTCGCAGTCATCGCGGTGCAGTGCCTGCCGGGGGCGGGGCAGCCCGACGGACTCGGTGCGGTCTGGGCGGTGGATCCGGTCACGGCCACCTCCCGGTACGTCAACGCCTCGGTCGGCGCCTTCGTCCGCTCCCTGGCGCTGCTCGCCGCCGTACGGCAGCGGATGCAGGGCGTGGATCCGGTGGCGGCGGGTGAGGAAGTGGCCGCGCTCCAGGAGCAGTTGGTGGCGATGGACCCGTCGGCGCTGGGGAATGCCGAGACCTGGTGGTCGCTGGTCGTCGAGCAGATGTGGCACGGGTTGTTCTGACCCGGTCCGCTGTGCCGTCATCCCCACCGAGAGATCGAGGAGAGCGAGCCGTGACCTCGGACGACCCGGCACCGCCAACCTCCTCGGAGCAGGCCCTCGCCATCGTGCGCGGCCGGTACGCACAGCCCCGCCTGCCGGACGGCACTCCCGCGGAGATGCGTGTCGAGGAGTTCGACATCGGCTACCTGGTGTACGCGGTGTTCCCGCCCGTCACAGACGCCGCGGGCCGACCGCGGCCCGCCTCGCCCGGGGGCAGCAAGATCGTGGTCGCCAAGGAGACCGGTGAGACCGCGACCGTGCCCAACTACCCGAGCGAGGCGGCCATCGCGCTGTATCGCAGGGAACGCCGGTCGTGAGCCGTATGCCGTACGCGTGATCAGTACAGCGAGAATCCCCCGCTGTGCCGGCCCTGGTTCTTCTTCCCGGACTGCCCACCCTCGCCCTCCGAGCGCCGCGGCTCGGAGGGACCGGAAGCCCGGTCACCGCCGTCGAGCGGCTCCCCGTGCCTGATCTGATCGCGCTCCTCCTCCGAGAGCGACTCCCACTGACCGCGCAGGGAGGCCATGCCTCCGCCCAGGGCTCGGGCCACGGCAGGGTCGTCCAAGGCATCGCGCAGGGCCAGGCGGCCGGAGAGCAGCCTCTTGGCCGCCTCCTGCATGTCCTTGCTGACGCCGTCGGTCTCGGTCAGCTTGCGCAGGGAGGAGTTCAGGGAACGAATCTGCTCCGGTTCGAGTGCCTCGTCCAGCACACCGCGCTCCTGCGAAGCGCCCTGCGGGTTGGGTGAGTTCTCGGGCTTCCTGGTCATGTGCAACCCCTCTTCCGGTGCTTCAGGTGTCGAGAGTGGAGGAGACCCGGGCCGCGGCCCCGTTGAGGTCGGAGGGTAGTCTGCGCCGGTCAACTTCGCGTTGATCTCTCTTCGTTCAGTCAACCACGGGGTCTTGCAGGCATGTCGACGCCTCCACCGCAGTACCAGAATCAGCCGCCTTACGGTCAGCAGCCGCCTCCCTATGGGCAGCAGCAGCCGTACGGTCATCCACAACAGCCGTACGGGTACCCGCAGCAGTCGTACGGAGGGCCGCAGCAGCCGTACGGAGGACCGCAGCCTCCTCGCGGGCCGCAGCGCCCGCAGCCCGGAGCGCTGGGCCGGGCCTTGAAGTCCGCCGTCATCGTGATCGCGGTGTTCGGCGCCGTGGGCTACTGGGTCTGGGACTACAACACCAGCCCGACCGGCGGAAAGGCGAAGGCGGAGGCGTCGGCATCTGCGGCTGCCGAGGAGGCCGAGACGCACGACCCCGAGATCGGCGACTGCGTCAAGGTCGCGGACCCCCAGGGTGAGCCGCTGCCGACGGTCGTCGACTGCGGCTCACCCGAGGCCGAGTACAAGACCGGTGCCCTGCTGCCCGGCCAGGACCAGGAATGCGGGGCGGAGTACGACTACGGCATCCAGTACCGGAACAGCCGGGGCTTCGACTACACGTTGTGCTTCACCAAGGTGTAAGTACTCGAAGGGCCCGTCCGGCCCCCGCGGTTCGCTGACCGGAACCGAGTGAGTCCCGGAATCGCGTGAGTCAGGGCAGCGCATCCGCCAGCGACGCACCCGCCGCCGCCAGAATGATCGCCATCATGGCCCAGCGGGTGCGTGCGCGCCGCGCCAACTCCATGCTGAGGGCGGCGGAAACGAGGCTCACGACGTACAACACGGTCCCCACGCCCGCGAGCTCACCGCTGTTGAGACGTCCCACGAGCACGACGAGACAGACCAGCGCCACCAATGCCCCGGCGGCCATGAGGCCACCACGAGCGCTCCGCGCCTGCTGCGACCGCTGTCTCGCGATCCCCGGATCCGGTTGAGCCGGGAATCTCGCCCTGAGTTCGTCCATGCCGGGTGGGACCGGTTGGTTCTCGCCCTCTCGCACCTGCGTCTGTACCTGTTCCCCGCCGCGTTCCGGGCCGTGCGTCGTCATGAGCAGGCAGCGTAGGTCAATTCGCTAAGCTCACGCACCATGTTGCCTTCGCACACCCCCTCCCCCGCGCCCGACGCCGTGGTCATACGAACCGGCCGCCGCGGCGCCATGACCGGGCTCCCCTGCTCCGTGCTGCTCGTCGCAGTGGGCGCAATCGGCGTCCTCGGTGTCGTTGTGGTTGCTACCGGGAAGGGGGAAGCAGACCCGTCCAAGCTTGTCGGCTTCGTGTTCCTGTTGCTGATCGGTGCACTCGGCGTGTTCCTCTTCATCGTCAACTGGTCGAACCGCCGCACCCGGGTCCTCGTCGACACCACCGGCCTGTGGGTGGACAACGGAAAGCTCCGGAACGTCATCCCCTGGCAGGTTCTCGGCGGCGTCGGCCTGTACTGGAGCAGGTTCGGCCGGAGCCGGAAGGTCTACTCCCTGGAACTGTTTCCCGTCGGCCCCATCGACCGGGACGACCCCGTCCTGTGGACCCTCGTCCGCGACGAGGAGCCGTTGCACCCCGACCTGCCCGGCCTGCGCTACCGCCTGCCCTTCCCGGCACCCTGCCGGCAGGAGTTGGTCACGGCCGTCCAGCAGCACGTCCCGCACATCTGGCTCGGCGAGACCGAGCGTGCGGAGGGCCACGTCGGCCGACCCGACATCAAGGGACACCGAGAGCGCACCCAGGGCCGTACACACTGAACGGCTCTCGTCGCGAGCGGACCCTCCGTGCAACAGCGGCGACCTGCAACGGACTTGTGACAGCAAACACCTGAAGTCGCCGGTAGATGAGTCCGTAAACTTTGCGGACGGCTGTACTCCTGTGTGATTTCCCTTGTCGGGTGAGGGAGCTGTACGGCCGTGCTGTCTGACGGGGGTGCTTTCTGCTGTGGCGATGATGTTGCCGGACGAGCTCGAGTGGGTTCTCGAGATGCTGGGCTACAGGTGGCCGACGGCGAACGAGGACAAGCTCAGAGACTGTGCCACCGTGTGGCGGCAGTTCGGCGAGCAGGTGAACGGGCTGCACACCAAGGCGAACGCGAGCGCCCGCCAGGTGATCGAGCACAACGCCGGTGATTCGATCGACAAGTTCACCAAGACGTACCAGAAGTTCGACGGCGGTGGCGGCGACGGTTACCTCACCAGCGCCGCCGAGGCCGCGTTCCTCATCGCGAACGTGCTGGAGGCCTGCGCCTACCTCGTCGAGTTCGCCAAGTGGGCGGTGATCGCACAGCTGATCGCCCTGGCCATCGAGATCGTCGCCGCCCACGCCGCCGCACCCTTCACCTTCGGCCTGTCCGAGGTCGCCGGCCTCGGCGCCACACAGGTGACCCGGCTGATCGTGCGCCGCCTCCTCGACGAGCTCAAACAGGCGATGATCGAAGCGCTCGTGGAGACGCTCAAAGAGCCCGCGATCTCGGCCATCGAGGCGATCATCACCGACCTCATCCGGCAGACGGTCAACGTCGGCTTCGGCGCCCAGGAGGGCTACAACGTCGGCGCCACCCTCAAGGCCGGCGGCCAGGCAGGCCTCGACGCCCTGAGGCAGAGCCCGCAGACCTTCGCGGAGGGCGTGCGCGACAGCCTGGGACAGAAGGCGGGCAGCCGGGCGCGGAACGCGATCGACAGCCGTATCGACGGGTACGACGGATCGGGGCTGTCCGGAAGCGACATCGGCAGTGAGAGCGGCGGCGACGCCGGCTCGGATGCCTCCAAGTCCTCCTCATCGCCTGACTCTTCGTCGTCGGACTCCTCGTCATCCAGTTCGTCGTCGTCTGATTCGTCGTCTTCGTCTGACTCTTCCTCCTCCAACTCTTCGTCTTCCGATGCGAGTTCGGCGGGATCGGACTCCTCCACCTCGACGCGTTCGGGCAACGGCAGCATCCCCGGCGCGAACATAGGCAGCGGCATATCCGCCGACACCGGCGGCAACGACATCGGCGGCCCCAACGTCGGTGCGGGCCCCGACTCCGGCTCCGGGCCGGGGTCCGATTCCGGGAACCCCTCCTCCTCGGACTCGCCGTACGCGAGGCCGACGCAATCGCCGTCGGGGTCGTCCCTGTCGGACTTCGACGACCCCTCGCCGGGCGGCCCCTCGTCGAACGGTTCCGACTCCAACGGTTCGTCCAGCACTCCGAGCACGTCCGGCCCTTCGCACTCCGGCGGCTCGTCCGTGTCCGGCCTGTCGTCCCCCAGCCCACACGCCACGCCCACGCCGGCATCCGCTTCGTCCGGCGGTACGTCGTCCTCGCCGGGGAGCGGCTCGATCGGCACCCAGATCGACGGCCTGGCCGCGAGCACGCCGACGCAGTCCAACGCGGCACCGACGCCGACGAGCACCGACGCGTCTCCCTCCGGTTCCGGTGGCCGTGCGGACGGCGGCTCGGCCATCCCGACCTCGCCCACGGCGCCGTCCACCGGAGGTGCGGCGGCTCCGGGTGGGGCGGCTCCGGGTGGGCACCACAGCGCGGGTGCCTCCGGCGGCAGTCCGTCGGCCACGAGTCCGAATCCCAGCTCCGGTCCGGCGAGGAATCCTTCCGCCGGTACGCCCTCCGCCACGGGGACTGGCCCCGCGTCCACACCGAGCCCAACTTCGCCGACGGCGCCTCGCAGTACGCCGACGCCGACGGCGGACGGGCGGGTACCCGGTGCGGTGGACGGGCGTACCCCGGGTACACCGGGCGGCCGCCCTTCGGGCACGCCGGACGGTCGAATACCCGGTACGTCGGACGGACGCACACCTGGCACGCCGGACGGTCGAATACCGACGCAGCGCACACCTGGGAGCACGACGCCGGGTGACGGGACCGCAACCCGCAACGCCCCCGGGAACACAAACCCGGGCGACCGCTCCACGCCCGGCAGGACCGCGCCCGGCACGACGCCGGGCAACAGCACGCCTGGCACGACGCCCGGCGACCGTACGCCGCCCCGCAACACCGGGGACCCGACCACCGGGGCCAGGAGCAACGCGCCGGGGCAGAACCCGAGCACGGCCACCCCCGGCCAGAACACGGGTACGGCCAGCCCGAACCAGAACCCGGCCCAGTCGACTGCCCCCAGGACCGCATCGCCGTCCACCAGCACCCCGGCGTCGACTCCCTCTCCCTCGGCCGGCACCGACCCCGGACGCGCCTCGACACCGGGCAGCAGCACCCCGAACTCCTCCCCTCAGCACAGCCCCACCTCGCAGGGCACGGCCGGCACCCCGGGCACTCCCAACCAGCCGAGCGCCGGTTCAACTCCCAACAGGCCGCCCCACCAGCCCCCGGGCAGCACGCCGAACACCCCGAACCAGCCTGGCGCACAGCCCCACACCCAACAGCCCCCGGCGAACACCCCGAACCAGCAACAGCAGCCCCCGGTCACCCCGGTCCCGATCCACCACGTGACCCAGGCGCCGAACAACCAACCCCAGCAGTCCGCCTCACAGCCCCCGGACTCCACCCCCAACCAGCAGAACCCCTCGGACAACCCAAGGCCGAAGGAGACTCCGACCCCGGCCTCGGAGACCCGCAACACCAACCCCCCGGGCGGTGTCACCGACCCCACCAGGGCAGAACAGGACGCCCTGGAGAACTCGGTCCCCCGAGACGAGAACGGCGACCCCACCCGGCCGCCGGACCCGGAGGACGGCCGCTGGGTCGAGCGCATCAACGGCGAAGGCCGAGACGCCCCGGGCCGCAATAACAACTGCGCCGACGTGGCCCTGTCCACGGTGGACACCTACGCGGGCAACCCCACGGCAGCGGCCAGCCGTACGCCGGACCTGGACGCGGACGGCAACCCCTCGGACCGCGGCGAGAAGGGCGGCCGCGACCGCATCGAGAACACGCTGGGCGCCCGCTTCAGCGACATGGGCAACGGTCGCGACGCCTTCACCCGCCTGGAGAACACCCTGCGCGACAGCGGCCACGGCTCACAGGCCGTGATCATCACGCAGGACGCCAACGGACGGGCTCACGCGTGGAACGCCGTCAACCACAACGGCAAGATCACCTACATCGACGCCCAGACGGGGCAGAAGAGCTCGAAGCCGCTGCACAGGGGGGACAACGGGGTTTTCGCGATTCCGTTGGACTCGAATCGGCAGCCGGTGTCACCGAGCACGAATGGCAACACATCCCGTCCCGACAATGCTCGCACTCCTGACCGCGAGGCACCGAACAGCCCTGGTGGAGGCGACCGCCGGCCACCGGATGATCCCGCTGGGACCACCGAGGAAGACCCCCGCCCGCATCCCGAGCGGGAGAGCCCAGACCAGCGGCACAGTCGGCAGCCCCCTGACGAGAAACAGGCCGAGCTGCGCAGGACCAACCCCGTCTACCGCATCGAGCACGACGTCGTCGATCAGCGGATGCGCACCTGGGCCAACGACGGAAACCTCGCCGAGGCGCTCAGGATCGCGGCCGGCGATTCCCCTCACCCCGATGGAAAGGACGCACAGAACCCCAGGGTTCTCACTGACCGGCAGTTGCGGGACGTACTTCCTGGTTTTGATCAGCTGAATCGTGGCGAGCGTATGGCAGTGATCTCCACGCTTGCCCGACTGAGTCACACGTTCCACCAGGAGTACGGCGTTACGTCGAATCCCGTGCAGACGGACGGTAAGTCCCGAGGCGGAGAAATGCACGAGAATCGCGGTCCAGATTTCGCCAAGGCCCTGCTGGCCGAGGTCAGTAACCCCTCGGAGAACGTCGGAAAGCACACTCCTGACCTGACCGGACGCAACTACGCGGTGCTTGAGACCGTCGACTCAAACGGCAATGTCAGGTATGTGGTGGATTCCAGCGAGGGGCAGGGCGGGAGTCACTCCGAGCGAAGTCTCCTCAATTGGATGGATCAGGCAAACAAGGGCGACGAGAAATTTACGGTTACTGGCCTGTACACCGAACGGGAACCTTGCGGTGACAGGAAGGGAGCCCTAGGTGCAGAAAAGAACTGCTCGAAGCTCCTGTCCGACAGACTCAAGGGCGTCCCGGTGTACTACAGCACCACCTACCGAGCTCACGAGGCTGCCATTGATGAGCGGACACGTCGGGGCAACGAGCTACGACGGGAGGAGAAGAAGGAACAAAAGGTAACGAAGCTCGACAGGGCGACGCGGGAAGCGATCAACGCTGAGGTGCGTGAGCTCGTGCAGTCCGACGCCGAGCGTGAGATGGAGGAGCAGTTCCAGGCCCGGACGAAGCTAGCCCAAGAGCTCTGGCTGAAGATCGCCGAACAAGTGTAGGAAACGCGCAGGTAGGCTGCCCGGAGAGGGGACCCCTCCGGCACCTTGAGAGGACGTCATGGCTCCAAACCCCACCGGTTCCGCATCGTCCGCAGACGAGTGTTTTTCCCGAATTCAATCGTGGTGGCACGAGGGTGGCCCTCAGCGATCGGTGGAGATCCTCGGAACTTCCGGGACCGGCAAGACCGATGTCCTGCTGCGACTGCGAGACGCGCTGCCCGACCCCGTGTGGGTTGACGCCACCGGGCTCACCGCCGAGGAGATCCTCGGGAAGATCCTCGATGCCTTTGAGGTACCCGACCAATGGTCCCGGCGGGTGGATTGGGTGTGGGAGCTCAAGCGTGCGGGAGTGGGCAGCAGACCTCTCCTCATCGCCAACTCGCAACGGGCCGGGCGTACTCGTCGGTCCATCCAGCCCAGCCGGGTCATCAAGCGGGTGCTTGGCCCGTTGGTGATGGAGGCGGGAGCCAGGGTGATAGTCGAATCGCGCCCAGAGGACCGTTGGCTGCGGGACTGGCTGACTCTCCATCCGGAAGCCTCCGTGGCCCCGCCCCCAGGCCTCGCTGTTGCACGCAACCA
Organism: Streptomyces sp. NPDC098781; assembly: GCF_044759995.1. Taxonomy (NCBI): domain Bacteria; kingdom Bacillati; phylum Actinomycetota; class Actinomycetes; order Kitasatosporales; family Streptomycetaceae; genus Streptomyces; species Streptomyces sp. NPDC098781. The sequence goes on from NZ_JBIWAK010000017.1 coordinate 28,830, forward strand.
GCCGGCTCTACGTGCGCTCGCGTTCGCCGAGTTGCGTTGGACGCCCTTCCGTGTGTGGTCGGCATTGGTGCGAGCCGTCGACGACGAAGGAATGGATGAGGACGTCCTGACCGCCCTGGTCCAGGAACTGCCTGACCTTGTCGAAGCCGTCGAGGGCCGGGTCCGATTCGTCGATGAGCGGATCGCAGATGCGCTGCGGCAGGAAACCGCACCTTCGGACAGGCGGCAGATTCACACACGTTTGACGAGTCAAGTGCTCTCTCTGACCGAGCAGTTGTCCCCCGTGGAAGGCTGGGCAGCAAGCGGACCCGTTGGGCACTACATCGCTCATGCCCTACCCGTGCATGCACTACAGGCTGACAACCTTGACGAAATCCAAGGTGAAGGAAGCCTGGTCGCACACCTCGACCCGGCAGCGCTCCTAGACGCGGCGAATCAGCAGACACCAGCGATCCCCAACGAAACTCTCGTCGGCGACGCAGCAGCGCTGTGGGTGGGGGGTGTGGGTTCTGTCAGTCAGCCTGAATGGGCGGCCTGGCTCCATCTCATGGCCACCGCGCGCGGTGATGCTCAATCTGCGCAGGCACTGGAGAGCTCAGGCGTCGAATTGCCGTGGCGCACACGATGGGCGCACTGGCGCCCACCATACGGCTGGCGCAAGACGTACCTCCGGGCCTGCTCATTGACGGAGATCACCGAAGTCGAGGTGGGCGGGCGCGCCGCCGTGGCGGGCAAAGGTCGATGGGACCGGCGCTTCCGGCTGTGGGACGCCGAGTCGGGTGCCCTCATCGCCGGGCCGTGGAGCGACGGAGTGCCGGAGGCAGGACAGTCGGAGCCGCTCTGGCCGCGAGGTCGGGACAATCAACTGGCCCAGCCGTGGGCGGAGTTGAACGCGTTCGGCAGCAGTCTCGCCAGCCCTCAGTTCACCGAGGTCCTGCGAGTGGGTGAGGGTGTCGTCCTGGCCGGGATCGGCGGGATGGTGATGGTCGATCCGCGCGAACCGGGCACGTTCGATCAGCCGGAACGCACCTATGGAGCAGCGCTGCTCGGCCACTTCGGACTGGTCGACAACGACGCGCAGGACTTCTGGGAAGAGCCGGATCGCACGGTTCTCGAGGAGCTCTTCGAGCCGCAGGCAGTTCAGCGACTCGGCATGACGGAGCTGCCGCCAGGGCTGCGGAACGAGGGTGCCCGGCACCTGCTCGCGGAAGTCGGCCTGCCCACTTTCACCGGTGCTGAGATGAGTCTCGTGGCCGTTGCCGACGAGGGACTCACCGAGCTGACGGCGGAGGAGGTGTGGGGAGAAGACGACGGCAGCGGCGCGTACTACCAGCTCGGAACCTGGCTGAAGGGCCGCATCGTCCTCGACGGCGACGGTGGCACCGTCTATCGACTCCCCATGGAGGGCGACGAGGAGGACTCCGATCCCGAGGTAGCCGCAAGCCTGGAACAGTTCGTGACCATGCTCCAGAACTACATTCTGGGGCGTTGCCTGCTGCCCATGGCTTCGAGCCGCACGGAACGCGAGGACATCCGGGACGAGATCGAAAACATCCTGACCGCGATCGACGAGGACGGCGGAACGTCTCAAGCCTGGACACACACGCTCTACGACAACGGCTGAAGCTTCGTCGGCTGCTTACGCCTGTGCCCATGCCCAAAAACCCTGTGCGGAATGGACGTGCCGCGTGAGTGCCACCGCACATCTCGAAGAAGTCACAGCAGAACTCGCGCTGAACCGTGCACTGCGGTGGATCGACCGGCCTCGCGACACCAGCGCCTGGCTGTGGATCGGCGGGCGTGCGGGCAGTGGCAGAACGGCGTTGCTGCGCGAGGTCGTTGCCCGCCACCCGGCCGCCGCCCACGTCGACTGCGCCGGCAGGTCCGCGGAAGAGGTGGCCTGGGACGTGGCGACGGCCCTGGGCATCGCCGCCACCGACTCCTTCGACGACGACATCGCCGCCGTAGCAGGCCGGATCAGCGACGACCCCGTGGTCGTACTCGCGAATACACAGTGGGCGGGCCGGTTGCGCACCTCCCGCGAACCGGAGCGTGTGTTCGATCAGGTGGCTCGGGCGCTGATCACGTTCCATCGACGCGGGCTGCGGATGCGCTTGCTGGCCGAAGTCGACGATGCCCCGCGCAGTGCCGAGGAGTTGGGCGGACGGCATCTGACCCTGCGCGGGGGCTTCGAGAGCATGCCGGCCTTCGCGGAGCCGGGCGAGGATGAGGCCTTGTCGTCCGCCCTCCGTGCGCTGGCGTTGGCCGAGCACCGATTCGTTCCCGTGCCCGTGTGGTCCCTCCTCTGCTCCGCCCTCGGTGCGGACGTCCCGGAGCCCAGGCTCGACTCGCTGCTCGGCGGTCCTGCGGCCGCGACCTGGATTCACCGGACGGACGACGGGACAGGCACTCCCCTGGTGTCCTTCAAGCAGGAGGCAGCGGCCCGGCAACTGCGCACGCAGATGCCGGCCGAGGAGGTCAGGACCTGGCACGGGCGCGCGGTCGCCGCGCTGTCGGCGGTAGACGCGTCTGAGGCGACGCGCTGGTACGCCGAGCGCGCCCTGGCCGGTCATGCTGCGGCTGCCGGCCAGTTCGAGGCATTCCTCAATGACACTGCGGCAGTCGCCGGGGTCGGTCACGAGTCGCTCTTCGAGGCGTTCGAGGCCGCGTTCCATGGACAGCCCATTCCGCAGGGGAGTGCCGGGGCCCGCCTTCACTACCTGGCGCGCCGGGGTGTTCGGCCTTCGTCCCAGGGTGAGTGGCTGGCGCTGTTGCACCTGACCCTGATGCAGGCCGGGCCGACGGAGGAAGCAGCCGCCGATCGGCTCCTGTCGGCGGCCGGGCCCATGGTCCTGCCGTGGCGGACGCTCTGGGCCGAAGGCGTCGGTGCAGGCATGTTCAGCACGGACGCACTGGTCAAGCGCGCGATCGTTCGGACGCTCCGGATCGTGCACACCCCGACCGAGGACCTGGTCACAGCCCGCACTCGCCGCGACCATATCGGCACGTGGGACCTGGCCACGGGCGCGCCCCGAACCGAGCCCGGTGAGGCCGCGGACGCATCCGGCACCCCGCAGGCGGATCAGGGGCCCCGAGGGTGGCGCCCTGACGGGGCCGCCGGTGGCGAAGTGGATCTGCCCCGCATGCCCGCGTACATCCGACGGGGCGTGCGCTCGGGTCATCGCATCGCTCTGGCCTCCATGGACGGCGTGTGCGTGGTCGAGATCAATGAGAGCGCCGGACAGGAAGCCGCGCCGGGGCTCCTCAAGCGTCTGGTGGGCACCGGCACCGCGCTCGCGCCAGCGGACTTGCCGGCCCTGGCCCTGGCGCCCACGACCGATTGGCTGACGGACATCTTGGGGGCCTCGGCGGTCAAACAGTTCCCGCGAGAGACCCTGCCGCCCGCCCTGTCCGACTTCGGCGCGCGTGAATTCCTCTCCACAGTTGGCTTCCCCTGTGTCACCGGCTTCCTCGAACTCGACACCACCGGCCTCGCGGACACGGGTCTGCGCCCCGTTGCCGAACCCGTCGGCAAGCCGGCCGAGGCGGAGTCCACGTACTTCTCCCTCGGCAGCTGGCAAGGGGCGCGCCTCCTGCTCGACGGTCGTGACGGGAGGGTCCTTCAGGACGGTTCGTCGGGGATCGGCGACGCGCTGGCCGGAAGCAGTCTCGGCCAGTTCGCGGCGATGGTCCGCCTCTACTACTGGTGGTTCGCCTCCGACTGGTCGATCGAGGACACGGAGTCGGATGTACGTCACTGGCTGAACCTCATCGATCCCCAGGCCTACCAGACACAGGGCTGGCAAAGGGTCTTCGAGGACTACAACTTCGACGACCGAGTCTGACGGAGCGGGGCCGCGATCCGGTAAGTCGTGGACACGGCACGGCCCCCACCAGTGGAACGAGCAGGTCGATGGTGCCGCCGCCGGCCGAGGAGCGCTGCGTGCGGTGGCCGTGATGGATGGGGTTGCGCGGTGCGCGCTGTTGGCCATTCCCCTTGCGGTGCCCAGCACCCGTACGGGTCAAGCCGCTGCCCACGCGCGGCCATTCGCACGTCCCGGCTTCGCGGGACAGGCACCCCGAGCAGCCGCCTTTGCCGATCACCCACCGTCGTAAATGATGATCCACATGCCTGAGAACCCCGACCTCCCCTTCACAGCTGAGCTCCTCGAGACCTGGAGCCGCGTTGGAGCGGATACGACCCCCCTCGAAGCCGACCCTCTCGTGCTCGACTGCGCACACCGCCTCACCGCCGACTCCGGCAGCGACAGGGCGTACGTGTGGATAGCCGGCCTGGCGAGGATGGTGCGGTACCTCGCCGCACAGCCCACGCCCGAAGTCGAACGAGTGGCGGTCGAGGCGCTGCTGGCCACCGCGGCTGCCGTCGGCGAACACAGCTGCGAGCACGAAAGCCACCCGTACGAGGAGGCCTTGGGCGAGCAGGCCGAGGACGACCCGGCGTGGTCAGGGCTGCCCACCGGATATCTGTTCGCCGATTCGCCGGAACGCCCCGACCACGACGCCGATCGGTGCCCCGCCAACATCGCCGGCATCGCCCGTGTCACCGCCGACACGATCCGCCCCTTCTCGGCCGACGGCATACCCGCGGTCGTACCGGAGGACCACACCTCATCGGCGGAGAGCCTCTCCTCGATCCTGTCCGACTACCCCGATTCGGACCCCGACGCCGAGCTAGAGGCGAACGCGGGGGCCGATACCTGGCTCGCCACCAAAGGCGCCCGCGCCGGCTACGTCATCACACAGCACGCGAGTTGCTGGTACGCCGTCTACCGGGTCACGGAACGGTCGGTCTACGACGCGATGATCGACGGCCTCGAGGCGGTGCTGCCGAGGCTGGGGGACTCGGCGACCTGCGCCCACAATGACGACGAGCATCCGGACCCGGAGTTCGAGTCCGCCGACATCGCCGACATCGGTTTCCGGCTGCGCAGCCCAGGAGGCCGCGCGGATCTCCGGTACATGCTCGACGAGTACCCGCCCGAAGCCTGGCTGTGCCCGCGCTACCTGCGGGGCCTCGCCGACGAGGCACTCGCGGAGCTACGTGCCGCCCATGCCTCGAAGTTCGGCAGTCGTGACACCAGCGCCCTGGACGCGGCCTACGTACGTCCCGACGGGCGCCTCGACATCGACAAGCTGACCACTCGGGTCATCAACGGCGACGAATTCGACACGGAGTCGGAGAGCATCGCTGTGTGGGCCGCCCGCAGACACCCAACGACGGACGATCCGCGGGAACGACTCGTACTCCTGCTGCTCGACCTCTGGATCGCCCAAGTCCGCGACCTGCCCTACGGCGTCGGCAGCGAGGTGCGCGGATTGCTCAGCGCTGTCGACCCCGCGCCGCTCGACTCGGACTGTGCGCATGGCGACGACCACCCCGGCGAACGCCTCAGGCGCTGGGACCGGCGAGAGTTCGCAACGCACGTCCGGCACCTGTACGCGGGCGCCACGTTCCCAGCCCCCGAGAGCAACTGGTCGGCCGACGTGTGGGGTTGTCCACGCTTCCTCGCTCTCTGGGCGCGCGATCTCATCCTGGAAATGGACGACGAGTACCAGTGGATGGACGCGGAGGACGACGACGAGGAGAGCGTGTACAGCGGCGAGGAGTGACATGCCTCTGACGCGGCCCGGCACGCACGTTCGGAGCCGGGCCGGACCGGGCTGCTGCTTCTGGCGCTCAACACCTTTCACGCCACCCCCTCCGGCCCCGACACCCCTCTCCCGATCCCACTGATAACTTGCTGTTCTTACTTGTTCACTCAGTGGGAATTCGATGAGCCAACCGCCTTTCCAGCCGCCGCCGTTCCAGCCACCACCGCAGCCGGGGCAGCCGCCCCAGCCAGGGCAACCGCCCGCGCCGCCCCAGTACAGCCCCAACAACCCGTACGCCCAGCCGGCCCCACCGCAACAGCCACCGGGGTTCGGTCCGCCGGCCACCCCTGGGCAGCCGCCGATGCAGCCGATGTACCCGATGCACGGCGCACCACCGTTCCAGGCGCCGCACTTCGGGCAGCGGCCGAGCACCAGTGGTCATCCGGTGGGCGCGGTCTTCCTCGGCTTCTTCGCGTCGCTCATCGTCTCGATGCTGTACAGCGGCCTGATCCTGGCCACGTACAAGGACATGACGGTCACGATGGCCAACTCGTTCTACCTGGGCCACGCGCTGATCAACGGCGCGATAGTCGGCTGCCTGATCGGCCTCGTGGGGCACCGCAACACCGGCGCCCACGTCAGCGGTGCCGTGATCGCCGCGCTCGGCGCCTTCTTCGGCTACACCAACGCCTTCCCGCTGATCATCGCCGACGGTCAATCACCGGCGGCCATCGGCGACATGATGCAGCTCGACCCGTTCATCCCGGCCAAGGCCTGGTGGAACAACGAAACGGAAGGCGGGGTCGACTGGTTCTCCCCGCTCGGGCTCCTGCTCGCAGCGGCAGCCGCGTGGGGACTGGCGTATCTGATCGGCCGGAGCCGTCGCCAGGCGTGACGTGCCAACAGGCCTGACGCACCATCATTCTGTGACGTGCGTGCGTGCCATCGGGTGCGGTCGGTCCCGGGCTCCGGCCTGGTGCCCGGCCGGTCACCTGATTCGGTCCCTACGGCGCGATCGGCTCCGGTCATCCGGAAAGTTCCGACCGCCGGGCTCCCGGCCGCAGCCGGAAACCAGTCACTGCCCGTGCCGGGCCCGGCTCGTACGGATCACGACCCGAACCAGCCCCGGCCCGTTTAGATCAAGTAGCGACCCGAACCAGCCCCGGCCCGGACAGATCAAGTAGCGACCGAACCGATCACGGCCGGACCACTCCCGAAGCAACCCGCCCCGCCTCACCGGAACGCAGGACTGTCGCCAAGTCCCGCCAGCGCGGCCCCGATACAGGCGACCATCATCGCCCACCGCGTGTGACCGATCCGCGCGAGCACAAAGCCCCAGCCGCCGAGGACGAAACCCATGGCATACGTGCCGACCCAGACACCCAACGCGTCGCCCTGACCCAGGCGTACGACTCCGAGGACCAGGCAGACGACGGCGACCAGCCCGGCGAACGCGGCGTAGGCACCGCGCGCCTTCCGCACATCACGCTGCCGGCTCTCCGCGAGCTCCGGCTGTCCCTGCGTCTGGAACTGAGCCCGCAACTCCTCCTGGGGCGCCACCGAAGACCGCGGCCCTCCGTGGGCTCCCCGTGTCTCGTCCGGCCTGTCCTCCGCGTCACCGTAACCCGTAGTCATGGCAGTGGAGCCTATCGGTCACGGCCCCACGACCTCACGGCCGCCCCAGCGGCCGTACGGACAGCGCTACGCGCCCTCGAGTGATGCCAGTACGAATGTCAGCGGCAGCGTGCCGACGGCCAGGGCGAGCGCCGACGCCGCCATCCCGGCGCGGATCTCCTGCTTGCCCCGGACCCCCAAGTACGCCGCGATCAGCGGCAGGACGGCGCACAGCAGGAGGCTGTAGTGCCAGCCCTCTTCCGTGATGAAGAAGACCATGGCGGCCAAGCAGACCGGCACCGAGCTGACGCTCAGCATGCGGGAGCGCGAGAGGAAGAGCTCGAGACCGTCAGCCCCACCGAAGAAACTCATGACCTGGCCACTCCGCTCCGCTCAGACCGCCGCATGGTCGTACCCACCTGTACCCACCTGCGGAAAACCGTCCGCCGCCGAGAACCCGTTCACGGCCGCCGACATGACCACGCCGAGGGCGGCCAGCGCCGACGCGAACGTGTCGAACGCCTTGGCTGCCTCGGCCCACATCTGCATGAGCCGGATGGCCTGCGCCGCGGCCAGCGCGAACATGGCGATCGACGCGGCCTGCCCGCCGACCGGGATCGCGTTCACGGCCTGCGCCGCGAGCAGGTTCACCAGCCAGATGACGAGCAGATCGCAGAACATCACCAGGAACGACTTGAGGAATTCCGCGAACTGGAACGCCATCTGCGCCGCCTGCGCGTAGCAGCTCTGGAGAGACTTGAAGGTCTCCTTGATCTCCTCGAGTTTCTTGGTGAACTCCTCGAAGTACACGGTCGCGGCGTTCGCGGCGTTGCCGTCCCAGCTCAGGCCGACGTTCTGACTGCCCTTGCGCACATTGGCGGAGACGGCGTCGCAGAAGGACGCGAGATTGCCCCATACGTCCGAGCAGTCGTTGTACTTGTTCCAGTCCCCGAACACCCAGTTCGTCACCTCGGCGAAGGGGTCGAAGTCGAAGAGCAGCTTGGACGCCTCCACGGCCATCGCCGAGGGGCTGCCCAGGTCGAGGAAGCTGCCCAGCGTCTTCTGCACGGGGTTCATCTGGTACTCGTCCGCGTGACCGGACGCGTACTTGACAATGGGGTTGGTGGGATCGCCCGGCGGCTTCAGCACGTCCACGGCGTCACTGGCGTCGGAGAAGTCCTGCGGGTCCCCGCCGGAACCGCCGCCCGACACCTTGGAACCCGGGTAGGTGGCGTCGAGCTTGGCCGCCTCGCCGCTGTCGGTCTCCCGGTAGTACTTGGCGGTGCCGGTCAGCTCCTTCTCGGACGCCTCCAGAAGCCCCTTGACCTTGTCCAGGGCCTTCTTGGCCTCGGTGACGTACTTGTCGTGGTCACCCGCGACGAGGTCCCAGGCCTCTCCGCCCGCGGACTTGTCGATCTGGGCGTGATTGCCGGTGTACGAGACCGCCTGCGCACTGCCGTCCGCGGCACGCCCCACGAGCTTCGAGAAGCCGTCGATCGCGCCGGGTTCTACACGAAAGTTCACATCTCCCCCATTGCCTGCTTCGGATCAACGGCCGCCGCATCGACCGCGGCATACCGCGGCATTCGACCGGCCCCACGCCACGGCTCACGACAGCTCAGCGGCCGGCACGCGTGTGCCTCAGTACAAGGACCAGCCACGCCCGTCGTGCCTGGACGGGCCGGACCGGTTCTCGGACTCGGCGCGACGCTCCTCGTCGAGCTGCCGTCGCTGTTCCTCGAGTCGGCGCTCCCCGTCCGCGGCGAGCGCCTCACGCTCGCTGTCGGACATGGCGGCCCACTTCTCGGCGAGCGGAGCCGACTGGGTCACGGCTTCCTCGGCGTAGGCGGACACGTCGGCCGCCTCACGCAGCCCCATGCGACCGGAGAGAACCTCCTGGGCCATCTCCTTCAACGCCGGACCACCCAGCCCTGAGGCGAGATGTTCCAGCGACTGGCGCAGCACCTTGGCCTGGGCCGCGTCCTGCTGGGTCATCTCCAGGAACTCGGAGTCGTCTACGCGCTTGTCCGAACTGTTGGCGGCGCTGTCCAAGGGATTACCTCATTGGGAGGTTCGGTGGGTCTCGACCGGCGTGAACCTACCAACGCACGCGCGAACGCTTCAACACACGGCCGGCGAGGGAAACGTGTGGAGAAGCCGTATCGTCCCTGCTCTCTTGTGAATTGAGCAGGAGGCGAGTGGGCGTGAAGGTTCCGAGGAGAATGGCGCTCCAGGGAGAGAATTCAGCAGATAGCGCGCCAATCCCTCCATATCGAAGAAACAGCCCACTGCGCCGTACGCCTGCCGCGGCACAGCTCCTCGGAGGGAGCTCGCGGAGGCGATCGGAAGGAACGGCGACAGCGTCACCCGAACTCGTTACGAGCCCAGTCGTCCGAGTGAGCCGATGAAGCCGCTGAACCCGATGAAGCCGATGAAGCCGATGAAGCCGATGAAACGGGCGAGCGCGGGCCCGAGCGTGTCGTGGGCGTTACTGTCGCCCCTGGATCGGCCGTGCGGGCGGTGTCCGAGGCGCGGGCGGAACCGGGGGATTCCGCCTCGGAGGCAGCGGCAGTACCCGAGTCGGCTGCTCGCCCGTCACCGGCGCCTGATCCATGCCCGACCAGCCCGTCGACCCCTTGTTGTACGCGATCCCCGACCCTGCTCGTCACGGTCTCCTTCGCGTGATCCACGTACGTGTTCGGATCCGCGTAGCCGGCGAGCGAGGACCCCTCACCACCAGTGACCTCGTTCTTGAGACCGTCCAGATACTCACCCGCCGCCGTCTTGGCGACGCCCGCCGTCTCGCCGAAGTCGATGCCGGACCGTGCGTCGAAGTACGACTCGATGCCCTGCTGACCGATGTTCTGGGCCACACCGACGGCCGCCTCACGCGCCTTGTCCTTGGCGGCGTCGACCACCTTCTCCTGGACGAACTGCTTGACCTGGTCCTTGACCACCTTCTTGGCGACCTTCTTGAGGGCGTCCATGGTGGCGTGCTCCATGGCCTTGGTGATCGCCTCCATGACCTCCTTCTTGAGCCTGTCCAGCAGTTCCCGGACGATCAGCCGAGCGGCCTGCGTCGCGCCCAACGCGCCGACCTCGGACAGCCCGAAGGTGAAGGGTGCGGCGGCCTGGGCCGCGATGATCTCGATGGCAAGGGCGATGAGCTGGGCGATCACGGAGAGTTTCGCCGTGAGGACCGCGATCGCGGCCACGTCGAAGGCGAGGGCGATCACGTCGCAGGCGGTCTTCGCGTCCGGGAGGTAACTGTCCTCGCCGTTCGCGCCCGTGTAGGCGCCCCAGTCCTTGCTGAAACCCTCGATCGCAGTACCGAAGTTGGCGGAGACGACGGTGCGGGCGAAGCCTTCGCCCTGCGACTCGATCTTCTCCAGCTCCGCGCCGAAACTCCGCCAGGTCTCGGCGACCTGGTGCAGCGCCTCTTCGTCGGCCTCGGGCCAGTTGTAACCGAGGAGGTCGAGCACCCAGACCAGTTCGCCGGGCAGTGTGAGCGACATACCGATAACCCCGAATTCGCTTAGAGTCGACCGGCGATGCCGCCCAGCAGCCCGCTGTTCGACGCCTCGGAGGCGTCGTAGTCACGAGCGTTGTCCCGCAGGTTGTGTCCGATCTGCTCGAGTCGTTCCGCCAGGCTGTCCATCGACGTGATGATTCCGTCGCGAACCGGTGTGTAGATCTCGCCGAAGATTTCCCCGAAATCGGCGTCCGCCCACGGCTCGCCAATCCCTTCGAGATCGCTCCGAAGGCGCTTGGAGGCGCTCGCGAAATCGCCTCCGAGATGGGCGAACCGCTGCCCCTGCTGCCGTAGTACGTCCGTGTCCACACCAAAGGCGTCGAACATTGCCGCTCTCCCCCGAACTCCCTTTACAGCACGTCATATTGCACGACAGGCCGATAGCTTAGACTCCTCGAGCACACCCCCGAAACCCCATCGGTCAAGAGATCGTCAAGATATCCAAGGGACCCCCAAGTGGCGCCACCACAGCCGCGTTACAGCAGCTCAGAGAGCCTATGGCGGGGCAGACTCATCGGCTTGGGACTGCTTGTCGCGGCCACCACCATCGCCATCGTGACGATTCCTGAACTCCGCAGCGAACTCGCCGGTGACGGCACGACAGGAACCCTCACGGTTTCTTCATGCGAGACCCACACGACGACCCATTACGGCACGGGCAGACGCTCGACCGAACTCAAGTTCAGCTGCACCGGAAGCTGGACGGCCCGGCCTGGCGGAAACTCTTACCGAAGCATAGAAGTGGACACTTCGGCGCGTTTCGAAACCGGGTCGAAAATTCCCGTGGTGCAAGTAGGGGATGCTTTCGAGCAGCCGCAGAATCGGGAGCCGGGGGAGGATGCCGCGATCCTGGCGCTGTGTTCGTCCGTCCTGGCATGTGGCATCTTCTGCCTCCTCACCGGCTTCGGCTCCCGCAACAGCCCTGGTTTCACGGCCTCCTGGAATTCCCTGCCGGCCTCGACCATCACCGGCCCGCTGGTAGCCGGCCTCTTCACCGTGGGCGTCCTTACGGCACTCGTGTGCGCCGTCGCCCTGTGATGCCCGTATCCGCACTCTGAGGAGTCATCACCACCCATGGCACAAGTACACGGGACCCCCGCGACAACCACGGCCACGCCGACAGGGGGCACAAGCGGCCTCGGCCGCCTGATGGGCGTAGGTCTGCTCCTCGCAGGCGTGGTCCTCCTGGCCCTGGGCGCCTACCTCGGTCCCTACTCCTACGCCGCGTCCATCCCCGGCAAGCTCACGGTGGACACCTGCACGGTCGACTACAAGTACCGCTCGGGCACATCGAACAGTTCGCGCAAGAAGACCAAGACCAAGTGGTGCTACGGCACCTTCACCGCGAGCGACGATTCAGCCAAGGACGTCAACGCCGAGCTCAAGAGCGATGCCCTGCATCAGCGCGGGGAGGTCATCGAGGCCCTCAGGACAGGTGACGCGTCCTATCAGCAGGATCATGGGTGGGGTGGTGCGATTGCGATTGGCTGCGTTTGGTGGTTCGCCGCCCTGATCCCCCTCGCCATTGGCCTCCTCTGCACGGCTACGGGGTTCGCCCTCGGAGGGGTGACCGACTTCCAGCGTGCCCGGCAGAGGGCGGGGCAGGGCCTGATCGGTGCCGTCTACACACTGATGGCGGCGGGTGTGATCGGCTTTGCGATCAGCCTCGCCGTGATGTTCTTTCTGTGATGGCGGTGCTCTGCGGCTGAGCGGACCACGACGGTCTGTTCAGCCGCAGAGCCGGCAGCTATGAAACGTTCGTGGGCAACGCCACGAGAGCATAGGAGTCACTGTTGAGACTCGCGCCGACCGAGGTGACGTACAGGACTCCCTTGTGCCAGAACGGCCAGGCGCCTGCACCCATGTTCTTGTCCACGTCCTCGGGATACTCGGCGACCGTCGTCATCGCGCCGTCCTTGGGAGCGAACTCCACCAGTTTCGGCTTCTCGCCGCCGTCGGTGACGTACGCCAGCAGCCGATCGCTGCCCGTGTCCCGCAAGGGAATGTACTCAATGGTGTTGGAAGCCGGTGCCTTCCAAAGCTCCTTGCCGGTGTCCAGGTCAAAGGCAACGAGCGTCTTCGACTCCCCCTCCGTGCTCTCCTTCTCGCCCATCCCCATGAGAAACACGTTTCCTACGCCCGCGGCCTGGCGCATCGGGCTGCCGTTCTCCTCCGGGAGGAGGTAGTACTTCTCCGCCATCTGCGGAAAGTCGCCGCGGCGCTCACCGGACGTCTCATCGAGCGCGAACACGCCCTTCGACTCGCCGCTGAGCACGACCGGAGAGGTCGACAGCGCGATCTCGGCTTCAGCCTCGCCGAATCGCTTCGTCCACTCCGGCTTCCCGGTGGCCGGATCGACGAGCGACGCCTCGGTCCAGCGCTTCCCCTCGAATTCGTCTCCCTCGAGGCAGGAAGTAGTGCGGATCAGGTTCTTGCCGCCGGTGTACGTGCCGCTCTCGCAAGCACTCGGCACAACCTTCTTCACATCCCAGGCCGTTGCGCCGTCAGCCACCTTCAGCGCCATCTGCTCCCGGTCGGTGGTGATCACGACCGTCTCGCCCGTACGCGCCAGGGCCAGCTTCGTCCCCGTCTTGAACTCGTCCTTGATCTTGAAGCCCCTGTGCCACAACTCCTTGCCGGAGTTCAGGTCGTAAGCCGCGACGTGATCGCACTGGCCGTTGGCTCCCGCCATGCCCGAGGCACCGTAGGCGACGACTCCGACTCCGCCGTCGGAGACGGATGGCGCGACGCAGGCCTGGTTGCCCGCGCCGGGAAGGGGGGTGGCCCACAACTTCCGTCCCGTCTCGCGGTCATAGGCCTTCACGCCACCGGACAAGGTCTGGATCACAGCCTTGTCGGTGAACCATGTGCCGTCCACTTCCTGCTCGCCGAGACCCCATTCCGACTTCGACGGCACGCTCCACAACGGCTTGGTGCCCGAGCCGACGACCAGGTACCAAGCGGCTCCTCCCGCACCGGCCAGCACGACGAGCGCCACGACGAGCAGCACGATCAGTCCGGTCTTCTTCTTCCGAGGCTGCGGAGACGGACCGGGCCCACCAGGAAAGTGCGACGGCTGGCCCGGCTGGCCGTAGCCCGGTTGCGGAGCCATCGGATACTGCGGAGGTACCGGGTGCTGTGGGTAGCCGTATCCCTGCGGCGGCAGGTGTCCCTGCTGGGGCGGCATCGGAGGTTGGTGCGGCGGAGGGGGCTGCTGCCCGTAGGGGCCGGTGCCCGGCACGGGTCCGTTGGCGCTCATCGGCTGTTGCTCCTGACGTACTGGGCCCACGCGGTCTCGAATTCGTCCTCATTCATGCCGACTGCCTTTTGCAGCTGCTGATCGAGGTTCCTGGGCTGCCGGTAGTGATCCACGGCGAACTGGAAGAACGCCGGCTCGCCACCCTTCTCCGCGATGTACCGCATCGCCAGATAGCTCAAGGCGTAGTTCGTGCTGACCGAGTCATACTTGGCTTCGAAATCTTGACCGGGCAGCTGGCCGTCGAACTCCTGACCGGCGAGACCCCCTCGAATCCGCTCCTCGCCCTGGGACCGGTTGAATCGGTGGGACACGTACTCGGCGAATCCCTCGACAGCCCAGGCCCGAATGCTGGTCTCCTCGTCGTTGCCGTATGCACCAGGGTCCTGTGGCTGAATCAGAGCGTGCGCTATTTCGTGCCGGCTGATTTCCCCGACACCCGCCCGCCAAGCGGACGAGGTGAAACGGCTCGTGGACGTATCCATCTTGATACGCGCGCCGCCGTACTGGAGCGCGTCCTCATCTCCGCTGTAGCCAGCGTTGAAGGCAGGCATGGGGACGCTCTCTCCGGCGTCCCACCCCAGGTCGCTGCCGTCGTTGTTGTACAGCTTGGTGTACGTCTTGCGCTCCGGTTCCAGGACCACGAGGAAGCCTTCGGGCGTGTTGGCAACCGAGGACGTGTTCGCCTCCCAGAGCTGAAGGTCCTGCTTCGCACTGTCCTCCACGATGGGTGCGAAGCGATCGGCGTCGGCGGCGTTCTTCTTGGCCGAGATCGTGATGGTGTGCGCCTGCCGCTTGACGTACATGTCGTCGTAGAGGTCCCAAGGTGCCGGATAGTAGACCGCGTTGGCCAAGGCACTGGCTCCCGGCGATCCACCCACCTCGCTGATCCGCGGCTCGGCGGACTCCGACTCCTTCTCCACCGTCCAGCGGTACCACTCGGAGACCGGACGGACGTCAACGCCCTTGATCTGATGCACGAAGGCGACGTCCAGCGTGAGCTTCACGTCGGAGCCGTACTCGTCCGAGCCGTCACCCGTCTGCTTGAGAACCATGTACTTGCTCTCCGCGAAGGGGACCTTCCGGAGGTTCTTGAAGATCTTGCGCTGCTCGTCCTTCGCGGCGCCGACGAAGGGCTCCAGGAACTCGTTCTCGTCGCCACTCTTCAAGGCGTTCGTACGGCCGTTGAGCAACGTGTCGATCTCGTCGGAACTCAGGATCTGCTGTTCGTCGTCGCCACCGCCCTGGGCACCCGGCAGCGAGCCGCCGCCGCTGGCGTTGTAGAGAGCAAGTCCACCGACCGCGAAGACGGCCACCACGGCGAGGACCAGCAGACCGATGACGACGCGCTTCAGCCCCTTGCCCTCACCGGAGTTGTCAGGAGGGGGCGGTGGTGGCGCGTACCACCCTTGCGGCTGGGCCGGTGCCCCGTACGGGCCGGCATTACCTGGCCCTCCTGGTGGCGTCGAATAGGACATGACAACCTCTCACGCGGAAATCCCGATGGGCAGAATGCGGCCGACCGCACGCGGCAGAGGCCTGGGTGAGTTACCCAGGCCTCAATGGGCAAGGTGTGCAGGCTCTTTGAGCGGCACTCACACTGCCCGATTCACTCTCCCCCTAAGTCACGCAACACCCTATGACCTACGCCAAGGCGGCCGCGGCTGACGTCGTGGGGCTCCCGTGCAGGAACTGTGACCGGAAGGTGGAAAGGGTCGCTCGCACACACTCAGACGCTGGGAGGTGCCGGTTCTCCCCCGGGACAACCCCGGTCCAGAGCCACCCTGAGGCAGGGAGATCAGTGCGTGTATGGTGCTGGAAAGGCCTGGGTGATCAGCTGAATCACCTGGGCCCGTTGCGTCCAGAGCCGACCGGGGAGAGACCGGCCCATGGGGGACCACTTCAAGACGGACATCGGGCAACTCGAGCAGTTCCTGACGAATCTCGAGAGATGCGTCGACGAGCTCAACGAAGCGCGAACCGCTCTCGATCACGTGCGAGCCGACCAGATCGGGACCGCCCGGCTCGACGAGGCCTGTGACAAGTTCCAGGCGGAGTGGAAGTACGGGTCCGACAAGACCAAGGAAATGATCGACGCGATCAAAGAGGGCGTGAAGTCCAACAAGAAGGGCTACGAAGAGGTGGAGGAAGCCTTGGAGAAGGCCCTCAAGCAGATCGCGGAAAAGAGCACGTCGGGTGGCAACGGGGGCGGTAAGTAGTGGCCGCAAACCCGTACCCCAACATCGGGTGGAACCCCGTACCGGGCATCCCCGCCGAGGTCACAAAGCTCCAGCAGAAGGTGGCCGCGGCGGCGACAGCGCTGGAGAACACACATCGTCAGCTGACGAAGCTCACCGGCGAGAGCAGCTACTGGGAGGGCGACGCGGCGGACAAGTTCCGCGAGTCCATCGAAGGCGACCTGACGAAGTACATCAAGGACGCCGCCTCCTCTCTGCGCAGTGCAGCGACCCATCTGCACAGGTGGGACGGGCACCTCACCTCCAACCGGGAGTTGGCGAAGAAGTACGACGCCGCGATGGCCGAGAAGCAAGCCGCGGCCGAGAAGGCCAAGGGCGCCTACGACCAAGCCGCCCGGCACCCGGACCTGAAGCTCGCCGACCAGACCTTCCCCTCGCAGGAAGAGGCCGACGCCGCGACCACTCGACTGCGTGCCGCCGAGCGGGACTTGAACGAGGCGAGCGTGGCCGTCACCAAGGCCAACAGTGAGTACGAGTCGCTCGACCGCAAGGTCAAGGAGCTGGAGGTCGAGCACACCAGCGAGGCAGAGACCATTGCCAAGGCACTGGACGGCGCGACGAAGGACGCCCCGGACGAGCCGGGCTTCTGGGACAAGGTCGGCGACGTTCTCCTGTCGGTCGGCGAGTTTCTGGCGGAGCATGCGGGCACCATCGGCGCGATTGCCGGGCTGCTCGCGCTCTTTCCTCCGCTGGCGCCCTTCATGGCGCCTATCGCGCTCGTTGCCAGCGCGGTATCCATGGGCAAGAACGTGATCTATGACGAGGGCTTCCGCCAGAATCTGATGTTCCAGGGCAGCAAGATGGAGATCTTCTCTGCCTATGCCTCTCTCGCCGGCGACGCGGTCGGCATGATTCCGGGTGGCAAGGCATTGGGCCTCGCCGCGAAGGAAGGCTTCGAGAGCGCGGCCGACGGCGCCAACCTCGCTTCGAAGACCTGGGCCGGTGCGAAGGGTGGCCTTCTGGGCATCGGCCGTTCAGCACTGGACGACGCCAACGCCGCATGGAGTGCCGCAGGTGCCTCCACCAAGGGCTCCGCTCTGCTGATGGCGGACATTCACGTCAACGGCCTCAACGTCGCCGCGAACGTCATCTCCTCGTCCGAGAGCCTGGGTGCAGTGGAGAAGGACGGCTCCGAGCACAACACAGCCGAGGGGACCAAGGCCGCCGCGACAGCGCACGGCATCGCCGGATTGCTGGGCCTGGTGTGACCAGCCACAGCGAGAACGGAAACACAGCATCACCCATGAGCGACCCGACCACGGCACCGCGCAACACGCCCAAGCCGTCCTTCTGGTACGGAATGCCGATCGGCTACGTGTCCCTGGATCTCAATCCGCCGGCCGAACGCCTTATGGAAGTCGTCAACCAGCTCCGCGGCTTGCCGGAAGAGGAAAGAGAAGAGGCTGACCGGGCCCTGCGCCTGTACGCAGGCATCGTCACCCAGCTGAACAGCAATCGGGTACAGCAATGCGCGCTCGGCGTCCATCCCGATGACTCCGGTGGTTTCACAACATCGGTCTTCACAGTGTCGACCCTGCCCACCCCGGGAGGCAGCGCCAAGCTCGTCGTCGCTGGGCTCGCGGGTAGTGCCGCGGACAGCCGAGACGAAGGTACGCGCCCGCTGGAGCTGCCGTGCGGCGTCGGTTTTCTCTCCGAGCGTCGCTCACCCGCTCCGCGCTCCTCGCGGCAACCAGAAGCCGGAGTCGTGGCTCCGAGCCACATCTGGCAAGGCACTGTGGCGATCGCGGCTCCGAGCACGCCGGAACTCATCATTCTCCAGATGGTGACACCGGACCTCGACTCCGCCGACGCCTACCGGGACATACTGCTCGGCATCTCCCGCACCTTGACCTTCACTGATCCCGCTCGGGCAGCGGCCGATAACGATGGGCAGGAGTCGAGGGCGGAGGATGGCGCTGCTGCTGCCATACGAAGCGACTTCGGATAGCGCCAGCCTGACTGGGGCGGACTTCAGGAGGATTAGTGATGGACAACACTCAAGATGCGCAGGCAGTAAGAACACTGGATACGGCCGCGCTACGACGGACGCTGACCCGCCGAATGTGGTGGACCAGTATCCGCAAGGGCGGGATCTTCGCAATCATGGCGTTCGGGGGCGTATCCCTGGGTGCGGATCTCACTCGCGCCGGCGTGACCTGGATCTTCATCATCATGGGGCCATGTGTCTTCGTCGGCATCATGGGCCTGCTCTCGACACTTCGCAGCATTCCGGTCGCCGTCGTCGTCACACGCAGTTGCCGAAAGACGCTCGACCAGTATTCCTTCGAGGAGTTCTGGCCTGCGATCACCAAGGTGGATGCTGCCCAAGCAACCAAGGGCCGTCCGAAGAAGATGACGCTTAGGTTGCACAGTGCGAGGAACGAGGAGTCCCCACTGATGCGAGTGGAACCGGTGCCGCCTCGCGCCTTCTGGCGCAGCCCCTGGCCCGAAGGCATCGAGAACGGCGTGTACGTCGCAGGCGACCTGCCCTTCGGCGCTGTCGGGTACGTGCCCAACTCCGGATCGTTCTTCCTCATGCAGCCAGAGGACTGGGAAGCGACCGCGCAGGACCGTAGTAGTGCGCCCCAGGACCGCGTCGCCAAGGCCCAGGATGCCGGCCTCACCGGAAGGGTCATCTAGTAAACGCCACGGCGTTTCAACACTCCGCCCGCCCTGCTGACCCTGGTCCGCGCGTGCTGTTCCTGCATGAGCGGGGATAGGTCCTGACCGGATCCGTGCTGGTACGTCTGTGGCCTTCGATTCTTCCGGCCCATGACTAACCTGCGCGGCCATCGTCCACGGATGACACGTACGCACATCGGTGGATGCAAGAAGACCCGCTACGAGCCCTACTGGTCTACCGGACCTACTGCGGCGGCTGCTGGTTGTAGGGGTTCTGCTGCTGCGGATGCTGACCAGCGCCAGCAGGGTACCCGTAGTTGGCACTTGACGGGTAAGGCTGGTGGGCGTTCGGATAACCCGACTGCGACTGCTGAGGGTGGTATCCCCAGTTCTGAGGGTTCGTTCCGGCGCCGGGGCCGAGGGGGCTCGTGTTGGGGTTACGACGCCTACGCAGTACAGCGAAGACGACAACTCCACCAACCACGGCTCCTAGGCCGATGACACCAACCACCAGGGCAATGACACCCATTTCGACAGTTACCTCTCCTTCTTGACGTCTAACAGTTGTGCGTTCGCGGGGTCGAGATGATAGTCAGCGGCGCGGGGATTTCTAGCGTGTTCACCCACTGGGGGAACACGAATTGGCGTCAGCGGAAACCTCGGCGCGGTGACGAGCCAGAGCCCTTGACTTCAGTTGAGCAACCCGAAGAGCGTTGTGCTGACGATCAGGCAAGCAATCGAACCCGATAGCGCGAGATACAGCTGTCGAGTCTGGTTTCGCCGCCAGGCGCGGATCATGACATAGAACCCCGAATACGCACCAACCAGGTTCAGCACCGGGAGCCAGAGCAGCCCCGGGTTCCTTATCGTCGACACGTAAATGAAGATCCACGGGGACACTGCGCCAAAAATGACCAACGCATTCCGGTAGAAAGAGTACTGACTTAGTCCAGGACCCTCTCGCGGAATCGTGTCTCCCATATCGGGAAGCTCTGGCATAGTTATGAATTTCCCCTCTCATCGAACGCGCCCCGTGCCAGGTGCCGGCCGGACGAGGCAGACACCGACCTGCATAGCGATTAGATGGTCATGGGCTCCCAAGGAGTGTCGCCTGAGGCCACTCCGCGGCGGCGGGTTGAGAATCTGGGTCCGGCAGCCCCCAGTCCACGGCCTCTTCAGTCTTTGCTCCAGTTCGAGGAGAACCGGAAGCCACCGGGTCACTCACTCACACCGCGGCGACTTGGAAAGCGGGACCGGATGACGCTGCACCTGAGGCCACCCGAACCGAGCCAGGGCCGACCTGGACCTCTGCGACAGGCGTATCCAGGACATCGCCCGGATACGCCTGCGACTAGCTCAGAGGCGGGGAAGGGAGTAACTCCTACTGCCCTTGGTGAGGGGGCTGTTGGGCGTACGGGTTGGGATGCTGGGGAGCCTGACCGGGAGGTGCAGGGTAGCCCCCCTGGTTGGGGTACTGCTGGTAGCCCGTCGGAGGCTGGGGCGGGTAGCCCGTGCCGTGGGGAGGCGTTCCGCCACCGGAGCCGGGGCCGCCGTTGCCTCCGTTGCGGCGGCTGCGGAGTACTGCGAAGAGGATTCCGCCGATCACGAGTACTGCGGCTGCGATGCCGACGATGACGAGGGCGCCGCCGGAGGAGGACTTCTTCTTTTTCTTGGCTTGGGTGGTGCTCTCGTTGTCCTCGGAGCCGGCGGCGGAGTTCGTGGAGGTGGACGACGAGCCCTTGGCCAGGGGGTTCTCCTTCGGGCCCTTGGGGATGTTCATGGTCAAGGCCGTGCCCGGTCGGGCGATTCCGTAGCCGAGTTCCTGATCCGGTGCCGTCCTGCCCTTGTTATTCAGGAACGATGCCGACTTGACAAGGCGGTTGATGATCTGGCCAGCCGTCAGGTCGGGGTACTTAGAGCGCAGGAGTGCCACGATCGCTGAGACATAGGCGGTGGATCCGGACGTTCCGTCCGCCACCGCGTAACCACTGGCGGTCGTTGGGTCAGCCTGCGCGACTTGCACTCCTGGCGCTGCGACGATCACGTTGCCGGTGTTGGACCTGGACCAGGGATTCAGGCCCTTGTCCACGGCGGAGACGGCTACCACACCGGGGAGAGCGGCCGGATAGTTAACCGTACCTGCATCGTTTCCCGCAGCTGCTACTACGACGACATCGTGCGATTGCGCGTATTCGATTGCCTCGGCGGCTTTCGAGCCAGGGTAAGCCGAACTGTCATCGAGCGATAGGTTGATTACTGAAGCGCCCTGCTCTACCGCATAGCGAACACCAGCGGTCCAGTCCTCTGTATCAATCTTCCCATCAATCGTTCCCCTGGTCCCATTCACACGTACGGGAAGAATTTTTGCCTTAGGTGCTAGGCCCATCACGCCCGCGGAACTGTTTGCACCATGCCCGTGTCCAGCAATGAGGCTTGCCATCGAAGTGCCATGCCCGACAGTGTCCTTGTGAGCGTCTCCGGCGCCTGTGAAGTCTTTACCGGGAAGCACCTGACCAGTGAGATCCTGGTGACTTGCATCTACACCTGTGTCCACCACAGCAACGGTGACACCAGCCCCCGTGGACGTCTTCCACACCTTCTGAGCGTCATACACCGTTAGCGGCCACTGAGCGTCTCTGACCTCGTCGGCTGACGCCAATGGAGCTGATGTGAGGAGCAAGGCTCCTGTCAATGCCACGACCCCCGTCGTGGACCAGACTCGCTTGACACGCAATTTCCTGCTCCTCACTCAACTAAGACCAGCTATGCCAGCCTTCATAGCGGACCGGCAGCAACTCTGCCGCCTGTCCGCCTACTCGATGGTCCGCGGCACGTTCCGGTTGCGGTCCTCTTCCGAGATCCAGGTCTCTTCGTCCTCGACCAAGTAGTCTGGACGGTCGCCCCTGGTGTTCTCATCCTCGGACCGTCGGCCGTTGCGACCGCCCATACCGCCAGCTCCGCCCGCCATGGCGCCGCGCTGCGTTCCGCCGCGACTGCCGTGCAGGCCTGCACCGCCGCCTGCACCCTTGCCGGTGACACCCTTCGCGGCGCCGACCACACCGCCACGGGACTTCGCCAGTGCTCCGCGACCGCCAGCGCCAGCGCCGCCTCGGCCGGCTGCTGCGCCTGCTCCAGCGCCGCCCATGCCGCCCATGCCAGCTCGGCCTCCGGCGCCGCGACCAGCAGCCGCGCCTCCGCCAGCCAGGCCACCACGACCGCCCGCGGCGCCAATGCCGCCACGGGCCGCAGCACCACCCGCGAGGCCAGATGCTCCACCTGGGGCCACGATGCCGGAACCCTGAGCTCCGCTGGTGCCGAAGTTGCCACCACCGACGCCAGGTCCCCCAACGCCCGCGCTCGGGCCAGTCCCTGTCAAGCCTGGGGAGATACCGTCCACCTTCGTTCCAACTGACGGGAGCTGGGAACCGCCCGTGATACCAGGAGCACGGGGCACAGTAGGAGTCGGCTTAATGTTGGACGTCGGTCCCGCACTCCACGGCTTGGCTGTGGTGCCTCCCATGCTCGGACTCGAGCTGCCGGCAGACGGCATAGAAATGGGGGTAGGCATCGGCGTTTGGGGGTTCGGGGGCTGGAAGGGGTCCGTCGGGTCACCGTCCCGCATTCCGCCGCCAGCGTAGGCCTTGTAGTTAACCGCCAGCTGCTCCATAATCGCCACCCCCTGAAGCTGCGCTTCCTTCCCCGCAGACAGAGAGTCGGCATTCGCCTGACGCGCGGCGTCAGTGCTCACGCCCTTGTTGATGTCGTCCAGGAGCTGCTGGTCGCTACGCTCGTCGTCCCACATCTTGTCCCACGCCTTGTCCCAGAACCCGGGCTCTTCGACCTCGCGCATCTTGGACATGGAGTTGCGCAGGTCGTTCTGGACCCCGTGCATGGCTTCCCCGTAGTGGTTGGCCCACGCAGCGCCGTTGCGGACGTTCTGCATGATCTCGTTGGCCTTCTTACGGAAAGCCTCAGCCGCGTCGCCCTCCCAGTGCTCGAGGACGTTCTCCACAGCGCTCTGGAACATGCCCGCGACGCTGTCCTTCGCCGACACCGAGTCCACAGTGCCGCTCTTACCGTCGCCGTCCCCGCCGGAAAGGATGTTGTGGATCGACTTCCAGTGCTGGCTGACCTCGTAGATCCGCCCGGGGTCCGCGTCCAGGATCATGGCTCGCAGTTCCGGAATGCTCAGCTTCATGAAGGGCGTGTCGAGCTGGCTGCGATCCGGACCGCCCATGCCCCCGTTGGAGAGCGATTCTAGCTTCTCGTCGTGCTTGTCCTGGATGCGCTGCTGCCGCGCCCGCTCCTGAGCCTCGTAGTACTCCGGGCTCTGGTAGTAACCGCCGTAGGCCATGGTTGAAAGTCCCCTCTGTCAGTGACCTGTAGCTGAACCGCTTAGTTGGCTGAGCCCGGAGCGGCGCTCACACCCTGCGCGTTCGCCTGCTCCTGGTTGCTGTACTTGTCCCTGACCTTCGAGGTGCTCTTCCCGAAATCATCGATCAGTTGATGCAGGTCCCTGATGATGTTCTCGATCCTGGTCTTCTGCTTCTGATGTGCACTGTGAAGCTCGTTGGACTCCAAGAACTTCATGCTGCCGAAGGCAGTACTCGGGATGTCCGTCTCGTACTTTGCCTTCGTGTTGGCCTTGTCCATGTCCGACAGAAGGCCATTGAGCTTGCGGATGACGTCATCCAGCTGGCTCAGATCAACCCGCATTCCGTTACTCATACCCCGTTGTCCTCTCCCCTGTTCCTCAAGTTGTCAGCACCCACTCGGTGCCCGCGCCAAGCCATCGCCCGGTTCACCGGACCGACCCGCCGGCCCGCCCGGCACGGTCGACCCGCCGACTACGCCAGTCCCGCACAGCCACCCCACTCCCCGCAACCACAAGGGCCAGCACAAGTCCCGTACCGAGCACGTAAGTCGCGACCCGGCGCTCCCGCTCCGCTTCGGTCTCGCCCATCGTCACTGCCATGGGTACGACCCCGCCGGCCCCGGCCGCGACGGGCGGGTCCGGTGTCGGAGAAGTGCTCGGTGTCGAGTCGTCCGACAGTGCGGCGACCGGGTCGACCACGCCCCAGCCGATGAAGCGGTTGGGGCCGCGGCCGGGGCGTTGGGCTGTTTCCTCGATGCGGGTGGCGATCTGGGCCGCGGACCAGTCGGGGTGCTTGGCCTTCAGCAGAGCCGCGACACCCGCCACGTACGGAGCCGCGAAGCTCGTGCCGTCGGCCGTGCACTGGCCGTTCTTCGGGACCGTGGAGACCATGCCGACGCCGGGCGCCGCCACGTCGACGAAGTCGCCCGCCTGTGAGAAGAAGGCGCGTTCGTCGTTGCGGTCGGAGGCGGCGACCGCCAGGACCCCTTCGTACGAGGCCGGGTACGTGTTCGCGGACTTGCCGTTGGCCCCGTCGTTACCGGCGGCCGCGATGATGAGGGCACCGGCCTTCACGGCGGAGGCGACAGCGCCTCGCAGTTCCTCGTTGTCTTCCTTGTTCGCGGTGTCCGAGGAGATGTTGATGATCTTCGCGCCGGCCGCCACCGCCGCGCTGATCGCCTGGGACATCGTCCGCGAGTTGCCCTGCTTCTCGTTCCCGCCCGTGTAGCGGTAGGACAGGATCTCCGCCTCCGGGGCAATGCCCACGAAGCCCGTGCCCTTCAGCGGGCGGGCCGCGATGATGCCCGCCACCCGGGTGCCGTGGCCCTCGAGGTCCGCCGCGAAGGCGCCGTCGACGAAGGTCTTGCCGCCCGTCACCGCGCTGCTCAGCTGGTCGTTGGACTTGTCCACGCCCGTGTCGATCACCGCGACCTTGACGTCCTTGCCCTTCGCCTGCTCCCACAGCTGGTCCAGCAGGATCCGCTGGAGCGACCAGGGCGTGGACTTGATGACGTCGCCGCCGAAGACGCACTCCGTGCTGGCCGACAGGCCGAAGTCAGGGCCGGAAGAGTCACGGCCGTCCGCGGTGGCGATCGCCGGCGGCGTCGAGGCGAGGCACACCCCGGTTACCGCGAGCACGCCAAAAACCCGCTGCAATGCGCGGGTTCCACCGTTGCGACTGTTGTGGCTGTCGCGGCTGCGCGAGCGGGCTGTGCGGCCCTTCACGTTCAGGCCCCTCCTGTTCAGGCCCCCGGGACTTCCCCTGGGGCTTCCTTGCGGCGCTGCTTCCTTCGAAGCTGGGTCATGTAGATGTCACGCGTGTGGCGATGCGTGTGAATGTTTGCGGGAGTTGTCGTGTGCGCTCCCGCGGAATTCGTGGACGACCCCGAAGCAGAGGTCGGCCCAGCGGTCGCCGTGGCGTCCGCTGGGCCGATTCCCATCATCTCAAGTCCCTCGGGTCGCCGACGGGCTCAGCCCCAGGTCGAGGCGTTGCTCTTCTCGGTGGCCTGGTAGTTCTCGGCGGCGTTCTGGAGCGCCGTGGAGATCTTCAGCAGGGTGGCGTGCAGGTCCGCGGCGGTCTGGTCCCACTCGCGCTGCTTGCGCTGGTAGCCCTCCTGCGCCTCACCCTCCCAGGAGTTGGCGACGCGCTTGACCGCGGCCTCGAGGTCGTCGAGCTGCTGCTTGATGCGACCGGCGGTGGACTTCACGTCCGTGGACGCGTTGGTGATCGTTGCGTAATTGACGAGGATCGACATCGTCATTCCCTTTCAGGAAGATTCGAAGGAAATCGGTGGAAGTGCAATGAGCAGGAGACAGGAGAGCTGAGAGGGGCTGAGCGCCTCAAGCTCGAACAGTCAGATCAGCCGAAGTCCGACATGATCTTGCTGATCTCCGAGTTCTGCTGCTCTTCCGACGCGGAGTAGTTGCTCCGCGTGGAGTCCACGGCTTCCTTGATGTCGTTGAGGATGTCGCTCATCCGCTTCGCGTCGGCGTTCCAACGGTCCTGCAACTGGCGGTACGACTGGGCCGCCTGGCCCTTCCAGCCGCCGGCGATCTGGTCGATCACTCCGTTGAGGCGGCGGATCTCGCCCTGGAGCTGCCCGTTCGCGGTGCTGATGTCGCCGGAGAGCTTGGTGAGTTCGTCCTCTGTTACCCGGAACTGGCCGGCCATGTTGAACCTTCCCCCATGTCGTCGTTTGTCCGGGAAACCTGTTCTTGCCGGTGCCCGGAAGAGCTTCGCACGCTTGAGCGCTGCAAACACTCTATCGTCAGCCTGTCACTCAACCACAGGCAAGGCCAATCAGTTACACGGCTCACACACTTGGGCGATCAACCCGTGACCCGTGCATCGTCCTGCTGTCAAGTGCCTCTGTCCATTGGCCTGTTGGTCGCCGATGCCGATGGGGACCAACAAGGCCGATGGGTAGCCCGCCGTCACTGGCTCTGCGGCTGTGAGGCGCTCGTGGTGTCCAAGGTCGGGCCCTTCGGGATGAAGGTCGCCCACGTTTGCGGCACGATCGCCGGGTTGGACAGGTCCTCGTATCCGAGTCGCGTACGCGCCTTGTCCGTCTCGCTCGCCTCGCCCTGCGACGAGCCTCCCGAGTCGCCCGAACCGCCAGAGTCGCCCGACGCGTCGGCATCGCCCGCGGCCCCCGCGCCGCCCTCCGCCTCGCTGTCGTTGGTCGCCGGCAGCGAGTACCTGAGGCCCGTGTCGGTCAGCAGGTACGTCGCGCCGCCGCCCTCCGCCGTGCCGGCGACCTCCTTGAAGAGGAGGCCCGAGCCGGACGAGACGTAGGCGCTCAGCGAGTCGCTGATGACCTTCTTGGGGTAGTTCGTCCCGGCCCAGGCGCCGAGCTGCGGCTTGCTGTCCGTGCCGAAACCGCCCTTGTAGACACTGCACGAGGTGGTGCGGGCGTCACTGGCGGCCGTGGCAGCGGAGTTGGCCTGCTTCGGGACGTAGTCGGGCCAGCCCTTGTCCTTGTAGAACTTCTCCGCCGGACCGCCGTTGGCCTCGATGATGTCCGGGGTGCTCGCCTTGACGGGGCTGGTCCCGTCGTGGGCGGTCAGCAGAGCGGCGACGAAGGGCGTGATGGAGGCGACCTCGTCCTTGAGGACGACGTAGAACTGGTCGGTCTGGGCGTCCCGCGCCCTGAGTACCTGGCCCACCGTGCTCACGCCGTCGAGTCCCTGGACCGAGGTCGGCGCACCGGCGGACGGCACGGTCGGGAAGTCGATGTCCTCGCCGGGGTTGAGGGTGCTCAGCCACTCCTGGCTCACCGGCTGCGACTTGGCCGTGGTGCTGCTGCCGATCACGGCGGAGCGCAGCTGCTCCATGGTGACGTCGTCGGGGGTGGACTCGCCGCCCAGCAGGAACCGGTTGCCCTTGCCGTCGACGAGGTATTCGCGGCCGGTCTTGGTGTCCTTGACGTACAGGGCTTCCATCGGGTCGACCCTGCCGGAGTTCCCGAGCGACTTGGCGTCTTCCGCGTCGAAGACGAAGACGGCCCGGTCGATGGCGCCCTCCTCACCCGGAGCCGGGCGCTCGCACACCGCCCAGCTCTTCTTCTGCTCCGCGTCCTCCTTGGACGGCAGCCGGTCGGGGGCGTAGGGGATGCCGATGGTGGCGCCGTGCCGGATGCCGCTCTTGTCGATCTCCTTGCCGGGGACCTCGAGGACGCTGCCCTTGCCCTTGTCGAGGAGCAGCTTGGCGGAGGCGTAGTTGAGGACCGGGTGGAGGACCTTCTCCGTCTTGCCGTCCTTGGGGTCCGGGTCGAGGACCACGTAGCGCGTCGTGGAGTCGCTGTCGACGATGATGTACTCGCCCGGGGTGTCCCAGCCCTTGGGCGCGGTGGGCTTGATGACGCCCCACGCGATGAAGCCGATCACCAGCACCACGCCCACCGCCAGGCTGGGCATCACCGTACGGACCGGACGCGGCGCGCCTTCCTCCGAGCCGCCCGGCGACGGCGCCAGGAACGCCGCGACGGTGCGCTTTCGAGCGAAGGTGTAGGCGGCGAGCTCGTCCCGACGCTGCTTTGCCATGGTCCCCGTTTCTCCCGTTAGTGAAGCTCACTCGCGTTTGCGATGTATGTGGCCGCGCTCGAAGGGCCACTTCGGCCACGCAGGCACCTACTATGCCCTGCGCCGCACGGCGACGATTCATCAGGTGTGCGGCCGCCGCCGCATCTTCACAGAGCTTCACGACAGCGCTCCACCAACCGGGTCCGGTTCGTGAAAGGCTGATCACCTGGGGTTTCGGTGTCCCCTGTGTCGCCTCAAGTTCCGCAGCGGGTACCGTGAGCCACTCGCATTGACGATGCCCGACGATGTGGGCCCGGCGAACGGCCACTACTTCGCGAAAGGGATGTCCCGGGGGATGACCAGCGCTACGAGCACCCGGCGCGGACGCCGCGCACAGCAGCAACAGGGAGATCCGAACGGCAGACGTACGTCGGCCGCTCCGGCAGCCCCCGCCGCCGCGTCGCCGCGCACGCTGCCCCGTCCGGGCGGCCTGGGCCCGGTGCGGCTCCAGCAGCTGATCCTGGTGGAAATGGCGGCAGCCGTCCTGCTGGCCGCCTGGGCCGCCGACACGTCCTGGCTGCTGGCTCCGGCCGGCGCCGTGGCGGCGCTGCTGCTCCTCCTGGCGGTTCTGCGCCGCGGGCGTCGGCCGCTGCCCGAGTGGTACGAGACGACGCGCGCGCTGCGCCGGCGGCGACGCGACGCCAAACTGCCGGTCCCGCCGGGCACCGACGCGATGCTGGTTCCCGTCGTGGAGTGCGACCCCGCGCTGCGGACGGACTCCTTCGTCTCCCGTGACGACCGCTCGGTCGGCATGATCGGCGACGGCACCTTCTTGACCGCCGTCCTCTTCGTCCAGCCGGGCGACCAGCCGCTGCGGCCAGGCGCGGCCGGACGTCAACTGCCGCTCCGGCTCATCCAGGACGCGCTGGAGGTCGACGGGATCCGGCTCGCCTCCGTGCAGGTCGTGCAGCACACCCAGCCCGCGCCCGCGCCGCACCTGCCGCAGCAGTCGCTGGCCGCGCGGTCCTACGGCCCCTTGCAGGCGCAGGCCGGTTCTCCCGCGCTGCGGCTCACCTGGGTCGCCCTCAAGCTCGACCCGGAGCTGTGCCCGGAGGCCGTCCAGGCTCGCGGTGACGGCGTTCCCGGCGCGCAGCGCGCCCTGCTGCGCGTGGCCGACCAGTTGGCGAGCCGGCTGGCGGGCGCCGGGTTCAAGGCGACGATCCTGGACGAGACCGAGCTGGTGCAGGCGCTGGCGACGTCCAGTTGTCTGAATCCGCGCGCCAACGCCCAGCACGGGCAGGACGGCCGTACGCAGCGCCGTACGGTCGAGTCGGTGCGGAACTGGCGGGTCGACGACCGGTACCACACGACGTACTGGGTCTCCCGCTGGCCGCAGTTGGGCAACGGTGGTGCCGCGCTGCCGGAGCTGGTGACGCGGTTCACCTCGCTGCCGGTGCTGGCCACGACGTTCAGCATGACCCTGGGCAAGGCCGGCAACCGGGGTGTCTCGCTCACCGGCCACATCCGCGTCACCGCCCGCGGCGACAGCGAACTCGCTCAGGTGGGACGGGAGTTGGAGCGGGCGGCCAGTGCCTCGAAGGTCGGCCTGGTCCGTCTCGACCGGGAGCAGGTCCCCGGAGCTCTCGCCACTCTGCCGCTCGGAGGTACGTACTGATGTCCCAGCCCGCACCCACCATGCCGCCGGGACAGCAGGGCCGTAACCCCGCACGTACGCCCGCGCACGTGGCCTCGCCCACCGACACCGGTCTGATCCCGATCATCCGGCAGCCGGACAGCCAGCAGCAGCAACGCCGTATCTTCAGCCCGGGGTTCGGGCTGCGCGGCCCGCGCCGCAACCGCCATGTCGTCACCGCCGACGAGCTCGCGGCGATCAGCATGCCGCTCGGTGACGACGGCGTGATCATCGGCACCGACCCGGAGTCGCAGCCGGCCGTGCTCGGGCTGTCCCGGCCGACGCCCTTCGACATCGTGCTCGTGGGGGGTCTGTGGCTCGCCCAGGTGCTGGCGCTGCGCGCGGCGGCGACGGGGGCGCGGGTCGGGGTCGAGACCGGCCGCCCGCAGGCCTGGCAGCAGTTGGCGCAGGCGGCCGGCGGCGGCCAGCAGTGCGTGACCGTCTATCCGGTGGGACGGGTGCCGGCGCAGGGTCCGTCCGTCTCCAGCCCGGTCGTACTGTTCCGGGACTGCGGCATCCGTCCGCCGCGCGGGCGTGTGACGTCCGTGCCGTGGCAGGCCGTCGTGACGGTGCTGCCGTTCGTCAGTGAGCACGCGCCGCGCTGGCTCGCGCAGGCCCATCTGGTGGGAATCCAGCGCATTTCGCCCTACGAGACCGAGGCCGTACGGGACACGCTGGGCATCCCCGAGGAGCAGCTCCAGCACCTGCCGACGCTGCACGACGGGGTCGCCCTGTGGTGCACCCGCAAGCACCAGAAGTTCGTCATGACCGACCCCACCGATGCGGAGACGGGCCTGCTCGGCGTCGCCCGCCGTATGGACTGACGCGTCGTCGTTGCCGGGCCGAGCCCGAACAGGGCCGCGCCCAGGGGGCGTTCCGGCCGCACCCATGAGGCTCTTCCGTCCACGCACCCGGGGCTATAGCGTCCGCGCCCATGGGGGCTTTTCCGTCCCGCCATGCGAGTGATTAGGCTTCTGGTGGTGCGGTGACGATCGCAGTCGCGTGGGACTAGCCACTCGGTCCGCCCGGCCGCGACGACGACCAGCTCAGCAGCAGTGGCTGACCAGGAGGCAAGCAGTGAACAGGGATCGGTCCGAGTACAACGGCGGGAGCCCTTCCTCGGACGGGGACGATCACGAGGTGGATCTCACCGGCGAGTTCGAAATCGTCTACACACCTCCCGCCTGGTACGCCCAAAGCACGCAGGGTGGCTCGTCGGGAGGCGGGCAGCAGGAGGCCGGCACCTCACCACCACCGCCGAGCGGACCACCGATCGGGTCGCCCACCGGGCCGCCCGGCGTTCCCGCGTCCCAGGGTCCCGCGCAGCCTCCCGCACCGGCACAGCCCCAGACGCCCGGTGTGCCCCAGCAGCAGCCGGCTCAGCACACCCCGGCCCAGGGCACGCCCGCGAACCAGCAGGGCCCGGCCGCGGGTGGCTACGGCTTCCCGCAGCAGCAGTCCGGTGCGCCGGCCGACGGTTACGGCTATCCGCAGCAGCAGCCCGCGGCGGCACCCGGCGGATACGGCTATCCGCAACAGCAGCCCGCGCCGGCACCCGGCGGTTACGGCTATCCGCAGCAACCGGGCCAGGACACCTCGGGTGGCTTCGGCGTGCCTCAGCCCGGCCAGGACACCTCCGGCGGATTCGGCACGCCTCAGCCGAGCCAGGACGCGTCCGGCGCCTTCGCCGTGCCCCAGCAGCACACGCCTGCCCAGCCGCCCGCCGCTCCCACCCCGCCGCCCGCCGCGCCCGCGGTTCCGGCCCAGCAGCCGTCGGCTCCGGCCGCCGCGCCCGGCTTCCCGGTGCTGCGTCCGGTCGACGACGACGCCCAGGCGGCACCCCCCGCTCCCCCGGCCCCGACCGCGACCCCGGCGGCCGGTGTCCCGGCGGCCCCGACCCCCGAACCCCCCGCCCTCGCACAGCCCGCCCCCGCACAGCCGGTGGCACAGCAGCCGGAGGCCGAGCTCAACCACGCCGCCGCCGACGCGGAGGCGGCGCGCCTGTTCGGCGACGTCGACGACGAGCCGGAGGAGCAGCGCGGCGACGAGACCGAGCCGGGTGACGCCACCGAGTCGGTGTCCGTCGCGGAGACCGACGAGTCCGCGCCGGTCCAGGCCGAGGCCGACTCCCCCGCGGCGCCTGACGCCGAGGCCCCGGCGGCGGCCCCGGACGCGGAGCCGGAGGCACAGACAGCCCCCGCGCCCGCGACCCCGCCCGCCCCGCAGGCCGAACCGCAGCCGCAGGCGCAGCCGACCGGCCAGGTCCCCGCTCCGCCGCAGCAGCAGCCCACCGGCCAGACGCACCCGCCCGAGCAACCGCAGGCACAGCAGCCCACCGGCCAGGCACCTGCGCCGCAGGGGAACCAGGCCCTCCCCCCGCTCCCCCAGGGTTTCGCCCCGGCGCACCCCGCGCAGGGCGCACCGCAGGCAGGGCAGCCGGACCCGCAGGCAGCGGCCGCCGGTCAGGCCCCCGGCTACGGCTACCCCCAGGCGCAGCACCCGGGCCAGCCCCAGCCGCACGCCCAGCCTCACGCCCAACCGCCGGCCCAGCCGCAGCCCGACCACACCGGCCAGCCCCCTCACCAGGCCCCGGCGCAGGGCGCGTTCGGCCCGGCCCAGCCGCAGCCCGGTTACCCCGCGCAGGCAGGGCAGCAGCCCGCGCCGGTCGACCCGCGCCAGGCGGCCCCGCACCCGGGCCAGCCGCACCCCCCGCAGCCGCAGGGCGCCGGATACGGCTACCCGCAGCAGCAGGGCCAGCCCCACCCGGCGCACCCCCAACAGCCGCAGCCCCAGCCGGACGCCTACGGCTACCCCCAGCAGCCCCAGCCCCAGCCCGGCTACGGCTACCCGCCCCAGCAGGCCGGCTACGGCTACCCCCAGGCGAACCAGCAGCCCAACCAGCAGCAGCCGAACCAGCAACAGGCCCCCCAGCAGCAGCCCCCGGCCCAACAGCCGCCGCAGCAGCCGCATCCGGCCCCGCAGCAGCCCCCGGCCCAGCAGAACCCCGCCGCCTACGGCAACCAGGGCTGGAGCGCCCCGCCCGGCCCGCAGGCCGGTCCCGGTGCCCCGCAACAGCAGCAGGCCGCACCCGGCACCCCGCTCGGTTACAACGCGGCGGTCGAGCTGTCCTCCGACCGGCTGCTCCGCAACCAGCCCAAGGCCCGCAAGAACAACCAGGGCCCGTCGCGCTTCAAGCTCGGCGCCAAGAAGGAGCAGGCGGAGCGGGAGCGCAAGCTCGGCCTGATCCGTACGCCGGTGATGTCCTGCTACCGGATCGCGGTCATCAGCCTCAAGGGCGGCGTCGGCAAGACCACGACGACCATGTCGCTGGGCGCGACCCTCGCCACCGAACGGCAGGACAAGATCCTGGCGATCGACGCCAACCCGGACGCCGGCACCCTCGGCCGACGGGTGCGGCGCGAGACCGGCGCCACCATCCGTGACCTGGTCCAGGCCATCCCGCAGCTCAACAGCTACATGGACATCCGCCGCTTCACCTCGCAGGCGCCCTCCGGCCTGGAGATCATCGCCAACGACGTGGACCCGGCGGTGTCCACGACCTTCAACGACCAGGACTACCGCAGCGCGCTCGACGTGCTGGGCCGGCAGTACCCGATCATCCTCACGGACTCGGGCACCGGTCTGCTGTACAGCGCGATGCGCGGCGTGCTGGACCTCGCCGACCAGCTGATCATCATCTCCACCCCCTCGGTGGACGGTGCGAGCAGCGCCTCGACGACCCTCGACTGGCTGTCGGCGAACGGCTTCGCCGATCTCGTCCAGCGGTCGGTCACGGTGATCTCCGGTGTCCGCGAGACGGGCAAGATGATCAAGGTCGAGGACATCGTGGCGCACTTCGAGACCCGCTGCCGCGGTGTCGTCGTGATCCCCTTCGACGAGCACCTCTCGGCGGGCGCCGAGGTGGACCTGGAGATGATGCGGCCCAAGACCCGCGAGGCCTACTTCGACCTCGCCGCCCTCATCGCCGAGGACATCGCCCGTACCCAGCAGGGCTTCGGCAACCCGAACATGCAGTACCAGCAGCCTCAGCAGGGGTACCCGGCCGCCCCGCAGCAGCACCCCCAGCAGCAGCCCTACCCGCAGCAGGGCGGCACCCCGCAGCCGGGTCAGGGCTGGGGACAGCAGGCACCGCAGCAGCCCGCGCCGGGCCAGGGCTGGCAGCAGCAGGCGCCCCCGCAGGCACCCCCGCAGGACCCGCAGCAGCAGGGCCAGCAGGGCGTCGTACCGCCGGGCTGGACCCAGCAGTAGCGGACGTGGGGCAAGACGAAAGGGCCGGCACCGTCGAGGTGCCGGCCCTTCGTCGTCGTACGGTCAGCCCGCGGTTCCCGCGTCCTCGATCAGCTCACGGCACCGCTGCACATCCTGTGCCATCGCCTTCAGCAGCTCGTCCAGGGACTCGAATTTCTGCTGTCCCCGCACATAGGCGAGGAAGTCCACCGCCACATGCAGCCCGTACAGGTCGAGCCCCACCCGGTCGATCGCGTACGCCTCCACGGTCCGCTCGGTGCCGTCGAACTGCGGATTCGTGCCGACCGAGATCGCCGCCGGCATCACCTCGCCCTGGGCGTGCAGCCAGCCCGCGTAGACGCCGTCGGCGGGGATGGCGGTGTGCGGCAGGGTCTCGACGTTGGCGGTCGGGAAGCCGAGCTCACGGCCGCGCTGGGCGCCCCGTACGACGACGCCCTCCACGCGGTGCGGGCGGCCCAGGATCTCCGCGGCGCCCGCGACGTCGCCCTCGGCGACCAGGCGCCGGGTCAGCGTGGAGGAGAACGGCTCGCCGCCACCCGCCTCACCGGTCACGTACAGGTCGACGACCTCGACCTCGAAGTCGTAGATCTTGCCCTGCTCGGAGAGGAACTCGACATTGCCCGCCGCGCGGTGTCCGAACCGGAAGTTCGGGCCCTCGACGACCGCCTTGGCGTGCAGCTTGTCGACCAGGACCTTGACGACGAAGTCGGCCGGCGACAGCTTCGAGAACTCGGTGGTGAAGGGGAGGATCAGCACCGCGTCCACACCGAGCTCGGCCATGAGATCGGCGCGGCGGTGGTGCGGGGCGAGCAGGGGCGGATGGCTGCCGGGGCGGACGACCTCGCTGGGATGCGGGTCGAAGGTGACGACGACCGCGGGCACGCCCAGCTCACGGGCCCGGTCCACGGCGTGCCGGATGATCAGCTGGTGTCCGCGGTGGACTCCGTCGTAGGAGCCGATGGTGACGACGCTGCGCCCCCAGTCCTGGGGGATGTCCTCCAAGCCACGCCAGCGCTGCACTGTGCCTGCTCCTTGTCGCAAACTCGTCGAACCCGCGTCCGTCTTTGCTCACACGCTCTTACGCAGGTCTAAGGGTGCCATGCCGGGCGCGCCCGGCCCGCATCGGCATGGGCGCTGTGACCGGGTGCACGTACGGATGCCCTGCTCGGGCCGGATGCGGTCAGGCGGGAACTCGCACCCCGGCCAGGTTCTCGATCATCCGGCGGGTGCTCGGGCCCACCACGGCCGACCACTCCTGCGGGGTGTCGGTCAGCCAGCCGGCGAACCGGGTGGCGAAGCCGGGGACGTGCCGGCCCAGGTCGACCAGGCCGCGGTCGAAGCGGGCCGCGCCGTCCGGGGTGCGGACCAGCAGCAGACCGGTGTGGTGGACGAGGCCGCGCAGATCGTCGTCCGCGCGTTCGCCGCCCTGCTGGACGGTGGCGTGCAGGAAGGCGTCCAGGACGGCGGGGGCGTGCTCGTGGGTGAGGAGGAAGGCGCGCAGTTCGCGCCGCAGCGGGCGGGACTCGGGCGTGCCGGAGGTGGCGAGTACGGCGGCGAGGGCGGCCCGCACCGGTTCGGTGCCGCCGTGCAGCAGGCCGGTGACGAGCGGCAGGAGTACGGCACGGGCGCTCGGTCCCTGGTCGAGGCGCCGGTCGACGTAGGCGGCCAGGTCGGTCGCGGTCTCGGGCTGCCGCTCCACCGCCTCGCGCACCAGGTCGGCGACGCGGCGGACGAGAGCGGGCGTGGTGACGTCGGCGAGGGTGCGCAGCGCGTCCCCGGCGCCGGGCCGCAGCAGCCGGGCGCGGAAGGCGTCGAGGACCGGTTCGGTGTGGGTGGTCAGGGCGGCGACCAGGGCACTGGCCGGGAACTGCGGATCCGCCGCCGCGAAGTGCGCCAGAGCCTGCGGGAGATGACGGGCGCGGGTGCGTGGGTCCCGTACGAGCAGGGCGAGCGCGCCGCCGTGCAGGGTGCTGTCGTCGGGGCGGGCCAGCAGGGCGAGGGCGGCGTAGCGGACGAGTTCGCGGTCGGCCTCGGTACGGACGTGCGGTGCGACGCGCAGCCCGTACGCCATGGCGGCGACGCGTCGCGCGGGCCGTTCGTCGTGGGCCCAGCGGTCCACGGCCCGGCAGATGGCGGACGTCTCCTCCTCGGCCAGCACGGCGAGGAGTTCGTCGGCCCTGCGGTGCGCGCTGTCGACGAGCGTCTCGGTGAGTTCGTCCAGGGCGCGGTGCCGGTGGGTGTGCAGGAGGGCCTGGGCGGCGTGCGCGACGGTCGCGTGCGGCGTGGCGGGCAGCGGGCGGTCGTCGTCGAACCAGCGGGTGAGATGGCGTTGTACGGCGGCGGGGTCGGCGGCGAGGAGTCCGGCTACGGCGTCCAGGTACCGGCCTGGCTCGTCCCCGTCGGTGGGCGGGCCGTCGGCGAGGACGAGACGGCGCAGCAGGTCGTAGCGCTCCTCGTCCGGGAGGCGCAGCGCGGTCCAGAAGTCGGGGCCGAACTCGTGGGACACGGACCGCCGGTGCCGGCGCCGGGCCACGATCCGGTCGGTGAGCAGGCGCAGCACGTCCTGGTACGGCATCGCGTCCGGGACCCGCAGCAGGGTCTCGGCGAGCAGTCGCCCGGCCCACCAGGAGTGCCGGTCGGCGTCCAGGGCGTTGGTCAACTCTGCCAGGCGCAGCGCGAGTTGGTGGGGGCCGTGGTGCCGGGCGAGTTGCAGCAGGGCCTGGACCACGGGTCCGATGCGGTGGTGCGGCACGGGCAGGGGGTGCGCGGCGCCGGGGTGGGTGCTTCGGCGGTGGACCAGGGCGTGCAGGGCCTCGTCGAGGTCGAGGTGCATGCCCTGGATCCAGTCGGCGAGCTCCTCGTGGGCGAAGCGGTAACCGTTGCCGGCGGGGACGAGGAGGCCCTCGGTGAGGACTGCGGACGCCCAGCCGGTGCCGCCGCCCAGCCGCGCGGGTGCGGGACCCCAGGGGAACACGGCCTCGAAGGAGGCGCGGTCCAGCTCTCCCTGGCCCGGTCCGAGGCTGCGGCGGGCGGCCTCGTGGACCTGGCCGGAGACCTTGGCGGCGAGGCGGCGTACGGCGGTGCCGCGCAGCCCGTTCTGGGCGGCGAGCCGGACGGCGATGCGCAGGCACATCAGGTCGAGGTGGGCGGCGAAGACGTCGTCGCGGTCCACCCGGTCCGGGTCGGGGGTGTCGGGCAGGGCGGCGCGCACCTCGGAGAGGAGGCGCAGGGTGAGGGGGTGACGGCAGTCGGGTTCGGCGAGGACGCCGTCGGGGATGCCGTAGCCGGAACGGGCCTGGCGGGCCTCGTCGGGGGTGAGGTCGTCGAGCCGCAGACAGGGCGGGAACCGCCGGTCCGCGTCCCGTGCTTCCGGTTCGCCGGCCGCGTACAGCAGTTCCTCCGGGAACTCGGCCCCCGCTCCCTCCCAGTACTCCGCCCGGCACGCCACCACCAGCTGGGCGCCCGTCCGGCCCAGCCATTCCGCCGTGCCGTCGGTCCAGTCCGTGAGGCGGTGGGCCAGCACGGGCGGCATCTCCTCCGGGCCGTCCAGCAGGAGCAGCAGGGGGCGGCCGGCGCGGTGCGCGAGGCGGGCCAGCCGCTCCGGCGTCGTGTCGCCCAGTGTGGTGAGGTCGGACGGGGCCGCCACGATGCGGGCGGCCCGCGCCAGCGCCCGGCGCGCGGCGTCGGCCACGGAGGCGTCGTCGTCCCTCAGGTCGGCGCCGCGCAGCCACAGCGTGGGGGCCGGCCGCGGGCCGCGGGCCCGGCGTGCGGCGAGGGCCGCGAGTTCCGTCGTACGGCCGCTGCCGGGCGGCCCGACCAGCGCGAGCACCGAAGCGGCGCTCTCCGCGAAGGCGTCGAACTCCCGTGCCGTCGAGGCGCGTTCGACCGGTGTGACGGCTCCCGCTCCCCCGGTGTCCGCGCGGCCCACGTACCCCGCCAGGGTCCCCGGCGGACCGTCCTGTCCGACCGAGGTGGCCGTCAGTTCCACGACGCCCGCGAGGTTCAGGTCGGCGCCGTACGCGGGCACCGTCGCGGCGTTCTCGGCGAGCAGCTCGGCCAGCGGGCCGTCCGGCGGCGGGAGCAGCGGTACGGCGAACCCGGCGTCGCGCCGGCCGGTCTGTAGCGCCGTGCCGAGGACCCCCACGACAGCTCCGGTCCCGGCGTCCAGCACGGGGCCTCCGGCCGCTCCTCCGCCGAGCCGCAGCGCGTCCCGTCCGGCCGTGCCGACCGCCAACTCGATCGCCTCGTCGAGGAGATGGACGCGGTCCGTCGCCGTGTACGTCACGGACGCGGTGCCCAGCACCCGGGCCTCCCGCCAGCCACCGGCGGGGATCCGCACATAGGCACCGGTCTCGATCCGTTCGCGCACGCTCACCGGCAACGGGTCCAGCCCCAGCCCCTCCGTCCGCACCAGCGCCAGATCCAGGCCGGGCAACGATGTCACCGCGCTCGCCGCCACCAGACAGCTGCGGTCGCCCCCGGCGGCGAGCAGCACCAGCCGGGGCAGGCCGTCGACGGCCTCGTGGCTGGTGACGACGGTGCCGTGGTGATCGGCGACGAAGCCGAGCCCCCGGGGCCGGCCGGCCAGATCATGGATGCGGACGATGCCTTCGTCACGGGATTCGTCACGGAATTCGTCCCTGCGGGCGTCCCGCGTGCCCGTGTCCCTCTCGGAGCGGCCGCCGTCCTCCTCGGACCGGCCGCCATCCGCCCGCGGGCCCCGTCCCGCCATCGTCGAACCTCCCCGCCATGCGCCCCGTACGCCCTCACGGAACGCCCTTTTTCAGACGGTAGGCGGCTTGTGATCAGCGGGACAGATCACGAGGCGAACGCGCCCCCTTCCGCTCCCTCGGTTCACTCCGAGCGCCTGCCCGGACGGGTGAACAGCGGGGGGTCCTTGGATACACCCTAGAGGTGGGGGAACCGAGGGGGGACCGTGGAGCGGCGGGCAGAGGACGACCCCGTGACCGCCGCTCCACGGGCAGGCACCCTGGAGCGGCTGTGCTAGGGCCTGTCGTTTGGATCATGTCGGCGTCGCGGGGCCTGGCACGCACATCTGCCGCGTTGTCGTCACTCGCCGACGCTCCGCGTCGACTCCCTCCTCCGCCTTGCAGCTGCACGCAC
>NZ_JBIWAK010000018.1:0-55756 GCF_044759995.1 Streptomyces sp. NPDC098781
GAGCAGCACGAGCGCGGCCGCGGCGAGCGGCAGGGTGAGCGCGTCGGGCAGCCGGTGCGCCGCGAAGTCGACGACAGCGAGCAGCACGCCGACCGGAGCGAGCACCAGCCAGACCACCAGCTCGGGGCGCGCTCCCGTCACGGCCGCCAGCACAGCACAGACGACGGCCACGACAACGGCGATGGCAGGCGTGCTCGGGCCGAACGCGTCCCCGTCGGCGCAGCGGGCCCGCCCGAGCCATCCGCCCCGGGCACCGGCGAGGGGGTGCCCGGCAGGACACGCGGCTCGCCACGGCTCATCGGGCGGTACGGAAAACCGGTACGCGGCGCGCGGTATGAGCAGACCTGTGCCAGCACCCCACAGGACCGCCGCCGCGGTGATCCAGATCGTCTCCACCGAACGGAGCTTATGCTCAGCCCGTCCGGTGTTGCGGACGGCCCGTAGTGAGGAGCGCGTGCATGCTGTTGAGGCCCGGAACGACCTGTGCTGAGGCGATCGCGCTGGTGGATCGCCTGACCGCCCAAGGGCTCAACGACGTCCAGAACTCCGTGCCGCATGTGGTCGGAAACGCGGTGCCGGGCATGTCCCAGGAGCACTGGGATGCCGTCGCGCGGGTGCACCGCATATACGACGAGTGGACGCTGCAGGCCGGGCACGAGCTGCTGGACGTGTTCGCTGACCGGTCGGTGGCGGCGCGGCTGCGGGGCGAGCGGTACAACGCGATCATGCACGGTCAGTTCACCGCCGACCGCTTCACGGTTCTGATGAACACTGAGCTGCAGGAACTGCGCAGTTATTTCATGGAGTTGGCCAACGAACTGCGCCGGGCACAGGAGCGCTTCACCCGCCACCGAGTGCGGACGGTGGTACTGGATACCAACGATCTGTTGCATTACATGCGCTTCGACAAGATCCCGTGGCAGAGGCTCTTCGGCGGCGGCACGTCCGTGATGATCCCGCACGTCGTGATCGACGAGATCGATAAGAAGTCGTACGACACCCACGACACCGGCGTCCGGAAGCGGGCGCGTGCCGTCTTCGCGCTCCTGGAGCAGACGCTGGCCCAGATCGAAGCCGACGGCCACGCGGTGGTGAATGAGGACACCGTCGTCGACGTCCTGCTGGACGAGCCCGGGCATGTGCGGCTGCCGAACAACGACGATGAGATCGTCGCGCGCGCCTGCTATCTCCAGCAGGCCATAGCCCCGGCACAGGTCACGGTGGTCACCGGGGACAACGGGATGCGGGCTCGTGCTCTGTCCTGGGGGCTGAAGGCCTGCGTCCTGGACGAGAAGTACAAGATCGAGCGGCTGGGTGCAGCAGAGAAGGCGGCCAACGAGCAGACGATTACGTTTAACGCGCCCGACGACGAGAACGGTTAGCCCCGGGCTCGGCCGGCCTCAGCCGGTGGACCAGGCGCGCAGTTGCGCGGCGACCTCCTGCACGCGGGCGCCCTTGTGCTTGGCTCGCATGACGAGCGCGAGGGCTCTTCCGGCTCGTGGTCCAGCCTGATGCCGTTGGTGTTGAGGTACGTCTCGGCGACCAGCCAGGCGAAGAACTCGTTCTTCGCCTCCCAGGCTGTTAGGCAAAGAGCCCTCCATCGATTGGCCCCGGAGCTACAGCAGCTTCCGCAACGAAATGTCCAAGGCGGCCGGAGTCGGCGTGGCCAGGATCCGCTGCCACCCCAACACCTGGGCCTATCT
Organism: Streptomyces sp. NPDC098781; assembly: GCF_044759995.1. Taxonomy (NCBI): domain Bacteria; kingdom Bacillati; phylum Actinomycetota; class Actinomycetes; order Kitasatosporales; family Streptomycetaceae; genus Streptomyces; species Streptomyces sp. NPDC098781. The sequence continues at coordinate 1,704 of NZ_JBIWAK010000018.1, forward strand.
GCAAGAGAACGTCCCCCGGGACGAAGACAAGGGCACCGGCGACGTCTTCCGCCCTCCGGCCCAGGAAGAGATCGTGACCGAGAAAGACGGCATGATCACTGTGCCTCTGTCCGGGACCAGCCTCGCCGCGGTGCTCAGCTGGTGCCGCACTGCGGTGTCGAGCACGCTCAAGGGCCCGTGGACTGCTCTGGACGAGGCCATCGGCCGCCGCGTTGGCGGAGGTATGGCAAAAGGCCCGGTCAGCACACGTGTTGGCGTCCGGGCGCAGCCACGGCGAGACATCCACCGCCAACACGAGCCGACCGTCCGCCGCCCGTGGCAATGGCACCCCAGCCAGGGCACGACGCAGCCGGGCAACATCGATCCGGCCCTGGTTGAGTCCGCCGTACAGCGCTCCGTGCCCACGACGGTGCTCGGGAGCGAGCGCGAGATCAACCAGCGTCCGCACCGGCCCGTCCGTGCATAGCAGCGCATCGCATAACTCGAACAACGCGTCGCCCCGCACGGTCAGAGACGCGTACAGCTCCGACCGGAAGTGTGACACTTCCGCGAACGCATCCCGCAGGACGCCCTGATGCACCAAACTCACGACCACGGCCTTCGCGCTGATCCACTCTGTGACGGAGCACAGGATCAGACGGAGGCCGCCTACGTGTCCGCTGAAGTGCGAAAACGCTGATCAAGTTCGAACCACGTTCGACGCCGGTCGTTAAACGACAAGATCAGGAGCTGTTCCAAAACTGCTCGGCGTCGCAGTGCTGGTTGAAGGTATCAGCGTGGCTAACCCCATGATCCTCTCCGCAACGCCGCCTCAACCCCGTGACGGGCATGCTGGGACGCGCGTGCCTGATCGGTGGCTTGGCTGATGTACTCCAGGTGCCGAGCTGGACGTGACTCAGAACTTGAACTCGAAGTCTTCGCCGAAGTCGCTGAAGTATCTGGTGGCGACTTGCGTCCACAGTCCGTTGATCTGTCGCTGACCGATCACTTGGTCATCCATTACCCAGCTAAACGCGCCGCTCCAGCACTTTCCTGGCGTGATGACCGTGGACGTAAGGTTTCCATGATGCGGGAACTTGAGCCGTTCGGCCGAACTGGAGCCGTTGCAGTGCTTGACGGTGACGGTGGCGTCAATGCTGCCGGAATCAGCGTGGGCGGACCCTGCCACCTGAAGGGACAGGAGGACTCCTGCCAGGGCCGCGATGAGGGATCCGGTACGCATGCGCATGGAACATCTCCATTCCCAAGAGTGGGGCGGGCGCTGGATGGCGCCTCCGGCAAGTCCTACGTCGAATCTGCTTCCTGCGTTCACATGTCAAAGGAGCAATCACCGACCCGGTGATTGCTCAACGGAGCAGACCACTGGGTGCGTTGTCCAGCCGATACCAGCAGGTGAGGCTGAGGAAGACACCTCACACGCCAATGCGGCTGAACAGATGTCGCTGCTCGGTGGGGTGCCAGTCTCCGTGGTCGTCGCGGCGCCACCGGTAGCGGGTCATGGCGCCGGGTGTCGCCCGAGGGCGGAGAAGACCCATAGTTTTCCGGCCTGGTTGAGCCGGTCGTTCAGACCCAACAGCGAGTGATCCTGGACTTCTTCCCGGATACCCTGGTGACGAGTGAGGAACCGGCGTATGCCTTCAAGCCGCGGGCGTCGGCGAAGCGGTGGCGGTCATCCCCGATCTCAGCAAGCACCCGGTCGCCGAGTTGAGGTCCGAGCCCGGGGAAGCTCAGCAGCTCGTCAGCGTCCGGGTAGCACAAGGCCGACGACCGAGCCGTACTTGTCGACGACGGGAACTGTGGCGCGGTACTGCCAGCCGAGGTTGCCCGGCACCTTGTCCTTGAAGGGCTGGCCCTTCGCGGGATATGGAGCCGAAGGCGCGCGTTCCGATCTTCGCGGTGTCGGGTTGCCTGAAACGGATCCCGTCCCTGTCCGTCACGATGATGAAGTCCACGCCCGGCTCGCGCCGGGCGCGCTCAGCCAGCGGCTACAAGCTCGCCGTGGGATCAGGGGACTGCAGGGATTCCGCTATCCCCGGCGAGTTGGCGAATGTGGCGGCGGCGACCATCGCCTGGTTCCAGGCGTCTTGCTCGTTCTCGTGCTGGGCCTGCAGGACGAGTGCCGTGCCTGCGGCGGCGATCACGACCACCAGGATCGACACCCTCAGCAGGAGCACTTGTCGGACAGAGTGTGTGGGCCCCATCCGGGTGGCGGTCTCGTTTCACCGCCCTTGGGCCGACTTTCGGAGAAACCGGAAAAAACCGCAGGCCAGCGTGCTCTCCGGGAATAGTTCATGTTAAGACAGTGTGGCCCTCCGGGCGATTCCCGGGGCGGATGGCAGCCCGGCCGACGACCAGGTCCGCCATCCTCAGTGCGGTTGCGAATTAGGGCCCCTCCGGGCGAAGGGGAAGGTGCGGATGCCGCATCCTTCAGGCAAGGAAGCCGCACCCGCAAGGTGCCCTCGACCTGGGTCCCGTCAGGTACGCCGCGCTGACGCGTCTCCCGTTCCTTACTCACCCGGGGTCGTTACCTGGTCACCCGGAGAGCGCCCTCGGCCCCTCGGTGCCGGACACATCAACCAGCCAGTTGTCGAGCAGCTCCATGCCGAGCGTGGGGCTGTCGTGCCGGCAGTGCTCCCGTCGAAGAGGGTTCGCGTGCCGGTGGCCTTGACGCCCCAGCGGACCGTTCGCTCGAGGAGGGAGCCGAGCACGATGTCGGTAGGGCACCCGTGGTGGCGTCGGGCGCCCCGCGCCCGCGCCTGGTCCGCGCACGGGCACCGGCAGTTTCAAGTGGTCAGTTGGCCATGCCCAGGACCCGACCGCCGGTTGCCCCCGTGCGCTCCCCTTCGAGCAGACTGGGCACACCGTTAACCAGGACGGTGGAGAAGCCGGTCGACAGTTGCCAGGGTTCGTCGAACGTCGAGTGGTCGATCACGGTATCCGGGTCGAAGACGGCGATGTCCGCGGCCATTCCGAGGCTCAGCACGCCCCGGTCGCTCACACGGATTCGCGATGCGGGCAGCGAGGTCATCTTGCGTACGGCCTCCTCGATGGAGAGCACCCCTTGCTCGCGCACGTAGCGTCCGAGGACCCGGGCGAACGTGCCGAAGCTGCGCGGATGCGGACGGCCCCGGCGTTCTGTGGTCATGACCCAGCCGTCACTGGCCACCGCGCACCAGGGGTGGCGCAGCACGGTGGTGACGTCGTCCTCGCTCATGGCGTGGTTGACGATCATGACGTTGGCGTGGTGCTGCTCAAGGATGCGCAGAGCCGCCTCGGCGGGATCGGTTCCCTCGCTCCGGCCGATCTCAGCGATGGACCTGCCGGTGCTTGCGCTGTAGGGGCCCTCGGGGAGGTCAGCGATGACGACACCCTCAGGGTCGATGTCGCGACCGAACCTGGCCCGTAGTTCTGTCGCGATCCGGTCGCGGGCGGCGGGGTCGGCTAGCCTCTGCAGCAGCGCCTCGGCGCCGCCGTCGATGGCCCAGGCAGGCAGCCGGGAGACGAGCCCTGTGCTGGAGGCGGTGTAGGGGTAGACGTCGGTGGTGACGTCCAGGCCTTGGGCACGGGCTTCGTCGATGAGCGCCAGAGCCTCGACCACCGCGCCATGGTTTTCGGGACCCATTGCCTTGAGGTGGGAGATCTCCAGGCGCGCACCGGCCGCGGCGGCCGCCTCGATCGCCTCGCGTACCGCCTCGATGAGTCTCGACGTCTCATTGCGCACGTGGGTGGAGTAGAGCAGTCCGGCCGAGGCAGCTGCCTTCACCAAGGCCCGGACCTCCGTAGGATCGGCGAAGAGCCCGGGCGCGTAGATCAGGCCCGTGGAAAAGCCGACGGCGCCTTGCCGGGCGGCGTCCGTCACCAGCCGACACATCCGCTGGAGCTCCTCCTCGTTCGGGGCGCGGTCCTCGTCACCGAGGACGGCCACGCGTACCGCGTTGTGGCCGACCTGGAGGGCCACGTTGACCGCGGGCGCGGTCCGGTTGATGGTCTGCCCGTATCCTTCGGCGTCTCGCCACGACCAGCTGAGCTCACGGCCGTCCAGGACACCGGAGCCGCGTACCAGGTCCACGTCCTCGACCGGGAACGGGGAATGCCCGCAGTTGCCGGTTACCAAAGTGGTGACCCCCTGCGCAATCTGCGTGTCGGCGGCGGGGCGGGACTCCAGGGCGTAGTCGGCGTGCGAGTGCAGGTCGATGAAGCCCGGCGTCACCACCTGCCCGGTCGCATCGATCTCACGGTCACCGCTGAGGCGACCGGCAGTCAGCGCGGCGATCCGTCCGTCTGTGATGCCGACGTTGAGGCGTTGGGCCGGGGCACCGGTGCCGTCGACGACGTCGCCTCCGTTGATGACGATGTCATAGCTGGACATGAGGGGTTCCTTGTTCTCTCTGCGAGGTCTCCCTGGGACCGTCGGCGAGGGCCTCAGGGAGGGCTTGCTGTTCCGAACGATGTCTAAGCGGTCTCGATGAGCAGAATGCCCGTGTACATCAGGCATGAAGGGAGGAGTAGCGCGAGCCCGGTGAGGATCATGTTGTTCAGCCGGTCGGAGCGGGCCAGGCCCATGGCGCCGACCATGTTGGCGTTCGGGAAGGGACCGTACGTGTCGGCCTTGGAGGCGAAGAGCAGCACCACGACCCAGGCTCCGGGCCCGACTCCCACGCTTGCCGCTAGCGTGCCGAACACCTTGTCGAGCAGGACGACCTGCGCTGCGGTGGCGCCCGGGACGCCGACCCAGCCCAGCAGCGCGATGACGATCGCGAAGAGGAACGGCGAGAGACCGCCCAGGTTGTCGCCGTAGGTGTCAAGAATCACTTGGAACGGGGCGAGCGCGTCGATGACCGCGAACAGCGCGGCGAGCAGCCAGAACAGCAGGAAGACGGAGACCAGTTGGGCTGCGCCCCCGAACATCTTGGTGATCGTCTCGGTGGGGCTCATGCCTCCTGCGACGCCCGCCACGAGGCCCATCAGGGGCAGCGCCAGGAGCGGGAACGTCGTGCCCGCCTCGGAGACGACGGCGTAGACGACGCACACGAGGAGGGTGATGACGAACGCGACGGTCGCCCGCAGGCTGTGCCGGTTGGTCTCCTGGCAGGCCGGGTCGAAACTCTCGGGGTCGTATGTGTCACCGGTGCCTTCGGTGCGCCGCTGCATCCAGGGGACCACGAGAAGACCCACGATGACCGAGAGGACGGCCAGCGGACCTGCGCCGTAGACCAGGTACTGGAAGTAGCCGACCTGGGCCGCGTCCATGATGGCGATGTTCGAGCCGGCGAACGGCGCGAGGGCCAGGCCCGCGGCGCCGCCGACGAACATCATCGCCGCGCCGGCAGAGCGGGTAAACCCGATCCGGGCGAGGATCGGCAGCAGCAGCGGAGCGGCGATGGCCAGCGCGCCCGCGAGGGTGCCCAGGCTGGCGACCAGGATGAGGCAGGACATCATGACGCCGAAGGTGGTCGCGGTGCGGCTGTGCTCGCCGACGCATCGCATCACTCCGCGCACGATGGTCGCGGCGATCCCGGTGGTGCGCAGCACCTCGCCGACCCCCGCACCCAGCATGATGATGAGGCCGATGATGGTGATCTGTTCGCCCAGCGATGTGCCGAGCATTTCCCCTACGTGAGCGGGGCTGGGCATCATGATCAGCAGCCCTGAGAACACGGCCACGATCGTGGCTACCAGGATGTCCATGCCCAGGAGGGCGAGCAGCGCGTACAGGACGATCGGTACCAGACCCCAGAGGGTCGGCACGTCGGTCAGCGGGCCCAGTACTGCGGACAGCAGCAGTCCACCGATGGTGAAGCCGTTCAGGATCCGGCGGCGCAGCACACTCTGGCGGGGCCCGGCCGCACTGGTCTTCGTGTCCGACTGCCCCTCGGCAGGGGCGGCGTCGACATGCGTCATGGTGAATTCCTTCGACTCGACCGGTCAGTGGCCATGGCGGGCGAGGAGCTGGTCAATGGTCTGAGCTGGCCGCAACACCTGGAAGTGGACGTCGCCCGAGGCGTCGACCCGGACGCCGTACACCGCGGGCTCAGGGAGGCTGTTGTAGTGGAACGGGGTGGAAAAGTAGTACGCGCCGGTGTCGAGGAGCGTGACGATGTCACCCGGCTCGAGCAACGGCAGCTCACGGCCCGTCGCGACCAGGTCGCCGGCGAAGCAGCAAGGGCCGGCCACGTCCTGCACGACGGGTTCGCTGTTCTTGTGCGCTCCGGACGGATCGTGCACGCCGATGCGCAGGGGCCATGAGTCGGGCATGAACACGGTGCGGGCCGCGACCTGGGCGCCGGCGTGGGTGATGGCGATGCGGCGGCCACCGGAGGTCTTGGTGTACTCGACGTACGCGGCGGTGAAGCCGTCCTTCGCGAGAACGGCGCGGCCGAACTCGGTGACGATGTCGTAACCGCCGGTGAACAGTGCGGGCGCGTGCTCGTGCAGGGCGGCGACGTAGTCGTCGAATCCGGGGGCCGTCTCGTCGCTGGTGAAATTGACGGGCAGACCACCGCCGATGTCGATGCCCGTCACCTGGCGACGGCCCAGTTCGGCGTTGACACCGTCGGCGAAGGCCACGGCCTTGGCGATGCCCTGGGCTATCAGATCCAGCGAGACCCCCTGCGAGCCCACATGCGTATGCACCCAGTTCAGATACGGACGCTCTCGGTAGGCGCGCACCAACCGCTCTTGACTGCCCTGGTCATCCAGCGCGATTCCGAACTTGGACGTGGCGGTGGCAGTGCTCATCGCGGCGATCGATCCGCCGCCCACCTGCGGATTGATCCGTATGCCGATGCGAGAGGCGGAGGGCGTGGACCGGGCCTTGAGGATCTCGCCGATACGGTCGAGCTCCTGGAAATTGTCCGCGTTGACGGCCACTCCCAGGTCGAGGGCATGGCGGAGTTCGGCACGGGTCTTGGCCGGGGAGTCGAAGACGATCTGTTCGGGAGCGAAGCCCGCGGCGAGGGCCTGGGCGAGCTCCCCGGGGCTGGCGACCTCGCATCCCATGCCGAGAGCGCGCAGCTCGCTCAGCACCGGCACCAGGCAGTTCGCCTTCGCGGCGAAGGTGTGCAGCACCTGCGAAGAGGAGGGGAACGCGCTGTGCAAGGAACCGACACGCGTGGCGACAGCGTCGAAGTCGACGAAGCCGGCCAACAACGCCCCGTCAGGGTCGAGGAGCCTCTGCTGTACCGCAGCGCGCAGGATGAGTTCGCGCCTGGGGGCAACCTGGGAGCTGATCACGCCACACCTTCCGGGGTCGACTGCGTGAACGTCCGGTGACATGTCCACGGGTCCGAACAGGCTGCCCGTGGCGGTGTGGCCGCGTCTTCGTGCCGCCGCCCGAGTTTTGAGACGCAGGGTCGCACGGAAGACCAACAGGCCGAAAATGATCGTTCCTCTTGGTGCAAGAGGACGAAGAATCCTCCCCGCCTTGATCCGCTCCTACCGCTCAAATGAGCGCGATGAACCACGCATCAGACCCCCATGCTGGTCCGGGCCTACGGCTCACATGTGTGACCCGCCATGCCCCAGCAAACGCAGCTGCAGATCGGCCAAAAGCCGGGAGTTCGGGTTGTCCAGATCGATTCCGCACACGTCACGCAGCCGCCGGACTCGGTAGCGGAAGGTGTTGGGGTGAACACCGAGAGCCCGGGACGCCGCGGGGATGTGGCCGAAGTGGTCGAGATAGGCGCGCAGAGTGTCGACAAGAGCGCTGCCGCCATGCTCCGCGTCGTAATCCGCAAGGCGCCGCACTGGGGTGTCCCGCGGTACATCTACCTCACGCAGAGTGTCCATGATGCGCAGCAACGCCACGGCCTCAGCCAGCTCTCCCACGCGCCCTGTCCCACGGGATGATCCGGTGAACCTCATGGCCCGCAGCGCGAGCTCGGCCGAATGCCGTGATGCGGGTGCCTGATCGAGACGGGAGGCTGTCTCCCCCACACCGATGCGCACCTGTGTTCCGAGATCGGCGGACAACTGCTGGGCAAGGGATGCGCTGCGCCGCGCCACCTGCGCAGCTGCCTGATCGGGCCCGGTGGCCAGGCCACAGATGAGCACCAGCGCGTCGCGCCCCTTTGGCACGATGAAGGCCTGGTGTCCGTGTGCGGCCGAGTAGAGCGCCAGGATGTCGTGCAGTCGGCTGCGCGGGTCGCCGCCGGAGCCGGGTGTAGTCCTGCCGGATTCCACGCCGCTAGCCTGATCCGGGTCGCGTGGCTCCGCGCAGACCATGATCACTGCGCACGGGGCCTCCAGCGGCACGCCTGCGCGTATGGCCAGCACTTCGGCGGAGCCATGCCCATCCAGCAGCGCCCGCGCGGCGTCCTGTATCAGATGGGCCTCGCCGGTACGGCACGACCGATGATGCAGCAGATGCGGGGCCGCCGCACGAGCGGCCCTGCGCAGGGCGTCGGCAGAGTCCGCCGGGAACGGCTGTCCAACAGACGCCACCCATATGGACCCCAGAACCTCGCCGGCAGCCACGACCGCGATGGCGAGGCGTTCCGGGATGCCCCCTTCAGCGGGCCGGTGGACGACGTCTCCCGAACCCCATAGGGCCGAGAAGAATCCGGCTTCCCGCAACGCCGCCACCCGCCACCGCGGTACCCGGCGCCCGAGGATGGTCAGACGACGGATCTCGTCGACGTCCGCGTCGGTGGTCGAGTAGGCGAGGACCCGTGAGCGTACGTCTTCGATCGTCACCGCGCCCCCGACCAGCGCCGCGACCGCTTCGGCCAACCCGTCCAGGTCGCCCAGTGCCACCTGTGCGATGTCCGGGTCGGCAGGGACGCCAGCCGCTGTCAACCCGGCTCTCAGCGCTCCGACGAGCTGGGCCCAGCCGACCCAGCCGGTTCGGAACAGCACAGCGACACCTGCGTCCGCAGCCGCATGATGCAGCGTGGCGGTGGACACGCCTGAGCGGACGTGCCGGAATATCACGGCCGCCGCTCCGCAGCGCCCTGCAGCGCGCACCAGGTCGGCGGCGTCGAGTGACTGCGGTTCCATGCCAACGGCCAGCACGACCTGTCCCGGCGCGGGTCTTGGCTCCTGTGGATCCCATACGGCCACGCCCTGGACCTCGATGGTCAGGCCCCGCGGCGCGCTGTAGACCTCCAGGGAACCACGGCCCACCACGGACAGGAGCCGTTCCAGCGTCACCTGTTCCGTCCCGGATCCTCGAGACAGGCCAGTGGTCGGCATCGGCGATCTCCACATTAGCGATCTACTTACGAAAAAGACGAATAGAATGAAGGTAACGGATGAGTCGAATTCCCAGTGATTCGCTATCGCTCCGCGCACACACAACTACGCGATGCGCACACCGCATATCCCGGAGACAGTGATGCACCGGCGTCCTCGGTGGCATCGCCTGCCACCGCACATCCCCCACCCCCGCCACGGTTGCCGCGCTGCGGCAGGGCGTCAGACAGATCGCGCTTGCCCCACTGACTGCCTGCACTCGTGAATTGGGCAAGGCGGCCACCAGTCCCGGCAGGGCTTTTCGATCTAGCGCCTCTCCAGCAGTTCGCGCGCCAGTGGCCCGTCTACGTTCGCATCCAGCGCCAGCCCGAGAGGGCGGCAGACTTCCGCCGCTGGGAAAAACGCCGCCGAGTCGGGCGAGGCGGCTGAGGCACGCAAGGCCGCCTCTCAGATCGGGCGGATACTGGCCGCGCACGCGGCCTCCCAGCCCGGTGAGCGCGGACTGGCACTGGGAGTACGACCCTGACCACGACCATGTGGTGGGCGGCCTCCCCGCTCAGTCGCCGAAGCCGAGCGTCTGGCCGACCAACTCGTCGCCCTCGCCTGTGCGGGCAACGATGTCAGCGACCTCGGAAACGGTCCCCGACCGGGCGGCCTGCGCCGTATGGACGCCGCCGGCGGCTGGTTCTACTCCGCAGCACGAGCGCACCCGCCACTTGCTGTCCCGCCTCCTCGACCCGGCGACGACACGGGTGGAGGAGGTGACCTCGGACCAGGTGGGCAAGGGCGAGTAGCCGTGCGACAAGGGTGCAGGTGGAATGTGGCGCGGCGCGCCTTCCCTCGCGGTGGGAAGGCGCGCCGCGCGCAGTGCAGCAGCTACCCGCGGTGCAGGAAGGCGTCCTCGACGCTCTGCTCGACTCGGTTGCCGGCCGCGTCGGTGGCGGAGACCCTCAGCGTGACCGGTCGGTCGCCGTGCAGGGAGGCCGGCCGCTTCAGTGTCGCGTCGAAGCGGTTTTCCGCAGCGCGTTCGGTGCGCGCTGTCGTCCACGTGGTGCCGCCGTCATAGGAGTAGGACACCGAGAGCTTTACGCCCTGGGGTGCGGGCAGGTTGTCCTGGTGGCGAACCCGGACACCCAGCGTGACGCGACGATGCGCATCGGCGGCGTTGAAGAGGTCCGTCTCCACGGCGTAGTCCAGTTGCAGCAGCGGCAGTGCCGCGGCGTCCGATGCGGGCTGTGAGGAGAAGTCCCAGCTCGTGCTGGTCCTTCGCGCGAAGGTCCACTCGGGGGAGGTACGCGTGGTGGTCAGGTCGAGCCGGTAGTCGGCGGCGTCGGCCGGAACCAGGTAGTCCGCCCATGCGCCGGCGGATGTCGCATACCGCTTCCCGTTCCGGTACAGCACCGCCGAAGCGGTTTCGCGATCGGCTCCGCCCATCTGCTCGTCGATGTCCGAGACGGTGGACCAGTGTCCCGCGCCGGAGTCCGCGAATTCGGGGATACGGACGGCCAGGGTGTTGCCAATGCGTGCAGAGGGCGTGGGGAAGCCCTTCGGGATGGCCGGCCTCACGACAGAGTGGTGCCAGTCCTCGCGCGTGTTCTTTCCCCCGGCGAAGCGACGGGGCAGGTCACGCATGCCGAAGGTGAGCGGGAAGTCCATGCCGGTCGGGCTGACCTTGTGGTGCACGACGTGCCGCCATGTCGTGTCACCGGCGCTGACGTACTCGGTGCGGCTTTCGCCGGTCCGCACGTAGCGGGCGTGCTGGTTCCACGCGACGGACTGGTAGGGCCGCCAGCCGAACCGCTGCTCGCTCGCCCACGGCGAACCGCCGTTGTCCGCGTAGTTCGCCGTCACTTTGGCACTGTTTCCTCCAGTAACGGCGTGTTCGACCTTTTGTGGGATCTGGCCCGACGACACCTGCATCACGTCGTAGAGGTACGGGTCCTTCTCGGTGCCGCTGAAGGACACCACCGTGCGCCTCTGCTTCGCGAGCGCCAGCAGGGCCTGCCCTTCCTGGAAGGTGACACGGACGGTCGGCAGTGCCAGGCTGGGCTGCTCCTGCGCCGGCGGCTCCCAACGTGTCCAGGCGTAAGGGTAGTCAGGGGTGAGGACCAGCATCACCGCGGCAGCGCCCGCCTTCGCGGCCGCTTCGACAGCGTCCCGCTCCATCCCGCCTTCGCTGCTGATCAGGGCGAGCTTGCCACGCAACCGGGCCGCGGAGAAGGGCTGCCGGCCGGCGTCCACGACCTCCAGACGCCGCGCGTCCGCGGTCAGGAAGGGTGAGCGCGGCAGGTAGTACGGCTGCGGCGCGAGAGTGGATCCGGGAACATCAGCGGTGATCAGCGGTGATGTGAGCTGCCAGCGGGAAGCGAACTCGAATGAGCCGTGGTTGACCTTGGCGGTGGGAGAGACGTACATCCGCTTGGCGATGGAGGGGTACTGCGTGCCCATCACCACGGAGCGGCCGTCCAGTTGCCGGTAGATCTGGTTGCTCATCACCGACAGCTGTTCGGCGGGCCGCGGCGTGCGGATCGTCACCTTCGTGGTCCGGCGGGCGTCCAGGACAACCTCCGTGTCCTTGGCACCGACCACGATCTCGGGCTGGACCATCGTGCGCAGTTCCTCGCCGTCCTGGGCGCTGTTCACCATGGACGTGGAAGCCTGGTAGATGCCCTCCTCGACCTGAGCGATGGCCGGGCCGTCGCCGTCGTGGAAGTAACTCACGAGACCGTCGGGCCCCCACATGAGCGGGTAGTCCGTGATCTCCTCGCCCCGCACATCCACCGTGTGGACGGTCAAGGTGCGCAGTGGGGCGTGGACCACCAGGCTCACGGTGGTGTGGGCAAGGGGCTTTCCGTCCGCCGAGGCGGTCACGTAGCCGTAGTAGCGACCGCGGCCGGCGGCCTTCGGGTCCGCCGCGAGGGATACGCGCGCCGTCCCGTGCGCCGGCACGGTCACCTTCTGCGAGTCCAGCCGTACCGAACCCTCCGGTGCGGCGCGCCCGTCCTCCGCGGCCAGCCGCATGTCGAGGTCGAGGGCAACGGCCTTGCCGGAGTCGTTGGTGTAGGTCACCTCAGAAGTGGTGGGCCTGCCGCCGTTGTCGCTCTCGCCCAGCCGGTAGGGGCCGAATGAAGTGGTGCCGGTGGCGGTCAGGGTTCCCGTCGCTGCGGGCAGGTCGAGCCGGCCCGCGCCCTGGTCGGCCACCAAGGTGCCCGGGACCGTGTGGGAAGTGCTGATCAGCGCGTCCTTGAGACGTGCCGCGCTCCACTCGGGGTGCTGCTGGGCGAGCAGTGCGGCCGCTCCGGCAACGTGCGGGGTGGCCATCGACGTTCCTGAGGAGGCCGTGTAGAGCGAGTCGACCGGGGAGCCCATGGACGTGCCCGAAGCGCGGGCCGCGACGACAGCCACGCCGGGAGCGGTCATGTCCGGCTTCACGGCGCCGTCTCCCGCGCGCGGGCCGCGGCTGGAGAACGGGGCCAGCGCATCGTTTCCGTCCACGGCACCGACGGTCAGAGCGCTGTCGGCGACCCCCGGCGAGCCCACCGTACTGTGCCCGCTCGCGCCGTTGTTGCCCGCCGCCACCACGAAGAGTGCGCCGCTCTCCTTGGAGACCTTGTCAAGAGCCTGGCTCATGGGGTCCGAGCCGTCCGAGACCTGGTCCGTGCCCAGGCTCATGTTGACAACGCGGGCGCCCTGAGCCGCGGCCCACTCCATCCCGGCGATCACGGACGACTCCGAACCGGTTCCGTCGTCGCCGAGAACCTTGCCGATCAGCAGGTCGGCGTGCGGGGCCACCCCGCTGCGCCGGCCCGGCGCGCCGGCCCCGCTGCCCGCAACCGTCGCCGCGACATGAGTGCCGTGCCCGAAGGCGTCCGCGATGCCGGAGGAACCGCCCGAGAAGTCCGCCGTCTCGGTGATGCGTCCCTTGAGATCAGGGTGATGGGCGTCGGCACCGGTGTCGAGGACGGCAATCTTCACTCCGTCTCCCTTGAGGCCGCTCTTCCACGCCGTCGGTGCGCCCACCTGTTCCAGATTGCGGTCCCAGGTGGTGGAGGCCTTCACTCGGCCATCCAGCCACACCTTGGGCGCATCGTCCTCAAGGCCACGGGCACCGGGGGCAGGAGCATCCTTGACGAGAGTGTTCCAAAAGCGCGTGGCGTCACCGGTGTTGACTGCTATCGCCTGCGCGTCGATGCTCTTCAGCACTTTCGCGGGCTTGGACCGCGAGCGCAGTTCCGTCAGCTTCCGTGCGGCGGAGCGGGCGGAATTACTGGGTGTTGAGACAATCACGGGAAGGGCGTCGATGTGCGCGGTGTCCAGTTTCTGCGCCAGCAAAGACGTGACGTTGAACAGCCGCTCGTCCACGCGTCCCGAAGCGATCGGCCCCAAGGCGTCGGACGGCAGGACCCGCACCTGTCCGTCCTGCTCGATCGTCTGGAACACGACGCGCTCGCGGCCCGGCCCGGGCGTCACCGATGCGGTGCGCCGACCGTCAGTGGCGGTTCCGAGCGTGACGCGGTCGCCCGTGATGAGCGCGACCGTGACCGCGGGGGCGGGTTTCGCCGGCGCAGCCGTGCCCGGTCCGGTCGAGGCCGCCGAAGCCTCGAGGCCGGGCCCGGCGAGAAGTACAGCCCCCGCCGAAAGCACAGCACCCCAGAGAGTGGGACATCTCATTCTTCCTGCGCCCTTCATTCAAGTGACTGCCGGGCGTAGCGCCGCGGACCGCTGCCCGCAGTCGTAGTCGAGCGCACAAGACGGGTACAACGATTTGACCTGGCCCATTGCTGCCGTGGCACCCGTGGGCCAGGATCACCGCGTGAAACCGGAACTCACGGAGGCGGGTGTCAGCCCCTTCGACGAAAGCGTCTACCGCATCCTCCTCACCCACCGCAGCGCTGGACCCGCCGACTTGCAGACGGCTCTGAACGCGCCCCTCCTGGCGATAGGGGCGGCGTTGGAGCGTCTGTGCGCGCAAGGACTCGCCAGCCGCCTGTCCTCGCCCCCCGGCACCTACACCGCGACTGAGCCCAGTACCGCGATCGAAGCGCTGGTACGAGCCCGAACCGCCGCCCTGGAACGGGTCCGTGGGCACGCCGGCGAACTTGCGCGCCTGTTCGCCCCCGCACGGGAGACCGCCACCAGCGAAGTGCAGATCATCCGCGGCAAGGCCGCCCTCGGCCGCTGGTTCGTTCGCCTCCAGCACGAGGCCGACGAAGAGGTGGTCACGCTCGACCACCCCCCGTACGCGCTGAGCACCTCACCCTCGATCCAGTCCACCGCGCTGCGCCGAGGTGTTCGCTATCGCACCGTCTATGCGCCGGAATCACTGAAGTGGCCGGGAGTCCTGGACAACGTGCGTGAACTCGCCGAGCTCGGCGAAGACGCGAGAGTGCTGGACGGCCTGCGCGTCAAACTCGCCATCGCCGACCGCAGGTTGGCGATCATGCCGCTCTCGCTCGACCTGGGGGACGACGTCCGGGCCGCAGTCGTCCGGCCGAGTGCCTTGCTGGACGCACTGATCGACCTGGCTGAGGCTCTATGGTCTCAAGCCCTTCCCATCGGCGCCCCCGCTGCGGACTTGCTGTCCCCCGAGGACCGCGCGGCCCTCACCCTCATGTGCAGCGGTATGAAGGACGAGGCCATCGCACGCCAACTCGGCTGGTCGCTCCGTACCATGCGACGCCGGGTTCAGGTCCTTTACGGGAAACTCGGCGCGAGCAACCGCTTCCAGGCCGGTGTCCTGGCTGCCCGCCGCGGCTGGATCGCCGAGTGAACCCGGTCCCGGAGGCGGTGCACCGGTGCCCGGCTGGGAACGGGCGCCTGCGGTGCTGGTGGAGATGGCGGCCGAGCATGACCCGGGCGAGGGCAGGCACTTCAAGGTGGCCGAGATGGTCTGCCTCGCCATGGCTCTCCGCGAAGCCTAGGGCGCCCGCCTGCTCCCTGGGCCGATGCTGTGGGACCTGCCGTCCAGCGGTGACGCGGTGCGTCGGGTCACGCTGCGGGAAGCCCTTGGCCGCAGCGCCGACCCCCATGCGGTTCTCCCGGAAGCACCAGCCCGGCCCGTTCGCCGCCACCGCATGCCCCAGGTTCGGCGTAGGTGTCCACCGCCGTAACCGGCACAACTTCGGTGTGTCACCCGCTAAAAGACGAGGCGCCGGTGGCCCAGCCCGAGCAGTTGGCCCGCCGATGACCAGTGTCTTTCGATCAAAACCAAAAGATGTAGCGGTCTTACTCCGGTCCAGCCAAGCTAGATCGCGTACGGGACTGCGGGTCGGCCAAGGGGACCAATGGGAAACCCCCGGGATATGAAGATGCGTAGCCCTATTTCTCCCTCCGCCACGCGCGCCGTCGGAGTCCTGGCAGTCACCGCTCTGGTGGCGGCTGGACTGACCGCAGCAACGAGTGCGTATGGCGGCGCTGAGAACTACACTACGGACTCCTTCAACGAGTGGCTCCGGGCACGTGGCGTACCACCACTTCCCGCTGCAGGGACATCAACGTGAAGCCCAACAACAACACATGTGGCCGTCTGCATCCGGGGCGAGGTGTGCAACCCGCCGGGCCCCTCTATTTCGGCCGGTAAATGGACTGTCGTCCGAGGGCCGGTCACCGACGGGACCCTGCTCTACCTGGACTTCGACCGCCCCACTAGCGGACAGGTCGCCTACTGATTTCACTCTCGCAGTGATCACCGAAGAGCTCCGGCGCGCCACCCGCGCCGGAGCTCTTTTCTCTGGGCAGGCAGACGGACAGACGCCTCGGCTTTCTGCTGGCGGACGCCGCTCACGCTCGTCGACCCGGACCTCCCGCCGGTGCTGGCCTACCCAGCTTCCCGAGGGACGTCCTGGTGGACCGGCCCACCCGCAGCGCCGCCCCCGAAACGCTGGCGAACCTTCTCGGGACCACGCGGGCCGCCTGCCTGCGCGTGATCGACGGCGGCTGCAGCACCGGAGAACTGGCCCGGCGTATCGGTGTCCCCGCTCCCGCCGCCAGCCAGCACGCCGGTGCGCTGCGCGAGGCTGACTCGATCACCTCCAACCGCCACGCAACACCGTGCTCCGTACCCTCGTCCCCCTCGGGTCAGCCCTCCTCCATGCCACACCGTCCAGACCCATGAACTCGACCGCAACCTGCGCAGGAGCAACGCCAACGCCCGCCACCCCGACGAGCTGGCCGCCCAACGCTACGAACGCGCGCATCCGCGGCGAACACGGGCATCAGCCAGGGCTGCCCCGTCACCGCGGTCGTCTGATCGATCATTCCGGCAGCGCCGGGCTGTTCAGGGCCCAGGGAGCGATCTCTTTCGCCACAGCAGGCAGCGGACGTGCCAGCGATCGGGGCCCAGCAGCGGTCGCCGAAGGACCAGTCGCCATTCTGTCGGGTAGTTCACCAGGCCCGCAGCCGTGCGTACAGCCCTCCGTCCGGTTGGCGCAGGCCTCCTCGCTGATGTCACGGCGTTGGTGCGGCAGGCGCCCTCGCTCTCCTCCGTGTCCGAGTTCATCGCGTGCGCAGGTCCAGCCCGCGTCAGGCGTGTGCCAGGGCGAGTCGAGGGCCGCGCCGACGCAGTGCGGAGCGATGTCGGGCGGTGATCACATACACCTGAGAATCGCCGAATCCCACGCCGCACAAGCCGCTGCGCTCATTGACGATCCCTCAAGTACACGGTTGCGAATGACGAGCCGAGATTCTCGTATCACGGCTCCGGAAACGCGCCGGGGTGACCGGCCCGGTGCGCGTTCGCCGCAGCAGCCGCGGGCGAGGAGTTACACGGTGCGCCATGACTCCAGTCTCTGGGCGACCGCCCTGAGGTCGGCATCCTGGGCACGCACCGCCTGAGCCAGTTCGAACAGTTCGTCGTCCTTGGCCTGGACCGGCTGGCCGGACAGGTGCATGTACTGGTGGGTGCAGCCCCAGCCGATGACGAGGTTGTAGTCCGTGAAGGGGCGCAGCAGCAAGGAGGCGTGCAGGAAGGTGGCGGCGCGGGAAGGGACCTCTTCGTAGTAGAGGTTGCCGCGTTCACGCTCGAACTTGTGCCGGTCGGCCATGAAGCCGAGGGCGCCCCAGTCCGCGATCGGCACGTTGAGGGGGGAGATCGCGGCCTGGACTTGCAGGACCCAGCCGACGTCGACGCGGACGATCGGGCTCACCGCTGGCCTGCGGGGAAGTGCTGCATGACGCCGGGAAGGATGCGCTCCGCCTCGGCGGCGGCACCTTCCACGAAGGCGATTCGATCAGCTTCCTCGACCGTCACGTCGTGGACGTGCTGCTTCAGGCTCTTGCCGGTGAGTGCGGCCCGGCTGCGCAGGCGGGTCATCTCTTCCGGGGAGAATTCAACGTTGAGAGCAGGCATGCCCCTACGGTACCTGGATTGGTACCACCTTGGGTACCGTGGGGTCGAGAACGCCGCGCCCAGCCTCTTCATCGAGGCCTCGCGTGGCACCAGCCGGGTTCTCATTCCCTCGCTGTGCCTTCTCGCCGCCGAGCGCCAAGGGCCTCTCCCTCGAAGCCCCGGTTGTATTCGGGGACCGCTCTCACGCCGCTCAATCCCACGTAGAGACGGCCGAATGCCTCCGCCCCGAGGGTTCGAAAGGGCCACGGAGCTCATGCGCCGCGCGAAACCGGCGGTTCGTCCGGGTCCTCGTCATGAGGTGACGGTGAAGGCGGTCAGGGCGGCGTGGCCGCTCGGCGGGGCGGTGACTCGTAGTGCCACGTAGCGTGCCGTGCGGTCGATGCGCAAGGTCCCGCGTGCCGACAGCCGTGCCGCGCCGTCGTACGTGCGGCCGTCCAGACTGAATTCCACTTGTGATGCCGGTACGCGGCCGCCCCGCCACTGCGTGCGGATGTCCCTGATCTGTCGTTCCGCGCCCAGGTCGACGACCATGCGTCCGTCGGGTCCGGCGATCCATGCGGTTCGTTCGTCTCCGTCGACGGCGGCCCCCGGGTCCGTCATACCGGGGGGTAGCGGCGCGGTCGGGAAGGTGGTGCGGCCGAGTGCCAGGTCGGCCAGGGGGTACGCCGTGGCGCGCGGCACGGTCACCGTCGTCATGCGGCCCGCTCGGACCGCAGCGGCGACTCGCCTGCCCTGAGCCGAGACGGTGACGCGGCAGGAAGGTCCGCTCAGCCGTACGGTATGGCCGTCGACCACCTCGGCACGCAGGCCGCCGGGTACGCGGCTGCCGGACAGGACGATGCGCGCGGGCTTCAGCACGGCACACGCGGCGGACAGTTCGGCGTGGTAGTCCGTGCCCGACTCGGTGATGGTCTGAACGCCCTCATAGAGGGAGACCTCGCCGGACGAGGAGTGCGGAATGGTCACGGTGGTGGTCACCGGGTCCGAGGAGAGGTTGAACAGGCTCAGGTAGTGCTCGGTGAGGGCGGCCCAGACGCTCGACGACCGCGCCGTGGGGGACTTGCGGGCGGCCGTGGCGCGCAGTTCCTCCGGCGTCGCGCCCGGGAAGCCCTCGGCCAGCAGGCTCTCGGCAGGTCCGTCGGACAGCAGGACCGTGTCGCCGTACACCGAGATCGGGTTGGTGCCGTGCCGTACGACGAGACCGGCGCGGCCGTCGATGTCCAGCCATCCGCCGCGGCTGGTGAGGTCGGGGCGCGGCCAGGCGGCGAGATCGGTCCACGTCTGTCCGTCGGCCGACCCCTGCAGCCGGTACGCCCTGCCCGCCGCGGTCTCCCAGCGCAGCGTCACCCGGTCCACGCTCCGGGGCTCGCCCAGGTCCACGGCGATCCAGCTGTCGGCCCGGGGTCGGTCCGCACGCGACACCGCCCACCGGGTCGTGCCGCTGCCGTCGATGGCGAGCGCGGGCTCCCTGCCCTGGTCGAAGGAGGACGCGGACGCCGAGCGCCAGGTCGGTACCCGTGGCTCCGTCCCGTATCTCGAAGGCGTACAGGGAGTAGCCGTATGTGGGATCGGGGCGTACTCCGAGCATGCGCAGCCAGCGGTACTGGCCGCGCGGGAAGGTGAGGTCGTCGACACGTGGTCCACCCGGGGTGGACGTGCCCTGGCGTGCCGGAACCGTGGTGTTCCCTTCGGCGGCCCGATAGGTGCGACTTCCACCCAGACCGGGCATTCCGGGCATGCTCAGGTTCCACACCTCCAGGTGGCCTTCCCCGTCCGCCGTGCCGGAGGTCGCGTAGACGATGGCGCCGGACGGCAGTGTGGTGAGTCCCGCGTACCCGGAGTCCAGCGTCAGCAGGGTCGCGCTGCCGTCGAAGCCGTCCCGGGCCCGGAAGTACGTGACCACCGACCGTCCCGTGACCCTGGCGCCGGCGCTCGGCAGGAACATCGGGGTCGCGCCGCTGAGTTTGAGCAGCCAGTCGTCGTGCGCCGGCTGCCAGGCGAATTTCACCAGACCGGGCTTGCTGACCGCCCCGGCCCACGCGCCCGGGGACTGGTGGGAGACCAGACCCGGGCCCGTGCCGTGGTCCGTGACGCCGCTCGCCTCCTCGAAGAGTTCGCGTTGCGAGAGCGGTCGCACCGGGGCCTGTCCCGACCGCGCCCGCCACTCGTGCAGGAGGTAGCTGATGGCGAGTTCGGCGCGGGCCTCGGGCTCGTACTTGGGCTCGCCCGAGAACTTCGCGAGGCGATACTGCGGGGGGTGGGCCTGGTAGGCCTCCAGGCGTTGCGCCAGGGCGAGTTCGCAGCCGGCGGCGGCGCGGTCGCCGGTGACCTGTGCCAGGAAGGCGAGCGGCAGGACGTCGCGGCCGTAGAGATGCTCGCGGTCGGCGACCATCGGCATCAGCGGCTCGCCGGCATCGCTCATCACGCCGAGCAGGGTGCGCCACAGCGGACCGGCGTTGGGCTGGGCGGTGAGGACTTCGGGCAGTGGGCGGCCGGCGGCGAGGAAGTGGGCGGCGTTGCGTCCGGAGGTCCTCCAGAGTTCCTCCTGGTAGTGAGGGCCGAACGAGCCGTGGTTCTCCACGATGAAGGTGTCGTACAGGTTCTGCGCGGTGTTCTCGCGGACGGCGACCCCGTCCACACGGGCCGGATTGGCCAGGTCGGCGGCCGGCAGACCCGCCTCGTTGCGTCTCCACCGGCCGAAGGCGGCACGCCATGTCTCGCTTCGGTGGTCGTCGCTCGCCCAAGCCAGGCCCGGGGCGAGCGCCTGGGCGTAGACGCCCATCTCCTCCAGCTTGGTGTCACCCTCGAAGCCGCCGCGGAGCCCGTGTGGACTCCAGTCGCCGGAATCGGGATCGTCGCCCGTGCCCAACTGCGCGGTGTACTCGGCCTGTTCGCGGGCGATGAGGTCGACGTTGCGGCGCGTCGCCTCGTCGAGATCGGCCCAGAGCAGACGGGCCGCCAGGACGAAGTAGGACTGGAACGTGGTGTCGAAGAACAGCTTCCGGCCCCACTGGGTGCCACCTGTCAGCCGGTTCGACGCCGCGAAGTGTCTGAGGGTGGCAAGGGTTCGGGTGCGCAGGACTTCCTTGGCGATTCCGGCGCGCTCGGCG
Source organism: Streptomyces sp. NPDC098781 (assembly GCF_044759995.1). NCBI lineage: Bacteria > Bacillati > Actinomycetota > Actinomycetes > Kitasatosporales > Streptomycetaceae > Streptomyces > Streptomyces sp. NPDC098781. Next base: position 22,353 of record NZ_JBIWAK010000018.1, read on the forward strand.
TCGTACGGGCCCCGGGACAGCAGGACGGCGTTGCCCAGTACGACGGCGAAGCCGAAGTCCTTGGCGGTGTAGTGGCCTTGGGTCGCGTCCCATTGCGTCTCGGACCAGCGGGTGTGGGCGAGGAGGACGCGGTAGTACTTGTCCGCGACCGCGTCCGGTTCCGCGGCGACCGCGTCCCGTTCCGCGGCGACCGCGCCCTGTCCCGAAGTGAGGGCGAGCGGGTGGGCCGCCAGAAGGCCGGATACGCCGAGCGCCTGCATGGCTTGACGGCGGGTAAGTCCCGGAGCTTGTTGGGGCATTGGCGCGGCCCTCCATGTGACAACGATGTCAGAGAATGGCGGCCATTCTTCGGGGGTCATGTGAACACGTCAAGGGTTTCGGCGCGCATCGAAGTCGACGGCGGACCGAGCGGCGAGAGCGCTCTCACGGCCGCCGAGGGGCCGGTCAATTGGGTGGTGCAGACCTGTTGACCGACCCGTCGAACGACGCCTAGGTTTCGCGGTGGCGAAAGCGCTTGCTCCCGTCGGCCGCCCACCGACGGCCGACGGCCCACGCCCGCGTTGCCTCAGCCGCATGCCACAGGACCCGACTCACCGGGAGAACAGCCGCCGCACTCTTGACAACGATGTCAGCCATCGTCGAGGAGGCATCCGCCATGACACGAAGAACGGGCTCGCTCGCCTTAGCGCTCACCCTGCTCCTGGCCTTCCTCTCGGGCTGCTCCGACGGCGACGCGGCGAGCACCGAGACGGGAGGGAAAGTAACCCTCACCTTCGCCTGGTGGGGCAACGAAGACCGCGCCGAACGCACCAACCAGGCCGTCGACCTCTTCGAGAAGCGTCATCCGGGCGTCACCGTCCGCACCTCCTTCGCCGGCTACGAGGCGTACGTACAGAAGCTCGCCACGCAAGCGGCAGGCGGGGACCTGCCCGACGTGGCACAGCTCGACTACCGGCAGATCTCCCAGTACGCGGGCAGCGGCACGCTGCTGGATCTCGGCCCGTACATCGAGGACGGCTCACTGCGGACCGCCGATTTCGACGAGGGCCTGACGGGCACGGGCGCCTACGAGGGCAAGCAGTACGCCTTTCCGATGGGGCGGGGGTCGACCGGATTCGCGTACGACGGCTCAGTATTCGAGAAGGCCGGCGTGACGGCGCCGCGGCCCGGGTGGACCTGGGACGACTGGGTCGAGGCCGGCGAGAAGATCAGCGCCCTCGGGCTGAAGGGCCCCAACGGCCACGCCTACACCGGGGTCACCGACATCGGCGTGAACGAGGACGCCTTCGAGAACTGGCTGCGCGGCCGGGGCGGGAAACTCTACGCCTCCCAGCAAGAACTCGGTTTCACCGTCGAAGACTTGACGGAGTTCTGGACGTTCACGGACTCGCTGCGCCGGCGCGGCGTCGCCTCGCAGGCCAAGGACACGGCGCAGATCAGCGGCGCCGTCGAGGACACCCCGATGGGCCGCGGTCTGGCGGCCACCGACTTCAACTGGGACGGCCCCTTCCTCGGCTATCCGCCGCTGCTCGGCGAGAACGTCCACTTCGCGCCGGTGCCTACCACCGCCGGCAGGGCGGGTCAATACTTCAAGCCGACCATGCTCGTCGGCGTGGGCGCGGACACCCAGCATCCAAGGGAGGCCGCCGAGTTGATCGACTTCTTGCTCAATGACCCGGATGCGGGCGAGATCCTCGGCGTCACCCGCTCCACGCCTCCCAATCAGAGGATCGCCCAGGCCATCGGCAAGGGTCTTGAGGGACCGGAGAAGGAGGTCTACGACTACGGCCGCAAGATCGCCGCCTACGGAACGGACGCCCCCCCGATGGCTCCACCACGCGGTGACGTCGCCCTCCAGGTCGCCTTCACTCGCAGCTATCAGCGTGTCATCTACGAGATGCAGAGCCCGCGGGAGGCGGCCGAGGAGTTCGTGGCCGAGGCGAAGAGGGAGCTGCGATGACGACCACGACCACTGTGCCCGCCACCGCGCGCGCCTCCTCGGTGCCCCGGCCGCGGCGAGGGCGCCGGGAACGCCGGGGTCCCGCCTATGTCTTCCTCTCCCCCTGGATCCTCGGCGTCATCCTGCTCACGCTCGCGCCGATGGCCGTGTCGCTGTACCTGTCCTTCACCGACTACAACCTCTTCGACGCCCCCGAGTGGGTGGGGCTGCGCAACTACACCGACATGCTGACCGCGGACCCGCGGTACTGGCGGTCGGTGGGCACCACCCTCCTTTTCATCGTGGTCGCCGTCCCGCTCAAGCTCGCGCTCGCCCTGGGCGTCGCGCTCCTGCTCAACAGCACGCGCCGCGCCAAGGGCTTCTACCGTTCGGCCTTCTACGCCCCCTCGCTGCTCGGTGCGAGCATGTCCGTCGCGCTGGTGTGGCGGGCGCTCTACAACGACGGCGGCACCGTGGACGAGGTGCTGTCCTCCGTAGGGATCCACCTGGGCGGCTGGGTCGCCGACCCGGACCTGGCCGTGTTCGTGGTCGCGCTGCTGGCCGTGTGGCAGTTCGGGGCCCCGATGGTCATCTTCCTGGCCGGACTCCAGCAGATCCCGTCCGAGCTGTACGAGGCGGCCGCGCTCGACGGCGCGGGCGCGTGGCGGCGGTTCGTGTCCATCACGTTGCCCATGCTGTCGCCGGTGCTCTTCTTCAACCTCGTGCTGGAGACCATTCAGTCGTTCCAGGTCTTCACGCCGGCCTTCGCGATCAGCGGCGGCAAGGGCGGTCCTGCCGACTCGACGATGTTCTACACGCTCTATCTCTACGAACGCGGCTTCTCCGCCTCGCACATGGGCTACGCCTCCGCGATGGCGTGGATCCTGCTGCTCGGGATCGGTGCGGTGACCCTCATCCTGTTCGGGACCTCGCGCTCGTGGGTCTTCTACGCCAGTGAGGAGGCCCGATGACCACGGCCACACGCACCCGTACGGGCACTGTGGTGAAGCACGTCGGACTGCTCGTCGTGCTGCTCGTCCTGCTGTATCCGCTGGTGTGGCTGCTGGCCACGTCCCTGAAGCCGGCGGACGAGGTCATCACCAGCCTCAAGCTGCTGCCGAGCCGCTTGGAGTGGTCGAACTACACCACGGCTCTGGACGGCGTCAGCAACGTCGCGGTCTCCCGGCTGCTGGCCAACTCGCTGCTGATCAGCGTGGGTTCGGTGGCCGGCAACCTGCTGTCCTGCTCGCTGGCCGCCTTCGCCTTCGCCCGGCTGCGCTTCCGGATGCGCGGCGTGATGTTCGGCTTCATGATCGCGACGATGATGCTGCCGCACCATGCCGTGCTGATCCCGCAGTACATCATCTTCAACCGGCTCGGCATGGTGGACACGTACTGGCCGCTGATCCTGCCGAAGTTCCTGGCCACGGAGGCGTTCTTCGTCTTCCTCATCGTGCAGTTCATGCGAGGGCTGCCGCGCGAGCTGGAGGACGCCGCCCGCATCGACGGCTGCGGACCGTTCAGGGTCTTCTGGTCGGTCGTCCTTCCGCTGACCAGGCCCGCGCTGATCACCACGGCGATCTTCACGTTCATCTGGTCCTGGAACGACTTCTTCACCCAGCTGATCTATCTCTTCGACCCGGAGAAGTTCACGATCACCCTGGCGTTGCGCAACTTCGTGGATCAGTCCAGCAGTTCGGCGTACGGTCCGATGTTTGCGATGTCGGTGATCTCGCTCGTGCCGATCGTGCTGTTCTTCCTCGCCTTCCAGCGCTATCTCGTGCAGGGCATGGCGACGTCCGGACTGAAGGGCTGAGGCCGTGCTGTCTCCCGCGCGCGAACGTCGGGAGCCGGGCGAGCTGTTCGGTCCGCGCTTCTCGCTCTTCGCCGACATGCTCGCCGTCGGTGTAGCCACGGCGATCACCGCTGTGCCGCTGGTCACGGCGCCCGCGGCACTGGCCGCGGGCAGCGCGGTCCTGCGGGGCGCGATCCGCGAGGACCGCCCGGCGACGCTCGGCCGGTACGTCGCCGAGCTCCGCTCCCACGGGCTCGTCCGCTCTGTCCTGGCCGGCCTGACGGTCCTCGCCGCGCTGGCCCTCGTCGGCGTCGACCTGATGCTCGCGGAAGCCGGGCTTCCCGGCGCCCGCCCGATGTCCTGGACGGTGAGTGCCGTCGCGGCGGCAGCACTTGTCGTCGGCCTGCGCACCGCGTCGGACCCGGAGGCCGCCCGAGGCTGGCTTCCCGCAGTACGCCGGGCGGCCGCACGGTCGGCCGCCGACCTGCCGGGGTGCGCCCTGATCGCGGCGGCTGTCGCCGGGTGCGTCGTGCTGCTGTGGATGCTGCCGCTGCTGGCCCCGCTATTGCCCGGCCCGCTGATGTTCGCCGTCACCGCCGTGGAACTCCGTAGCGCTTCCTCCTGCAACGACGAAGGGTGATGCCATCATGTCTCCACTGAGCCGTCGGCTCTTCCTCGGCGCGGCCTCGGCCGCCTTCCTGGCTGCGGGCACCGCCCCGGCCGCCGGTGTGTCGGACGTCATCCGGCGACAGGCCAGAAGATGGACGTTCGCGAACGACTCCCTCACGGCCACCGTCACCTTCGAGGGCGGCGGCATCGCACTCACCCGCCTGTTCAACAAGCGTGCCCGACGCGACTACTTGGGCGCCGCCTCCCTGCTCTTCGCTCACGAACTCGACGGCGGCGCCGTCGTCCGCGCGGACGACGGGCAGTGGCGCCTCGGGGCGACGAGCAGGGAACTCATCACCGTCCGTACGAGGGAGAGGTCCTGGCGGGTCGGTGAACGCGTCCGCATCCCGCTTCGCCGGACGACACCCCGCCCGCTCACGGTCACCCTGGTCTTCGAGATCTACGACGGTGACGCCGGCCTGCGCTACTTCACCCTGGTGCGCAACGAGGACCGGACCCGCGAACTCACCCTCACCCGGTCCACGGTCATCGATCTGTCACTTCCCGACGAGCCCCACACCCTCCACTACGTTCCGAACATGAAGTGGTTCAGCACCCGGGGGTCGCTCAGCACGGAACCCGTCGGCAGGTCGTGGCCGAAGAAGGCGCTGACCGTGTACGACTCGGGGGACGGCTGGAGCATGAGCCCCGAGCTCAACTGGAAGACGCAGCGCGGCAACGGCAACTACCCCACCGACTACATGCTGCCGCCGTTCGCCGCCATCAACGCCTGGCACGAGCAGGACACCGTCTCGGTCGACACGCGCCCCGAGTCATTGCAGCTGACGCTGTTCCCGGGTGAGGAGTTCGAGTACCTCGCGGTGAACCTCACCGTCTTCAAGGGCGACGTCGTCGACGGCAAGACGGCCGACGAGCTGCACTTCCGCAAGCGGTTCAAGTACCACCACACGACCACGTTGTTCCACCAGAACGACTGGGACTACCGCGGCGGCCCGGGCCGTGAGCTGCCCCCCGACTACTACTACGACGTCGTCATCCCGCAGACCAAACGGGCGGGGCTCGACATGGTCATGCTCGACGACCACTGGAACACCACACGTGACACGATCACGCCGAGTGAGTCGATGAACAAGGCCATCACCAGCCTGGAGAGACTGTCCCGGACACTCAAGGACAACGGACTGGGCTTCGGCCTGTGGTTCTCCTTGACAGGCGACGGTCACCTCAAGGGCCGTGATCTCGCCGACCCGGCCCAACTCGCCCACAAAAGAAGCCAGATCAAGACGCTGCTCAACGACTACGGCGTCACCCAGCACATGATCGACCTCACCGAGTACTGGCAGAACGAGCGGACAACCACGTACTCGCACGCGGGCGACAACGTCTACCGCAAGGCGGTCCTGACCCGGGCCATGCTCAACGACCTGGTGACCGAGAACCCCCAGTACCTGCCCAAACTCACCAGTGAGCTCGACATCGCCCCCACCCAGGGCGACCGGAACAACGGCTTGCTGCACATCGCCTACAACGGCTGGAACACCTCCAACGGAGGCATCACCGGTGAGGACCTGTCGCTGCGCACCGCGCTCACCGCGTTCGGGCACCTGCCGATGGCCTCGACCTACATGAACGGCGGCAAGATGACCGGCCGCATGGAGGACTACTACTCCTACATGGCCGTCCGCGCGGTCAAGTTCCCGCAGGACCCCGGCGACGCGGCCAAGTGGCCGGATGCCGCGGTGAAACTGATGGGCATCTTCAACGCTTGGCGCAGGCGGCCCGAGATCACCGTCCTGACGGACGGCCAGTTCCTCCCCGTGTACCTGGGTCAGGGGTGGGACACGACGAACTGGGACAGCAGCAAGGGTCCGTACGTGTGGATGTGGGCGGACGGCGCGCGCCGGAAGGCCCTGCTGATCGCGACCGCGGCCGGCACCGCGCAGACGACCGTCGATGCCAAGGTGCGGTGGCTGAAGGACCATAAGAGGTACGCCGTCACGGACATCACGATCGATGACGACGGCACGCAGGCACATGTCTCGAAGGGCGAGTTCACCGGATCGAGGCTGCGGACCGAGGGACTGCCCATTGATCTGTCCGAGAACACGTCGAAGGGCAAGGCGTTCTGGCTGGAGGTGATCTAGCCCTCTGAGCTTGGTGTTTAACGTCGCGGGTCACCCGACCTGCTCGCGCCTGTCCCATCCGGGGACGACGGCACGCGGGCCCACGTCCCAAAGGGCCAGTTCGCCGGAGGGAAGCTGCGGGCCGGAGGTCTGCATGTTGATCTGTCCGAGAACACATCGAAGGCAAGGCGTTCTGCTTCGCGGCGGTCTGGTACGACGCCACCGACCGGGCTCGAGAACTGTCGGGGCGCCCCTCGGCTTCGCGAGGGGCGCCCGTGGTCCTGCGGCTACCTCTTCGCGTCCGCCTGCCCTCGCTCGCCGAGTTGCGGGACGCGGGACTTCAGTACGGACCATCCGATGCCCAGGGCGATGGCCCACACGAAGCCGACGTAGAGGCTGATCCGTCCGTCCGGGTCGAGCCCGATCATCACGGTCACGCCGAGCAGGAAGACCACGGCGATCCAGCTGCCGATGGTGCCACCCGGGGCGGGGAACGGCGAGGCCGGCAGACGGCCGGCGGCGACCGCGTGCCGGTACCGGATGTGGCTGATGACGATCATCAGCCAGGTCCATATGCCGGCTGCGGTGGCGACGGAGGTGACGTACGTGAACGCCTTCTCCGGAACGACGTAGTTGAGGACGACGCCGATGGCCATGAACGCGACGGAGAGGGTGATACCGATCGTCGGCAGTCGACGGGCCGACAGCTTGCCGACCGCCTTCGGGGCTTCGTTGTTGGCAGCCAGGTCGCGCAGCATGCGGCCGGTGGAGTACATCCCGGAGTTACAAGAGGACAGGGCCGCGGTGAGGACAACGAAGTTGACTATCGCGGCACCGGCCGGGATGCCGATCTTGGCGAACGCCGCGACGAACGGGCTCACTCCGTCGGTGAACTCAGTCCACTTGACCACGCAGAGGATGACCGTGAGCGCACCTACGTAGAAGAGCGCGATGCGCCACGGCAGGGTGTTGATCGCCTTGGGCAGCGTCTTCTCGGGGTCCTTGGACTCGCCCGCGGTGACACCGACCAACTCGACGGCGAGGAAGGCGAACATCACACCCTGCAGGGTCATCAGGGACGAGCCGATGCCGTTCGGGAAGAACCCGTCGAACGCCCACAGGTTGCTCACGCTCGCGGTGTCGCCGGCCGCGCTGAACCCGAAGGTGATGACGCCGATACCGATGATGATCATGCCGAGGAGCGCGGTGACCTTGATCATCGAGAACCAGAACTCCAGCTCGCCGAAGAGCTTCACGGAGATCAGGTTCAGGCCGTAGAGCAGCACCATGAAGACCAGCGCGGTGACCCACTGGGGGACGTCCGGGAACCAATAGTGCATGTAGATCGCGGCGGCTGTCAGTTCCGCCATGCCGGTGACGACCCAGTTCAGCCAGTAGGTCCAGCCGGTCACGAACCCGAAGACCGGGCCCAGGAACTCCCGAGCGTACTCCACGAAGGATCCGGACACAGGACGGTAGAGAAGCAGCTCGCCGAGTGCCCGCATGATGAAGAAGACGATCACTCCGGCGGCGGCGTACATCAGGATCAGGCTTGGGCCGGCCTTCTCGATGTTGGCCCCTGCCTTGAGGAAGAGCCCGACACCGATTGCTCCGCCGATGGCGATCATCTGTACCTGGCGGGATCCGAGGCCACGCTCGTAGCCCTCGTCTGTCCCGTGCCCGGCAGCGTCGCCGGCGTTGTGGTTCTCGACCTGCACTGAGGTCATGTCGCTGACCTTTCTCCATGGGGACCTGGGCCATGCGGGGCCCGATTCGGCTCTCTGTCCCCAAACCTGCGTATTTGAGCACCGCCCTCTGGCGTCTGCCGACGGGCAGGCCTGCTCGGACATAAGGGTCGCCCGGCAGGAGGTCGAGAAGATTTACCACAGGAACATTCGCTGCGAATCGCCACAAATACCGCGAACCGCAAAACCCACATGGCGAGAAGCCCATTCGGGCATGGAATGGCCAACATAAGGTGCGGGATCGTTATCGGGATTTGAGTCTTACTTGAGCAAGCACCCGATTAATTGCGGCCTATACAAATGAGTCGCGCGCAACCATTTTCTCTTCCCATCGGTTAACGAGTCGAAAGGCGGCAGACCCGTTGCGCGACAGTCCGGCAGCGGCTACTTTGTTGGCGCGATGTTCAGTCCGGCTGGACCCGCGGACCGACGTTCAAGTACACCTTATTTGGGCAATCAGATTTTCCGGAGTGCCGAATGGTGTTGGTCCCGGGTCGACTCGGATGGTTCATCAGCTGTCGGTATCCGAGTTAGCTACATTGATTCTAGGAGGAATCTCGGTGATCCAGAAGGTAAGGAAGGCAGTTGTGGTAGCCATGGCGGCGGCTGCGCTTGCGGTTGCTGTTCCCGTCGGCACTGCCACCGCGGTCGAGACGGATTCGGTCAAGGCAACCAGCTGCCTCGATGGCCCGTTCTGGTACTGGTGCTCTCCGTGACAACGCGCTTCCGTGGCATCTGATGTGCCGGATCGGAATGTAACTCACCGACCGGAATACCCTGCTTCCGGGCGGGGTCAGCAGGTTCCACGAGTCCGGGGGTCGTCGATCCAATTCATGGATACGACGGCCCCCGGGCCACACGGGCCTTCTGTGCGGTCACCGCAAGGAACAGCGGATCCAGAAGAAACGCCCGAACAACAATTGGTGTCGCATCGGCGCCGACCGGTCGGCCTCCACGAGCTATTCCACATAGACACGCAATGTGGAGTTGCCTCATTCCGATACCGGCCGCAGCGAGTGCCGCTCTCTCAACGGAACGGCCGGTAGCGCGTGCCCTCACCCGCGCTCGGACCGCTCCCCCACGCGAGACGCCTTCGGCCGGCCGTCGGCATGGAGGAACCGTCCCACTGCGGCACAGCCACCATCCAAAACTTCCATGGTCGGCGCTGCCGCCACACCGGACACGTATTCCCTCCACGCCGATAACACGCGCTCTCAACAAGCCGATCAACCTGCTAGTTTCGGTTCAATGCCTTGCTCGCACGGTGAAGCCAAGGATGCCTGAGGCCGACGAGAAGTCGGCAATTCTCACCGTAAGGCCTTGAACGACACAACAGGCCCGCAGGGCTCTGCCCCGGGTCTCTTCGGATCGATGCCACCAGGGGAGAAGCCCTCAGATGCCGTACAAGGTCTTCAGCATTGCCGAGCGTCCAGATTTTTCGCAGCAGCTCAACTTTGAGAACGATTGGCCGGAGTTCATTCTCTACGATCCAGTGGATTCAGCCTTTTTCGGTCGGCTGCCTCAAGTCTTCCCTGAATTCACTGTTGTCGCGGTGGACGACCACGAAGAAGTGGTGGCCCGAGGCTACAGCGTGCCATTCCTGATGAATACACCGACCCGTGGCACACTGCCGGACAGGGGCTGGGACGAGGCATTGCTCTGGGCATTCTCCGACCAAGGCCAGGGGATCGATTCGGACACGGAATGCGCGATTGGAGTCACGGTTCGCCGCGACCATCAGGGACGGGGTCTGTCCAAGATCATGCTCGAAGCAATGCGACAGAGGGCATTTGTGCGGGGCTTCTCCGAGTTGGTCGTCCCGGTTCGACCTACCGGCAAGCTCAATGAACCCAGGACTCCCATGTCCGAATATGTATACCGCACTCGGAGCGACGGCCTGCCCTGCGACCCGTGGCTGCGAACCCACGTCCGCGCCGGTGGCGTAATCGACTCGATAGCACCCGCATCGATGGTCGTGACCGGTTCTCTCAGCCAGTGGCGGAAATGGACGGGACGGCCATTCGACTCGGATGGCTGGGTAGATGTTCCAGGCGGACTCGTTCCTGCTCGCTGCGTCATGGATTCCGACTACGCAGTCTACGTCGAACCGAATGTTTGGGTCCGGCACCGCTTGACGGATGAAATCGGGGAAATGATCGCATGATGCACCACAGTCCCAGCCTGAACGGGTTCCTTTCCCGGAACCGGTGGAAGATCATTTTCGGGGTCACGGCTACAAGCATCATTGTGACGTTGACGCTTAACCCGCTTGCCGAAGTGAAGCAGAAGGTGATTTCGACTGCCCCGTGGGTTGGTGCAGGCATCCTCGTCAGCGAGATCATGTTCATCGGTGGCCTCGCGATGATGGCGTCTGCGGTCGGGATGAGAGTAGGTAATCCGTTCCGGCTCAAGACCAGCTTGGCTGAAATCTGCAAGCGAGCGAACCGCGACCTCCTCTTCAAGGCAGGATTCTGGATCAATACGGTGGGTGCGATCGGGACCGCCGTGGTCATCTCGATCGGTGTTTTCCTCAACCTGCCGCCGGAGTCCTACGGCATCCTGAGCTTCGCCGTGGCCGACTTGGCACTCACTGTGGCAATCCGAAAAGCCATGCTGGACGGCTTGAAGGAGACCAGCGCGTCGGTGGCGTAGCGGCGGAGATGGTCGGGTTCAGGATCAGGAATCTGATTCGGCCCGGGACTCGTCGGCGATCACCCGGAGGAGCCGGGCCGTTGGCGAGCCCGGCTCTGCCGTGTAGGTGCACAGCACCTGGTCGGGGTCCGTCGTGGGGCGGAATGTGGCGTAGGAGACGGTGAGTTCGCCGTACTCCGGGAGGGCGATACGCCTGACGCCGAGGGATCTCTCCTGGACGGCCTGCGCCTGCCACAGTTTTCGGAACTCGGCGCTGTTGTCGTGAAGTTCACCGAGAATCTGATGAAGGCGCGCGTCGTCGGGATACCTTCCGTAATCGGCTCTGAGCGCGGCGACGGTGTCGCGCGCCATCTGATCCCACTCCGGATACAGCTCCTTGGCGACGGGGTCCAGGAAGCAGAGCAGCGCGGCGTTGCGCCGGCGGTGCGGGATCAGGCCGAAGTCCACGGAGATGAGGGTGCCGAGCCGGTTCCAGGCCAGGACGTCCAGGGCGCGTCCGAGCACATAGGCCGGCACGGTGTCGTCGAGCGCGGTCAGGAGCTGTTGAACCTCCTGGCCGACCTGCTGTCCCGCCACCCCGCCGCCGCTGTGGTGCCGCGGCTGCGCGATGTTGTGCAGGTAGTTCAGCTCGGCCGGCGTCATGCGCAGGGCCGCGCCGATGGCGTTCAGTACGGCCTCGGAGATGTTGCCACCACGGCCCTGTTCGATGCGGGTGTAGTAGTCGACGCTCAGCCCGGCAAGGTGGGCGACCTCTTCGCGTCGCAGACCGGTGACCCGTCGGCGGGTCGGGCCGTGCGTCAGGCCGAGCTCGGCGGGGTCAAGCGCGGCGCGGCGGACTTTCAGAAAGGAACTGATCTCCGAATCGACGTGCACCATTCGGCCATTGTCCGGTAACCGATGGGTTGTGTGCGTCACGATCCGGTCAAGGGTGGCCCTGCCAGTCCCTGGTTGTCGCGGGCCTGGCTGGGCGCGCCGGCGGCACCCAGGATGACGCTCGTCCGGTTACCGGCAGGTGAAGGGCACGTTTCAGCGGCGCACACGCCGGTCCTCAGCCGCTCGGCGCGCTCGAAGCGTCCCGCATCGCCTCCCCGGCTGTGATCCCGCCGCTCACGGCGGGCTTATTCACCGGTGACGCAAGGAGGCTGGTCATGCACGAGAGTATCTGGACGGATCTGCAGGGAGTGCCCATCGAGCAGGGGTACCTCGACGCGGCCGGCGTCCGCACGCGCTATCTGCGGGCCGGCGACCGCGACAAACCGGTGCTCCTGCTGCTGCACGGCACGGGCGGCCACGCGGAGGCGTACGTCCGCAATCTGCGGGCTCACGCCGTCCATTTCTCGACCTGGGCCATCGATCTGCTGGGGCACGGCTACACCGACAAGCCCGGGCGCCCGCTGGAGATCGCGGACTATGTCGAGCACACGCTCGCCGTGCTCGACGCCATCGGTGCCGAGCGGGCGAGCATCAGCGGGGAGTCTCTGGGCGGGTGGATCGCCGCGCGCGCCGCGATCGACCATCCCCGGCGTGTCGACCGGCTCGTTCTCAACACGGCGGGCGGCTCGCAGGCGGACCCCGAGGTGATGCGGCGGATCCGAACCTTGTCGACGGCCGCGGCCGAGGACCCGACATGGGAGAAGGTGCAGGCCCGGATCGTCTGGCTGATGGCGGACAAGACCAAGGGCTACGACGATCTCGTCGCCAGTCGCCTCCAGGTCTACCGGCAGCCGGGCTTCGCCGCGGCGATGCGGGACACCCTGGCGCTCCAGGATCCGCAGATCCGTGTCCGCAATCTGCTCGGACCGGAAGAGTACGGGCGGATCGTTGCGCCGACGCTCGTGCTGTGGACGAGCGACGATCCCACCGCGGACGTCAGTGAAGGAAAGAGGATCGCGTCGATGATCCCTGGAGCGCGTTTCGTGGTCATGGACAACTGCGGGCATTGGCCGCAGTACGAGGACACCCCGACGTTCAACCGTCTTCACCTCGACTTCCTCCTGGACGGTGCGGCATGAACGCTTTTTCGCCGGCCGAGGGCGGCCAGGTTCCCGAGGACGGTGCGCAATTGCCGGTGGTCGCGGCGGTGGATGTCCTCGTCGTCGGCGCCGGCCCGGTGGGGCTGACCCTGGCGAACATTCTCGGCGGCCACGGTGTCAGCACCCTCGTGGCCGAGGAACGGGAGACGTTGATCGACTATCCGCGGGGCGTGGGCCTCGACGACGAGTCGCTGCGCGCATTCCAGGCCATCGGCCTCGTCGACCGGATCCTGCCGCACACCGTCCCGCACCAGATCATGCGCTTCGTCAACGGCAATCGACGCGTCCTCGCCGAAATCGCACCGAGCGGTGAGGAATTCGGCTGGCCGCGCCGCAACGCGTTCGTGCAGCCACTGGTCGACGCCGAACTGCTCAGCGGTCTGGAGCGCCACCCTGACGTTTCGGTGAAGTGGGGCCGGTGCGTCGAGTCGCTCACCGAGGTGGACGGCCGGGTCGAGGTCGTCCTCAAGGACACTTCGGGGCAGCGGTGCCTTGTCCACGCGCGGTACGTCGTCGGCTGTGACGGCGGGCGCAGCATCACCCGCCGCTTGATGGACATCACCTTCGAAGGCACCACCTCGCCGACCCGCTGGCTGGTCGTCGACATCCGTAACGACCCCCTCGGCGAGCCCAACATCTACGTGGGCGCCGACCCCGACCGGCCCTATGTGTCGGTGTCGATCGCGCACGGCATCCGCCGCTTCGAGTTCATGGTCATGGCCGAGGAGACCCAGGGGCGGGCGGAGAGCGCGGAGTTCGTCCAGGAACTGCTGGCCCGCTTCGTACCCGACACGGCTGGTCTGGACATCATCCGCCGGCGCGTCTACACCCATCACTCGCGGATCGCGGGCGCGTTCCGCTCCGGCCGGGTCCTGCTCGCCGGTGACGCGGCGCACCTGATGCCCGTGTGGCAGGGCCAGGGCTACAACAGCGGCATCCGTGACGCGGTCAACCTCGGCTGGAAGCTGGCCGCCGTCGCCAAGGGCCTGGCGGGCGATGCCCTGCTCGACACGTACGACACCGAACGCCGCGGCCACGCCCGCGCAATGATCGACCTGTCCACCACCGTCGGGAAGATCATCTCGCCGACCAGCAGGCGGGTGGCGGCGCTGCGCGACGGCATCGCTCTCGCCGCCTCCGCGATCCCGCAACTCAAGCGCTACATCGTGGAGATGCGGTTCAAGCCGATGCCGCGGTACGACTCGGGTGCGGTGGTGCATCGCTCGACCGCGCGCACCTCTCCGGTGGGGCGGCTGTTCATCCAGCCGCGGGTGGACACGCGCACCGAGCGGGACGTGCTTCTCGACGACGTCCTCGGGCCCTGGTTCGCCGTCGTGTGCTGGAACAACGACCCGGCGGCCGTGCTCGGCAAGGAGTCCTTCGCCCTGTGGAAGGCACTCGGGGCCCGTTTCGTCTCGGTACGCCCTCGCCCGCAGCTCCATTGGGAGGGCCAGGACCATCCCGATGTCGTCGTTGTCGGGGACCGGACGGGCCGGCTGAAGGCGTGGTTCGACCAGCACGAGGAATCCGTGCTCTTCCTGCGCCCGGACCGCTGTGTGGCGGGCGCCTGCATCGCGCAGCGCGCCTCGCAGCTCTCACGCGCCCTCGCCCAGGCGCTCTCACTCACCCCCGGAGACCTCGATGCCGCTCGCTCTGTGCTGCCTGTCTCACAGCCCGCTTCTCGGTCTCACTGACCCGGCCGCCGAGGCGGCCGTGGACGTCGGCTCGGCGCTCGCCACGGCCCGTCGCTTCGCGCACGCCTTCGATCCAGACGTGGTCGTCCTGTTCGCGCCCGACCACTACAACGGGTTCTTCTACAAGTTGATGCCGCCGTTCTGCCTTGGCTTCGAGGCGTCCGGCATCGGCGACTACGGGACGCAGGCAGGCGACCTGGACGTGCCCCGGGAGCTCGCCGAGGGCTGTGCGCGGGCCGCGCTCGACGCCGGCATCGATCTGGCCGTATCGCTGCGCATGGAGGTCGATCACGGGGCCGTACAGCCGCTTGAGAAGCTGTTCGGCGACGCTCGTGCCCGGCCCGTGGTCCCCTTCTTCGTCAATTCCGTGGCCGCACCGTTGGGGCCCGTCAAACGCGCCCGCCAACTGGGCGCGGCCGTCGGCCGGTACCTCGCCGAACGCCCTGAGCGGATCCTGCTCATCGGCTCGGGCGGGCTGTCCCACGACCCTCCGGTCCCCACGCTCGCCGGGGCCACCCCGGAGGTCGCCGAACGGATCGTCGGCGGGCGCTCCCTCACCGATGCCGAACGGGCGGCACGCGAGCGCCGGGTCGTGCGGGCGGCGTCCGACTTCGCGAACGGGTCGGACGAACTGCGGCCGCTCAACCCCGACTGGGACGAGGCGTTTCTCGATCTGCTCCGCCGGGGGGAGCTCGACGCCGTGGACAGCTGGACGAACGAGTGGATCGAGCGGGAGGCGGGGGGCTCGGCCCACGAGGTCCGCACCTGGATCGCCGCGCACGCGGCGCTCGCCGCCGCGGGGCCCTACGAGGTCGTGTCCCGCTTTTACCGGCCGATCCCGGAGTTCATCGCCGGGTTCGCGGTCACGACGGCCGTGTCCCGGCAGCCGTGACGGCCACTGTGCCGACCGCCCCTGCGAGTACCTGACCCAGACAAGTCCGCAGGGGCACGGATCGGCTCTCGTCGACGCTTCCGAGAAAGGGGCGATGACATGCTCGGAACTGTTTCCAAGGCCGGCCGGGTCCTGGACCTCTTCACCCCGGCGCTCCCCGAATGGGGAGTCAGCGAGGTGGCCTGTCAGCTGCAGGTCTCCAAGTCCAGCGCGCACGCGTTGCTGTCCACGCTCAACGAGATCGGTCTTGTGCGCAGGCTGCCCGACGGCCGCTACCGGCTCGGCTGGCGCATCCTCGAACTGAATCGCAGTCTCCTGCAAAGCACCGATTTCCTCAGCGGCTCCACGGGACGTATGCAACTGCTCGCCGACCAACTGCAAGCGACGATTCACGTCGCGGCCGTACGCGATCACTCGGTGCTCTACCTGGAGAAGATCCGGGGTGCCCACAGCCCGGACATCGGCTTCTCCGCGGTCGGCCTGAGCGCGCCCGCCCACTGCACCGCACTCGGCAAGGTACTGCTGGCCTCCTCCGACGACGCGTACACCGACGCGGTCATCGAGCGGTACGGCCTGGCTCGCCGCACCCCCGAGACGATCACGTCCCTGCCCCGGCTGCGCACCGAACTCGACGCCATACGGCTGCGCGGCTGGGGCCTGGACCGCGAGGAGGCCGTCACCCGGGTGTGCTGTGTCGCGGCCCCCGTCCGGGACGCACACGGTGGTGTGCAAGCGGCGATCAGCATCTCGTTGTCGACCAGCCAGTACCGGCGCAATCCCGAGGGGGTGCGCCGCAGCGTGCAGAAGACGGCGGCCTGGATCGGGCGCGCTGCGTACCGCACTGAGCCACTCATGAGCGGAGACGTCCGATGACCGTCTTTCACCGGGGCTCTTGGCCCTCCCCCGCCCGCACCTTTCTCTTGATCCACGGGGCCGGTCTCGGTTCATGGTGCTGGCGCTATCTCGAGCCACGGCTGAAGATGCGTGGTCACTGCGTCCTCACCGTGGACCTGCCGATCGAGGATCTGACCGCCGGGGCGGCGGCGTACGCCCGTGTGTGCGAGGACGCGCTGCGTCAGGCACGGATGCCGGGAGGCGTGGTGGTCGTCGCTGCCTCGATGGCCGGCCTTGTCGCTCCCCTGATCGACCACCACGACGTGATCCGCACGGTCTACGTCGACGCGGTGCTCCCTGTCCCCGGCACCGCCCTGGCCGACCGCCGCGAGGATGTGTTCTCGGAACGCTACTTCGACGACTTCCTGCCCCGACTGGCCACGACCCCAGGGGGGTTGACGCGCTGGCCGGCGGCCGCCGCAGTCGAGGCGTGGTTCGGCCACTGCGATCCGCTCACCGCCCGGTGGGCGGCGAGCAAGGTGCGCGGCCAGTCCCCGAAGGTGTTCACGGAGACAACGCCCCTCGCCGCCTGGCCGGACGGCCCCCTGACGTACATCCGCTGTTCGGACAGCCCCACGCTGAACTCCGACTGGCAGGATCGCGCCGCCAGCGAACTGCTCGGTGTCGAACCTGTCGTGATGGACAGCGACCACTCCCCCTTTCTCTCCCACCCTGAGCGACTCGCCGCGCTGCTGCACCGCGCGGTCCAGGAGACTCCCGACCGAAGGAGTGTGCTGTGAGCACGGCTGACCCTGTATTCGACACCGTGGTGGACGTCCTCGTCGTCGGCTCCGGCGCCGGCGGGATGACCGCGGCGCTCACCGCGAAGGCCGCCGGGCTGAACGTCCTCCTCGTCGAGAAGGCCGACGTCTTCGGCGGTACGACCGCCCTGTCGGGCGGCGGCATCTGGGCGCCGGGTGCCCGCGCCCTGCTCAGGGACGGTTACCAGGGCAGCCCCGAAGGTGTGCTGACCTATCTGGAGGCGATCACCGACGGGCTGGTGAGCCGGGAGCGGCTCCAGGCGTACGTCGACAACACCCCCGAGATGCTCGATTTCCTGGAGGAGTCGCACGAGGACCTCGAGTTCGTGTGGAAGCCGGGCTATCCGGACTACTACCCGGACCTGCCGGGCGGCTCCGCGCTCGGTTGCACGGTCAACGTGCCGCCGATCGATCTGCGGCGGCTCGGCGAGGACGAGCCGTATCTCATCAAGCCGCTCGCGCTGGCGCCCCGAGGCATCTGGCTGGGCCCGAAGGAACTGCACGACTTCTACCGGATTCGGCAGTCCTGGCGGGGCAAGGCCGTGCTGCTGAAGCTGGTGTGGCGGATGCTGCGGGCGCGCCTGACCGGTGAGCGGATCGCGGCCATCGGGCAGTCCCTGGCAGCACGGCTGCGCCTGGCGATGCGCGCCCGCGACGTGCCCCTGTGGCTCCGCTCACCGATGCGCTCCTTGATCACCGACTCCGCGGGCCGGGTCATCGGGGTGGAGGCGGAGCACGACGGCCGCATCCACACCATCGGGGCGACACGTGGCGTCATTCTCGCCACCGGCGGTTTCGATCACGATCTGCCCCTGCGGATGCGCTACGAGCCGGTCATCGACCAGGACTGGAGTCTGGGGTCTCTCGCCTCGACCGGGGATGGCGTCAAGGCCGGCGAGAAGGTGGGAGCCGCCGTCGACCTGATGGACGAGGCCTGGTGGTTCCCAGCCATCGCATGGCCGGACGGCAGGATGCAGTTCATGCTCAACGAGCGCATGATTCCGGGGCAGTTCGTGGTCAACGGGGCCGGCCGTCGGTTCGTCAACGAAGCGGCTCCGTACACGGACTTCGGGCACGCCGTGATCGCGGGGCAGAGGACGGGCGTGACGCACATCCCGGCCTGGCTGATCATCGACGCGAGGTCGTGGCAGCGTTATGTCTTCGCCGGTCATCTCCCGCTGCCGAAGATTCCCGGCGCCCCCGTGCCCACCGGCCGGACGGTGCCGAAGTCCTGGTTCGAGGCGGGCGTGGTGAAGTCCGGCCGCACGTGGGAGGAGCTGGCCGCCGAGATCGACGTTCCGGCCGACGAGCTGCGGCGCACCGCCGAGCGGTTCAACGAGCTGGCGCGCTCGGGCCGCGACCTCGACTTCCACCGGGGCGAGAGCGCCTACGACAACTACTACGGCGATACGACCCTGCCGAACCCGAACCTGGCGGAGGTGAGCAGGCCGCCCTACTACGCGTTTCGGATCGTGCCGGGCGATCTCGGCACCAACGGCGGGCTGCTGACGGACGAGCACGCGAGGGTCCTGCGCCAGGACGGAACCCCGATCGAGGGCCTGTACGCGACCGGGAACACCGCGGCGACCGTGATGGGGCGCAGCTATGCCGGCGCCGGCGCGACCATCGGACCGGCCATGACGTTCGGCTACGTCGCCGCTGTGCACATCGCGGCTTCGACGTGACTGCGCGGCGGGCGCCTTCGGCGACGCAGGCTCCCCCAACGCGCCGGGGTACGACGGTCCGAGGAGGGACCCGCGCGAAGCTCGTCCGGCGTGAGCCGGTTCTGGGCGCCTGGCACAGAACCGGCTCACGCCCTCTAGCCGACGCCCCGCTCGTGGAGGGGGTGGAAGTCTCTGCGGAAGTACAGGACCGGCGCGTCGTTTCCTTGCCGGATGTCTTCCACCTGCCCGACCAGAATCGTGTGATCGCCGCCGAGGACCCGGGCGTATGCCGAGCAGCTGAGCACGATCGGGGCGTCGGGCAGGACCGGGACCCCGCGGTCGTCGGTGACGAACTCCCCACCGCCGAACTTGTCGGCTCCCCGGGTTCCGAAGCGAATGGCGAGGTCCTTGTGCTCGGGCTTGATGACATGAATCGCCCAGGAGTCGCAGGTCTCGAAGGCGGGATGGCACTGAGCCGTGGTGGAAAGGCAGACAAGGACGAGGGGAGGGTCCAGCGACAAGGAGCAGAAGGCACTCGCGGTGAATCCCCACGGCTCGCCCTCCCCGTCCACCGTGGTGACGATCGTCAGTCCGCTCGGAAAGGATGACATGGCCTCACGGAATTTCTTCCGCAATGCCTCGGGCGCCTCGGCCGCACTGAACTTCGATCCGTTCATCACTGGCTCCCTTTCAGGTAACAGGCAAGGCTGAGCTACCGCTGGCACACACGGTAGGGACGGCTGGCCAGAGCTCCGAATATCGTTCGCCATATGCGAACCGTCATGGAGATTGCACATAACGCGGAGTTAACCTCCGCGTGCGAATGCGACTTCCGCCCCGACCGGAGGAGACCAAATGCAAGACGGGATATTCGTCATCGACGCGGTGGCGCACGCGCTCAACATGGCGGAATCGAACTTCGAGGAACCCAAGCACTGCCGCCCCATCAACGACTTCGTCTGCGGCCTGCTCGCATCGGCACCTCAGCCCTATCCGATCGACGCCGCGGCGGCCGCTCGCGACTGGAGCGTCGACGAGGTGGCGAACCTGCTCTTTCGGGAGAGCAACACCGACGTGGCGGTGTTCCACGGGACTCCGATCTTCTTCTACAAGGACGGAATGTCCAGCTTCGAAAAGTCGCTGGAAGCCGTGCAGAAGTACCCGAACCGCTTCATCGGGGCCTACTGTTCCATCGATCCGCTGCGCGGTGACCCCATCAAGGAGCTGGAACGACAGGCCGCTCTGATGAATCCGATCGGCGTGAAGTTCTATCCCGTCAGCTACCACGAGGGACATTTCACGCCCTGGCACATGGACGATCCCAAGATCGCGTTCCCGCTGTACGAGCGGGCCGCCGAGCTGGGAATCAAGAACATCGCCGTCCACAAATCCTTGCCGCCCGGACCAGCCCCCGCCTCCGCGTTCGCGCCGTCGGACGTCGAGGGCGCGGCCGTCGCCTTTCCCGAGCTGAACTTCGAAATCGTGCACGGCGGGATCGCCTTCACGGAGGAGACGGCGTGGCTGTTCGCGCGTTTCCCGAACATCTACATCAATCTGGAGACGCTGAATCTGATCCTCGTGCAGCGCCCGCGGGTGTTCGCCGAAATACTGGGCGGTCTCCTCAACAACGCCGGCGCGCAGGGAATCGAGCGGCTCGTGTGGGGTCAGGGCGTCATGAACAATCATCCACAGATGTGCCTGGACGCGTTCATGGACTTCCAGTTCCCCGAGGACGTCCTGGACAAGTTCGGCCTTTACGCCGGGATTCCGCAGCTGACGCGCGAGCACAAGCGGATGATCCTGGGCGGCAACTACGCCCGGCAGCACGGGTTCGACCTGGACAATCTCGCCGCCGCCGTGGCGGGCGACGAGTTCTCCTTGGCGCGCCAGGGCGGACTGCCCACTCCCTGGTCCACGACCGCCGCCGCGGGCACGGTGCTCGCGGCCTCGGCCTGACGTCTCCCCCGGACTTGCCGGATCACCCGAGAGGACATGGCCTCATGACTGAGAAAAGCGTCGCCACGGCCGTGGCCGCGACACACACCGACGAACAGACCCACACCGGCGAGCATCTCCTGCGGGAGATCAACCGTCGTATCAACTCTGTGGGCGATCCGTGCAGCGTCGCGCACGGTAGCCCGCTGGGGCTGGTCGACATGGGCATGGTCGAAAGCGTCGTGGTCGGCGGCGACGGTCATCTGCGGGTGGGGATGAGGCTCACCTCGCCGTCCTGCTACATGGTCGGCTACTTCGCCGAGGAGATCCGGGAACGGCTGGCGGATCTCCCCCGGATCACACAGGTCACCGTCGAGTTCGACAACGGGCTCGACTGGACACCGCAGTTGATGACCGAGTCGGGGCGACACAAACGCCGTCAGGCGCTGGCCGCCCGCGGCATCGAGGAACGGGTGGGCGTCGGCCTCCCCCTGATGCCCGTGGCCCGCGAGGCCGGCGCCTGACGGCACCCACGAACCGCCGGCGGCCGCAGGCGTGCGACCGCCGGCTTTCACAACACCACACGCGACACGAAGACAGGGATGCGCAATCATGGCTGATCGAGTACGGGGCAAAGTGGCGATCGTGAGCGGCGCGGCGAGCGGTATGGGCGCGGCGGACGCGCGGCTGCTCGCGGAAGAGGGCGCGTCGGTCGTGCTCGGCGACATCAACAAGGAGCAGCTGGAGGCTCTTACAGCCGAGTTGTCCGCGGAGGGCCACGCCGTGACATCGGTGTCACTGGACGTCTCCTCGTACGAGGACTGGCTGGCGGCAGTACGGGTCGCCGAGGAGACGTACGGTCCCGTCTCGGTCCTCGTCAACAATGCGGGCATCTACCAGGCCCCCGGCGTGGAGGAGACCGAGCAGGCGCTGTGGGACAAGGTCATCGCGGTCAACCAGACCGGCGTCTTCCACGGGATGAAAGCGGCGATCCCCTCTATGCGCCGGGCCGGCGGCGGCTCGATCGTGAACATCGCCTCCATCCACGGGCTCGTCGGCACCCCCCTCGGCACCGCGTACCACGCCAGCAAGGGCGCGGTCCGCTCGCTCACGAAGCAGGCGGCCGTGCAGTACGGGCCTGAGAACATCCGCGTCAACTCGCTCGACCCCGGAATCATCGAGACCCAGATCCTCGCCGATCTGCGCGCGCAGGAGGTCGACTTGGACCCGATGACCCAGGAGATCCCGCTGCGCCGCTTCGGCTCGGCCCGTGAGATCGCCTGCGGCGTGGTCTTCCTCGCCTCCGACGAGTCGTCCTTCATCACCGGAGCGGATCTGGTCGTGGACGGCGGCATGATCGCCACGCAGTAGCCACGCACCGGGTACAGGAGGGTGGGGCCACGGCGATTCGCCGTGGCCCCACCCACGTCCAGGAGCGTCAGGCGCGCGCCTCCAGTCCGGCCGGACGGATGCCCGAGCGGACCGTGTACTTCTTGTTGACGCCGATGAGTACGGCGCTGAGCGGCTCCAGGATCTTGTGCATCGGGGTCATGCGGATTCTCCTCGCGACACGGGTCGTCGGCCGGGCGGGTGATGTCAGGAGGACTCGGCCGCCAGGCCGAGCGCGATATCGATGATCATGTCCTCCTGGCCGCCGACGAGGCCGAGCTCCCCACAGCGGCGCAGGATGCGATGGGCCGGCACCTGGTAGCGCTCGGCGGCCCGCTCGGCGTGCAGCAGGAAGCTGGAGTACACGCCGGCCCAGCCCTGGACGATCGCGTTACGGTCCATCTTCGGCCAGCGGTCGAGGTAGGGGCGGACCACCTCCTCGGCGGCGTTGAGGAGTGCCATCACATCGAGGCCGGTGTCGATGCCGAGCCGGTCGAAGACCGCGGCGAGGACCTCGGTGGGCGAGTTGCCCGATCCCGCGCCGAGGGCACAGAGCGAGCCGTCGATGTACCGCACCCCCGCCTCATGGGCGAGGACCGAGTTCGCGACGCCGAGCGACATGTTCTGGTGGCCGTGGTAGCCGACCCATGCCTGGGCGCCGACCTCGGCGACCAGGGCCTCGAAACGGGCCGTGGCCTCGTGCATCAACAGGGCGCCGGCCGAGTCGGTGACGTAGACGGCCTGGCATCCGGCATCCACCATGATGCGGGCCTGTGCGGCGAGGTTCTCGGGTGAGGTGCGATGCGCCATCATCAGGAAACCGGCGGTCTCCATGCCGAGTTCGCGCGCGACACCGAAGTGCTGCGGGGACACGTCGGCCTCGGTGCAGTGGGTGGCGACCCGCACCATGTCGGCGCCGGCGTCGCGGGCGCGGCGCAGGTCGTCCGCCGTGCCGATGCCGGGCACAAGCAGGACGGCGATGGCCGCCTGGCGGGCCTCCTCGCGCGCCGCGGCGATGAGTTTCAGCTCGTCGGTGTGCGAGAAGCCGTAGGTGAACGAGGATCCTCCGAGGCCGTCGCCGTGAGTGACCTCGATGACCTCGACTCCGGCGCGGTCGAGTGCGCGGACGGTGTCGCGCACCTGCTCTTCGGTGAACTGGTGGGCCATGGCATGGCTGCCGTCGCGCAAGGTGGTGTCGACGATGCGCACGTCGTGGGTGATCTCCGGCTGGCTCATGCGCGCTCTCCCTGCTTGGCCTGTGCCATCAGTTCGCCGACACGGGCTGCCGCGGCGGTCATGATGTCCAGATTTCCTGCGTACGGCGGCAGGTAGTCGCCGTTCCCCTTGACTTCGAGGAACAGCCCGACCCTGCCGTCTCCCTGCCATTGCGGCCGCGGATCGTCGAACTGCGGTTCCGCGCGCAGCGTGTAGCCGGGGACGTACTGCTGCACGTCGGCGACCATGGCGTGGACGGACCGGGTGATGGCGTCCCGGTCGGCGTCCGGGCCGATCGCGCAGAACACGGTGTCCCGCATGATCATCGGTGGTTCCACGGGGTTGAGGATGATGATCGCCTTGCCCCTCTTGGCGCCTCCGACCTCCGCGACGGCCGAGGCCGTGGTGTGGGTGAACTCGTCGATGTTGGCCCGGGTTCCGGGCCCCGCGCCGCGTGAGGCTACGGAGGCGACGATCTCCGCGTAGGCGACGGGAGTGACCCGGGAGACCGCGTGCACCAGGGGAATGGTGGCCTGCCCTCCGCAGGTGATCATGCTGACGTCGGGGGCGTCGAGGTGGGCGCCGATGTTGACCGGTGGACACACCATCGGCCCCAGGTGTGCGGGCGTGAGGTCGACGGCCTGGATGCCGGCCTCGGCGTAGCGGGGGGCGTGCGCGATGTGTGCCTTGGCCGAGGTGGCTTCGAAGACGAGGTCGGGCAGCGGGTCCTGGCGCAGCAGCCAGTCGACGCCTTCGGCCGATGCGTCGACGCCTTGCGCGCGGGCGCGGGCCAGGCCCTCGGACTCCATGACGCCGACCATGGCGACGACGTCGATCATGTCGCTGCGCCGCAGTTTGGCGAGCAGGTCGGTACCGATGTTGCCGGGGCCCACGATCGCGGCCGTGATCCGTTTCTTGCTCGCAGTGCTCATGGATGTGTCACACCAGTTCTGTGGGAGCGGGTTGACGGGTCAGCGCCGGTCTTCGGCGGTCCGGTCGATGTCGGCGACGTGGAGGGTGACGGCCCCAAGGGGGCCGAAGTCCGCGCGGAACGTGTCGCCGGGTGCCAGGGGGACGGCCGCGTGCAGGGCACCGGTGAGGATGAGGTGTCCCGGTTCGAGGCAGACTCCGGCCTCGCCGAGCGTGTTGGCCAGCCAGGCCAGCACGGCGACGGGGTCGCCCAGGGCCGCGGCGCCCTTTCCGGAGTCGATGACCTCGCCGTCGCGGCTCAGCGTCATCGCGATGTCCCGCGGGTCGATTCCGGCGAGCGGCACGACCTGGCAGGACAGGGCGACGGCGCCGTTGGAGGCGAGGTCGGCGACGGTGTCCGCGAGGCGGATGCGCCAGTCGGCGATGCGCGAGTCAACGATCTCCATCGCGGCGACGGCTCCCGCGATCGCGCTGCGGGCGTCGTCGACGGTGACACCGGGGCCCCGCAGACGGTCCCCGAGGACGAACCCGATCTCCGCCTCGATCTTCGGCGCGATGAACCGGTCCAGGGCGAGGGTGTCCCCGTCGTGGTGGAGGGTCGAGCCGAGGACGGGGCCGTAGTCGGGCGAGTCGAGGCCGATGAGGCGCTGCATGGCCTCGGAGGTGGCGCCGACCTTGTGGCCGATGACCTGGTCGCCATCGGCGAGCAGAAGGCGCACGAGTTCCTGCTGGATGGCGTAGCCGTCGGACATCGTCAGCGACGGGTCGCTGTCGGTGAAGGGTGGGATGGGGGCGCGGTCCCTGCGGGCGTCGTACAGGGCCCGCGCCATGGCGGAGGGGTCGGTCAGGGCCATCGGGCCGGTACTCCTCGCAGCGGGTGGCTGATCGGTCGGCGGTCAGGAGACCGGGGCCGGTGCGGCGAGGACCTCGTCGATGTACTTCGTGTCGAAGTACTCACGCATGGCCGCGACCTTGCCGTCCCGGAGAGTGAAGACGAAGCAGTACACGTTGTTGTAGCTGCCGCCGGCCACGAGTTCGGAGCGTCCGCTCGCCTCGACGCAGACCACCCCGTCCTCCTCCGTCATGCAGGTGATGGTGAATGCGACGCCGGAGACCGTGATGGTCCCCAGCATCCGGACGAGTTCGGCGACGCCCTCTCGTCCGCGTGTGCCGGAGAACGCGCTGGTTCCCATGAGTTGATGGGTGAAGTCGTCGGCCATCAGCGCCGTCGCCGCGCTGTCGTCACCCCTGCCGACGGCTTCGATGTACTGACGGCAGATCGTCTTGTTGTCCTGGTCCCGCACGGGAGCTCCCTACTGGGTGGGTTCGGTCGCGTACACGGGCGCCTGGTCGAGGGCGATGACCGGGATGAGGCGTTCGGTCGTCCGCTGGTACTGCGTGTACGCGGGTGACGTGGCGGTGGCGTGCGCCCAGACGGCGTCGCGTTCGGGCGAGCCGTCGGCCAGTTCACGGCTGCGGACTGCGTAGGTACGACGGCGCAGGGTGATCTGCGCCGCCGGCTCGCCGCGCAGATTCCGCACCCACAGCGGGTCGTTCTTCTGGCCGGCCGCGGAGGCGATGACGTACAGGCCGGTGCCCACCCGGAAGTACGGCATGACGGTGGTGCGTCGCTGCCCGCTCTTGCGGCCCGTGGTGTGGATGAGCAGGACGGGCAGCCGGGGCACGCCTTGCATGGCCGTGAACAGG
Source organism: Streptomyces sp. NPDC098781 (assembly GCF_044759995.1). Lineage (NCBI taxonomy): Bacteria > Bacillati > Actinomycetota > Actinomycetes > Kitasatosporales > Streptomycetaceae > Streptomyces > Streptomyces sp. NPDC098781. Next base: position 48,351 of record NZ_JBIWAK010000018.1, read on the forward strand.
GCGATCAGCAGCGAGCGTCCGGTGAGTCGCACGAGGAACCGGTCGAGGCGCCGGCCCTTGGGCTGTGAGAGCAGAGCGACGCATCGCTGCCCCGGGGCCGTCCTCAGCACACGCGCCCACATCAGAGGTCTCCCGCACCGATCGGCGCCGCGGGTCCGGGCAGGCCCAGGGCGGCGAGCCCGGCCGCGCTGTCCCAGAGATAGATCTGGATCTCGGCGACCTTGTCGTCGCGGAACGTGAACCACTCGAGCGCCCGCATCGCGATGGTCCGCTCAGTGCCGCGCCAGGGGAAGGAGACGGCCGCGACGACGTGGCTGACTCCGCTGGCCGAGCCGGGCGCCGCGATGAGTTCGTCGATCCGCAGGTTCGCCGCGTCGATGGGAGAGGCGGGATCGGCCAGGCCCGCGGTCATGGCCGACACCGTTTCGATGCCCTCAAAGTCCCCGCCCCAGGGAAGGGATCCCGCCTCGCGTACGACCACGTCGTCCGCGAAGTGACGGCGCACTGTGGTGATGACGGTGCCCGCGTCGCAGGTGTTGAAGGCCGCGTAGACCTCCCTGACGATCGCCTCCGTGTCCTTACGGGTCATGGGAGTTGCTCCTGTCTGGATGTCCGAAGGGAGTCAGAACCTGCGCAGGCCTGCTTCGATCAGGAGCGGCCTGATCGACTCGGAATAGCGGGCAAGCCCTTCGGCGTAGTCGGGGAAGGACACGGCCATGCCGTCGAGGCCGCCGTCGGACATCGCGCGGATTCCCTCGACGACCTGTTCCGGAGTGCCGACGAGGGGGAATCCCCAGTTTCCCGCCGCGGTGCTCTGGACAATGCGCTCTCGGGCCACGACGTCCACGCTCTGCAGCTTGCCCATGGAATTGTTCACGAAGGCCTCGGCGGATTTCCGGTCGATCTTCTCCTCCATGAGGTACTGGAATCGCTTCTTCGCCTCCGCCTCCGTATCGGCGCACACGATGTATCCGTGACCGCAGAACTTGAGACCGGCATTCCCCGCCTCGGCGGCGGCACTGCGCGCCTCGGCCAGCATCTCCGGAAACGCCGCCAGGCTCGGATAGATCCCGAAGTTGATGTCGGCGTATTTCGCGGCGAAAGCCATACCGACAGGGCTGGAACCGGCACTCATGATCACCGGGCGGCGCTGGAGCGGCTTCGGCTGGGAGACGATGCCGGTGCCGTTCAGAAAGCGTCCGTGGAAGTCGAACGGTTCGTCCTCGTCGAAGACGCGGAACAGAAGGTCCATCCATTCCTCGGCGTACACATACCGCTGGTCGTGCTCCACCTCGGGGAGGCCGAACATGGCGAAGGCGTCCTGGTTCCAGCCGGCGACCACGTTGAGCGCCAGCCGGCCGCCCGCGATGTGGTCGACGGTGGAGGCCATCTTGGCCACCATCACGGGGTGGAACAGCGGGATGTGGACCGTGGCGAGGAACTGGATGCGCTCGGTCACGGCGGCCAGGCCGGCGGTGAAGGTGAGGGAGTCCCACACGCGGTCGTACTGCTTTCGCGAGCGGGCGTAGTTCTTCCAGTGCGCGATCGACAGGATCGCGTCGATTCCCGCCTGGTCGGCGGCCCGCGCGATACGTGACGTCTCCTCCCAGGTGACCCGCAGAGTGTTCTCGGCATGCGTCAGGCTGGTCCCGCGGGCCGTGTTGAGGGAGAGAAGGACGAGCTTGAACTTGTTCTCGTCGTTCAGCATCGGCGTCGCCGCGCGGTCGACGAACGGGTCGACGACGTCGTTCACGGAATTCTCCGCCGCCGCGTTCTCGTCGGTCATGTGAAGTCACTCCTCGGTCTACGTTTCCGATCCCTGCCGACCGCTCAAGGAGAATGTGCTTTCTGCCGCCACACGGTAAGGACGGCCGCGGGACGCGACGACAGCCGTTCGGTATACGCGAACCAGCGTCGGGCTCCCGGAAACCCGGCGTTAACTTCGCGGTGGTCGCCGCGGATTCACCGCCGGTACCTGTCCGAAAGGATGTGCACCCGTATGAAGGCACTGGTGATCGGCGCGACCGGCTACGTCGGTTCGCGTATCGCGGGAGATCTCTCCGCGCACGGATACGAGACGTTCGGACTGGCACGCAGTGCGAAGGCCGCCGAAACGCTGCGGAAGGCGGGGATCAAGCCGGTACTGGGCGACGCGAACCGGCTCGGTGAACTGAGCGGACTCATCGCGGACTTCGGCATCGTGGTGTTCACGGCGATGGTGCCCTTCGACGACGAGACCGAGATCATGCGCCAGCTGGTCAGCTGCCTGCGCACCGGACAGAACCTGATCTTCATCTCCGGTTCCGGCGTGGTCTCGCTCGACGCGAGGGACGGCGCGTGGAACGACAACACCTTCGCCGAGGACGCCGCGTTCCCGTTCCCCGCCCTGCCTACGCGTCGCATCCGACTCGGTACGGAGCAGCTGGTGCGCGACAGCGCGGAGCGCGGGCTGCGCGCGTTCGTCATCCGGCCGCCGCTGATCTGGGGCCATGGCGCCAGCATCCAGATCCCGCAGTTCTTCGAGTCCGCCCGGCTGACAGGAGCGGTCTGCTACCTGGGGCAGGGCCTCAATCTGTACTCGCACGTCCATGTGGACGACGTGGCCACGGTGACCCGGCTCGCCGTGCAGCGCGGGACTCCTGGCGCGGTCTACCACGCGGTCGCGGGCGAGGTGAACTTCAAGACCATCGCCGAGGCCGTGGCCACCGTCGTCGGCTGCCCCACCCGCAGTCTCGACTACGAGGAGGCGTGCGAACTGTGGGGAGCGCCCTGGGTGGACATGGGCTTGGCGGTCAACAGCCGGATCCGGGGCCCCCGAGCACGCAAGGACCTCGGCTTCGCCCCGCGGCACGTCGATCTCGTCGAGGACATCCGCTCCGGCTCGTACTTCACGGCCTACACGGAAGGCGGGCGAAACGCCCAGGCCTACTCGTGGAGCGGCCACGGATGAGCCGCTCGCGGGTGCCGACGGACAGCACACGACCTTACGGAGAGACGATGACCACCGAGAACACCATCGACGGCGGGCCCGGATACACCGGCGGCATCCTCAACATGACAGGGGTGCGGCCCGGTCAGGCGCTGCGCTACGACGGGCCGGCGATGCCCCGGCAGGTGTACTTCACGCTCACCTTCACGAGCACCCACGACGCCATCGAGAAGCTGATCGTCCCGCCCGGTCTATCGGTGGACCGTGACCTGCCGCCCGAGGTGCAGGTCCTGTACTTCACCAATGCGGGCAACCGCGCCTACGACGGCCGGGTCACTCCCTACCAGGCCTGTATGTTCATGGCCCGGGTGCGCCACGGCGATGTGCGGGCGCGGGCGGGCTGGGAGTACGTCGACAGCATCCACGGTGACAAGACCGAGATGGACATGCTGGGGCCGTGGGGGGTGTACTTCGGCATGCTGAAGAAGATGGCCGACATCCGGTTCGTGCCGGTCGGGGTCAACGAGTTCGAGGTGAGCGTCGTCCGGCGTGGTGTGCGCCTGGTGACGATGCGCCTCAGCCTCGGCAGCGAACTGCCCGCCTCGGCCATCGAGGCGATCAACGCCGCCAACACGGAAAGCGAGGGGACGCTGACCGTGCGGGAGATACCCAATGTGAACTACTCCGGCTTCGCGGACCGGGCCGTCTGTCTCGCGCCGAGCCAGGGCAACACGGTGACGCGGGCGTGGTCGGCAGGCGGCGGCTCGATCGAGTTCGGCCATCTGGAGCTCGACCCGCTGGACGAGCTGCCGGTGCTCAAGGTCGGCGACGAGGCAGTGTTCGACCTGCGGTCGGAGAAGGAACTGTTCTCCGAGATGCGGGTGCTGGAGGGACTGCCGCGCGATTAGACACGGCACTGCGCCGCCGGGGACGGGCGTCCTGGCGGCGCAGTCTCACGACGCGGCCCTGTGCGAGATGCCCGACCGGAGCCTCCGGTCGGGCATCTCGCACAAGGCGGGGAGGACGGTGACGATCCGTCCCCGTACTCACGCGGCGGAACGCGTGCCGGTCAGGGGTCGCGGGGCCTCGAGTACGGCCTCCTTGGGCCGGCCGATCAGGACGCGCCGGGCGGTGGGGACGATCAGCGCTGCGACCAGGGCCGCGACGGAGATGCCGGTGAAGAGCAGAAATCCGTTCGTGTATCCCGACTCCTGGGGAAGCCCAGTCGGCTGAAGGTTACTCGTGACGATGGTGCCCATCAGAGCGGCTCCGATCGCTCCGCCGATGGTGCGCACGTTGGCGTTCATCCCGCTCGCGACACCCGTCTGCTGAGCCGGCACGCTGCGCACGATCAGGTTCGTCATCGAGGAGAAGGCCAGGCCGGCCGCGATGCCGAACACCGCTGCGGCGAACGAGATCTGCCAGCGCTCGTCGTGGGCGAGGGCGAGGGAGGTGGCCGTCACGGCACTGAGCACGGAAGCGGTGGCCAGTTGCGCCTTCGGGCTGAACCTCTGCTCGATGCGTCCGCTCACGATGCCGGCGACGAACATGGTGACAACCATCGGGAGGATGAGCAGGCCCGCCTCGGTGACGCTGGCGCCGAAACCGAATCCGGCACTGGGGGGCGTCTGGATGAGCTGCGGCATGAAGGCGAAGATGGCGAACCATCCGGCTCCGAAGAACAGGGCGACGAGGTTGGTCCTCCAGACCGCCGGCGTCCGCATCATGCGCATGTCCACGAGCGGGTTCGCCGAGCGGAGTTCCGCGGTGACCCATGCGGTCAGCAGGACTACGGCGGCGATCAGCAGGCCGATCACTCGGGTCGAAGTCCAGCCCCACACAGTGCCCTTGCTGACGACGAGCAGCAGGCTGATGAGTCCGGTGGACAGCAGGCCCGCGGCGAGCCAGTTGATCTTCCCGGGCTGCCGGACCGGTGACTCGGGGACGAGCAGGTAGGTCGCCAGTGCGGCAAGGGCGACTACGGCGGTCGGGACCCAGAAGAGCCAGCTGTAGCCTAGTCCGTCGATGATCGGGCCGGCGAGCACGATGCCCAGACCGCCGCCCGCGGCGATGACGGCCGACATGGATCCTACGGCGGCGGAGAGCCGTTCGGCCGGGAACTCGTCGCGCAGGATCCCGTAAGTGAGGGGGAAGACGGCGCCGGCCGCGCCCTGGATCGCGCGGGCGACGATGAGGACACCGATGGTGGGGGCTAGAGCTGCCAGCAGGCTGCCAGCGGCGAGGGTGATCAGTGCGGCGATCAGAGTGCGCTTCTTGCCGACTGCGTCTCCGACGCGGCCCAGGATCGGGGTGAAGATCGCGGCCGACAAGAGGTTGGCCGTCATGACCCAGGTCACCGTGCTCTGGGAGGTGTCCAGTTCGGTCCGGATGGTCGGCAGTACCGGGGTGATAAGCGACTGGATCATGGCGAAGGACAGTGCGCCCACCGCCAGGACCAGGAATATCGCGCCGGATGTGGGTCGTCGGTTCGTCATGAAGATCGCTTCCTCAGGGCGGTGAGCACGGTCACGGGCGGCGGGCCGGCATCTTTGATGCAACTCACTGTTGCGTTTACGACGCTATCAGGGTTCCCCATTTAATGCAACCATTCGATGCATTAGCTGTGAGTGGGCACTCCCGGGCACCGCCCCCTGGGCACGCGCCAACGAGTTGCGTTAAGCGCGTCACACTGCCTAGCCTGCTGAGATGCCGAAGGATCCGCTGGAGAAGGTCAAACATCTGCACGCCGACGCCGCGACAACCCGGCCCGGCGGACGCACGGCACGCACCGGCGAGGCCGTCATGGAGGCGACCCTCGCCGAACTGAGCGAGGTCGGCTACGCGGCACTCAGGATCGACTCCGTGGCCGAGCGCGCAGGCGTCAACAAGACGACGATCTACCGACGCTGGGGGGACAAGGCCGGCCTGGTGGCCACGGCGTTCATCGAGCGGCAGAGTACGGCCGCCCCACCACGGGACACGGGAAACCTGCGCGGGGATCTCATGGCCCTGCTCCGCGAGATGCGACGCGTGCTGCGGACGCCGTGGATCACCGCACTCCTGAGCGAGCTCGGACCGCGATCGGCCGAGAGCGGTGGCGTACGAGAAGTACTGGACAAGATCTGGCCGGAGCGCTTCCGGGAATCGCGAACGATCTTCGTCCGCGCCATGGAAAGGGGTGAACTGCCCGCCGACGCCTCTCCCGACTTTCTCCTGGAAGCCGCCTCCGGCCCGCTGTACTTCCGGTGGCTCATGCTCGGCCGCCCGCTCAGCGACGCCTACCTCGAGAAGACGGCCGACTTCGTCATCAACGGCGCGCGCGCCGGTCTGACCGACACGGACACGGGATCCGGTTCATAAGACTCTCTGTGCCCCCAGGCACGTCGTCGCCCGGTGTCCCCGTCTACGCACGAAGACGCCTGGGGCCGCCCCTGATCAGGTGGACGGTGCTTCCTCGGAAGCGTCCGGGTGCGCTCCGGCGCCCTGTCCCGTACGCGTGCCGTCGAGCACAAGGTCGGCGGTCCTTTCCAGGAACTCGTCGCTGAGCGGCTGACCGAGCATGAGCCAGCGGAAGTACAACGGTCCGGACAGCGCCTCAAGGAGAAAGCCGGGAGCGATGTCCGCCGGCAGGTCGCCCCGCTCCACGGCACGGGCGAAGATCGCCCGGGAAAGCCGGAAACGCTCAGGCCAGATCTTGTCGAGCACCTCGCGCACGCCGGTCACGTCAGAGCTGCGCGGCCCGACCTCGCGCACGAGCGCGGTGATCCACGGGGTGTACAGGACCTCGCGGACCTCCCTGAGGTGCAGCAGGAGGTCCTCGCGCAAGTCTCCCGTATCCGGCGGGGGCGCAATCTCACTCTGCCGTTCGATGAACGCCGTGGCCACCAGGCCGGCCTTGTCGCCCCAGCGCCGGTAGATCGTCGTCTTGCTCACGCCTGCGCGCTCGGCCACGGAGTCGATCCTGAGTGCCGCGTATCCGACGTCGCCCAGTTCGGCGAGGGTCGCGTCGATCACGGCCTCACCCACTCGCGCCGTTCGTCCGCCGGGCCGGGCCGTCGCGGCGTCAGCGTGCAGATGCCTGACCCGCTCCAGTGGGTTTGTTCTCATCCCTCGACGGTAGGCAACCGGGAAGCTTGACGCAACATTCGGATGCATTTAGGACTGTCGGTCACCCATCCCGGACCTGACCAAAGCCCACGCTGCACGACTCTGAACAGCCAAAACGCCCCCAATCGGCTACTTGGGCACGGACCCCGGAGGGCCGGTCGAAAAATAAACGCTCCAAGATGTTGCATTAGCAGGGGAAGCACTGGTAGCGTTTTAAACGCAACAACAAGTTGCATCAACAAAGGGGCCGAGACCCCTGACTCAAGGAGAGAAGCGTCATGATCTACCACCAGATCCGCATCGCCATGAAGCCCGACGCCCCCAAGGACCAGGTCGATTACGCGCTGGAGCTGCTGCGTCAGCTCGGCCG
>NZ_JBIWAK010000019.1:0-44377 GCF_044759995.1 Streptomyces sp. NPDC098781
TGTGCGAGCAGCGACAGCAGCGCAAGGCCCTGCGCGGCTACCGCACCTGGCTTTCCAAGGCCCAGAGCACCCCGGTCCGTTGACCCACCCCTTGGGCGATCCTTCGTACGGCACTGGTGCGCCCAGATCAGTCCGGCACGGCTGACGGATGACAGTCCGCTGCGCATCGAGCAGGTAGCGGGAGGGGGGATCGCCGCCCATGCCGAGGATCGCGTGGACGAGCTCGACCGGGCCGCCGAGGAGCACCCGCAAGACACTGCTGGAGCTGCCCGATCCGCAGCCGGCCTCGAAGCTGCCGGACCATCCGCCCAAACCGGCAGATCATGGCGGTGTCCGCCGCAGCCGAGGTCCCGCAGCGGCGCCGCACGTGTGCAAGCGATGGCCCCCTGGAGATCGCACCAGACATCATTCTGACCGAGACAGAGCGGGGCTGGTTCACCCCCTCCACGCCGTCAGCCGCCCTGCGTCCTCGCGACCTGCTCGTTCACCCACAACGAAGCGACGAATCAGGCATCAGGTCTCACCAGCGCTTTCAGCGCACCGCACGGGGGTGTGCTGGGTGACCCGTGGTCGTCGTCGCGGCGTGCTCGCCGGGCGAGCCACCATGAAGGCGCCGTCCGACAAGAGAGGATCTGCTCACGTCGCAGTCGCTCGCCGCCAGGGCGGCACCGTAGCCAGGCTCCACAAACCGTCCAGGTGCTGGTTCCAAGCGGCGACAGCGGCTCTCGTGGTGTCGGTGTCCCTCGCGGACCAGACATTCAGATCGGCGCGGTGCCCCTTGGGGTCGTAGTATTCAGGGCCTGAACTGCGCAGGATCAGGCGGGCGAGCACGTCGTAGAGGCCGTGCAGCACCAACTCCCGGTTGAGAATGCAGATCTTGTCTCTCGGTATGCCGGGGTAGAGGCGCAATTCGCTCTCCACCGTCACCCGTCCCAACCTGTTGAGCCGCTCCGCGAGCACGGACAGCGCCTCGTCGTGCCCCTGGCACCTCCGTTCCTGGCTTCGCCGTAGTTCAGAGTCGTCCAGCGGCTCACCGTTCGGCCCGACCCTGGACGGCACAGTCATGGGCTGCCCGAAATCCGGCACCAACACTCTGATGCACACGCGCCTGGTCGGTCCGGGATCGTCAAGAAGGTCTTCCAAGCGGCGGTAGAGCGGGCCGACGATCGTCTCCCCGGTGTAGCCGAGAAAGGTGATCTCCACCGTCCGGGCGCGGAAGGCATCTTCCACGAATCGGCCCAACTCACGCGACCCCACCTGAGATCGCTCGGGCAGTCGAAGCGACGAGGCCAGGTCTTGGACCGCGTCGTACAGCACGTACGCCACGAGGCTGAGGAGCGCGCCGCCGAGGAAGGTCTTGTCCTCCAGCGCGTCTCCGACCGGCTTGACGAACTGAGCAGTCAGTCCGGCAGCGAAGATTCCGAGGAGGAAGAACCGCGTCACCGCAGGCTCAAGACGTGTCAGATACCGCCTCAGACGATGAGCAACGCCGGGCTCGGCCGAACCATTTCCTGGCACAGGCATGCGCAACCCCTCCCCCTTTCGGGCCGCGGTACACATCGCCTTGTGTGATCGGGGCCGAGTGCGGTGGCATTCGCCCGTCAGCGCGTCCGAGGAGCGAAGCGCAGCGCGTGAGCAGGCCGGCGACCGTCAGTGCGCGTCTCTGGCGATCCACCGGCCGACCACGATCCATGTCGGCTCGGCAGATCTCTCAGGTGCGGCGCCCTCAGACCGTCGAGATGATCGATGGCTTCGCGGGTGACGTAGCCGTCAGGGGGGCGATTGCAGACAGCGGTGCAGAAGACCGGGGTCGACGTCCTGGCGCTGGAGGCAGGCGGCGATCGTGCCGACCAGGAGATGGTTGTGGGCGCGGGCGTCGGTCAGGGCGTACCGGACCAGGCGCTGCCACTCGCGCATGCAGTCCTCGTGCCGGGTGCCCAGGCTCCGGGCGCGGGCGAGGTGGGCGTTGATGTGCCGGCAGTGGTAGGCGACCAGTGCCAGCATCTCCTGCGGCACTCCATCCCCTGCCTGGTGGGGATCAGACTGCACAGTGCGCGCCGCGGACGCGGGCAGCAGGGCATCGCGGATCTGCTGCAGGCCTTCTGACCGCTGGGGTCCATGGGGGATTTCGCTACGCCGTCGGGAACGCCTGCGCGGATACGCATTGGTCATGACGGTTCCGTCTCCGGCCAGTCCCACGCTTCGGCACTCCTGCGTGACCGAGCCACATAGCGAGGCGCTGTGAACGACGCCGCGTCCAAGGGCTGTTGCGAAAGTGAGTCTTATCCGCTGATGATCACCTGTCGTGGGACGTGGCGATCTGACGAATGGCCAGTGGACCCGGCTTGAGACGTTGCTGCCACGGGGTATCAAACCGGGTCATCCGTAGGTGTGGACGCGGCGGCAGAGTCGTCCAGTGCGTCACGGGCCGACCGTGTTGTGCTGCGCGGCGTCGTCTCCGACCGGCACCTTCTGGACGCCGTCGGCGAAGACGGCGATGCACCCGGTCCGCTGCTCGGCGCGGAGTACGGCGCGGGCCGCCGCGACGATCTCCTCATCCGTTACGGCCCCGGAACAGGTGAGCGTGCGGACCAGCCGGCTCCGCCACACGTCGGGGTCAGTCTCGTATGCGTCCAATATTCGAACACCGTAGCGGCCGTTCGACACCAACTGCCGACGGACCGCCTCTCTCAGCTCGAGGTAGAGATCATGGACGGCCGGGCATGCGGTGTCCGTGAGTCCGGATGCCACCCCTACGGCCATAGCGTCGGCCAACTCCCCTTCGGTCACTGGGATTCCCTTCCGCTGTACGAGTTCCACGCGTTGTGCGATGTCGTGTCTGTCACCATGGCCGGGGGTGTTGCAAAGCTGATGAAATTCCGATGATGCGGGGAGCGGGGCTTGGGATGGTCGAGGAAACGCCTCATCGGCTTCGGATCGAACTGCTCGGCCCCTTACAGGCCTGGAGTGGCGGAGCATCCCTGGATCTGGGACCGGCTAAGCGGCAGGCAGTGCTGGCCGCGTTGCTGCTCCGTCACGGGGCGGTAGTAAGCCATGGGCAACTGCTCGACTCGGTATGGGGTTCGGAGCCACCCGCATCCGGCCACAAGGTGCTGGCCAGCCACATCAACCCCCTGCGCAGAGCGCTCGACGCCAAAGGCACCGGTCATACGCAGTCGGTGATCCGCAGCGGGAAGGGCTGGTATCGCTTCCTCACCGACGAGGTACGGCTCGATGTGGCGGACCTGACGGAGCTGGGCGGCGAGGCACTGCGCACCAGGGCGTCCGGCAACCTCGACGCGGCTGCCGACCTGTTGTCCGCAGCGCTCGCCCTGTTTCAGGGCGAGCCCTTGGCAAACCTGCCGGGCCCATTCGCGCTAGCCGAGCGGGAGCGGCTACTGGAGCACCGTCGAACGCTCCGGTTGGCACGACTCGACTCGTTGGTCCTGCTCGGCCGATTCACCGATGCGTTGGACGACCTCGCCACGCTGTCCACGTCCGATCAGTATGACGAGTCGCTATTGGCCCTGCGTATGCGGGCTTTGTACGGTTGCGAACGCCAGGCCGAAGCGCTGAGCGCGTTCCAGGACATGCGCGTACGCCTGACTGAGGAACTCGGGGTCGATCCCGGTGAGGAACTCCGGCGGGTGTACGAGTCGATACTGCGCCAGGACGACGCCCGCCTCCTCGGTCCTGTGGCTATTCCCGCGCAAGCGCCCTCCGAGAGGATCGCCCGCAATGACCCGGGAAATGCTGTTCCGGCGGAACTGCCCCACGATGCATCGGGATTCGTCGGCCGTACCGACGAACTCACCCAACTGCACAAGCTACTCCCGCCGGACCGAGAGCATGCCTCAGTAAATACAGTGGTCATCTCGGCCATCAATGGCGCCGCCGGCATCGGCAAGACCGCCTTGGCGGTGCACTGGGCACATCAGGTGCGTGATCGTTTCCCTGACGGCCAGCTGTATGTGAATTTGCACGGCTTCGACCACGACCGGCCGCCGCTCAAGGCTGGCGAGGCCCTCGGGTTACTGCTGCAAGGCTTGGGGTTCGCGGCATCGGAGATACCCGTCAGCGACGAAGCACAGGCACGCGTATACCGGACGCTGTCGGCTGACCGACGCCTGCTTGTCGTGCTGGACAACGCTGCATCTGCGGAACAGGTTCGGCCGCTCCTTCCGGGGAGTGCCTCATGCTGTGTCGTCGTCACCAGCCGCAAGCGGCTCAGCGATCTTGTCGTCCATGACGGGGCACACTCCCTGCCCTTGGACCATCTCCGCCCCACGGAGGCACGTACGCTACTGAGCGAGACACTCGGCGCTGTCCGGCTCTCCGCCGAACTACTCGCGGTCGACGAACTCATCCGGCTCTGCGGCAGCCTTCCGCTGGCGCTGCGTTTGGCAGGCGCTCGGCTGGCAGGCGATCCCGGCCTGCGCCTGGCCGATCTGGTGACCGAGATGTCCGAGGAAAGCCGGCTGGACGCGCTGGAGCCGGAGGGTGAACAGAACTCCTCCTTGCGGACGGCATTCTCCGCTTCCTATCGAACTCTGGTCCCTGCTGCGCGCCGGCTGTTCCGCTTGCTCGGGCTGTTCCCGGGCTCGGAGTTCACCGCAGATGCCGCGGCCGCCCTTCTCCATGAGACGCTACCGCAGGCGCGTCGTCTACTCGGTGCCTTGGTCACCTCCCATCTAATCGAAGTCGCGACAGCGGGCCGTTACCGTTTCCATGATCTCCTTCGTGAGTACGCGCAGGAATGTGCGCAAACCGAGGAATCCGCAGCAGACCGTGACGCTGCGTTGGAACGGCTCCTGATCTGGTACCTGCACGCTGCTCGTACCGCCTCGGGCACCTGGTTCTTTCCCGTCCTGCCACACGACCTCGGCCACGACAGTCAGCCGGCACTGCCGGCCCACACCGATGCCGCCCAGTGGCTGGACGCGGAGCGGGCGAATCTCCTCGCCGTCATCAACCATGCCGGCCACCACGGTCCCCGCCCTGTCACGTGGCACATGGTCAATGCACTGTTCGGCTACTTCTGGCTCCACCTGCCGCGGACGACGTGGCAGGCCATCGCGCAGACGGGGATCGAAGCAGCGTTGGCCGAGAACGACCTCCTAGGCCAAGCGGCCATGCACCACAGCCTGGGCGCGGTCCAATGGGCCAAGGGACATGCCAGACCAGCGATAGCTCACTACGAGCGCGTCATGAACATCAGCCGTGAGCACGGTTGGGCGCCGGGCGAGGCGGCGGCTCTCGTCGGTATCGGTTTCGTGGAATGGGGGATGGCACACCTGAGGAGTGCGCACCGGCATTTCACCGCCGGTCTACGGAAGAACAGTGAACCCGGAAACCCCTATATTGAGGCATTTGGGTTGGTGGGCCTCGGCATGACCTGCCGAGAACTGGGCCGGCTGCGTGAGGCCGCCGATCACCTTGAACTGGCCATCAGTCGAAACGGCAAGAGCAACTGGTGGGACGACAGCCTGGCCCTGCAGAACCTGGGCTGGGTCTACGTGGAACTAGGCTGTCTCGCCGACGGCCTCACAGTCCTCAGCCACGAGGCAACCGCTGACACTGAGAGCGGATACCACAGCGGTCGCCCGATGATGCTCGGAGCCATCGCGCAGATCAACCTCGAACTCGGCCGCCATGACGAGGCGTTGGAACAGGCGGAGCGAGCCTTCGCCATGGCCCGGGAAGACGGGCGACGCTGGATTCAGGCCAGCACTCTGATCACGGTCGCCGCAGCGCACCGGAGGCTGACCCACTTCGTCAAGTCGATGCGTGCCGGCCAGCGGGCCCTCACTCTGGCCCAGGAATCACGGTATCGGCGAACCGAGGCGGACAGTTTCCTCGGCCTCTCCCTCACCTACCAGCGCCAGGGCCTGCACGACCACGCCCGCATTTACGCCCAACAGGCCCTGAGCCTGGCCCGCGAGCACGCATTCGGCGTGGTAGAGGGCCAAGCCCTGACCGTCCTGTGCGAGGTTGCGGAGTCCGAAGCGTCATACGCCGCAGCCGCCGCGCTCGGCCGACAGGCGCTGGAGATACACCGTCAGACCGGCCACCGACTCGGTGAAGCCCGCGCACTGATGGCCTTGAGCCGTTCCCTCCACAACATCCAGGATCGCGACGCCGAACCTGCCAGGCAGCAGGCCTTGGCCATCTTCTCGGATGTCGGCGCACCAGCAGCGCAAAACGCATGACCCTCGACGGGTGAGCAGGTGGCCCCAAAGGCGTAGCGGCGTTGCCGGAACGAATGACGACTGGGTGCTCTCGCCGAGAACGTCCTGAGCTGCCAACCCACCGGGAAGCCTCCCGGTCCGCTTGTGCCGCGGGGGTGAGGCTCGCCAGTCACGGCTGCGGGCCAACGGCCCCGCCTTCGAGGGGCGGTGGCCGCCAGCGCTCGGGCGGCGGCATGCCCTCGGCGCCGCGAACCGGCGCCGATCGCGGCGCCAGGACTGCGCAGTGCGACAGGCCACCTGGACAGGGCAGGCGCAACTTCGGCCACGGCAAGGGCCACACGGGAAACGACCGCCCCGGCCGCCGCCCTCTGACTCTGGACCGGCCCGCTCCCCGCCTCCGACGCCAATCAGGCGGCGGGCAGGCCCGGAAGGACTGTTCCGGTGTACGCGGCGAGCACGCTTCCCAGTGCGCCGCTGACGACAGGAGAGTTGAGGATGCCGATGATGGAGCCGCCCCAGCGCTGGAGCCTGCCGGGGTCGGGAGAGCCGTTGGCGGCCTCGGTTTCCAGGCGTGTGGCGAGCTGTGTGAACTCGAGGGCGTCGTCTTCCGGCAGCTCCAGTACCGGGGCGGCCTGGCGCAGGGCGCGGGCGAGCATGACCACCGCGGCGGGGTCGATCCCGTCCTTGTTGGTCGTGGCGTTCATGGTGAAGTCACGGCTGTTCGCGGCGATGTTGCCGTTGTTCTCCTGAATGTTGAACGTCGTGTTGCCTCCGGTGTTCCGCCGTTCGTATGCGCTGATATCTCCGTCGTAGTGCTCCACGCAGTCCTCAACACGTGGAAGAGCTCCCCGACGGCACCTCCATACGCCTCGGCGTCTTCCTCAGCAACCAGAAGAGTCGGCGCGACCGCCTCACCGAACAACAACTCGCCCAACTCGCCCAACTCGGACTGGAATGGGCGGCGTAGGCGCCGGAGCATGCCGGGCGGGTCCTCGGGTGACCGACGACCGACCTTGGCCAACCCGATGGCGAGGGGGGACGCGCCAGGTGCCCGAATCCGCCCATCATGCCGTCGGGACGAAAGGATTTGGCTGCGCCCCTTGCCCCTCGGTCAGGCGCGCTCGTCACCTGTCCAGTCTTTGTTGAAGCCTCCGAGATGCGGGTGGTACATCTCGTCACCTGAGTGTTGCGTGAACTCGACCTTGATCCACAAGCTGTCGAGCTGGAACAGGTCGACGCAGGCGTCGACCAGTGACTGTGCGAGCGCCCCTCGGGTCTCGCGGGGACGTCCGCTCCGGATGTCGCACATGATGAGGGCGGACGGTGTGGGTTCGCCCTCATCATGGCATCGCCAGACGCCGCCATGTCCGAGATCGTGGATGGAGACGGTGAGCAGATCGGCATTAACCTTCATGCGGTCGGCGTAGATCTTTCCTACACGCCGCGCGAGCTCCTGCTTGGAGGGTGCCGACGCGTCGAGTGGCAGGTCGATCTGGATGGATGGCATGGATGTGGTGCCTTTCGCTAGTGGTTCTGCGGCCGTCAGTCCGGAACGGCTGCGGAGCGACTCTCGATCCCGGCGGCGATTCCGAAGAGACGCTCCTCGTTGTCTGTACTGGTGATCAGTTGGACTCCGACCGGTAGCCCGTCGACGTGTCCCACGGGCACGCTCAGCGTGGGAACGCCAGCCATGTTCCACGGGCTGGTGAGCGACAGTAGGGCTGCGCGAGTCTCGATCGTTGTGCTGCCGACCTGCACAGTTCGCTGATCGATCTGCGGAGCGATGACAGGAACGGTCGGCAGAGCGAGGACCGGGTGCTGGTCGAGCAGGCGCAATACGAGGTCCCGGAAATCGCGTCGCGCACGATCGGCCTCCGCGTACTGCTCGGCGCTGACCGACTGTCCGGTTCGAAGCCGGCTGAGGACTTCGGGGTCGATCAGTGACTCCTCGCCGCAGAGGTGAGCCGCGTGGACGGCGAACGCCTCGTGCCCCTGCAATGTCGAGAACGTCCGGAACAGGTCTCCGGCGTCGCCCAGGAGCCCGGAGACCGTGTATGGGTTCGCTCCGCTGCGGGTGAGGGAGTCGTACGCGATCTGGGCGACTCGTGGATCGGTAGGTGCAATGTTTTCGGGGGGAGTCCAGGCGACGGGCCCACCGCAAGCCGGTAGGGCAGTCGACGGAGTGTGCTCGGGAGATCCGCCGTTGAGGGCGCGAGACGCCAGCAGCGCGTCGTAGCTGGTCGCCGTGAACAGGCCGACATGGTCGAGCGTCGGTGCCAGCGGATAGATCCCGCTCACGGGAAGTGCGCCGAAGGCCGGCTTGAAGCCGACCACGCCGCACAGTGCAGCCGGAACCCGCACCGATCCCGCAGTGTCGGTGCCCAGAGCGAGCGGAACCATTCCGGCCGCGACCGCGGCGGCGCTGCCGCCGCTACTGCCACCGGACATGCGTTCGACGTCGGCCGGGTTCCTGGACGGACCGTGTACCGAGCGGGCGCCGGTCGCGCCGTAGGCGAACTCGTGCAGGGTCGTCTTCCCGACAATCACGGCGCCGGCTCGCCGTAGGCGGGAGACGATCTCCGCGTCCTCGGTCGCCCGTGTGGTGCCGAACGACGATGCTGATCCGCACGTGGTGGGCAGCCCCGCGATGTCGATGAGATCTTTGACGGCTACCGGTATGCCGTGCAGCGGTCCGCGATCGCGTCCGGCGGCGAGGTCGGCGTCCGCCTGTTCGGCGGCTGCCAATGCGCCGACTGCGTCGACAAGGACGAAGGCGTTCACGGCCGGGTTGCGGTCCTCGATGCGGTGCAGTGCAGCACGAACCAGTTGGACAGACGACGTCGCCCCTCGACGCAGCGCGAAACCTAGGTCGGAGATCGTGAAGGGTGTGGTGATGGCGCTGTTCATTACTGGACTCCCGGGAGGAAAGAGAGCAGCGGCACGATCAGCGCCGTGCAGATGCTCATGGCGGCGACGTTGCCGACGAACGGGTGGAACCCGGCTGGGAGGCGGGTCGAGATCGCCGCGGCGGTCGGAGGCGCGACGAGCGCTCCGACGAGAGCCGCGACCACGGTCGGGACCAGTGCGCCGTCGTAGGTGAGAACCGCGGCCGGTACGAGGGACGGTTGCCAGGTTCCGCCTGCCAGCGTCGCGCCCCAGAGCAGGGCGCTGAGAACGACGCTGAGAAGGGCGGCGCCGGCGACCGATGGCCAGATCCCGGTCCCGCATGCCTGAATGAAGCCCTGCAGGTACCAGCCGCGGCGGTGTGCGATGTGGCCGATCAGGCCGCCGGCGAAGAGCAGGGCTCCCGCCGATCCGACCGCGTAGAACTGCGGTTCGGAGATCGCAGCAAGTACCCACCGGGCCAAGCCCGGTAGATCGCTGTAGTCGCCTTCCCAGCTTGGCCCGCCGGTCAAGGCCCAGGAGGCCACGCTCGCCAGAACGACGAACGCGACCGTCACGAGGGCCCCGCAGTGCAGCCCCGTACGTAGGTTCTGTCGGATCGGCGATGCCGCTCACGTCGTCACCGCGGCAGCGGCGGCGCGCCACGGTAGCCCAGCATCTGGTCGTAAAGGTCCGTCCGCCGGTCTCGGTGCAGGTCGTTGAGCTGGTTCCAGATCGGCGCTGTCCTCGTCGCAGTGAGGTCCACGTCGGCGTAGATGATCGTGTCCTCATCCGGACCGGCAATGCGGTCGATCGGCCACCCGTTGGTGCTCGCGATGAGCGAGTTGCCCATGAAGCCGGCCTCGCGCTCCCGCCCGGTGCGGTCGGCCGTCGCGATGAAGACGTTGTTGACGTGCGCTGCCGTGATCGTGAGATGGGCGGCCATGCAGACACCGCTCGCGTCGTAGAGCGGCGGCGGGGTCCACACCCAGCCAGTCGGGATGCAGATGATGTCGGCACCCATCTGGGAGACGATCCGGGCGGTCTCGGGGAACCAGATGTCCCAGCACACCAGCAACCCGATTCGGCCGATCCGGGTGTCAAAAACCTTGAATCCCTCGTCACCAGGGGTGAACCACAGCTTCTCGGTGTTCCACAGGTGCGTCTTCCGGTAGCGGCCGATGTAACCGTTGGGCCCTACCAGCACTGCCGTGTCATAGAGCCGCTCGCCATCCCGCTCGACGATGCAGCCGACGACGTACATGCCGTGCTGCGCGGCGATCCGCTCGAACATCTGCAGCGAGGGCCCGTCCGGGATCGACTCGGAGTGAGCGAACGCCTCCTCACGGGTCTCGAACACGTAGCCGGTCGTCGCCAACTCGGGGAGGACGACCAGGCTGGCGCCCGACTCACCGGCAGAGTTCAAGCGCTGCTCGACTGCGGTCGCGTTCGCTTTGAGGTTCTCCACCCCGACCTGCGGCTCGAACTGAACAACGGCCACCCGGGCCGGGCTCACCCGAGCTCCATTCGTCTCAGCCACTCCGTTGGGCATCAGTTACTCCTCGGTAGCTAGTTCCAAAACAAGACCAGCTGAAGAAGAGTAGGATGAGTGGTCTTGTTTTGCAACTGCTTCGAGGTGGCCTGTTCCGACAGGCACAGACGGGAGGGCTATGGGAGCGTCGAAGGTGGCTCTCGCGAAGGCGGCGTGTCCGGTCGCCCGCGCGGTCGACGTCGTCGGGGATCGGTGGTCCCTGCTGATCGTCCGCGACGTATTCGACGGGATCTGCCGTTTTGGAGCACTGCAGCGAAGCCTCGGTCTCTCGCGGAACATCCTCACCGAGCGGTTGCGCGCCCTCGTGGCACAGGGTGTTCTCGAGACTCGCCCAGCCTCGGACGGCACGGCTTATTACGAGTACGCCCTCACCGAGAAGGGCGCTGATCTGTTCGCGATCCTCGTGGCATTGCGGCAGTGGGGCGAGGGGCATCTCTTCGCCGAAGGAGAGCAACACTCCGTGTTGCTGGACGTCGACAGCGGACGACCGATCCGCAGGCTGGAACCGCTCGACGTCGAAGGCCTGCCGGTCACGTATCGCAACTCCTACGTCCGGAAGGCGCCGGAAGAGGTTGATGGCGATGGTGACCGAGAGGGCCAAGCGTGATCGCGACACCCCGAGCAGAACGCGGCCATCCGGTTCGTCGGTGCGGGCCTTGCCACGATGGCATCGGTAGCGGTCGCGCAACTGTTCATCGACGGTGAGCTGGCTTCCGACGAGCGCAAGACACTGCCGTTCAACGATTCCGTGCTGATCGTGCGGGACGCCTTCGACGGAAGCCGGCGCTTCGGGGAGTTCCAGCGCAGTCTCGGCGTGGCGAAGAACATCCTCACCGCGCGTCTGCGCACTCTGGTCGCCGGCGGTGTCCTCGAATCCGTCCCTGCCTCGGACGCCAGTGCCTACCGCGAGTACATACTGACTCCGAAGGTCGAGGGCTCCTTCCCGTCATCGTGGCACTGCGGCAGTGGGGCGAACAGAACGTCTTCGCCCCCGGCGAACCACACTCACGGTTGGTTGACCGCCGGCAGGGACATCGCCTCCGCGCGCTGAAAGTGATGTCATGCGGACGGGCGACGGCTGAACCCCGACGACACCGCCATCCACGAAATCTCCACCCAGTGATCTGAGCCGGAGACCCGGTGCCGACAACCGATCATCAGACATCCCTCGGGAGTGGACACCGATCACCTCCAGCCACAGGGAATCCGGCACCGGCCACGAGTCCTCCTCCCCGACCAATTCCTGTGCTGCCTTCCACCGAGCCTCACCATCCGTGAGCCCCAAAGGCTGGAGCAGTGCCCCCCCCCCGACAGCAGGGGCCTGGGCCCAACTAGGTGTTGCGGATCAGGACGTTGTTCACGGTTGAACGCGGGGCAGGAGTTAGCTGACCGTGAAGGCCCTTCAAAGACCGAGAGGCACCGGGGGAACGGCCGGTGTTCTCACAGCGTTCGCCCTCGAGAACACCCCTTCGGTCGCGATATGAGCTGGCGGCCACGTGGCGATGCCCATCGTGCTGGTGCTGGCATTTTGGACTTCCGCGAGGAGGGAGCCTGTTCAATCGGTGTCGTCGGCGCGGAGAGCCAGGTCAAGGAGACCGGGGAAGCGGGCGTCGAACTCCTCGCGGCGCAGCCGGTTGAGGCGCTTGGTGCCTTGGTCGCGTTGTTCGACGAGGCCGGCGTCGCGCAGGACCGAGAAGTGGTGGCTCTTAGCGGCTCTGCCGACCGATACGTCGAAGTTGCTGCAGCTGAGCGTCCAGTCGGGGTGCCGTGCCAGGGTGCGGATCAGCTGGATGCGCACCGGGTCCGCGAGCGCGGACAGAGCGGTGAGAACGGGGACGACGTCGGGGTGTGTGTGTACAGGAGCTGGCCGGTGACCTGCAGATCCAGTCTGCTGCAACATCCCCCGCCTCCTGCGCGGTCGACATACGTTTGCCCAATGTTCGACCTCCATCATACATTGCTGATGTTCGCTTTCGATTGAACATTTGCGGAGGGTGGTTCGAGTATGCGCGCAGTCGAGTTCCAGGCGTACGGCGGTCCCGAGGTCCTGCAGATCGTGCCGACAGCGGAACCTGAGCCAGCACCGGGCCAGGTCACGATCGACGCCGCGTACGCCGGGGTGAATTTCGCCGACATCAAGGCCCGGGCCGAGGGCTACCGGGTGATGTCACTGCCCTACCGCCCCGGTCTGGAGGTCTCCGGACACATCCGGGCCCTCAGGGAAGGCATCGAGGACCTGCGGTTGGGGCAGGAGGTGGCCGCACTCGTCGGCGGCGGCTATGCCGAAGTGGTCCTCGCCGACGCCGCGGCCGTGTTCGCACTGCCCGAGGGGCTGGACCTGCGCACCGCGGCGTCGACCGTGTTGCCGACCGCACACGCCCTCATCCATGAGGTGGGGCGGCTGCACGCCGGGGAGAGCGTGCTGGTGCATGGCGCGGCGGGCGGCATCGGCACGGCGGTGGGGCAGCTGGCCCGGGCGGCGGGCGCCGGTGCGGTCTACGGCGTAGTCTCCACCGACGCCAAGGCCGAGTACGCCCGCTCGCACGGCTACGACGAGCTGTTCAGGAGCGGCACCTTCGCCGAGGATGTGCGCCGCGCTACCGGCGGCAGGGGCGTCGACCTGGTCCTGGACCCGGTGGGCGGCGACACGCTGCGCCGTGGGCTGGACGCGCTGGCCGTCTTCGGGCGCCTGGTGTCCTTCGGTAACGCCGGCGGCGCAGAGCCCTGGCGGACCGGCCAAAGCGAACTGAATGTGCAGGGCCGGTCTGTCGGCGGCTTCTCCGTTCTCGCTCTTGCCCAGAGTGCTCCCGATGCCGTCCGTGCGCTGACCCAGCGAGCCCTGCGTACCCTCGCCGACGGCTCGGTGTCGCTGCCCGTCGCCGCCGAGTTCCCGCTGTCCGACGCGGCCGGCGCTCACCGGCTCATGGGTGGGCGCACCTCCACCGGCAAGCTGCTGCTGCGCATCGCCGACTGACCGCACGCGCCGGGACACCTGAGCCCGGCCAGCCGGTCATTGTGCCGACCTTCCACACACTTGTTGTCCGGGTCCCATGCCCGGCCTGAACGACTCCGGATTCCGTCATGCAGCAATACAGCCCAGCACACGCCATATCTACCCTCGCCGGAAAGGTTCCCGCACCCGCGCTCGTGCTGACCGGCGTGTGCGGACTCCAGTTCGGCGCCGCCCTCGCTCCCCGCGTCTATCCTCAGGCAGGCGCGGCGGGTGTGGTCTTCCTGCGCCTGCTGATCGCCGGCGTAATCCTGTGTGCGCTGTGGCGCCCCCGGCCCGCCTCGCTCACCGCGGTCAAGGGGACGTGGAAGAAGGTCCTGGCCGCCGGGGCGCTACTGGCCGGACACCACATCGCGTTCTTCGAAGCGGTCAGCCACATCCCGCTGGGGATTGTCGCCACGATCGAGTTCCTGGGCCCCTTTGTCATCGCCCTGGCCGGCTCCCGGCGACCGCTCGACCTGATGCCCGCCTGCCTGGCCGCCGCGGGAGTGTTTCTGCTGGGCAACACCGGCAGCTCGTCCCTGCCCGTGGCCGGTCTCGTGCTGGCCGCCGCGGCGGCCAGCTGCTGGGCCGGATACATCCTCGTCTCCGCGCGCATGGCCACCCGTCTCAGCGGCGGCCATGGCCTGGCCGCCGCCATCGCCTTCGCGGCCCTGCTCAGCGCCCCCTACGGTATCGCCCATGCGGGCACCGGCCTGCTCGACCCGCACGTCCTGTGGGTGGCCACCGTCGTCGCCGTAGTCTCCAGCGTGCTGCCGTACTCCCTCAACCTGGAAGCCATGCGCCGCATCCCGCCCCGCGTCTTCGGCGTCCTGACCAGCCTGGAGCCGGCCGCAGGCGCCCTGTTCGGCCTCCTCATCCTTGGCCAGCATCTCAACTGGCCTCAGTGGCTCGGCATCGCCGCCGTCGCCACTGCCTCCGCCCTCGCCACCTGCCTGGGCGCCGGAAAGCGTCGCGCCTCCCGCGTCCGCGTCTCAAGCACCTCCCGACCTGAGGGCGGCACTGCATGTGCCGAGGCCGACCTTCCCCCGGTCAACTGAGTCCTTCCGTATCGCCCTTGCGGCAGCAAGCTGCCGACATGACCAACTTCTCAATTGCTCAGCAATGTTGCTGAACACAGTGTCCGCGCTGGACGCGCTCACCGATGCACTGCGGTCGCGGATCCTCAACGGGACTTCGATCCGGAGGAACACCTCATCGAGAAGTCGCTAGCCGACCAGTACGCGGTCGCACGCCACACCCTGCGCATCGCACTGCAGACCCTGGAGAGCGAAGGGCTGCTGCGCCGGGAACCACGCCGCGGCGTGTTCGTCGCTTCCGTTGAGCCCGAGGACGTCCTCGACATCTTCCGCGCCCACGACGCCATGCGCCACGAGACCGCGGGAAAAACACAGATCACCCTGGCCCGGCACCTGGCCGGCCTGCGTCCCCGTCGCCTGGAAGAACCCTATGACGCACTGCGCCACGCCCTACGAACGCTCGCCAAGCGGTGGCAGTACCTCGACACCGAGGCCAAAGAGCTGACGAAGCTGATCGCTGATCTGGTACGCCGAGCCGCGCCGCAACTGCTCGAGCCATTCGGCATCGGTGTGGACCCCGCCGCGGAGAGCCTCGTCGTGGCCGGCGACAACCCCGAACGCATCAAGTCCGAAGCCGCACTCGCCAAACTCGCGGGCGTCGCACCCGTGCCCACCGGCTCCGGGATGACCAGCGGCAGACACCGCATCAACCACGGCGGCCATCGCCAGCTCAACGCCGCGGTCTACCGCACCGTCATCGTCCGCATGCGATTCCACCAGCCCACGATCGACTACGTCGCCCGCCGCACCGCTGAGGGCAAGACAAGACGGGAGATCTTCCGCTGCCTCAAGCGCTACGTCATCCGCGATGTCCACCTCATCCGACCCGCCCCCACAACGAGTTGACAACCATAGGAGCGTCAACGCCCTGATGGAGTCCACGATCGGCCTGTTCAAGACCGAGCTGATCAAACCCGTCCCGCCCTGGAAGACGCTCTCTCGGGTCGAGCTCGTCACCGCCGAGTGGGTCGACTGGTACCGCCACCGCCAACTGCACGGTGAGATAGGGCACATCCCACCGGCTGAATAGGAAGCCAACTACTACCGCGTAACCACGAAACCCCAGGTCACAATCACGACCTAGAGTCTCGATCAAACTCGGAACGGTTCAGGTGACAAATCCATCCATGAGGTTGTGAGTGCTCCGAGGAGCGGGCCGAGAGCGTGCCGGACGGACAACGGGTAAGGACTCTGACGCGCCGTCCACCGCTCGTCACCTATCCGCTTGCCTGTCACCGCCCGTGCGTTCACACTGCTGATCCTGATGCGCAAGGGCGTAGTGAATACGGATGCCCTCCTCGCCGGGGGCACGGTCGGGGCGCAGCACCAGATGCTCGTCGTAGTCGCCGCCGTTCTGGCTGCGGTACGGAATCGGCTCGGTCTCCGGAAGCGTCAGCAGCCGGTGCCGCAGCTTGCCGACCGCCGCCTCGTAGTCTCCGTCGGACAGCTTGACCGCGCCGTTGACAACCAGGGGCGGGACGACGGTCATCCCCGGATACCACAACGTGCCGTGCAGTAGCGGGAAGAGGATGTCGTTGATGTCGCCGTGGATACCGCGTGGCCCGGTCGTGGCGTCGTTGGCACCCACCGTGGTCAGCACCATGGCGCGTCGACCGACCAATCCGCCGCTGCCGTAGCGCTGGGCCCTGCCAGTCTCGGGGTCAAGCACACCCTGGGCAAAGCCCTGGATGAACAGCCGGTCGAACCACCCTTTGAGGATGGCTGGCGGGCCAAACCACCAGAGCGGGAACTGCACGATCACTGTGTCGCCCAGAGCAACTTCTCCTGCTCAACGCGAATGTCCTCACTCAGCATGCCGCTCTCCAGCGCGTGCTGGGACTCGGTGAGAACGTCGAGCCGCTCGCCGGGCTCGTGGTGGAAGTCGCCGTGCCCGACCACCGGGTTCCATCCCATGGCGTACAGGTCCGACTCCACCACCTCGTGCCCATGCTCGCGCAGTATGGCAATCCCCTCGTCACGGAGAGCGCCGTTCAGCGAGCGCGGGTCAGGATGGGCGTACAACCAAAGCACCTGCACAGCCGACCATCTTCCTTCCCTCGGTAAACCGGGCCCGGACAGACACCACGAGATCAGAATCCACCTACGCAGTCTGCCGTCACAACGCCACCAAGTGAACGACAATCAGGGGCATCGGGGGAAGGAGCGGCGTTCACGTGACTCCCTGTTCCCGGATCACTGCCCGGGGAGCGTGGGCGTCCGGCGTGACCTTGCCCAGGGACCAGCCATGGTCGGGGTCGGCTGCGGCGAGGTCGACGGATCGGGCTGATCCGGCCCGGGCATGAACAAGGGCATGCGGATCTCCGGCGAGGCATGCGGCCAGCATGCAGCCCAGCTCACGAACGCCGGCATGTTCCCCGGAAGGGGAAGTGTGCCTGCAGGCCGCCCTGCACGAGGGTTCCCGGCCCGCTCAGATGAACTGGCTCGAGCGGGTGCAATGTCTAGACATCCTCCCCCTCGTGAACGAGGGGGAGGATGTCAACCGCTGGTCCGTTCCAGAAGGGCGAGGGCAGTCTCGGCCGCGGCGAGGTCCTGGGGACCGATGCCGATGAGCTTGGCGACCGTGATGTCCTCCGGTGTGCGCCGTCCGGGAACCCGGCCGGCCAGGACGTCGCCGATCTCGCCGTCGATGCGGTCCTCCGCCACCTCTCCGCGGACGAGGGCGGCATGGATGTCCCCGTAGCGGAGGGCGAGTTCTCGGCTGTCGACGATGACCCGGGTGGCGCGATGCAGGCAGGCGCCGTCAAGCTCGCACTTGGCCGGGTCGTCGGCGCCGAGGGCCGTGATGTGCTGGCCGGGGCGGAGCCAGGAACCGAACAGGACGGGGGTGGGGCTGGCCGTCGCGGTGACGACGATGTCGGACCGGCGCACGGCCCGCTCCGGATCGGCGACCGCGGTGACGTCGACGTGCAGTAGGTCCTGGCTGAGGCGGTCGGCGAGGGCGGTCGCCCGGCGGTGATCGCGGCCCCAGACGTGGATCTGCCGGACCGGACGCACGAGGGTGAGGGCGCGGGCCTGGAGTTCGGCCTGCCTGCCGGTGCCGAGGACGGTCGCGCGGGTTGCGTTCGGGCGGGACAGCGCGCGGGCGCAGACGGCTCCCGCTGCGGCTGTGCGGAGGTCGGAGAGGTGGTGCTCGTCCTCCAGCAGGGCGGTGACGGCGCCGGTCGACGCGTCGAAGAGTGCGACGAACCCGCCGCCTTCGGGCAGGCCGCGCGTCCGGTTGCCCGGGAACCAGTTGGCGATCTTGACGAGGAAGTGGCGGCCTCCGGGCAGGTGGGCGGCCTTGATGTGGGAGTCCCCGCCGTCGGCGACGGGAAGCACCATGACCGGTGCCCGGGCTCCTTCGGTGGTGCTGAACGCGGTGAAGGCGTCGGCGATCGGCTCCACGAGGTCGGTGAGGTCCACGGCCGTGCGAATACGGTCGGCCGTGTAGAGGGGGAAGCTGGGCATGGGGTGGTCCTCACTCAGGCAGGGTGTCCAGGGTTCCCCGGGCCACCGTGGTCACGTCGCCGCCGACCCGGATGTTGTGCAGTGCGTCGGGGCTTCCCTGCGGCAGGACGGTGAGCCGGCTCGGACGGCCGGTGAAGCGCCCCTGCCGCAGTGCGAACTCCTCCTCGACGGGCACGATGCGGTTGTGGGCCAGGTACGCGCCGACGCAGCCGGCTGCGCTGCCGGTCGCGACGTCCTCCAGTACGCCGTCGTTGTTCCAGTGGCGGCCTTCCAGGGCCTCGACGTCGAGCACGTACGCGTACTGCGCGCCGTACCGCCCGAGCAACTCCGCGAAGTCGCTGCGGACGATCTTCGCCTCGGCCAGACCCGCCACCACCGGCACGATGAGATAGCGCAGGCCGGTGGAGACGACGCGCGAGGGAAGATCGGCGAGTGCCCGGCCGGGCAGGTTCAGGGCCGCGGCGATCTCCGCCCTGTCCTTCGTCGGCACGGTCGCCAGGAACTCCGGTGCTCCCTGGTCGATTTCCGCGTGGTACCCGGTGGTGGTGCGCCGGGTGGTCACCTCGACGGTCCTGTCGACCAGGCGGAACGTCCAGCGCCGTGGGCCGGGGTCGCCGTCGCGCTCGTGCATGACGGCTGCCGCGCCGAGGACCGGGTGACCGGCGAAGTCGAGTTCCTCGAAGAGGTCGAACACCCGGGCGGTGACGTCCTGGCTCCCGTCCGCGCCGCAGAGGAAGATCGTCTCGAAGTGCCGGAGCTCCTGGGTGATCGCGAGCATCTGACCGGTGGACAGGCCGGGGGCGTCGGGGAAGACGGCAAGAGTGTTGCCGGTGAACGCTTTGCCGGCAAACACGTCGACATGGCGGTAGTGCAGGGGCATGTGGATTCCAGGGTTGGTGCAGGGGTGGCTGGTTGCGGCTCGACGCTATGCGGGACCGGCCGTCCAGTCATGGTCCAATCCCGGTAAAGTGGCCTATGTGAATCGCACTGCGCGGCGCCTCCCGGCGTCGCAGTTCCCCCAGATGCTCGGCGACTGGCGCGCCGGCGACGGATCCCTGGCGCGGCGGTTGGCCGATGCCGTGGAGAAGGCCGTCCGCGACGGCCGGCTTCCGCTCGGGGCGCAGGTTCCCGCCGAGCGCCTGCTCGCCGGCGAACTCGGCCTCGCGCGGGGCACCGTGGCGGCGAGCTACCAGATCCTCCGCGCCGAGCAGCTGATCGTCACCCGGACCGGCTCCGGCAGCACCGTCGCCCTGCCGCCCCGGCTCAACGACCGCCTCTCGCCATGGGCCAGCGACCGGGGCGAGGCGGGCAAGAACGGGGCGCCACTGGACCTCACCGTCGCGGAGCCCGCGGCACCCTTCGACGAACTGCTCCAGTCCGTGCGGGAAGCGACCGACACGCTGCCCGCCGCGCTGCTGCACGACCCAGCCGAGGGCGACAGTCCGTCGGCGCTTCACACGGCGATCGCCGACGCCTACGGCGTCCAGGGACTCCCGACCGACGGCGGGCACCTCCTGCTGACCAGCGGAGCCGACGCCGCCTTGAGCCTGCTCAGTGCGGCGTACCTGCGGCCGAGCAGCCGGGTCGTCCTGGATTCCCCCACCTATCCGGGCGCGCTCGCCCTGTTCCGCGGCGCGGGTGCCAGGTTGGTCGCCCAACCCCTCACCCCCACCGGCTGGGACGTCCCCGCCCTGGACCGCACGCTCAGGGCGGCCCGGCCGTCCCTGACGTACCTGGTCGCGGACTTCCACAACCCCACGGGCCTGCTGATGGGCGAGGAGGAGCATGCCGAACTGCGACGGCGGCTGCGCCACCACGACACCCTGGTCGTCTTCGACGAGACCCTGCGAGACCTGGACCTGCGCGAAGGCGCCGCGCCGCCGCCGCGTGTCGCGGGCCGCGCCGGCGACCGGCACATCGTGTACGTGGGTTCCTTGAGCAAGTCGCTGTGGCCGGGCCTGCGCGTGGGCTGGATCCGCGCCCATCCCGACATCGTCCGGCGGCTGGCGGCGCTCCCGCTCGGGGCCGCGCTCACCCCCTCGCTGTTCGACCGGCTCGTCGCCGCCCGCCTCCTGGAACGCCGGGGGGCGGTCCTCGACCGTCGACGCGCCCAGCTGAGGTCCCAGCGGGACCACTTGGCCGCGCGGCTGTCGACTCTGCCGTGGTGCCGCTTCCAGGTACCGCAGGGTGGCCTGTCCCTGTGGCTCGAACTCCTCGACGCCGACTCCCGGCGGCTGACCGACCTGGCGGCCACACGCAACCTCGCCCTCACGCCGGGCTTCCATTTCTCCCCCGACGGCGCCCTGGACGGCTATCTGCGAC
Organism: Streptomyces sp. NPDC098781; assembly: GCF_044759995.1. NCBI lineage: Bacteria > Bacillati > Actinomycetota > Actinomycetes > Kitasatosporales > Streptomycetaceae > Streptomyces > Streptomyces sp. NPDC098781. The sequence continues at coordinate 20,503 of NZ_JBIWAK010000019.1, forward strand.
TTCCCTTTACCCTCCCGCCCGAGGCACTCGACACGGCGGTCGACAGACTCACCGAGGCCCATGCCGCCCTGGAAGGCGCTCATTGACCAGTGCCCGCACCCCGGGCCTTCACATGCCCGTTGCCCGGGAACGACCACATCCTGCGCCGCAGCAGTCGCGCATGGCCTGGCGGGGAGCAACGTGATCCGGCAGCCATCCCCGCGGCCAGGTCGGACCGCGAACCCGAGCCGATTGTGTGAGCGCCGCTTGGCCTGCCCCGCCTCCCGGTCCGCGACGTCCAGGAAGAAGCACTGCTTCAGTCGGCAGGCCCCACGCTGGCCGCAACTCCACGCGCTCTACCGCCCCTTTGAGACATCCAAGGTGGGGTGCTGGCAGCAGGCGTCCCAACGAGGTGAGAATGCCCCAATGCGAGCATTCACGATCACTACGTCCGACGAGACGCTGGTCGACCTGCGCGAGCGGCTTGCGCGCACCCGGTTCCGAAACGACCTGCCCGACGAGGATTGGGGGTGGGGGACCCCGCAGCCCTGGCTGCGGCGCCTCGTCGAGCACTGGCTGCACCGCTACGACTGGCGTCGCACCGAAGCCGAGTTGAATGCCCTGCCCCAGGTGGTCGGTGATTTCGCCGGGCTGCGTGTGCACGCTTTCGCGGTGCGCTCGCGGCACCAGGACGCCACGCCGCTGCTGCTGTGCCACGGCTGGCCCGGCTCGGTCGTGGAGTTCCTCGACTGCCTGCCCGCACTGGTCGACCCGACCAGCCACGGCGGACGCGCCAAGGACGCCTTCCACGTAGTTCTGCCCTCGATGCCCGGTTTCGGTCTCTCCGGGCCGACCGCCGCTCCCGGCGTCGACGTGGCCGGGATCGCCGACGCATTCGCCGCCCTCATGGACGATCTCGGCCACCCCCGTTTCGTGGCCCAGGGCGGGGACTGGGGCGCCTTCGTCGTCCGGCAGCTCGGCCTGGAGCATCCCGGCCGGCTCTTGGGCGTGCACATCAACTTCCCCTGGGCGGTGGCCCCGCCTGGCCTCGACGACCCGCTGGCCGAGGCGACGCTGACGGAGCGCGAGGCACTAGAACACAACGCCCGGGTGTATGGCGCCGACAACGGCTACTACGTTCAGCAGGCCACCCGGCCGCACAGCATCGGCCCGGCACTTGAGGACTCCCCTGCGGGGTTGGCGGCCTGGCTGCTGGAGAAGTTCCACACATGGTCTGATTCCCGTGAGGGCATGCCGTTCACGCTCGATCGGCTGCTGGACAACACCATGCTCTATTGGCTCACCGGCACTGCCACCTCCGCCGCCCGCCTGTATGCGGAGTCGGAGGCTTACGGCTCCGATCCGCAGGTGTGGGGCCGCAGGGTGGAGGTGCCCACCGGCATCGCACTCTACCCTCGGGAGAAGACCCGGTCACCGCGCCGGTGGAGCGAACGCCAGTGGAACGTGGTGCACTGGGCTGATCAGCCGCGTGGCGGACATTTCGCCGCCTTCGAGCAGCCCGGCCTGTTTACCTCCGACCTGCGCGACTTCGCCCGCACACTGCGGTCATGCCGACAGCAGGCCGCCAACTAACCGTGGGTTCAGACTTTTCATGCCGTGCGATCAGGGATGCCGCATGCGTCCGGGACGCCGACCCCGCCGCCCCGCTTTCGGCAGCAGTGGCTCGATCACCGGCTTTGGAGCGACGGCCCGGTGCCCCAGGCCCGTCCTAGGATCTTGGTGCGTGGCGGTCAAGGGAGTGTCCCGACGCTGAAGACGCCATAGTGATCGCTGCTGCCTATCAGGCGCTGCTACTTCCATCGGATTTCGGAGAAGTCGCGGACCGTCGCATCTGCGGCGCCGAGATCCGTCCGCGAATGCGTGGTGGTGAGCGCCACGCAGTACGCGCCAGCAGCTCGCGCGGCTCGGACACCGGCCGGTGCGTCCTCGAAGACGACCGTGTCGAGCGGATCGACACCGAGGGCCGCGGCCGCGGCGAGGTAGCCCTCCGGGTGGGGCTTGCCGTGTTCGACGTCATCAGCGGTGACTACGACGTCGAAGAGATGCAGGGCACCCATGCCAGAGAGTTCGGCGCGCGCGTAGTGCTTCGTCCCTGACGTGACCACGGCCATGGGTACGCGCTTCTCACCCAGACGTGTCAGCAGCGCGAGTGCTCCCGCGACCGGCCCCACCGGCGGCATGTCGGCGCCGCGTGCGTAGCCGAGGGCCTCACGGAACAGCGACTCCGCGCTCCTGCCGGGGAAGGACGGTAGGTGATCCGCGATGGCCTCGACCCCGGGACGGCCTGCGAATCGGGCAAGTTGGGCCGGATCAAGGCCGACGCCATGGACCTGGAAGAGCTTTTGCCAGGCGGCGCGGCTGCGCGGTTCGGTGTCGACCAGAGTGCCGTCCAGGTCGAAACAGACGGCGCTGAAGGACAGTTCAAGCATGTCGGTTCCCTTGTGCTGTGTGGTGGGCTGCCCGTAGGGCCGCGCCGGCGGAGACCAGTGCAAGCACCGCGCACGCCCCGAGCGTGGCCGCCAGCGCGTGGGCCGACGTGGGAGCGTCTCCCGTACGGGCGAAGGTCAGATAGCCCGCGCCCAGGGCGGCGACACCGACCGCACCGCTGAGCTGGGCGTTGGTGCTGATGACGCCTGAAAGATCGGTGGCATAGTCCGGAGCGGTCGCCGAAGTCATGCGGCTGATGAGCGAGTTGGAACTGATGCCCAGGCCGAACCCGCCTATTCCCAGCAGTGCGAGCAGCCCCGGGCCGGTACGGTGGCCGGCCAGCAGATACCCGCACACGGCGAGATAGCAGACGGCGAGCAGGACGCAGCCGCACACGTCGGCGTACCGCACGAGGGCATACCGGGCGGGGAAGCGGGACAATGCGACCCCGGCAAGCCCGAAAGCCACCACCCAGGACACCATGGTGAGCCCCACATAAGCAGGTCCCCGGCCCAGACCATGCTGGAGGTAGATCGCCAGCACGAACAGCAGGGCGAAGTACGTCAGGGTCGTCAGGCCGTGAGCGAGTAGGCCCCAGCGCACCGCCGGCGGCCGAACCGCATGGGGAGAGACCAACGGACGCCCACCCAGTGCGTCCAGCCGGCGCTCACCGTTGACGAAGAGCGCGGCCAGGGGGCAGGAAGCGGCGAGGCTGATCCAGGACCACACGGGCCACGCCTCCTCGGGCCCGAGAACCAGCGGCACGATCAGCAGTCCGATGGCCGATGAGAGCAGGACCACCCCCCTTATGTCGAAGGACAAAACGGCGCGTGGCCTGTCGTCCGGCACCCAGAGTTGCGCGGCGACGGCAAGGAAGAGAGCGGCAGGCACATTGATCAGAAAGATGGGACGCCACCCGAGCCCCAGCACATCCGCGGCGAGAAGCAGCCCACCGAGCACCTGCCCGGCCACCGCTCCGCCGGAGAGCGCCACCGCGTAGTACGCCAGGGCCCGGACCCGGTCCCTCCCGCCGAAGTGCGTCTGCACCGCGCTCAGCACCTGGGGAACCATCAGTGCGGCCCCCGCGCCCTGCACGATCCTGGCGAGGATCAGGAGCACCGGGGTGGGCGTGACCCCGCACACGAGGGACGACACCCCGAAGACGAGAACCCCGGCGACGAAGACCCGGCGATACCCGTGGGTGGCCCCGAGACGGGCCCCGGTCACCAGCAGCACGGCATAGGCGACCACGTATCCGGAGACCACGAGAGCCGTCTCCCCGCCGGACGCGCCGAGGCCGTCCTGGATGCTGGGCCCGGCGACATTCACGATCGCGGTGTCCACATTGGCGAGGAACTGGCCGACCAGCAGAACAGCCAGCATCCGCCAGGGGGTGTCGCCGCCATCCGTGTCCCGCTGCTGGGGCCGGATGTTCATCACATGATGCATGCACCGACTCTGCGACGATCACTGAACCGCCGCTGGCGACTTTCGGACGTCGCGTTCAGGGACCGGAGCCCAAGGCCGATCAAGTGCTCTTCCGCCTCCGGTGGGAACTCCTTTGGACCGTGTCCCACGCAGTGAGGCGAAGCAGTCACTTTCAGCCCTGACCCAGGCGGAGTCGAAGACATCGCGGCATACGCAGGCAAGGCCGACGTCGTTCAGCCAAGCGCGGGACCACCTCGTATAGTCAGCCCCGCACCCCACCCCGCGACAAGATCACGAACCGGCGGGGAACTGTCGGATTCGGCATCTGGGCCTGGGCGGCATAGCGTGTGGAACACCGGCACCGTCACTTACACACCCCCACTACGCTCCCCCGGCCCGGCCACATGCTGCACCTGCGGGAACTTCCTTGCAGGCGTGGGCCGCCTTCATGGCGCGGGCAAGTGCCTCGGCGGAGGCCCGACCTGCAACTTGCTACCCGCCGCCTCGATCCAGTGGGACGGGACGCTCTGCTCGACGGTCAGGCAACCAGCAGCATCACAGCCACCGCGCAAGATCAACGACGGTTCGCCTGGTCAGATGGTGATGGACCGTTCGAATACCGTGCGTAGGACAACGGTGGAATTGGTGTGGGTGATGGACGGAATCGCCCGGATGCGGTCGAGGGTGTCGGCCAATTCGATGGTGGTGCCGACCCGGATCTTGATGAGGTAGCAGTCCTCGCCGGCGATCTCGTGTACCTCCAGCACGCACGGCTCCCGCTCCAAGGCGTTGTTGACCGCCGTCTTGGCATCGGGCTCGGGGGTGAAGCGCAGGGTGACGAACGCGGCGGTGCCCGCGCCGACTGCCTGGGGTTCGACGACAGCGCGGTAACCGGTGACCACTCCGTCCCGCGAGAGCTTGTCCAACCTGTCGCGCACAGCGGGCTCGGACAACCCTACGAGCCCCGCCAGCGCACGAACAGTCTTGCGCCCGTCTCGCAAAAGCTCAGCGACCAACATGTGGTTGACGTGGTCCAGGGGCTGCACAGCGCACACTCTCCTCAGCTAGTCTTCTATTAGTAAGGCACTGCAGGAGGCAAACCTTACTTTATAAGGTTCACATCGTTGAAGGGGGCACGCGTGGATCCGACCTCACTGGATCTCTCGGGGCCGAAGCCTCAGATTCCCTACCAACCGCGGAGCGTGCGTTTCCAGCAACGCGTCACCCTGGGCGACTGGGTGGTGAAGCTGTATGCGATCGCACCGCACGGACACTCGTTCCGCGAGGGGGTTGCCGAGGCGGCGGTCCATGCCGCGCGGCAGACGCTTCCCTCACCTGCCGTCACGTCTGAGCGTTACGGCGTGGGGTTCGTCATCGCTCATGACACACCCCAACTCTGCTATGCGCTGATCTGCTGGTGGGCCGAGGAGAACGAGGTACATCAGCAGATCCTCTCCGCGCCCGCCGACCGCCCTGCGGAGCTAGCGCCCCACCCGAGCCACGCGGCCGGATGCGTGTGGGAACTGAGCGTCACCGATTTCGAACGTCGAGCCTGGATCAGTTACATCCTGGCCAGCCCCGATGCCCCGAATATGGCCGGCTACCTTGCACAGGAGTACAACGATGATCTCTGAGATGAGTCCGCACAAGTGCCTCGCCCAGTTCGCTGCCGCGTGGGCCGAACGCGATGTCGCCGGTCTGCTGGACTTGATGACCGACGATGCCGTCTACGCCGCATCCGTGGGTCCGGAACCCGGCCGAACGTTTCGAGGTCATCATGAGTTGGCCGGTGGCTTCCGGGCGATGTTCGAACATGACGCCGACGCCGTCATAGAGCAAGACGAACCGGTCGTCAAGGGCGACTGGGCCGTTAGCACGTGGACCTATCGTTTCGTGGTCGCCGACGGTCCGCAGCGCTGCGAACGCGGCATCGATCTGTGGCGGTTCCGCCAGGGGAAGATCTGCCTCAAGGATGCATACCGCAAGGTCCACGGGTGACAGCGATTCGGCAATGCCTGGCGAAAACACGTGTTACTGACCGCAATTGAAATCATCCCGTCCGGCACGGCGCAGACGAGGCGATCGGCAGTTCACACGCCCGGGGGCATCACAAGATTGGGGGCCCGGAAGGATAAGACGGACGGGACGCCGAAGATGATCCCGACCGGGAGGAGCGACGGCGCATCCGGCGCCGGCGGGAACTCCGACTGGAGGCCGCCCTACTCGGACGCTCGCGGGGCGGACTGACCAGCAAGGTCCACCTGGCCGCCGACCGCGGGTGCCGCCCGTTGGCGTTCGTGCTGACCGCTGGGCAGGGCGCGGACAGCCCGCAGTTCGTCCCCGTGCTCCAGAAATTACGGGTCCGTGGGCCCGTCGGCCGCCCCCGCACCCGGCCCGACGCAGTCGCCGGGGACCGAACGACGCCGGTGACATCCGAGCACCAGGAGATGCCCTGGGCCACATTTCTCGCCGCGCAGCCGGTGATCAGACCAGCTGGATGCTGAGCTGGCAACCGAGCTCGCTGAACCCCAGCGCAACCGCCGCCTTCCTCGACGCCGGGATCTGCGCCCGCCACTGCGGCAGAAGGCCCTGCGCGAGTGCATATCGAACTGCGGCTGACCCGGTCTTGCGGGCAAGGCCCTTCCTACGCCAGGCAGGCGAGGTCAACACGCTCAAGTGAGCCGTCGAGCTCGGCCAGGCGCGATAACCCGCGGCAGCGACAACCTGACCGTGGACCCGCAGGACGAACGCGGGCGAGGTGATCTCGGCGAGGCCGGCCTCGCCGGCGTCCTCCGCCCCGGCAGCCTGTTCCAGGGCGTCCAGGTCCGCATGACCGGCGGGCAGTTCCTCTACGCGCCATTCTGCATACGCCGATGGCCGGAAGTCATCGGCCGCGACATGGGCGAGGGCGGCAGGCCCAAGGACCTCGCCGATCGGGAGAACTCCCCCGATCGCTTCCGGGTCCGTCAACTTGTCGGCAGGCATCTCAGCCACGGCCTTACGGATCCGGGCAGCGGCCTACTCGCTCGGAGCCGTCACGATGGCCGCCCCACCCAGAAGAACGATGCCCGCCCATCCGGGCGGGCAGAACCTCGACCGGGAAGAGGCGACGACGCTGACGTCGCCCGCCCCGCCGAACGAGCCCGGCGCCGACGCCAGTTCCTGCCACAAGCCCTGGGCCCTGACCAGTAAAAGATCTCTTGACATGAACCGATCCTGTCAGGCCCGCGGGATCGCACACGATCGGAACTAAAGCAGCTAGACCGGCATAGAGGACCCCAAGCTGACCGGACTTCATCGCGGATCTGCAAGCGGCACTGCCCAGCAAGCGCAAGTGTTCGATCGAGACCGCTGGCCAGGATCAGCCCTACAAAACCTTGGGCTCTTCAGCCACTGCGGCGGCGATCAATGCCACGAGGTTGTCGGTCCAGCAGTCGGACTCTTTCGTCGCGACTTCGACGCCGCAGCCGACACAAACGAGGTTGGGGCCGTCTTGGCCCGCGGGCCCGCAGCAACCACCGAGGCGCCGAGGATCGGAGTGAAGCGCAGCCCCAGAAACGTCGTCCGGGTGAAAGATCAGAAGGCTGGCATCGAAATTGATCTTGAAGGTTCCTGAAGCCATCCGCGGCGGAGCGACTTCATTGCCAGGCGGCCGCTCGGGACCTCTCAACGGTTCCCCAGGCATCACCTCGCTGGTTATGGGCTGCCCGCAGTTCACACAGCGAAAGATGGTCACACGGCGATTCTCCTCCCTCCCCCTCCCCCGGGAGCTCGCTGAGACGAACTGGCCGGTCAACGGTCAATGCTCAACCCCGTCCACAACCTCCAGATACACACCGCCGAGCTCCCCGTCTCCGCGACCACGGCCTATGCCGCCTGGCAACTCTTCGGCACGGCCTCATTCATCGCCAGCTGGTGGTTGTGCGCCACCGGCGCCCGCCTCACCTGGACCGCCTGGGGCGCCGCCACCACCGGCATGATCTGGGCAGCCTCCCCCGCCACCGGCCGCACCGTCGCCACCGGCCTCGCTCTACGCAGCCTCAGCCTGCGCTCCTCGTCCTTCGTCCACGTCCACAACGACGTCCAACCCACCCCCGTCCAGATCCGCCCCGACATCCACGTCCCCCAACCCCTCGTCGAACGCGTAGAGATCAACGGCCGCGATCTGCGATCCGTTGACTGAACCGCCGCCCGTCTGCCTGCTCCAGCGCTGGCCCATCGCCCTGCTGCTCCGCGGCCACCCCTTGCGGAGACCGAGGGCCGGACAGGCCGTCCGGCCGCCCGCCTCACTTCCGTGCCCCGGCGACAAGCCAACCGTCGGCGGGACGGAGCACTGCCCGCCACCAATCTGTTGGAGGACACCCGTGTTCACACCCCGTCCGGGTCGCAGGATCGGACGCCCGGCCCCACCCGACCCGGACCCCGCTACCCGCTCCCGGTCCGCCGACTGCCCGGAACGTGGGGCGTGTGATGAGTGACCGTGGTCGACGTCGACGTGTGCTCGAAAGCACTGTCGGCAACTAATCCGATCTATGACTGGCAGGCATCGCCAGAGGGACTTGCCGGCTCACCACCGGGGACGTCTCGCTGGACGAAGAGACCGTGCGCCTGCATCTGAACCGCCACCACGTGGACCTGCGCCCAGCATCTCGGACCTTGGCGGGCAGCGCCTGGAGCAAGCCGAAGCGGCCTGGGAGAACAACCGCTCCGCCAGCACGACCCCGTGGCTCTTCCCGGGCCACAACCCGGCTCGTCCGCTGTGCCTGCAGTCGATTCAGCTTCAACTCCGCAAGCGTGACTTTAAAGGACTCGCCGGTCGCAACGCCGCCCGCCTCGCACCGGCCGCCGACGTTCCGGCGTCGATCCTCGCTGAAGTCGCAGGTACCAGCGGTGCGCAATGCCACCCGGTGGGCCACCCTGGCCAAGCGCGACTGGACGCAGTACATCGCCACCCGCCAACAGTCGGAGCCGTGAGTAGAGGGCGTGGTGCGGCCGGTGCTCGTTGCGTCAGGATGTGTTTGCGTCGCGCAGGCTGCGGAAGAAGGCGCGGATGTCGCCGACGAGCAGGTCCGGCTGTTCCATGGCGGCGAAGTGGCCGCCCCGGTCGAACTCCGTCCAGCGGACGATGTTGTTCGTGCGTTCGGCGATGTGCCGCAGGACGATGAAGTTCTCTTGCGGGAAGGCGGCGAGCGCGGTGGGGGCCGTTGAGGGCTCCGGTGGCTTTCCCTGGTAGGCGGCGTGGGCGCGCTCGTAGTAGATGCGGCCGGAGGAGCCGGCGGTCCCGGTCAGCCAGTACAGCATCACGTTGGTCAGCAGGTGGTCGCGGTCGACGGCGTCCTCGGGCCGGTCGGCGCTGTCCGTCCACTCCTTGAACTTCTCGGCGATCCACGCGAGTTGGCCGACGGGTGAGTCGGTGAGTGCGTAGGCGAGGGTCTGCGGACGCGTGGACTGGATGTCCGCGTAGCCCTGCTTGTCGCGGCTCCATGCCTGCATCCGCTCCCAGGAGGCCCGGGTGCGCTCGCGTTCCGCGGGGCTGAGGGCGGCGATTTCCGCCTCGGTCGGCTCGGCGGTCGCACCGGCGCCGGGGATCAGGTTCAGGTGGACGCCGATGACGTGGTCGGGGCGGATGCGGCCCAGTTCGCGGGAGATGGCCGATCCCCAGTCGCCGCCCTGTGTCCCGTAACGGTGGTAGCCCAGGCGGTGCATCAGCTCGGCGAAGGCGGCCGCGACACGGTGGTATTCCCAGCCCTTGTCGCGGGTGGGGCCGGAGAAGCCGAAGCCGGGGATGCTCGGCAGGACCAGGTGGAAGGCGTCCGCGGGATCGGCGCCGTGCGCCCGGGGGTCGGTGAGCGGGCCTGTGATCCGCTCGAACTCGACAATGGATCCGGGCCATCCGTGCGTGATGATCAGCGGTGTGGCGTCCGGTTCCGGGGAGCGGATGTGCGCGAAGTGGATGTTCGCGCCATCGATCGTGGTCGTGAACTGCGGCCACCGGTTCAGGCGAGTCTCCGCCGCCCGCCAGTCGTACTTGTGCCGCCAGTAGTGCGCGAGTTCCCGCAGGTAGTCGCGCGGAACGCCGTAGTCCCAGCCGGCGTCAGGCAGTTCGTCCGGCCACCGGGTGCGGTCCAGGCGGTGCCTCAGATCGTCCAAGTCGCTGTCCGGGATCGAGACTTGGAACGGTTGGATGCTGTCATCGGGTGATGTCGTCATCGTGCTCCAGTTTAGGCGGTCCTGCCGCTTTCATGATCGGCAGCTTTGTTGTGCCGGCCCGGACGCTCCTCCTGTGCACCGGCAGAGGCTTGTAAGGGGTACTCCTGCCAGTAGGGCAACCTGCCCCGAACAGTGATCAGCCGGGATGCCGTCCGCATCGACGATCAACGGCATCGACGCATTTCACGCTGTAGCGGCTGCCGCACCCTGCTGGGCCGGCAGGTGGAATGACGCAGCTGGGAAACAACGGCTCTGCGTCAGTACCGCTCAAGACGATCGGCTCGTGCCTGGAGTACCCCTACCAACCCGACTAGTAGGGCTTTGTTACGTCTCTGGGCAGGCGGTGGTTGTGGTGGTTTCCTGCTGGTATGAGGGCGGATGAACTCGCGGCATGTCGTGGGCGGTTGGAGGAGTTCGCTGGGGACGTGTTCGCGCCATTGGTGCGTGCTGACCAGCGGGTGACGGGCAGGCTGTATCTGCGAGGTCTGCTGCTGGACGGGCGCCGGAAGTCGATGCAGCCGATGGCAGGGCGCCTGGGTGTCGCTCACCAGCAGTTGCAGCAGTTCATGACGTCTTCGACCTGGCCGGTGGACACGGTCAGAGGGCTGTTGGCCCGGCGGGCAGTGGCAGTGGTACGTCCGCAGGTGTGGGTGGTGGACGACACCGGCTTCTCCAAGGACGGATACCCATCGCCCGGGGTGGGCCGGCAGTACTCCGGCACCCTGGCAAGGTCGGCAACTGCCAGATCGGCGTCAGCGTCCATGCCGCATCCGACACCGCTTCATGCCCGCTGGCCTGCCGGCTGTTCCTGCCCCGCAGCTGGGACGGAGCCGAGGCTGCGGGCCGGCGGGCCTGCTGCCGGGTCCCCGACGAGGAACATCACCGGCCCAAGTGGCAGCTCGCTGTGGACATGCTCGACGAACTCGCCACGGTCGGGCTGCGGCCCGCGGTGCTGGTCGCGGACAACGGCTACGGCGCGAACGCCGATTTCAGGCACGCGCTGGAGGACCGTGACCTGGCCTACGCGCTGCAGGTAAGGGCGAAATGACCGCCACACCGAGACGGCTGAACCTTACGAGCCGCCCTACGGCGGGCTTGGGCCGCGTCCGCTGCCAATGCCAGATTCCCCGATTCGCTATGCGGCAGCGCACATCACGCCTGCATGGACGGAGAGCGATGGCCGGGGTGGGCCTCATTCGCCGGCCTGTACGTACTGCGCCACGCCTTCGCCGAATGACCAGTCGATCGACGCATTCTCGTAGATCATGACCAGAACATTCCGTGGATCGAGGCCCGCGTACTCCTTGGCGAGATCGACGATCCTGCCGTAGATAGCCCGCTTCTGATCATCTGTGCGTCCGGAACGCATGGTAATGGCCACGAACACGACGTCGTCGTCCCGGTGTATGCCGAGGTAGTCATCGTAGTGGAGCTTGCTACGCGTGCCGTCGTGGCTGGTGAGCACCTGGAGTAGGTCGTTTTTCGGGATGCCGATGGTGTCGATCAGGGCCTCGTGCACAGCCCGTCCCACGGCTTCCAACCGCTTCTCGTCCGCGCGAAGCGCGTCAATGCGCACAAATGGCATCAAATATGTCCTTTCAAGTGATTCGATCAGAGGCTGGTCAGTGGCGAGCAAGAGGGCGAGCGATGGGCCTCGTTGAGGGGCGTTGAGCCGCGACCGGGGCCTCCGAGCTTCCACAGACCGCACGGGGCGAGCAACGGCATACTCAACTGCATCGCCGTTGCTCCAGACCTTCTGGCTTAGCGGGCGTGTCCGGCAAGCATGCCAAGTGCGCCGCCTAAATGTTCCACGGCACCGTCACCGTTACCGCGATCCGACTCTGGCTCCGCCCCTGATCCGGCGGACCGCTAGCCCTCTGGGTAGAAGAGGAACAGCGTGCAGCCGGTGGTGGTCGAGGGCACGTGCCACGACCCGGCCGGGGCGTGCAGGAACGTGCCAGCAGGGTAGTTGCGTGCTCCGTCATTGAACGTGCCGGCAACCACGTAGACCTCCTCCGAGCCGGGCTCGTGGACGTCGCGGCGCGGCCAGGAGGTACCCGCCTCCATCTCCAGCACGTTGGCGTGCGCACCGGCCGGACCCCTCCACAGGGGACGCAGCCGGATCCCGGGGAACAACTCACGGACCGGGGCTTCGTCGATAGAGATGGAGGTGTAACCCTCCTGCGCAAGGATCTCAGAGTGCATGCCTGCAACAGTGCCGTGCGCGGGCCGCGACGGGACAGAGACTGCGATGACATCATGGGGTACTTTCCTGCCATGCATCGCGTGGTGGCCCTGGTACGGCCGGTGCAGTCGGTCTTCGAACTCGGCTGCGCCGTCGAGGTCTTCGGCACCAAGCGGCCCGGGGTTCCGCAGCACTACGAATTCGAATCGTGCACGGAGACGCCCGGCCCAGTGCCGACCACGGGCGGGTACGCGATGTCCGTGTCACAGGGACTATCGGCGCTCGAGACCGCGGACACCGTGATCATCCCGGGCTGGCTGCCGGTGGAGGAGCCGCTCACAGATGTCGTGCGCCGCGCGCTGATGCGGGCGCACGCGCGTGGGGCGCGGCTGGTCACGATCTGTTCTGGGGTGTTCGCGCTGGCCCGCACGGGACTGCTGGACGGCCGCTCGGCCACCACGCACTGGGCGCGTGCCGAGCAACTGCGGCGTGAGTTCCCCCGGGTGCGCGTGGAGCCGGACAGGCTTTACGTGGATCACGGTGACGTCGCCACCAGCGCTGGCGCGGGCGCGGGGCTCGACCTGTGCCTGCATCTGGTCCGGAACGATCACGGGGCCGCGTACGCCGCTCTGCTTACGCGGCACATGGTACTGCCGCCGCACCGCGAGGCCGGTCAGGCTCAGTACAGGCCGCCCCCGCCGCCCGGGAATGCGCTCAACGGCCTGCTCAAATGGGCCGACGAGCGCCTCGACACACCGCTGTCGGTAGACGACCTGGCCGCGTACCTCGGCGTCTCGCCCCGCACCCTGGCCCGACGCTTCGCCGACCAGCTCGACACGAGCCCGGGTGCATGGTTGCTCGCCCGTCGGGTGGCCGCAGCCCGCACCCTGCTGGAGGAAACGGAATTGCCGGTCGAGGCGATCGCGCCCCGCGTCGGCCTCACCTCCGCGGTCAACCTGCGCCGCCGCTTCCGCTCCGAGATGGGCACGACCCCGGGCGCCTACCGGCGAGCATTCCGGGTCCGTAATCCGTCGGACAGGCCCTAGCCCAAGGGGTCCGAACCGCGGCGGGCCCCCGGCGATCACCCATGATCATCGACGCATCCCCATCGCCGTCTTTGGCATGCGGCTGGTCTTCCCCGTCGAAGTCGCCGCCAGCATGCTCGACACGTCCTGGCGCTGAGACCGCGCACTGCCCTTTCAGCTGTTGGTGTTTCGCCATGGCACGTCGTGGCCCTAGGGTGGCCGTGAGGGCTGGAGCACGTCAGGTGCAGCGATTCACCATCGCACCGGCCCACCGGGAGAGATCGGGGTTCGAGTCCCCGAACGCCCTCTGGGCGTACTCGTTCAATTGGCAGGACACTCCCTACCTTCTTCCCGACTCTTGCTCGCTGCTCAGGGCCGCCGCCAGTCGGTCGAGGCAGGGCTGGTCAGCCGGGTCACGTTCCGTTTCGCTGGTGTTCCGGTCCGCAGGGCTGCGACGAGAGCATGCTGGCGCTCGGCCAGGTGAGCGATGGCTTCGACGGCCGTCAGGCCGGCCTGATCTGGCGTCGCGTTGGCCTCGTGCCGGTACCAGTTGCCCAGGAATTCCAGTGTCAGGTCGACCAAGGCTCGGCCGGCGTGGACGTCGAGCAGGTCGGTGGTGGAGGTGAACCGTCCGTCGTGCAGGGCGGTGTTTCGCAGTGCGTAGAGCCAGTCCAGGCTTTTCTTGAACCGTGCTTCGGTCTCTTCTATCCAGTCGGCGAGAGAGTTGGGATCTGCCAGTCGCGCGCGCCAGGTGCGCAGTCGGTTGGCGGTATCCCCGCCGAGGCGCCCAGCGAGTGCGGTTAGGGCGTCTGCAGCCGCGTGCAGCGCCGGGTCTGCGTCGGCGGGCGGCTGGAGTATGTCGAGCCATCGGTTGGGATCGCGAAGCAGCCCGTCGTCGCCGATGGCGGTCCAGGAGTCCACCACTGCTTGGTGGGACTCGGTCTCCAAAGCCAGCTCCAGGGCGGCGCGGCGGCGGAGTTCGATGGCTCGTGCCGCTGCCGCCCTTTCTGCCAGCACTGCTGTGTTGTCGCCGTCGGTGGCGCTGGCTGCGGCCTCCAGTTGGTCGGCGGTGCGCTGGGCTGCGCGGTGTGCGGTGCGGGCGGCCGACAGCAGGGCTGCTGCTGTGGTGCGCGTTCGCTGGTGCAGGTCGATGATTTGCTGGCGAGTGGCTTGAAGGCTCAGGGCGCGGCCGAGCGTGCCGGTGCTGTGGGACTTGACGTCCAGTGCCTCCAGGGCGCTCCAGCACAGCCCGGCGGCCGTCGTGGGGGCCTCGGTGACCCGGGCGACGTGGGCGGTTCGCAGGCTTTCGCGCAGCGTCGGCGGCCAGCTTGTGGTGAGCGGCCGCACCGGGCCTGATCCGTACGGCGGCTCTGAGTGTTCGTCGCGAGTCCGGGTCATGGGCGAGGGTTTCGGGCCGCAGTCGGATCTCCGCGATTCGCTGGCCCGCCACGTATTGGTCGAGCGACTCCGAGGCTCGCCGCCGTCCCAGCAGCGCGGCGGCGCCCAGGTCTCTGGCACGAACCGTGAAGGTCAGCAGCGTGTGGCCCCCGGCCTGGTCCCCGGACCATGAGCGGCGGGCTGTGGAGGCGGCTGCGGCCAGGTCGGCGAGTGCCTTGATGTCGGCGGTGGCGTGTCCCCATCCGGCCAATGGTGCACCGGGCGGGATGGCTGCGGCTGCCGCCGCCGGGTCCATCAGTCCGGCCAAGGAGTCAAGGCGGGATGTTCCTTCAACCACTACGGCCACCCGGAAGTCCCGTTGCGCCGGCAGAAGCGCTCTCAGGAGCGTGTCGGCGTCGAAGGTGCCCCGGCTCAGCTCGGAACGCACCTGGTCGTTGAGCAGTTGATACTGGCGCCCCTCCATGACGCACAGTGCTGCGAGCTCCAGAGCGAGCCGTTCTCCGGATTCCGCCTGCTTCGTCCCGTGCCAGGCCGCTGCGAATCCGTCGGCGACACTGATGTGAACGTCGGCTACACAGGCTTCCAGGTCCTTGGCCTGTGCGGCGCAGTCCGCCGTGCCGTTCAGTCCTGCCGGGCCGCCTGCTTCGATGCCCTTCAATGCCGCCACGGCGCCGTCGAGCGTGCCCGGCGGGAGGTGCGGCTCGAGTTCCCCGAGTGCTTCCAAAGCAGCGTCAACCAAGTTGAGCGTCGGCGTGACGAAGGGCTGTGGCTTCGAACGCCCTGGCCGTCCCCGGGACTCCAGCGCGGATTGTGACCGGGCTATCGCAGCGACCGCGGTCGGCGCGCTAGTGACATGCTGCGTCGAGACGGCCTTGGGATCACGCGCCGCCAATACGGCTTCCAGCAAGGCCCGTTGCCCGTCCTTGAGCCCGGCTTGTTCACACCGTCGGATCAGATCGGCCTCGGCACCCACCAGTGACATGATCCGACTCTAGCGGCGCGCCCGTCGGAGGAGTTGTTCTTCGGCAGAGGCGTATGCCTGTCTCATGGCTCTCAGTCTGAGTCCACGAACTGGTGTCTCAATCCGATGCAGTCCGCTGCTCGGTGCTCCTCGTGGTGACGCATCCAGAGCACGACATCGCAGATCCGTAGCGCGCTGACGGTGTCGGGGACCCTGACGGACCGGCGTAGAGCCAGCAGTTCGTGGTGCAGGGCGCGGTCGTCGGCGCGCAGGGCGGAATGCAGGTCGAGCCAGAACGCGGTGGGGCGGCCAAGGATGCAGCGCACGACTTGGTCGTAGACGGGAAGGAGCCGCGGGCGCTTGCGAGTGAGGAGTTTGCCTGCGGTGACCCACCCTATTCCGGGCTGGCTTGTGAGGAGGCGCCAGGCAGCGTCGGCGGGTGATCCGGGAGCGAGGTCGCAGGCGTCGGCGTCGGCCATGTCCAGGTGGTTGGGGATTTCACGCAACAACTCAGACAGTTGCTGGCCAAGCGGTCCTTCCAGGAGGTCCAGGGCGCCTTGTGCCGGGATCATCACCGACAGGGTCTGCAGCGCGATGAGGTCGTCGGCGGTCACGACGTTGGCGACAGCTGGACGGTCTCCCCCGCCTGCCAGCTGTTCGAACCGTCTCCCGGTGAACGACGCAGCATCCGCCGGTTGGCCGATGCCGAAGTAGCGGCGGAGATCTTCGCCTGCCTGAGCTTTCGCGATGAGGGGGTGCAGTCGACTGGCGAGCGTTTGGGGATCAGGAAGCACGGACTCCTCCGAGGCACGGGCCGGCAGCGGGGACGGCATCCGGATGCGGGAACGAGAATGGCCACGCCCACATCAACACAGTTGCGCAACCCGGCGGTTGTTGTGGACTCGCTTGTGTTCTGGGGCGAGGCCCAGCCATCTCACTGCCGCATCCACGTGGCGAAGGCGTCGACGAGACCTGTGTAGAACTGCTCGCCGGGCACCGCGCCCGGGTTCTTGCTGGCATCATAGAAGGCGACGTTGGTGAAGGTCGCCGAGGCGGAAGCATTGAGGTTCTTGTAGAAGGCAAGCTTGCCGCGGCCGAACCCCACGAACAGCCAGAACACTCCCAGTGAAGCGGTGTTCTGCAGGAGTGAGCGAACCTCTGCTTTGTCCCAGGGCTCGTCCCCGACCTGGGTCACGATGAAGGCGGGATCAGCCGCACCCGACTCCTGGTAGTGGCCGACGGCACGTCGCATCGCGTCGGCAACGTTGCCCCAGCCCCAGTCGACCTGAGTGTGCAGCTGGCCGATGCGGCCACGGTAGTTGTCCAGCCTGATCTCTTCGAGGAAGGGCTCTCGCCCGCTGGAGAACACCACGGGCACGGTGCCGTCGTCGTCCAGATTGGCCGACAAGGCCAGAACCCGCTCGGCGAAAGCCTGCACCGCAAATGACTCGTACAGCTCCTCCATGTGCCAGTCGTGATCCAGGATCAGGTATACCGCTGCCCGCCGATCTGAAATCCCGCGGTTCACGAGGACCTGGCTGGCCTGCCGTGCGGGAGCCAGCAGGCCAGGGGCCCGCCGTTCCACCTTGGCCAGATCCACCCCCGCCCCCGCGGGAGGGGTCCGCGTCTGCGCTGGAAGCGGCCCGGAGGGCACAGGAGCGGGTTCTGGGTCGATGTCGACGCCGTAGTCCGTGGCCAGTCCCGCCAGTCCGGAGGCGTATCCCTGTCCGACAGCCCGGACCTTCCAGCCATCGCCACGCCGGTACAGCTCTGCCAGGACTACGACCGTCTCCCCCGCAGCGAAGTCCGGCGCGGTGAACGACAGAGTCGATGCGCTGTTCTGGGTGATCGCAAAATGGGGTGCACGGGTGAAGACCGCACCCGGTTGCAATGGATCAACACTCACCACGATCACCACACGGTGCACATCGGCGGGCAGACGCATCAGGTCCGCTGTGACAGCGGGGCCAGTGACCGACACGCCATCCTGAGTCGGATGATTGTAGAAGACGAGGTCTCTGTCGCTGCGAACCTTGCCGTCCAAGCCGAGTAGCAGCGCGGACACGTCTACCGCAAGCCCATGCACTGCCACCGACAAAACCGTCGACGCCGCCAGCAGTGCTGTGTTCTCGCCTTTGCGCAGCGACATCGTCTGCATCGTGCCCCGCCCCCTTGATCACCGGAAAGGACACGGTAGCCACCTACGCGTCCAACTGTCGCCGCTTTGGCCAGGATTCGCCCCCGTGGCACCAGTCGCCGTACCTGAGGGCGTTCGCCGCCAACTACTCTGTGCTGTCTCGCGCTCGGCTGGTGCGACGGCGGAGCGCGCACGGTTTACCCGCCAAGCGGAGCAGGCAGGAGCCCTGCATCCGCAGAGGCCAGCCACTCCTCGGCTCGCTGCACCAGCGTGGTGTGGTGTGTGGCACAGCACTGTGGAGACAGGCCGGACGTGGGCCGAGGACGTTACCCCTGCCTTGCAAGACGGGACTTGCCCGTCAGGGTCCAGTTGAGGTCGTACGTCTCAGGGCAGACCCTCCATGACGCGAGCAGCCCCTTCAGCACTAGTTGGTCAAGTACACAGGGTAGTTCCGAGGGATGGACGCCACTGGCGCGCGCCATCTGCTCGAGCGGACTCCAACCGCTGCCGGCCTCGGGGGTCGCATGTGCCGCGAGGTAGACGCTCGCCAGTCGCGGCAGTGGGCCAGCGGCCCCAGCCTTCGAGGGGCAGCCAGCCCGCAGCGCCCAGTCGGCGGCATGTCTTCGATCATCGTGGGCTGGGGCCTGGCTCAACAGCGTGGCGTCGAGTAGTTCGGCGATGGCCCCTCCTGCCCCGCTCACGGGCATGACGCGCAGCCATCGTGCGTGTTCCACCTCATCCCACACGTCCGGGGTGTTGAGGCGAAGGCTGCGCAGCATGCCCTTGGACAGGCGGACATGCATGGCGGCATCCATGCGCAGCGTGCACTGGAGGGCGAGGAGGCGTGCGGCGGCTGAGGTGCCGGGAGGGAGGGAGGGCGGCCAGGTAGCTGAGGATTTCACGGACCCGGGTCTGCGCACCCGGACCTCTGGGCTGCCGTTTGGGTCGTGGTGCGGCTGTCGGGCGATCCGGCGCGCCGGCGAGGGCGGTCTCGGGCACGACGGCGGCCTGGGCCGTCGCGGCGGCGCAGGCTCCGCAGGCGTCGGCGAGCCGCCAGAGCCGTCCGCCGCGCTCGCATGCGAGCAGGAGGCGGATGGGGCCGTCGCAGCCCCGGTGGCGGGGGTGCCAGCGGCAGCCGCGCTCGTGGCACTGACAGACCCTCAGACGAGCGGGACAAGGTCGCCTCGCGCGTGTCGTGCGAGGTGGGCGAGGGCGGCTGAGCGAGCGGAACTGCCACCGCCCACGCGGCACCAGGCAGAAAAGCAGACACATTAGATTTCGCATACGCCGCGGGCCCGCTGTTCACTTGCCTCGGCGCGCGGGAAGGGTAGGAGCGCCATGACTGAAACCACCGCCGAAACTACCGAGTTGACCGCGCAGTACAGTCACACAAGTTGCTGGAGATCTTGAACGTAACCTCAAGGAGCAAGAGCGCCTTGGCGGGGAAATCGAAATGCTCCAGGCTCAGTTGACCACCCTGCGGCACGACCACGCAGTCCTGGAGAACATCCAGCAGGCTCTCGCCGTCCCGGCAGCGCCCGCCGCGTCTGAGGTCGCTCCCGTCGCGGCGGTGCGTGCTCCGCGTAAGAAGGCATCGGATGCGGCCCAGCAGGCGAATGGCAGGAAGGCCGGCGCCACGGCCAGGAAGTCGACCAGTGGCAAGAGTGCACCCACGGTGGCTCGCACCCGACGGGTTTCAGATCGCTCATGTACTTGGCTCAGCCCAAAAAATGGACACTCCGCCGACCTCGAACCAGCCGACTGCGCCACCGCGATGACTGACCATTCCCCACCACCGCGCCGGGGCGCATCACATGCGGGCGAGGATCTCCGCCTTCTTGGCCGCGAACTCTTCCTCCGAGAGGATGCCCGCATCGCGCAGTTCCGCCAGCTGCCGCAACTGCTCAACAGGCGTACTCGGCTGCGGTGCGGGGGCCGCGGCATGAACAGGGTGAGTGGTGACAGAAGGGGCCTGGCCAGGGGCGGGGATCTTTCCGAGCACCAAGTCGGTGAGCAGCGCCTTGATGCCGGGAGCCGCGTCATGGGGCACTCGGAAGTCGATCGTGTTGCCCGAGGCCACCACCACGACTTTGGTGTACATCAAGCCGTCCCGCTTGGTCACCACGCTGGAGATGTTCTTGACCGGGATCATCTCGGTGCCCGCGTCGGAGCTACGGACTCCTGTGGCCAGGAGCGAGGCGCCGCCGGTCAGGAGGCCCGCCGTGAGCTTCTTGGCGCTCATACCGCGCCGCTCCCACTCGACCCGGTCGTGATAGATGGCTACATCGGCGTTCTTGCCCTCGATGTGGCTTTTGAAGGTCATCAATGCGTTGCTGGACATAGTTGCTCCTGGCTTCAATGCGGCGTGGTACGTGCCGCCCGCAACTAGACACACACCGGGAGGCAAGAGTTGTGCGAACGTCAACGGCACGATCCCGCGGACACCTCGCCGGCAGAACGCCGACGGGGTGCCCGGGACTGCTCGGGCACCCCGTCATGAGTCAGGTCACTGGACGGTGTCCTGGACGCTGCCCGTGATGCCGCCGGAGGTCACCGAGATGGTGACGGTGCCGGTGCGGTGGGCGGTCAGGGCGCCGGTGGAGGGGTCCACCGAGGCGACCTTGGGGTTGCTGGAGGACCAGACGTGGGAGGCCGGGTCCGCGATCGGGATGGTGAGCGGCGCGATGTTGTCGCCGGCGATCTGGTCGCCGGTCGCGGTCAGGGTGACGTGGTCGCCCTTGGCGATCGGGTCCTTGGGGCCCTTGACGGTGATCGACGCCAGAGCCGGCTCGACGCTGTACTGCAGGTCACCGTTGTCGCCGATCCGGACCAGACCGAAGTGGTAGATGCCACCCTGGTCGGCCGGGGCGTAGGCCGGCATGCCGAGGTCCGCGAAGGTGAACTGCGGGATGCCGCCCTTCTCGACGGTCGTGCTCTCGCCCTCGGGGTTGAGGATCTGCTCGGCGAAGCCGCGGGCGTGACCGTACATCATGATCACGTGCTGCTTCGGGTGCGTCTGCTGGTAGCGCTGCACCAGCCGCAGGTACATCCGCGCCTCCCAGCGGTCGGTGAACTGGCTGTTCGCGGCCGGGTGCGGGTCATACGCGGGCATGTGGGTGATGACCAGCACGTCCTTCGCCGTGGTGTCCGTCAACTGCTGGACCAGCCACGGGTACTGCACGCCCTCGGGGTTCTGGAACGGGTCCGAGGACTGCAGGCTGCCGTGCGAGTTGTCGGTGACGATCATCCGCGCCGCGCCCTGGCTGTAGGCGTAGTGGGTGTCACCGAAGGTGTCGCTGTAGTTGCCGTTCTCGGAGTCGGCGCCCTGGGTGATCTCGTGGTTGCCGACGATGTCGCGCGCGGGGATGCCGAGGGCGTCCATCTTGGACTTGGCGTACTGCAGGTCCACGAGCGCGCCGTCGTCGGGCATGTCGCCGAGGAACTGGGCGGAGTCCGGCCGGGCCTGCGGCGTGAGGGTGGGCAGCCGCTGGGCGATGGAGTCCATCACGTTGCTGCTGACCGAACCCGGGTCACCGGCGCGCATGTGCGCGTCGTCACCGGTGAGGATCGTGGTGCCGCGCTTGTCGAAGTCGGCGGAGTCCTCCTCGAAGGACAGCCACTTCGGGTTCTGCGGGATCGCGTGGTACTCGGGCGCCGTGACCGGTCGCGGCGAGTACAGCGCCTGCAGCCCGGCGACGTTCAGCGAACCGGTGTACGAGGTGCTGGGGCTGATGGCCAGGAAGTCCAGGTAGCTCACGGTCAGCGGGAACTTGTAGCCGGCCGGCAGCTGGGCGACCGCAAGGTGCCAGCCGTTCGACGTGACACCGGTCAGGTACAGCGGGGTGTTGGCGGTACCGTCGATGTTGATGTACTTCTCGGCCAGCTGAAGGCTGTCGGGGCCGCCGCCCTTGATCCACACACCGATGCCGGTGGGAACCTGTCCGTTGTGGGTGTCGGTCTTCAGCGTGACCTTCGGCGACACCACAAGCTGCTTGACGCCGGAGGCGGCCGGCATCGTGTAGTCGAGACGCAGCGAACCGGACTCGGTGGACCCCGGCGGGACGACGCCCTGGTCGAAGGACAGCGTGGCAGGCTTGCCGGTGGTGTTATTGCTGAGCCGCCAGACGTCCGTGCTGTTCATCGGGTCGATGACCTTGGTGACCCGGCCGACCGCGATCGACGTACTCGCGCTGGTACCGAAGACCGTGGCACTGACCTCGGCCAGACCGCCGTGCTCGGTATCGGCGGTGAACAGGCCGTGCGCGTCGACGGCGCCCAGGTTGTCCGGGGAGACCTTCCAGGTGGCCGCCTCAGCGGGGATCTGCACCTCGTCGCCGCCCTTGACGGAGCCGGACAGGATGAGCTGCTGGGTTGCTCCGCTGTCGAGGTCGGCCTTGTCGGGCGAGACCGAGAGGGTCTCGAGCCGGCTGACGACCTCGAGCTTCTCCGAGGTGAAGGTCTTGCCGTTGAAGGCGATGATCCGGCCCGTGCCGCTGCGGTGCGGGGTGAGCTTGCCGTCCTCGTAGGAGGCGAGGGACGAGGGCACGATCCGGACGTGGGTCTGGCCGGCCGCCGGGTTGGCGAACCGGTCGAGGGAGTGCACCGGGAGCGGGATGGAGCCGCCGGCGACAGTGGTGACCGTCTTGCCGCCGTTGACCACGACCTTGTCGGCCGGTCCGGCCTCCTTGGCGGTGGAGTAGAAGAAGATGCCGTTGGCCACCGGGCGCTCGGTGTTGCCGGGCAGGTCGGACGGCGTGTTGACGACCTCGGCCTGGTCGGCGCCGGGCGAGCGGCTGACCATAGCGGTGGAGCCGCCACCGTCGAAGAGCATCGCGGTGTAAGCGCCGTGGGCGAGCATGTAGCCCGCGACCTGATCACGGGTCACGCCGAAGGCCGTGCTGGCGCCACCGTGACCGTCGACGGCGACGACGACGGCGTGCTTGCCGTCCTTGGTGATGCCGACGGCGGTCTCCGGGTTGGCGCCGCCCGGCGGGGTGCCGGTCGGGTCCTTGTAGACCTTGCCGTCCTTCACCAGCGTGTCGACACCGCTGATCAGCTGGGTGAGATCGTTGTCGGGCGAGAGCTGGGTGGTGATGCCCACCGTGTCGCCCGTGTGCAGGTTGTCGGCGAGCCACTGCCCGCCGTCGCCGGCGCCGAGCAGACCGAGCTGGTCGGCGGAGAGCTGCGGCACGGTGGTGACGCCGCCCTGCACGCTGTCGACGACGAAGCCGCCGTCGGTGGTGTGACCGAGCACCACGGTGGACGGCTTGGACAGGCCCGGGGTCTCGCCGAGGCTGGGGGTGACCTCGGTGATGCCACCGGAGGCCACGTCGTTCACGGTGTTCACCGAGGAGAGCGCGCGAGTCGCGGAGCCGGCCGTGATCGTCCCGGCGAAGGTCTCCGGGCCCATCACGATGGTGCCGTCGGGCTTGACGCCCAGCTGGGAGGCGAAGC
The DNA here is from genome assembly GCF_044759995.1 of Streptomyces sp. NPDC098781. Lineage (NCBI taxonomy): Bacteria > Bacillati > Actinomycetota > Actinomycetes > Kitasatosporales > Streptomycetaceae > Streptomyces > Streptomyces sp. NPDC098781. Next base: position 43,728 of record NZ_JBIWAK010000019.1, read on the forward strand.
CCGGCTTCGGGCTCTTCAGCAGCTTCCCGTCGGTCATGATGCCGCCGAGCGGGCGCCCGCTGGCGTGGATCTCGAAGTAGTCGCCGTTGACGCCGGCCACCGCGTGGGTGCGGTGGGCCATCGATGAGGGCGTCTCGTCCGCCGGGTTGGTGATGGTGTCACCGGCCTGGACCATACCGACCCGGAGGTTCGGGTCGCCGAGGTCGGCCTTGAGCACCTGGATGTGCTGGCGGCCGCCAACGGTGTCGTAGGTCTCGCTGTAGTGCTGCAGGCCGCGCGTGACGGTCTCGGCCGGTGTGCGGGTGTAGTCCACCACCAACGGCCAGTTTTCCGGTGTGTCGGGGAGCCAGTTTCCGTTCACCGCATGACTGTCGGCAGCCGTGTCGTCGGAACCAGCGGCGGTTCCCGCCGCCGTCACAGCACTGGCGAGGGCCAGCGCCACCGCGGTCGCCACTGCGGTGCGGCGCGTACCGCTCCCCGCAGGTCTCTTTGCGCGAAGTCTCATTTGCGTGTTTCCTCATGGACGTGGGGGGCGGGGGGGGGCCCCCCCCCCCCCCCCCCCCCCACCCCCCCCCCCGCGCCCCCCCGCCCCCCCCCCCCCGGGCCCAACCACCCCCCAAACCGACGGCACCCCACAAAGTCGCCGGAGA
>NZ_JBIWAK010000020.1:0-36134 GCF_044759995.1 Streptomyces sp. NPDC098781
TCTCTGCGGACCCAGGTCGGCCCGAGACGCCCCGCTGGCCTGCGACGTGGGGAAGACGGCCGGAGGGACCCCGCGTCACACCCGATCGACCGGGGCCGTCAAGCGCTCCGTGTGAGTGCGCCCACCGGCCCTTTAACACATCCCCCTCGGCGACGAGCGCGAACACGCGCGACATCCTGGCACAGCAGACCGGCTCCCCAGCGCGACGAGTGCGACCCGCCCCACCCAAGCACTCATCAATACGCCCGTGCTCTGTGCCGCCCACGCCGCTACGTCCCCCCACACGACGACACAGGCGAACGTCTTCACGGCTCGGCCACGCCTTCGCCGACGCCCGGACGTAACCGCACCTCCTGCTGAGGGGGAGTGTCCTCGCCGCAGCCGGCACCTCGAGTACCCAATCCCCGGTTCACCACCTCTCTGTCAGGAGACACACATGCCGGTCGGTTCAAGGCACGCCTTCCACAGGCGCCCCAAAGTGCTCGTTCGTACCGCCGCCGCAGTGGCGGGCATCACGGCAGTGACGGCCAGCCTCATCGTCGCGAACGGCGCGAGCGCCGAGGAGGCCAGCACACCAACTCCGCGGATAGCTTGGAAAGACTGCAACGAACCCATCTTCCAGGGCATGGACTGCGGCACCATGAGGGTGCCGATCGACCCCTCGCGTCCGTCAACGGGCACGACCCAACTGGCCCTGGTACGGCGCCCCGCGGACAACCAGGCTGAGCGCATCGGCACCATGCTGATGAACAACGGCCCCGGCAGCTCCAGCATCGAGCAGCTCCGCTACGCGATGATCGGCCAGCTCGACAAGCTGGGCGGCTCCTTCACCAAGAGATTCGACCTGCTGGCCGTCGACCCCCGCGGCGTCGGGCACAGCAGCCCGCTGCGCTGCGACGTGCCGCTCAAGGGGCGGGGCATCACCCACTTCCCCGCCACCGAGGCTGAGTTCAACGCGCTGAAGGCGCACAACAAGGCCCTCGCGGCCAACTGCCGTGAGAAGAACGGCCCCCTCGCCGACCACGTCGACATGGCCAGCACCGCCCGCGACTTCGAGTACGTACGTCGAGCGCTCGGTGAGAAGCAGCTCCACTGGTACGGCATCACCTACAGCAACCTGCTGGGCCGCACCTACGCCAAGCTCTACCCCGGCCGACTGCGTTCCATGGTGCTGGACACCGCCACCAACGACGGCCTCCCGCCGGTCGAGCGCATGGCCGACGAGATGCGGGCCGCGGAGGACTCCTTCAACCGCTTCGCCAAATGGTGCGGCACCAGTGAGAGCTGCGCCCTCAACGGCCAGGACGTAGCGGCCGTCTACGACCAGCTGGTCAAGAAGGCGAACGCCGAGCCCATCCCGATCGGCACCACCGGCCGGTTCATGAACGGCGAGGACATTCAGACCGCTACCCAGGGCCATCTGGTCATGAAGCTCGTGACGTGGGGCCCCTTCGGGAAGGCACTCAAGCAGGCCATCGACGGTGACGCGTCCCTCCTGTCGGTGGACCCCGACAAGACGCTCGACTGGACGCAGGCGCAGATACAGGCCTGCCAGGACATGCCTCCGGCCGCGACCAACTGGCGGCAGTACGCGAACCTGAAGACCATGGCCGACGAGATCTCGCCCCACCTCGGCGGCGCGGTCCAGTCCTGGACGTACATGGCAGGCTGCCTCGGCTGGCCCGGCGCCGCGAAGCATTCCCCGGCCTCCGGCCCCGTCAACGGAGCACCGCCCGCCCTGATCCTTCAGTCCACCCACGAGTCCCTGGCCGCCTACAACTCCGGATTCGGACTGGCAGCCCAGCTGCCCGGCTCACAGGTCCTCACCAACGTCGGTGACGACTACACCATGTACATGATCTCCCCGTGTGTCCTGGAGAACGTGGACCGCTACCTCGCCGACGGCACGATGCCCGCGCCCAGGGCGACCTGCGCCACACCGAGCTGAGTCGGCGGGCTGAACGGACCCCATGGCACTCAGTAACTGCTCACGGCATCGCGCTGCGCGATGCCGTGAGCAGTTGATCGCGTCTTGTCCTCCTTGGCTTCGATCCCTCGTAGGAGTAACCACGCCGAGCGATGAACCGTCCTTCGTGACTTCACGTTGCACAGGTCGGAGGTCGGTCCAGTCGGCCTGACTCGATCGGGAGGGAACAGTGACTCGAGTCTCGCGGAGCGGTGTCCTCGCACGTCTCGCAGGACGGATTGGACATCCCAAGCCGTCGAGCCCGGTTGATGCTTGTCGTTGCTCAACAGGAAAGGCAGCCGAGTGATGCGTGCCAAGCGGCTCGCCGAAGTGGATGACAGCATGGGCCGGAAGATCTCCAGGGCCTCGAAGCCGATGCTGCCGTCCGATGACGAACAGCTAAGTCTGGACTGGCAGATCTGCTTCACCTTGAACGGCGCGTCGCGTGCCTTCGCTGCCGCGTATCGCACCGTGCTCAAGGATGTAGGCCTGACGTATCCCCAGTACCTGGCGATGGTGGTGCTGTGGGAGCACGGCGAGCTGCCCGTGATGGAACTTGGCAGGTATCTGCGCCTCGATTCAGGGACCATGTCCCCGCTGCTGAAGCGGCTGGAGGCGACTGGGTTCATCCGTCGTGAGCGCAGCCTCCGTGATCAGCGTTCCGTTCGCGTACGTCTCACGGAGGCGGGGATCGCGCTGCGGGAGCGGACTTCGCGTGTGCCGCGCAGGATCACGGCGGCGACCGACATGGATCTGTCCGAGCTGGCCGAACTGCGCGCCAAACTGGAACGACTCACGGACGCGCTCGATGCCGCGGCGATGAATGACGCGGACACCGAAGCCTTTGTGACGCCGGGCTGAGCCGACTCCGGGCCCAGCAGCGGGGCGTGTGGGCGTCACAGCCCACTCGCCCCCGCACAGACGGCTCCTCCCTCACCCCTTCAGGCCGAACACCTCGACCAGCCAGTCGCCGATCAGCTCCATCCCGAGCGTCGGGTTGTCGTGCTGGCAGTGCTCCGCGCCTGTCTGCTCCTCCTGCACGAGGTGGAAGGTCAGGTCGACGCCGTGGCTCTTGGCGTAATGCGCGGTCCTTCTGGCCTGCTCCACGCCGAGTACGTCGTAGCCGCCGTGCACGATCAGGTAGGGGCACCGCATCTCGCTTAGCACGCCGTCGAGCTTGTAGTCCTTCGCCTGCTCGATCACCGCCGCCATCGTCGGTGCACCGAACACCCACTTGATGTGGCCGGCCATCCCGGCGTCCTCGGAGTGGTTGTTCGCCGCCCACATCGCCGTGCCCAGCTCCTGCACGTCCCAGACCGCACCGTGTGAGATCGCCGCGGCGAGGCGGTGCTCCTTGGATCCGGCGCGGGCGGCGTAGTAGCCGCCGAGGCTGGAGCCGGTGACGGCGATGCGGCTGGGATCGACGTCCCCGCGATCCAGCAGGTAGTCCACGCACGCGCCGACCGGTACCTCGTAGTCCGGCCGAGTGACGATGCCCTGACGGCGCAATACCGCTCCCTGGCCCGGCCCGTCCATGAGCAGGCAGGATATGCCGCGTTCCAGCGCGCCGCGGCCGACCATGAGGTAGAGCTCCTCCTTGATGGAGTCCAGGCCGCCGAAGGCGATGAGCACGGGCTGCGGCCCGTCGGCGGCGCCCGGCGCGCGAAGGAAGTAGCCCGGCAGGAACGCGCCGTTCTCGTAGGGCACCTCGACATACTCGCCCGGTACGGCGAAGTGGCGAATGGCGTTGACGAACGACTGCTCGCAATGTGTGTAGGTCGCCAGCCGGCGCGGGTCGTCGTGCGCGAGCCAGAACTCCGCGGAGCGGTAGTAGTTGCCCGCCCGGAGCCAGGCGTCCCTCGCGGTCACGTGGTAGCCGGCTCGCTCCGCCGACTCGGCCCGTTCACGGTTGCGGTCGGCGATGCGCAGCCACTCGGTGTGCCAGCTCTCGGCGTCACCGGGGACCATCCGGGACGCCGCCTGGAAGACCTCGCTCATGGCGCCGCCGCCAGGCTGTGTCTCCCCGAGCGCGCGCCGCAGCTGGTAGCTCATCCACGGGAACTCGGGCCAGTGGTGCCAGCCGTAGGGTTCGTAGTGCGGGCCGGTGTCCGAGGTGACGTTCTCGATGGAGATGTCGCTCATATCGCCTCCGTGCGTAGTCGGGCTTTGTCCAGGCAGTTCCGAATGGGCGTGGGCAAGGAGCGCGGGGAGCTGCGCGACCTGCCCCCACCGGCTCGCAGGTTCATCACTGTGCTTCCAACGGAGCGCTTACCCGAGCGTCCGCTTGAACCAGGAGCCGATCACCCGTGCCGCGGCGTGCACCGAGTCGACCTGGCAGTGCTCGCTGCCGGGCTCCCCGAACCTGAAGATTTTGAGCTGCTTGTCCGTGCGGGGGATGGCGTCGAAGAGGAGACGGGCATTGTCGACCGGGACCACGGTGTCGGCCTCGCCGTGCATCACCAGGAACGGGCAGGAGACCAGGGCCGCGTCCGTGTCCGCGCGGAACGGCTTGAGCTTGTCGACCGCGCTGTTGAGATCGGGTGCGCCCATCATCTGCGGAACCCAGCGGGAGAGGTGGTCGATGAGAGGACCTCCCGCCCGAACCCAGTCGGCGAACAGGGAGTGGATGTTCCACTGCGCGCCCCAGGCCACCACCGACCGCAGGCGCCGTTCGTGCGCGGCCACCCGGACCGCGTAGAGCCCGCCGAGGCTCTGGCCCACGAACCCGATGCGGTCCCGGTCCACACCGGGCACGGTCTCCAGGAAGTCGATGACTGCCCCGGTGGGCAGCTCCCAGTCCGCGCGTGAGACGAATCCCCGTTTGAGGGCTTCGCCCTGCCCGGGCCCGTCGAACGTCAGTACGTGGTACCCGCGCTCGGCGAGCCCTCTGCCGATCGCGAAGTACAGCTCCTCGCACACGGAATCCGCGCCGCCGGAGACAATGACAACCGGCTTTCTGCCGTCATCTCCTCCGGTGCGCGCCGAGATGAGGTATCCGGGAAGGTCCCCGTCCTGGTAGGGGATGTCGACGCTGGAAACGTTCATGTCGTCCAGCGGTATCGCCTTGTGGAAGGAGCGTCGGCGCGCATCGACCGCGTCGAGATACTCCTGGTCGTCGGGGCGTAGGAAGAACCCGGACGCGCGGTAGTAGTTCGATGCCCGTTTGAAGGCGTCGCGCGCGGTCACGGATTCCCCGGCGGTCAGGGCCTCGTCGCCGGCCCGCTCGACCCGCGTCGCGAGAGCGGTGAACGCGTGGTACCAGCCGTCCACGTCGCCGGGGGACAGGCCGCGCACCGCCAGGTGGACCTCGGTCAGATCAGCTCCGCCGGTGGCGGCTTGTGAGAAGAGCCGCAGTAGCTGGAACGACCAGAATCCGTTGTCGGGCCAGTAGAAGAAGGCCCCTGGCACAGTGGTGGCGGCGGGCGCGATATCGATGTCCGAACTCATGTCTCCAGCTCCAATGGGCGTGACTCAGTGGGTGGTCGGATCGGCGGGAGGCGGGGAGGCGACGCGGATGACGAGCTTCCCGGACGTCCGGCGCGAGGACAGCGCGTTCAGCGCCTCCGACGAGCGCTCCAGGGGGTAGCTGCCTCCGCCGAGGACGCGCAACTGTCCGCGCGCGAGCAAGGACATGAGCATCGCCGTCGACTGCCCCAGATCGGGGAAGGACCCGAGGTAGAAGCCCGCGACGGTGACGTTCCGGCGCGTCAGGTCGCGGGGGTTGACCAGGGGCGGCGGCGTGCGCCCGGACACTCCGAACGTGACGAGTCGGCCGAGTGGTGCGAGCGCTCGCAGGGAAGCGCCGAAGGCCGCCCCGCCGACGGACTCCAACGCGAGATCGACTCCCTGGCCCGCGGTCAGCTCGGCGATGGCCTCGACCAAGTCGCCATCGTCGGAATCCAGTACCGCGTCGGCGCCGAGCTCCTTCGCCAGATCCCGCTTTTCGGCGGTCGACGCCGTGGCGATCACCGTTCGGGCACCGGCCAGCCGCGCGAGCTGGACGGCGAGCGAGCCCACGCCCCCGGCGCCGGCGTGTACCAGGACCGTTTCGCCGGAACCCAGATGCCCCATGGTGTGCAGGACATGCCAGGCTGTGTTGCCCTGGACGACCATCGCGAGGGCCTCGAGATCTCCGACCTCGTCGGGTACCGGGAACACGTCCTTGGCGGGAACGGCGATGCGTTCGCAGAAGCCGCCGTCGGTCCGGCAGAACGCGACCACTCTGCTGCCGTTGGCGAGCCGGCCGAGGACCTCGGCTCCCGGCACGTGCGGCAGGGGAGTGTTCTGGCCGAAGCTGTTCGCCGCGACGTTGACGTCGTGGAAGTTGACCCCGGCGGCCTCGACGTCGACGACCTCGTACCCGTTCGCCGGCGCGGGTGGCGGAACCTCCTTGATCACGAGGTTCACCGGTTCGCCGTACTGCAAGATCTGGGCTGCCAGCATGGCGCCGTTCCCCTCGTTGGGCAACCGTCGGTGTGCGCTGGACCGTAACAACCCATTTCCCTTGACGCAACAGTTTGGTGCGTTTGGATTGATGCGGCTCAGTCCTTGTAATGCAACCAGCTGCTGCGTTAAAACGAGATGGACGCCGCGTCGACCTGGGCGCAAGCGAGCTGATCACGGCCCGCGCCCAATGGGCTGACCGGGTTAGAGCGAACGACTAGCGGCGGATTCCTCGCGGCGATCTCCATGAGAGGGCTGGGTGTTGGCACGGTGAACCGGACGTTTGTTATCGGTGTCGGGATGACCAGGTTCGAGAAGCCCGGAACCAAGAAGGGCGACTACCCCGACTGGGCGCGGGAAGCGGGCGTCGCGGCGCTGACCGACGCCTCCCTCGGCTACGACGCAGTGGACCAGGCATACATTGGCTACTGCTACGGCGACTCGACCGCCGGCCAGCGCGCGGTGTACGAACTGGGACTCACCGGGATCCCCGTCGTGAACGTGAACAACAACTGCGCGACGGGAGCCAGCGCGCTGTATCTCGCGCGCCAGGCCGTCCGTGGCGGTCTCGCCCACTGCGCTCTGGCGCTCGGCTTCGAGAAGATGGAAAGGGGGTCGCTCGGTCTGAAGTTCACCGATCGAGCGAACCCGATCGAGCGCCACATCGCCGCGGCGAGTGAGCTGCGCCCCTGGCAGGACGTCCCCCTGGCGCCGCAGCTGTTCGGAATGGCCGGTCAGGAGCACATCGAGCGCTATGGCTCGGACCCCAAGCACTTCGCGTGGATCGGCTGGAAGAACCACAAGCACTCGGTCGCCAACCCCTACGCGCAGTTCCGCCAGGAGTACTCGCTGGAGGAGATCGAGGCGTCCAAGGAGATCTACTCTCCGCTGACCAAACTGCAGTGCTCGCCCACCTCCGACGGATCCGCGGCGGTGATCGTCGCGAGCGAGAAATTCGTCGACGAACACGGCCTGTGGGGCCGTGCGGTCGAGATCACCGGGCAGGCGCTCGTCACGGACACCCGGTCGACCTTCGAGGGGAAGTCCGCGATCCGCACGGTCGGCTACGACCTGAGCCGAGCCGCGGCGCGGCACGCTCTCGAAGAAGCGCGGACCACCATCGACGAGGTGGACGTCATCGAGCTGCACGACTGCTTCAGTGTCAACGAGATCCTCACCTACGAGGCGCTCGGCCTGGCCGAGGAGGGCAAGGGCCACGAACTCGTGGAGCGTGAAGCCACGACCTTCGGCGGCGACGGCCCCGTCGTCAACCCGTCCGGCGGCCTGATCTCGAAGGGGCACCCGCTCGGGGCCACCGGCCTCGCGCAGGCCTCGGAGCTCACCTGGCAGTTGCGCCAACAGGCCGACGGGCGACAGGTCCAGGACGCGGCGGTCGGGCTTCAGCACAACATCGGCCTCGGCGGCGCGGCCGTCGTCACCGTCTTCCGAAAGGCCGCCTGACATGACCGTGAAGGAATCCGCGAAGACGGTGCCGCTGCTGGAACGTAGCGTCGGCGCCCTCTTCGAGCAGGCGTGCAGGTCCTACCCGGACCGGGTGGCCGTCGTCCACGGCGACCAGCGCGTGACCTACGCGGAGCTGCGATCCGAAGTCCGACGGGCAGGGCGGGCGTTCCTGCGGCTCGGGCTGCGCAAGGGCGACCGTCTCGCGATCATCATGAAGGACCGGCCTGAGCTCCTCGCCATCCAGTACGGCGCCCTGTGGGCAGGACTCGTGGTCGTCCCGCTCAACACCAGACAGGGTGCCGAGGACAACGCCTACGCCGCCGAGAACGCCGGCGCGCGGGCCCTGTGCCACGACGCCGCCCACGCCGCAGTCGCCGAGGAGATGCGCGGCCGTGGAACGGTCGAGCACTTCATCGGTGTGGACGCCCAAGCCGTGCTGGACGCAGGCCTTGACTTCGCCGCCCTGAACGCGGCCGAGGACGACGGCGCCGCTGGTCTGCCCGAGGTGGCGCCGGACGACCTCATGGCCATCTACTACACGGGCGGCACGACCGGCCGGCCCAAGGGCGTGGCGCACTCGCATCGCACCTACCTCGCCGCGGTGATGTCCGAGCTGCTGGAGATGAGCATCGAGGGCCCGGAGGTCTTCGCCCACGTCGCTCCCCTCACGCACGCCAGCGGAGTCTTCGTTCTGCCCGTACTGATGCGCGGCGGAACCCATGTGATTCTCGGTGGCTTCGACCCGAAGACGCTGCTCGAAACCATCGAACGCGAGCGTGTCACGGCGACGTTCATGGTGCCCACCATGCTGTACGTCCTGATGGATCACATGGACACGGTCACGTCGGACACGAGCACGCTGCGGACCATCATCTACGGAGCCGCCCCCATGGGACGCGAGCGGCTCGTCGAGGCCATGGAACGCTTCGGCCCGATCCTGACCCAGGTCTACGGCCAGACCGAAGCCCCGAACCAGCTGGCCGTGCTGCGCAAGGAAGACCACGCCGAGGCCCTCGCGAGCGGCGACCCGGCGGTGCTCAGCAGCTGCGGGCGGCCGGTTGCCGTCGCCGACGTTCGTCTCGTGGACGACGACGGAAACGACGTACCCGCGGGCGAGTTGGGCGAGATCGTCGTCAGGGGCCCGCATGTCATGCTCGGCTACTGGAACAAGCCGGAGGAGACCGCCCAAGCCCTGGTCGACGGATGGCTGCACACCGGCGACATCGCACGGGCCGACGAGCGGGGCTTCCTCTACATAGTGGACCGCAAGAAGGACATGATCATCTCGGGCGGCTACAACGTCTACCCGAAGGACGTCGAGGCGGCGCTCTTCGCCCATCCCGCCGTCCGTGACGTCTGTGTCATCGGAGTGCCGGACGCGAAGTGGGGTGAGGCCGTCAAGGCGGTCGTCGTCGCCGACGAGGTCCGGGAAGAAGAACTCATGGCCTGGGTCCGCGAGCGTAAGGGGCCGCTGTGCACTCCCAAGAGCGTCGACCTAGTGGACGCGATCCCTGTGACCGCACTGGGAAAGCACGACAAGCCAGCACTGCGCTCCGCCTACTGGGGGTCGTGCGAGCGGGCGGTCAATTAGGGCCAGCCGGCAGTCCGCCAGTTCGGCAGCCGGGCAGCCGGCGGAAGAAGCCGTCGTCCGAGTGAACCGGGCCTGCCCGAGGCGAGCACCTGCTCGGTCAACGTCCCCTTCCTATCGGGCGATTCAGCAGAGCGAGGGCTCTTTCCGAAAGGATGGTCGAATTTGTGCTCGACGACGCTCACGAGTCTCTGGGACTTGAGCCGCGGCGCCGACCCGCTGCCGCGGGCATGTGCCCACCATCCACGCTCCGCCCGGTCACAGATCGCCCCGGACGTGCGCCTCCTCGATCGTCATGAGGGTCGCGTTCAGGTGCGCCACGGTGAGCGCCACCGCGTCCTCCACCGCTCCTGTGCGGTAGTGGGAGAGCAACGCGGCGTGTTCCGCGTTGGCCTCCTCTATCTGCCGGGGCCGCGAGCCGAGGGACACAGCGACGTAGGGCGCCGCGCTGTCACGCAGCCCGGCGAGGATCGTGGCGAGTCGGCTCGAACCGTCGACCTCGCCGAAGACCGCGTGGAATGCGCGGTTGAGCTCCACCCAATCGGAGATCTCGCACGGCTCTTCCATGCGCCGCTGCAGCTCTTCGGCGCGGGCCAGCTGCTCAGCGGTGATGGAGGCGATGACGCGGCGCACCATGAGAGGTTCGAGCGCCATCCGCAGCTCGTACAACTCACGCACCTCGTCCATGTCGAGAGAACGCACGAGCGCCCCGCGGTGCGGGTCGAAGACGACGAGTCCCTCCGTGGCGAGATCCCGCAGCGCTTCGCGGATCGGCGTCGTGCTCACCCCCAGCCGCTCGGCCAGCTCCGTCTGCACGAGACGGTCACCCCCGGCCAGACTGCCGTCGAGCACGGCGGCGCGCAGCGCCGCGAGGGCGTATTCGTGGGCCGTCCGCTTGCGAGGCGGCGCGGTGATGCCGTCCAGCGGAGTCCGGCCCCGTCCGGCGGGGGTCGTCCGGTTCGACGTCGTTCTCTTCCTGCTCATCGGTTATCCGGCCCTCCAGGGTTCCCGCCACGCAGGGCGAACTCCGCGCGGATACGGCTGTGAGAGCAGCCGAGGCGGAGCAGTGACCACAGTAGAAGCCTCGCCTTGGCCGCGGACAGCCAACCGGCGGGCACGGCACCTCGGGAGATGAGGTCGGTCTCCGACCCCACGAAGCCGTAGGTGTGTTCAGCCGTCGGGCCGGCGCCGGTACGCGTCGCCAGGACCACGGGCAGCCGTCCGGCTGCCTTGCCGACGGCCTCGGCGACCGGAGCGGGGACATGCCCTGCTCCGAAGGCGGCCAACACAACCCCGTCGCAGCCCACGTCCATGACCGCGTCGAGCAGCTCTCCGCGGTCGGCGAGGTGGGTCGTCAGCAGGGCGACACGCGGATGCGGGGCTGTGCTGGAGAAAGGCAGGAACGGATGCCGTGGAGGCCGGTTGCCGTACACGGGCACTCCTTCCACCAGCCTGGCGAGCGGGCCGAACACAGGGGAGCGGAAAGCGTCGAGACCCATCGAGTCGCTCTTGGCGACGCGTGCCGCCGCGTGGACTTCGTCGTTCATCGACACAAGCACGCCCAGGTCACGCGAGGCCGGGTGGGCCGCTGTCCTGACCGACGCCATCAGGTTCGCCGGGCCGTCCGCGCCCGCCTGCTCGGGCGAGCGCATGGCTCCGGTGACGACCAGCGGCTCCGGCCGGTTCCAGAACAGGTCGAGCAAGTAGGCCGTCTCCTCGAGGGTGTCGGTGCCCTGAACGAGCACGACGCCCTGCGCACCGTCGTCGACCGCCCCGCGGGCCCAAGCCAGCGCGCCCAGAACGTCGTCGAAGCCGAGGGACGCGCCGGGCAGGGCGGCCAGGGTTTTCGCCTCCAGCGAGGCGATCGCCCCGAGACCGGGGACAGCGCTCAGCAGCAGACCGGCGTCGAGTGCCGGCGTGATGCCGACACCCCTGCCCGAGGTCATCGTGATCGTCCCGCCGAGCGAACCGACCGCGATCCGAGGCTTCATCATCCCGCTCCTCCGTCCAAAGTCTATGCACTGCAATCTACATTCTATAAAGTTCCGCGCCAGGCGACCGAACCGGTCATCAGCGTGAGGGGAGAGCTCATGGTCAGCACCCAGTTGGACGCGGCGCGGGCAGGAGGAGCGCGCCTCACCAAGGCGGTCGCGCTCACCACTTTCGTCCTGCTCGCAGCGTCGTACGTGATCAACGCGATGGACCGCCAGGTTTTTCCGGTCCTGCTGCCGGAGATCCGGGAGGAGTACGGCTTCACGCTCGCCCAGGGCGGTCTCCTGGCGACGATCTTCACACTCGGCATGGGACTGGCGGGCGTGCCCACCGGATACCTGCTCGACCGGCTCTCCCGCAAGACCGTGATCTTGATCGGGATCGTCATCTACTCGGCGTTCACGATGCTCTCCGCGGTGGCGGTGGGCTTCGCCGACATGTTCGCCTACCGCGCCTTGTCCGGCGTCGGGGAGGCGATGCAAACCGCGGCGCTGTTCTCCGCGGTGGGCGCGTACTTCGTCGCGAACCGCGCGCTGGCCTTCGGCGCCCTCAACTTCGCGTTCGGCCTCGGTGGCTTCCTTGGCCCGCTCCTGGGCGCGAAGCTGGGCGGGGCGTACGGGTGGCAGGCCCCCCTGTACGCCTACGGCATCGCCGGCCTGGTGTTCGTTGCGGCGATCGCGGCGTTCGTCCGACGGCGGTTCACAGAGCGGGTCGAGGGCAAGACCGACACCGGCGAGGTCCGGTCCTTCGACCACGTGTACCCGAACCTCTACAACCGCAATGTCCTGCTGCTCGGCGTTACCGCGATCGTCGTGGTCCTCACGATGTACGGCTACCTCGGCCTGTACCCGACGTTCCTCCAGGAGGAACTGAACTTCACCAAGGATCAGGCGGGCACGGCCGCCAGCATGTTCGGCCTCGGCGCGCTCTTCGGCCTGCCGGCGGGGTACATCGGGGACAGAGTGAACCAGAAGTGGGTGCTCGTCACGGCACTGCTCGCAGCCGCCGTCGTCGGCTACCTCATCTTCAACGGGCCGACGTCACCGGGCGCCCAGTACGTGCTGTCCGCGTGCGAGGGCGCCCTCGGCAGCGGCTTCTGCTTCGTGAACGTCTACTCCGCGACGCAGCGAGCGGTCCGGCCGGACATGATCGGTCGAGCTTCGGGCATTCTGGTGAGCTGCGCGTACTTTCCCGCCTCCGTCGCGGGCACGCTGTTCGCCCTGCTGGTGGAGAGCTTCGACTGGGGCATGGCCGGCCTGATCCAGCTGACACTGCTGCCGCTCGTCGGGGTCGCCGCGATGCTGTGCGTCGACACGAGCCGCTTCTCCAACGCGACCCCCCTGCCCGGTCACTGAAGCCCACCGGAAACGCCGAACTGGAGCATCGCCCTGGTCCGGCAACCCTTGAGGACGTTCGCTCCTTCCAGGAGGACCACATGCCCGACGCCGACCTGCTGATCGCCGGCGGAACCGTTGTCACCCCGGGCGGCCGCCGGCGCGCGGGCATCGCGGTCAAGGACGGGGTGATCCGATACGTCGGCGCCGACCGGCCGACCGCCCACCGGACGGTCGACGCCGCCGGGCTGCTGATTCTGCCCGGCGGCGTCGACACCCACGTCCACCTGATGGATCCGGGCAGCACCGACCGCGAGGACTTTCCCACGGGCACGAGCGCAGCCGCGGCCTCCGGCGTCACGACCATCATCGAGCACTCCCATGGCCAACCGGTGCGCACGGTGGACGACTTGAGAGGCAAGCTCGCCCACCTCGCCGGACGGTCCAACGTCGACTTCGGGCTCGCGGCACACGCCTGGCCGAGTCACGCGGGCGAGGTGGCCGGCCTGTGGAACGCGGGTGTGTCCTTCTTCAAGGTGTTCACCTGCACCACGCACGGCGTGCCCGGCCACGACGCGGCCGCCCTCAGTACACACCTGCGGGCCACCGCCCTGAGCGGCGCCGTCAGCCTGCTGCACTGCGAGGACGAGTCGCTCACCGGCGCGGCGGAGTCGCTGCTGCGCGAGCAGGGACGGACGGACCCCGGGCTGCTGCTGGACTGGCGCGACCGGGACGCCGAGCTCGTCGCGACGGCCGTGGCCGCGTTGCTCGTGCGGCGGACAGGCGCCCGAGCCACCGTCGCGCACGTCAGCAACCCCGAGGTGGCGGCCTACGTCGCCGCTGAACGTGCCCGCGGGGCGACGCTCGCGGCCGAGAGCTGCCCGCAGTACTTCCTCCTGCGTGAGGACGAGGTCCACGAGCACGGCGCGCTACGGAAGTTCACCCCCCCGGCCCGGGCCCGTACAGGCGACGACGAGGCGCAGATGTGGCGACTGCTACGCGAAGGAGTCCTCACCCACATGTCCACGGACCACGCGCCCTCGACGCTTGAGCAGAAGCGCCAGGGCGACATGTGGAACGTCCACTTCGGGCTTCCGGGACTCGACAGCACGATGGCCCTGCTCCTCGACGCCGCCGCCCGTGGCCACCTCGCCTATGAGGACGTCGCGCGTGTCTACAGCGAGAACCCCGCCAAGACGTACGGGCTCTGGCCACGCAAGGGCCGGATCGGCGTCGGCGCGGACGCGGACCTGGTGCTCGTCGACCCCTCGCCGAAGCGCACCCTGCGCAACGCCGACGTGCTCTCCAAGGCCGCGTGGACACCGTTCGACGGCCGTCAGGTCCTCGGCCAGGTTGCGCGCACCTACCTGCGCGGCGAGCTCATCGCGGAGTACGGCAAGCCGCTGCGCGCGGCCTCGGGCCGGTTCCGGCCGGGCGCGGGTGCCGCTGGGAGCTGATGCGGACACTGAGGGTGTGCTCTTGGGCGGCCGGCGGAGTCGGCCGCCCAAGGCAGACCCACTTCAAGCCGCACGCGGCTGCTACCAACGCCAGTGGTACTTCGAGGGCTGATCCACCTGCGAGCTCCGGGCCATGGACAGGGACCCGTCGTTCCAGGCCGTCAGGTACTTGTCGCCCCACCTGATGTAGCCACGGACGCTGCTGGGGTCCATGTAGGCGTTCCACCACTGGCCCGGATCCGCATCCGAGCACGGGGACAGGTACACGTCTGTTCCGTTGGTGTCGAGGCACTTGATGCCGGCCCCGACCATGAACTTGGTACCACGGCTGTCAGAGGTCACGTCCCAGTGGGCGTTCGCTCCGCATCCGGACATCACCGGCTTGCTGAGGCTCGGGGCCCCGTTCAGGCACTTGGCCGTGTGCATGTTGTAAAACGTCATCAGATCGCCGGCATGGGCGGGGGTGGCGGAGGCCATCAGGGCGAATGCCGAGGCGACCGTCGCCAGGATGCCGATTCTCCTCATCGCTCTTCCTCTCTGTTTCGTTGCATGCGTGCTCCATGTCGGGCCGACGTGGAGCACGCCAACTGCCGGGGTGCTTCCAGCCCGTTGCAACGGCGAGGAGTCAGCCGGGGTTCACCGGTCGAGGGTGGCTACTCTCAACTCCACATGTACTTGTAACGGCTGTCCACCTCAGAGGTCCGGGCCATGGTGAGGGATCCGTCGTTCCAGGCAGTGAGATACTTGTCGCCTTGCGTGATGAAGGTCATGATTCCGTCAGAGTCCCTGTGAACGTTCCACCGCTGGCCTGGGGTAGCGTCATTGCACGGGGACAAGTACACGTGCGTTCCGTCGCTGTCGAGGCACTTGATGCCCGCGGCGACCATCAGCTTGGTTCCGCGGCTGTCGTTGGTGAGGTCCCATCGGGCGTTCGGGCCGCACGCGGACATCACCGGCTTGCTGAGGCTCGGGGCGCCGTTCAGGCACTTGCTGGACAACTCGTTCTGGAAGACCCTCAGTTGGCCGGCGTGGGCGGGAGATGCTGAGGCCGCCAAGGCGAATGCCGAGACGATTGCTGCCAGGATGCCGAACTTCTTCATCACGCTTCCTGTCTGTCGTTGCTTGTGTGCTCCTGGTCGAGGCCACCAGAAGCACGCCGACTGAGTTGTGGCTACAGCTCATGGCAACGAGAGGAGATCCAGAACGGTTCACCTTGCGCGGTGGATCTCGGACCGGACCGAACCACAAGGCCCGATTGCACGTACCAGCATCGGCGGCTCGCGACGTCCGCGAGCTGTGGGGTAAGGCGAGCAATCAGCGGGCGGCAATGAGCGTAATGATCGATCAGAGGCGGGCGGTTCGACTCTCATGTCCGGAACCGTCACCGACGTGTGACGGAACGATCACCGTTGGTAGCCCCTGGGCTCGCCCGGTGTCCCGCGCTGCGCGACCATTCCGTGCACGGCTGTCCGGGCACGCTCAGTGCGCATTCACCCTCTCCCCACTCAGCCCGTCGGGGCTGGGCCCAGCGCTGTGACCCGGCCGCGGTACGACCGGTCCGCCACAGCGGTCGCGCAGTGGAATCCACGGCCCGAGGGCTGCGTCTGCGCTCTGACGAGCCGCTTGTGTACGGAAAGGGAGAACCGCTCCGATGGTCAATGAGGACGCCCTGTCCGGAGGCTCGGGCAGCGAGTGTGTGATCGCCGGCCGCTATCGCCTGCTGTCGCCGCTCGGCGCCGGTGGCATGGGCACCGTGTGGCGCGCCTCCGACAAGGTGTTGCACCGCGAGGTCGCCGTCAAAGAGGTCCGGGCGCCCGCCGGACTGGCGGCGCCCGACATCGAGCGGATGTACACCCGACTGGAGCGTGAGGCGTGGGCGGCGGCCCGGGTTGCGCACCGCAATGTGGTCACCGTCTACGACGTGGTCATGGAGGGCGACCGCCCGTGGATCGTCATGGAGCTGGTCCGAGGCGAGTCGCTGGCCGACCTGCTCAAGGCCGAGGGTCAGCTCACGCCGCCGCGGGCCGCGGCCATCGGCCTGGAAGTGCTCGCCGCACTGCGCGCCGCCCACGAAACCGGCGTACTGCACCGCGACGTGAAGCCGGCCAACGTGCTGATAGCCAAGGATGGCCGTGTGGTGCTCACCGATTTCGGCATCGCGATGATCGAGGGCGATTCCGCGCTCACCATGACCGGTGAAGTCGTTGGCTCACCCGAGTTCCTGGCTCCCGAGCGGGCACTGGGCAGGCAGACCGGCCCCGCGTCGGACCTGTGGTCGCTCGGCGTGCTGCTGTACGCGGCCGTCGAGGCGAGTTCCCCGTTCCGACAGAACACCCCGCTGAGCACTCTGCGGGCCATCGTGGACGAGGAGTTGCCCCCCGCCCGCCGGGCCGGCGCCCTCACCCCGGTGATCGAGGGCCTGCTGCGCAAGGATCCGGATCAACGCCTCACGGCCGAGCAGGCCAAAGAGCACCTGCGGCTCATCGCCAACGGGGGCGTTCCGGAACCGGGAAGCGTGCCGCCACCCGCTGAATCGACGGCCGTCTCCGCGCAGCTCACCACGCTGGCCTCTCCTGCCCATCCCGCTATAGAGCACCCGACCACGCAGTCCCTGGCACAGACGGCGATCGCGGATCCCGCGGTGCCGAATGCGGTCGCCGCCGGGGCCCTCCCGGTCTCCTCGGGGCGCAGCAGGCGCCGTACCGGTCTTCTCGCCGCGGGCGCGGCCCTCTGCGCCCTCGCGCTGACCGGGGTGGGCTACGCGCTCACCGACAACGCGAACGAAAGCCAGCAGAACGCCGGCAACGCCACCACGCCGGGCGCCGGCGACGCCACCGCTCCGAACGCCGGGGGCGACCAGCTCGATGCCTCCAACGACCCAGGGACGCACGTGACGGTGACGAGTGCGCAGCCGACGTATGTGGGAAGGTGTCCGGCCCCGAGCGCGCAGGCCCCCACCATCACGGCGACGTTCTCGGTGGACCGGCTCCCGGCCCATGTCACCTACCGCTGGGTGTCCGAGGACGGATCGGTGACTGATCCGCGCTGGCGGACGCTGGTGTTCCCGTCCGGCCAAGGCCACGGCCGGCAGGACACGGTCAGACTGACCACCTGGGCAAAGGCCGGAAAGCTCGAAACCCGAATCGGTGTCGAGCTCAAACCACCACTGCAAGGCAAGTCCAACGTGGTGCCTGTGACGTTGATGTGCGACTCGGACCCGACCAGGGGTACGTCCCCCGCGCACTGATGCAACCTCTTAGTCGCATGTGGATTTCCTTTGCAAGGAGTATGAGTGACATCGGTCATCGTGGGGCAGACGGGCCCCTTCACCGGTCAGAGCGTGGTTCTGAGCGGGACTCCGTTGACGTTCGGTCGCAAGAGTGACAACGGCATCGTGATCGTCAGTCCCAACGCGTCCCGACTGCATGCCGAGATCATCGAGGAGGACGCCGGCTTCGTCATCTACGACCGCAAGAGCCGCAACGGCACCTTCGTCAACGACCAGCGCATCACACGGCACGCGCTGCGTTCCAACGACCGCATCCAGATCGGAGAGGAGACGTTCCTCTTTGAGTCGCAGGAGGCCATGGAGACGATCATGGATCTCTCCCTCCTCGACATGCCCAGGGCGAAGGCGTCAGCGGACCCTGGCACGCTCCGGGTCACCGTCACCGGCGGCGGCCCGGTCGGCCTCGCTTTCGCGCTGACGCTGGAGGGCCTCCTGCGCGGGCGGGTGTCGATCACGGTCTACGACGGGCGGTGGATCAAGAACGGATCCGCCGTCGTCTGGAAGGACGAGAACCTGGGCAACGTCCGTCGCCGACAGGTCGTGACCATCCAGAGCCGTCAGTACCTCGCCCTGCCCGAGGAGATACGGTCGGCGCTGTTCGACACGGGCGACTACTCCGAGATGTGGCCCGTCGGACCGGACTCTGTGGACGGCCGGCCCCCGCGCAACGTGCGGATCGCCTACATCGAGGACCGCCTGCTGGAACTGGCGAACAAGAACGCCGCGATCCGGCTCGTGCCGAAGCGGTTCGACCCGGAGGAACAGGGGGACCGGCTCGCCGAGGATCACGTCCTGGTGGTCTGCGAGGGCGGACGCTCCCGCACACGCGAGTTCTACGCCGACAGGTTCGGTGCGGCGGACGCCTCGATTTACTCCCTCGAGGGCGAACACCTGCAGGATGTGGTGCTCGGGCTGCGCGTGAAGTCCGCGCTGCCGGACCCGATGAGCGTCCTGCTGACCGTGTCGCAGAACCGGTTCCTTCTCAACTCGCTGCGTGGCGAGGGCTTCCTGAACATGCGGCTCACCCGCGAGGAGGCCCGGAACGTGATCGGTATCGATCCGGTCCGTCAGGTCTTCGAGGAGTGCATCGCAGCCCGCCCCTGTGTCATGAGCCGCGAGGAGGACAACGAGTTCCGCTGCCCCACGCACGGAACCCTCTTCCTGCCCGCCCTGCTGCGCAGCTCACCTCTGTGGAAGCGAATCCAGGAGGGACTGAAACTGTTCGGTGTGGCCGACGACGACCTCACAGCCGTCACGTCGTTCCGGCTCGACATGGTGCAGCGCCCGCGGTTCACGGCCCAGCTCAGCCGCCCTACCACGACGACACCGGGCACTTACGGCTTCCTGTTGGGCGACGCGGCCAACGCCATCCATTTCTGGCCGGGCCGCGGCCTCAACAGCGGCCTTGCCTCGGCGACTTCCCTCGCCCGGTCCCTCAGCCGCGCCTGGCAGGGCAAGCCGCTGCGTGACGCCGATTTCATCCGGCACGAGGCGGCGATGTCCATGCTGCAGTACCGGCATAAGAGCCGGGCCTGGAACGCCATGGTCACCACCGACGAGCAGGGCGTCACACGCGCCATCAAGGACATCATCGCCCGCAGCATGGAGCCGGAGCCGGCCAACGACGTGCAGTCCCCGCACGCGCTCCTCGACTCCCTGTTGGAGCGCATGGGCGCGATACGCGAGCGGCTGGCGTCCCGCCTCTTCGGCATGCCCACCGACGACGAACTGCGCACCCACCTGAAGATGCTGGCGCCGGCCACGCTACGAACGCTCCAGGAGAGCGGCGCATGGGACACCCTGATCGTTGGCGGGGAGGAGGCCGACATCGACATCTTCTACCAATCGGACTCCCCGGTCTACGTCCCTCGCCCCACCGACCCGCGCAACGGCCTGTCAGCCGTTGTGCAGCAGGTTTCCGTGGCCGCGAAACCGGTCTGAGGGCGGGCCGGAGAGCACCTGGCATCCTCCCGATCCGTGCTCGCGCTGAACCTTGGTCTTGACCCGCTCGTAGTGGTGTCCGGAACCG
This sequence comes from Streptomyces sp. NPDC098781, assembly GCF_044759995.1. NCBI lineage: Bacteria > Bacillati > Actinomycetota > Actinomycetes > Kitasatosporales > Streptomycetaceae > Streptomyces > Streptomyces sp. NPDC098781. The sequence goes on from NZ_JBIWAK010000020.1 coordinate 19,563, forward strand.
CAAGTGAATGGAATTGCCTGAGCGAATGAAGACGGTGTAATGGCTTTGACAACGTGGCGCAGCGCGACGGTGGGACTGACGGCTGCCGCAATCATGCTCACGAGCGCCTGCGGGGGTGAGGCCCCGCAGGGCGGGGGCGAGGCCCGTGAAACACCGGTGGTCCAAAGTGACGGCCCAGTCGGGACAGACACGACGGCGAGTGGGCGAAAGGACCAGGCAGGGGAACTGAAGACCACCGTTGATCCGAAGGTGGGACCGATCCTGACGGATGCCGCCGGTTTCTCGCTGTACCGATTCACCAAGGACAGCGCCACACCACCGAAGTCGGCGTGTGATGGCGAATGCACGAAGCTCTGGCCGCCGGTGCCGGCCAAGGGGGCTTCGCTTCCCAAGGGCCTCGACAAGGCGCTGCTAGGCACGCTGACCAGGCCGGACGGTGTCGCTCAGCTGACACTGGCGGGCATTCCGTTGTACCGCTACTCCAAGGACACCAAGCCGGGCGAAGTCAAGGGCGAGGGCGTTGGCGGCACGTGGTTCGCCTCCCCTCCGGAGGAGGGCATCCCCGCCTTGATGGTTGGCCCGCAAGGGGACTCTTCCTCGGGCATGAACCGAGACTGACGGCCAGGCGTTGAACCGGGTGGCGAGGCAAGCAGGCTCAAATGCCTTTGCAGGCTGGGGGGTTTCCGTCGGCTGGCCGTCGCCAGGAATCGAAAGTGCATCAATCGAATCATCGATGAGGAGTAGAGTGCGCAAGAGAAATGGCATAGCGACCCTGCTGACCGCAGCGGTAGCCAGCATCGCGATGTCAGGAGTGGGTCATGCGGCGCCTGTCACGGACGCGAAGGACATGGCCCTGCAGAACACCTACCGGACGAAGTAGCTGCAGTCGCTGACTAGCGGTGGCTGCCTGGGCGTTTTCTGGGGCGCGCCCGCAATGTGGGAATGCTCTGCCACTACGTCCAACCCAGGTCTGGAATGGCGCGTACCGACGCATTCGGGATCATTCCGGCACATCCAAATGAATCGCTGTTTGGATACCAACGGAACGAAGCTCTATATGTCGACATGCTCTTCGGCGGACCGGGGGCAGCAATGGGACATACATGGCGGCGGTGTGCCAGATCTTCACGCCAAGAACCTGCAGTACGGCAGTTGGCTGACCAGGTTCAATGACGGTACGTTGGGCCTCCTCAAAGAGGTCAGGTCTTCTGAGGAGAACTTCCGCAAGTCCTGGTGGTTCTATACGCCGTAATGCTGGACGTGTCGAGATCACCACTCACGCGCCCGCAAGTCTGCGCTTGAGGAACCAGGCATGAAGGCAGGGCCTCTCCGTAGCCCGACAGATTCGCGTCGCCGGGACTTCTGAGGGGCCTCGTCGAATGATGTCAGTTCGACTTGCGGAGACCACGTTGATCGAGGAGCGGCATGGCTGCCCGCTTTGACAGACTGCGGTTCATCGAGGGCCGGAACGTCGAGAAGGACTGGCTAAAAATCTACCGTCTGGCCAGTACTCGTGAATTCCCATGGGACTTCACCAGGGCACTGGAGTTGGCCCTGTACCGTACCTACGCGGTCCCGAGCATTGGGCGGCTGCTCGCGCAGACCGCCGAGATGACCGAGCGGACCCAGAAGCGGTACGACGACACGGCACTGCTCCTCGATGCGATCGTGGAACACGGATTCGACAGTGAACAGGGCCGGACCGCGATCCGTCGGATCAACCAGATGCACGGCGCCTACGACATCTCCGACGACGACATGCGCTACGTCCTGTGCACCTTCGTCGTGGTTCCCAAGCGATGGCTCGACGCCTTCGGATGGCGCCCGTTGAGCCCCCAGGAACGGGACGCCTGCGCCCTGTACTACCAGACCCTCGGCCGACACATGGGTATCAAGGACATTCCGCGTTCCTACGACGAGTTCGAGCGGTACCTCAACGAGTACGAGGCCGCCCATTTCGCCTGGGACGCCGACGCACGCCGGGTATCCGACGCGACCCTCGAGCTCATGGCGTCGTGGTACCCGAGGCCCCTCAGGCCCGCCGTGCGCAAGGCCACGCTCGCTCTTCTCGACGAGCCGCTGCTGCGTGCATTCCACTACGAGCAGCCGTCTGCCCTGCTGAGCAGGGCGGTCCGAGGCGCCCTGAGACTCCGGGGCCGCGTCGTGCGGTGGCTGCCCCCGCGCCGCGCTCCGCACTACGCCCGGCAAAACAGGGAGATCAAGTGCTACCCGGACGGCTACGAGGTGGCCGATCTAGGGACCACCCCGGTGCCGGGGGCGCGTGGATGCCCTGTACGGCATCTCGCCGAAGGCACGGGCGAGTAGTCGCCTGGAGCGTCATCGGACCGGCCCAGTCATCCGTGCGCGTACGGCCGCCCGTCGGGCCGCGGCGTGGCCGGTGGACATGCCCAGCAGGGACAGCCACCCGCCAAGACCACGCAGCAACTCGGACGACCATGCCGGTCCGTCGTGGGAGGAAGGCCGGCGGAGAGACGGCTCGCGGGCTGCCAGGGCGAGGGTGTGCAGGAACGCTGCCCCCAGTTTGCGTACGCGGGTTTCGTCGGTGGACAGCAGCGCCATCGTGCGCTCGCGTTCGACAGGGGAGCGGCGCCACATGTCGTAGACGGCGTGGCGCAGCACCTCGGTGGCGGGATCCCTGGAGGTGAAGACGCGGTGCAGCAACGTCGAGAGTATCTCGGCGACCTGGGTCGCGGCCGTTCGTTCCCGTCGGTACGCGCCGAGGTCCTCGCTGCGCACCAGACACTCACCGTCGGCCATCGCCAGGGTCATGCCCACGGCTGTCAGCGGATGGAAGCAGCCCACGGCGTCACCGACGAGGGCTACCCGCCCGCGCCCGTAGTGATCCCTAGGCCGGAACTGGGTGGCCGCCCAGCAGACCTCGCCCTGCAGTGCCCTGCCGAACGCCGCGCGCAGCGTCGGCGGAAACCACGAGGAGTACGTCTGCCAAAGATAGGCCCTGACGCCGTGTGGCGTGCCTCTGCGCCGCGGTACGTCGAGACAGACGCGGACTACGCCCGGCCCTATGTGGTACAGCAACACCGGTCCGGGACCGCCGAGTAGGACATGCCCGTACTCCGCGTCCGGCAACTCGACGTTCTCCAGCAGTACTCCGGCCATGTGCGAGAGCTGCCTCGGCTTGGGGGCCACTCCGAGCGAACGGCGCGTCGGTGAGACCCGGCCTTCGGCTCCCACAAGCCACTCGCTCGGCGCACACGACGCCGACGAGCCGTCGGCGTCGGCGTAGTCGACGTGGGTGCCCCGGACACCGGTGATCCGTGCGTGGGACACCAGGGTGACACCGCGTCGTCGCGCCAGCGTCGAGCGAAGCTCTCGTACCAGGGCCCCATGGCGGAACGTCATCCCGAGTTCACCACCCGAGTAGGGCAAGGTGATGGGCGTGCTCCCGTCCTCGGGGTGGACGACGAACCCGGCGACCCGGCAGTGATCCGTGGCGGACAGATCGACACCCAGCCGCTCCAGGATCCGCACGCCGGGGGGATGTAGCCATTCCCCCGCCAGACGCCGCGCGGCGGGTGCCGCCGCATCCAGTAGGGCAGTTCGGGCTCCGGCGTTGGCGAACGCCAGCGCGGCGGTGCACCCGGCAGGACCCCCGCCCGCCACGAGCACATCGGGAGCGGTGACGCCGAGCTGTGGGCGAGGGCTGACCCTGACCGGAGACGACTCGTTGCTCATGATTCCCGCCACATCGTGAGGCTGCCGGAAGGCGCGTCGAAACTGCAGCGCAGCCTAGGTGTCTGGGCTACCGCCGGTCCATAAACGGCAAGCCGGTAGCAAGCGGGCGACAAGGTGCTCCTTCTAGGACAGGATGCGAACGCACTGGGCGGGAACGCCGCTCAGTGGACGCGGAGCACGCCGGCCGCGGCCTCATTCCGACTCTTGTCCCCTCCTCCATGACCTCACGACCGTGCAAGGGAAGGGCCGTCGTGAACGGAAGCAGTGGCACCGATCGCCTCGACAAGCTGTCCGGAGTGGACAGTGCCCACGGACGCGCCGTGTCCGCTCTGTTGTCCCGGCAACGTGGCGACGGCTGCTGGGAGGGAGAGATGGTGTGGAACACCATGATCCTCTCCCAGTACGTGATCATGTGTCACATTGTCGGCCGACAGCTGGGTGAACGCTCGCGGGCTGGAATGATCAGACACTACGAGGTGACGCGCACCCCCGAGGGCTGCTGGCCCCAGTACGAGGGGGGCGAGCCGTCCGTCTTCTGCACGACACTGGCCTACGTGGCGCTGCGGATGCTCGGTGTCGAACCCGGAGGCGAGCGGACCGAACCCGCGCGCCGCTGGCTGCGCGAGCAGCCTGACGGCCTGCTCGCGATCCCCACTTGGGGCAAGTTCTGGCTGGCGATGATCGGGCTCTACGACTACGACGGGATCAACCCGTTCCCGCCGGAGCTTTTCCTGCTCCCTCGTCGGCTACCGGTTCACCCCAACCGGTTGTACTGCCACACACGCAACATCTACCAGGCGATCGCGTACCTCTACGGCCGGCGTTTCCGGGCCGAGCCGGGTCCGCTGACGGCTTCGCTGGTCCGGGAACTCTACGGCGACATGCCCACCCGGAGAGCGTTTCGGGCGCACCGCGGTAGCGTTTCCGCCACCGATCTGCACGTGCCGCCGTCTCGCTTGCTGCAGGCTGGCTACTGGCTACTGGCCCACTATGAACCGATCCGGTCCACGACGCTGCGCACGCGCGCGCTCGACCGGTGCCTGACGCGGATCCATGACGAGCAACGCGCCTCGGCGGCACAAGGGCTGTCGCCGGTGAACGCGCTGCTGAACTGCCTTGCGATGTTCGCGCACGATCCACGCGATCCCGCGTTGGACGCGGGACTGGACGGACTCGGTCACTGGCAGTGGTCGGACGCGGAGGTCGGCATCCGGTTCGCGGGAGCGCGGTCCCACACCTGGGACACGGCCTTCGCCGTGGAGGCCCTGACAGCGGGCCCCGGGACCAACAGCACCGCGTCCGCGCTCCGCCGTGCGTACGACTATCTGCGCCAGGCGCAGTTGACGGAGGATCCGGCGGATCCGGTGCCCGAGGGACGGGACCCGGTTCGAGGCGGATGGTGCTTCTCTGACGGCGGCCATCGATGGCCGGTGAGCGACTGTACTGCCGAGGCCGTCAGCGCCCTGCTTCATGACACTCGTCCGCGCTTGGCCCTGCCGCGCGACCGGCAGAGGGCGGCGGTCCGATTCATTCTGGAACGGCAGAACGGCGACGGAGGATTCAGCACCTACGAGCGCCGCCGTGCGCCGAGATGGCTCGAAGCGCTCAACCCGGCCGAGATGTTCGCCGACTGCATGGTCGAAGGCTCGTACACGGAGTGCACCGGATCCGCCCTGACCGCGCTGTGCCGCGTCCGGCGGGACCCCGACTTCCCTCAGGACCCGCGCATCGACCGGGCGATCGCCCATGGCGTGCGATTCCTGCGCGGTGCCCAGAGACGCGACGGCTCGTTCGCCGGCACCTGGGGCATCAACTACACCTATGCCACGTTTCTCGCGGTGCGTGGCTTGCGCGCGGCGGGAGTCGGCCCAAACGATCCAGCGCTAGTCCGGGCCGCCGGCTGGCTCGCGTCTGCACAGCGGCCCGACGGAGGCTGGGGAGAGCATCACTCGGGATGCCTGCGCGGCGTGTACGTTCCGCACACCGAGGGTCAACCGGTGATGACGAGCTGGGCACTCTTGGCCCTGCTGATGGCCACCGGCGACGCGTCGGCGAGCCCGGTGGTCCGTGGCGTCCGATGGCTCTGCGACGCACAGGAACCTGACGGCAACTGGCCGACGGGTGCGCTCAACGGGGTCTTCTTCGGTACCGGCATGCTCCACTACCGCCTGTACCCCTCCTACTTCCCGGTGTGGGCGCTCGGTTGCTTTCTCTCGATGAGCAGGGCCTGACAAGGAAGGCATGCCGAACTGATGGACAAGGTTCTCATCACCGGTGCCACCGGACACCTCGGTGCCAATCTCGTGCGGGACCGGGTTGCAGCCGGCGACACCGTACGCGTTCTCCTTCGTCCGGGCAGCGACGAGGCGGCCGTCGCCGGTCTGGCCATCGAGCGCGCATACGCGGACCTGCGCGACCCTGCCGCCGTCCGCGCGGCGGTCCGCGGCTGCAGGCGCGTCTACCACTGTGCGGCGAAGATCTCGACCGTGTCCGGTGGCGAACGCGAGATCCATGAAGTCAACGTCCTGGGCACCCGGAACGTGCTCGAAGCCGCACGCGCAGAGGACGTCGAACGTGTCGTCGTCACCGGGTCGTTCGGGGCCGTGGGCGACGTTCCCGGTGCGCCGTGCGACGAGAGCACGCCGTTCTACCCGTTCGAGGCGCACACGGCCTATGCGCACACCAAAGTGCTGGTGGAGTTGGAGACCCTGCGTGCCTTCGCCGCAGGACTCGACACCATCCTCGCTATTTCGTGCGGGATCCTCGGACCCCACGACTTCATGCCGTCCCGCATGGGCAAGCTGATGTGCGACTTCGCGCATGGCCGGTTGCCGGGCTACCTCCCCGGGGGGTTCGAGGCCGTGGCCTCGCGTGACATCGTAGCCGGCCACGTCCTGGCCATGGAGACGGGACGGCCGGGCGACCGGTATCTCTTCAGCAGCGAATACCTGTCGATGGACCAGCTCATGGCCCTGCTGGAACAGCTCACCGGCGCGCGCCGCCCGCGGCTGCGCCTCCCGCCGCGCCTGGTGACGGGGATCAGCAGGTTCTCCAGCCCGGTTCTCGCCCGGCTTTCACCGGAGCGGCAGCAGCTCTTCACGCCGGCCGCGGTGCGGGTCCTCACCTTGAGCCGGCGGGCCGACTGCACGAAGGCCCGCACCGAGCTCGGCTTTCGGCCAACCTCCGTGGCGGACGCGGTCCGCGAAGCCTACGACGACTTCGTGCGAAGGGGCCTGATCCAACCCCGTGGTCGTACCGCGTCTCGCGAAGTCCCGTACGGCACACCGTGAAAGGAGCAACCACGATGAGCACACGCAGCGAAGATGCCGGAACACTGGCGCCGCCGGACTTCGAGACCGCGCGGACCCGGCACCAGCGCACCCGGGCGTCAGGCATGGACCCCGACTATTGGTACCCCGTGGCCCTCGACCGTGAAGTCGCCCGCGGAAAAGTGGTGGAGGTCTCCTTCTGGGGCCGCTCCATGGCACTGTTCCGAGGCAGCGACGGCACGCTCCGCGCGCTCGACAACCGCTGCGCGCACCGGCAGCTGAAGCTCTCAGCGGGACAGGTCGAGGGGTGCAACCTGGTCTGCCTCTACCACGGATGGTCACATGACGGTGAGGGCCGGGTCGCGGATATTCCCCACGACCTGTTCGGGCGGCCGGTACCGAAGACCCGGATCCGGAGCTACCCAGTGCGCACCAGGTATCAGCTGATCTGGCTCTTCCCCGGTAACCCCGAACTGGCCGAGGCCCGCGGTATCCCCGAACTCGCGGAGCTGGAAGGTGGAGACGCCTGGCCCCACGTGATCGACGAGTTCACCGTGCGCGCACACCACTCCGTCATCATGGACAACGTCAGCGACTTCACTCACGCCTATCTGCACCGCAAATATGAGCCGTTCTCCCTGGACACCTTGCTGACGAGTCTGGAGCCGGGACCCGACTCGGTACGGCTGAGCTACCGCACGAAGGTCGGCGGCAGCCGCCTGTCGAAGGTCTTCGTAAACGAACGCCGCGTCGACACCGGTGCGATCACTCTGTGCTACGAGTATCCCTTCCAGTGGAGCGACACCGGGAAGAACCTCAAGGAGTGGTGCTTCGTCCTGCCGATCGACGAACGGACGACGCGGGTCTTCTTCCTTTTCGCCTTCTCCCGCGACTTCTTCCGGCTGCCGTTGCTGCCGATGCGCATGCCCTGCTTCCTGGTCAAGGTGCTTCTGCGCCTGGCCGACAGGATGCACATCCGACGGGTGCTCGAACAGGATCGGGTGGCTGTCGAAGCCGAACAGGAGGCGTACGAGGCGTTCTTCCATCTGCCTGTCCCGGAGCTGAACCCTGCCGTCAAGGAGCTCCAGGCACTCACCGTCCGCAAGTGGCAGGAGCACCTCGACCGGACCCACTTCCCTGCGCGTCCGTGACGGGCGGCATCCCCCACCAGCCCTTGACCGCACATCCGAGGGTTCATCAACTGGAGGGCTTTGTGACCGACTCGATCCATCTGCCGTTCGAGCAGCCGCATCCACTGCGGATGCCGCCGCTCCTGGACGAGCTGAAGCAGCAAGGACCGATTCATCGGATCCGTACCCGTGTGGGCGATGAGGCGTGGCTGATCACCGACCACCGCGAGGTGCGCCGCCTGCTGGCGGGCGACCGGTTGGGACGTTCCCACCCCGACCCCGAGAACGCGGCTCGGGTGAGCGATTCCGCGCTGCTCGGCGGGCCATCGGGCAATTTCGCCACGGAGCGGGAGGACCATGCCAGGATGCGCTCGTTGCTTAAGCCGTACTTCTCACCACGGCGGACAGGTGCGATGCGCTCCCGGGTCAAGACCATGACCACACAGTTTCTCGACGCCATGGCGGGCCGGCCGCAACCCGTCGACCTCAATGAGGCTCTCGCGGCTCCGCTGGCGGTCATGGTGATCTGTGAACTCCTCGGAGTGCCCTACGAGGATCGCGCGCAGTTCGGGGGGTGGGTCCGAGAGCTGTGCGATGTTCACGATCACGCCCTCTCGGAGCGGGGGCTGATGCAGCTGTACGCGTACGGTCAGCAATTGGTGACTCTCAAGCGTGAGAATCCCGGTGATGACGTGATCTCAGGTCTCTGCGCGACCGAGGGACTCACTGACGACGAGATCTCCAGGTATGCCATGGTGCTGCTGTTCGCGGGGCATGCCACGACGGTCGTTCAGATCGGCCTGGGCGTGCTGCTGTTCCTGACCAACCCGGAACAACGGGAGTCACTGCTGGATGACCCCGACCTGGTGGTCTCGGCGGTCGAAGAGACCCTACGGGCCCCGGGCAAGGCCAGTGGCGGGTTGCTGCGCTATGCCCGCGGCGACATCCACGTCGGGCCCGTCACCATCCGCACCGGCGATCTCGTCCTCCTGGACATCAGTGCGGCCAACCACGACGAGACCGTCTTTCCCGAGCCGGACCGCTTCGACATCGCCCGTGACACGACCGCGCACCTGACCTTCGGGCACGGCGCGCACTATTGCATCGGCGCGCCCCTGGCCCGCCTGGAACTGCAGATCGTCCTCTCCCATCTCACGCGGCGCTTTCCTGAAATGCGTCTGGCGGTACCGGTCGAGGCGCTGACCATCCGAAACGACCTGCTTTCCGGCGCCTTGGCCGAACTTCCGGTGAGCTGGTGAACATCGTGAGGCCTGCCGCCTCAACGCGGCCCCACAGGTTCGGCAGCTCGTGACGGCGCCACTCGCCGACTGAGTCATGCGTGGGCGGCTCGGGGAGTAGCTCGACGACGAGCGAGCAGATGTCAACGATGCGTGACATGACGGTCGCCGGATCGGCAGACACAGCCGTGGGGCAACCCGACCGTCGGGTCCGACACCCGAAAAGCCGAGGGTAAGGTCCCGGCCGATTCTCTCACCTGACTGAGGGGCGCTGATGTGGTCCCGGCGCCCGCCAATTCTTCGAAACGAAAGGGAGCACCACCATGACCCGTACTCCTCACCACCCCATCGCCGTCATCGGGGCCGGACTGGGCGGTCTGACGCTCGCCCGCGTCCTGCACGTCAACGGCATCGAAGCCACCGTCTTCGACCTTGAGGCCTCCGCACACGCCCGCACCCAGGGCGGCATGCTCGACATCCACGCCGAGACCGGTCAGGCCGCACTGCATGTCGCGCGGTTGCACGAGGACTTCTTGGCCAAGATCCACCGCGGCGGCGAGGCCCTGCGGATCCTCGACAAGCACGCCCGCGTCCTGCGCGACGAAGCCGACGACGGCTCTGGCGGCCGGCCCGAGATCGACCGCGGTGACCTGCGCGCACTCCTGCTCAGCTCCCTCCCGGAAGGAACCGTCCGGTGGAACGCGCAGGTCACCGTCGCCCGCCCGCAGGGCGAGGGCCGCCAAGAGGTCGTGCTCGCCGACGGTGGGTCCTTCACCACGGACCTGCTGATCGGTGCAGACGGAGCTTGGTCACGTGTCCGGCCGCTGCTGTCGGACGCCGTACCCGCATACACCGGGATCTCCTTCGTGGAGCTCGACCTCATGGACGCCGAGGTCCGTCACCCCGACGCCGCGCGGCTGCTCGGCTGCGGCATGTTCTTCGCCCTCGGCGACGACAAGGGCTTCCTCGGCCATCGCGAATCCGATGGCAGCCTGCACATCTACACCGCTCTGCGCGCGCCCGAGGACTGGCTCGCCACACTCGACTTCACCGACGTCCCGGCCGTCAAGGCCGCGCTGCTGGAGCACTTCTCCGGCTGGGCTCCCGAACTGCAGCGGCTGATCGCAGACGCGGACGGCCCCGCGGTGCCCCGGACGATCCACGCCCTGCCCGTGGCCCATCGCTGGACGCGCGTGCCCGGCGTGACCCTGTTGGGTGACGCGGCGCATCTTATGTCCCCGTTCGCCGGTGAGGGCGCCAACCTCGCCCTGATCGATGGCGCCGACCTGGGTCGGTGCCTGGTCGAGCACCCCGGAGACACCGAGGCTGCTCTGTCCGCCTACGAGGCACAGCTCTTCCCTCGTGGCGAAGAGGCCGCGCGGCAGTCCGCGGAGGGACTTGAGGTCATCTTCGACGAGTGCGCGCCGAAGCCGCTGCTCGACATGTTCGCCTCCTTCGACGCGTAGAAGGCATGACAGCGGGGCGAGGACCGGACACCGCGGGCTGGACACCGGGCTCGTGGGTCAGGTGCTCGCACACCGCTTGCCCGGCGAAGCAGCCGTCGGCCCGCACGGTGAGGCCACTCGCCGGGCAGGCACGACCTGGGAACCGGCAGTCAGTCGAGCTGGTGCCCAGTCGTCACCCGGAAGGAGATCCCCGCAGCCCGCAGCCGCTCGAGCAGGGTGTCCCCCATCGCCACGGCCGTGGTCACCTGCCCCGACGTCTGCGGCAGATCGTCCAGCGCCAGGCACATGGCCGACTCCGCCAGCATCTTGGACGTCTCGTCATGGCCAGGGTCGCCCCCGGACACCTCAGTGAACACCCGCTGGCCGCCACCTTCGCCGACGAACCGGACGGCGAACGTGCTCTTCGCGCGGCGATCAGCACTCGGCCCCGTGCCCGGCTTCAGCCGACGCAACAGCCAGCGGCGCGCGGGCGGCAGTTGAGCGGCCGTCAGCATGGCACTGGCACCTACGACGCCGCCCACCGCCATCGGCAGTGTCCGCACCGCCATGTAGCAGCGGTACTGGAAATCAGGGCCGTAGTGCTCAAGAGACCGTGCCGATTGCAGCACTATCTGGGGGTCGATCGTCGGTAGCGGAAGCGCCCAACAGCCGATCTCCTTGGCATGGCGTGGTGTTCCGGGCGATGAGCGCACAGTGCGTCCCGGAACCGGCGGCTGCATCTTGTTTCGCTCACGTTGCGCCGCCATCATCTTCCGCCCCCGGGAGAATTGGTTGAGGGCTGAACTGAGCGTCCCTCCTGAGATCCTCGCGTCCCACTGCACAAAGCCGTCGATTCGCAGGGGAACGCCCTGTGGGAGCTGCTTTACCGTGAAGTGGACTCCGAGATCGTGGGGGATCGAGTCGAATCCGGCGGCATGTACGATTCGTGCTCCGGTCTTCTGCGCGATCGCGTCGTGCCGTATGTACGTCAGATCCACGAACTCGGGTTCCCCGGTGATGTCCAGGTAGTCGGTACCCGCCTCGGCGCAGGCGGCAACCAACTCCTGTCCCAGGGTGAGGTAGGGGCCCGCGGCCGTGGCGAGCACGCCTGTGCACTCCGCGAGTTCGCGTACCGAGGACGGTTCGGACGCGTCGGCATGAATGAGCGGCAGCTCCGCGCACGCCGGATTCAGGAGCGCCAGCCGCTTCCTCAGCTCCCGCAGCATCTGCAGGTCGCGGCCGGAAACGGCCCACCGAAGTGTCTCGGGTGCGTGAGCGGCCAGATACTCGGCCGCGAGCGCTCCCACGAACCCGGTCGCTCCGAACAGCACCACGTCATAGGCCCGATTTTTCCGGGTTCTGTTGTTCCCGGTTCTCTCTTCCTGCTTCCCGCTCGGACTGGTCATGACGCCTCCCAGTTGTAGTTGTCGGCTCGTGGGGAAATCAGGAGTTGGACTTCGCGGACTCAGCAGGCTGAACTCACGGAAGACGCACTCCACTTGAAGGCCCGCCACCGTCACGTTGCGCCGGACCGGATCCACGACGGCGCTCCGACACGCAGCGACTCGGCTGCGGGTCTGCCGCGCTTTTACGCGTCCCCGAGATCATGTGTGCGGCGGAACAGGGTACCAACGCCGACTTTCAACTCGCCTGGGATGTACGGCTTTTGCTTGGTCAGGCTCTCCCGCGTCGGGTGAGGTGCCCGCATTCAAGGGGGGTGGAATTCGCCTCGTGCCCCTGAGGCTTGCGGACATGCATCTCGACGCGGACTCGGCGGCCCTGATCACTGTCGCGCACCTCCGTCCATGCGGCGAGGAACTCCACGATCCCCATGCCGCGGCCGCGCTCGTCGGCGGGGACGGTGGGCTGCGGTGCCCGATCGGCCACCACGGGCCCGGAGTCGGCGACGGTCAGGCGCAGCACCGTCTCATCGAGGGTGAGCAGCATGGTCATGTCTGCACGGCCGTGCTGGACGACGTTGGCTCCCAGCTCACCGATGATGAGTTGGGCGGAGTGCCGGTCGTCCTGGGCGATCCCCCAGTGCCGCAGCAGATCGTCGGCGAAGTGGCGCAGGACAGGGACTGACGCCTCCTGCGGGGACAGTGCCAGGACGGCCTGGCGGGTGGTCTGCTGCTGAGTCACTGGACTTCCAGGGGAGGTCTGCGGGTTCGAAAGCGGGGTGAGGAACATGAGTGCGCTCGTGGTGTCTGAGGATGACCGGCCGGCATCGGCGGGTGAGTTCTGCTGCAGTCGGCCCGTGGGTGGGTGTGCTGTCATGCTGTGGGGTTGTCGCCGGGAGCGCCGCTGCCTTCGTAGGCAGCACTGCACCGACGGGGAGCGGACGGTGTGCAGCGGACAGGCCCTGAGCGGCCTTGGCGAAGTCCAGTGCGGTACCGCGCCCCGCGAGGGGGCGCGGGGAACTGCGCGACCAGCCCCCACCGGCTCGCGGGTTCATCACTGTGCTTCCAGCGGAGCGCTCAGGCGTGCTGTCCGGGGACGGGAACGAGGCGGTAGTTCGTCTCGGCGGTGACGACGGTCCCCGCGGTGGGCGGCGGGAAGTGGCTGCCAAGGAGCAGCGTCTCGGTGTCGGCGAGCGCGGCCAGCAGAGCGTGGCGGGTCCGTGTGGCCTGGTCGGCGTCGATGTCCACGCAACTGGTGATGTGGGGATGCGGCAGCTGCACGGGGTGATGGACGCAGTCACCGGTGATGACGGCTGCCCGGTCACCACTTCGGAGCTCTACCGCAACCTGCCCCGGCGTGTGACCGGGCGTGGCGAACAACCGGATCCCAGGAGCCACTTCGGCACCCGTGGTGCCCAGGCCGGTGCTCGCCGGAACGTCGATGAGGTCGAGCAGGCCGGCGTCCCGGATCGGGTGGATCGAGTCGTCGAACATCTGCTGGCGGGGTGCCTCCAACTCGACGCCCGCCCAGTAGTCCCACTCGGTAGTGGAGGCGATGTACCTTGCGTTGGGGAAGGTGGGAACCCACGTGCCGTTGTCGTCGCGGGTGTTCCAGCCGACGTGGTCGGTGTGCAGGTGGGTCAGGATCACCAGGTCGATGGTCTCGGGTGCGAAGCCGGCGTCGGTGAGCCGCCGCAGGTAGTCGGTGTCGAGGTTGTGCCAGGCCGGATTGGCGCGGGTCTTGCCGTTGCCGATCCCGGTGTCGATGAGGACACGCAGGCCGTCCACCTCCAGGGCGAAGCTGTGGCTGGCCAGGTGCAGGATGCCGTCGTGGCCCGCGAAGGCCGGCCGGAGCCACGGCACGTCGTTCACGATGTCCGGCGTCGCCTCGGGCAGCAGCCAGGGGCCGGTCTGCGGGGGGAGCTCGGTCTCGTCGATGCGGTGTACGACGAAGTCGCCCACGGTCCAGGTCGGCGCCGTGTTGTGGGGGGTGCGAGAGGGGGTTTGCGGGTTCATGCGGGATCTCCTTCGAGGGACGCGAGTCAGGCGCGGGGGGAGGGCAGGGACGGGAGCGGGGGGCACGTCGACGGGGCGGCGGAGGGGCCGCCGGTGGCCACGACGGCCGATCGGCGGTGTGGTACGCAGGACGTGCGCGCTCCGGGTGCGAGGGCGGCGACGAGAGCGGCGACCCCCAGCGCGGCCACCGCACCGCCAAAGAGTACGCTCGCTGTGAGCAGTCCATAACGGACGGTGAGGAGGCCGGCGAGTACGGCCGGGACGCTCATGGCCAGGTAGCTGATTACGTAGTAGGCGGCGAGCACGCCGCTTCGGTCCTGCGGGGTGACGCGGGGCAGAATCGTCCGCAGCACGCCCTGAGACACGGCACCGAAACCGACGCCGGCCACGGCGGATCCGGCGAACAGAGCGGTCAAGCTGTCGATCTGAATGCTGAGCACCATCAGTGCGACTCCAGGGATCACTGCGCCCGCACCGGTGGCGACCATCACGTGGGCCCGGAAGCGGCCCATGCCCCATACCGACAGCACGGCGCTCACCGTCAGAGCGAAGAAGACCAGGCCGCTAACGGCGGGAAGCACGCTGGAGTCGATGAGCCGGGCAAGACCGGGACCGAGTGAGGAGGCGAACCCGCCGAGAGCCCAGACCGCCACCACGCTGGGCGCGGCGAGCAGCATCGCGCGGCGAGCCGAGGCCGGCACCTTGACCGCGGGGCGCAGCGAGCGCAGAGCGCCAGGTCGCCGCGGAGCGGTCTCAGGAGTCAGGACGAGTGCGAGGGCCTGGAGGACGAAAACGGCCAACAGGGCCAGGTGAACGGTCACCGTGGGTGCCGGGGCGAAGCTCACCAGCAGGGTGGCGCCCAGTACGCCGGCGGCCATGCCCGCGACCGGAGCGACACTGTTGGTGAGGGCGGCCTTCCCTGAGCGGTCGGGGTGTTCCAGCTCCAGCAGCGCCGCACCCACGGCACTCGTAGCGGCGCCGGTCGCGAGGCCCTGCAGGACACGTGCGGCGATCAACTGCCCGACGCCGTCAGCGGTGGCGAGCACGACCATGACGACTGCTTCGGCGATCAGCGCCGCTAGCAGGACCGGACGCCGGCCGAGATGGTCGGAGAGGGACCCGGTCGTCAGCAGTGCCAGCAGCATGGCCACGGCGTATGCGCTGAAGACGACAGTCAGAGCGAGTGCAGAGAAGTGCCACTGGGCCTGGTAGATCGCGTACAGCGGGGTGGGGGCACTGGACGCGGCCAGCAGCGCGACCAGGATCGATGCGTCCAGTGCGAACGATGAGCGCCTGGTCAGTCGGATCCGGGAGGCGAGTGCTCCCGGGGCGGCGCGGAACATGGTGTCCTTCCATCGAGCTAAAGCAATTTCTTTGCCTTAGTGGAGAGTAGCCTTCATGGCGAGCTAACGCAAATACTGCGCTTTAAGGAGGGGGCTCGGTGTCGAAGGGGTGCAAAGCGTCGGACGGTTCGAGAGTGACGCAGAGGCGGTCACGTGGGGTTTCGGGGTGTGCGGTCGGCGGGTCGAGGTGCGGCTTGATGTCGGTGGCCCGCCGAAGTGCGCCAAGGGTTTGGCAATGATTTTGCGTTAAGATGGCGGTATGAGTCCAAGACCAGCAGCGCGGCCCGGAGGGCGCAGTGCTCGAGTACAGCAGTCGGTGCACACGGCCGTTCGTGAGCTGCAGACCGAACGGGGCCGCGCCGCCCTCACCGTCCCGCTCGTGGCCGCGCGTGCCGGGGTCACCCCGTCCACGATCTATCGCCGCTGGGGAGATCTGCAGGAATTGCTGGCGGATGTCGCGGTGGAGCGGCTGCGCCCCGAGACACCTCCGGCCGATCGCGGCAGCCTGCGCGCGGACCTGGAGCACTGGGCCGTCGACTTCCTCGAAGAGATGTCGTCGGGAGTCGGCCGCTCCTACATCCGGGACGCCCTCGCAGGCGACCCGGACGGCAGCAATGCCGGGCAGTGCTCCGCCTACGCCGTCGAGCAAGTGGAGGTCATCCTCGCTCGCGCCGCCGAGCGCGGAGAGCACGCGCCCGACACGGAGATCGTGATGGACCATGTCGTGGCGCCGATGATGTATCGCATCCTGTTTCGTCCCGGACTCCTGGACGCCCAGTACGCTCGCGATCTCGTGGCCACCGTGTTCTACCGGCTCATGCCGCTGCCGCAATCCTCCGCGCCCGGTCGGGCGCCAGGCGACAATCCTGTGCCGCACCAGGCGGGATAGCGCGGCTAGGCAGCCGTGGTCCGGGGCCCAGTACGCCGCATCACGAGCGGACGGGGAACGGTAGGGGCGCCGGACGTGGACGCTTCAGGGCCGGTTCGCTGTCGCCGCCGGCCCGTGAGCGGGCTGTG
>NZ_JBIWAK010000021.1:0-10118 GCF_044759995.1 Streptomyces sp. NPDC098781
CTGGCACGCACATCTGCCGCGTTGTCGTCACTCGCCGACGCTCCGCGTCGGCTCCCTCCTCCGCCTTGCAGCTGCACGCACCAGACCCCGCTCGGGTCGACCGACAGGCGCAGTCCCTCTCAGCCGGCCTGATCCAAACGACAGGCCCTAGTGCGGCGCCCCCCGCCACCCGGAGACCGGCAAGGCGAACTTCGCGACCAGCCGGTCGGTGAACGACGCGTGGTGCAGCCGAGCCAGCCGCACCGGCACAGCCCCCCGCCGCACCTCGACCCGCGCCCCCGGCGGCAGCTCCACGGTCCGCCGCCCGTCACACCACAGGACCCCCGGCGGGATATGCGGCAGAACCTCCACCGCGAGCACGGAGTTCGGCGAGGTCACCAATGGCTTCGCGAACAGCGCGTGCGCGCTGATCGGCACCATCAGCAGCGCCTCCACCTCGGGCCACACCACGGGCCCACCCGCCGAGAAGGCATAGGCCGTGGACCCGGTGGGCGTGGACAGCACGATCCCGTCGCACCCGAACCCGGTCACCGGCCGCCCGTCGATCTCCAGCACGACCTCGAGGAGCTTCTCCGCACCGGCCTTCTGCACGGCGGCCTCGTTGAGCGCCCAGTCCGTGTGCACGATGTCGCCGTTCTGATGGACGACGACGTCGACGGTCATCCGCTCCTCGACCTCGTACGCCCTGGTCACGACCCGGTCGACAACCTTGTCCAGATCGTCCCGCTCGGCCTCCGCGAGGAACCCGACCCGCCCGAGGTTGACGCCCAGCATCGGCACCCCGGACGCCCGCGCGAACTCGGCGCCCCGCAGCAGCGTCCCGTCACCGCCGAGCACGATGAGCAGCTCGCACCCGTCGAGGCACTGCGGGGTCGCCTCCTTGACGAGTTCCACCTCGTCCGGCAGCGGCAGGTCGGCGGCCTCGTACTCCAGGACACGGACCCCGATGCCCTCCCGCAGCAGCCCCTTGACCACCAACTCGGCGCTGCGAATGGCCGCCGGCCGCCCCGTGTGGGCGAGCAGAAAAACAGTACGAGCTCGGTTCTGCATCAACGCGGCCCCTCCGCCACTGCACGGTCAACGTCGGCCGGGTCCAGAGCGGGCGCTCCGGCACGCAGCCACAGAAAGTACTCGACGTTCCCCGAGGGTCCGGGCAACGGACTCGCCGTGACCCCGTTCACCCCGAGCCCGAGTTCCCACGCCTTCTCGGCGACACCGCGCACGGCCTCCGCCCGCAAGTGCGGACTCCGTACGACTCCCCCACTGCCCAGCCGTTCCTTCCCCACCTCGAACTGCGGCTTCACCATCATCACCAGATCGGCGTCCGGCTTCACGCACCGCACCAGGGCGGGCAGCACCAGGCCGAGCGGGATGAAGGACAGATCCCCCACGACAAGATCCACTGGTTCCCCATCGATCGCTTCGAGCGTCAACTCGCGTACGTTCGTACGGTCTTTGACGGTCACGCGTTCATCACTCTGGAGAGTCCAGGCGAGTTGTCCGTATCCGACGTCGACGGCGACGACATGCGCGGCACCGGCCCGCAGCAGGACATCCGTGAAGCCGCCCGTGGACGCGCCGGCGTCCAGCGCCCGACGCCCTTCCACCGCGAGCCCCTGAGGCCCGAAGGCCTCCAGCGCGCCCGCGAGCTTGTGGCCGCCGCGCGAGACGTACTCGGGATCGCCGCCGTCGGCCTGGACGACGATCGCCGCCGCCGTCTCCACCTGGGTGGCCGGCTTGGTCGCGACGGTCTTGCCGACGGTCACCCGCCCGGCGGCGATCAGCTGGCTGGCGTGCTCGCGCGAACGCGCCAGCTTCCGGCGGACCAGCTCCGCGTCGAGACGGCGGCGTGCGACTCCTGCCACGTTCGGTTCAGCTCCTCATCCCAGGCATCGACGGGGGCGCCGGAGGTCCCGGGCGGGCGTCGAGCGCGGTGAGCGCGTCGCGCAGCCCCCGGTGTACATCCTCGTACACCTCCAGGTGCCCGTCCGTGGCGAGGTGGTCGGTGTCACCGAGCCGTTCCAGCTGGGCGTCGACGGCGGCGTCGCCGGTCGGGGTACGAGGGACGTCCAGCGGGGCGGGAGCGGCGGGATCGTACTCGGGTTCGACCGCCTCGGCCGGCTGCTCGGCCGCCGCCTCCTGCACCGGGATCTCCGTCTCCGGAACCGTGTCGCTCATGCCCAGACGCTACCCCGAACCGCTGGGGTACCGTCGATCTCGATGGCCACGACTGAGGAGTGCCGCGCCGCACTCGAAAAGCTCTCGGACAACATGCAGCGCGCCGAAGGGGACGCCCGGGCGGCAGCGGCCCTGGACCGCTCGGTGAGCTGCCACATCACCGACCTGGACGTCACGTTCGCCGGCCGCATGGCGGGCGGCCGGATCCACGTCCACGACACGATCCAGGGCCCGCCTCCGGAGAAGGCCCAGATCAGGCTGAGCATGACCGGGGACGACCTGGTCGCCCTGGTCGACGGTGAGCTCAGCTTCGCCAGGGCCTGGGGTTCCGGCCGGGTGAAGCTGCACGCGGGCGTGCGCGACCTGCTGCTGCTCAGGAAGCTTCTGTAGCCGGCACCTTCTCCTCCGTACGTGCCTTGCGCGCCGCCGGCACCACCAGCGGCGTGCCCGTCTCCGGGTCGTCGATGACCTGGCAGCGCAGCCCGAAGACGTCCTCGACCAGCTCGGCCGTGACGATGTCGTTGGGCGCGCCCTGGGCGATCACCGCCCCGCCGCGCAGGGCGATCAGGTGGGTGGCGTACCGGGCGGCGTGGTTGAGGTCGTGCAGCACGGCCACCAGCGTGCGTCCCTGCTCCTCGTGCAGCTGGGCGCACAGATCGAGGACGTCGATCTGGTGCTGGATGTCGAGGTAGGTCGTCGGCTCGTCGAGCAGCAGCAGCGGCGTCTGCTGGGCGAGCGCCATCGCGATCCACACACGCTGCCGCTGACCACCCGACAACTCGTCGACATAGCGATCCGCGAGCTCGGCGACCCCGGTCTGCTCCATCGACTCCTGGACGACCCGCTCGTCCTCGGTCGACCACTGACGCAGGATCCCCTGGTGCGGGTACCGGCCGCGGCCCACCAGGTCGGCGACGGTGATCCCGTCGGGTGCGATCGACGACTGCGGCAGCAGACCCAGCGTGCGCGCGACCTTCTTCGCCGGCATCGACTGGATGACCTGCCCGTCCAGCAGCACCCGGCCCTGACTGGGCTTGAGCATCCGTGACAGCGCGCGCAGCAGCGTGGACTTGCCGCACGCGTTCGGGCCGACGATCACGGTGAAGGAGTTGTCGGGTATCTCCACCGACAGTTGCTCCGCGATGACCCGCTGGTCGTAGGCGAGGGTGACGTTGTCGGCGGACAGGCGGTTCACAGTGCTCCTTCGGTTGTTCAGCCCGTTGCTCTTGCCGCTCGCGGCGCTCATATCCGGCCCGCCCTGCGCTCGGTGACCAGCAGCCACAGCAGATACACACCGCCGAGTACGCCCGTGACCACGCCCACCGGCATCTGGTCGGCGCCGAAGACCCGCTGGGAGATCCAGTCGGCGGCGACGAGCAGGGCGGCGCCCATGCACAGGGAGGGCAGCAGGTTCGGGCCGGGCGAGCGGGTCAGGCGCCGGGCGAGCTGCGGGGCGGTGAGCGCCACGAAGCTGACCGGGCCGGCGGCGGCCGTCGCGGCGGCGGTGAGCAGCACGGCGGACAGCATCAACAGCAGCCGTACGCGTTCGACGCGCACCCCCAGGGCGTACGAGACGTCGTCGCCCATCTCCATCATCCGCAGCCCGCGCGCGTTGGCGAGGACGAGCGGTACGAGGACGACGCACAGCGCGAGCAGCGGCGAGACCTGGGCCCAGTCCCGGCCGCTGAGGGAGCCGGTCATCCACACGAGCGCGCGGGTCGCCTCGACCAGGTCGGCCTTGGTCAGCAGATAGCCGTTGACCGCCGTCATGATCGCGGACATGCCGATACCGACCAGGACCAGTCGATAGCCGTGCACGCCCCGCTTCCAGGCGAGCAGATAGATGGCGAGACCGGTCGCGAGTCCGCCCACGAGAGCACCGCCGGTGACCTGGCGGGCGTCGCCCGAGAACAGCACGATCACCACGAGCGCCCCGGCCGTGGCCCCCTGCGCCAGGCCGAGGATGTCCGGGCTGCCCAGCGGGTTGCGGGACAGCGCCTGGAACAGCGCTCCGCCGAGGCCCAGCGAGGCGCCGACCAGGAGCGCGACCAGGACCCTGGGCAGCCGCAGCTCGTTGACGATGAACTCCTGACCGGCGTTGCCGCCGCCGAACAGGGTTCTGAGCACGTCGCCGGCCCCGATCGGGAAGTCCCCGGTGCCGATCAGCAGGACGCTCGCGGCGAGCGCGGCGAGCAGCAACAGCAGGACGACGATCAGCGCCCGGACGTCGAGCCGGACGGAGAGGCCGCCCGGGGTCCGCACGGCACGGTTGGACCGGGTGGCCCTCGGACTCGCTGCCTCGGTCTTCGCTTCGCTCTTCACTGCGGTCCTCACAGCTGGGCCGTCCTCCGCCGTCGTACGAGAAAGATGAAGACCGGTCCGCCGAGGATCGCGGTGACGATGCCGACCTGGAGCTCGGAGGGCCGGGCGACGATCCGGCCGAGGACATCGGCGCCGAGCAGCAGCACGGGCGACAGGATGGCCGCGTACGGCAGGATCCAGCGCAGGTCGGGTCCGGTGAAGGAGCGCACGACGTGCGGCACCATCAGGCCGACGAACACGATCGGCCCGCAGGCCGCGGTGGCGGCACCGCACAGCACGGTGGCGGCGAGCATCGCCAGCACCCGGGTGCGGTTCAGATGGGCGCCGAGGGCCTTGGCGGTGTCGTCGCCCATCTCCATGGCGTTCAGCGGCCGGGCCAGCGCCAGCGCCAGGACCATGCCCGCAACGAGGAACGGCAGCACCTGCGTGATGGTCGAGTCGGTCGCCGAGGTCAGCGAACCGACCGTCCAGAAGCGCATCTTGTTCAGCGCCACGTCGTCCGTGATCATCACGGCCTGGAGATAGCCGTAGAGGGCGGCACTGATCGCCGTACCGGCCAGCGCGAGCCGCACCGGTGTGGCACCCCGGCTGCCGCCGAGGAACCAGACGAGCGCCCCGACCGCCGCCGCGCCGACGAAGGCGAACCAGACATAGACGTTCAGGCTGGTGACGCCGAAGAACGTGATCGCGGTGACGACCGCCGCGGACGCGCCCGCGTTGATGCCGAGCAGCCCGGGGTCGGCGAGCGGATTACGGGTGAGCGCCTGGAGCACAGCCCCGGCGAGACCGAGTGCCGCGCCGGCGAGCAGGCCGAGGAGGGTGCGCGAGATCCGGTCACCCACCACGACATCGCCGTAGGTCCCGGAACTGTCGAACAGCCCGTGCCAGACCTCCCCCAGGGACAGCTGTTTCGCCCCGATCGCGATGCTGGCCAATACGACGGCCACCAGGATCAGGACGGCGACGAGCAGCCCAACGGCACGTATCGCCCGTCGGGTTGGGGGCGCGGACTGGGACTCCGCGCGCTGTTCGGGAGGACTGTCGACCAACACCCGGTTAGGTTAGCCTACCCTCCTATTCAGCCACGATCCCGCTGCGCGCCGTCCCTCACTCCTCAGCCGTGCCAGGGCTCACAGACCCAGGCGCGCCAGCGCCTTCCCCGAGTCCAACGTGCACGAGCCGTCCCCCGCCGCCGTCCAGGCCGCCGCGCACAGCGCCCGCAGCCCGTCCAGGGCCGCCCCCTCACCATCGACTTCCAGCCGCTCTCCCCGCGCGATCGCCGTCCAGCCACCGCACCGGAAGCCCTCCCCTTCCTTCGCGACCTCCGGCTGCCCGGTGAGCAACCCCCGCAGATCTTCGTCGACATAGGTCGGCCGATGGTGCGGCGGCGCGGCCAGCAGCTGCGCCCCGTCGGTCACGCCGGTCAGCACGAGCAGCGAGTCGACCTCCCCGTTGAACGCGCCCTCGATGTCGGTGTCCAGCCGGTCCCCGACCACCAACGGCCGCTCGGCACCGGTGCGCAGGATCGTCTCCCGGTGCATGGGCGGCAACGGCTTGCCCGCCACCTGAGGCTCGGCGCCGGTGGCGATCCGGACGACCTCCACCGCCGCCCCGTTGCCCGGCGCGATGCCCCGCGCGCTGGGAATCGTCAGGTCGGTGTTGGACGCGAACCACGGCACCCCGCGCGCGATGGCGTAGCACGCCTCCGCGAACCGGCCCCACGCCAGCTCCGGCCCGCCGTACCCCTGCACGACCGCCGCCGGATCGTCGTCCGCCGACTCCACCGGCTCGAGACCGCGCTCCCGCAGCGCCACCCGCAGGCCCTCCCCACCGATCACCAGCACCCGGGAGCCCTCCGGCACCTGCTCACTGATCAGCCGCGCCGCCGCCTGCGCCGAAGTGATCACGTCGTCCGCGCCCGTGGGTATCCCCAGCGCCGTCAGATGCGCGGCCACGACGTCCGGCGTCCGCAGGGCGTTGTTCGTGACGTACGCCAGATGCATCCCGCCCGTGCGAGCGGCCGCCAGCGATTCCACGGCGTGCGCGATCGCGTTGCCGCCCGCGTACACCACACCGTCGAGGTCGAGCAGCGCCGTGTCGTACGCCTCGCTCAGGGCCTGGCCACTGCCCGCGGGCCTGCTCCTGACGGTCTGGCTCATTTGGCATCGCTCCTCGTTCGACGGCTTTCCCCCGATCATCCCCCATGCCACTGACACCCGTACGATGCCTGGATGAACACAGCAGGTCACCCGGAAGCAACGGCGCGCCGAGGCCTCGAACTCACCCCGTTCCGAGGACTTCGCTACGACCCCGACCGGGTCGGCAGCCTGGCCGCCGTGACATCCCCGCCGTACGACGTCGTCGTCCGCCCCGACGGCCTGCACCACCTCCAGGACGCGGACCCGCACAACATCGTCCGCCTGATCCTCCCCCAGGCCGACACGCCCGCCGCCCGCAACGAACAGGCGGCGAAGACCCTGCGCCACTGGCTGTCCGAGGGCGTCCTGACCACGGATCCCGAGCCCCGTCTCTACGTCTACGAACAGCGTGACGACGAGGGCATGCTCCAGCGCGGCGTCATCGGCGCCCTGCGCGTGTCGGATCCGTCGGAGGGCCTGGTGCTGCCGCACGAGGACGTCATGCCGCACATCGTCGCCGACAGAGCGGCACTGATGCGCGCCACCTCCGCGAACCTCGAACCCCTGCTCCTCACCTACCGCGGCGACGGAACACCGGCCGACACGGCCTCGGTGATCGAGCGCACGATCGATGGCCCGCCGCTCCTCGCGACCACCACGGAGGACGGCTTCAGCCATCGTCTGTGGGCGATCACCGACCCCACGGACCTGGCCGGCATCCAGTCGGACCTGGCCCGCCGCCAGGCCCTGATCGCCGACGGCCACCATCGGTGGGCGACGTATCGCCGTCTACGCGCGGAGCACGGCTCGCCCAGCCCCTGGGACCACGGCCTGGTCCTGCTGGTCGACACGGCCCGCTATCCGCTGCGCGTCCGCGCCATCCACCGGCTCCTGCACACACTGCCGGTACCGGACGCCGTCGCCGCCCTCGACGGCCTGTTCCGCGTACGCCGCCTCGAAGTCCCGCGGGCCGAGGCCCTGGGGGCGCTGGCCGACGCGGCCTGCGCGGGCAACGCCTACCTGCTCGCCGGCGACGGCGCCTTCCACCTCGTCGACCGACCGGATCCGGACCTCCTCGCCCGTACGGTCCCCACCGACCGCCCCACGGCCTGGCGCACCCTGGACGCGACGGTCCTGCACTCCACGCTCCTCGCCCACGTCTGGCACGTCCCCGAGGACGACCCCACCCGCATCGCCTACATCCACGACACCGCTGCGACGGTCAAGAAGGCGGAACGCGACGGCGGTACGGCCGTACTGATGCACCCCGTCCGCGAGGACGTCGTACGCGACCTCGCCCGCCAAGGCGTCACGATGCCCCGCAAGTCGACGTCGTTCGGGCCGAAACCGGCGTCGGGCCTGGTCCTTCGCACACTGGACGCCTGAACGCGGAAGGGGCGGGACCCCGGCCCGGGATCCCGCCCCTCACTTCACGCGCGGCTCACTCGTCGTCGCCCTCTTCGAGCTCGCCCGGAGCCTGCTCACCACTGACGTCCCCGTTCGCGCCCTCGCTGTCGCTCTCGCTCTCGCTCTCGTCGAGAGCGTCGACGAAGTCGACACCGTCCAGCTCGGCGAGCCGGTCGGAAGCATCCGTGCTGCCGTCCTTGTCCGCCTCGACGGCCTTCGCGAACCACTCCCGCGCCTCACCCTGCCGCCCGGCGGCGAACAGCGCGTCGGCGTACGCGTACCGCAGCCGCGCGGTCCACGGCTGTACGGAGTTGGAAGCCAGCTCGGGGCTCTGCAACGTCACGATGGCCGCGTCCAGCTGCCCCATGTCACGCCGGGCGCCGGCCGCGACGAGCCGCATCTCCACCTGACCGGCCTTGTCGAGCTTGTGCACCTCCGCCGCCCCGGCCATGTCCAGCGCCTTCTCCGGCCGCCCGAGTCCACGCTCGCAGTCGGCCATCAGCGGCCACAGCTCCACGCTCCCGGTCATCCGCCGCGCGGCCCGGAACTCGGCGAGCGCCTCGGAGTACTTCTGGTTCGCGTACGCCGCGAACCCGGCCGCCTCGCGCACGGCGGCGACACGCGACGCCAGCCGCAGGGCCACCTTGGAGTAGCCGTAAGCGCTCTCGGGGTCCTCGTCGAGGAGCCGCGCGACCATCACCAGGTTCCTGGCGACATCCTCCGCGAGCGTCTTCGGCAGACTCTGGAGTTCCTGCCGTACGTCCTGGTCGATCTCTTCGCCCGTGACGTCCTCGGGGATCGGCAGCCGCTTGATCGGCTCGCGGTCACCACGGTCCCGGTCATCACGGAACCGGCCACCGCCACGCCGGTCGTCGCCACCGCGCCGGTCGTCCCGCCCACGGAAGCCACCGGGCCGTCCGCCACGGTCGTCCCCGCGCGGCCCACGCCCACCACGGTCGTCCCGTCGGTCGTCCCGGCCACGGAACCCACCGCGCTCGCCACGGCTGTCATCGCGACGGAAGCCACCATGATCGCCGCGATCGCCGCGGTCATCACGACGGAACCCACCGCGCTCACCACGGTCGTCACCACGGCGGTCGTCACGGCGGTCATCACGACGGAACCCACCGCGCTCACCACGGTCGTCGCCACGGCGGTCATCGCGACGGTCGTCACGTCGCTCGTAGCTGCCACGGTTGTCGTCGCGGCGGAAGCCGCCACGGTCACCGCGGTCGCCCCGATCATCGCGACGGAAGCCGCGGTCACCACGATCATCGCGACGGAAGCCGCGGTCACCACGCTCGCCGCGGTCGCCGCCTTCACGGCGGTCGTCACGCCGGCCGTAGCCACGGTCTTCGCCCCGCCGGTCGTCACGACGGCCGTAGCCACCACCACGGTTGTCATCACGACGGAATCCGCCACGGTCACCGCGGTCATCGCTCCGGCGGTCCCCGCGCTCGGGGCGGTCGCCTCGGTCGTCCCGGCGGAAGGCGGGACGGTCACCGTCGCGACGGAACCCACGATCGCGATCGTCGCGACGGGGACCCGTAGGCCGGTCATCGCGCCGGAAGGGCGGCCGGGCCCCACGGTCGTCGCCGCCACGGCGGTCATCTCGACGGTCGTCACGGCGGTCATCGCGCCGGCCGTAGCCGCCGCCACGGTTGTCATCACGACGGAAGCCACCGCGGTCACCCCGGTCGCCGCGGTCGTCTCCCCGACGGTCATCACGCCGGCCATACCCACCACGGCCGGCGCCGCTGCCACCGCGGTCGTTGTCACGACGGAATCCGCCGCGCTCCCCGCGGTTGCCACGATCGCCCCGGTCACCACTGTCCCGTCGCCGCTGGTCGCGCTCCGGTCGGTCGTCGGGAGAGTTGGTGGACATCGGTGACTCCTGTCTTAGGTACACAAGCATTGTAAAAACGAAAGGACCCCTGGTCCCAGCTGAACGCTGGTGACCAGGGGTCCTTCCCAAAGATTGTTCGGCGGTGTCCTACTCTCCCACAGGGTCCCCCCTGCAGTACCATCGGCGCTGTAAGGCTTAGCTTCCGGGTTCGGAATGTAACCGGGCGT
>NZ_JBIWAK010000022.1:1659-3326 GCF_044759995.1 Streptomyces sp. NPDC098781
TGTCGAAGGTGGGACTGGCGATTGGGACGAAGTCGTAACAAGGTAGCCGTACCGGAAGGTGCGGCTGGATCACCTCCTTTCTAAGGAGCACTTCTCACCAACTCCGGTTGGTCAGAGGCCAGTACATCAGCGAATGTCTGATGCTGGTTGCTCATGGGTGGAACGTTGATTATTCGGCACACTTGATCGTCTTCTCCTTCTAGTACTGCTCTTGCGAGCGTGGAACGTTGAGGGAAGCGGGGAGTGTGTCGGGCACGCTGTTGGGTGTCTGAAGGTACGGCCGGTTCGGCTGCCTTCAGTTGCCGGCGCCGGTGAAGCACCACTGAGGTGGTGTGTGACGGTGTACTGGTTGTTGTTTGAGAACTGCACAGTGGACGCGAGCATCTGTGGCCAAGTTTTTAAGGGCGCACGGTGGATGCCTTGGCACCAGGAACCGATGAAGGACGTGGGAGGCCACGATAGTCCCCGGGGAGTCGTCAACCAGGCTTTGATCCGGGGGTTTCCGAATGGGGAAACCCGGCAGTCGTCATGGGCTGTCACCCACTGCTGAACACATAGGCAGTGTGGAGGGAACGCGGGGAAGTGAAACATCTCAGTACCCGCAGGAAGAGAAAACAACCGTGATTCCGGGAGTAGTGGCGAGCGAAACTGGATGAGGCCAAACCGTATACGTGTGAGACCCGGCAGGGGTTGCGTGTGCGGGGTTGTGGGATCTCTCTTTCACGGTCTGCCGGCCGTGAGACGAGTCAGAAACCGTTGATGTAGGCGAAGGACATGCGAAAGGTCCGGCGTAGAGGGTAAGACCCCCGTAGTCGAAACGTCAGCGGCTCGTTTGAGAGACACCCAAGTAGCACGGGGCCCGAGAAATCCCGTGTGAATCTGGCGGGACCACCCGCTAAGCCTAAATATTCCCTGGTGACCGATAGCGGATAGTACCGTGAGGGAATGGTGAAAAGTACCCCGGGAGGGGAGTGAAATAGTACCTGAAACCGTGTGCCTACAAGCCGTGGGAGCGTCGGAACGTGCTTGCACGTTCTCGTGACTGCGTGCCTTTTGAAGAATGAGCCTGCGAGTTTGCGGTGTGTTGCGAGGTTAACCCGTGTGGGGAAGCCGTAGCGAAAGCGAGTCCGAATAGGGCGATTCAGTAGCGCGCTCAAGACCCGAAGCGGAGTGATCTAGCCATGGGCAGGTTGAAGCGGAGGTAAGACTTCGTGGAGGACCGAACCCACCAGGGTTGAAAACCTGGGGGATGACCTGTGGTTAGGGGTGAAAGGCCAATCAAACTCCGTGATAGCTGGTTCTCCCCGAAATGCATTTAGGTGCAGCGTCGTGTGTTTCTTGCCGGAGGTAGAGCACTGGATAGGCGATGGGCCCTACCGGGTTACTGACCTTAGCCAAACTCCGAATGCCGGTAAGTGAGAGCGCGGCAGTGAGACTGTGGGGGATAAGCTCCATGGTCGAGAGGGAAACAGCCCAGAGCATCGACTAAGGCCCCTAAGCGTACGCTAAGTGGGAAAGGATGTGGAGTCGCACAGACAACCAGGAGGTTGGCTTAGAAGCAGCCACCCTTGAAAGAGTGCGTAATAGCTCACTGGTCTAGTGATTCCGCGCCGACAATGTAGCGGGGCTCAAGCGTACCGCCGAAGTCGTGTCATTGCAGTACATAC
>NZ_JBIWAK010000022.1:3418-4622 GCF_044759995.1 Streptomyces sp. NPDC098781
CGAGCTGGGGGTGGCCGCAGAGACCAGCGAGAAGCGACTGTTTACTAAAAACACAGGTCCGTGCGAAGCCGTAAGGCGATGTATACGGACTGACGCCTGCCCGGTGCTGGAACGTTAAGGGGACCGGTTAGTCCGATTTCGGTCGGGCGAAGCTGAGAACTTAAGCGCCAGTAAACGGCGGTGGTAACTATAACCATCCTAAGGTAGCGAAATTCCTTGTCGGGTAAGTTCCGACCTGCACGAATGGCGTAACGACTTCTCGACTGTCTCAACCATAGGCCCGGTGAAATTGCACTACGAGTAAAGATGCTCGTTTCGCGCAGCAGGACGGAAAGACCCCGGGACCTTTACTACAGTTTGATATTGGTGTTCGGTTCGGCTTGTGTAGGATAGCTGGGAGACTTTGAAGCGATCACGCCAGTGGTTGTGGAGTCGTCGTTGAAATACCAGTCTGGTCGTGCTGGATGTCTAACCTGGGTCCGTGATCCGGATCAGGGACAGTGTCTGATGGGTAGTTTAACTGGGGCGGTTGCCTCCTAAAGAGTAACGGAGGCGCCCAAAGGTTCCCTCAGCCTGGTTGGCAATCAGGTGTTGAGTGTAAGTGCACAAGGGAGCTTGACTGTGAGACCGACGGGTCGAGCAGGGACGAAAGTCGGGACTAGTGATCCGGCGGTGGCTTGTGGAAGCGCCGTCGCTCAACGGATAAAAGGTACCCCGGGGATAACAGGCTGATCTTCCCCAAGAGTCCATATCGACGGGATGGTTTGGCACCTCGATGTCGGCTCGTCGCATCCTGGGGCTGGAGTCGGTCCCAAGGGTTGGGCTGTTCGCCCATTAAAGCGGTACGCGAGCTGGGTTTAGAACGTCGTGAGACAGTTCGGTCCCTATCCGCTGTGCGCGTAGGAGTCTTGAGAAGGGCTGTCCCTAGTACGAGAGGACCGGGACGGACGAACCTCTGGTGTGCCAGTTGTCCTGCCAAGGGCATGGCTGGTTGGCTACGTTCGGGAGGGATAACCGCTGAAAGCATCTAAGCGGGAAGCCTGCTTCGAGATGAGGACTCCCACCCACTTGATGGGGTAAGGCTCCCAGTAGACGACTGGGTTGATAGGCCGGATCTGGAAGCACAGTAATGTGTGGAGGTGACCGGTACTAATAGGCCGAGGGCTTGTCCATAGAGGCTCGCGTCCACTGTGTTGGTTCTGAG
>NZ_JBIWAK010000023.1:0-3100 GCF_044759995.1 Streptomyces sp. NPDC098781
TTTTTCATATCAAACACTTTCTTTTTTAGAACTATTTTTGTATAAAAAAAGAGACCTTTCGGTCTCGATTAGGCTCATCGCATCCATACGATATTTGCCTGGCAACGTCCTACTCTAGCGGAACGTCAGTCCGACTACCATCGGCGCTAAGGAGCTTAACTTCTGTGTTCGGCATGGGAACAGGTGTGACCTCCTTGCCATTGTCACCAGACAAATGAATGATTATACATTCAAAACTAGATAGTAAGTAAGATTTTGCGTCGCAAAACGTTTTTTAAAAATTGATTAAGTCTTCGATCGATTAGTATTCGTCAGCTCCACGTGTCACCACGCTTCCACCTCGAACCTATTAACCTCGTCATCTTCGAGGGATCTTATAACCGAAGTTGGGAAATCTCATCTTGAGGGGGGCTTCATGCTTAGATGCTTTCAGCACTTATCCCGTCCATACATAGCTACCCAGCTATGCCGTTGGCACGACAACTGGTACACCAGAGGTATGTC
This sequence comes from Streptomyces sp. NPDC098781, assembly GCF_044759995.1. NCBI lineage: Bacteria > Bacillati > Actinomycetota > Actinomycetes > Kitasatosporales > Streptomycetaceae > Streptomyces > Streptomyces sp. NPDC098781. The sequence continues at coordinate 505 of NZ_JBIWAK010000023.1, forward strand.
CATCCCGGTCCTCTCGTACTAAGGACAGCTCCTCTCAAATTTCCTACGCCCACGACGGATAGGGACCGAACTGTCTCACGACGTTCTGAACCCAGCTCGCGTACCGCTTTAATGGGCGAACAGCCCAACCCTTGGGACCGACTACAGCCCCAGGATGCGATGAGCCGACATCGAGGTGCCAAACCTCCCCGTCGATGTGAACTCTTGGGGGAGATAAGCCTGTTATCCCCGGGGTAGCTTTTATCCGTTGAGCGATGGCCCTTCCATGCGGAACCACCGGATCACTAAGTCCGTCTTTCGACCCTGCTCGACTTGTAGGTCTCGCAGTCAAGCTCCCTTATGCCTTTACACTCTATGAATGATTTCCAACCATTCTGAGGGAACCTTTGAGCGCCTCCGTTACCTTTTAGGAGGCGACCGCCCCAGTCAAACTGCCCGCCTGACACTGTCTCCCACCACGATAAGTGGTGCGGGTTAGAAAGCCAACACAGCTAGGGTAGTATCCCACCAACGCCTCCACGTAAGCTAGCGCTCACGTTTCAAAGGCTCCTACCTATCCTGTACAAGCTGTGCCGAATTTCAATATCAGGCTACAGTAAAGCTCCACGGGGTCTTTCCGTCCTGTCGCGGGTAACCTGCATCTTCACAGGTACTATGATTTCACCGAGTCTCTCGTTGAGACAGTGCCCAAATCGTTACGCCTTTCGTGCGGGTCGGAACTTACCCGACAAGGAATTTCGCTACCTTAGGACCGTTATAGTTACGGCCGCCGTTTACTGGGGCTTCGATTCGTAGCTTCGCAGAAGCTAACCACTCCTCTTAACCTTCCAGCACCGGGCAGGCGTCAGCCCCTATACATCACCTTACGGTTTAGCAGAGACCTGTGTTTTTGATAAACAGTCGCTTGGGCCTATTCACTGCGGCTCTTCTGGGCGTGAACCCTAAAGAGCACCCCTTCTCCCGAAGTTACGGGGTCATTTTGCCGAGTTCCTTAACGAGAGTTCGCTCGCTCACCTTAGAATTCTCATCTTGACTACCTGTGTCGGTTTGCGGTACGGACACCTGTTATCTATCTAGAGGCTTTTCTCGGCAGTGTGAAATCAACGACTCGAGGAAACAATTTCCTCTCCCCATCACAGCTCAGCCTTATGAGTGCCGGATTTGCCTAACACTCAGCCTTACTGCTTGGACGTGCACTCCAACAGCACGCTTCGCCTATCCTACTGCGTCCCCCCATCGATTAAAACGATACTAGGTGGTACAGGAATATCAACCTGTTATCCATCGCCTACGCCTGTCGGCCTCAGCTTAGGACCCGACTAACCCAGAGCGGACGAGCCTTCCTCTGGAAACCTTAGTCAATCGGTGGACGGGATTCTCACCCGTCTTTCGCTACTCACACCGGCATTCTCACTTCTAAGCGCTCCACATGTCCTTGCGATCATGCTTCGACGCCCTTAGAACGCTCTCCTACCATTGTCCAAAGGACAATCCACAGCTTCGGTAATATGTTTAGCCCCGGTACATTTTCGGCGCAGTGTCACTCGACTAGTGAGCTATTACGCACTCTTTAAATGATGGCTGCTTCTAAGCCAACATCCTAGTTGTCTGGGCAACGCCACATCCTTTTCCACTTAACATATATTTTGGGACCTTAGCTGGTGGTCTGGGCTGTTTCCCTTTCGAACACGGACCTTATCACCCATGTTCTGACTCCCAAGTTAAATTAATTGGCATTCGGAGTTTGTCTGAATTCGGTAACCCGAGAGGGGCCCCTCGTCCAAACAGTGCTCTACCTCCAATAATCATCACTTGAGGCTAGCCCTAAAGCTATTTCGGAGAGAACCAGCTATCTCCAAGTTCGATTGGAATTTCTCCGCTACCCTCAGTTCATCCGCTCACTTTTCAACGTAAGTCGGTTCGGTCCTCCATTCAGTGTTACCTGAACTTCAACCTGACCAAGGGTAGATCACCTGGTTTCGGGTCTACGACCAAATACTCAACGCCCTATTCAGACTCGCTTTCGCTGCGGCTCCACATTTGCTGCTTAACCTTGCATCAGATCGTAACTCGCCGGTTCATTCTACAAAAGGCACGCCATCACCCATTAACGGGCTCTGACTACTTGTAAGCACACGGTTTCAAGTTCTCTTTCACTCCCCTTCCGGGGTACTTTTCACCTTTCCCTCACGGTACTGGTTCACTATCGGTCACTAGAGAGTATTTAGCCTTAGGAGATGGTCCTCCCAGATTCCGACGGAATTTCACGTGCTCCGTCGTACTCAGGATCCACTCAAGAGAGAATATGTTTTCGACTACAGGATTATTACCTTCTTTGATTCATCTTTCCAGATGATTCGTCTAACATGTTCTTTTGTAACTCCGTATAGAGTGTCCTACAACCCCAACAAGCAAGCTTGTTGGTTTGGGCTCTTCCCGTTTCGCTCGCCGCTACTCAGGGAATCGATTTTTCTTTCTCTTCCTCCGGGTACTAAGATGTTTCAGTTCTCCGGGTCTGCCTTCTGACATGCTATGAATTCACATGTCGATAACATGACATAACTCATGCTGGGTTCCCCCATTCGGAAATCTCTGG
>NZ_JBIWAK010000024.1:0-2950 GCF_044759995.1 Streptomyces sp. NPDC098781
CTTTTATAAAAATGTCAATTAACAAAAGAAGGTTTATAATAAAAACTACTCCTTTTATGTGGCAAAACTACTCCTTTTATGTGGCAAAACTACTCCTTTTATGTGGCAAAACTACTCCTTAAGCATCTCAAATAAGCTGTGGCTCTAAAGCTCAAACGACTTCTAAAAAGGTTTATAAAAAGATTTATAAAAATATATTAAAAAGGTCGGAGTGAAATACTCCAAATTCATTCAAATATACTTCTAAAGAAACGAACACAAAAATAAACTTTAAAAAATATCTTCATCAATTAATTTAGAAATCATACTCACATCTATCATTTCCAATACAATATCTTTGCTACCTTGGAATTCTTATAATAATATAGAAATGCAAAGGTAGTGTTCCTCCTTACAGAACTATTTAATAAGCGCTGTAAGTAAGGTAATGATTGTTCTTAATAGGTTAATCATACTTATTAAATTTTTATCTCCTCTTTTCATGAGATAAGCACTCAGGCGAGTATCATACTTGTTTGAGTGCTTATTTTTATTGATTTATTCTAATTCTAAGTCATTCTCTGTCTCTTTTTTAATAGGTGCTGATGCCTTTCTTATATGATGGTCTACCCCTGACACATCACCTTGATATGCATGTGTTAAAGCCCCCTGATCCACCGTATCGGGATCAATACCGACTTCTGGCATACGTTGATATTTAATTTCTGCGCTTAATTCAATGTTCCTATCTTTCAATGCACATCTAAGCCCCGCAAACAAAATACGTGTATCATTTCTTACCATGTCGTTCATCGCTTGATGATGTGCATTTAATATGTCTAAATGGTGTTCGAGTTGATTATTTTGTGTTGTTAAATATTGATTGCGCTTGTCCAAATCTCGGTAATTCATTCTAAGGCTGCTCAGAGACGCCTCATACGCTTTGATTTCTTTTTGGTACTTTTCCTCATCTTTTTCAAAATCGTCCCTAGAATTTGCTCTCAGTTGCTTATATAGGTCAATATCTTCTTGAACCTGTTGAGAATCCTCTTGTAAAAAATGATTTTTCTGTTTTAAGTTTTGAATATCCCGAGTTAAATGTTCTTTTTCATCGTGTAAATCGTTGATATCCCTCAACAATTGTTTTTTCGTTTCAATTTGTTGGTCTAATTCACTTAAAACTTTCGCTTTCTTTTTATATTCATGAATATCTTGAATATACGTTTTATTATCATCGGTACTCCCACGTTCAACATCAAAACCTTGCTGGCACAGGTGTGTTGTTAATTCATCATGGATGTGATGAATGGCTTGTCGATTCATAGCTGTACGTGCTGATAACCGCCCTTGATGATTAACAGGTATAAAGTGAAGGTGCATATGAGACGCTGATTCATCCATATGAACTTTTGCTGAAACGACATTGGCTTCACCAAAACGTTCACTGAAGTAATCTTTACATGTCTTAAAGTAGTGTTTTGTACGTGTTTCTCCCATACGGTCGGCCTCTTCTTTCGATAACGTAATGATATTGGAATACATCACCACACTATTTTTCTGTACACGTGACCCCTGTTCTTTATAATAATCGACTCTATCTTTCACACGATGATACAAATGACGTTCATCTTCAACTAAATCAAAGTTTAAGTTTGTCCGTTTCAAATCAATCTCATCGTTTTTGATTCTCCCTTTACGTTCTTGTTCCATCTCTTTGCCTTTAACATCGCTCATTTTATTTTTTTGCGTATTCCAAGCTAATTTCAAATTGAGCGCCCTCCCCGAAGCTTTTTGATTTGTCTGTGGTTCTCTACTTTCGAGAACCTTCGCAAATATCATTTTACAAGCGCTGTGATTGTCTACCTTCGACAATGCTTCGCTTATGTAAAATGATGGATACTCTCACCGCTACGCCTCAAACATATGAGGCTGATTCCGCAATGAGAGTATAGCTCGATATACTCTTACATTCAAATGTAAGAGTTATCTTCGCTCTGGCGAGGCCATCACTACATTCAAAAATATATTTTTGAATTCCGTTCTATAGCTAACAAATGACATACGCATTATCAAACAAATATGTTTGAAAAGATGTATGCCAAATGGCAGCTCATAACACCTCGAATCATACATATTTATTAGCATACATATGTATGTTATATTAATATAAAAATAAGCACACATATGTATGCTTATTACATATTAATTATGAGGTGATTCAATGCCAAAAAAACAAAATTCAAAAGAAAAAATTTTAACAATTCGTGTAAGTCAATCGCAATACGAAAAGATTTGTGCACTTGCGGATATTCGAGAGATGAATGTGACGGAATACATACGTCATACAGCCATTGGTAATCGCATTAAACCGACAGTCATCGAACAAATTAAAGAATCCAGTGAAGTCAGTGAATTGTTTAAAAAAGACAACGAGGCACTCAAATCGAACAATCAGGCACTCCAGCATCATATTCATCAGTTGGAAGATGAAATCGACCAACTGAGACAAGAAAATGACGTCTTTCATCACTTATTACAACATTTTGATAGTACAGCATTTTTTGATTTCAGTACATATCGTGATGATCGTCCATTAAAAAATGCGATTAAACGATTGAAAGAACAGTATAAAAGCAAGTGATTTATAATTTTATAAATCACTTGCTTTTATTATATTAAGTAGCTTCTGACTTATGGTGTAATAATTTTAATAAAAAAGGTAATAGTGATAAGAAAAGTGTTGCTGATGCGAATAACCATGCGTGGCTGGCACCAGTTATCAGTTGATTTGTCTGTGATTGATTACTTATAAATAGTGAAGTAATTGCTGTATAAACTGCAATACCTATATTTTGAACCATCCGTTGAGTTGCTCCAACAGTACCTTGCATATCTTTAGATACAGTTCCCATGATTGCTGAAATATTAGATGGTAAGAAAAATCCTCCACCTATACCATATATCAATAACA
>NZ_JBIWAK010000025.1:0-2019 GCF_044759995.1 Streptomyces sp. NPDC098781
TGCGAAAAAAGGGCGTAAAATTGAGTGGTTAGAGTTTACGTTTGATGCTGAGAAACGCATTCACAATAAACGACAACCACAAATTGCGAATATAGATAAGCCACGACAATATATCAGTCGTGAAAAAACACCAAAATGGTTAGAAGAACGCACATATGAAAAACAAACACAAAATGAGTATGATCCACAATTAGAGAAAGAACGAGAAGCTTTTCTAAAAAAACTTCAGGTCGATTGGGAAGAATAATAAAAAAAGATAAGCTTTTACAAATAGTACATAAAGATGTATAATTTACTTAACAAGAATTTCATTTATAAACGCACCAAACCCCGAACTATTCGCCGTAGTTCGGGGTTTTTTGGTACATCGGCTTAATCGTCTATATTATTTTTTATCACGTTTATGGAGCCAATAGCCAAATAACGTGACTAGACAACCACTAACTGCCATTGTCATGATGTGAACAAGAATTTCATTCATAAAGCGCACCTCCCCTCTACGTCAAATTGACGTCTGAGGAATAGACGACTTCCCAATTATAACAAAACGCCTCTAATCTGTATGCAGGCATACAATATACATGCATACAGTATGCACGCATCATGTATGCAACACTTAGACTCTTGAGAACTGAATAAAGATACAAAATTTCATTTAATGAAAATACATGAAAACGCGTGAAAACAACGATGTATAAAATATGAATAATCGATAATCCAAACAACAAGAGACAAACGCTGAAATGACAGCGTTTGTCCCCTTTCTTTTGTCGTTATCTTCTATACACCTTATTTAATAGTTAACAATGATTGTAAAGATTTATATTTTATTATTCATTTGTTTTACGTTTGCGATTAACAAATAATGTCGCAAGTCCGCTTAAACCTAATATACTTGCAATGCTAGCTAATAATCCCTTGTTTTCTTGGTTTTCTTCACCTGTTTCAGGAAGTTCATTTGCACTGTGTTCAGTTTTTTCGCCATGTGTTACTTCTTTTTTATCTGGTGTTGTTTCAGTTGTGCTTGTTGTTATTGTTTTTGGAGTTTCAGTTGATTCCGAAGCAGAACCTTGACCATAACCATGTGCATGTGTCATAGCTGGTGTCATTGTAGCAGCTGTAATGGGTGCTACTGGACTTTTGCCATTGTGTTTACCGTCTTTTGATGTTGTATTGTGATTGCCTTTATTGTCAGTGTCTTTAGATGGTTCTGATTTTGAATCATCTTGACCATCATCTTTACCTTGGTGGTGATCATTTTTATCGGTTTTGTGGTGATCATCTCTGTCAGATTGATCTGGTTTTTTAGTATCATCATCTTTTGAACCTTTGTGATCATTTTTATCGGTTTTGTGGTGATCATCTTTGTCAGATTGATCTGGTTTTTTAGTATCATCATCTTTGTCACCTTTATGATGATCTTTGTCGTTATGGTCTTTATCTTTTTTGTGGTTATCTTGACCATCATCTTTACCTTGGTGGTGATCATCTTTGTCACCTTTATGATGATTGTCTTTACCGTCATCTTTTGGGTCGTCACTGTGATCTTTATGATCATTATCTGAAGGCTTTGATGCATCTTGGTGATCACCTTTATTTACGTTGGATTGGCTCCCACCATTTAAAATACCATTGCCTTTATTTGTGTTTGATTGATCAGCTTTTCCGCCTTCATTTTTGTTACCTTGTGAGCCACCATTAGCTACGCCATTACCTTGATGAGCGTTTGTTTGATCAGCTTTTCCGCCTTCATTTTTGTTACCTTGTGAGCCACCGTTAGCTACGCCATTACCTTGGTTGTCATTTTTTTGAGTAGCGTCGCCGCCTTCACTCTTATTGCCTTGCGCACCGCCATTTAGTACGCCATTACCTTGATGAGCGTTTGTTTGATCAGCTTTTCCGCCTTCATTTTTGTTACCTTGTAAGCCACCGTTAGCTACGCCATTACCTTGGTTGTCATTTTTTTGAGTAGCGTCGCCGCCTTCACTCTTATTGCCTTGCGCACCGCCATTTAGTACG
>NZ_JBIWAK010000026.1:0-1684 GCF_044759995.1 Streptomyces sp. NPDC098781
TGAATGTTAATAAACATTCAAAACTGAATACAATATGTCACGTTATTCTCTCATCTTCGTAGAAGATGTTCCGAATATATCCTTAGAAAGGAGGTGATCCAGCCGCACCTTCCGATACGGCTACCTTGTTACGACTTCACCCCAATCATTTGTCCCACCTTCGACGGCTAGCTCCAAATGGTTACTCCACCGGCTTCGGGTGTTACAAACTCTCGTGGTGTGACGGGCGGTGTGTACAAGACCCGGGAACGTATTCACCGTAGCATGCTGATCTACGATTACTAGCGATTCCAGCTTCATATAGTCGAGTTGCAGACTACAATCCGAACTGAGAACAACTTTATGGGATTTGCTTGACCTCGCGGTTTCGCTGCCCTTTGTATTGTCCATTGTAGCACGTGTGTAGCCCAAATCATAAGGGGCATGATGATTTGACGTCATCCCCACCTTCCTCCGGTTTGTCACCGGCAGTCAACTTAGAGTGCCCAACTTAATGATGGCAACTAAGCTTAAGGGTTGCGCTCGTTGCGGGACTTAACCCAACATCTCACGACACGAGCTGACGACAACCATGCACCACCTGTCACTCTGTCCCCCGAAGGGGAAAACTCTATCTCTAGAGGGGTCAGAGGATGTCAAGATTTGGTAAGGTTCTTCGCGTTGCTTCGAATTAAACCACATGCTCCACCGCTTGTGCGGGTCCCCGTCAATTCCTTTGAGTTTCAACCTTGCGGTCGTACTCCCCAGGCGGAGTGCTTAATGCGTTAGCTGCAGCACTAAGGGGCGGAAACCCCCTAACACTTAGCACTCATCGTTTACGGCGTGGACTACCAGGGTATCTAATCCTGTTTGATCCCCACGCTTTCGCACATCAGCGTCAGTTACAGACCAGAAAGTCGCCTTCGCCACTGGTGTTCCTCCATATCTCTGCGCATTTCACCGCTACACATGGAATTCCACTTTCCTCTTCTGCACTCAAGTTTTCCAGTTTCCAATGACCCTCCACGGTTGAGCCGTGGGCTTTCACATCAGACTTAAAAAACCGCCTACGCGCGCTTTACGCCCAATAATTCCGGATAACGCTTGCCACCTACGTATTACCGCGGCTGCTGGCACGTAGTTAGCCGTGGCTTTCTGATTAGGTACCGTCAAGACGTGCATAGTTACTTACACATTTGTTCTTCCCTAATAACAGAGTTTTACGATCCGAAGACCTTCATCACTCACGCGGCGTTGCTCCGTCAGGCTTTCGCCCATTGCGGAAGATTCCCTACTGCTGCCTCCCGTAGGAGTCTGGACCGTGTCTCAGTTCCAGTGTGGCCGATCACCCTCTCAGGTCGGCTACGCATCGTTGCCTTGGTAAGCCGTTACCTTACCAACTAGCTAATGCGGCGCGGATCCATCTATAAGTGACAGCAAAACCGTCTTTCACTATTGAACCATGCGGTTCAATATATTATCCGGTATTAGCTCCGGTTTCCCGAAGTTATCCCAGTCTTATAGGTAGGTTATCCACGTGTTACTCACCCGTCCGCCGCTAACGTCAGAGGAGCAAGCTCCTCGTCTGTTCGCTCGACTTGCATGTATTAGGCACGCCGCCAGCGTTCATCCTGAGCCAGGATCAAACTCTCCATAAAAAATTATGATGTTTGATTAGCTCATAAATACTAAATAGTTTGTAACG
>NZ_JBIWAK010000027.1:0-1447 GCF_044759995.1 Streptomyces sp. NPDC098781
GCCGGCGGGGCGTAGCCCCGTCCTTTACCGTTGAGAGCCCCCTGCTAGGCTTTAGCCTAGCGCACCATTATATAAGAAAAGAAGATTTATCCACAGAAAATCTCTATAACCATTGATATGATAAGGTTTATTGAGATTTTGCTTGTAGTAGTTTTCTACAACAAATATAGTAGAAAACTACTACAAAACTCTTATTTGTTGTTATTTACTTACTAATATGGTAATATAACAACAACGTTTGTGTTAACTTATGGATACAAAGGAGAGATAACAATGAAAGACAGATATGGAACTATATATCGTGGTAAACAAACGTTATTAGACCATGATACAGGTGAATTAATCGAAGTTGATAAGATATACCGTAAACAAGTAGAAGGGAACTTTGTTAAAGCGTATATTAAAGGATTAGTGATGATGTTAGATGTAGTGGGTGGGGGTAAACTCAAAGTAGTGAATTATCTACTAGATAACCTAAGACTCTCAGATAACAAATTAGTAGCCACTACAAGAGAAATAGCAGAAACTACGGGGGTAAGTACCAAAACGGTCACAGAAACGCTTAAAATGCTTCGTAAGGGCAATATAATCAAAAGGAGAACTGGAGTACTTATGCTCAACCCACAAATACTATTACGTGGAGATGATGAAAAGCACAAATACTTACTAGTGGAGTTTGAACAATTCGACAGAGATAACGAAGATGAACATGCTTATGATGAGTATCAGAGCTTTGAACAAGAAAAAGAGCTTTAATCAATTAGAACTGTGATCTAATTAATTAAAACTCTCCTAAGCACTACAAATCATAACATAAAAAATCGGTAGGGACTAGCTGAAGCTAGTCCCTTATTTAAAACCATAAAACCTAAAACCAAAACCCCGCTTTGACGATAGCAGCGTTGCAAACACTGCTATCTTACAAACCGACGGCAAGCAGTAACTGCGGACTACATTCTTCGAATTTCGTCCTTGTTCGCTTGCAAGGGGCTTGCCCCTTTGAACCCCAAGGAACATTCATGCGTTCGCGTTCATGCCATGCTAAAGCATAACAAGGGGCTACCCACAGTCAAGGGTTTCGCTATCGCTCATCGGCTCCGCCGACTTACGCCCTTGACTGCGGGTCCTTCGCCCCTTGTAACCCCATGCGACCGTCAAGGCAATCCAATGGATTGCCTTGCCTTACGCATGGCATGAACGCATTGACGCATTCATGCATTGGGGCATTGACGCATTATCTTTTCTGTAATGGTGCGCTAGGCGTCAAGCCGAAACCTTTGGTTTCGGCGCAACGCCGGGGGTGCAGGGGGCGCAGAATCGACGGTCAAGGATGCGTAGCACCGGCACGAAGTGCCGGCGGGGCGTAGCCCCGTCCTTTACCGTTGAGAGCCCCCTGCTAGGCTTTAGCCTAGCGCACCATTATATAAGAAAAGAAGATTTATCCACA
>NZ_JBIWAK010000028.1:0-1077 GCF_044759995.1 Streptomyces sp. NPDC098781
TGTGCTGTTCGGACAGGTTGGTGACGCGGGTGGCTGGTGTGTGGCCGCTGATGCCGGTGTGGGGTCGGTGGTAGTTGTACCAGTCCAGCCAGTCGGGAAACGCTGCCTGTCGTTCAGTGTCTGAGGTGTAGGGCCGCTGGTAGGCCCATTCGTCGAGCAGGGTGCGGTGGAAGCGTTCGACCTTGCCGTTGGTCTGCGGCCGCCAGGGACGCGTCCAGCGGGGGCTGATGCCCAGGTCGCGGCAGGTGTCGCGCCAGGTGTTCTTGGTGTAGGACCAGGCGTTGTCGGTCAGGACCCGCTCGACGGTGACGCCGCGTGCGGCGAACCAGGCGGTTGCCCGTTGCAGGAAGGCGGCGCAGGTGGCGGCCTTCTCGTCGGGCAGGTCTTCGGTGTATGCCAGGCGGGAGTGGTCGTCCAGGGCGGTGTGCAGGTAGGCGTATCCGGTGCCGTTGCGGCGGTCCTGGTTGGCCCGCCCGGCCGGCCGGCCGAGGACTTTGTGGCCGCCGCCGTCGGGGATGCGGCCGAGTTTCTTGACGTCGATATGGACCAGCTCGCCCGGCCGGCGTCGTTCGTAGCGGCGCACGGGTTCGCCGGTGGCCCGGTCGGTGGCGGCCAGGGCGGGCAGGCCGTGCCGGACGAGGATGCGGTGGGCGGTGGAGGCGGCGACGGCGCATCGGGCAGCCAGCCGCACCGGTCCGATGCGGTGCTGTTGCCGCAGGCGCACGACTTGTTCCTCGAGGGCGGCCGGGGTGCGGCCAGGCTGGTGGTGCGGGCGGCTGGAGCGGTCCTGCATGCCGGCGGGCCCGTGCCTGCGGTAGCGGCCTGCCCAGCGTGCTGCGGTGGTGTGGCTGACCTGGAAGCGTTCCGCGGCCCGGCGCAGCGGCCATCCGTCATCGACGACACACCGCGCCAGACGCAGCCGACCGGTCGCCGTCAGCGGGGCATTACGGTGGAACAACGAGGGCCTCCTGGGTGCCGGTTGTCGATATCGCAATCCACACCGAACCCAGAGGCCCTCGCCCCGTTCAAGGACCGCTCAAGGCGTGTCGCCTGTCACCAACGTCCCGGGACAGCACA
>NZ_JBIWAK010000029.1:0-1070 GCF_044759995.1 Streptomyces sp. NPDC098781
CGTAAGCAACGAGATAATCATTCAGCATATGCGTTTATCAAACGTCTCATTAAACAATTTGGTAAACCTCAAAAGGTAGTTACAGATCAGGCACCCTCAACGAAGGTAGCAATGGCTAAAGTAATTAAAGCTTTTAAACTTAAACCTGACTGTCATTGTACATCGAAATATCTGAATAACCTCATTGAGCAAGATCACCGTCATATTAAAGTAAGAAAGACAAGATATCAAAGTATCAATACGGCAAAGAATACTTTAAAAGGTATTGAATGTATTTACGCTCTATATAAAAAGAACCGCAGGTCTCTTCAGATCTACGTATTTTCCCCATGCCACGAAATTAGCATCATGCTAGCAAGTTAAGCGAACACTGACATGATAAATTAGTGGTTAGCTATATTTTTTTACTTTGCAACAGAACCGATTATTTTCTTATCAGAACATCAAATACGCTTATTAGTATTTCCACGTCTTTGTTTAACTAATAAATAAACAGCATTTACTAAACATAGAGTAGTCCACACAAATGATAAGTAAACATTATCAAAACTGTTCTATTATTACATATTTTTTAATGATTCTGCCTTTGCAACAGAATCATCATGTTGGTTCTGTTGCAAAGTTGAATTTATAATATAATTTTAACAAAAAGGAGTCTTCTGTATGAACTATTTCAGATATAAACAATTTAACAAGGATGTTATCACTGTAGCCGTTGGCTACTATCTAAGATATGCATTGAGTTATCGTAATATATCTGAAATATTAAGGGAACGTGGTGTAAACGTTCATTATTCAACGGTCTACCGTTGGGTTCAAGAATATGCCCCAATTTTATATCAAATTTGGAAGAAAAAGCATAAAAAAGCTTATTACAAATGGCGTATTGATGAAACGTACATCAAAATAAAAGGAAAATGGAGCTATTTATATCGTGCTATTGATGCAGAGGGACATACATTAGATATTTGGTTGCGTAAGCAACGAGATAATCATTCAGCATATGCGTTTATCAAACGTCTCATTAAACAATTTGGTAAACCTCAAAAGGTAGTTACAGATCAGGCACC